>NZ_BOOJ01000028.1 GCF_016863175.1 Paraplanobispora siamensis
GGATGGCCGGGGGCGGCCGGGAGCCGGGGACGCCGGTGGAGGCGGTGCTGGCCGGGTTGTTCGCCGAGGTGCTGGGGGTGGCCTCGGTCGGGGTCGAGGACGGGTTCTTCGATCTGGGCGGGGACAGCATCAGCGCGATCCAATTGGTCGCGCGGGCGCGGGCGGCGGGCCTGGTGATCGCGCCGCGCGATGTGTTCGCCCACCAGAGCGTGCGGGGGCTGGCCTCGGTGGCGGTCGAGGAGGCGCACGCCGGTGTGGTGAGCGAGCCGGAGGGCGCCGGGGTCGGGCCGGTGCGTCCGACGCCGATCATGCACTGGCTGGCCGAGCGGCAGGGGCCGATCGGCGGCTTCAGCCAGACGGTGGTGTTGCGGGTGCCGCCGGATCTGGGACTGGACCATCTGACCGCCGCGCTGCAGGCCGTACTGGACCGCCATGACGCCCTGCGGCTGATCTGGCGTGACGCCGGGGAGCCGGCCGCCTCTGCGGACGGCGGTCCTTCCGGCGATTCTCCGGGTGCGGGACGCGGGTTCGACGCCGGGCTGGAGGTGCTGCCGGTCGGGTCGGTGCGGGCGGACGGGTGCGTGCGCCGGGTGGAGGTCGGCGATGCCCTGATCACGGCGACGGCCGGGCGAGGGAAGGACCCGGTCTCCGGAGAAGGGCGGGCGGAAGAGGCGGTCCGGGACGAGGGGTGGGCGGGGGTGGTGGCCGAGCAGGCGGCGTGGTCGCGTACCCGGCTGGATCCGGCCGGTGGGCGGATGGTGCAGGTGGCGTGGTTGGATGCCGGGCCGCGGGTTTCGGGGCGGCTGGTGGTGACGGTTCATCATCTGTGCGTGGACGGGGTGTCGTGGCGGATCCTGTTGCCGGATCTGTTCGCGGCCTGGACGGCGGTACGGCAGGGGCGGAAGCCGCAGCTGGCGCCGGTGGTGACGTCGTTGCGGACCTGGGCGCGGCGCCTGCACGACGAGGCCCGCCACAGGACCGGTGAACTCGATCTGTGGATCCGCACCCTGGACGGAGACGGCGACGACAACGGAAACGGGGACACCGGCGCCGCAACCCTGGACCCCGGCACGGACACCTTCGGCACCCAGCGGCACCTCACCGTGGAGCTGCCCCCCGAGGTCACCGAGCCCCTGCTCACCCGGCTGCCCGCGGCCTTCCACGGGCGGGTCAACGACGTGCTGCTCGCCGGGCTGGCCCTCGCCGTGGCCAGATGGACCGGCCGTGACGCCTCCGTCCTGCTCGACCTCGAAGGTCACGGGCGGGAGGAGATCTTCCCCGAGGTGGACCTGTCCAGGACGGTCGGCTGGTTCACGACCATGTACCCGGTCCGGCTCGATCCCGGCCCGGCGGACTGGGACGACCTGTCCGGGGACACGGCCGCCCGGGCGATCAAGCGGGTCAAGGAGCAGCTGCGGGCCATCCCCGACAACGGCATCGGGTACGGCCTGCTGCGCCACCTCGACCCCGGGACCGCGGCCGAGCTGGCCGCCCGCCCCGTCCCCGAGCTGGCCTTCAACTATCTCGGCCGGGTCGAGGCCCCCGCGGGGACGGACTGGGCCCCGGCGGAGGAGGCCGAGGCGGCGGGCGGGCACGACCCCGCCCTGGCGTTGCCGCACGCCCTGGAGGTCAACGCCCTGACGCGGGACACCCCGCAGGGGCCGTGCCTGCGGGCGACCTGGTCCTGGGCGGGCCGCCTGTACACGCCGGAGCAGGTCAGGGAGCTGGCCGAGGCGTGGGCCGCCGCGCTGACCGGTCTGTCCCTGCACACCGGAGGCGGCCTGACCCCGTCGGATCTGCTGGTCCCCCTCAGCCAGGAAGAGATCGACGCGTTCGCGGCGGAACTGGACGCGGAGTGGAGCGCCCGATGACCATCGATTCCGTGACTCCCGTGACCCCCGCCGTCCAGACCGCCCCGGCGTCCCAGCTCGAGGACATCCTGCCGCTGTCACCCCTGCAGCAGGGCCTGTACTTCCACGCGACGTTCGACGAGGCCGCGCCCGACGTCTACACCGCCCAGCTCGTCCTGGACCTGGAGGGCCCCCTCGACGCCGACCGGCTCGCGGGCGCCGCGGCCCGGCTGCTCACCCGCCATCCGAACCTGCGCGCCTCCTTCCGGCAGCGGGCGAACGGCGAGCCCGTCCAGCTCGTCCACCGGCGCGTCGAGGTGCCCTGGCGGGAGATCTCCGGACGGGATCCCGACGAGGTGGCCGCCGAAGAACGCGCCCGCCGCTTCGACCTGGCCTGCCCGCCGCTGCTGCGGTTCGCCCTGGTGCGGACGGCGCCGGGCCGGCACCGGTTGATCTTCACCAACCATCACATCCTGCTGGACGGCTGGTCCACGCCGCTGCTGGCGGCGGAGTTCCTCGCGCTGTACACCGGGGCCGAGCCCCCGCCCGCTCCGCCGTACAAGGACTATCTGGCCTGGCTCACCGGGCAGGACCGCGGCGCCGCGGGTGAGGCCTGGGCCCGCGCCCTGAGCGGCCTGGACGGGCCCACCCTCGTCGCCCCCGACCTCGCGGGCAGGCCGCCGGCCGACCCGGGACGCGTGCGCGCCCACCTCAGCGAGGACCTCACCGGCCGCCTCGACGCCGCCCTGCGCGGACGCTCCCTCACCCTCAACACCGCGATCCAGGGGGCGTGGGCCATGCTGCTGGCCCTGCTGTCGGGCCGCGACGACGTGGTCTTCGGCGGCACCGTCTCCGGCCGCCCGCCGGAGCTGCCCGGCGTGGAGCGGATGGTGGGGCTGTTCATCAACACTCTCCCGGTGCGGGTACGGCTGCGCCCGGAGGAGAGCCTGGCCGGGCTCCTGACGCGGCTGCAGGCCGAGCAGGCCGAGCTGCTGTCCCACCACCACCTCGGCCTGGCCGAGATCCAGCGCCTGCACGGCTCCGGCCCGCTGTTCGACACCATGACGGTCCTGGAGAACTATCCCCTGGACACCGCGGCGGCCGAGGTCGGCGACGGGCTGCGGCTCGCCGGAGCCGCCGGGAGCGACGCCACCCACTATCCGCTGGCTCTGGCCGTCGTACCGGGCAGGCGGCTGTCGCTGCGCCTGGACCACCGCCAGGACGTCTTCCCCCGCGCCGAGGCCCTGCGCCTGCTCAACCGGCTGACCCGGGTGCTCAAGGCCGTCGCCGCCGACCCCGACCTGCCGCTGGCCAGGCTGGACCTCCTCTCCGGCGAGGAGCGCGCCCTGGTCACGGCGCAGGGCTCCGGGGAGGCGGGCGGTACGACCACCCCGGCGCACGCGGACATCGTCAGCGCCTTCGCCGACCGCGTGGAGCGCGATCCGGACGGCGAGGCGGTCCGCGCGGCGGGGGTCTCCCTGACCTACGCCGAACTCAACGGGCGGGCCAACCGCCTCGCCCACCGGCTGACCGACCTCGGGGTGCGGGCCGGGACGCCGGTCGCGGTCCTGCTGGAACGCTCGGCCGAGGTGGTCGTGGCGACGCTGGCCGTCGCCAAGGCCGGCGGCGCGTACGTGCCGATCCACCACGGCTATCCACCCGACCGGATGAGCTGGGTGCTGGCCGACACCGGCGCGCCCGTCCTGATCACCGACCGCGAGCCCGGCTTCGCCCACGGCGCCGCGGTGGTCCGCGTGGACGAGCCGTACCCCGGCGGCCGGGCTATCCCGGCCCCCGCCTCCGCCTCCGCCTCCGCCCCGGCCCCAGCCTCCGTTCCGGCCCCAGCCTCTGCCCCCGCTCCCGGGCCGGACTCGCCGCTCGCTCTCGCGCTGAACGACGAACCGGGATTCGTGCCGCAGTACGACCCGCACGTGCGCGTCCATCCCGACCAGCTCGCCTACGTGATCTACACCTCCGGCTCGACCGGCATCCCCAAAGGCGTGGCCGTACGGCACCGGGACGTCCTCGCCCTGGCCGCCGACCACCGGTGGGACGAGGGGCACCGCCGCGTGCTGATGCACTCGCCGCACGCCTTCGACGCCTCGACCTACGAGATCTGGGTGCCGTTGCTGACCGGCGGCACGGTCGTCGTCGCCCCTCCCGGAGAGCTCGACCCGGACGCGATCGCGCGCCTGGCCGCCGAGCACGGCCTGACCGCGCTGTTCCTGACGACCGCCCTGTTCAACGTGGTGGCGGAGGAGAGCCCGGGCGCCTTCGCGTCCCTGCGGGAGGTCCTCACCGGCGGCGAGGCCGCCTCTCCCGAGGCCATGCGCCGGGTCCGCGAGGCCTGCCCGGACACCCTGCTCGGCCACGTCTACGGGCCGACCGAGGCCACCACCTACGCCACCTACCACGCCGTCCGCGAGGCGGGCGGTACGGCGCCGCCCATCGGCCGGGCCATGGACGGCATGCGCGCCCACGTGCTCGACCGCTTCCTGCGGCCGGTCCCGCCGGGCGCACCCGGCGAGCTGTACCTGTCGGGCGCGGGCCTGGCCCGCGGCTACCTCGGCCGTCCGGGGCTGACCGCCGAACGGTTCACGGCCTGCCCGTACGGCGAGGGCGAGCGGATGTACCGGACCGGGGACCTGGTCAGGTGGACGCCCGACGGCGAGCTGGAGTACCTGGGCAGGACCGACGTCCAGGTCAAGATCCGGGGCTTCCGGATCGAGCCGGGCGAGATCGAGGCGGTGCTGTCCCGGCACCCCGCGGTCGCGCAGGCGTCGGTGGCCGTGCACGACAACCGCCTGGTCGCCTACGTGGTCCCCGCGGGACCGGCTGCGGGCCGTACGGCATCGGCGGAGGAGTTGCGGGCCTTCGCCGGGGGGACCTTGCCCGAGTACATGGTTCCCCAGGCGGTCGTCACCTTGGGCGCCCTCCCGCTCACCCCGAACGGCAAGGTGAACCGCGCAGCCCTTCCGAAACCGGATATATCGGCATCCGGGCGGCCGCCCCGGACCCCCGGGGAGGAACGGCTCTGCCGCCTGTTCGCCGAGGTTCTCGGTCTGGAGCGGGTCGGCGTCGACGACGGCTTCTTCGACCTGGGCGGTGACAGCATCGCGGTCATCCAGCTCGTCTCCCGCGCCCGGCGCGAAGGGCTGACGATCAGCCCGCGCGAGGTGTTCGCCTGCCAGACGGTCGAGGCCCTGGCCCGCGGCGGTTCCTCGGGACGCGAGATCCTGCTGCCCCTGCGCGCGACGGGCGACGGGGCGCCCCTGTTCTGCGTGCACCCGGGCGCCGGTCTCGGCTGGCCGTACTCCGGCCTGCTGCGCCACCTCGGTCCCGACCGGCCGGTCTACGCCTTCCAGGCGCGGGTGCTGTCCGAGCCGGACTACACGGCCCCGTCGATCGAGGCCATGGCCCGCGACTACCTCACCCACCTGCGCCGGGTCCGGCCGCGCGGGCCGTACCTGCTGGCGGGCTGGTCGATGGGCGGCCTGATCGCCCACGCCATGGCCGTCGAACTGCGCGAGGAGGGCGAGGAGGTCGGCCTGCTGGCGCTGCTGGACGCCTACCCGGGCCGGGACGCCGCCCCCGACGAGCGCGACGTGCTGCCCGAGCTGCTGTCCGCGATCGGCTACGAGGGCACGGGGGAGATCGGCGACGTCGTCGCGTTCGTGCGCGAGCGCGGGGACCGGTACGCGGCCCTCGACGAGCAGACGCTGCTGGCGGTCTACCGCAATTACCGCAACGGTGTGAAGATCTCTCAGGAGTACCGTCCGCGCCGCTTCGACGGGGACGTGCTCTTCGTCACCGCCGCCCACGGCCGTGAGGCGGACAGCCCCACGGCCGCCGACTGGAAGCCCTACGTCACCGGAACGATCGAGGACCACACGATCGCCTGCGATCATGCGAGCATGCTCAACCCCGGCCCGGTCGCGGAGATCGCCGCGCTGCTCAGGAAGGAACTGCAGTGACAAACCCCTTCGAGAATCCCGACGTCTCCTACCTCGCACTGATCAACGACGAGGGCCAGTACTCTCTGTGGCCCGCGTGGGCGGAGATCCCCGCGGGATGGACCGTCGCTTTCGGAGAGGACAGCCGGCAGGCATGCCTGGAGTACATCGAGACGAACTGGACCGACATGCGGCCCAACAGCCTGATCAGGGCGATGGGGGAGTGAACCGCCGTCCCACCCCTCAGGCCGCCGGACGCACTCCCCGCACGACCGGGCGCACTCCCCGCACGATCGGACGCACGACGACGGCGGGGAGCGTGATCCGATGACCTGGCTGCGCTGCCCGCGCCCGCGCCCGTCGGCGGCCACGCGGCTGGTCTGCTTCCCGCACGCGGGCGGTTCGGCCACCGCCTACCGCGAGTGGCCCGCGCTGCTGCCGGAGTCCGTCGAGCTGTACGGCGTGCAGCTGCCCGGCCGGGCCGACCGGTACAGCGAGCCGCTCCCGGAGAGCCTGGACGCGGTCGCCGCCGCGGTCGCCGGGGCGCTGGCCCCGCTGCTGGACCGGCCCGTGGCGCTGTTCGGGCACAGCATGGGGGCGCTGGTGGCCTACGAGGTCGCGCGGCTGCTGGAGGCGCGCGGCACCGTTCCCGTGCGGCTGCTCGTGTCGGGCTGCTCGGCGCCGCACGAGCCCAGGGAGCGCCGCGTGCTGTCCGAGCTGGACGACGACAGCCTGCTGGCCGAGCTGGAGAGGCTGGGCGGCACCGAGCTGGAGGTCCTCGCTCACGCGGGGATGCGCGAGCTCATCCTCCCCTACGTCCGCGGTGACTTCCGGCTGGTCGAGAGGCACCGTTCCCGCCCCGGTCCCGCGCTGCGCGCCCCGATCTCCGTCCTGGTCGGCGACGCCGACCCGGTCGTCACGGCCGAGCAGGCCAAGTCCTGGGAGGCGTGCACGGAGTCGGGCTTCTCGCTGACGGTCTTCCCCGGGGACCACTTCTACCTGCAGCCCCTGCGGGAGCGGGTGGTCGCCGAGGTCGTCGAGAGGATGGGCGCGGAGTTCAGAGGATGAGCGCGAAGCAGTCCGGCCGGTAGTCCGCCGGCAGCGGTCCCGGGCTCTCCAGCGCCTTGTTGACGTAGGAGAGCATCACCGGGTCCAGCGTCTCCAGGTTGTGCCCGATGGCCCCCTCGACGAGTCCCTTGAGGGGGCAGTCGTCCTGGAGCATGCGGTTGGCGACCTGGTCGTCCGGGCCCTCGATGAAGGTCGAGGCGGCCTCCTGCTCGGCCTTCAGCCCGAGGGCGGTGTAGCTCACGCCGGGCTCGATCATGGACGGGGCGTTGAGCGCCTCCAGCAGTTTCGAGCCCGGCCGCAGTTCCTCGCAGACCGTCTCCCAGCCGCAGCTCCTGCTCAGCTCCTCGGTCGGGTCGCGGTGCGGGGCCCCCAGCGTGACCAGCTCGGCGACCTTCTGCGCCCCGCCGTCGAAACGCATGTAGGCCCTGGGCACCAGCCCGCCGAGGCTGTGCCCGACGATGGCCACCTTCTCGGCTCCGGTCGCCTGGAGCACGCCGTCCACGAAGATCCCCAGAGTCCGCGCCGACTCCTCGATCGACCTGCTCCACCCGTAGTCGAGTGCGAAGACGCAGTATCCCTGCTTGCTCAGGTACGGCGCCGCCACCGGCCAGGTGACCGCCCCGGTGCTCTTGGCCCCGTGCACCAGGACGACCGGGTACGGCGTGCTCTCGCGTGGCCGGCAGTCGAAGTCGTTGGCCTCGTCCAGCCCCTCGGAGGCCATCTTCTCGGCCTCGGCGACCCGGTCCACCGTCGGCGACGGGGGCGCCTGCGGCCCGGCCGCCCGGTTCACCAGGGTGTCGGCGGCGAAGACGAGGACCGCGAGCCCGACTGCGGCGCACAGGACGACCGCGGCGATTTGACCGAGACGGAGCTGGCCCACGATCTCTCCTCCGGCGGCTCGGAGCGCGGGGTCCCGGGGATCCACCAGGGGTGCCCGGGCTCCGCGGGAACTCGGAACAGCAGCCTGTCCCGCCGTACCGCCGGGGTTCTATGGTGTGGCCGCACCGCTTGCCCGGCGAAGTTGGCACCACCGGACAACTTCCGCCCGGCGTCCCGGTCGCGCGGCCCGGGAGAGCCTGACTCGACGGGCTCGACGGGCTCGACGGGCTCGGGGGAGACGAACTCGAAGACGGTGAGCCACTCGGCGCTGACCGGCCGGTAGCCGAGCGCCCAGAGCGCGTCGGCGACGGCGGGCATGTGGCCCGCGCCGTAGAGCACCCCGACGGTCACCGGCCGCAGGTGCTCCTCCTCGTGGAGGGCGGCGAGGGCCTCGGTCAGCAGCCGGTCGCGCCGGTGCAGGACCAGCTCGTCGAACGGGCCCTCGTCCCACTCGTCCAGAGGCCCCCAGTGATGACTCATGGTCTCCTGCTTCGTGAGGTGCCTGGCGATGAACCGCCGGGTGCCGAACAGGCGCATCCCCGCCACGAAGAAGGGGACCAGGAGGTACGCCGCGATCCGGTACCGGAGCGGGATGCGCCGCCAGCCGTCGAGGAACTCCTCGCGGGTCATGTCGGGGTGGACGATCCGGACGCCGAGGCTCTCGTAGTCGATGTGCTGCACCGCCAGCGTGAGCCGGTCGCTTCCCCGCAGCCAGCGGTAGGAGGCCGTCAGCGCGCGTACGGGGGCGGACCGCTGATCCACCCCCTCGACGACGACGATGTCGCAGGATCGCAGATGCTCGGTGACGGCCGCGTAGAAGCCCGCCTCGCCCAGATGGATCATGGGGTACAGGACGAACCGCACCGGTGTCCCGGGACGGCGGAAGGTGCTGACGACCGACCGCACTCCGGCGAGCTCCGTGACATCGATGAACTGCATGATCACCGCCCGGATGACGTCCCGGCCGCGGGGGAGGGGGGCCGGGGGTCCTCGCCGGATAGACGTCCAGGTCGGGGCCGTGGGTTCCCAGGTGGGCGCCGGGGACGATCACCCGTTGAGTCCTGCCGAAGAACGGCGGTTCCTTGGGCGAGAAGTGCCCATGAGACCGGACGGGCGGGCCGTTACCGTCGCCCCTGTGGGTGAACGTGTGGTGATCGCACTCGGCGGCAACGCCATGACGGCCTCGGACGGGAGCGCCTCCCCGGCCGACCAGCGCCGCGCGGTGGAGGGGGCGATGGGACACGTCGCCGCGCTGGTCGCCGCGGGCCATCAGGTGACCCTCACCCACGGCAACGGCCCGCAGGTGGGCAACCTGATCCTGAAGAACCAGCTCGCCGCGGACGTGGTGCCCCCGGTCCCGCTCGACTGGTGCGGGGCGCAGACCCAGGCGACGATCGGCATGCTCGTGCTCAACGCGCTGGAGGGACGCGCCGCCGTCGTGGTCACCCGCACGCTCGTCGACCCGCGCGACCCGGCCTTCCTCGACCCGGTCAAGCCGATCGGCCGCTACTTCAGCGAGGAGGAGGCCCGCCGGTTCGAGGGGCTCGGCCAGACCTGGCGGCGCTTCGAGCGGGGCTGGCGCCGGGTCGTCCCCTCGCCCGAGCCGCTGCAGATCCTCGACGCGCCCGCGGTGGCCGCGCTGATGGCCGCCGGGTTCGTCGTCGTGGCGGCGGGCGGCGGGGGAGTGCCCGTGATCCGCGACGGGCAGGGCAGACTGACCGGGGTAGAGGCCGTCATCGACAAGGACCTGGCCGCGACCCTGCTGGCCAGGACCGTGCGGGCCGCCAAGCTGGTGATCGCCACCGACGTGCCGCAGGCCGTCGTGGGTTACGGCACGCCGCAGGCCAGCCCGATCGGCTCGATCACCGCCCCCGAGCTGCGCGAGTTGAAGGCGGCCGGGCACTTCGCCGAGGGCAGCATGGGCCCGAAGGTCGAGGCCGCGCTGCGCTTCGTCGAGTACGGCGGTGACCAGGCCGTGATCACCTCACTTGAGAACATCGGAGCGGCGGTCACCGGAGAGGCCGGAACCGTTGTGCGCAAATGAATGCGCGAACGAAGTGGTGCGCAAATGAAGAGGACCCGACTGGAAGGCGGCGCTCATGCCGGAACCCATTGAAGTACGCAAGGTGGCCATCGAGAGCGTGACCGACGCCTCCGGGCTGGAGAAGCTCATCGACGACGGGGTGATCGAGGCGCACCGGGTGCTCGCGGTGATCGGCAAGACCGAGGGCAACGGCGGCGTGAACGACTACACCCGCATCCTGGCCGACCGCGCCTTCCGTGAGGTGCTGGCCGCCAAGGGCCATCCGTCGCCCGAGAGCGTGCCGCTGGTGTGGTCCGGCGGCACCGACGGCGTGCTCAGCCCGCACGCCACCGTATTCGCCACCACCGCGGACGCCGAGCCGAGCGACGAGCCGCGGCTGAGCGTCGGCATCGCGATGAGCGAGGTCATCCTGCCCGAGGACATCGGCCGTCCCGCCATGGTGGAGAAGGTCGCCGCCGGGGTCCGCGAGGCCATGAAGGTCGCCGGCATCGACGACCCCGCCGACGTCCACTACGTCCAGACCAAGACGCCGCTGCTGACCCTGGCCACCATCAACGACGCCAAGTCCCGCGGCAAGGACGTGGTGACCGAGGACACCGGCCCGTCCATGGACATCTCCAACTCCACCACCGCGCTCGGCATCGCCGTCGCCCTCGGGGAGATCGAGATGCCTGCCGCCGAGCAGATCCACCGGGACCTGTCGCTCTACTCCTCGGTGGCGTCCTGCTCCAGCGGCGTCGAGCTCGACCGCGCCCAGATCGTGGTCGTCGGCAACGTGCGCGGCATCGGCGGGCGCTACCGCATCGGCCACTCGGTGATGAAGGACGCGCTGGACGCCGACGGCATCTGGGAGGCGATCCGCTCCAGCGGCATCGACCTGCCCGAGCGCCCGCACCCCTCCGACCTGAAGGGCCGCCTGGTCAACGTCTTCATGAAGTGCGAGGCCGACCCCTCGGGCATGGTCCGGGGCCGCCGCAACATCATGCTCGACGACTCCGACGTGCACTGGCACCGCCAGATCAAGGCCACCGTCGGCGGCGTGGCGGCCAGTGTCACCGGCGACCCGGCGGTGTTCGTGAGCGTCGCCGCCGTGCACCAGGGCCCGAGCGGCGGCGGCCCGGTCGCCGCCATCGCCGACCTGGGCTGACCCGGATCCGGTACGGCGCGGCCCGTCCCCGCGCGGCCGCGCCGTACCCGATCCCGCGGTCACTTCCTCCCGGGGTCACCTCGACACCACGTAGACGACCACGAGGGTGGCCAGGAGGCAGGCGACCTCGATCGCGCAGCGGGCCGTCCACGCCACCCGCGACTCCCAGGCCTCCGCCGGATCTGCGGCCTCCGTGCCGATCTCCTTCGTCCTCATCGGACCCGTCCCTTCCGCTCGACGGAAGCATCCTGGTCCGCCCGCCGACCCGGCCGCATGGGTCCGGTGTCCCGTCTTTCCCGGGACACCGGACCCCGCGTGCCGGAGAACCGGGACTCCCGCACGGCGCGGTCCGCCCCCGGGGTCCGGGCTCACCGCCCCCGGGGTCCGGGCTCACCGCCCCCGGGGTCCGGGCTCACCGCCTCCGGCCGGGCGCGTCAGCAGCCTCCGGGCCGATCGGCCGCGCCGAGCCGGAGCCGCCGCAGGTACGGCGCGGTGGGCCCGGTCCCGCGGGCGACCCGCGCGGGAACGCCCTCGTTGATGATCCGGCCGCCGGCCGCCCCGGCTCCGGGGCCCATGTCGATGATCCAGTCCGCGCAGCCCGCCGCGTGGACGTCGTGTTCGGCGATCACCACGGTGTGCCCGCGCTCCAGCAGCAGGTCCAGGGTCCGCATCAGCCGCTGGGCGTCGTCCGGGTGCAGCCCGGTGATCGGCTCGTCGAGGACGACGAGACCCGGATCGCGGCCCCGGCGGCCGCGGAGTGCGGCCCTGGCCAGCTTCAGCCGCTGGGCCTCCCCGCCGGACAGCGCCGTGCCGCTCTCGCCGAGCGTGAGATAGCCCAGGCCCACGTCCACCATGGCCCCCAGGAGCGCGGCGAGCGGTTCGGGCCCGTCGAACACCTCGGCGGCCTCGGCCACGGTGCTCGCCAGCACCTCGTCGACGGCCAGCCCGCGGTACGTCACCGCCAGGACGTCCGGGCCGTACCGGCGGCCGTCGCAGGCCTGGCAGGTGAGATAGGTGTCGCCGAGGAACTCCAGGTCCATCTTGATCCGGCCGAGGCCCTGACAGGTCTCGCATCTCCCGCCCGGCGAGTTGAAGGAGAACGCCGAGGCGTTCCCCAGCCCGCTGGCCTGGCCGGTGTCGGCGAACAGCTGCCGGATCAGGTCGAAGGCCTTGGTGTAGGTGCCCGGGCAGGAGCGGGGCGTGCGGCCGATCGGGGTCTGGTCCACCACGCTCACCCAGCGCAGGCCGGCCAGCCCGGAGATCCTCTCCACCGTGACCGGCGGCTTCCCGGCCAGCGCGGCGGCCACCGAGTCGGCCAGGATCGGGTTGAGCACGCTGCTCTTGCCGCTGCCGCTGATCCCGGTCAGGCAGGTGAGCCGGTTCAGCGGGATCCGGATCTCGCGGGCCGTGACGTTGTGCGCCGCCGCGTCGTGCAGCACCAGCCAGCCGGCGGCGTCGTCGGGCGCCCGCTCGGCCCGTCGCAGCCGGTAGTGCGGGCTGCTCAGATAGCGGCCGGTCACCGATCGCGGGTGCCGGGCGATCTCGCCGGGCGGCCCGGTCGCGATCAGTCGGCCGCCGTCCCGGCCGCCTCCGGGGCCGAGGTCGACGACCCAGTCGGCGCGGGCGATCAGGTCGGGGTCGTGCTCCACGAGCAGGACCGTGTTCCCCGCGTCGCGCAGTTCGCGCAGGAGCTCGAACAGGTGGTCCTTGTCGGCCGGGTGCAGACCCGCGCCGGGTTCGTCGAAGACGTAGGTGAGCCCGGTCAGGGCCGTGCTGATCTGCGCCGACAGGCGGGCCCGCTGCAGTTCGCCGCCGGACAGCGTCGGCGCGGTGCGCGACAGCTCCAGGTGCGCCAGGCCGAGCCGGATGAGCAGGTCCAGCCGGTCGCGCAGCTCGGGCACCAGGACGTGGCCGACCTCGCGCTGGGCCTCGTTGAGCCCGGCGCCGACGGCGTCGATCCAGTCCCGGACCTCGCGCACCCGGCTGCGGACGACGTCGCGGAAGGTCCTGTCCAGCAGCGTGACGGTCCGCGCGATCTCGCCGAGCCCGGTGCCGCCGCAGGCCGGGCATTCCCGCCTGCGCAGGAACGGCACGTAGACCTGCTTGGTCTCGTCGCCGGCCGCGGCGTAGAACCGCTCGATCTCGGCGACGGCGCCGTCGAGCGCCCGCCGGGTCCGGTAGGTCAGCTCGGTGTGCTTCCTGTCGTTCCTGCCGGTGACGACGAGGTCGATCTGCTCGCCGCCGGTGCCGTGCAGGACCGCCCGCCGGAAACCCTCCGGCTGGTCCCGCCAGGGTCGCGCCAGGTCGGTGCCGTGGTGCTCGGCCAGCGAGGGGAGGAACGCGGCCTCGTTCGACTGGTTCCGGCCGAACCAGGGCGACTCCGTCAGGGGGAGATCCGGCCGGGGCACGATGAGGTCCGGGTCGGCCTCGGCGATCTCGCGCGCCCCGACGCACGTCCAGCAGATGCCGTCCCGGGCCTGGGGGTCGAACTGGGCGGGGTGCAGCGGGCCGGTCCACGTGCGCCCGGTCGCCAGCGGGGCGAGCCGGGCGAACACCAGCCCCAGGTACGCCTCCACTCCGGTCAGGGTGCCGAGCGTCGAGTTCGGGTTGCGGCCGGCGTTGCGCTGGTCGACGGCGAGAGTCGCGGTCAGGCCCCGGACGCGGTCGACGCGGGGCCGGTCGCGCGGGGTGAGGAACTTGCGGACGTACGGATCGAAGCCCTCCACGTACCGCAGTTGCGCCTCGGCGTGGAGGGTGTCGATGACCAGCGAGCTCTTGCCGCTGCCGCTGACGCCGGTGAAGGCGACGACGGCCCGGTGCGGGATCCGCACGTCGACGCCGCGCAGATTGTGGGTGCGCACGCCGGTCGCCTCGATGCAGTCCGGTGAGGGGCCGGCCGGCCCCGTCCCGGCCGCCGTGACCTTCATCGACCCTCCGCCCTTCATCCGACCTCCGTCTCCTGCGGTTCCGGTCCGGTCTCCTCACCGGCGCGGACCCAGCCGTTCCCCGGCTCGGGCCAGGCCAGCCGGCCCGTCTCGATGTCGCCGGCGATCTCCTCGATCCAGGCCAGTTCGGCCTCCTGCATCCGCACCGCGTACTCGGCCTCCACCACGAACAGGCGCGGCACCTCGCCCGCGCGCAGCACCTCGCGGTGCTCCCGCCGGAGCTCCTCCAGCGACGCGCGCACCTGGCCGGCCCGCTCCCGCAACGCCGCCACGGCGCCGTCCGGCCCGAGCGCGCCGAGATAGCTGACCGCCGACAGGAACTTCGGATACTCCTCCGCCGGGACGCGGACCAGTTCGTCCACCCAGCGCACGAACTGCTCCCGCCCCAGGGCGGTGTACCGGTAGACGGTCCGCTCGGGCCGGGCGCCGACCCGGACCGTCTCGAGCGACTCGATCCATCCGGCGCGCTCCAGCGCCCGCACGACGTCGTACAGGGACCCGGTGGTCAGCTTGAAGACCCGGTCCAGGCCACGTTCCCGCAGGGTCGCGGCCATGGCGTGCGGATGCATGGGCGACTCCATCAACAGGCCGACGACCGCCAGACCCAGCGGGTTGGACACCGCGCGGCCGGTACGAGGACTCAATTGCTCGCCTCCTATCACTCGGATCCGAGTATTCATGCGCGACGGGCGTCGGTCAAGATTGACGACGGCGCGTGCTCCACCGCGCGTTCTCCCCGGTAGGCTCCCGATTCGTGCCGAGCATTCCCCAGCCCCTGGTCCCCGACGACCACGGCGGAGCCGACGCCGCCGTGGCCTCCGCGCTGGCCGCCTACGCCGCCGGTACGGCCGGCGCCGCCGAGGTGGTCTCCGCGCTGAGCGGCGCCCGGCTGCTGGTCCCGGTGGTGGCGCTGCTGACCTCCTCCGAGGTCGGCGAGCACGGGCTCCGGCAGGAGAAGGAGAGCGAGATGGCCCTGCCGAAGCTCGTCGGCAAGGACGGCCGCGAGGCGGTGCTCGCCTTCACCGGGGTCGAGTCGCTCAAGCTCTGGCGCCCCGACGCCCGGCCGATCCAGGCCACCGTCCCGCAGGTCTGCCAGGCAGCCGTGCACGAGAACGCGGCCGCGGTGGTGGTCGACGTGGCCGGACCGGTGTCGTTCGTGATCGAGGGCGGCGTGCTGGCGGCCTTCGCCGCGGTGGAGTCGGGAACCCTCGACCGGCTGGAGGCCGAGGGCTCCGGAGAGGTCACCGTGGCGAAGATGGCAGGGGCCGCTGAGGCCCCCAGGCGTCGGCGGTTCGGTTGGCGACGGCGTGGACGAGGTTGATCGTCAGGATCGCCGGGGCGATCACGGCGACGAAGCCGCCGAAGTCGCGCTCGAAGACCAGGGCGAGGATCACCGCGGTGACCCCGTTCTGCTGGGCCAGGCCGAGATGGACCCGGTCGATCACCGGCAGGCCGTGGGTGAGGACCAGTGCCGCGAGCATCTGGGCGGCGAAGGCGGCCAGCCCGAGCAGGACGCCCATGCCCATGTTCGCCCCGCCCACCAGCAGCAGTCCCATCAGGAACGCCGACAGCGCGAACGCCACGCTCACCGCGCGGGTCAGCCAGCGTGAGTCCGGCACCCGGAGATAGAGTCCGGCGGTCGCCAGGCCGAGCATCAGGGAGCTCCAGGCGGCCGAGACGACCGCGGTGGCCGCCGCCACGTAGCTCAGCACCGGCGGGGCGTTCCTGATCAGCCGCCACACCAGGTAGGCGACCAGCGCGAACAGGGCGTTCAACCCGAGATCGGCGAAGTAGGCCGCCGACAGCCCGCCGCCGTCCGAACCGCTCACCAGCGCCGCCGCGTACACCGCCAGGATGATCGTCACCGGGTCGTCGAAGGAGGACCAGGCCCCCAGGATCGTCTTGGCCCGGGCCGACAGCCGGTCGTCCCGCATCACGGTGGCGACCGAGAGCGGGTCGATCTGGGCGACCACCACCGCCATGATCAGGGCGCGCGGGTCACCCGAGACCAGGTAGACGACCCCGGCGATGAACGCGGTCTTCAGGATCACCCCGACGGTCACCGCGAGCACGATCAGCCGGGTGTGCTCCCGGGCCTCGGCGCGGTCGATCCCGTGCGTGCTTCCGTACAGGCCGATGGCCAGCAGCAGGGTGCTGAACAGGACGTAGACGGAGGAGTTCTCCAGTCCGCTCACCCCGCCCGCCTCGGCGGCGAGCCAGCCGAGGCCGACGACGACGATCAGGAGCCCGATTCGGGCCAAGGCTCGCTCCTCGGAACGGATCGCAGATGGCCTCCGGTGTCCCGGGGGCGCTCTCTCTGGTTGATGGGGGGAAGGGTGAAGTGGCCGCGGATCGTGTCCACCAGTCTCGCCATCTTGTCGTCGGCGACGTCCACCTTGCGCTGGTCGAGCGTCACCCCGATCAGATAGCGGGTCTCGTCGATCCAGTAGAAGTACAGCGCGCCGCGCTCGACGTCGAGGACGGTGCGGATGAGGATGCCGCCCTCGATCCGCCGGAACTGCCGGTTGAGCCGCCCGGTGAGCCAGTTGAGCTGGTGGCCGGCCTTCAGGTAGAGCTCCCGGCGCTGCTCCTGGTCGGTCTCGTGGAAGAAGTGCGCCAGGTCGGCGTCGTCGAGCACGTCGGTGTAGAAGCAGCAGCGCCCGTCGGCGTAGTAGGCCACGAAGTGCAGGTCGTCCTGGTCGAGCATGGCGACGCAGCTGCCGACCGACTTCTCCACCGACGGGCCGATGCCCGGCATGGTGCGGATCAGGATCTCCGACTCGCCGATCACCTTCCGCTTGGTGGCGGTGGGCACCGGGCCCATCCCGGCCTCCATGTACGGAAGGTAGAGGCCCCTGCCGTACTGGATGAGCAGGTAGACACCGGTCGCGAAGGCGAACGCGCTCACACCGGCGGTGATCAGACCGTGCACCTCGCCGGGGACGCCGCCGTGCCACAGGACCGGGCCGAACGCGGCGACGAAACCGAGCACCCCCTCGCCCGCCGCGGTGACCGTCAGCGCGACCACCATCAGCACCGGGAGCCGGGCCCGGATCCGCCCGATCACCGTCGCGGTCAGCGCGAGGGACAGGATCACCACGACGACCGTGACGGCGCGGGAGACGTTGTACTCCTCGCCCTCGATGTACCAGGCCAGGATCTCCAGCAGCACCGGCAGCAGGACCAGGGACGCGATCACCGCCGGCAGCCGGGCGAAGCGGTCCCTGTCCACGCGTTCGGCCCTCCTCGGTCGACGTAGTCCTCAGCGTTCGTGATCGGCTTCCGGTCCGTCAATGACTTCGGAGGTCATACAGGCTTCCCGGACCGGGGCCGGGCGCCCGGCGGACACGGGGGGCGGGGCCGGGCTATGGTCGGTCGGTGGCCCTCCTCCCCGTCGCGGCGGCCCTCGCCGGGCTGCTGATCGGCCTTTTCTCGCGCGCCCTGGTGGTACGCCACTCCGCGGCCGAGGGGGACTCGCTCCGGTACGGGTGCCCGTCCTGTACGGCGCTGCTGCTCGGGGCGCTCGTCTGGAAGGCCGTGACGGGGGACGCCTCACCGGGCAGCGCTTCATCGGGGGACGCCGCGCCGGTGGCGGGCGGGCCCCTGCCCGGCGTCGCGTGGGCCGTGGGGCCCGGAGAACCCGGTGATCCCGCCGGGTGGGCCCCGTACCTGGCCGAGCTCGCGGAGCTGCTCGCCTTCTGCTGGCTGGCCGTGCTCTGCGTCGTGCTCGCCTTCGTCGACCTGGCCGTGCGGCGGCTGCCCGACCGGTTCACCCTCGCCGCCGGACTGGGCACCGGGGGACTGCTGACGGTCGCCGCCGCGGCCGGGGGACGCTGGGGGGACCTACTCGGGGCGGGACTGGGCGGACTCGCGCTGGCGGGCTTCTATCTGCTGCTCTTCCTGGTCAACCCGGCCGGGATGGGCCTGGGC
This sequence comes from Paraplanobispora siamensis, assembly GCF_016863175.1. GTDB lineage: Bacteria > Actinomycetota > Actinomycetes > Streptosporangiales > Streptosporangiaceae > Planobispora > Planobispora siamensis. The sequence continues at coordinate 17,817 of NZ_BOOJ01000028.1, forward strand.
GACGTCAAGCTCGCGGCGGTGCTGGGGACGGCGCTGGGCTGGCTGGGGTGGAACGCCCTGGTCGCCGGGGCGTTCCTCGGCTTCCTGGCGGGCGCCCTCTACGGGGTGGCGCTGATCGTCCTGCGCCGGGGGAGCCGCAAGAGCGAGTTCCCCTTCGGCCCCTTCATGATCATCGGCGCCTTCGCCGCCGTCCTCTTCTGAGCGATCCCGTATAGCGTGGCCGCCGCGACGCCGTCACCCGAGGAAGACCGCCATCATGTCCCGTACCTGGATCACCCGGCCGGAGAACGAGCGGGACATCCCCGCGATCCGCGAGGTCAACCTCGCGGCCTTCCCCACCCCCGCGGAGGCCGATCTCGTCGAGGCGCTGCGCGCCGACCCGGCGTGGATCCCCGGCCTGTCCACGGTGGCAGTCGACGACGACGGCGCCGTCGCCGGATACGCGCTGCTCACCCGCTGCCACGTCGGGGACGCCCCGGCCCTGGCGCTCGGACCCTGCGCGGTGCCGCCCCGGTACCAGCGGCGGGGCGCGGGATCGGCCGCGATCCGCGCCGGTCTGGAGGCCGCCCGCGCCATGGGCGAGAACCTCGTCCTCGTCCTCGGCCACGCCGCCTACTACCCCCGCTTCGGCTTCACCCGGGCCTCCTCCCGCGGGATCCGCCCGTCCTTCGAGGTCCCCGACGAGGCCATGATGGCGCTGGTGTTCGACGAGACCCTCCCGGTGCCGAGCGGCGTCATCGTCTATCCCCCGCCGTTCGGCGTCTGATCCCGGAGAACGGATCGCCGGCCGGTCTCCGTGATCCGTGTCCGGAACAGCGGCCGACAGCGGTCTACCGGGGGCCGGCGGGGATCCGGTGGACGGCCCGCCGTGATTCGTACCAGGTGTCGCCGACGGGCTCGCCCGCCAGGTTCCAGCTCCAGGAGACGGCGGGGACGACGCACGTGTAGAAGCCCGGGCCGACCATTCCGGCCCGCTCGACCGGCGGTTCGGCGCGGCCGTAGACCCGGACGCCCCGGGCGGCGAACGGCTCGAACGACACGATGTCGTCGACGACCAGGGCGACTTGGTGGTTGCCCGCCCGGACGTTGCGGAACTTGCGGGTGTCGAGAACGCTCCGCCCGGAACCTCCGATCCAGAAGAACGTCCCGTCGAACTCGAACGCGACCGGGACCACGTCGGGCTGCCCGTCGGGGGAGAGGGTCGCGACGCGTGCGAGCGGCTGCGACCGCAGGTAGGCGATCTCTTCATCGGTGAACGACATGGGACGTCCCCTTCCCTGTTCCGGGCCTCTCTCGTTCCGGGTCCCCTGCGGAGGGCGGCCGCCGGACGGTGGGAGTGCCCGCCCTCCGCCCCGGCCGGTGTCTCATCAGGTGAGCTGGGGCCATTCCAGTGTGCGGCACATGGAAGACTTGTCCCCATGTTGCGCTGGCTGACCGCAGGAGAGTCCCACGGCCCCGAACTCGTCGCGATCCTCGAAGGGTTGCCCGCCGGGGTGGAGGTGACGACGGCCGACATCGACCGCGCCCTGGCGAGGCGTCGACTGGGTTACGGCCGCGGCGCCCGGATGAAGTTCGAGCAGGACGTGGTGACCGTGGTGGGCGGCGTACGGCACGGCCGCACCCTCGGCAGTCCCGTGGCGATCCGGGTCGGCAACACCGAGTGGCCCAAGTGGGAGACCGTCATGGCGGCCGACCCGGTGGACCCGGCGGTGCTGGAGGGCCAGGCCCGCAACGCGCCGCGCTCGCGCCCCCGGCCCGGCCACGCCGACCTCGCCGGCATGCAGAAGTACGGCTTCGACGACGCCCGGCCGGTGCTCGACCGGGCCAGCGCCCGCGAGACCGCCGCCCGCGTCGCCCTCGGCCAGGTCGCCAGGAACTTCCTGAAGCAGGCCCTCGGCGTCGAGGTCGTCAGCCACGTCGTCTCGATCGGGGCGGCGCAGACGACCGAGGGCGTCGTCCCCGGCCCCGGCGACATGGACGCGGTCGACGCCGACCCGGTGCGCTGCATGGACCCGGCCGGCAGCGCCGCGATGGTCGCCGAGATCGACAAGGCGCACAAGGACGGCGACACCCTCGGCGGCGTCGTCGAGGTGATCGCCTACGGGCTGCCGCCGGGCCTGGGCAGCTACACCCACTGGGACCGCCGCCTCGACGCCCGCCTGGCCGCCGCGCTGATGGGCATCCAGGCGATCAAGGGCGTGGCGGTCGGCGACGGCTTCGAGACCGCGCGCCGCCCCGGCTCCCGGGCCCACGACGAGATCGAGAACACCCCCGGCGGCGTGCGCCGGATCACCAACCGGGCCGGCGGCGTCGAGGGCGGCATGACCAACGGCGAGCCGCTGCGCGTCAGCGCCGCGATGAAGCCGATCTCCACCGTGCCCCGCGCGCTGGCCACCATCGACGTGCTGACCGGCGAGGCGGCCAAGGCCCACCACGAGCGCTCCGACGTGTGCGCCGTCCCGGCCGCCGCGATCGTCGCCGAGGCCATGGTCGCCCTGGTCCTGGCCGACGCCGCGCTCGAGAAGTTCGGCGGCGACTCCGTCGAAGAGGTCGCCCGCAACCTGTCCGGATACCTGTCCTCGATGGTGATCAAATGAGTCCTCGCGCGGTTCTGATCGGAGCCCCCGGATCGGGCAAGACGACCGTGGGCAAGCTGCTGGCCGAGCGGCTCGGCGTCGCCTTCCGCGACACCGACGCCGACGTGGAGGCCGTGGCGGGCAAATCGGTGAGCGACGTCTTCGTCGAGGACGGCGAGGAGCGCTTCCGCGAGCTGGAGGCGCAGGCCGTACGGCTGGCGCTGACCGAGCACGACGGCGTGCTGGCGCTGGGCGGCGGCGCGATCCTGGCCGAGCCGACGCGGGAGCTGCTGGCCGATCATCCGGTGGTCTACCTGGAGGTCGGCCTGTCGCAGGCGGTCTCCCGGGTGGGCCTGGCCTCGGCGCGCCCCCTGCTGGTGCTCAACCCGCGCAGCCAGCTGAAGAAGCTGATGGACGCCCGCCGTCCGATCTACGAGGACCTGGCGACCGTCAAGGTCGCGACGGACGAGCGCGGTCCCGGCGAGGTCGTGGATGAGATCGTCAAGGGGCTGGGCCTGTGAGCGGGAGGGGGACGCGGCGGTGACGCTGTCCAGGATCACGGTCTCCGGTGAGACGCCGTACGACGTGGTGATCGGCACGGGGATCCTCGGCGAGCTGCCCGGGCTGCTCGGCCCGAAGGTCCGCACCGTCGCGGTGGTCCACCCGGCCACCCTGCCGGAGATCGCCCGGCCGGTCTGCGGCGCCATCGAGGCGGCCGGATACGAGGTCGTCGCGCTGCCGGTGCCGGACGCCGAGCGGGCCAAGACGGTCGAGGTGGCCGCCGAGCTGTGGTCGGCCTTCGGCCGCCACGGCATCACCCGGTCCGACGCCGTGGTCGGCGTCGGCGGCGGGGCCACCACCGACCTGGCCGGGTTCGCCGCCGCCACCTGGCTGCGCGGGGTCAAGGTCGTGCAGGTCCCGACCACCCTGCTCGGCATGGTCGACGCCGCCGTCGGCGGCAAGACCGGCATCAACACCCCCGAGGGCAAGAACCTCGTCGGCTCCTTCCACCCGCCGGCCGGGGTGCTGTGCGACCTGGCCACGCTGGTCTCGGTGCCCCGCGACGACTACGTCGGCGGCCTGGCGGAGGTCATCAAGGGCGGCTTCATCGCCGACCCCGAGATCCTGCGGCTCGTCGAGGACGACCCCGAGGGCGCCCGGCTGCCCGAAGGGCAGCACACCCGCGAGCTGATCCGGCGCAAGGTCCAGGTCAAGGCCGACGTCGTCGGCGCCGACCTGCGCGAGAGCGGCCTGCGCGAGATCCTCAACTACGGCCACACCCTGGCCCACGCCATCGAGCGGGTCGAGGACTACCGGATGCGCCACGGCGAGGCCGTCGCGATCGGCATGGTCTACGCGGCGGAGCTGTCGCACCTCGACGGCCGGATCGGCGCCGGGATCGTGGAGCGCACCCGCGCCATCCTGTCGTCGGTCGGCCTGCCCACGGCCTACCGCAAGGAGGCCTGGCCCGCTCTGCGCGACCACATGCGGCTGGACAAGAAGAGCCGCGGCGCCACGCTGCGCTTCGTCGTCCTGGACGACCTGGCCAGGGTCTCCCCGCTGGAGGACCCGCCGGAGGGCCTGCTGGAAGCGGCCTACCAGAAGATCGCCCGATGACGGGGACGCGACCGGCGAGGAACGGTGAGTGATCAGATGAAGCCCGTGTACGTCTTCAACGGCCCGAACCTGTCGCGGCTGGGCACGCGCGAGCCCGACGTGTACGGCGCCGAGACCTTCGCCGACCTGGCCGCGCTCTGCCGGGAGACCGGCCGGGAGCTGGGCCTGTCGGTCGAGGTCAGGCAGACCGACGACGAGGCGGAGCTGGTGGGCTGGCTGCACGAGGCGGCCGACGCGAAGGTCCCGGTGGTGCTGAACCCCGCCGCCTTCACCCACTACTCCTACGCGCTGCGCGACGCCATCGCCCAGCGCACCGCGCCCCTGGTCGAGGTGCACATCTCGAACCCGGCCGCGCGCGAGGAGTTCCGGCACACCTCGGTGGTCGCCGCCGTGGCCACCGGCACCATCGCCGGCTTCGGCCTCAACTCCTACGTGCTGGCGCTGCGGGCCATCGCCGACGCCGTCTGAACGACCTGAACGACCGATCGCGGCCGGACGCCGTGATCATGGGACCGGGGGGACCCGTGACGCATTACCGCTCGTTCGTCGCCCTGGGCGACAGCTTCACCGAGGGCCTGAACGACCCCGCCGTGGACGGCGGCGCCGGCCCGGCGGGGCAGGAGCGCTTCCGCGGCTGGGCCGACCGGGTCGCCGAGCGCCTGGCCGCGCTCGACCCGGACTTCCGCTACGCCAACCTCGCCGTGCGGGGCAAGCTCATCGACCAGATCGTGGCCGACCAGGTCCCGCTGGCCGTCTCGATGCGCCCCGACCTGGTCAGCCTCTGCGCCGGGGGCAACGACCTGCTGCGGCCCGGCAGCGACCCCGACCGGATGGCCAAGAAGCTGGCGGGAGCCGTGCGCGAGCTGCGGGCCACCGGGGCGCAGGTGCTGCTGTTCACCGGGGTGGACCCGCGCGACACCCCGATCATGCGCCGGGCCCGCGGCACCTTCGCGATCTTCTATCTGCACATCCGGTCCATCGCCGACCTGTACGGCTGCCACCTGGTCGACCAGTGGTCGCTGCAGGGCCTGCGCGACTGGCGGGCCTGGAGCGACGACCGCCTGCACATGAACGAGGAGGGCCACCGGATCGTGGCCGCCAGGGTGTGCGAGGTCCTCGGCGTACCGACCGAGGACGACTGGCGGGTGACCTGGCCGCCCCGCGTGGACGTCGACCCCCGGATCAAGCGCCGCGAGGACGTGCAGTGGGTCCGCACGCACCTGGGGCCGTGGGTGCTGCGCCGTCTGCGCGGCCGCTCCTCCGGCGACGCCGTCGACCCCAAGCGCCCGGACCTCAAGCCTTTCTGAGGTCCGGGGAGGTTCTCGCGCGGGCCCGGTCCCGGGCCGGTGCGCTCAGGCGACGAAACCGGTGAAGCGCGCCGCCTGCTCTCCGCCGTGGTAGATCACGACCTCGGTCGGTCCCACCAGACTCTGGTGCACGCTCGCCCGGATCTCCGAGCCGTCGGGCAGTTCGCCCCGGAGGGTGAAGTCCCCGGCCGCCTTGGCGCTGTCGGTCTCCCGGTCGTCGATCAGGAGGGTCCAGGTGGCGTGGACCGGCCCGGTCCTGCCGGTCACCGCGACCGTGTGGCCGGCGATCTCGACGTGGTGATCATCGCTTGTCAGGCTCATGCGTCCGGGCTTCCCGCACTCCGCCGCCGCTAACGCCGCCGCCGGCGGCGGGGGAGAATGCGCGCCCGGGCTCAGGACGCCGTCAGGCGCTTGAGCGCCTGACGGACCGTGTCCGGGTCGTTGGTGGACCAGAAGGGCGGCAGGGACGCGCGCAGGAACCCGGCGTAGCGGGCGGTGGCCAGACGGGGGTCGAGGACCGCGACCACGCCCTTGTCGTGCTGGCTGCGCAGCAGGCGCCCGGCCCCCTGGGCGAGCAGCAGGGCGGCGTGGGTGGCGGCGACCGCCATGAAGCCGTTGCCGCCCTTGGCCGCGACGTGGCGCTGGCGGGCCGAGCTGAGCGGGTCGTCGGGGCGGGGGAAGGGGATGCGGTCGATGATGACCAGCCGCAGCGACGGGCCCGGCACGTCCACGCCCTGCCACAGGGACAGGGTGCCGAACAGGCAGGTCGGCTCGTCCTCGGCGAACTGCTTGACCAGCAGCATCGTGGAGTCGTCGCCCTGGCACAGCAGCGGCACGCTCAGCCGGTCGCGCAGCGCCTCGGTGGCGGCCTTGGCCGCCCGCATCGAGGAGAACAGGCCCAGGGTCCGGCCGCCGGCGGCCTCGATCAGCTCGGTGATCTCATCCAGGTAGGCCTCGGGCAGGCCGTCGCGGCCCGGCTGGGGCAGGTGCTTGGCGACGTAGAGGATGCCACTGCGCGGGTGGTCGAAGGGAGAGCCGACGTCGAGGCCGGTCCACTCGGACCGGTCGCCGTCGGCGGAACCCAGGCCCCACTGGCGGGCCAGGCCGTCGAAGGCGCCGCCCAGCGCCAGCGTGGCGGAGGTCAGCACGACCGTGCGGTCGCCGAACAGCTTCTCGCGGAGCATCCCGGCGACGCTCAGCGGCGCGACCCGCAGGATCGGCGGGCGGCGGTCGGTGCCGGCCTCCAGCCAGACCACCTCGGCGCGGTCGACCTCGGCGGCGTGGCCGAAGGCGTCGAGCATCCGCTGGGCGGTGTCGTGGACGTCGTCCAGCGCGGTGAAGGCGGCCTTGCGCAACCCGGCGCTCTCGGGGTCGTCCTTGTCGGAGGCGTTGCGCGGGCCCAGCGCCGTGATGCAGGCCCACGCCGCGTCGCGGATCAGGGCGAGGGTCAGGCCCAGCACCTGGGGCAGGTCGTCCAGGCGGCCGGGGGGCGCGACGGCCAGCAGCGCCTTGAGGTCCTCACCGGCCTGCATGAGCCGGTCGGAGACGCCCTGCTCGATCAGTCGGCCGACCCGGCTGACGGCCAGGGTGACCGTGCCCTCCGACAGCTCGGAGGTCACCACCGAGGTGACCCGGTCGACCAGCTCGTGGGCCTCGTCCACGATGACCACGTCGTGCTCGGGCAGCAGCGGGAGGTCCTCCATCGCGTCGATCGCCAGCAGCGCGTGGTTGGTGACGACGACGTCGGACTCCCCGGCGCGGGCGCGGGCCAGCTCGGCGAAGCACTCCATCCCGTTCGGGCAGCGCTGGGCCCCCAGGCACTCCCTGGCGCTCACCGAGAACTGCCGCCAGGCCTGCTCGCTGACGCCCGGCACCAGCTCGTCGCGGTCGCCGGTCTCGGTCTCGTTGGCCCACTCCTGGATGCGCTGGACCATCCGCCCGGTGGCGCTCACCTCGCGCGGGTCGAACAGCTGGTCCTGCTCGTCGTCGGGCCAGCCGGCGCTGGCCTTGTACTGGCACAGGTAGTTGCGGCGGCCCTTGAGGATCGCGAACGTCGGCTCGTGCGGGAGGCTCTCGCCCAGGGCCTGGGCCAGCCGGGGCAGGTCGCGGTCGACGAGCTGGCGCTGGAGCGCGATCGTGGCGGTGGAGACGACGACGGCGCCCTGCGAGGTCATGGCGTGCCGGATCGAGGGGACCAGGTAGGCCAGCGACTTGCCGGTGCCGGTGCCGGCCTGGACGGCCAGGTGGTCGCCCGAGTCGATCGCCCGCTGCACGGCCCTGGCCATCGCGATCTGGCCGGGGCGCTCGATCCCGCCGACGGCCTTGACCGCCGCGGCGAGCAGCTCGTCGACCGGGGGCAGGTCCGCGGCGGAGACGGCGGACCTGTCACGGGAAGCGTCGTCGCCGGATCGGGAGGCGTCCTCACCGGATGTCGCGTCGGGCGTCTCGGCGGGAACGAGGGAGTCGGTCGGCACGACAGCCAACCGTACCCGCTCCCCCCGACAGTCGCGGTCGCCTCGCGCGAGGCCGCCGGAGCTGTCCCGGAATTCCGGAACCCGGGGCCCGCGTTCCGTGGCACACTGGCGGGACCACCCAGCCGCGCACCACCCCAAGACCCCGGACCGGGGCCCTTCCCTTCGGTGCCCTTGGGGCTGAAGATGAGGACGGTAAGACCGGTTCGGTAGGGTTTCCAGAGGTCGAGTGGACGAATAAAGGCTGGTTAGAGACTATGTCCTCCATGTCGGAAGTTGTCCCGTTGCCGTCGTTCGGCGAGGTGTTCTTTGACGAGCGTGGCCAGGAGCGGGTGCTCCGGGTCACGTGGCACGAAGGCACACTGGTGCTGAGCCTGTGGCGCGGTGAGATGTGCACCGCAAGTTTCCGCATGCCCATGGACGACGTGGGCCGCCTGGTGGACACCCTTGACCAGGGGTTCATCGAGGCCGGGGGCCGCTACCCCGACGAGGCGGACGAGCAGGCCGAAGGCGCCGGTTACGCGGCCCCCGGAGAGTTCCCCGGCACGGGGCAATACGCCCGCCCCCGCCCCGAGGACTACGCCCAGCCGCACGCCCAGCCGCAGCCGTACGCCGACCCGGCGGCCACGCAGGTCTCCCCGCCCGGCTACGGCGATCCCGCCCTGGCGCAGGGAGTCCCGCCGCAGGAGGAGCCGCGCCAGCCCGCGGCGCTGGGCCCCAACGACGTCCTGGTCGCCCGGGGCGCCGTGCCCGCGCCGGACCGCTTCCCGGAGCGCGGGGCGGGGTACGGCCCGGCCGACGCGGTCCCGCGCGAGAACATGATCGTCGATGACGGCTCGCCCTACGGGCGGCCCCACCTCGCCGAGCCCGCCGGACCGGGCGATCAGCCGTACGCCTCCGCGGGTGACCCCTTCGCCGTCCACCAGGGTCCCGACCAGTACGGCGCGTCCCAGGCTCCCGACCCCTTCGCCGCCCACCGCCAGCCCGACCCGTACGGCGTGCCGCAGCGGCCGGCGGAGCCCTTCCCCCCGCAGCAGGCCGACTCCTTCGCCGCGCCGCAGCACTCCGCCGACCCCTTCGCCGCCCATCAGGGCCCCGACCAGTACGGCGCGTCCCAGGCTCCCGACCCCTTCGCCGCCCACCAGGCTCCCGACCAGTACGGCGCGCCCCAGGCCTCCGACCCCTTCGCGGCCCAGCGCCAGGTCGACCCCTTCGCCCCGCTGGCCGGCAGGCAGCGCCCGGTCGACCCCTTCACGCCCCACGTGGAGCAGTTCCCGTCCTCCGCGCACGGGCCGGCCCCCGACGCCTACCCCTCGCAGGGCCACTCCACCGACCCCTTCGGCTTCGCCGCCCAGGGCAGGCAGGCCGGCCACGGCGCCGCCCAGGCCGACCCCTACGGCTATCCGCCCCCGGCGCAGCCCGACCCCTACGGGTTCCCGCGGCGGCCCGCGGGCCAGTCGGCCGGTCACCCGGCCGACCTGCGCGACCTGTACGGCTCGCAGGGCGGCTACGACCAGCGCGGCATGGACCCCTCCGATCCGCTGAACTTCCGCACCCGGCAGGAGCACCAGCCCGACCAGGGGATGTCGCGCCCCTACATCCAGGAACCGCCGCACTCCACCGGCGAACGGCTCCGCCCCGAGCAGGGCTACGGCGACCGCGATCGCGACCGCGACGACCGCCGCGACTGGTGACGCACGCCGGGGAGATCGCGCCGGGGGGACCGCTTCGGTGACCGCCGGGCGCCGCCTGCCGCCGTGGGCGGGCGGCGGATGAGGGGCGGGGCGCCTCCCGGTTGATCCTCTCCGGTCCGGGATCCCGTACTCTGACCTTGCTCGACCGGTGGGGGTGCGATGGATCAGGCGACGGCGGTGCAGTTGCTGGTGGTGCCCGTCATCGCCATAGCGGTGGCGGCGCTCGCCAGACGCAGGGGGTGGCCCGCACCGCTGCTGCTCGTCGTGGCGGGGCTGGTGCTGTCGCCGCTCATGCCGGCCTACGAGCTGGACCCCGAGATCGTCCTGCTGGTCCTGCTGCCGCCGTTGCTCTACTCCGCCGCGATCGACAGCTCCTACATGCGGCTGAAGACGGTCCTGCGGCCGGTGATCCTCCTGTCCGTCGGGCTGGTGCTCTTCAGCACCCTGGTGATCGGCTGGGTCACCCACCTGCTCCTGCCCGACCTGCACCCGGCCGCGGCCTTCGCGCTGGGCGCGATCGTGGCGCCGCCCGACGCGGTCGCCGCGGTCGCGGTGGCCCGCCGGCTGGGGCTGCCCCGCAAGGTGGTCACCATCCTGGTGGGGGAGAGCCTGTTCAACGACGCCACCGCGCTCACCGCCTACCGGGTGGCCGTCGCCGCCGCGGTGGGGAGCGGGATCACCTGGGTCGGCGCGGTCGGTCAGTTCGTCTACGCGGCCGCGGGCGGCGTGGTGATCGGTGTCGTGCTCGCCTGGCTGCTGTCGCGGATGCTGAGGATGATCCGTGACGCCCTGGTCGAGAACACCATCCTGCTGCTGGTGCCGTTCGCGGTCTACCTCGCGGCCGAGGCCGTGCACGCCTCCGGGGTGGTCTCCGTGGTGATCGTCGGCCTGGTGGTCGGGCACCGCCTGCCCAGGAGCGGCTTCGGCACCAGGCTGCTGTCCGACGCGATCTGGCGGGTCATGGACTTCTTCCTGGAGTCCGTCGTCTTCGCGCTGATCGGGCTGCAGATGTGGCCGATCGTCACCGCGCTCGACTGGTCGGAGCCGTGGAAGCCGCTGGGCATGGCGCTGGCGGTGTTCGCCGTCGCGCTGCTCGTCCGGATCGTATGGGTGCCGCCGGCGACCTACCTGCCCAGGCTCCTGTCCGCTCGGGTGCGCCGCCGCGAACCCGAGCCGCCCCCCTGGCAGAACGTGGTGATCGTCAGCTGGGCGGGGATGCGCGGGGTGGTCTCCCTCGCGGCCGCCTTCGCGCTCCCGCCCGACCTGCCCGGCAGGGAGACGCTGGTGTTCCTCACCTTCACCGTGGTGATCGGCACGCTGCTGGTCCAGGGGCCTGTCGTTCCCCTGGCTGATCCGGCGGCTGCGGGTCTCCACCGAGCAGGAGGTCTTCGCCGACAACCTCGCCGAGGCCGGCGCCCAGCAGGCGGCCGCCTCGGCGGCCCTGGCCCGGCTGGACGAACTGGTGGCCGACGGCGTCGCCGACGTCCACCAGGAGGTCGTGGAGCAGCTCAGGCTGCGGGCCGAGCGCCGTACGCTCACCGCCTGGGAGCGCCTGGGCGGCGGCACCGGGTTCGAGGGGGAGGAGACGCCCAGCGCCGTCTACCGGCGGCTGCGCCGGGAGATGCTGGCGGCCGAGCGCGAGGTCCTGGTCCGGATGCGCGACGAGCGCCGCATCGACGACGAGGTGCTCCGCCGGATCATGAACGAGCTCGACTTCGAAGAGGCCACCCTCGCCCGCGACTGACCGGTCTCCCCATAGCGGGATGTCCGTTGCGATCGGCCGATGAGACGGCGGATTCCGTTGAGATGTGGAAATTTCAGTTCTGAATCGGTAGCGTGCCGCCATGAAGATCGTCGAGACCGAACGCACCCGGCACCGCCGCCTCCGCGAGCGGGGCAGCCTCGACCGCGATGATCTGCACGCCGTCCTCGCCGCCGGATTCGTCTGCCATCTCGGGATCGTCGTCGACGGCTGCCCGATGGTGGTGCCCACCGTCTACGGCCTGAGCCCGGACCGCGAGGTGGTCTACTTCCACGGCTCGGTGGCCAGCCGGAGCCTGGTGGAGGCGCCGGGGGCCACCGTCTGCCTCACCGTGACGCACGTGGACGGGCTGGTGCTGGCCCGGTCGGTGTTCGAGCACGGGGTGAACTACCGCTGCGCCATGATCTACGGGGTGCCGCGCCCGGTCACCGCCCCGGAGGAGAAGCTCGCCGGGCTGCGCTGCCTGACCGAGCACGTCACCCCGGGCCAGTGGGACTACGCCCGGCGGCCCAGCCGCAAGGAGCTGGCGGCGACCGCGTTGCTGGCGCTGAGCACCCGGGAGGCGTCGGTGAAGATCCGCACCGGCCCGCCCGACGACGGCGACGGCCCCGACGCCGGGCTCGGCCTCTGGGCGGGCGTCCGCCCGCTCCGCACGGTCTGGGACGCCCTCGACCCCGACCCGCTTCTGCCCCCCGGCATCGAGCCCCCGCCCCACCTCCGCTGACACCCGCGATGCGGTGAAGGCGGGCCGGGGTCGCGGACCGTCGTCGAGCATCACGATGACGCCCGGCGCGGGGGACGGGAACCCTCCCGCCCCCTCGCCGCATCCCCGAGCCCGGGCCGGTGACCGGTCAGGCTCGGGGGGACCAGACCAGCAGTCCCAGGCACATCTCGTCGCTGGTGCCCTCGCCCCACACGACGTAGCGCGCGGGCTGGTCGCGCAGGGCGGGCAGCTTTTTGCGCAGGCCCGCGTCGTGGGTGCAGGTCACCCGGAGGGTGTCGCCGGCCTTGACCTCGACCGGCTGCTCAAGCGGGCGGATGGCCTGCTCGTCGAAGTTGTAGTCGGGGATGTCGAGCAGCGTCCTGGCTCCGGGCGTGCCGGGGTTGAGCTCGACCTTGATGGCACGGCCGAGCAGGTGCATGTGCCCGGCGGTGGCGTACACCGTCCCCGGCGCCTCGAGCTTCTGGTCGCACCGCTGGGTGGGGCCGGCCTTCGGGGGCGCTCCCCCGCCGCAGAACTGGCCGAGGCCGTCGATGGAGCCGCGGGACTGCTCGCCGAAGCGCTTGACGACGTCGCGGACGGCGGCTGCGCGCTCGCACAGCGGGCCCGACTCGCCGGGCGCGCAGGGCAGCTCGACCGGGGCCGCGAGGGTCGCGGTCTGCAGCGGCGTGCGGTCGGTCCCGCCGTCGGCCAGGCGGAGCCGGATCGACGACTGGTCGCTCCCGCCCGGCCTGCCCTCGCTGGCGAGCAGGTTGTAGTGCACCTGCATGATCAGCTTGCTGCCGGGCGGCATCGCGTAGCCGAGCTTCTCGTCCAGCAGGGTCTCGTCGGCCCCGGGCGCCCAGTGGGCGACCCAGGCGCCGTCGCCGACCCCGGCGTCGCCGAAGCAGGTCCACCCCTCATCCGGGGTGCGCCTGTCGAGCGCGGCGGCCTTCTCGGCCTGGTCGGCGTCGACGCGGAAGATGATCGCGTGGTGGACCAGGTCGGTGTTCTGCGGCAGGAACTGGCTGCCGGTGAGGAAGGCCCGCTCGTCCAGCTCGGGGTCGAGCAGGAAGCAGCGGTACTCGTCGGTCCCTCCGGAGGGCGCCTTCGGGGTGTACGGCTCGGGCAGGGTGAGGTTGACGAACCGCTCGGAGTCGCGCAGCGGCGCCGCGGGCGGGGGCGTGGCGGAGCTCCCGTGACCGCCGTGGACCCCGCCGTCGTGGGTCTGGCCGTCGTGGGTCTGGCCGCTGGGGCCGCTCTGGCCGCCGCTCGCGCCCGGGGCCGGGGAGGCGGTCGTGCTCGCCCCCGAACACGCCGCGGCGAGGACGACGGCGGCTAGCGCCGCGGTCACCGCGCCCAGCCTCCGTGCCCGCCGTCCAGGTCTCCGGATCGTGCGTTTCATGTTCGCCCCCTGTCTGTCCACTGCCGCCACGCGCGGCGGGGAGGCCCCCGCCGCGCCCTGCCTTCCAGACTTCCCGCCGCCGGGGCGCTCCTCCATCGGCCGGAAGGGCGAAAGCCGTCTGGTCCCGGGGGAGGAGGCGATGCTTCCGCGGAGGTAGGCGGCAGGGCGCGGATGGGACCCGGGGATCAGCCGATGACCTCGTCGACGTAGCACCAGCGCCAGCTCTCGCCCGGCTCGAAGGAGGCGATGACCGGGTGGCCGCTCTCCTTGAAGTGGGCGGTGGCGTGCTTGTTCGGCGAGGAGTCACAGCACCCGATATGGCCGCATGACAGGCATCGGCGCAGGTGGACCCAGCGACTGCCCATGGCGAGGCACTCCTCGCACCCGTCGGAGGTGCGCGCGGCCGGGTCCTGGGCGGTGACGATGTGTTCGCAGGCGGACATGTTCTCCCTCACGCTGTCGGTTCACCGCCGATCGTACGGCCAGAGCAGTGTTCCAATTTGGACACCTCTCGCCGGACCTATTGATCAGGGGTGCGGTGTGACTCACTCTGTGCTTCATCGGGGGTGACCTAGGACACACCTCAGGGAGCCCGATGCTCGAAGTGCGCAACCTCGAGGCCGTCTACGACGACGTGATGCTGGTGCTGCGCGGTGTCAGTCTGCGGGTGCCGGCCGGCTCGGTCGTGGCCCTGCTCGGCGCGAACGGCGCGGGCAAGACCACCCTGCTGCGCGCCCTGTCGGGCCTGCTGGACGTGCACGACGGCGAGATCACCAAGGGGTCGGTCCTCCTGGACGGCGAGCCCGTCCACGGCCTGCTGCCCGCGCAGCTCGTACGGCGCGGGATCAGCCAGGTGATGGAGGGCCGGCGGATATTCGCCGAGCTCACCGTCGAGGAGAACCTGAAGGTCGGCGCGCACACCGCGCCCCGGCAGGCGGCCGCGAACCTGGAACGGGTCTACGGGCTCTTCCCGCTGCTCAAAGAGCGGCGCAAGGGGGTGTCCGGCTATCTGTCGGGCGGCGAGCAGCAGATGCTGGCGGTGGGCCGCGCGCTCATGTCCGGCCCCCGGTACCTGTTGCTGGACGAGCCCAGCCTCGGCCTCGCCCCCACCCTGGTGGGGCAGATCCGCGACCTCGTGGTCGAGATCAACAAGCAGGGGACCACGATCCTGCTCGTCGAGCAGAACGCCGCGATGGCCCTGTCGATCGCGACCCACGGCTACGTGATGGAGACCGGGAAGATCGTCATGGACCGGCCCGCGGCCGAGCTGCTGGCCGATGAGGACATCAAGGAGTTCTACCTCGGCCTCGGCGCCGAGGGGGCGGTCAAGTCCTTCCGCGAGGTCAAGCACTACCGGCGCAGGAAGAGGTGGCTGTCGTGACCGGCGGGGAAGAGGGGCCGGGGGCCGCCGGGGTGGAGACGGCCGCCGGGCACGCCACCCCCGGGACCGTGCCGCCGGTGCTGACGTTCGAGGACGTCGGGCTCTCCTTCGCCGGGGTCACGGCCATCGACGGAGTCTCCTTCGAGGTCGCCCCGGCCGAGCTGTTCGCCGTGATCGGGCCGAACGGCGCAGGCAAGACGTCGGTCTTCAACGTGCTGTCCGGGGTCTACCGGCCCCAGCGTGGCAGGGTGACCTTCCTCGGCGAGGACATCCTCGGCCTGCCCCCGCACCGGATCGCGGAGATGGGCCTGGCCCGCACCTTCCAGAACGTGGAGCTGTTCCACAACCTGACCGTGCTGGACAACCTCATGCTGGGCCGCCACCACCACTTCGGCTACGGCCCGCTGTCGGCGCTGCTCTGGCTCGGCCGGGCACGCCGGCAGGAGCTGGCCGCCCGCGCCCGGGTGGAGGACATCATCGATTTCCTCGACCTGGCGGCCTGGCGCCGCCATCCCGTCCGGCTCCTGCCGTACGGCGTGCAGAAGCGCGTCGAGCTGGGCCGGGCGCTGGCCATGGAGCCGCGGCTGCTGCTGCTGGACGAACCCGTGGCCGGGATGAACCTGGAGGAGACCGAGGACATGGCGCGCTTCGTGCTCGACGCCCGCGACGAGCTCGGGGTGCCCATCGTGCTCGTGGACCACGACATGGGCCTGGTCATGGACCTGGCCGACCGGGTGCTCGTCCTCGACTTCGGCCGCCCGGTCGCGCTGGGCACCCCGGCCGAGGTGCAGAGCGACCCCAAGGTCATCGAGGCCTACCTGGGAGGAGCGCCATGACGCTCACGCGCGAGCAGGAGCACACGCGCACCACGACCATCGTCACCCGGATCCGCGAACGGGCCCGGGCCGCGCCCGGCCGGGTCGCCATGCGGGAGAAGGACCTCGGCATCTGGCAGGAGGTCACCTGGGCCGACTACTGGGAGAACGTCCAGCTCGTCGCGCACGCCCTGCTCGCGCTCGGCGTCGAGCCCGGCGACCGGGTGGCCGTGCACTCGGAGAACCGGCGCGAGTGGCTCTACTCCGACCTGGCGATCGTCGCGGTGCGCGGCGTCACGGTCGGCCTGTACCCCACCAACCCGCCCGCCGAGGTCGCCTACCTGCTCTCCCACTCCGGGGCGAAGATCCTCATCGCCGAGGACCAGGAGCAGGTGGACAAGGCCCTGGAGGTCCTGGACCGCTGCCCGGACCTGGAGCGGATCGTCTACGTGGAGCCGCGCGGCATCCGCGGGCACTACCGCGACCCCCGGCTCATGTCCTGGCGGGAGCTGCTGGAGATCGGGGCCGCGCACCGCGGGGAGCACCCGGACGCCGTCGAACGGCGGATGGCCGCCACCCGGTCCGGCGACGTGGCCACGCTGATCTACACCTCCGGCACCACCGGCCCGCCCAAGGGCGTGATGCTGACCGTCGGCAACATCGAGTACGCCGTCCAGCGGCTGGTCGAGGGCGGCGGCTTCGCCTCCCCGCCGCCGTCGGAGAAGGACCTCGCGCTGTCGTACCTGCCCCTGTGCCACGTGGCCGAGCGCGCCTTCACCGTCTGGTTCAACGCCGCCGCCGGGGTGCAGGTGAACTTCGCCGAGTCCATCGAGACGGTGCAGGCCAACCTGCGCGAGGTGCAGCCGACGATCCTGTTCGGGGTGCCGCGCATCTGGGAGAAGGTGCTGGCCGGGGTGGAGATCAAGCTGGAGTCGGCCTCGCCGCTCAAGCGCGCGACCGCCCGGTTCTGGCTGCGGGTGGCCGACCGGATCGGCGACACGCTGGTGCGCACCGGCGGCACGCACACCCCGCTGACCAGGACGCTGTACGCGATCGGCTGGGTCTTCTGCTACCGCGCGCTGCGCGAGCGGCTGGGCATGCGCCGGGTCCGCTACGCCGCCTCCGGCGCCGCGCCGATCGCGCCCGCCGTGCTCAAGTTCTTCATGGGCATCGGCGTGTCCATGCACGAGCTGTACGGCATGAGCGAGAACACCGCCGTGGCCACCGGCAACCGCCCCGGCCGGATCAAGCTCGGCACCGTCGGCGAGCCGCACGAGGGCGTGGAGCTGAGGATCGACGAGCTGACCGGGGAGATCCTCACCCGCCATCCGGGCACCTTCGCCGGATACTGGCGCGACCCCCGGGCCACCGCCGAGGTGATCGACGCCGACGGCTGGCTGCACACCGGCGACGTCGGCGAGTGGGTGGACGGCACCCACGTCAGGATCACCGACCGGATGAAGGACATCATCATCACGGCCGGCGGCAAGAACATCGCGCCGAGCGAGATCGAGAACGCGCTCAAGGCCTCGCCGTACATCAAGGAGGCCGTCGTCGTCGGCGACCGGCGCAGGTACCTGACCGCGCTGATCGGCATCGAGCTCGACACCGTGGGGGAGTGGGCGCGCCGGCGCGGCCTGCCGTACACCACCTACCGCGACCTGTCGGAAAAGCCCGAGGTGCGGGAGCTGGTCCAGGGCGTGGTGGACGGCGTCAACGAGGAGTTCGCCCGGGCCGAGCAGGTCAAGCGGTTCGCCATGCTGCCCAAGGAGCTCGATCACGAGGACGGCGAGCTGACCGCCACCCAGAAGGTCAAGCGGAGCGCGATCACCAGGCTCTTCGCCGACCTCGTCGAAGGGATGTACCGGGAGCGATGAAGGGCGTGCTCGAATCGCTGATCCGGGGGCTGGGCACCGGGTCGGTATACGCGCTGCTGGCCCTCGGATTCGTGATCATCTACAAGGCGACGCGGGTGATCAGCTTCGCCCAGCCCGCCCTCATGATCGCCGGTGCGGTGGCGGTCAGTTATCTGGTGCAGGTGACCGGCTTCTACCTCGCGGTCCTGCTGTCCACCCTGCTGATCGCCGGGGTCGCGCTGGCCGTCGAGCGGGTCGCGATCCGCCCGATGGTGGGCCGGCCCGTCTTCGTCGTGGCGATCATCACGCTCGGCGTCGACGTGGTCATCCGGGTGGTGGTCAACGGCTTCATCGGGCTCGACGTGCGCCAGGTCGGCGACCCGTGGGGGCTGCGGCTGGCGGACATCGGCGGCCTGGTCGTGCAGCAGCGGTGGATCGCGATGTTCCTGACCACGGCCGTGCTGGTGGGGCTGCTGTTCGCCTTCTTCCGCTACACCCGCTACGGCCTGGCCATGCGGGCGGCGGCCTTCGACCAGGAGACCGCGCTGGCCCAGGGCGTCTCGGTGGGCATGGTCTTCGCCCTGTCCTGGGGCCTGGCCGGCGGGCTGGCCGCCGTCGCGGGGACCTTCGTCGGCACCGGGCAGGGGGTGGACCAGCTCACCTGGATCATCGCGCTCAAGGCGCTGCCCGCGATCATCGTCGGCGGGCTCGACTCACTCGGCGGCGCGGTCATCGGCGGGCTGGTGATCGGGGTCGTGGAGTCGCTCGTCCAGTCCTACCAGGGGGATCTGGCGCCCTGGCTGGGACAGAACTTCGCGGTCGTCACGCCGTACGTGGTGATGCTCCTGGTCCTGCTGGTCAGACCGTACGGCCTGTTCGGCACCCCGGAGGTGGAGCGCGTATGACGCGGATGACCGGGCGGACCGGCGACCTGGAGGCGGTCGCGGAGCCCCCGCGGGCGGGCCCGGCGGCTCCGCGGGCGCGCAGGCCCAGGGGACGGCCGCTGCTGTACACCTCCTACTCCCAGGACATGGCGCTGCTGGACACCCGGGCCAAGAAGGTCTGGCTGGCGCTGCTGCTCGGCGTCGCGATCCTGTTCAGCGGCCTGCCCGACGACCTGCTGATCCTGCTGGCCGGCGGGTACGTCGCGGCGATCGGCGCCATCGGGCTCAACATCGTCACCGGCTACGCCGGCCAGGTCTCGCTCGGCCACGCCTTCTTCATCGCCGTCGGCGCCTACACCTCGGCGGCGCTGTCGGGGGACCCCGAGGGCCGGGTCGTCGGCTTCGGGATCACCAACATGATCGTCTGGCTGCCCGCCGCCGGGCTGGTCGCGGCGCTGGCCGGGGTGCTCGTGGCCCCGCTGGCCGCCCGGCTGCGCGGCCTGTACCTGGCGATCGTCACGCTCGGGCTGGTCTTCCTCGGCGAGCACATCTTCAAGGAGTGGGACCACCTGACCGGAGGGCCGGGGGTGGGCCGCCCGGCCGCGGTGCCCGAGCTGTTCGGGTTCCGCTTCGACGTCGACAGCGCGCTCGGCACCCGGGCGCAGTCGCTCTACATGCTCATGCTGGTCCTGCTCGTGCTCTTCGCGGTGACCGCGCGCAACCTCGCCAGGTCCAGGATCGGCCGGGCCTTCTCCGCGATCCGCGACCGGGACATCGCCGCGGAGGTGATCGGCGTGCCGCTGACCCGGTACAAGACGCTCGCCTTCGCGATCTCCTCGTTCTACGCGGGCTGCGCGGGCGCGCTGATGTACACGATCACCGGGTTCTTCGACCCGGGCTCGTTCAACCTGCTGATGTCGGTGCAGTTCATCGCGATGATCCTGATCGGCGGCGTGGCCACGGTCTCCGGCGCCGTAGCCGGCGCGCTGTTCATCACCCTGCTGCCCCGGCTGACCCAGGAACTGCCGGCCCTGCTGCCGTTCGTCAGCGCCGACACCACCCAGACACCCAACGTCTTCCAGGTGCAGGTCGCCCTGTACGGCCTGCTGATCGTGCTGTTCCTGGTCTTCGAGCCCCGAGGGCTGTTCGGCCTGTGGATCCGCGTGCGGGCCTACTGGAAGAGCTGGCCCTTCTCCTACTAAGCCCTCTCACGCCAAAGGAGTGAGTCCATGTCGAAGCGCCACCTGGTGATAGCGGTCTCCGTGGTGGCCCTTCTGTCCGCGTGCGGCGTCATCCGGGGGGACGACGAGGACCAGAAGGCCGCCGTGACCACGGGAGTCACCAACGAACCCTGCCCCCTGGCGGTGGACAGGAACAAGGGGTGCGTCTATCTCGGCACCATCTCCGACCTGACCTCCGGGCCGTTCGCCGCGCTCGCCGTACCGATCACCCAGGCGCAGAAGGCGTTCTGGAACCGGGTCAACAAGGCGGGCGGCATCGGCGGCAAGTACGAGGTGGACGTGCAGGCCTACGTCCGCGACAACAAGTACAACCCCGAGACGCACAACCAGGTCTACCAGGAGATCAAGAACAACGTGCTCGGCCTGGCCCAGACGCTCGGCTCGCCGACCACCGCGGCCATCCTCGCCGACCTGAAGGCCAACAACGTGGTCTCCGCGCCCGCGTCGTGGACCTCGGCCTGGGAGTTCGAGGACGTCATCGTGGAGAGCGGCTCCAACTACTGCGTCGAGTCGATGAACGCCGTCGACTACGCGATGGAGACCTACGAGCCCAAGACCGTGATGGCCGTGCACTACGCCGGTGACTACGGCGCCGACGCCGCGGCCGGGGCGAAGATCGCGGCGGAGAGGAACAGCCTGGAGTTCACCGCGGTGGAGACCCCCGCCGGCGCGACCGAGCAGGGGCGGGCCATCACCGAGATCACCAAGAACAAGCCGGACCTGGTCATCCTGACCACCGGCCCGGCCGACGCCGCCGCGATCATCGGCCAGTCGGCCGCCGCCGGGTTCAAGGGCCGCTTCATCGGCACCGGCCCCACCTGGAACCCGGCGCTGCTGCAGAGCCCGGCCGCGCCCGCGATCCTGGCCCTGTACGAGCAGTCCTCGCCCGGCCGTCCCTGGGGCGCCGACACCCCCGGGCACCGGGCGATGCGCGAGGCGCTGGGCAACGTCACGCCCAACGACGGCTACACCTCGGGGTGGGCCTGGTCCTACCCGCTCAAGGCCGCGCTCGACAAGATGGTCGCCGGCGGGGACATCAGCCGCAAGGGCCTGCTCGCCGCGGTCAAGTCGCTGTCCACGGTCGACTACGAGGGCATGCTGCCCCCCGAGGCCGGCAACTACGCGGGCGACCCCGGCACCGCGACGTTCCGGCAGACGCTGATCTCCAAGCCCGACAGGGCGGCGCCCACCGGCGTCACGATCGTCAAGGACTTCTACACCGGTCCGACCGCGCAGTCCTACACGATGGACGGTCCCTGCTTCGAGAAGCTCTGATCCGCCAGGGAGGCCATGACGGGCCGGTACGGCGCGCCGTACCGGCCCGTTGGGTAGTGTCGGGTCATGCGACCTCTTCAGCGACGAACACTCGCTTTCGCCGCCTCCGCACTGGCCGCGGCCCTCCTGACCACCGGCTGCTCCGAGCTCCAGCAGGTGAGCGAGGGCGTCGACAAAGCCCAGCAGTGCATCCAGGCCGCCGGGATCGTGACCGAGACCGTGTCGAAGGTCGGGGGCCTGATCAACGACCCCGCCGCGATGGAGCAGGCGCTCAACGACGGCGCCGCCAAGCTCGGCGACCTGGCCGACAAGGCCGCCAACACCTCGCTGAAGGAGGCCGCCGACAGCGTCTCCAACAGCCTGGACTCCCTCAACGTGAACAGCGCCAACGAGGCCGTCGACGCGGCGCAGAAGGTCGCCTCCGACAGCGCGCAGTGGGTGAATGAGCTCACCAACGCCTGCGGCGGTGGCGGCGGCTGAACCTCGGCCGTCCCCGTTGTCCAATCCCGCCTTCTCTAGGGGAAATGTCGTTGAATTAGCGTCGATGGCATGGGCACCTCGAAAGAGCCGGCCGACCTCGATGGAAAGGAGCCGGACCCCCGGTTCACACTGGCGAACGAGCGGACCTTCCTGACCTGGCTGAGCACGTCGCTCGCGCTGAGCGCGGGCGGCGTCGCCATGGCGGCGGTCTCGCCGGATGCCTTCGTACCGTGGATGCGGACCGCGCTCGCGGTCGTCCTGGTCTCGCTGTCCGCGCTGTGCGCGGGGATGGCCTATCCCCGCTGGCGGCACGTCCAGAACGCGCTGCGCAGCCAGGCCCCCATCCCCCCGCCCGCGCTGGCGCCCCTGTTCGGCTACGGCGTGGCCGCCGTGGCCCTGCTGGCTCTCGTCCTCATCCTGACCGGCCGATGAGCGCCGGGCGATGAGCGCCGGATGATGAGCGCCGGATGATGAGCGAGGCTCCCTGGGACCAGGGGCTGCAGAGCGAGCGTACCCGGCTGGCCTGGGTCCGCACCGCCACGATGCTGGCCGCCAGCGGCCTGGGCGCCGGAGGGGTCGCGCTGCGCACCGGCGTCCCCCCGATGGTCGCGGCGCCCTTCGCGGTGGCGGCCCTGTGCGGTGCGGTCCTGCTGGCCCGCACCGGAGTACGCTATCGGCGCGTCCAGGAGGCCCTGCACCGGGGCCGCCCGCTCGACGAGCGCGCCGACGCCCTCCTCGCCTGGTTCGGCACCCTCGCCGCCGTGGCCGGTTCGGCCGTCTTCGTCCTCGTACGCTGAGGCGGCCCCTCCCGCCCTCCGTTCAGCCGGCGTCCACCGCCTGCGGCGCGGCTTCGGTGTGGCGCAGGTCGCCGGGGCGGATCAGGACCAGGGCGAGTACGGCCGCGGCCATCGCGACGGCCGCGCCGACGGCGCCGATCACGCCGACCGCGCCGGCCAGCGCCTCGCGGCCGGGCGCGGCCAGGGCGGGCGGCACGGCCTCCAGCCGGCCCGTCGTGACCGCGTCGGCGACGGCGCCGGGCAGGGCCGCGTGGATGTGCGCGCTGAACAGGACGCCGAAGGCGGCCGTCCCGAGCGCGGTGCCCAGCGGCAGGAACGAGTTGATCAGCCCGGAGGCGACCCCGGTGCGCTCGGGCGGCACGACGTTCATGGCGATGGTCATGTTGGGGGTGGCGACCATTCCCATCCCCAGGCCCAGCAGGAGCAGCC
This sequence comes from Paraplanobispora siamensis, assembly GCF_016863175.1. Taxonomy (GTDB): domain Bacteria; phylum Actinomycetota; class Actinomycetes; order Streptosporangiales; family Streptosporangiaceae; genus Planobispora; species Planobispora siamensis. The sequence goes on from NZ_BOOJ01000028.1 coordinate 40,507, forward strand.
CGGGCAGCAGCCGGGTCCAGGAACCGCCGGCGTCGGCCAGCGGCAGCGCGGCCAGTCCCGCGGCGCTGACGGCGAATCCGGCCGAGGCCAGCCGGCCCGGCGGCACGCGTGCGGCCAGCCGCGCCGAGAGCAGCCCGCCGGCCACCAGCATGACGCTCAGCCCGAGCAGCCGGAGGCCGACCTCGAACGCGCTGTAGGCGTAGGCGCCCTCCAGGAAGAGCACCAGGTAGGCGAGCAGGCCGAAGCTGACGGTGCGGGCCAGCAGGGCGACGAGGGCGGCGCCGGTGAAGGACGGGACGGCGAACAGCGACAGGTCCAGCAGCGGGCGGGAGCCGTACCGCTGGGTGAGCACGAACGCGGCCAGCCCGGCCAGCCCGATCCCCGCCTGGCCCAGGGTGGCGGCGCTGTTCCAGCCCTGGACCTGGCCGCGCAGCAGGGCCAGGGTGATCGCCGACACCCCGACGGTGAGGGTGAGCACGCCGGCGACGTCGATGCGCACGGAACGGCCGCGGGGGTCGGGGGCCATGTGGCGCAGTGCCAGTGCCGCCACCGCGGCGCCGAGCGGGACGTTGACCAGGAACAGGCTGCGCCAGCCGACGCTCTCCACCAGCAGACCGCCGACCAGCGGGCCGACGGCGCCGGCGGCCATGGCGGTCGCGCCGAAGACCGCGATCGCCTTCGTCCTGGCCTGGCCCGTGTAGTTGGCCGCGATGATCGCCATCGCCGGGGCGAAGGCGAAGGCGCCGCCCAGTCCCTGGAGCGCGCGCAGGACGTCCAGCGCGACCACTCCCGGGGCCAGGCCGCAGCCGAGCGAGGCCAGGGTGAACACCGACAGGCCGCCGACGAACACGCGCCGCCGGCCCACCTGGTCGGCCAGCGATCCGGCGGCCAGCAGGACCGAGGCGAAGGCGAGGGTGTAGGCGGTGATGACCCACTGCAGGTCGGCCAGGCTCGCTCCCAGGTCGTCGCGGACCTCCGGCAGAGCGACGTTGACGATCGTGATGTCCAGCGTCATCACCATGCAGGCGGCGGTGACCAGGCCCAACGCCCATCCTGGGCGATAGCGGACAGCTTCCATGCGGACCTCCTTGTTAGGTGAGCCTCACCTATTAAAGACAAGCTGTCACTAATTATCCAGAGGTTCTGCGGAACAATGGGCGAGTGGACGATCAGCAACGGCGGCCCGTGCCCGGCCGCCCCCGAGGCCGGCCGCCGCGCCTGACGCGGCAGGTGATCGCCGACGCGGCCCTGGCCGTCGGCTTCGGCAACCTGACACTGGCCACCGTCGCCGAGAAGCTGTCGGCCAGCCACTCGGCGCTCTACCGCCATGTCGCCGATCGTGAGGATCTCGTCGTGGCGGCCGTCGACCGGATCATCCAGCTGGCCGAATGGCCCGAGCCCGGCGAGGACTGGCGCGCCTACCTGTCGGCGCAGGGGTGGGCGGTCTGGCGGCTGCTGGAGGCCCACCCGGGGCTGGATCGCGAGCTGCTCACCCTCACCCGGATCCCCGAGGGCCTGATGGCCCGCTTCGGCGCGGCCATCCACGGGCTGGTCGGCCACGGGTTCAGCCTGGAGGCGGCCTTCCTGGCCGCCGACACCGTCTACGACCTGGCCGTGGGCCAGTTCGCGGTGGCCGGGCAGCTCGACGCCCCGGTGGGGGAGAGCACCGTGCGCGCCGACACCGCCGAGGCCCTGGCCGACGTCGCGGGACCGGACATCGCGCCGCTGCTGCGAGAGGCGCTGGCCGATCCGTCGCACGTGTGGTTCGGCAGGAAACTCGAGCTGGTCCTGGACGGCGTCGCCGTACGGCTGGCGCCGCGGACCCGCGACGACGACACCGGCGGACCGGAGGGCTGAGGCGGTGGCGCCGGTGGTCCGGGAGGGGGCGGCGCGGTCGGTCAGCCGGGTGTCCGGGTCAGCCGGGTGTCCGGGTCAGCGGGGCATCCGCTCGGTGGTCTCCGCGACCATCTGTGACAGGACCGGTGTGAGCTCCGGGCGCTCGCGGAGCATCTCCTGCAGGCGGACCCGCCAGACTCCGGCCTCGGAGTAGGCGGCGTCCTCCTGCTGGAGCCGCAGGCGCGTCTCGGCCAGCTTCAGCTGGTACATCTCGCCGAAGTAGCGGCCGACCATGTCGGTGAGCCACCAGTAGACCTCGGCGTTGGCCGCGGCGACGAAGACTCGCGCGCCGTCCATGGCCACTCGGGGTTGGTGGAGGACGCCCATGGCTGGACGGTATTCCTGATCCACCCCTGCGGCAAGAGCGTTCCCGCCGCTCCGTGGGACGGGCTGGAACCGTTGTGTCCTCCGGCTTTGGCGCGGCGGGAGGAGTGGAGCAAGATATCGGCCTATGTCGCGATTTGATGATCTGGCCCGGTACGCGGCGGAGATCGCGCCCGTGATCGACGTCGTCCACGTCGGCGTCCACGCCGCGAGCCGGCCGCTGGGCCGGGAGCTCGTCGCGCGATGGGACGGGGACCCGGGTCTCGTGATCGACCTGCGGTACGTGCTCCCGGCCCGCCCGCTGACCCGCGAGGGTCTGGCCGCCGTCTACCGGTACGACCCCGTGGGGGAGGAGGAGATCGCGGAGCAGGTCGGGCGGGGCGTCCTGACCGACGACGGCGGCGCGCTGCGCGCCACGGACCGGGCGCTGGCGTTCATCGCGGAGCTGTACGGCGTGCACGCCGCGGCGACCGCCGGGCTGTGGGCGCCGCACGCCGCCCGGGTGCCGGTCCTGGCCGGCCTCGCCGGCCGCCTCCTGGCCGCCGGTGAGCGCAGCGGCGGCCCCGCGTTCGCCCAGGTCTCCCCGCCCCATGAACCGGAGGGGACCCCGGCGGGCGTACTGCTGTTCAACCGCCTGGCGGCGCTGCGCCTGCACCGCGCCGACGCCCACGCCGCAGCCTGGAGCGCGGCCGGCCTCACCGCCCGGCAGATCGTCACCATGCCGCCGGGCCCCGCCCGCGAAGCGATCGAGGCCGACACCAACCGCCGCGCGGCCGCGCCGTACGAGAGCCTGACCGCCCCGGAGCGGGAGACCCTCCTGGAGGGTCTGCGCACCCTCATGTGACGGGCCGGGGAGAGGGGCAGGAAAGAGTCAGGACTCGGCGCCCAGGGCGATGGTCTCGGCGACCTCGGTGTGGCGCTCGGCCTCCTCGACGGCGAAGCGTTCGGCGTCGAGCTTGTCGGCGATGTCCTCGTCCTGCTTCATCAGCGCGTCCAGGCTCTGGCCGGCCATCTCCAGCACGCCCATGTCGGCGTAGGCCTGCTGCAGGCGGGGGCTCCACAGGCCGATGTCCTTGACGCACGGGACGATGCGGCTGAACAGCAGCGAGCGGAACAGCCGCAGGTACTCCGACTGGTCCACGGCCTCCATGGCCTGGGCGACCTCGGCCTTGCTCAGGCCGAGGTTCTCCCAGGTCTCCCGGCCGCGCAGGCGGTCGCGCATCAGGTAGCAGCCCTCGATGACGAAGTCCTCGCGCTCGCGCAGCTCGCTCTCGCTGAGGTTGCGGTAGTAGTCGCGCAGCGCCATGCGGCCGAAGGCGACGTGGCGGGCCTCGTCCTGCATCACGTAGGCGAGGATCTGCTTGGGCAGCGGCTTGGTGGTGATGTCGCGCATCACGCCGAAGGCGGCCAGGGCCAGGCCCTCGATGAGCACCTGCATGCCCAGGTAGGGCATGTCCCAGCGGGAGTCGCTCAGGGTGCTGTCCAGCAGCGACTTGAGGTGCTCGTTGATGGGGTAGGCCAGGCCGACCTTCTCCTGCAGGAAACGGGCGTAGGTCTCGGCGTGCCGGGCCTCGTCCATGGTCTGGGTGGCGGCGTAGAACTTGGAGTCGAGGTCGGGGACCGACTCGACGATCCGGGCTGAGCAGATCATCGCGCCCTGCTCGCCGTGCAGGAACTGGGAGAACTGCCAGGCCACGTTGTGCAGGCGGACGTCCCGGCGCTGCTTCTCGTCCATCCGGTCCCACAACGGGGTGCCGTAGATGGCGATGGTGGTGTCGGGGATGCCGAGGATGTCGTACGGATCGACCTCGAGGTCCCAGTCGATGCGCTTGACGGAGTCCCACTGCTTGTCCTTGCCCTTCTGGTACAGGGCGAGCATGCGGTCTCTGCCGTCGTCGTATTCCCAGGTGAAGCGGGCGGCGCCCGCGGCCTCCACGTCCCACGTGGAGAGTCCGGCCGGGATCGTGTACAGGTCGTGCGTCGACAATGCGACCTCCAGGGACGTACACCGTACGTATGTCTGGAGCGTGGCACGTACGGTGTACGTCCGTCAATGGGCGGGAGGAGAATGGGGCCATGCCTGTCGAGCCGCTGTCCCGCCCGCGCATCGTCGCCGCCGCCATCGACCTGATCGAGCGCGAGGGGGCCGACGCGATATCCATGCGCAGGATCGCCGCCGACCTGGGCGTGGGCGTCATGTCGCTCTACAACCACGTGCCCAACAAGGCGACGCTGCTGGACGCGGTGGCCGAGACGGTGCTGTCGGGGATCGAGTTCACCGACGACCCCGACGCCGACTGGACCGACCGCGTGCGCATGCAGGCGCGGGCGTTCCGGCAGATCGCCCACCACTATCCCCGGTGCACGATGGTGGTGGTCAGCCGCCAGCTCCAGTCGCCGGCCGGGATGCTGCCGGTCGAGCGGGCGCTCGCCACGCTGCGCAGCGTCGGCTTCGACGGCGAGGAGGCGGTGCGCATCCTGCGGATGTTCATCGCCTACATCGTGGGGTCGCTGCTGCGGGAGGTCGGCGTCACCCCCACCTTCGCCCCGGTCCACCACTCCCAGGTGGACATCGAGAAGGTGGACCCGGTGCTGTTCCCCGAGACCAGGTCCCTGGCGGTGGAGCTGGGCGCCTGCGACCACGAGGCCGAGTTCGAGTTCGGGATGGAGCTTCTCATCCAGGCCATCGCCGGCCGTCTCGCCGGGCGCGGGAGGTGAGGTCCCGGGTCCGGCCGCAGACCGGTGGAAGCCGGTGGAAAAGGGTGACGCCCGGGGCTCCCGAAACCCCGGGCGTCGGCGAGGAGTGTGCCCTTCCCCTGGCAACTCCCCGCGTGGGTCAATACCAGTTCCTCGACCGGAAGTGACCCCACGCGCCGCACGGTGACCCGTAGCGGCTCTTGATGTAGCGCAGACCCCAGTGGATCTGCGTGGCCGGGTTGGACCGCCAGTCCCCGCCGCTGCCGCTCATCTTCGAGCCCGGCAGCGCCTGGGGGATGCCGTAGGCACCCGAGGAGCGGTTCTGCGCCCGGTGGTTCCAGTTGCTCTCCCTGGTCCAGAGACTGTCCAGGCACTGGAACTGGTTCTGGGACCACGCCCGGCGGGAGACGAGGCGGAAAGCGATCGCCTTGTTCCTGCCCTTGGCGGTCCTGGCACGTGACCTGGCCCGGGGCTCCGCCCGGGTCGACCACACGCCCCGGTGGACGTTCCCCGTCGACCGCACGCTCTGGTGAACCGCCTGAGCCGCCCCTTCCCTGGACGGTTCGGCGTTCTCCTCGGCGTGCCCGGTCATCGTCGATCCGATCACGGTGGACGCGGTGAGCACGGTCACGGCCGTGGCACGGAGAACGCGGTTTCCGTTCATCATCATCCTTCCGTCGGGCCGCGTGCGGGAGGCGGACGGGGACGTGAAGATCCCCACCCGCTCGGCGCTCCCTCGCCCGTGGCTCGCACGAGGGGCGCCCGCGTGGTCGGCCGGCATGTTCCGGCACGACGCCGCGGCGGTGTCTCTAGGCGGTTTCTAGTACGCCGGGGCGGCGCCGGAGGGCGGCTGCGACACGGGAAAGAGAGCTGTTTACCCGATCTTCGAAACCTCCGGGCGGTTCGGAGGGTGCGGGCTGAACACGGTCCGCGGACCGAGGGGGCGGCCGGGTGGAAAAAATCGGCCTGTCATGGGGTTTGAAGCGCGATGCCCCGTCTGGTCGGGACTCGTCGCGGATGGGGAACGGCGTGCCGCGAGGCGGGGGATGCCCCGCCGATGCGGGTGAAAGGCCGCCGATTACCCTCTGGTCATGAACATTCGTGACATCCCGGTAGAAACCCTGTCCGGTACCCCCACCACGATCGCCGAACTCGTCGGCGACAAGTCCCTGCTCATCGTGAACGTGGCCTCCAAGTGCGGTCTCACTCCGCAGTACGCGGGCCTGGTCGACCTCCAGCGGACCTACGGCGAGCGCGGGTTCACCGTCGTCGGCGTGCCGTGCAACCAGTTCATGGGCCAGGAGCCGGGCACCGCCGAGGAGATCCAGGAGTTCTGCGCGGTGAACTACGGCGTCGACTTCCCGCTGCTGGCCAAGAGCGAGGTCAACGGCGAGGGCAGGCACCCGCTCTACGCCGAGCTGACCGAGGTCGCCGACGCCGAGGGCGCAGCGGGGGACGTGCAGTGGAACTTCGAGAAGTTCCTGGTCGCCCGCGACGGGCGGATCCTGGGCCGGTTCCGGCCCGGCGTCGTGCCCGAGGACCCCGCCCTCGTCGAGGCGATCGAGAAGTCCCTCTGAGTCCCGGCCGGTTCACTGAGTGCGGCGCGGGCCGCAGCTGCCCCTGACGATCAGTTCGGTGGGCAGCAGCGCCCCGCGCGGGCGCCGTCCGCCGGCGCGCAGCACCAGTTCGGCCGCGCGGTAGCCGATGTCCTGGGCGGGCTCGGCGATCACGGTCAGCGGGGGGGAGCACAGCTCCGCCCAGGGCACGTCGTCGAACATGATCAGCGAGAGGTCCTTGGGCACCCGCAGGTCGAGCTCCCTGGCGGCGAGCACGGCGGCCTCGCCCAGCTGGTTGCCCCCGGCGAGCACGGCGGTCAGGTCGGGCCGGTGCTGGAAGAGCCCGGCCGCCGCCGCGTAGGCGGAGTCGCGGCTGCCCCGCGCGAAGACGATGAGCTCCTCGTCCACCAGCGCGCCCAGCGTCTGCCGGAAGACCGAGACCCGGCTGTCCTGCCCGGGGCCGCCCAGATAGGCGATGCGCCGGTGGCCCAGCCCCGTCAGATAGTCCACCGCGGTGCGCACGCCCGCCCGGTCGTCGGCGAGGACGGCCGGCACATCCTGGCGGCCCGCGGCGAGCCGGTGGGCGAACACGGTGGTCAGCCCGCTGCGCAGGGTCGGCTCCCAGATCTCCCCGTTGCCGGCGGGCACCGCCACCACCCGGTCGACCCCCTGCTCCAGCAGCACGGCGATCTCCTCGGCCTCGCGCTCGGCGTCGTCGCCGGTGGTGCCCAGGATGACCGGCTCGCCGGCCGAGCGCGCGCAGGCCAGCACGCCGTCGGCCAGGCGGCCGTAGAAGCTGTCGGTGATGTCGGGCACGAGCAGCCCGATCCCGCCCGAGCGCCGCTGGCGCAGGTTGCGCCCGAGCGCGCTGGGCCGGTAGTCGAGCTGGGCCGCCACGGTCAGCACCCGTTCCCGCGTCTCCGGGCTGGCCGAGCCGCCCGACAGCACCCGGGAGACCGTGGCCACTCCGACGCCCGCCGCCTCCGCGACGTCCTTGATGGTGGTCCGGCGCATGTTCATGGAAACGATTCCATCATGGTTTCCGTGGTGGCGACAGCACGGAGAGGTAACGGCGCCGCAGGTGACAAGCCAAAACTCTCTGGACCCTTGACAGCGATGTCCGGTTCAGGTGAGATTCATGAAAACGTATCCACATCGGGTGAACGCGGGGTTGGCCCGAAGCGCTAAGGACTGTCCATGGCATCCATCGTTCTCAACAACGTCGACAAGATTTATGCGGGCGGCGTGAAGGCAGTGAACGGCCTCAACCTTGAGATCAAGGACGGGGAGTTCATGGTGCTGGTCGGTCCGTCCGGTTGCGGTAAGTCCACCGCCCTGCGGATGATCGCCGGTCTTGAGGACATCAGCGGCGGCGAGATCCTCATCGGCGAGAAGGTGGTCAACCACCTGCCGCCCAAGGACCGCGACATCGCCATGGTCTTCCAGAACTACGCGCTCTACCCGCACATGACCGTCGAGGAGAACCTCGCCTTCGGTCTCAAGCTCCGCAAGATGCCCAAGGCGGAGATCTCCAAGCGCGTCGGCGAGGCCGCCAAGATGCTCGGCCTGGAGCAGTACCTCAAGCGCAAGCCGGCCGCCCTGTCCGGTGGTCAGCGCCAGCGTGTCGCGATGGGCCGCGCCATCGTGCGTGAGCCGCAGGCCTTCCTCATGGACGAGCCGCTGTCCAACCTCGACGCCAAGCTCCGCGTCTCCATGCGCGCCTCGCTCAACACGATGCACGAGCGCCTCGGCGTGACCACCGTCTACGTCACGCACGACCAGGTCGAGGCCATGACCCTGGGCGACCGCGTCTGCGTCCTGCGCGACGGTCTGCTCCAGCAGGTCGACACCCCGCAGAACCTCTTCGACAACCCGGTCAACCTGTTCGTCGCAGGCTTCATGGGCTCCCCGTCGATGAACTTCGTCAACGCCGAGCTGGTCCGCGGCGAGGGCGGCGCCGCCGTCGCGTTCGCCGGCTACAAGCTGCCGGTGCCGCAGTCGACCTTCAACGACAAGCCCGGTCTCGACCAGTACCTCGGCAAGCAGGTCATCCTGGGCATCCGCCCCTCCGACTTCGAGGACTCGGTGGCGGCCAACGGCCACGCCGGCGGCTGGGTCCGCCTGCCGGTCCGCGCCGAGGTCACCGAGGAGCTGGGCTCCGAGATCAACGTCCTGTTCCTGATCGACGCCCCGCCGGTCCAGCACCAGGACACCGTGGCCGCGGCCGACGCCGGTGACGACGAGGACGCCACCCTCCCGCTGGTCGGCGACAAGTCGCTGTGGACCGCCCGCGTGAACTCCCGCAGCCACGTCCGCCCCGGCCAGCACATCGAGCTGGTCGTGGACACCCACAACCTGCACTTCTTCGACCCGGCCTCCGGCCTGTCGATCGGCCACACCGCGGGCATCCGCGTCTGACCATCCCCGCAGGGCGAACGGGCCCGCGCCACGACCCCCTCCCGTGGCGCGGGCCCGTTCCCGTCCGCGCACGCCGTACGGCCCCGCGGCGAAAGGCCGTACGGCCCGGGCGGGGCCGTACGGCGCGGCGGGCCGGCTACCTGCGCCCGAGGCGGCGCGAGACCTGGCCGGTGAGCTTGCCCGGGACCAGCCTGCCGACCGCGACGATGGCCTTGTAGCGCAGGTCCGGCACGCTCACCCAGGCGCCGCGCGCCAGGTCGCGCATGGCCTCGGCGACCACCTTGTCGGCCGACAGCCACAGCACGCCGGGGATGCCGGAGACGTCCATCGAGGCGCGCTCGTGGAACTCGGTGCGGACGAAGCCGGGGCACAGGGCCATGACCCGCACCCGCTCGCCGGCCAGCTCGGCGGCCGTCGACCGGCTGAAGTTGACCACCCAGGCCTTGGACGCGCTGTAGGTCCCCCGGGTGAAGAACGCCGCCACCGAGGCCACGTTGATCACTCCTCCCCGGTCGCGCTCCCGCATCCCCGGCAGCGCGGCCATCGTCAGGCGCAGCACCGCCTCGCAGTGCAGCTTCAGCATCCGCAGCTCGTCGGCCACGGGGACGTCGAGGAAGGCGCCGCGGTGGCCGAAGCCCGCGTTGTTGACCAGCAGGTCGACCCCTTCGCGGAGCCGCTGCTCGACCGCCGCGAGGCCGTCCTCGGCGGTCAGGTCGGCGGGGAGCACCTCGACCCGCACCCCGTAGCGCAGGCGCAGTTCCTCGGCGGAGACGGCCAGGCGCTTGTCGTCGCGGGCGACCAGGACGAGGGAGAACCCGTCGGCGGCCAGGCGGCGCGCGAACGCGGCGCCGATGCCGGCGGTCGCGCCAGTGATCAGTGCGGAAGGCATGACGGCAGTCTAGGCACCGGGCCTGCGCCCCCGTCCGGCGGGATCACGACCGCCGGCGGGGGAGTCTTCAGGGAACCTCCACCCTTCCCGCCGGGTAGAGGGATCATCGAGGGTGGAGACCCGGAGGCTGGAGGGTGAGAACTGTGAGGATCTTCTCGTACCGGATGGGCGCGGGGACGGCTCTGCTGTGCGCGGTGCTGGCCGCCTGTTCGGCGGGCGGGCCGGCGGCCCCGCCCTCGGCCGCCGGGTCCGTGAGCGAGCCCTCCGCCACCGGGTCCGCACCCGGGCCCTCCGAGCCCGCGGGCTCGCCCTCCGCGTCCCCGGCCGCCCGGCCGCGTTTCACCGAGATCGCCCAGCTGGACCGGCCCGTGGCGATGGCCGTGCGCCCGGACGACTCCACGCTCTACGTCGCCGAGCAGAGCGGGCGGCTGCGGGCCGTCGCGGACGGCGAGGTCGCCGCCCGGCCCGTGGTGGACCTGTCGGAGGAGGTGAGCCAGGGCAACGAGCAGGGACTCCTGGGTGTGGCGTTCCACCCCGACGGGGACTTCCTCTATCTGAACTGGACCGACCGCGACGGGCACACCCACATCACGGAGTGGGCCTTCGACGGCCGCCGGGCGAGCGGCCGCAGGGACGTGCTGACCCAGCGCCAGCCGTACGCCAACCACAACGGCGGGCAGCTGGCCTTCGGGCCGGACGGCTATCTCTACATCGCGCTGGGCGACGGGGGCAGCGGGGGAGATCCGCAGGGCAACGGGCAGGACCTGGGCACCTGGCTGGGGAAGATCCTCAGGATCGACCCGCGCGGCAGGCCGTACACCGTTCCCGAGGACAACCCGTTCGTGGGAAAGAAGGGCGCCAAGCCTGAAATATGGTCGTACGGCCTGCGCAACCCCTGGCGCTTCACCTTCGACCGCCGGACCGGTGACATGTGGATCGGCGACGTCGGCCAGAACGCCTGGGAGGAGGTGGACTTCGAGCCCGCGGGGGAGGGCGGGCGCAACTACGGCTGGAACCTCCGGGAGGGCCGCCACCCGTTCCAGGGGAACGCCCCGAAGGGCCGGACGACCGATCCGGTCATCGAGTACCCGCTCGGCGAGGGCGGCAACTGCTCGGTGATCGCCGGATACGTCTACCGGGGGACCAGGCTTCCCGGCCTGTCGGGGCGCTTCCTCTACGGGGACTTCTGCGCGGGCTGGATCAGGTCGACCCCCGCCGACCGGCCGGGCGAGGGAGACAAGATCGGTGATGTCCGGCAGCTGTCGTCCTTCGGCCAGGACCACGACGGGGAGCTCTACGCGCTCAGCCTGGAGGGCCCCCTGTACCGCCTGGAGGCCGCACCCTAGTCCTCCATGAACCGGGAGATCAGATCCTCGACCTGGGCGTCGAGCCTGGCCCCGCGCGGCCATCCCGCGTAGTGGGTGAGGAAGATGACGATCTCGCGCAGTTCCTCCGGGGTGAACTGCCCGGTCCGCAGCCCGGCGTCGAGCTGCACCCCGAGCACGTCGTCCATGCCCTGGCCGATGAGCAGGCCCACCAGGAGCAGCCTGCGGTCCCGCATGCTCAGCCCTTCGCGGGACCAGACCTCGGCGAACAGGTGCTCGACCGTCATGCCGAAGAAGTCGCCGGGCTCGTCGCCGGAGTCGCCCCGGCCGCTGACCCGTCTCATGATCTCCAATCCGCGCGCTCGGCGGTCAGAAGGGGTGTCGCCCGAGTTTCCGTTCATGAGTCACTCCGAGTCCGTCAACCGGCGGTCGAGAACGAGCGCGGCGAGGACGTCGCGACCCTCCCATCCTTGGCCGGTTCCGGCATGAGGGATAGCTCCTTACACACTAGGAGGCCCGACATGCGTGTATATATCGCCATCTGCTGAAGGGGCCGGTCGGCGGCCCCCGTGCGTCCCCGCGCCGTAAAAGATCACACAGATCGGGTTGCGCCCACGTTGCCGGGCCCCGGTCGCCTATGGAGGGTGACGCTCTTTACAGAAGCGATGTTGAGAATTCAACTGGGCGCGTGGAATTGACCGGATGATGTGTAACAAGTGGAGCCCATATAGCGCCAAGATTTGGTCAAGATTTCCAAGATAGCCGGGCGTCCGAAGGAGAGAGATACTCGAAAAACGGGCATAAGTCCCCCGTTGACTTCCAAGGCGGAGGTATAGCCCTGGTGAAAAGATCAAGGGCCGTCTTCACCCTCTCGGCGATGCTCATCACCACTCTGACCTTCGGACTCACCGGGTGCGCCAGCCCGGAGTTCACCTACGTCCGCCACGACAGCGGAGAGACCTACTTCAAGGTGCCCGCCAGCTGGCACGCGGTCGACCAGGAGACGCTGTCGCGGTTCTTCACCCAGGGCGACCCCGACTCGGCCACGGCCCAGCTGAGCAAGAAGCTCATCTGGCTGGCCGCCTACGACGCCCACGCCGAGCCCGCCGTCGGGCACCTGTACGGCCTGGGCAGCACGGACGAGCCGTTCGTCTTCGTCCGGGTCACGACGCTCCTGCCCGAGCAGCGCGACATGATGTCCCTCAACGTCATGCGCGACGCCCTCCTGCCCGTCACGGAGAGCGCCCGCCAGCAGGCGCTGGCGATCCCCGGTTACCCGGCCACCGACTTCGAACTGCTGGCCGACGAGGTGATCCAGCCCGGGGACGGATTGCAGGGCGTGCACGTGCGCTTCAACTACGCGATCCAGGGCGCCGGGACCCACACCTTCGACCTCACCGCCTATCTCGCCGCCGACGGCCAGCGGTTGTCCACGATGCTGATCCGCTGCTCGGCGTCGTGTTATCGCGAGCGCGCCGCGGAATTCGACGCGATCGCCCAGTCCTTCAAGGTCATCAAACGCCCCATGGGGTGAGGAGAGGCCGATAGATGAAGTCACCCGCACCGCCCCCTCACGTCGAAGGCCTCCGCCCGCCGGGCAGCGGCCCGACCGATCCCGAGTCCCAGACCAGGAAGCGCATGCCGTTCTGGGACCGGATCAAGTTCGTCCTCATCCTGACGATCATCTACTTCGTGCTGGTCTGGAACAAGATGGCCTCCTTCGAGGGCGTCATGACCTTCCAGGACGCGCTGATCCTCACCGCGCGGGACGCGCAGTGGATCTTCTGGCTGCTGGGCGCCGAGATCCTGCGCCAGGTCCACTTCGGCATCAGCGAGCACTCGGCCGGCTACCACAGGTTCTGGACGCGCTCGGTGTTCGGCGGCTTCGAGCGCTGGACCCATCGCCGCTTCTCCGACTGGAACCGCTTCCGCCTCGCCCGGGCGATCAAGTGGCTGTTCTGGATCGCGGTCCTGGCGCTGATCCTCGGCGAGGTGCTCGACACCTCACCCGCCATCGCGCTGTTCCAGGCGCCGGCCCTGATCTGGCAGGCGCTGCCGTACGTCGCGCAGCTGGCCTTCGCCTTCTTCTTCATCGCCTTCCAGTTCATCGGCCTGTTCTGGCTGCTGTCCCGCGGTGGGGTCGAGACCTACTTCCCCGACGACATCAAGACGCGCTTCACCGACGTGTGGGGCCAGGATCACGTGGTCGAGCGGGTCAAGGAGAACATCGTCTTCCTGGAGAAGCCGGACGCCATCGAGGAGCGCGGCGGCTACGTGCCCAGCGGCCTGCTGCTGTGGGGACCGCCCGGCACCGGCAAGACCCTGATGGCCGAGGCGGTGGCCGGTGAGACCGGCAAGCCGTACGTCTTCGTCGACCCCGGCGCGTTCGTCAACATGTTCATGGGCATCGGCATCCTGAAGGTGAAGTCGCTGTTCAGGAAGCTGCGCAAGCTCGCACTGCGGTACGGCGGCGTCATCGTCTTCTTCGACGAGGCCGACTCCCTCGGCCGCCGCGGCTCGCTGGCCCAGCAGGGGCCCAGGGGCGGGCCCGGTTTCTCCCCGCACTCCGGCGGCTGCCACGGCTTCGGCTACCTGTCCGAGGACACGCGGTGGCTGCTGACCCGCGACACCGGCGGGCGGCAGGAGCCCGAGACCGGGCGCAACCGCTTCTTCATGGGCGGCAACATGGGCGGCGGCGGAGACCCCGGCACCCTGCAGGCGCTGCTCACCGAGCTGTCGGGCCTGAAGAAGCCGCGCGGCCTGGTCAACCGCTACGTGCGCAGGCTGTTCGGCATGCGGCCCAAGCCGCCGCCGAAGTACCGGATCCTGGTCATGATGGCCACCAACATGCCCAACTCGCTGGACGAGGCGCTGCTGCGGCCCGGGCGCATCGACCGCATCTACAAGGTGGGCTACCCGTCCAAGGCGGGCCGGGTGCGCACCTACCGGGGCTACTTCGACAAGGTCCAGCACGAGCTGACCGAGGAGCAGCTCGACAAGCTCGCCACGATCACCCCCTACGCCACCGGCGCCACGATCAAGGACCTGGTGAACGAGTCGCTGATCACCGCGATCCGCGACGGCCGCGATGTCATCACCTGGTCCGACGTGACCCGGGCCAAGCGGCTCAAGCAACTCGGCCCGCCCGAGGACGTGGAGTACATCGAGCGCGAGCGCCACGCGGTCGCCGTGCACGAGGCGTGCCACGCCGTGGCCGCCTACCGCACGCGCTTCCACCTGGAGATCGACATCGCCACGATCGAGAAGGGCGCCGACTATCTCGGCATGGTGGCGAGCATCAAGCCCGAGGACCAGTTCACCCGGTGGAAGTCCGAGCACGAGGCCGACATCATGGTCTCGCTCGCCTCGCTGGCCGGAGAGCGGATGTTCTTCGCCGAGGACAACTCCTCCGGCGTCTCCGGGGACCTGTTCTCGGCCACCTACCTCACCGCGCTGATGGAGGCGCACTGGGGGATGGGACGCGGGGTGACCTCGCTGCCCGCGCTGCAGGAGCTGGAGATCATGGGCGGCAAGTCCATGCCCAGGCCCGGCGGCGGCGCCGGGGGCATCGGCTTCACCAAGCCGCCCGGCGGCGCGCAGAAGGCCGCCCCCGACGTGCTCGGCGAGCGCATCGAGTTCAACCTGGTGCGCCTGCTGGACAGGACGGAGGAGCTGCTCCGGGAGCACCGGCGGGAGGTGCTCTGCCTGGCCCACGCCCTGGAGACCCACAAGACGCTGAACGGCGACGACGTGGTGGCGATCCTGGAGCAGCGGCAGGGACCGCTGGTCGACGGCTCGGTCTACGCCTCGGACGATCTCTACGCCGAGATCGAGGAGTACCACGAGGAGGCGGCCAGGGCGCACCGCGAGCACAGCCGGGTGGCGCGCGAACTGCCCGTGCCGGTGACCGTGCCGCGGCTGGAGCCCTCGGTCCCGGTCATCCAGGGTTCCGTGGTGACGGGCAACGGGCACGGCTCGGCGACGTCCCTGGAGCCGCTCGCGGAGAACGGGCCGGAGTTCGTGCCGTGGGAGGACAAGAAGGAGCACGTCGCGGTCGAGACCCCGCTGCCGGAGGCCGAGGAGGAGGTACGGCCCGTCGCGCCCCCGCCCAGGCGGCGCAGGTTCAGGGCCTTCGCGGTGGTCGTGGCCAGTCTCGTGGCCCTGGCCCTGTTCACCCTGCTCGGGGTGTACGTGTTCACCGGGGACCCGTCTGTGACGGCCGGCGCGGGCCTCGACGCGGAGCGCGGCACGCTCCTGGTGGTCTTCGTCGCGGTGGTGGCCGTCGTGGTGGGGGCGGGCATCGCCTTCGCGGTGATCCGGGGCGTGCAGTCTGCCCGGGCCAGGGCGGAGGCGCAACGGGACCGCGCGGTGGAGCGGGCCCAACTGCTGGCAGCCGCGATGGACCCGGAGATCGCCATGCGCCTTCTGGGATACAACGGCCCGGACGGCGAACGCCCGGCCAGGTGATCGGATGACGGCTGAGAGGTCCTGGGGGGAACCGGGGCGATGGGCTCCCCCCGGGACCTCTCAGCCGAACTCGCCGCGCTTGATCCCGGTGACGAAGGCGTCCCACTCGTCCGAGGTGAACGTCAGCGCCGGTCCGTCGGGGTCCTTGGAGTCACGCACCAGATAGAGTCCGCCGGATGCGGATCCCGGCTCGGACGCTGCCGGACCGCCGGGGACGACCGCCACTTCCACGCAGTCGCCTCCGTCGGTGCTGCGGCTGCTCTTGCGCCACGTGACGCGAGAGGGATCCATCAGGGTCACCCGCCTTCTTCGACTCCTTTCGTTATGTCATCTCCTCGGCCGCCCGGGCAATGCGGGCGGTCGAGGCCTGCTCGTCGAGGGCCAGCGCCGTCAGGTCGTCGAACATCCGGGTGTAGCGCCGCGCCTCCTCGGGGTCGTCCGAGACGAGACCCCTGGTGGCCCGCTCCAGGTAGACCAGGTCGGGATCGGCGGCCTCGGGGAGCCTGAGCAGGCAGAACTTGCCGTCCATCGCCGCGTGCGCCCCCGCTGAGAACGGGATGACCCGCAGCTCCACGTTGGGCAGCGCGCCGAGCCGGACCAGATGCTCCAGCTGCTCGCGCATCACCTCCCGGCCGCCGACCTGGCGCCACAGGACCGCCTCGTCGAGCACGGCGACCAGGTGGATAGGGTCGCCCGGACCGTGCAGCAGCCGCTGGCGCGAGGCGCGCACCGCGACCTTCTCGTCGATCTCGGCGGGGGAGCAGGCGGGGGCGACGGCCTCGATGACCGCGCGGGCGTACGCCTCGGTCTGCGTCAGGCCGGGCACGACCAGCGGCTCGTAGACCCGCACCGCCGACGCCTCGGCCTCCAGTCCGATGTAGGAGTCGAAGCCGGGCTTGAGGGCCCGGCGGTGCCGGTGCCACCAGCCCCGCCGCCGGGCCTCCTTGGCCATCTGGAGCAGGGACTCGCGCTCCTCTCCGTCGACGCCGTACACGCTGGTGAGCGCCGCCACATCGGAGGGTTTGGGACGGGTCAGACCCGTCTCGTATCTCCAGAGCGTGGTGTCGGTGGACCCGATCAGGGCGGCGACCTCGGCCCGCGAGAGTCCGCTGTCGCATCGGAGGCGGTTCAGTTCGGCCATCAGCCGGCGGTGCCTGGCTGTGGGACTGCACCGGGTCATGACGGGAGACCTCCATCTTCCGGCACGAAACTGTGGAATTTCACTTTGGGATGTCGCTGTCTTTGATAGAACAGTTCACTGTGAGTGAGTGTGCCATCTCAGAGCGCGATCCGCAGAAGAACGCGCCCGTGGGGAGCGAGGTCGACCATGAGGACCGGGCAGCAGACCGTCGCCCCCCGATCCACCGTCATTCTGCGGGGGGTGCCGGAGGCGGTGGCGATGGCCCGGCGGCAGGTGACCGAGCTCCTGGGGGAGAGCCATCCGGCCTCCGATGACGTCGTGCTGCTCGTCAGCGAGGTGGTCACGAACTCGGTGGTTCACTCAGGATCGGCCGGCGGGGGTCGGGTGATCATGACCGTGGCGGTGGAGTCGGGGGCCGTCACGGTCGAGGTGTGCGACGCCGGTTCGACGAGGTCGGCGCCGTACATCCGCAACGAGCCGGACGCCGAGGGCGGCCGGGGGTTGTTCCTGGTGGATCTGATCGCCTCCCGTTGGGGGGTGCGGGAGGAGAGTCCGCGGGGGAGCAGGACACTCTGGTTCGAGGTCCCCTTCTGAGGCTCGTGGCGCTCTTCCGGGGGAAGCGGTGACTCCTTTCGGAAGACGTCGTGTTCTTCGGGTCGCGCCGGAATTGGGTCTTTCCGGATCGACCTCCGTGCTTGACTCTCAGTGCAGGCGTGCGACAACCCCCCAAGAGCGCGCCTGAGGAGGACCCGGTGAGAAACCGTCTGATCGTCGGAATCGCCGCCCTGGCGCTGCTATGCCTCGGCATGACCGGAGTGGAGGGCTCGGCGGAACCACCGCCCAACAGCCAGTACACCGTCGAGGGTCCCAGTGACTCCCGGCAGCGCAGCGCGGTCGCGGCCACGGGTGCCGCGATCGACCAGGTGGATCCCACCTCGATCGTGGTCACCGCCACGGAGGCTGAGATCGCCGCCATCAAGAAGCTGGGTTTCAAGGTCACGAAGATCGAGCGATCGTTATCCCCTGACGCCCGCGCGCTCGACTTCCCGCCGGCCGACTCCGGCTATCACAACTACGCCGAGATGAACGCCGAGATCAACGCCCTGGTCGCGGCCCATCCGAACATCATGAGCCAGGCGAACTACGGCACGTCGTACGAGGGCAGGAACCTCCGCCTGATCAAGATCAGCGACAACGTGGGCACGGACGAGAACGAGCCCGAGGTGCTGTTCACCCACCACCAGCACGCCCGCGAGCACCTGACGGTCGAGATGGCGCTGTACATCATGCACCTCCTGACCGACAACTACGGCAGCGACAGCCGCATCACCAACCTGGTGAACAGCCGCGAGATCTGGATCATGCCGGACATGAACCCGGACGGCGGTGAGTACGACATCGCGACCGGCTCCTACCGCTCCTGGCGCAAGAACCGCCAGCCCAACTCGGGTTCGTCCGCCGTGGGCACCGACATGAACCGCAACTGGGCCTACAACTGGGGCTGCTGCAACGGCTCCTCCGGCTCCACCTCCAGTGAGACCTACCGCGGCCCGTCGGCCGAGTCGGCCCCCGAGGTGCGGGCGGCGGCCAACTGGGTGCGCGGCCGGGTCGTCGGCGGTGTGCAGCAGATCAAGTCACACATCGACTGGCACACCTACAGCGAGCTGATCCTGTGGCCCTACGGCTACACCTTCAACGACACCGCGCCGGGCCTGACCCAGGACGACCGGGACGCCCACGCCACCCTGGGCCAGAACATGGCCTCGACCAACGGCTACACCCCGGAACAGGCCAGTGACCTGTACATCACGGACGGGACCATCGACGACTGGATGTGGGGCGCCTACAAGATCTTCAGCTTCACCTTCGAGATGTACCCGACCGGCTCCAACCCCGGCTTCTACCCGCCGGACGAGCAGATCGTCCCGCAGACCACCCGCAACCGGGAGGCCGTGCTGCGCTTCCTCGAGTACTCCGACTGCGTCTACCGGATCATCGGCAAGGAGTCGCAGTACTGCGGGACCGGCACGCCGCCCACGACGGTCTACTCCGACACCTTCGAGACGGCGACCGGCTGGACGACCAACCCGGGCGGCACCGACACCGCCACCACCGGAACGTGGGAGCGCGGTGACCCGGCGGCCACCACCTCCAGCGGCGCCAAGCAGCTCGGCACCACGGTCAGCGGGACCAACGACCTGGTCACCGGCCGTCTGGCGGGCTCCTCGGCGGGCGCCTACGACATCGACGGCGGCGTCACCAGCATCCAGTCACCGCCGATCGCCCTGCCGTCGAGCGGGACGCTGAACCTGTCGCTGTCGTGGTACCTGGCGCACGGTTCCAACTCCTCCAGCGCCGACTACCTGCGGGTGAGGGTCGTCGGCAACACCACCTCGACGGTCCTCAACCAGGCGGGCGCGGCGAGCAACCGCAACGGCGCCTGGGCGACGGCCACGGCGAGCCTGAACGCCTTCGCCGGGCAGACCGTCCGGATCCTGATCGACGCGGCCGACGCCTCCGGAGCCTCGCTGGTCGAGGCCGGGGTCGACGACGTCAGGATCACTCAGCAGCAGTGAGCCGCTGAACGGTACGGCCGTCGCCCGGCGGCGGCCGTACCGGCCCGCGGGGGCCGCGTCACGCCGGAGCCGTGCCGCCGGTCGGGCCGTGTCCGGCGAGCCGGTGCGGCGTCAGGCCCGGCAGATCAGCTCGCCGTGGAGCAGGGACAGCCAGCCGTCCGGTTCGGCGGCCCACGCCCGCCAGCCCTCGGAGATGCGGCGCAGGTCGTCCTCGGCGGCGGCGCCGGAGTCCAGGGCCTGGCGGGCCATGTCGGACTTCAGGATCCGCTCGGCCCACATGCCGCCCCACCACTGCCGGTCCTCGGGCGTGGCGAAGCACCAGGTCGAGGAGGTCGCAGAGATGTCGGTGAAGCCGGCGGCCCGGGCCCAGGACAGCAGCCGCCGCCCCGCGTCGGGCTCGCCGCCGTTGGCCCGGGCGACCTTCTCGTAGAGGGCCAGCCACTCGTCCAGCTCGGGCGGTTCCGGGAACCAGGTGAAGGCGGCGTAGTCGCTGTCGCGCACCGCGACGACCCCGCCCGGCCTGCAGACCCGCCGCATCTCGCGCAGGGCCTGCACCGGGTCGCCCACATGCTGCAGCACCTGGTGGGCGTGGACCACGTCGAAGGAGTCGTCGGGGAAGTCCAGGGCGTGCACGTCGGCCACGGCGAACTCGACGCCGCTCAGGCCGCGCCGCGCGACCTCGGCGCGGGCCAGTCCCAGGGCCTCCTCGGTGACCTCGGACGCGGTGACCGTCCCCGGGGCGACCCGTACGGCCAGGTCGGCGGTGATGGTGCCGGGCCCGCAGCCCACGTCCAGCAGCGACATCCCGGGCTGCAGGTGCGGCAGGAGGTGGGCCGCCGAGTTCTCCGCCGTGCGCCAGCGGTGGGACCGCAGTACGGACTCGTGATGGCCGTGCGTGTAAACGGCGTCCTTCGTCGTCACAGGACCACTCCTTCGGTCGGGTGGGCCAACCGTAGCAGTGGTCTCATTAAATGAGAAAGATCGTCTCTATATGTGAGAATTACTGAATCTGGGGATCCCCGTGCTTGTTGTCCCCGGCGGCGGCGCCCAGACTTGAACCACGTCGTCGACATCACCTGTGGAGGTGGTTGACGTGTATGAGGAGTTCAGCACCCTCGAGGCGTGGTCACTGGAGTGCCTGCAGTGCCGGCACGTGTGGGAGCAGGAGTACACCGTCCGCCACCTGACCGACGGGCACGGTCACGACGTGGTGGTCTGGCTGCAGGCCGAGATCCCCGTCCAGCCGCCGTGGGCGGGGGTGAACTGCCCCGGCTGCGGCGTGGACAGGGTGAACGCCTTCCCGCGGACGGGCAGGCCGGGCCGGAAGGCGCCGTCGGCCGCGCCGGCGGATTTCGAGCGGCCGCCGGTGGAGGCGCTGTACTCGCCCGTCCCTCCCCGCCTGCCCTTCATCTCCCACTGACCGGCGGGCGCTGACCGGCGGGCACCGGCTCAGGAGTCGCGGACCCGGGAGGCACCGACCTCCGCGGGTCCGCGAGGGGTCGCGCCGCAGCACGCGGCCCCTCGCGGGCGGGGTCGCCCCCTCATGGAAATGCCGCGATCATGGTGGTGCCAACCCCGTCGAACGGCAAAGATCAGATTCGGTACTCCAGATCGGGGACGATCTCGGCCACGTCCATCTGGGCCTTCTGCAGGCGGCCGGAGTAGTCCCAGTTCATCGCCTGCCAGCGGGTGAACTGGTCGAGCACCCACATCCCCGACTGGCGGCTGCCGTTGCCCGACTTGCCGTTACCGCCGAACGGCAGGTGCGCCTCGGCCCCCGAGGTGGAGTTGTTGACGCTGACCATGCCCGCGCCGATGCCCGCGCGGAAGCGGAAGGCGGCCTTGGGGTCGGTGGTGTAGATCGAGGACGACAGGCCGTACCCCGGCAGGTTGGCCAGCTCGACGGCCTCCTCCAGCGTGCCGAACGCGGTCACGCCCACGATCGGCCCGAAGGTCTCCTCCATGAACAGCCGGTCGCCCGCGCGCACGCCGTCCACGACCACCGGGTGGTAGTACAGGCCGCCCGCGCCGTCGAACCCGCTCCGGGGGTTGTCCTCTGTGATCCGCCCGGTGGGACCGGACACGACCGTGTGGTGCGGCTCGATCCAGCCGAGGTACTCCTCGTAGCGCTCGGCGAACTTGTGGTCCAGCAGCGGCCCGCACAGCACGTCCCCGGCCGGGTCGCCGATCGTCGCGCCGGCCACCGCGCGCGTGTAGCGGGCGACGAACTCGTCGTGGACGCTCTCGTGCACGATCACCGTGCCGAGCGAGGTGCAGCGCTGCCCGGCCGTGCCGAACCCGGCGAACAGCGCGCCCTCCACCGCCAGGTCCAGGTCGGCGTCCGGCATGACCACCATCGGGTTCTTTCCGCCCAGCTCCAGGCAGGGCGACTGCAGGTGCCGCCCGCACAGCTCGCCGATCTTCCTGCCGACCGCGCTGGAACCGGTGAAGCCGACCTTGTGCACCGTGCCCTCGCCCAGCGCCGCCTCCAGCCCGGCATAGGTCGCCTCGCCGTCGGCCAGCACCAGGTTGAGCACGCCCTCGGGCAGCCCGGCCGCGGCGAACAGCCGGTAGAGCGCGTGCGCGGAGGCGGCGGCGTACTCGGCGGGCTTCCACACCACCGCGTTGCCGCACAGCAGCGCCGGGACGAGATACCAGGACGGCACCGCGACCGGGAAGTTCCCCGCGGTGATCACCGCCGCGACCCCGACCGGCACCCGGAAGGTGAACAGGCTCTTGTCCGGCATCTCGCTGGGCACCGTCTGCCCGTACAGCCTGCGCCCCTCGCCGAGGAAGAAGTCGCACGTGTCGACGATCTCGCGGACCTCGCCCAGGGCCTCGGCGTACGGCTTGCCGATCTCCCTGGTGACCAGCCGGGCCAGCGCCTCGGCGTTGGCCTCCACCAGCCGCCCGATCGAGGCGATCACCCGGCCCCGCACCGGGGCGGGGACCTGCGCCCAGTCCCGCTGCGCGGCGGCGGCCGTACGGCAGGCGGAGGAGAACGTCTCCGCGTCGGCGAGCCGTACGCGCGCGACGACCTCGTCCACGCGGGAGGGGTTGATCGAGTCGTAGACCGCGTCGCCGGACGCTTCCTTCCCGCCGATGAGGGAGACGATGTCGAGGGTCACCTTTGACCTCCTTGGATAGGGCGTGTAACCGCATTGTCTCCGCGCGCCGACGAGCCGTCACATCCGCCGCTCCGGGACCCCCGTATCCGCCGCTCCAGGGCTCCCGCCTCCGCTCCGGCCGCGCGGGCCGTACGAGCCGTGCTCCGGCGGGCGTTGCCGAAGATCGGCGGCGCGCATAGCCTGGCCCGCAGGGCCGGGCGGGTCCCGGCTGCGGCCTCCGGCATCGACACGGGCGGGGATCCATGGACGAGGACGTTCTGATCATCGGCGCGGGTGTGATCGGTCTGACGACGGCGGTCTGCCTGGCGGAGGGCGGGCTGAACGTGCGCGTCCGTACGGCGTCGCCGCCCCGCCGCACCACCTCGGCGGTGGCCGGTGCCATGATCGGCGGACCGGTCTTCTCCGAGCCGCTGGCGGCGGCGGTCGGCTGGCAGCGGACGAGTCTGGAGGAGTTCGCCGCGCTGGCCGGCGACCCGGACACCGGGGTGCGCGTCGCGCGGGGACGCCTGGTCAGCACGCTGGGTGAGGAGACGCCGCCCTGGGCGAAGGAGCTGCCGGGGTTCGCCCCGTGCGCGCCCGACGAGCACGCCGGGTTCCCCGTCGCGTTCTGGATCTCCTCGCCGCTGGTCGACATGCCGCGCTATCTCGGCTATCTGGAGCGGAGGCTCGCCGCCGCCGGGGGCGAGATCGAGGTGCGTCCCGTGGACGCGCTCGGCGGCGCGCCCGTGGTGGTCAACTGCAGCGGGCTGGGCGCGCGTGAGCTGGCCGGCGACCCCGGTGTGCGCCCGGTGCGCGGGCAGCACGTGGTGGTGGAGAACCCCGGGCTCGACGACTTCTTCTTCGAGGGCGGCTTCGGGACCTCCTGGACGAGCTACATGCCGCACCGGGACCGGGTGGTGCTGGGCGGCACCTCCGCCGACGGCGACGGGAACACCGAGCCCGACCCGGCGCAGACCGAGGAGATCCTGCGCCGCTGCGCCGAGGTCGAGCCGCGGCTGGCCGGGGCCCGGGTGCTGGGCGTCGAGGTCGGGCTGCGCCCGGGCCGCGAGCGGATCCGGCTGGAGGAGGAGCGGTCCGGGGACTCCCGGGTGATCCACTGCTACGGCCACGGGGGCGTGGGCGTCAGCATGTCCTGGGGCTGCGCCCGTGAGGTGGCGGGCATGCTGCTGTGACGGCGCGCTGCCGCCGCCGGTGCGGCGGGACGCGGCGCGGACCCGGCTCGTCCCGCGGCACCGGTGAGAACGGCCGTTTCCACTGTCACCCCCCGAGTGTGCCGCCGCCCACCGACATTTCCGACCGCACACGGCAGGCGGCCGGATCGATCGGGTCCCTCGACGCGCAGGGTCCGCCGAGGCCGGCCGGGGCGTGGTCAGCCGGGGTGCGACCGGCTCGACGCCGCGCGCCGGAGGCTGTCCAGCACCCACGGCGGGCAGCCCGGGTCCGCCTCCGCCTCGGCGACGGTGAGCCAGACGAGCCCGGCCACCTCCTGCGGCGAGGCGGCGACGGGCCGGGCGCCGGGCGGCACCGGCCCCCGGAACACCACGTTGACCACCGGGTCGCCGTCGTCGGTGACGAAGAACGAACTGCCCACGTAGGCGAGCCCGGTCCCGGCCAGATCGACGCCGATCTCCTCCGCGACCTCCCGGCGGGCCGTCTCCTCGAGCACGTCGGCGCCGGGCTCGGTGCCTGAGACCTCGACCTTGCCGCCGACGCCGCTGAGCAGGCCGGGAGCGTGGGCCTCCTGCGCGCCGCGCTCGATGAGCAGCCAGCGGCCGTCCCGCTCCAGGAAGACCTCGACGTTGACCACGAAGGCCGGCCTGCCGGCCGCGGTGAGACAGGTGGTTCCCATCATGATCGGAGACTCTACGGGACCGCTCCGGAGGACGGCACCGGTCCCGGGCCGCGCTCAGATCATGCGGAAGTCGGCGAAGTCGAAGCCGGGGGAGACGACGCAGCTCACCAGCACCGCCTCGGTCCCGGCGGGGCGGGCCGCCTGCCAGGTCCCGGCCGGGACGAGGGCCTGGGGGACCTGGCCCTCCTCCACCAGCGGGCCGAGGGTGAGCGTGCTGGACGGCTGGCCCTCGTGGCCGCCGAGGACCAGGGTCAGCGGGCCGCCGCGGTGCCAGAGCCACACCTCGTCGGAGCGGACCACGTGCGGGCGGGACTCCTCACCCGGTCCCAGCAGGAAGTAGATCCCGGTGGCGCTCGCCCGCGCTCCGCCGTACCCGTCCGGAGTGAGGGAGTGGGAGGTCCGCCAGGTCTCCCGGAACCAGCCCCCCTCGGGGTGGGGCTGCAGGTCCAGGAGTTCGGCGAGCGGCGGGCGCGGAGGAGTCGTCACCGCACCGATCCTAGGCTCCGCGCCCGGCTCCCGGATTTCCGGAGGCGACGCCGGGTCACGTCGGGCCCGCCGGTTTCCGAGGTGACGCCGGATCGCGTCCGGCTCGCGGGTTTTCCGGAGCGACGTCGGGTCATGTCCGTCTCACCGGTTTCCGGAGGCGACGCCGGATCGCGCCATGGCGGGAGGCGAGGGCTGGGACACCCCATACCGGGTTTTTACCGGCGATGGCGGACATCGTATGGAGGCCGGCCGAATTTGTCGGCGAGGTTGGCTAGCGTTCGGGCGTGATCGAACGGTGGAACCGGGACCAGGTGCTGGCGCTCGCGCCCGACGCCGCGTCCCAGAAAGCGGCCCACGGGGTGTCCTCGCCCGCCAAGTGGTCGGGCACCGGCGTCACCGCTGAGGCGGTGTGGGGTGAGTGCAAGGGCAGCGGGTCCAAGCCGTACCGGGCGTGCGTGGACCTGTCGGAGCCCGCCTACCGGTGCACCTGCCCGAGCCGGAAGTTCCCCTGCAAGCACGCCCTGGGCCTGTTGCTGCTGTGGTCGGCCGACGGCGTGCCGCCGGCCGCCGAACCGGCCGACTGGGTGGGCGAGTGGCTCGCCCAGCGCCGCGCCCGCGCCGAGAAGGCCGCCTCCCCGGCCCGTACGGCCGAGCCCGGCACGACGCAGGCCGACAGCGCCGGTGCGGGTGGGGATCCCGGCACATCGGGCGCCGACTCCGGCCAGGTGCCCGGCGCGCCGGGCACCGGTCCCGGCCAGAGCGCCGACTCCCGGCGCGCCGAGCGGCGCGAGCAGCGGGTCGCGGCCGGCCTGTCGGAGCTGGAGCGCTGGCTGGCCGACCAGATACGGCAGGGCATCGCCGGATCGCGGCGCCACGACCACTGGGACGATCTGGTCAAGCGCCTGGTCGACGCCCAGGCGCCCGGCGTCGCGGGCACCGTCTCCCGGCTCGGCTCGGTCCTGTCCACCGAGGACTGGCCCGCCCGCCTGCTGGCCGAATACTCCCTCCTGCACCTCCTGCTCGTCGCCTACCGGCGCCGGTCGGAGGGCGTCCCCGCCGCCGGAGACCCGGCCGGGCCGGAGCTCCGGCAGACCGTGCGCTCCCGCGTCGGGTTCCCGGTCACCAAGGAGGAGGTGCTGGCGGGGGAGAAGGTCCGTGATCTGTGGCACGTGCTCGGCCGGCGGGACCACGAGCAGGACCGGCTGATCACGCGGCGGGTGTGGCTGCGCGGCAGGAAGACCGGCCGGGCCGCCCTGGTGCTGTCCTTCGCCCCCGTCGGCCACGCCCTCGACGCCTCACTCGTCACCGGCACCGTCGTCGACGCCGATCTCGCCTTCTACCCCGGCGCCTCCCCGTTGCGCGCCGTCGTGGCGACCCGCCACGGCGCCGCCCCGTCGACGGTTCCCCAGGACGCCGTCCCGTCCGTGGCCTCCCACGGCGCCGCCTCGGCCGTGGCCTCCCAAGACGCCGTCCCCGATCCGGCCCGGCACGACTCCGTCTCGGAGCGGGCGTCCGGACCGGACACGGCGGTACCGCCCGGTTCCACCCCGGAACAGGCGCTGCGGGAGGTGGCGGACGCGCTGGCGGGAGACCCGTGGACGGACTCCTGGCCGATCGTCCTCGACGGGGTGGTCCCGATGGGGAACGGCTCGTGGCTGCTCGGCGACGCCTCCGGGGGGCTCCCGCTGCACCCCTCGGCGGGCACCCCCTGGCGGCTGGTCGCCGTCTCCGGCGGGCATCCGCTGACGGTCGCCGCCGAATGGACCCCCCGGGGCCTGCGGCCCCTGTCGACCTGGGACGAGGAAGGCCGGGTGGTGGTGCTGTGAACTCCCAGACGAGCACGCCGACGAACTCCCCGACGAAGTCCGCCGCGGCGGCCATGACCGCCTGGCAGGACCTGGTCTCCACCGCGCTCGTCGGCACCGACCGCAGACCGCTGCCCGACCCGCCCGCCGTCGCGGCCCGCACCGGTGGTCCCGCGGCGGCTTCCCCGGCCGCCGGTCCTGCGGCGACCGCCGACCGCACCGATGGCCCTGCGACGGCCGCCCACGCCGCCGGCCGCGCGGCCGCTTCCCCGGTCGCCGACCCCGCGACCGAACTGCTGGAACGGGCCGCCGTGAGCACCGTCCGGGCCCGGGCCGGACAGCGGCTGCGGGCGGGCGAGGCGCTGGAGGCCGCCCCGGCGGAGGACCGGCCGGCCGTGTCGCGGGCCGCCGCCGACCGACTGGCCCGCATCCTCGGCGGGGAACGGCCGAGGCTGCTGGCCGAGTGGCTGGAGACCGCCGCCGGCCGCGGGCACCGGCTCGCGCCGCACCTGCTGCCCGAGCTTCTCGACCACGCCGCCCGCGACCGCTCGATCCGGCCCCACCTGGGAGTCCTCGCCGGACACCGGGGCCGCTGGCTGGCCGGGCTCAACCCCGCGTGGAGCTTCCTGCTGGAGGAGGCCACCGCGGCCGACCCGAGCCCCGAGGTGTGGGAGCTGGGCACCTCCGGCGACCGCCGCGTCCACCTGAGCGCGCTGCGGGCCGCCGACCCCGCGGCCGCGCGCGAGCTGCTCGCGGCCACCTGGGAGCAGGAGGCGCCCGGTGACCGGGCCGCGTTCCTGGAGATCCTCGCCGACGGGCTCTCCCCCGACGACGAGCCGTTCCTGGAGGCCGCGCTCGACGACCGCCGCCGCGAGGTCAGGCACCAGGCAGCCGACCTGCTCACCCGCCTGCCCGGCTCGCGGCTGGCCCGGCGCATGGCCGAGCGCGTGTCCCGGCGCTTCGCCGTCGCCGACGGGAGGATCCACGTCGACCCGCCCTTCGAGTGCGACGCCGAGATGGAGCGCGACGGCGTGCGCGCCAAGCCGCCGCACGGCACCGGCGAGCGGAGCTGGTGGCTGCAACAGCTCGTGGCCCGCACGCCGCTCGGCGTCTGGAGCGAACTGCTGGGCCGCCCGCCCGGCGAGCTCGTCCGCATGGAGGTCGTCGACTGGGGCCGGGAGGTCATGGCCGGCTGGGTGCGGGCGGCCGTGCTCCAGGGCGATCCCGTCTGGGCGCGGGAGCTGTTCGACTGGGATCCCCTGGCCGACCTGCTGGCCGTACTGCCCCGCGAGGAGCAGGGCGCCGTGGCCGCCAGGTTCGTCCGCTCCCACGGCCTGGACGGCCAGCTCATCATGGTCCTGGGCGGGGCCGCCGCCCCGTGGGGGCCCGAGCTGTCCAAGGCCGTGCTCCAGAAGATCGTCGAGCTGTCCGGCACCCAGCCGTGGAACCTCGGCGAGCTGAGCCGGCTGGCCGGCGAACGCGTCGACCCCGCCCTGTACGGCCTGGCGGAACGGCTGTCGCCCGAACCGCCCGTCCAGGAGGTCGCCGCCCTCCTGCGTTTCCGTGACGACATGCTTAAGGAGTTTCGATGACGACGGTGCTGCGCCCGCACGCCGAGGACCAGTACGCCGAAGAGCTGGAGATCCTCTCCAAGGACGACGACCGGACCAGGCCGCCGGGCTGGAAGCTGTCGCCGTGGGCGGTGACCGCCTACATCCTGGGCGACGGCGAGCGGATCACCCCGAAGTACATCGGTCCCCGCCGCATCGTCGAGGTGGCCGTGGCGACCCTGGCCACCGACCGGGCGCTGCTGCTGCTCGGCGTACCCGGCACCGCCAAGACCTGGCTCTCGGAGCACCTGGCCGCCGCCGTCAGCGGCGACTCCACCCTGCTGGTGCAGGGTACGGCGGGCACCGCCGAGGAGGCGGTGCGCTACGGCTGGAACTACGCGCGGCTGCTGGCCGAGGGCCCCTCCCGGGAGGCGCTCACCCCGAGCCCGGTGATGCGCGCGATGGCCGAGGGCCGCATCGCCCGGGTCGAGGAGCTGACCCGCATGCCCTCCGACGTCCAGGACGCCCTGATCACCGTGCTGTCGGAGAAGACGCTGCCGATCCCGGAGCTGAACGAGGAGGTGCAGGCGGCGCGCGGGTTCAACGTCATCGCCACCGCCAACGACCGCGACCGGGGCGTCAACGAGCTGTCCAGCGCGCTGCGCCGCAGGTTCAACACCGTCGTGCTCCCGGTCCCGGCCACCGCCGAGGAGGAGGTGGACATCGTCTCCCGCCGGGTGGAGCAGCTCGGCCGCTCCCTGGAGCTGCCCGAGATCCCGACGGCGCTGGAGGAGATCCGCCGGGTCGTGACGGTCTTCCGCGAGCTGCGGAGCGGCGCCACCGAGGACGGCCGTACCAAGGTCAAGTCACCCAGCGGCACCCTCAGCACCGCCGAGGCCATCTCGGTCATCACCAACGGCGTGGCCCTGGCCGCCCACTTCGGCGACGGCGTGCTGCGCCCCTCCGACGTGGCCGCCGGAATCGTCGGCGCCGTGGTCCAGGACCCGGTCTCCGACCGTGTCGTGTGGCGTGAATACCTCGAGACCGTCGTCCGCGAGCGCCGGGACTGGCGTGACTTCTACCGGGCGTGCCGTGACGCCGACTGAGCCCGCCGCGGGAGATCGGCGACGCGGCGGGCGGCGGAGGGCTCACGGAGACATGACAGGAGGCGGGCGGTGAACGTATCCGTTCTCGGCGTCCGGCACCACGGGCCGGGCTCCGCGCGTTCCCTGCGCGAGGAGCTGGAGCGCCTCAAGCCCGACATCGTGCTCATCGAGGGGCCGCCCGAGGCCGACGGGCTCGTCGACCTGGCGGCGGAGCCCGACATGGAGCCGCCGGTGGCGCTGCTGGCACACGTGCCGGGCGAACCGGCCAAGGCCGCGTTCTGGCCGTTCGCCGTCTTCTCGCCCGAGTGGCAGGCGATCCGCTACGCGGTGGGGGCGGGCGTGCCGGTGCGCTTCTGCGACCTGCCCGCCGTACACAGCCTGGCTCTTCCGGAGCGGGAACCGCAGGTCCCGGACGAGGCCGGAGCGCCGGACCCCGGCGCGGAGACGGGCCCGGCCGGGCAGCCCGGCGCGGGCGGGCGGGACGAATCCTCCGGGGAGGCGGGCGACCGGGAGCGGGCCGTACGGATCGACCCGATCGGCGAGCTGGCCCGCGCCGCCGGATACGACGACCCCGAGCGGTGGTGGGAGGACGCGGTCGAGCACCGCGGCGACACGCCGTTCCAGGTGATCGCCGAGGCGATGACCGCGGTCCGCGAGGGGTACGTCCCCGACGAGCACGAGGCGCGCCGCGAGGCCTTCATGCGCCGCACGATCCGCAAGGCGGTCAGGGACGGGTTCGAGCGGGTCGCCGTGGTCTGCGGCGCCTGGCACGTCCCCGCCCTGGCGGGCCGGGACGGCGGGCGGGCCTGGGGCGCCGGGTTGCCGACGGGCAAGGCGGACGACGCGCTGCTGCGCGGCCTGCCGAAGGTCAAGGCGGAGATGACCTGGGTGCCGTGGACCTACGGGCGGCTGGCCGCCTGGAGCGGATACGGCGCGGGCGTGACCTCCCCCGGCTGGTACCACCACCTGTTCGCCTCCCCCGACCGGCCGGTGGAGCGGTGGCTGACCGAGGCCGCCGGGCTGCTGCGCGAGGAGGACCTGCCGGTCTCCTCCGCGCACGTCATCGAGGCGGTACGGCTGGCGCGGTCCCTGGCGGTGCTGCGGGGACGCCCGCTGGCCGGGCTGGCGGAGGTCACCGAGGCGGTCAGGGCCGTCCTGTGCGAGGGCGACGGCCTGCCGGTGGAGCTGATCCAGCGGCGGATGGTCGTGGGCGAGCGGCTCGGCCACGTCCCCGACACGACCCCGATGGTCCCCCTCCAGCGCCACCTGCGAGAGGAACAGCGCAGGCTCAAGCTCAAGGCGGAGGCGCTCGACCGGGAGATCGACCTCGACCTGCGCAAGCCCCTCGACCTCGACCGCAGCAGGCTGCTGCACCGCCTGCGCCTGCTCGGCGTCGGCTGGGGCACCCCCCGGGAGAGCCGGAGCAAGGGCACCTTCCGCGAGTCCTGGATGATCGCCTGGCGCCCCGAGTTCGACCTCGACCTGATCGAGGCGAGCGCCTGGGGCACCACCGTGCCCGCCGCGGCCACCGCCCGCGTCCGCGACCTCGCCAAGGGGGGAGCGGGGCACGGCGGTGGCGCGCAGGGGAACAACGCCCCGGGCGGGGGCGGATCGGGCGGTCCCGGCGGAAGCGGTCCGGGCGGTCCCGGTGGGCCGGGTGTTCCGGGCAGGCCGGGTGCTCCCGGCGGCCCGGGTCGCTCCGGCGGTTCTGGTGGTCCGGGCCGGTCGGGTGGTCCGGGCGGGGTCTCGCTCGCCGATCTCACCGGGCTGGTGGAGCGATGCCTGCTCGCCGACCTGCAGGAGGCGCTGCCGGACGTGCTGGACGCCCTGTCCGAACGGGCGGCGCTGGACGGTGACGTGACGCACCTGATGGCGGCGCTGCCGGCGATGGTCCGGGCTCAGCGCTACGGAGACGTGCGCGGGACGCCCGCCGCCGGCCTGGCGGTGATCGTCGACGCCATGCTCACCCGGATCTGCGTCGGCCTGGGCGGGGCGGTCACCGCACTGGACGACGACGCCGCCCGCGACCTGCTCGGCCACGTCGACGCGGTGCACGCCGCCGTCGGCCTGCTCGACGCCGACGCCGATGTGGGCGCGGACGCGCGGCGGTCGCCGGGCTCCGCCGCCGGGTCGGACGAGCCGGGCTCCGCCGCCGATCACGGGCCGTCAGGGGTGTCCGGCGGACTGTCGGCCGGATCGGGCGAGAGGGGACCGGCTGTTTCTTCCTCGCCCGGCGGTGGCGGGTCGCCGGAGTCGTCCGGTGGGGCACCGGCCGGGCAGGGTGACGACCCGGTGCGGGAGCGGCCGAAGGAGCGGTGGCTGGGGGCGCTGCGCGCGGTGTCCGGGCGGCGCGATCTGCATGGGCTGATCGAGGGGCGGCTCGTCAGGATTCTGCTGGACGCCGGAGACCTCGACGCCGAACGGGCCGGGCGGCGGATGTCGCGGGCGATGTCGGCGGGGCACCCGCCCGCCAGGGTCGCGGCCTGGATCGAGGGGTTCGTCTCCGGAGGCGGGCTGCTGCTCGTGCACGACGCCCGGCTGCTCGGGCTGGTCGACGGGTGGCTGACCGGCCTGTCCCCGGAGGCCTTCGTGGATGTGCTGCCCCTGCTGCGGCGGACCTTCGGAGCCTTCGCCGCGCCGGAGCGCCGCTCGATCGGCGAGCGGGTCCGCTCGCTGGCCACCGGCGAGGGGCCCGGGGGCGACGAGGTGGAAGAGATCGACGAGGAGCGCGCGGCGGCGGCCGTACGGACCGTGCTGGCCATTCTGGGGAGGGCGTGATGGACGAGGAGCGGCTGCGCCGCTGGCGGCTGGTGCTCGGCGGGGACGCCGACGGCACCGGATGCGCGCTGAGCGGCACCGACGCCCAGATGGACGGGGCCTTGGCCGCGCTCTACAACAGCGGCGGCGGCTCCGGTGGACCGGGCGGGTCCGCCGAACGCGGCGCCGGGCTCGGCGCGTCCGCGCCGCGGGTCGCGCGCTGGCTGGGCGACATCAGGTCCTACTTCCCCTCGACCGTGGTCCAGGTGATGCAGAAGGACGCCGTCGAGCGGCTTAACCTGACCCGGCTGCTGCTGGAGCCGGAGATGCTGGAGGCGGTCGAGCCGGACGTCCACATGGTCGGCACGCTCCTGTCGCTCAACCGGGTCATGCCCGAGAAGGCGCGCGAGTCGGCCCGCGCGCTGGTCCGCAAGGTCGTCTCCGAGCTGGAGCGGCGCCTGGTCCAGAAGACCAAGGCCGCGGTGACCGGCGCGCTGGACCGCGCGGCCAGGACCCACCGCCCCAAGCGGGTCGCCGACATCGACTGGGACCGGACCATCCGCGCCAACCTCAAGAACTACCTCCCCGAGAAGAACACCGTGATCCCCTCACGGCTGGTCGGGTACGGCAGACGCCAGCGTGCGGTCCAGCGCGAGGTGGTGCTCTGCATCGACCAGAGCGGTTCGATGGCGGCCTCGGTCGTCTACTCCAGCGTCTTCGGCGCGGTGCTGGCCTCGATGCGCTCGCTGAAGACGTCGCTGGTGGTCTTCGACACCGCGGTCGTCGACCTCACCGACCAGCTGCACGACCCGGTCGAGCTGCTGTTCGGCACCCAGCTCGGTGGCGGCACCGACATCAACCGGGCCATCGCCTACAGCCAGGGGCTCATCACCCGGCCCAACGACTCCATCTTCATCCTGATCAGCGACCTGTACGAGGGCGGGGTCCGGGAGGAGATGCTGCGCCGGATCGCCCAGATGACCGCCTCCGGGGTGCAGGTGATCGTCCTGCTGGCGCTGTCGGACGAGGGCGCCCCCTACTACGACCACGACAACGCCGCCGCACTGGCGGCGATGGGGGTCCCCGCCTTCGCCTGCACCCCCGACGCCTTCCCCGACCTGATGGCCGCCGCGATCGAGCGCCGCGACATCGGCCGGTGGGCCGAGCGGTACCTGGAACGCTCGGCGGGGTGAGTCCTTTCGCGCCGGTGAAGGGGCCGGAGCGGTGCGGTGGTGCGCAGCGGGTGATGGCCCGCCCGTGGGGCGTTTCCGGGGTGGGCCGGGTGTCGCCCGCCCGGGCTGCGCCGCCTGGCAGCCGAGTCTGTCCTCAGGTGGCAGACGGGTGCGGTGGGGTGTGGGGGGTGCTGGGTCCGCCCGGGTCGCGCCGTCCGGCAGCTGGACAAGCGCGTCGGCAGACGGCAGACGGCAGACGGCAGGCGGGTGCGGCGGTGCGTAGCGGCTGGTGAGCCCGTCCGCGAGGTACGTCCGCGGTAGGCCCGGGCTCGGTGATCAGTTGTGCGTCGCGGTTGGGGACGGTCCTCGGTGCTTGGCGTTCGTCGAATCTCGATGTGGCCGGTGCTGGTGCCTCAGCAGTCGGTTCTGACCTCCAGGGAGATCGCGAAGGGATTGAGGCCGGTGGTCACCCGGCGATCCTCGACGCTCTTCATCGGGGCGCCCTGGCGTCACAGGCGGAATCGGTTACCGGGTGGCGCAGCTTGGGTGGGCAACGTCCGGCCGGCTGCGGACGTGTCTCACGGGTGGGCCTATCGCCCGCCGCGCGCCGCCGTACCGTCTGCCATCCGGGGACACGTTCCCACCCGTGCCGGTGGCGGGGCATCAGGGGATCAGGCTGCGGCGTCCGTGACGGGGGAACGATCCGGGCCTCGGCGCTCGGGCGGAGGGCACATGGTCGCAGGTCCTACGTCCAAGGACTGATCGACGGGACCGATGTGCGGCCCGAGGCTCTGCTCGTACGGTCCGATCATGACGACGACGGTTCTTGGACAACCCTCCGCGGGGATATTCGGGCGACGCCACCGCACGCTGACGGTGGGCGTGGTCGCGCTGATCGTGCTGGTGGCCTTCGAGGCGCTGGCGGTCGCGACCGCGATGCCGGTCGTGGGGCGCGAGCTGGACGGGCTGGGGCTGTACGCCCTGGCCTTCAGCGGGGCGATGGCCGCGGGGGTGATCGCCACGGTGCTCGGCGGGCGCTGGGGCGACCTGCGCGGGCCGGTCGCCCCGCTCTGGGCGGGTGTGGCGGCCTTCGTGACCGGGCTCGCGGTCAGCGGGTTCGCGCCCGGCATGGACGTGTTCGTCCTGGGCCGGTTCGTGCAGGGCTTCGGCGCGGGGATGTTCCAGGTCGCGATGTACGTGCTGGTCTCCCGGGTGTACCCGGCGAACCTGCATCCCCGGGTCTTCGCGGTCTTCGCCGCCGGGTGGGTGGTGCCGTCCATGGTCGGGCCGGTGATCGCGGGCCTGGTGGTGGAGAGCCTCGGCTGGCGCTGGGTCTTCCTGGGCGTGCCGCTGCTCGTGGCGCCCGCCGCCCTGCTGCTGTGGCGCGGGCTCGCCTCGGTCCCCGCGAGCGAGCCCGCCGAGACGGGCGGCCGCACCGAAGCAGGCGGCCGTATCGAAGCGGGCGGCCCTACCGCAACCGATGACCACGCCGGACCTGCCGCCCGCACACCGATCGCCAGGCGGCTCGGCTGGGCGGTGCTCACAGCCGCCGGAGCCGCGCTCACGCAGTACGGCGCCCAGTACGGCGCGCACGGCGCGCAGTCCGGCGGGACGCACCCCGGCGAGACGGGGGTCGGCGGGACGGCGTCCGGCATCGGGATCGCCGTGCTCCTGACGGGCCTGGTCCTGCTGGCCCTGTCCCTGCCCCGGCTGCTCCCGCCCGGCATCCTGCGCGGCGGGCGCGGGCTGCCGGCGGTGATCACCCTGCGCGGGATCGTGGCCGGGGCGGTCTTCGGCGGGGAGGTGTACCTGCCGCTGATGCTGCACGCCGAGCGCGGCCTGTCGCTCACCCAGGCCGGGGCGGTCCTCACCGGCGGCGCGCTGGCCTGGTCGCTGGCCTCCTGGGTCGTCGGGCGCAGGCCGTACGACCGGACCCTGATCCTGACCTCCGGCCCGCTGCTGATCGCCGCGGGGATGCTGATGATGGCCCTGACCGTGTTCTCCGGCGTCCCGGTCGCCCTGGCCTTCGCAGGCGAGGCCGTCGCGGGGTTCGGCATCGGGATCGTGTACCCGACGCTGTCGGTGCTCGTGCTGGAGCTGTCGGAGCCCGGCAGGCAGGGGGAGAACAGCGCCTCGATGGGCGTGGGGGAGTCGGTCTTCACGGTCATGACCGTCGCCGCCGGGGGAGCGATCGTCGCGAGGCTGGGCGCCACGGGGCCGGTGTATCTGGTGTGCTTCGCGGCGATGGCGCTGGTGGCGCTGGCCGGGACACTCGTCGCGCGGAGAACCGCACCCTGACCGTCGTGGCACCATGGGAAGAACGCGTCCCTTCTTCGCGTTGAGGGGGAGTCCCGCCCAAGGCGGGATTCGCGTTTTCCAGGGGCGGACGAGATCAAGGGGAGTTCATGCCGCGTGTCTGCGCGCTCGAGGTGTTCCGGCTGGTCCTGCCGTACGGCAGGCGCCCCGAGAGCATCCTCGTCAGGCTGACCGACTACGGGGGCATGACCGGCTGGGGCGAGGTCGTCGACCCGGATCCCAAGACGTGGTCGGTTCTGCAGGAGCGGCTCGCCCCGGCGCTGGTCGGCGTCGACTGGGAGCATCCCGACGAGCTGGGCGAGGTCCCCGGAGGCCCGGCCGTAGACATGGCCTGCTGGGACCTGTGGGCGCGGATGCGCGGCGTCCCGCTGGCCCACGCCCTCGGCGGCAACCGCACCTCGCTGATGGCCACCGTCAGGATCGGCGCCGAGCGCAACCTGGACAGCCTGATCGCGCGGGTCAACCGGCACATCTGCGCCGGATACGCGCACGTCACGATGGACGTGCATCCGGGCTGGGACGTCGAGCCGCTGCGGGCCGTACGCCACGCCTATCCGGCGCTGGGCATCGGCCTGGACGCCCGCGGCGCCTACACCGACGTCGAGGCCCTGGAGGCGCTGGACTCCTACGCCCCCTCGGCCATCGAGCGCCCGTTCACCGGCAGCCTGGCCGACCACGCCGACCTGCAGGAGCGCGTCGCCGCGCCCGTCCTGCTGGATGTGGCGTCGATGACGGAGCTGGACGAGGCGATCACCGCGGGCGCGGGCCGCGCGCTGCTGCTGCGCCCCGCCGCGCTGGGCTCCCTGCGCGACGTACGGCGGGCGCACGACGCCGCCGTGGCGGCGGGCTGGGAGATCGCCTGCGCCGGCGGCCAGGGCACCGGCCTGGCCAGGGCGGCCACCGTGGCCGCGGCGAGCCTGCCCGGCTGCACCCTCCCGTGCGACGTGGCCGAACCGCCGCGCAGCGCCCAGATCGTCGCGCCTCCGGTCGGCGCCACCGGCGGCGTCGTGGCCGTCCCGCTGACCCAGCCGGGCCTCGGCCACGGCATCGACGAGAACCAGGTCCGCCGCCTGGCCAAGGAGTCCTACCGCGCCTGAGCCCCGGCCCGCCGGCCGCTCACGGCTCCGGCCCGCCGGACGTCACGGCCTCAGGCCGGAAGGCCCGCCGACCGCTCACGGCCTCCGGGCCCGAGACCCTCCGGTCAGCCGCAGCCCTCGGCGATGTCCTTCACCACGGGGGCGCTGGACGGCTTGGGCACGTTCTTGACCACGGCCCGGGTCGTCGCCGTCGCGGAGGGGGTGGCGCTCGGCTTGGCGGAGGGGGAGGTGGAGGCGGCCACCGGCGGGGTCGTGGTGACAGAGGCGCGGATGGCCTTGGCGGTGACGCTCCGGATCTTGATCCAGTCGGGGTAGCCGGTGTTGATCAGCGGCGGTACGAACTGCACGCTGGTCACCTTGGCGCTCTTGACCTTCAGGGCGAGCGGGACCAGGTGCTCCAGCATCGGGCGCGGGATGTCGGTCCTGAGCAGTTCCCTGGTCGCCAGGGCGACCCGGTTGAACCGGGAGAGCACGGTGGCGGGGTCGGCCTGGGCGAGCAGGGCGCTCAGCACGCAGCGCTGGCGGCCCATCCGGGTGTAGTCGTCGCTGTTGGTGCGCGAGCGGGCGAACCACATCGCGTCGGCGCCGCCGAGCTTGCGGGTGCCCGCCTTGACCAGGCCCTCGTTGTACTTGCCGAAGACCACGTCCTCGGGCACGGTCACCGTCACGCCGCCGATGGCGTCGATGAGGCGGGCGAAGCCCCACATGTTGACCAGCGCGTACCAGTCGATCTTCAGTCCGAGGGTGTAGCCGACGGTGTCGATCAGGGTGCGCGCTCCCTGGTTCCGCCTGCCGCCGAAGATCTCCGGGTGGGCGTCGGCGTACTCCCACACGCCGAACAGCAGGTCGTCGCGCCCGCCGCCCGGCCCCGGCGGCAGCCGGAAGCCGTCGGGGAAGCGCCGGGCCATCGGGCTGCCGGGGACGAAGCGTACGTTCTCCAGGTTGCGGGGGAGGCTGAACAGGACGGTGTTGCCCGTCTTGACGTCGATGCTGGCCACGTTGATGCTGTCGGTCCGCACGCCGGGGCGGTGGTCGTCGGCGTCACCGCCGAGCAGCAGGATGTTCACCCGGGTACGGCCGGCCCACGGGTCCTGCTCCTGTCCTCCCTCCCCGGTGGGCAGCGGGGTGGCCGGCGCGGTGAAGACGTCGTCCAGCGCGGTCTGGGAGACGGTGGCGTACTGGCCCACCAGCCCGAACGGCAGCAGCACGGTCACGGCGAGCATGCCCGCGACGGTCCCGGCCGCCGCCTGGCCGGTCGGGGGGAGCTTGCCGGGTTTCAGCACCGCGAAGGAGTGCACGACCAGCGCGAACCACGCCACCCCGAGGGTGAAGGAGACGACGGTGATGATCGTCAGCCAGGAGGAGACCACCAGCTGCCCGGCGAGGTCGCCGAGATCGGAGGTGAGCACGACCCACAGCAGGGCCAGCAGGGCCGCGGTATAGATCGACAACAGCGCCAGCCCGGTACGCCGCCATCCCGCGCGCAGGTGGGCCGCTCCGGGCGCGACGGCCGAAAGGACCGTCCACCCGATGATCGCGCCGACCCCGGGCGGCTTTGATGAGTCCCCCACCTGCTCCCCGTTTCCTCCATGCTTGCGAGTCTTAATACCCACTTGGGCGCACGCAGAGTGAGATGGTAGGTCGATCATTTGGAATGAAGACGACGCCCGCGTGAACAGTGCGGAAAGGCATCCTGATAAGTTCCGCCGCCCGCTAGTGGAATAAGATTCGGTCATGTCTTTCACCGAGATCGAGTACGGCGTGGCCGACGGCGTCGCAACCATCACTCTCAACCGGCCCGAACGCCTCAACGCCTTCACCTTCGTGATGCGCAGCGAGCTGATCGAGGCCTTCGACCTCGCGGACGCCGACGACGCGGTCCGCGCGGTGGTCGTCACCGGCCGGGGCCGCGCCTTCTGCGCGGGGGCCGATCTCGGAGGCGGCGGCGACACCTTCAACCACCGCAGGTCGGAGGAGATGTTCGGCGGCCAGGAGACCGTCGACGGCTCGCCCCGCGACGGCGGCGGCACGGTCGTGCTCCGCATCGCCCGCTCCCTCAAGCCGGTCATCGGCGCGATCAACGGCCCGGCCGTCGGCGTCGGGGTGACCATGACGCTGCCGATGGACGTCAGGCTCGCCTCCGACACGGCGAAGTTCGGCTTCGTCTTCGCCCGGCGCGGCATCGTGACCGAGGCGGCCTCCAGCTGGTTCCTGCCCCGCATCGTCGGCATCTCCCAGGCCATGGAGTGGGCCGTGACCGGACGGGTCTTCCCCGCCGCCGAGGCGCTCGAGGGACGGCTGGTCTCCAGGGTCCTGCCCGCCGGGGAGCTGCTGCCGGCCGCCTACGCCCTGGCCGGGGAGATCGCCGACAACACCTCCGCGGTCTCGGTCGCCGCGATCCGCAGGCTCATGTGGTCGGGCCTGTCGGCCGCCTCCCCCTGGGAGGCCCACCGCGCCGACTCCAAGCTCATGAACGCCCTCGGCTCGGCCCCGGACGCCGCCGAGGGGGTCACGGCCTTCCTGGAGAAGCGTCAGGCGAACTTCCCGATGAAGGTCAGTCAGGACCTGCCTGAGGCGCTGCCCTCCTGGCCGGACAACCCCTACGAATAGGCTGATCCCATGTCCGACGTTCCCATGTCCGGCGCTCCCGCGTCCGATGTGCTGGGTCCCGGCTACGAGCTGACGGTCCTGCCCATGGCCGACGACTACGAGGGGAAGGTCGTCGCCTCCCTCGTGCGGCGCCGCGCCTCCGCGCCCACCGGCAGGGCCGTGCTCTACCTGCACGGGTTCACCGACTACTTCTTCCAGACCCACCTGGCCGAGCACTTCGCCGCCCAGGGGATCGACTTCTACGGCCTGGACCTGCGCAAGTACGGCCGGTCGCTGCTGCCGCACCAGACGCGCGGGTTCGTGCGCAGCCTGACCGAGTACTTCCCGGAGATCGACGAGGCGGTCCGGATCATCCGCGAGGACGACGGGCACGACACGGTGGTGCTCAACGCCCACTCCACCGGCGGCCTCATCGCCGCCCTGTGGGCCGACCGGGTCCGCGGCCGGGGACTCGTGCAGGGCCTGGTGCTCAACAGCCCCTTCTTCGACCTCAACGTCCCCGCCGGGCTCAGGATCGCCGCCGACCTCCTGCGCGGCCCGATGTCCCGGCTGCCCACGCGCGCCGTACTGCCCCTCGGGCTGTCCACGGCGTACGGCACCAGCCTGCACCGGGAGCACCACGGCGAGTGGGACTTCGACCTGGAGTGGAAGCCGATCGGCGGCTTCCCGGTGCACGCGGCCTGGCTGGCGGCGGTACGGCGGGCCCACCGGCGCCTGCAGGGCGGGCTGCGGGTGGACGTGCCCGTGCTGGTGCTGTGCGCGGAGAAGGGCCTGCAGATCCGCGACTTCGCCCCCGAGGCCCAGAGCGCCGACACCGTGCTCGACCCCGAGCACATCGCCCGCTGGTCGACCAAGGTCGGCGGGCACGTCACGTGCGTGCGGGTGCCCGGCGGCATGCACGACCTGGTGCTGTCACCCGAGCCCGCGCGCAAGCAGGTCTTCGCCGAGATGGACCGCTGGCTGGCCTGCTATCTGTGAGACGGACCGCCCGCGGGGCGGCCGCGCGGCCGCCCCGCGGACCGGGACTTTTGTCGTGGATGATCCTGGATCGACGGACCTTCTGAACGGAGGCCGGCTCCGGCAGCGTCGACCGTATGAGAACTCTTCTGGCAACGACCCTGCTGCTCGCCGCCTGCACCGGCGGGCCGTCACCGCAGGCGGACCCCGCGATCGTCACGACCGAGACGGGAGCCGTGCGCGGCACCGTCACCGCCGGCCACCGGATCTTCCAGGGCATCCCGTACGCCGCCGCGGGGCGCTGGGAGTCGCCCCGGCGGGCCGGGGCCTGGCAGGGCGTCCGGGACGCCACCCGGCCCGGCGCCATGTGCCCGCAGGTCGGCTCCGGCTACGCCCCCATCACCAGCACCACCGAGGACTGCCTGGTGCTCAACGTCACCGCCCCGCGCGACCGGGCGGACGCGCGGCCGGTCATGGTGTGGCTGCACGGCGACGGCGCGCTCGGGGCGGGGCACTTCTCCGACGCGCGCGAACTCGCCTCCCGGGGTGCGGTCGTGGTCACGATCAACTACCGGCTCGGCGTCTTCGGCGCGTTCGGCTATCCGGGGCTGCGCGGCTCGGGCACCTACGGCCTGCAGGACCAGCAGGCCGCGCTCGCCTGGGTGCGGCGCAACATCCGCGCCTTCGGCGGAGACCCGGGCAACGTGACGCTCTTCGGCGTCTCCTACGGCGGGCTGTCCGTCGGCGGGCACCTCACCTCGCCCGGCGCGCAGGGCCTGTTCCACCGGGCGATCATGCAGAGCGGTGAGACCATGATGGACATGCCCGCCGGCGGCATGGTCCCCGGCCTGCCCGCACAGCCCCACTTCGCCTGGCGCGGCGTCGAGGAGACCGAGCGACTGGGCGCGTACTACGCCGGACTGCTCGGCTGCGGCGACCTGGCGTGCCTGCGGGCCCTGCCGGTGGAGAAGATCCTCAAGGTGCCGCAGATCATGAACGCCTTCCAGGCGTACGCCTACGGCAACGAGGTGCTCCCGCAGCTCCCGCCGGAGGCGATCCGCGCCGGGCGCTTCCACCGCGTGCCCGTCCTGGCCGGCGCGACGAGGGACGAGCACCGCCTCTTCGTCGGGATGACCTACGACGCGCAGGGTGAACCGCTCACCGGGCGGGCGTACCGGGACCTGGTGAAGGAGGCCTTCGGCCGGGACGCCGCACGCGTCCTGCGGAGATATCCGGCCGGGAGCTTCGCCTCCCCGGGGATCGCGTGGGCGACGGTCCTGACCGACCGGATGTGGGCCCGCGCCACCCACGAGCAGAACACCCTGCTCGCCCGGCACGCGCCGGTCTACGGCTATGAGTTCGCCGACCGCGACGCGCCGATGTTCCTGCCGATCAAGACGGACTTCGACTGGGGTGCCTACCACGCCGGAGACCTGCCCTACCTGTTCCCGGAGAAGGAGGCGCGGCTCACCGCCGGGCAGCGGGAGCTGTCCCGCCGGATGGTCGCCTACTGGACGAACTTCGCCCGGTCCGGCGACCCCAACGGCCCCGGCCTGCCCGCCTGGCCGCACGTGGGCAAGGGCGTGCAGTCCCTGGCCCCGGGGGCGGTCCGGCCCGTGGACTACGCGGCCGGGCACCGGCTGGACTTCTGGAACCGCCTCGCGTCGGGTGCGCAGGAGCGCGGATCGGGTACGGACCGGCGTGGAGCGGGTGAGAACTGACGTGAACCGGGCGAGGGCCGGCATGGACCGGATGCGGAACGGTCCGGCGGTGTTGTCCTTCTGGGTGGCACTGGTCTTCTTCCCCGCCGCCGATCTGACGCACGATCCCTGGTGGGCGGAGGCCGCGGCCCTGACCGCCGTCTCCTGCTGCTACCTGCTGAGCGTGTGGGCCGCCTTCGAGCGGCCCGCCGCCGCGCGGATGGCGCTGGCCGCGCTGACCGGCCTCACCCTGGCCGGGTGCGCGGTCTACGGCGGCACGTGGTTCTATCTGTGCCCGCTGGTCTCCATCGCCTGCGGCCTGGTGCTGCGCGGCCGGGCCGTCCCGGCGGCGCTGGCCGCGGTGACCCTCGCGTCGATGGCGGTGACGCTCTGGAAGGGCGGCGGGCAGGACGCGGTGGCCGCCGTCGCCTGGGGCACCGGCATCGCCGGCGTCGTCGTCCACGTCACCCTCCAGCTGCACAGCACGCGGCGGGAACTGGCCAGGGCGGCGGTGGCCGAGGAGCGCGAGCGCTTCTCCCGGGACCTGCACGACCTGCTCGGCCACACCCTGTCGCTGATGGTGGTCAAGGCCGAGGCGGTGCGCAGGCTGATCCCGCGCGACACCGCCTCGGCCGCCCGCCAGGCCGCCGACATCGAGACCATCGGCCGCCAGGCGCTCGCCGAGGTGCGGGCGGCCGTCTCCGGGTATCGGGGACGCGGCCTGGCCGGTGAGCTGGAGGCCGCGGGCGCGGCGTTGCGCGAGGCCGGGGTGCGGGCGGTCGTCGGCGGTGCCGGGGTACGGCTCGCGCCACGCGCCGACGAGCTGCTCGGCTGGGCCGTACGCGAGGGCGTCACCAACGTGATCCGTCATGCCGGGGCCACGGTGTGCGAGATCGGGATACGGGAGGAGGGGGGAGAGGTCGTGCTGGAGATCGAGAACGACGGGGTCACCGTACCGGGCGATGGCGATGGCGATGGCGATGGCGGGCACGAGCGCGGGGGCGGGGACGGGGGCGGGCATGAGCGCGGGCATGAGCGCGGGCACGGGCTGCGCGGGCTGGCCGAGCGGGCGTCCGCGGCGGGGGCGGCGTTCGAGGCGGGACCCGTGCCCGGGGGCCGGTTCCGCCTCAGGATGGCGGTGCCCCGATGACGGACGGGCAGTCGCAGGCGGGTACGGCCGGGCGCGCGGGGGCCCCGATCCGCGTCATGATCGCCGAAGACCAGGGCATGATGCGCGACGCGCTGGTCCTGCTGCTGGGCATGGAGGACGACATCGACATCGTCGCCGAGGTCGGCGACGGGGAGGCGATCATGTCCGCCGCCCGGCGGGCGGATCCCGACGTCGCCCTGCTCGACATCGAGCTGCCCGGCCGCAGCGGCCTGGACGCCGTCGCCGAGCTGCGCCGCGACGGCGTCGTCGTGCTGATCCTCACCACCTTCGCCAGGCCCGGCTATGTGCGCAGGGCGATGGAGGCGGGCGCGGCGGGCTTCCTGGTGAAGGACGGCCCCGTCGAGGAACTGGCCGCCGCGATCCGCCGGGCCGCGGCGGGCGAGCGGGTCGTCGATCCCTCTCTCGCGGCCGCGGCGCTCACCGCCGGTCCCAGCCCGCTGACCGGGCGCGAGCGCGACGTGCTCTCCGAGGCCCTCGACGGCGCCACCATCGCCGACATCGCCGCCCGCCTGCATCTGTCGGAGAGCACCGTGCGCAACCACCTGTCCTCGGCCATCGGCAAGACCTGCACCCGCAACCGGATCGAGGCCGCGCGGATCGCCCGCGACAACGGGTGGCTGTGACGCCCGGACGGCGATCCCCGGGAAGCCCATCGAGGAGCTCACCGGGAAGCCCATCGAGGAGCTCACCGGGGAACGAGGCGGAGGATCACCAGGGGAAGGCGAACAGGCCGTAGTAGGCCGCCGCCACCAGCAGCAGGCCGGTGCCGCCGAGCACCCCGGCGATCGCGACGTGCTGGGGGCGGCTGGGACGCCAGCCCTCGCGCAGCCCGGAGACGACGGCCGCGGTCGCCGTGACCTCCTGCAGGAGCATCAGCACCGCCAGGACCCGGATGACCAGCCACCCGGCGAGCACCGCGGGCCAGGCTCCCGCCTGGTTCACCGAGAACAGCACCAGCAGGACGATGAAGGCCAGCACCGAGACGAGCAGTCCCAGCCCGGTCCAGGCCATCCGGCGGAAGCGGCGCCGGATCGGCGGCCACAGCCGGGCGTTGGCCGCGGCGGGCAGGTGGCGCCCGCGTATCCGCACCACCATGGCGGCCACCGGACCGGCCACGTAGCCGACGGCGGCCAGGCAGAGCGTGAATCCCAGCATCGCGCCCCCGGCGTACC
Source organism: Paraplanobispora siamensis (assembly GCF_016863175.1). GTDB lineage: Bacteria > Actinomycetota > Actinomycetes > Streptosporangiales > Streptosporangiaceae > Planobispora > Planobispora siamensis. Next base: position 84,675 of record NZ_BOOJ01000028.1, read on the forward strand.
ACGGGGCGGTGGGCACGTCGCTGGCCTCGAAGCGCTGGACCGGGGTGGCGCCGGCGATGGGCACCGACGGCACGGCCGTGTCCGGCAGGCCCTCGACCCAGTTGGCCAGCGTCTCCAGATAGCCGGGCGCGAACGGCCCGCCGTGCAGGCGCATGCCGTGGTCGGCCCCGTCGAGATAGCGGATCGTGTAGGAGCGGTTGCCGCCCTCGGCCAGGGCACGGGTGAGCACCTGGCTGCTCTCCACGAACGGGATCGACGGGTCGCGCGTGCCGTACAGGGCCAGGACCGGCTGGCGCATCCCGCGCAGCGCGGGCACGCCGTCGTGGCGCAGGAAGTTCATGTCCACCGCGCCCATCGCCCGGATGAGCAGCTCGCGCACCCCGCTGGGCGCGTGCAGCCGGTCCAGCTGCTCGCCAAGCGCCCAGCTGACCTGCCGCATGGGGGAGACGTTCGGCGCGGAGACCAGCACGGTGAAGCCGACGTCCTCGCTCTTGGCGGCCGCGATCGGCGCCACCCAGCTGCCCTCGCTGACCCCCCACAGGCCGATGCGGTCCGGATCGACGTCCGGGCGTTTCTTCAGCGCGGCCAGCACGCGCAGGGCGTCGTCGGCCAGCAGGTCGAAGTCGCGGTGGCGGAAGTCGTAGCCCACGGTCCGCTTGTCGTAGACGAGCGTGACGATCCCGGCCGTGGCCAGCCATTCGGCCTGGGTGGTGAACTCGTCGCGCACGCCCGGGCCCGCCCCCTGGACGAAGACCAGCGCGGGGTGCCTGCCCGGGGTGAGCGGGGCGCGGATCGTCGCCCCCAGGGTGGTGCCCCGGGCCTCGACGGTGATGTCCTGCGTGCTGATCCCGCTGTTCCTGACGACGGATCTGGTCTCGTCGGCGGGCTGGGCCGGCAGTGTCTGGAAGACCGGGTCCACCACCAGCGGCGACGGGTCGAAGGGCGGAGGGAGGGTGTAACCCACCGCCGCGAGAGCCACCATGATCAAACCAGCGGCCACGCTCACCGTGCCCCGGCCCACCCGCATGCCGATTCGCTCTCCGATCACCGCTCGACCATGCGATGGTCGCTTTTCCGACCCGTCTCCCTCAAATTTCCATATAGATCTTCAAGACTACTCGTCGCAGGGGTTTTCCGGCGTTCCAGGACGGTCCGGCGAGATCGGTGTGGTGAGAGTGGCGCCATATGTCGCTGAGGGCTGTTAGCTTCAGGCGACATGCGCCTGCTGCACACATCGGACTGGCACCTGGGCCGGTCCTTCCACCGGGAGAGCCTGCTGTCCGCGCAGGGGGCCTTCGTCGACCACCTGATCGAGACGGTCAGGGCCGAGCGCGTCGACGTGGTCGTGGTCTCCGGCGACGTCTACGACCGGGCGCTGCCGTCGGTCGACGCGGTGGAGCTGTGCAACCAGGCCCTGCGACGGCTGGTCGCCGAGGGCGTGCGCACCGTCCTGATCAGCGGGAACCACGACTCCGCCCGCAGGCTCGGTTTCGGGGCCGACCTGATCGACGCCTCCGGGGTCCATCTGCGCACCGACCCCGCCCGGGTCGGCGAGCCCGTGATGATCGACGACCCGGCGGGGGGCGGGCAGGTGGCCTTCTACGGCATCCCCTACCTGGAGCCCGAGCTGGTCCGCGGCCCCTGGGAGCTGCCCGAGCGCACCCACACCGCTGCGATCGGGCACGCCATGTCGCTGATCCGCGCCGACGCGGCCTCGCGCGGCACGCGCTCGGTGGTGCTGGCCCACGCGTTCGTCACCGGAGGGCAGGCCAGCGACAGCGAGCGCGACATCAGCGTCGGCGGCGTCGCCCACGTGCCGGTCAGCGCCTTCGACGGCGCCGACTACGCCGCCCTGGGCCACCTGCACGGCCGCCAGCGGATGACCGAGACCGTGCGCTACTCCGGCTCCCCGATCGCCTACTCCTTCTCCGAGCTCGGCCAGGTGAAGGGCTCGTGGCTGGTGGACCTCGGACCGGACGGGTTCGCCGGCGCCGAGTTCGTCGAGGCCCCCGTGCCCCGGCGGCTCGGGCGGCTGTCCGGCCGCCTGGAGGACCTGCTGACCGCCGGGGAGCACGCCGACCACGAAGACCGCTGGCTCCAGGTGGTGCTGACCGACCCGGTGCGCCCCAAGGGGGCGATGGAGCGCCTGCGGTCCCGCTTCCCGCACACGCTCACCCTCTCCTTCGAGCCCGAGGGCGGCGTCCGGGAGCAGGTGACGCGCGCCCGTACGGCGGGGCGGCCCGAGATCGAGGTGGCGCTCGACTTCGTCAGGGAGGTCCGCGGAGAGGCGGCCGACGCCGAGGAGACCCTGCTGCTCCAGCAGGCCGTGGAGGCCTGCCGTACGAAGGAGACGATGGCGTAGATGCGCCCGCACCGGCTGCAGATCACCGCGTTCGGCTCGTTCCCCGGTGAGGAGGAGGTCGACTTCGAGGCGCTGTCCGAGGCGGGGCTGTTCCTGATCCACGGCCCCACCGGCGCGGGCAAGACGACCGTGCTGGACGCCCTGTGCTACGCCCTGTACGGCCAGGTGCCCGGCCAGCGCAACAGCGCCAGGAACCTGCGCTGTGACCACGCCCCGCCCGGGCGGGGCCCGCGCGTTGTCCTCGAGGTGACCATCCGGGGCCGCCGCTTCCGCATCACCCGCTCACCCGCCTGGCAGCGGCCCAAGCAGCGCGGCACCGGCACCACCCTGGAGCAGACCAAGGTCATCGTCGAGGAGCTGCTGTCCTCGGGCGAGTGGATGGGGCTGACCACCCGTGTCGACGAGGCCGGCGAGCTGATCAGCGGCCTGCTCGGCATGAACGCCGCCCAGTTCTGCCAGGTCGCCATGCTGCCCCAGGGTGATTTCGCCCGCTTCCTGCGCGCCGACGGCGAGGAACGCCGCAAGGTCCTGGAGCGCCTGTTCTCCGTCAAGATCTACGCCGCGGCCGAGTCGTGGCTCGCCGACCGCCGCACCGAGGCCTTCCGCGATCAGCAGGCCCTGCGCCGCGAGGTCGACGCCGCCCTCAACCGCATCGAGGAGGCCGCCGGCTCCGATCTTCTGGACGCCCTGGTCCTCGCCGCCGAACCGGCGCTCCCGCCCGGGCAGGACACCCTGCCGTGGGAGGACGCCCTGCCGGGGCTGGGAGTGGACGAGGACGGGCCGGAGAGGGCGTCGGCGGAGGACGGCGGATCGGCGGCACACGGCGGATCGGCCGGGGACTCCGGGGACGGCGGCCCGGCGGTGGCATCGGGGGCCGGGGACGGCGGCCCGGCGGTGGCATCGGGGGCGTCCCGTTCGGGAGACGGCGGGCCGGGAGTGGTTTCCCCGCCCGGGGACGGCCGGGCCGGGGTGCCGATCTCGCCGGAGGACGACCCGCTGGGCTGGGCGGATGAGCTGGTACGGCTGGCCGCCGAGGAGGCCGACGCGGTGGCCCGGGGCGGGGCCGAGGGTGAGGCGGCCGCCCTGGAGGCCCGCAGGCGCCTGGAGGACGGCGTCGCCCTGGCCGACCGCCGGCGCCGGTACGCCGAGGCCCTGACCCGGAGCCGGATCCTCGACGAGAGGGCCGAGGAACGGGCCGATCTGGAGGCGATCCTCGCCGAGGCGGCCCGGGCCGACCGGGTGCTGCCCCTGGTCCAGGAGGCCGAACAGCGCGCCGAGGCGGCGGCCAAGGCCCGTAACCTCGCCGCCGACGCCCTCGCCCGAGCTCTCCCCCTGGCTCACGCCGAGGGCGTCGTCCGCTCCCTGACCGCCGGGCTCTCTCCGGCGGAGGCCGAGGGAATCGTCCGTTCCCTGACCGGTGGGCTCTCGCCTGCGGAAGCGGAAGGGGTCGTCCGTCTCCTGGCCGGCGGGCTCTCGTCGCAGAGCGCCGGAGGCGCCGCCCGTTCTCTGGCCGGCAGGCTCTCTCCCGAGGAGGCCGAGGAGGCCGAGGGGGCCGCCCGCCTCTTGGCCGGCAGGCTCTCGCCGCAGGGCGGAGATGCCGCGACCGGTGGGCTCTGGGCGCGGGACGGTGTGCTCTCCCTGATCGAGGCCTTCCCTCCGGGGGAGAACGGTGACGGTGCGGTCCTCCTGGCGGACGTCGCCGACGCCGCCCGCCTGGCGTCGCTGGAGCGCGACCGGCTGGAGGAGATCGCCCGGCTCGGTGAGCTGCGGACCGAGGAGGCGCGGCTGGCCGTGCTCCTGCGCGATCGCGGGCACGAGGAGCGGGAGATCGCCCGGCTGGTCGATGAGCAGACCGGGGTCGACGCCCGCCTGGAGGAGCTGCCGGGCCTGCGGGAGCAGGCGGAGTCCCGCCTCACCGCCGCCCGCCTGGACGCCGCCCGGCTGCCCGCCGCCGAGGCGGCCAGGGACGCCGCCGCCGCCCGCCTGCGGGCGGTCGAGGAGCGCGACCGGCTCGCTGAGACTCTGGAGGCCGCCCGACGCGAGCTGGCGACCGCGCTGTCCGCCCTGCCGATGCCCACCGGCGCCGA
>NZ_BOOJ01000029.1 GCF_016863175.1 Paraplanobispora siamensis
CGCCCCCGGCGCGACCGGGCCCGCCGGGGCCGGCGCTCTCGGCCTGAACGGGATCGCCGGGGCCGACGCTCTCGGCCCGAACGGGCCCGATGAGGTCGGCGGTCCCGGCGTGATCGGGTCCGGCGAGGCCGGCGGTCTTGGCCTGGCCGGGTCCGGTGAGATCGATGACTGCGGTCTGGCCGGGTCCGGTGAGGCCGATGACCGCGGCATGGCCGCCTTCGGTCTCGGCCCGGGGCAGGGTCTCACGCCGCAGACGCCCGGGCTCCGGGAACTGCTCCGTGCCTGGGAGCGCGACCGCCGCGACGCCCTCGCCGGGCTGGAAGGGCTGCGGGCCGACGAGGCGCGGCTGGCAGAGCTGGAGGCCGAGATCTCCGGCCTCGACGACGCCCTGCGGGAGCTGGCCGACCGGGAGGCCGAGCTCGCCGGTGCCCGGAGCGAGCTGCCCGCCGTTCTCGCCGAGGCGTCGGCGCGGCTGGCCGCCGCCAGGACCGAGGCCGCCGGGATCCCGCAGGCCCGGGCGGCGGCCGACGCCGCGGCCGCCACGCTGGAGGCGGCCCGGCGCCGCGACGCGCTGCGCACCGCCCTCGAAACGGCGAAGGTCTCCCGGGCCGAGGCCGTCGACCACGCCCAGGAGCTCCGCGACCGGCTGCAGGAGCTGCGGCAGGCCCGCATCGACGGGATGGCGGCCGAACTCGCCGCCAAGCTCGTCCCCGGTGAGCCCTGCACGGTCTGCGGCTCGCCCGACCACCCCGCCCCGGCCGCGCCGGCCGCCCAGGCCCCCACCGCCGACGACGAGGGCGCCGCCCAGCTCGCCTACGACGCGGCTCTGGAGCGCCGCCAGGCCGCGGAGAACGAGGTCGCCACCCTCACCTCACAGCTCGGCGACGCCCTGGGAGTCGCGGGGGAACTGACCGTCGCGGAGGCCGGAGAGGTGGTCGCCGACGCCGGCCGGGAGCTGGACGCCCTGCTCGCCACCGCGGAGGCCGAGCCCGGGCTGGCCGGCGAGGTGGAACGCCTCACCTCCGAGCTGGAGGCGGTGACGGCGCGCGCCGGAGAGATCGCCCGCGATCTGGCCGAGGGACACGCCCGCAGGAACGGAGCCCACGCCGAGCAGGCCCGGCTGACGGCCCGCCTCGACGCGGCCCGGGGCGGCGACGCCACCGTCCAGGCCCGCCGCGACCGGCTCACCGCCGAGGCCGCCGCCCTCGCCACCGCCCTGGCCGCCGCCCTGCGAACCGAGGAGATCGCCGCCCGGCACCAGGAGGCCGCCACCCGCCACGGCATCGACCGCGACACCTTCGGCACCCGGCAGGACGGCCCGGCCGACGGCCACGCCGCCTCGGACGGCGTGAAGGCGTCCGACGGCGCCGAGGGCAGGGCCGGCGGACACCTCGCCGCCGACGATGCGAAGGCGCCGGGTGACGCCCGAGACAGGATCGGTGACCACTTCGTCGCCGGCGGCACGAGGGCGCTCGATGGCGCCGAGGGCAGGGCCGGCGGACACGGAGCCATGGCCGCTGTGGCGCCTTCGGGAGAGGTGGGGGGCACCGGTCACACGGAGCCCGGCCCGCTCACCTTCGGGCACGCCGTACAGGATCTCCGGGAGGCGGAGCGTCTCGTGGAGGCTCTGCGGGAGTCGGCCGGGGCGGTGGCCGCGCTCATGGCGGAGGCCGAGAGTGTCACGGCGGAGCTCAGGCGGGAGCAGGAGCGGTCCCGCGCGCTCGCGGTCGAGTCGTCCGCGCGCCGGGCGAACCTGGACGCCCTCACCGCCGACGCGGACCGGTTGTCCGCGCGTCTGGACGAGGCGCGGGGGGAGGACCCGACGCTCGCCGCCCGGCTGGAGCGGCTGACCGACGAGGCCGAGCTGCTCAGGGAGGCCCTGGAGGCGACCAGGGAGGAGAGGTCCACCGCGGCCGAGCTGGAGACGGCGCGGGCGCGGGCCGTGGCCGCGGTCACCGAGGCCGGATTCCGGGGGCTCGACGACGCCCGGGCGGCGGTCCGCCCGGCCGCCGAGCAGGAGGACAAGGCCAGGCAGCTGCGCGACCTCGACCGGGAGCGCGCCGCCGTCGACGCCCAGCTGGCCGACCCCGAGCTGATCAGCGCCGCCGCCGAGTCCGAGCCCGACCTGGAGACGCTGAAGCGGGCCAGGGACGCGGCCGACGCCGCCCACGCCGGTGTGATCTCCGCCCGAGACCGGGCCGAGGCCCGCCGGGCCAGGCTGGTCACGCTCCGCGCCGAGCTGGCCGACTGCCTGGACCGCTGGCGGCCCGCCGCCGAACGGCACCGCCTGGCCGACCGGCTCGCCGCCCTGACCAGTGGCAACTCCACCGACAACCGGTGGAACATGCGACTGTCGTCCTACGTCCTGGGCGAGCGGCTCCGCCAGGTGGTCGCCTCGGCCAACGAGCGGCTGGACCACATGTCGGGCGGGCGTTATCTCCTCGACCACGATCTCAGGCGCTCGGCGGGCGACCGGAGCAGGTCGGGCGGCGGCCTGGGCCTGCGCATCCTCGACGGCTGGACCGGCGTGGACCGCGACCCCGCGACGCTGTCCGGCGGCGAGAGCTTCATAACGTCGCTGGCGCTGGCCCTCGGCCTGGCCGACGTGGTCACCGCGGAGGCCGGGGGAGCCGAGCTCGGCACCCTCTTCGTCGACGAGGGCTTCGGCACCCTCGACGAGGACACCCTCGACGGCGTCCTCGACATCCTGGACGGCCTGCGCGACGGCGGCCGGGCCGTCGGCATCGTCAGCCACGTCGGCGAGCTGCGCACCCGCGTCCCCGCCCAGCTGCGGATCCGCAAGGACCGCCACGGCTCGACCATCCATCAGTGATCCGGCCGTCCGCCGGTGATCCGGTCATCCATCGGTGATCCGGTCGTCCATCACTGGTCCGGCCCCCATCGGTGATCCGGTCGTCCGCCGGTGGTCCGACCCTCCACCGGTGGGGCGTCATCGGCCGCCGGTGGCGCCCGTAAACCATCGGCGACCGCCCGTAGATCGCCGATGACGCCCGTGCGGGGGTTGCGGTCCACGGTGACGATTCCGGTAAGATCCCAACATACTGACAGTAAGCGATCTCACAGCTACGCTAAGAAGTCGCTGATGTTCGCCGATGGAGCGGCATGGACAGTTCGCGGGTTTGGCGCGCCTATCTCCTCGGCGGCATCGTCGTCGTGGCGATTTACCTGGCGATGCCGTACGGCGTCGCCCGTGATCTGGTGTACGTCGCCATCGGCATGTCCAGCGCCACGGCCGCGTCCGTGGCGGCCGCCCGCTCCCGCGGCGGGGTCCGCATGCTCTGGGCGCTCATGGCGGGCGGCCAGCTAGCCGCGGCCGTGGGCGACGCCATGTGGGCCTACTACGAGCACGTCGCCAAGATCGACCCCTTCCCGTCACCGGCCGACGCCTTCTATCTGCTGCAGTATCCGCTCGTCGCCGGGGCTCTGCTCATGCTCGCCCGGCACCATCGTTCGCCGGAGAACCGGGAGGCCCTGCTCGACAGCGCCATCCTCACGGTAGGCCTGGTCCTGCCCTACTGGGTGCTCGTGATCAGCCCGAGCCTCGGCGGATACGAGTCCCCTCTGGAACAGCTGATCACGCTGGGCTATCCGTTCAGCGACGTGCTGCTGCTGGCCGGGCTCGTCCTGGTGCTGGCGACCTCGCGCGCGCGGAGCGCCGCCGGGCGCATGGTCATCGCCGCCATGATCCTGGTCATGGCCGGCGACGTGATCTTCGTCCTGGTCGGGGACACGATCATCCACGGCATGCCGATCTCGCTGACGCCGTTCCTGCTGTCGTACGTGGTCTGGGGCGCCGCCGCGCTGCACCCCTCAGCCAGGGACCTGCTGCGCCCCACCTCCGACACGCCGCCCGCCTTCACCACCGGCCGTCTGCTCACTCTGACCGCCGTCGTCCTGCTCGCCCCCGGCACCCTGATCGTGCAGCTCGCCTTCGGCTTCGAGCTCAGCGCCTGGCCGGTCGCGATCGCCTCCGCGGTGCTGTTCGTCCTGGTCGTGGCCCGTATGGCCGTCATGCTGCGCCGCCTGCAGCACCAGGCCCGCCGCCTGGACGAGATCGCCCGCACCGACATGCTCACCGGGCTGCCCAACCGCCGCACCCTGGACGCCCAGCTGGTCCGTGACTACGAACGGGCCACCCGCGAGGACATCCCGCTGACGCTGGCCATGCTCGACCTGGACCACTTCAAGCGCTTCAACGACACCCACGGCCACCAGGGCGGCGACCAGCTGCTGGCCGGGGCCGCCACCGCCTGGAGCCTGGTGCTGAGCTCCACCGACATGCTGGCCCGCTACGGCGGCGAGGAGTTCGTGCTGCTGATGCCCGGCCGCGACCTGGAGGCCGCCGAGCACCTGCTGGAGGCGCTGCGCCTGGTCACCCCGCACGAGCAGACCTTCTCAGCCGGTCTTGCCCTGTGGGACGGCCGGGAGACTCCCCTGCGGCTGCTGCGCCGCGCCGACACCGCGCTGTACGCCGCCAAGACCGCCGGACGCGACCGCGTCGTGCTGGCGGCCCCGCCATCCGAGACCGAGGGCCCGTTCCTGGAGCCCTCGGCGTTCGCGGGCGGGTAATCCCCTCCGGGAAACCTGCAAGCCGGGACGGACAGCCGTACGGCGGAGCCCGCGTGCCGGGGCGGGCGGCCGTACGGCGGGACCCGCGTGCCGGGGCGGGCGGCCGTAGGCCGGGGCGGGCGGCCGTACCGCGAGACCCGCGTGCCGGGGCGGACGGCCGTACCCGGGCACGCGGACCGGAGTGGAGGGCGGCGGGGCTATCGGCTCACCGCGGAGGCGAGGGCGCGTACGCGGTCGGCGTGGGCGTCGTGGCCGATGATCACCGGCGGCTCGTTGTACGGCATGGCGTCGGAGGAACGGCGCAGCTTGATGTACTGACCGCAGGCGTCCACCGCGTAGGGCTCCATGTCGTCCTGCAGGGCGCCGATCACCGTGATGCCGTAGGTCTCGCCGATCCGGCGGAACAGCGCCACCGCCTCGCGCCGGTGCTCCTTGCCGAGGTTGCGGCCCAGCTCGTCCAGGACCAGGCACAGGTGCCCGCCGCCGGATGAGGCGATCGCCGCCGCGCAGACCAGCTTGACCGCCTTCTCGTCCATCAGCGCGGTGTTGGCCCGCCGGTTGTAGGGCACGAACCCCTGCCCCTCGCCCCGGCGCCACTTCGGCGTGACCCGCCAGGCCCAGCGCTGCTCGGGGTCGGCGGGCGCGGCCGGGACGGGGAACTCCAGCGTCGCGCCGTACCCGCCGTAGGAGGTGTCCAGCCGGTCGAACTCCTCGGCCACCCGGGTCAGCCGCGCCTTGATCGCCGCGGTCAGCGCCGCGCGGTGGACGGCGGTGGACTGCGCGGCCTCCTCCGCGCCCCGGGCGGCGGCGGTCAGGTCGCGCTGCCGGGTGGCGAGCTGGGTCTCGATCTGGCGGCGCTGGTGCCGTTCGTACTCCTCCTGGCCGCGCAGGTAGGACGAGAGCGCGGCGCACACGCCGGGGAAGGTGGCCTGTTCGCGCGCGGTCCGGCCGGCGCCGGGCTCGGTCCGCTCCCGCAGCAGGAAGCGCAGCTCCTCCGGCATCTCCTCGTCCTCGCCGGGGAAGGTGTCGCGCAGCGCCTCGTCCAGGCGGCGCTCGGCTGCCCGCCACCACTCCTCGGCGGTCAGCGGGAGCTCGTGCTCGGGCAGCGCCTCCAGCCACTCCCGCGCCCCGGCGGCGGTGCCGCCCCAGTCGCGGGCCAGCGCCTCCAGCCCCAGCGCCTCGCGGTCGGCGGCGACCGCGGCCGCCCGTTCGCGGGCCTGGTCGCGCTCGGCCTCGTGGCGGGCCCGGCGACCCTCCAGGCGTTCGATCTCCATGTTCCTGGTCCGGGCGCGGAAGTCCAGCGCACCCGCCTCCCGCTCGGCCTCGCCGACCCGGGGCGCGACCTCGGCCAGCGCCTCGGTCAGCTCGGTCAGCCTGGCGCGCAGCCCGGCCAGCCGCCGCTCCAGGTCGTCCAGCTCCACGGCCGCCCGGGCACCCTCCAGCCGCCGCCCGGCGTCGGCCACCCCGTCCTCGGCGGTCCGTACGGCGCCCGCCGCCGTCTCCTGCACGTCACGCGCCCGGTGCAGCCGCAGCTCCGCTGCCTTGATCCGGGCCTCCCTGCCGGTGGCCACCGCCTCGAACGACCCCACCACGGTGACCCCCGCGGCGCTGACCAGCACCGACCCCAGCAGGCCCGCCAGGGCGCGGCCCGCCGCCTCCAGGTCGCCGGCGTCCACGACGACGGCGTGCTCCTGCGGCCATCCGCGGCCCCCGGTGACGGCCGCCAGAACCCCCGCCGCCGTGCCCTCCCCGGTCGCGTCGCCGTTCCCGCCCGGCAGGCCGTGCCGACCGACCGGGCCACCGTGCCCATCCGTGCCGCCCTGCCCGTTCGCCGTGCCGCCCTGTCCGGTCCGGGCGCCGCCCGGTCCGGACGCCTCGTCGTCGCGGGCGTGCTCGGCCACGTCGATCGCGTCGAGCAGGCCCGTCGCGCCGATGCCCGCCTCGGCGAGGGCCTTGAGCTGGGCGGCGGCCGGGCCGCCCTCGGCGTCGTCGAGCGCCGCCCGGGCGTCGTCGACCTCGCGGTCGGCCACGCCCAGGGCCTTCAGCGCCTCGTTGAGCCGCGCCCTCGCCTGCGCCAGCTCGCTCTCGGCGGCCGGCACGTCGCGGCCGTCGGCCAGGCGCCGCCGCTCCTGCAGGGCGGGGATCCGGGCGCGCAGCTCGTCGGCGGAGTTCTCCGCCACGGCCCGGTCGGCCTCGAGCCTGGCGGCACGGGCCTGCAGACCGGCCAGCTCGGCGCGGGCCGCGGCCAGGGCACGGTCAAGCGTGTCCTCCTTCAGCGTGGCGATCTCCGCGCGGACCTCACGGATCGCCTCGGCCGCACGCTCGCCCGCCTCATCCAACCGCTCCAGGTCGGCGGCCAGCGCCTCGTCCCGCCGCGCGGCGTCGGCGAGCCTGCGCGCCAGCCGTCCCCGCCAGCAGCGCAGCGCGTCCGCCAGGCTGACCCTGGCCCGGTCGCGCCGGTCGAAGGTCTCCAGCAGCGCCCGCGACTCGCCCTCGAACTCCTTGAGCAGCTCCATCGCCCGCTCGGCCCGGACCCGCTTGGCGTGCTCGTCGCGCCGGGCCTCGCGCTCCTGGTCGAGCTCGGAGTCCAGGCCGGTCAGCGCGGCGATCGCCTCGAAGACCCGCTCGGGGGAGATCTCGTTGAGGGGCTGGGAGAGCAGGTTCGTGGCGACCTTGCTCCGCACCGAGGTGGACAGGAACGACACGCACCGCACGCGGTCGCCGTACAGGAACCGCGTCAGGTCGCGCGCGACCACGTCGCGCCGCCCGGCCGAGCGCGGCAGGGTCGCCCAGATCTCGTCGGCCCGCGCCACCCGCTCCGCCTCGGAGGAGGCGACGGCCATGCGCACTCCCCGCGTCCAGCGGATCTCCAGGTGCGGCGCCTCCTGGTTGACGCGCAACCAGACGGTCACCGCGTCGTCCATCGTGCCGGGCGCGGAGAAGACGCCCACGATGTAGCCGTGGGCCGCGCTGGCCCAGGACTTCCCACCGGCCCCGGCGGCGAGCTCGGCGTTGAACAGCAGCTCGGCGACCGCCTTGGCGCCGGAGGCGAAGCGCCACTGCTCGTCGCCGAGCAGCGCCGTGATCATCGCGATGAACGACGACTTGCCCGCGCCGTTGGAGTCCTTCGGCCCGGCCCCGGCCACCACGATCAGCGTGCCCGGCACGGTCGGCACCGGGTGGGTGGACAGCCGGGAGATGTTGACGGCCTGCACGGCGACCAGGACACGGTCGCCGACGACATTCTCGCTCGGCGCGTTCGCCCCGGAGTCCACCGCCACGAGGCTCTCCTGGGCACTCGTCCTGGAGGCCCGGCCCGTGTCCACGGCCTGCGCGGCCCGCTCCGGCTGCTCGGTCAACCCCGTCGTTCCTTCCCTCTGCGTGATCTTCGTATCGGCTCTGCCCGGCGTGCTCTCCGGGCGTGCCGCGCTCACCGGCGCCTGGCCCGTACGGCCGCCGCCAGCGGAGTGTGCGGGCCCGCGGCGAGGATCAGCTCCTCCTGCAGGCGGCGCCGGGCCGGGCCGGTCAGCCGGTGGAACTGCGGGCCGGGAACGTAGCCGCCTGCCTCCTCACCGGCCTTCACCTGGGTCACCAGACCGGCGTGGCGCAGAGTCCGCAGCGCGGCCTCCAGCTCGCCGATCGGCAGCATGGTGTGCCGCCGCAGCTCCTCCGCCTGGACGGGGAACGACGACAGCCAGCTGTCGGCGGGCAGCAGGCCCTCGGCCCGGGGGATCGCCACCGAGTGGATCAGCACCAGCACCAGGACGGCGCGCTGGGCCTCGTCCAGGAGGGTGCCCGCCCCGGCCGCCGCACCGTCGGCGTAACCGGAGGTCCACCGCTCGCGGTCCTGGATCAGGACCCGGCCCCGGCGCTCCAGCATCTCCGCGAGCACCCGGCGCGGAGCCGGATCGCGCAGCGCCGGGAAGCGGGCCTCGTGCACCGGCTCGGCGGCGTGCTCCACCGCCATGAACGCGGCGACGATCTCCGCCCGGCGGCGCTCGTCGAAGGGGCCGAGCAGGTCCTCGTCCACGCCGCCGGGCGGCGTGACGCTCGCCGAGCCCTCGTCCGGCCCGGCGGCGGGCAGCACGTCGAGACCGGCCGCCGCCTGGCCGGGGGCGGGCAGGCGGCGCACCAGCTCCCGCAGCTGCGCGTGCGACTCCTCCGGCCAGCAGGCGCAGCGGGGGCCGAGCCGTACCAGGCCGTCGGCCACCACCAGCCAGGCCGAGTCGTGCAGGCGGCGCAGCGCGCCGATCGCCCAGTTGCGCATGAGGTCGTCACCGCGGCCGATCAGCGCCCGGTAGGCCGCCAGCACGTCGTCGACCGGCGCGGGCGTGCCCGGCCAGGGACCAGCGGCCAGGTCGCTCCAGCAGCACCTCAGCGCCGCGGCCAGCACCCGCCGGGTCTCCCCGGACCGTTCCACGGCGACCGGGGCGACCTGGTATTCCTCCAGGAGCGAGGGGGTCGCCCCGTCGGGCCAGGCGGGCAGCGCGAAGCCGGTGCCGTCGCCGTGCTCCAACCGGACCATCCCGGGCGGGGCGGGCTGGCCGGCCCCCAGCGGCAGCGGGCCGGTCGCCCGGGCGCGGGCGTGCGCGAGCGCCGTGCCCCCTGCACCCTCATGCTCACCGCCGGTCGCCCGGGTGCGGGCGTGCGCGGGCTCAGGCGTCATTGCCGGTCCTCTCCAGCACGCCGTGCGACAGCCAGGCGGGCTCGGCGCCGGGGGCGGCGGTGAGCTCGTCGGACCAGCGCAGGCGGTAGGGCGACTCGGGACGCAGGTCGATCGAGACGAGGTCGGCGAGCAGGCGGCGGGCGGAGACCCACTCGCCGTCGGCGGTCAGCAGCTCCTCCAGCCGCGCCGTGGAGCGCCCGCCGAGCGCGCCCTCGGCCACCGAGGCCAGCCGGTCGAGCCCGGCCGGGCCCGTGTCGTGGGAGTCGGCGGGACCGGGGTCGGGCAGCGCCGAGCGCGGGGGAGTGGGGTGCACGGGCGCGGGCCGCGGGCTCTCGTCGACGGCCCTGACGATCGCCGCCGGGTCGTGCCAGGGGGCCGGGGCGTCGAAGACGAAGCCGTCGAGCACCGCGGCCAGGCGCTCCTTGCTGGCGGTCTGGGCGAAGGTCCGCCAGGTCTCCGCGGGCAGCAGGGTGAGGTTCCTCGTGGTGCCCGCCGAGTCGGCCAGCCGCCCGGCGGCGCGCCGGGAGGCGTCGCTGTAGGCGTAGATCGCGGCGCGCAGCTCGGTGCAGGTGCGGTCGAGGTCGGGCCAGCGGTTCAGGATCGTGCCGTGCAGGCTCTGCGCCCGGCGGGCGATCTCCTCGGTGCCCCAGAGCTTGGGAGCCTGCTCGCGCAACTCCTCGATGGTGCCGCCGGTCAGCGTGATCAGCTCCAGCGCCCAGAGCCGGAACGCCCGCGCCAGGTTCTGCGCGCTGGCGCGCGCCTCCTCCATGGTCGTGCGGGGGTCGGCGACGTTGAGATCCTCCAGCGCCAGCAGCCGGTGCATCTCGGACTGGCCGCCGTCGTCCATCATCCGCCGGATGAACATCAGCCCCACCACGCTGGTGAACGACGCCCGGTAGCGCAGCTGGTTGGGCTTGGGGAAGACCTCGCGGATCGCGCCGAGGCCCTTGAGCACCCGCAGCCGGTTCTCGAACAGCTCCACCGGATGGGCCCGGCAGACGTGCCGCATCTGCTCGTGGGTCAGCCACTCCTCGCCGGCCTCGGCGAAGGCGGCGAACAGGGTCTCGGCGATGTCGACCAGCACGGGGTCGTCCACGACCGCGCCGCTGTCGCGCGCGAGCGCGGCGAACATCCGGCGGTAGGTCGCGAGCACGGCCTCCTCGCCCAGGGCGGAGTCCAGCGTGATCTCGTGGTTCGTCTCTGGCACGCGGTATACCGTACGGCCTGCGCCCGACAATCCCGTCCCCGATCCGCCCAGGGCGATCGTCCCGGGCCGCGCGGGCCGTACGGAGCCTTACGGAGAAACCCGCTCAGAAGAGGCTGTTCAGGGCGGGCAGCGGGACCAGCAGGTAGGCGCCGCCCGCCAGGGAGGCCGCCGCGACGAGCAGGAACAGCATCACCCAGGCCCCGGCGGGCAGGAAGGTCA
This sequence comes from Paraplanobispora siamensis, assembly GCF_016863175.1. Lineage (GTDB taxonomy): Bacteria > Actinomycetota > Actinomycetes > Streptosporangiales > Streptosporangiaceae > Planobispora > Planobispora siamensis. The sequence goes on from NZ_BOOJ01000029.1 coordinate 10,683, forward strand.
GCCGGGCGAGCTGGTCGGCGTCGGAGTCGGGCACCCGGCCGTGCCTGCGCTTGCGCCGCAGCTCCAGGATCGGCCGGATCCCGCCGAACAGCAGGAACCAGACGGCCAGATAGGCGATGACCGCGTCCACCTCAGGCGGCGCGTACCAGGTGAGCGCCGCGATCGCCCCGCCGGTGACCAGCAGGCTCACCACCCCGAACAGGTTGCGGATCATCAGCAGCATGGCGACCAGCAGCACGATCACAACCGTGATGAGGATGGCGATGTGCCCGGAGGCGGTCAGCCACGCGCCGCCCAGCCCCAGCAGCGACGGCGCGATGTAGCCCGCGGCGGCCGTCAGGATCATGCCGGGACCGGTGGGCCTGCCCCGGGTGAGGGTGACGCCGGAGGTGTCGGAGTGCAGCCGGATGCCCTGGAGCTTGCGCCGGGTCAGCAGCGCCATCAGCGCGTGCCCGCCCTCGTGCGCGATGGTGATCAGCCCCCGGGAGAGCTGCCAGGAGGTGGACCACGCCACGACGGCCAGCGCCGCCACGGCGGACAGCAGCACGACCCATGCGGGCGGCCCGGGCTGGGCCGTGGTAAGGGTCACCCAGACGTCGGTCAACGATCAGCTCTCCTCACTGGCGGTTCGGAACGGCGCAGCAAAGCGTCCCATGACATCGAGTCTGGCGGCGACAGGCGGGGAATGCTGGATAGCTGCCGGGATTATCTCGAGATCGCACCTGATGGACGGTGGAAACCGGTGATCCGGGGCAGGAGCGCCGGGCGGGACCGCCGTCGCCGGGCGGGCCCGCGGGACCGGCTGAGGAGGCGGACGTGGCGGATCGGCGGGCGCAGGACCTACGCGCCCTGATGCGGGGCCGTTCCCGGGGCGGGCTCGACTCCCCGGAGCGGTCGATGGATCCCCGGCCGGGGGAGAGCGAGCCGTTCTCCTCCCACTCGCACGTGGTCGACAGGGCGATCTACGCCGGCGGGCGGCGGGTGGCCACCCCCGCCTCGCTGCCCGAGGCCTTCGCGGCCCTGAAGGACACCCCGGGCGGCATGGCCTGGATCGGCTTCTACCGGCCGGACGGCGCGGTGATCTGCAACGTCGCCGAGGAATTCGACCTGCACGAGCTGGCCGTCGAGGACGCCATCGTGGCCCACCAGCGGCCCAAGGCCGACCGCTACGACGACACGCTGTTCGTGGTGCTGCGCCCGGCCCGGTATCTCGACGACGTCGAGGAGGTCGTCTTCGGCGAGCTGCACGTCTTCGTCGGCCCCAACTTCGTGATCACCGTACGGCACAGCGAGAGCCCGGACCTGTCGCAGGTCCGCCGCCGGATGGAGGACGACCCCGAACTGCTGGCCCAGGGCCCGCAGGCGGTGCTGTACGCCATCCTGGACGCCATCCTGGACGCCGTCGTGGACGGCTACGCCCCGGTCGTCGCCGGGCTGCAGAACGACATCGACGAGATCGAGGTGGAGGTCTTCGGCAACGAGCCCGGCGTCTCCCGCCGCATCTACGAGCTGTCGCGCGAGGTGATCGAGTTCCAGCGGGCGACCAGGCCGCTGCTCGCCATGATCGACGGTTTCGTGGCGGGCGCGCAGAAGTACGGCCTGACCGAGGACCTGCAGACCTACCTGCGCGACGTGGCCGACCACGCGATCACCGTGGTGGAGCGCGTCGCCGGGTTCCGGCAGATGCTCCACGACATCCTGGTGGTCAACTCGACCATGGTCGCCCAGGCCCAGAACGAGCACATGACCAACCTCACCGAGGCCAGCAACGCCCAGAACGAGGAGGTCAAGAAGATCTCCGCCTGGGCCGCCATCCTGTTCGCGCCCACACTGGTCGGCACCGTCTACGGGATGAACTTCGACGTCATGCCCGAGACCCACTGGGCCTGGGGCTATCCGTTCGCCGTCCTGCTGATGGCGGTCGTCTGCGTCACCCTCTATCTGGTCTTCAAACGCCGCGACTGGCTCTGACCGGGCACGACGAGGGGCTCAGCCCAGGAGCTTGCGGGCGGCCTCTTCGATCTCGCCCTCGCACAGCAGCACGTGCCTGGCCGCGTCGCCCAGCGGGACGAAGCTGTCGGAGGAGGTCACCCGGGCGATCTTGCCGGTGAAACCGGCGTCCAGCAGCTCGGTGACGATCGCCTCGGAGACGCCGCCGGTGCGGCGGGTCTCGTCGGCGATCAGCACCTTGCCGGTCAGCTCCGCCGCCCGCAGCAGGTCGTCCACCGGCAGCGGGGACAGCCAGCGCAGGTCGAGGACCCGGCAGCTGTGGCCCTCGGCGGTCAGCCTGACCGCCGCGCGCAGGCTCATCCGCAGGCCGTTGCCGAAGGTCACGATGGTCAGGTCGCGGCCGTCGCCGTAGCTGCGGGCGCGGCCGATCGGGACGTGCGTCTCCGCCCAGCGGGAGGGCGGGGCGTACGGCGCCAGCCAGCCGTTGTCGCCGTCGTCGAACATGTCGCGGGTGTTGTACAGCGCGATCGGTTCCAGGAACAGGCAGACGTTGCCGTCGGCGCGGGCGGCGGCGACGCAGGTGCGCAGCATCGCCGCGGCGTCGTCGGGCCGGGCCGGGGAGGCGATGACCAGGCCGGGGATGTCGCGCAGCGCGGTGACGGAGTGGTCGTTGTGGAAGTGGCCCCCGAAGCCCTTCTGGTAGGCGTAGGAGGGCACGCGCACGACCATCGGGTTGCGGTAGGCGCCGCGGGAGAAGAACGACAGGGTGGCCGCCTCGCCGCGGATCTGGTCCAGGGCGTTGTGCAGGTAGGCGAGATACTGGATCTCGGCGATCGGCAGCATGCCCGACACGCCCGTGCCGAGCGCCAGGCCCAGGACGGTCTGCTCGTCCAGCAGCGTGTCGAACACCCGGCCGGCGCCGAAGCGCTTCTGCAGGCCGCGGGTGACGCCGTAGACGCCCCCCTTGCGGGCCACGTCCTCGCCGAAGATCATCGCCTCGGGGTGGGAGGCCAGCGCGTCGGCCAGCGTCCGGTTGATCGCCTGGGCGAGGGTCAGCGGGCCCTCCTGCTCGGGCAGCCTGCCGCCGAAGGCCCTGTCCCGGTCCGGCGAGGACACCGCCGAGACCCGGGCGACCGACTCGGGGGTGCGCGGGGCCAGCGGCTCCACGATGTCGGCGGCGGAGGTCAGGCGCGGGCGCCGGGAGCTCTCCATGGCCATCTTGAACAGGTGCTCGCGGGTCGTCTCGTACAGGGAGATCAGCCCGTCGGGCGTGGCCAGGCCGGCCTCGACGAGCAGCCTGGCGGTGGCGACCAGGGGGTCGCGCTCGAGGTCGGCGTTGATCTCCCGCTTGGTCCGGTAGGACAGCTCCACGTCGGAGCCCGCGTGGCCCATCAGCCGGACCGTGCGCAGGTGCAGGATGGCGGGGGAGCGGTGCGCGCGGACGTGGTCGGCGGCGGCCCGCGCCGTGTCGTGGGCGTCGGCCAGGTCGCAGCCGTCGGCCGGGAAGTACTCCAGCAGGGGGTGGCGGGCGGCCTCCACCCACCCGTTCGGGGTGCGCACGCTGATGCCCAGCCCGTTGTCCTCGCACACGAACAGCAGCGGCAGGCCGAGGCCCTGGTAGGAGCAGTAGGCGGCGGTGTTGAAGGCCGACAGGGCGCTGGCGTGGTTGAGCGAGGCGTCGCCGAAGCTGCACACCGCGATGGCGTCCTGCGGCCACCTGCCGCGCACGCCGAGCTGGTGGGCGCGCTCGATGGCGAAGGCCGTGCCCACCGCGCGCGGCAGGTGGCTGGCGATCGTGGAGGTCTGCGGGATCACCGCCAGGTCCGGATGGCCGAAGACCTTGTGGCGGCCGCCGGCGATCGGCTCCTCGGCCGCGGCGACCAGGCCGAGCAGCACGTCGCGCATGCCCTCCTCGGGCAGCCGCCCGGCCATCGCCGACCTGGTCAGATAGAAGGCCCCGGAGCGATAGTGCAGCAGGGCCGGGTCGGTGGTGCGCAGGGCCGCGGCCACCGCGGCGTTGCCCTCGTGGCCCGCCGAGCCGATGGTGTAGTAGCCCTCGCCCTGTTCGCGCAGGTGACGTGCTGTGATGTCCAGCAGGCGGCTGCCGAGCTGGAAGCCGAACAACTCCCTGCAGCGGGCTCCCGTCAGGCTCGTGCCGTCGCGCACCGGGGAAGCGGGATCACGAGGAGCCCCGGGGACCAGGGTCGCCACCGTCTCTGCGAAGTGAGTCTCAACAGTGTCGCGCGCCACGCAACCGATTATGTCTCGGCGGAGCGTCCCCGTCGCCACCCTTGACTGCTTTGCTCGGCGGATCCTGTGGATCGGTCCTATTCAACAGTTATTAATAACTATTTGTCAGATGTGACATCGATCTGCCGGATCTGGACGTCTACTTGACAGAACGATTACGTGGCACCCTCATGCCGCGTTCATGCAACGGGGAGGATGAAATCCGCATGTTGCAACGCACCCGATCCATCGCCGTCGTGGTGGCCATCGGTGCCGGAGCCCTCGCTCTGGCGCCGTCCGCGACGGCCGCAACCGGGACCGCCCTGGTCCCCGCCGCCGCCTCCGCGGAGGTCGCGGCCCTGCTGGAAACCAAGATCGTCGACTTCGACGCCACCCCCGACCTGGTCAAGAAGGGTGACAAGATCGAGGTCTCCGGCCGGCTGCTCCAGGAGGTCGACAAGAGCTGGAAGGGTTACGGCGGCCAGGACGTGAAGATCACTCTTCGCGCCAAGGACACCGACGCCTACCAGCACATCGCCACGCTCAAGACGACCGCCGACGGCTCGTTCAAGGCGACGGTCACGGCCGAGGTCACCGGCTGGTGGCGGGCGGAGTTCTTCGCCACCTCGGCGGCCAAGGGCTCGGTCAGCGACACCGACCGCGTCGACGTCAAGACGCCGCCGAAGTTCGTCTACAGCCGGATCGTCGACTACCGCGCCTGGCCCGACCCCGTGGACAAGGGTGACACCATCCACGTCCGCGGCGTCCTGCAGGTCGACACCGAGAAGGGCTGGGACGGCTACAAGGGCCAGAAGGTCCACGTGCTGTTCCGCGCCGACGGCTCGTCCCGCTGGGAGCACGTGGCCTCCGACTGGACCGACCACCGCGGCCGCTTCGGCGTCAACGCCGAGGCCCGCACCTCCGGCCACTGGAAGGCCGTGTTCGAGGGCGCCAAGGGCGTCAAGGGCACCGACCGCACCCTGCACGTGACGGTCCGTGAGCCGGAGCCGGAGCCCGAGCCCGAGCGTGCCGACAGCCGGGTGGCGAAGTTCAACGCCTCGCCCGAGCCGGTCCGCTACGGCCGTTATCTGAAGTTCACCGGCAAGCTCCAGGTCCGCGACGACGGGAGCTGGGACGGCTACCAGTCCAAGGTGGGGCTGTACTTCAAGCCCAAGGGCTCGCACAAGTGGTACTACGTGAAGACCGCGTGGTCCAACGACGACGGCAAGCTCTACACCAAGGCCAAGGCCTACAAGTCCGGCTACTGGAAGTTCGTCTTCAAGGGTGACGACGACTTCTACGGCGACACCAGCCGGGTCGACTACGTCCGGGTCAAGCGCTGACCCCGGACGAGGTCGGGCGCTGATCCCGATGAGGTGGGGCGCCGACCCGGACGGCCTCCGGCTCCGGCCGGAGACCTGAATGACCCCGGCCCGCCCGGCGGGCCGGACACGACGGCGGCCCGGGTGCTCGAGCACCCGGGCCGTCCCATGTCCGCACCCTGCCCGGTCCCGTCTCAGTCCGCACCCTGCCCGGCCCGCTCAGTGCCCGGCTCAGTGCCCGGCTCAGTGCCCGGTCTCAGTCGCTCCTGCGGAACTGCACGATCGCCACCCCCAGCAGGACGGCGCCCATGAGGGCGACCAGGCCCAGCTCCAGGGGGACGGGGACCTGCCAGCCGAACCAGCTCACCCCGGGGTTGAGCGTGGCGTCGACCTCGGGCGGCACGTCCAGGCGGGAGAAGACCGCCTGGCGCATCGGGTCGACCGCGTAGGTCAGCGGGTTCACGGTGGTCAGCACGTGCAGCCAGGACGGCAGGTTGGCCAGCGGGAACATCGCCCCGGACAGGAACATCATCGGCATGATGGCCATCTGCATCAGGCCGAAGAAGGTCTGCATGTTCTTCATCCGCGCGGCGAGGGTGACGCCGAAGGCGGTGATGGTGAACGCCGCCAGGAACATCTCCGCCAGCAGCGTCAGCATCAGCGCCGGGTCGTACGGCACGCCGACCAGCCCGGCCATGGCCAGGATGACGACGCCCTGCCCGACCGCCACGACCGATCCGCCCAGGCACTTGCCCACCACGATCGCGCCCCTGCTGACCGGGGCGACGAGCATCTCGCGCAGGAAGCCGAACTCCCGGTCCCACACGATGGATCCGGCCGAGAACATCGCGGTCATGATGACCGTCATCGCGATCATCCCCGGATACATGAACGTCCGGAAGTCGATCCCGGGGATCGCCCCCTGCGCGAGCGAGCCGAGCCCGGTGCCCATCACGAACAGCCACAGCACCGGCTGGATCAGCATCGAGAGCATGCGCGTGCGGTCGTTGACGAAGCGCAGCATCTCCCGGTGGAGCACGACCTTGACCGCGCGCATGTCGTGTCCGGCGGTGCGCAGCGGGATCCGCACGCCCACCACGTCGGTGGCCATCTTCTACCTCCTGACTGAAGGGGCTCAGCGGCGGGCCATGGCCCGCATCCACGCGTTCGCCGAGCCCTCGGCCTCGGCGTCGCGGATGGTCGAGCCGGTGTAGGACATGAACACATCGTCCAGGGACGGCCGGGACACGCTCACCGAGCGGATGGGCACGCCCAGCTCGGCGAAGAGCCTGGGCACGAACTGCTCGCCCGAGGCGACCGCGAAGGTCACCTGGCCCTCGCGGACCGCGGCCTCCAGGCCGAAGCGGTCACGCAGCGCGGCGATCGCGGCCTCGTCGTCGGCGGTCTGGATCTGCACCCTGTCCTCCCCGACGCTGGCCTTGAGCGCCTCGGGGGAGTCGATCACCACGATCTCGCCGTGGTCGATGATCGCGATGCGGTCGCAGAACTCGGCCTCGTCCATGTAGTGCGTCGTCATGAAGATCGTGATGTCCTCGGCGCGCCTCAGCCGGTTGATGTAGCCCCAGATGGCGGAGCGGGTCTGCGGGTCCAGTCCCACGGTGGGCTCGTCGAGGAACAGCACGCGGGGGGAGTGCAGCAGCCCCCGGGCGATCTCCAGGCGCCGTTTCATGCCGCCGGAGAAGGTCTGCACCTTGTCGCCCTTGCGGTCCCACAGGGCGACCATCTCCATGACCTGCCGGATCCGGTCGTCCACCAGCGTCTTGGGCACGCCGTACAGCTCGGCGTGGAACCTGAGGTTCTGCTCGGCGCTCAGATAGCCGTCCAGGGTCGGATCCTGGAAGACCAGCCCGATGTTGCGCCGTACCTCGTCACGCTCGCGCACCACGTCGTACCCGGCCACGGTGGCCGAGCCGCCCGAGGGGTCGGCGAGCGTGCAGAGCATGCTGATCGTGGTGGTCTTGCCCGCGCCGTTCGGCCCGAGGAACCCGAACACCTCACCGGGCGCCACCTCGAAGTCGACGCCCTTGACGGCCTCGATCTTCCCGTACGTCTTCGTGAGGCCCTTCACGGCCACCGCTGCCTCGGCCATCGACACCGCCCCTCCGTGCGTCTCGGTTGATTCTTCTCCCCGGACCCTGTGTCCGTCTCCTCCTTGCCCCCAGGGCGAAATATACCGAATATCTAGATATAGTAAAGATATATCTTCAACGAGGGTGGAGTGCCGCGCAGGGCGGGATGTACGAGCCTCAGCCGGACGCCGGAACCGGGCGGTTGAGCTCCGCGGCGCGGGCGACCTCGGCGTCGATGACCTCCTTCGACGGCCACGCCGTCACCGCCACCGCCATCAGGACCAGGCCGCACAGCGACCAGATCCCGACGACCGCCGCGACGGAGAACGCCTCGGCGAGCGCCCCGGCGGCGAGCACGGCGGCCGCGTGCGTGATCTGCAGGCCGCCCTGCATGAGCCCGAAGGCGCGGGCGCGGAAGGCGCCGGGCAGCACCTGGACGAACAGGCCGTTCAGCGGCACGATCACCGTGCCGGCGATCCCGGCCCCCAGCATCATGAAGAACACCACGGCGAGCGGCGGGGAGAGCAGCGCCGGCACCAGGAGGAGAGGGCACGCCAGCAGGAACGGCCTGATGAGCCTTATCCGCCGTTCCGGCGCCATCATGCGGCCGATGACCACGGCGCCGACGGCGCTGCCGACCGGGATCGCCGCCATGAGCAGCCCCGCCGCCCGTGAACCCCCGCCGAGCTCGGCCGACCAGGCGACGGCCAGCCCTTCGGGGACGATCACGATGGCGACCATGCTGAACGCCACGAGTGCGATCGGTCTCATCACCCGGTGCCCGAAGACCACCCGTGCGCCTTCGGCGGTCTCCCTCAGCAGGGAGGCGCGGGCGGTCGCGCCCGTCGCCGCGGGGCGGGGGCGCACGCCGCGCCAGAGCAGCAGCGCCGAGGCGCCGAATGAGGCCGCGTTGAGGAGCAGGGCGACCCGGGCGTCGACGGCGGTGATGACTCCGCCGACCGCGTAACCGGCCACCTGCGCGGTCTGGCCGGCGATGTTCTGCACCGACAGGCCCACCACGTACCGGTCCCCGTCCAGCACCTGCGCCAGCATGGCCGAGCGGGCGGCCTGGAACGGCGGGGTGAGGACCGAGGCGGCCAGCAGGAGCAGGAGCAGCGCGGGCAGCGGCATGTCGGGCACGGCCATCAGTGCGATCAGCGCCGTCCGGGCGACATCGCACAGGATCATCACGCGCCGGTACGGATACCGTTCCGCGAGCGCGGCCAGGATGGGGCCCCCGGCCACCCAGGGCAGGTAACTGATGGCGAAGCCCGCCGCCGACAGCAGCACCGAGCCGGTGTCGCGGAAGATCAGATAGGCGACCGCCACCCGGGCGAAGTAGTCGCCGATCCACGACAGGATCGCCGAGGCGAAGAGATAGCGGTACTCGGCGACGCCGAAGACCTCCCGGAAGGTGGCGGGCCGGTCGGCGGTGCGGCCGGGTGCGGGATCGGCGGCGTCCTCCGCCGGCGACGCGCCGGTGGTCCCCCGGGCTTTCTCGGCCATCGACGTGTGATCTCCAGCGTTATGGGAGGGGCTCGGATCCCGCAGGGCGAGGAACGCGGCGATCTCCGGATGATCATAGGCGATTCATCCTTACATAAGGGGACATATAGGAGTTTCGGTCATCCTGGTAATTCTGGTCACGTCAGCACCGGTGGACGCACAGTTGCTGTCCGTTCCCGCCGGTACGGCGCACGCGCGGCTGTGGAACGGTTGACATCCCGGCCGCCCTGACTCGGCATGCTCACGACCTGGTGCGAACCGCTCGACGCCGAGCGCGTCCGAATGTCAAATCTCTGATTCGTATGTCCCGGTGCCGGGAGAATTGGTCTCTCTATATGTCCATATATAGAGCAACCTCATATGAATTACTTATGATCACCGCGGTGGCGGTACGGAGTCGACGGAAGGGAGGGTGTCATGCGGCGAGACGTTGTCTGGGGCTGAGTTCCCGATCGTTCTGTGTGCACCGGGGTGCGCGCCTGTCCGGCGCGCCCCTTTTTTGTTAGCGATCGTTAATTCCCGGCCTCGGCGAGCGCCGCCCGCGCCATCGCGCGCATCAGGGGGGCCATGGCCTCGGGCGGCAGCTCGCCCGCGCTGTGCGGGGTGGAGTTGAGCAGGCCGAAGACGGCGTGGGTGGCGGCGCGCAGCCGGGCCGGCGGGCAGCCGGGGTAGAGCTCGCTCAGCACCGTGACCCACTCCTCGACGTACAGGCGCTGCAGGCGGCGGATCTGCCGGCGGGCCGGTTCTGGGACGTTGCCGAGCTCGCGGTCGTGCACGGTGATCAGCGCGGGATGGCCGAGAGCGAACTCGATCTGGCCGTTGAGCAGGGCGTCCAGGGCCTGCTCGGCGTCGGAGGCCGCGGTGACCCGGTCGGCGGCCGAGGCGTGCAGCCGCTCGCTGACGTCCAGCAGCATCTCGGCCAGCAGCGCCTCCTTGCCGCTGAAGTGCCGGTACAGGGCGGGACCCGAGGTGCCGACCGCCGCGCCGATGTCCTCGATGGACACGCCGTGGAAGCCGCGCGCCGCGAACAGCCGGGCGGCGGCGTCCAGGATCTCCGTGCGCCGTGACCCGCGATTGCGGGTAGGGGTCTGGGCAGTCGTCACCTCTCGCATAGTAGACGGTGAGGTTAATGATGACTAACATCCTCGGTAGGGTTAGTGACCGTTAACCCCGGCGACGGAGCCGGGTGGAGGGGGCTCACATGGGTGGCTGGCCGGTGCTGCGAAGCACCTGCGACCCCGGCGGCGAGGGCTTCAAGGCCAACGCCGGGACCAACGAGCGGCTCGCCGCAGACCTGCGCGAGCGGGTCGCGACCGCGGCGCTGGGCGGTCCGGAGAAGTCGCGGGCCCGGCACGTCTCGCGCGGCAAACTCCTTCCCCGCGACCGCGTCGACACCCTGCTCGACCCGGGCTCCCGGTTCCTGGAGCTGTCCCAGCTGGCCGCCACCGGCATGTACGGCGACGAGGCCCCGGCGGCCGGGATCATCACCGGCGTCGGCCGGGTCTCCGGCCGAGAGTGCGTGGTCGTCGCCAACGACGCCACCGTCAAGGGCGGCACCTACTATCCGGTCACGGTCAAGAAGCACCTGCGGGCCCAGGAGGTCGCCCTCCACAACAACCTGCCGTGCGTCTACCTCGTCGACTCCGGCGGCGCGTTCCTGCCCCGGCAGGACGAGGTCTTCCCGGACCGCGAGCACTTCGGCCGGATCTTCTACAACCAGGCCACCATGTCGGCGCGGGGCATCCCGCAGATCGCCGCGGTCCTCGGCTCCTGCACGGCGGGCGGCGCCTACGTCCCGGCGATGAGCGACGAGGCCGTCATCGTGCGCAACCAGGGCACGATCTTCCTGGGCGGCCCGCCGCTGGTGAAGGCCGCCACCGGCGAGGAGGTCACCGCCGAGGAGCTCGGCGGCGGCGACCTGCACGCCCGGGTCAGCGGCGTCACCGACCACCTGGCCGAGGACGACGCCCACGCCCTGCGGATCGTCCGCGACATCGTCTCGACCCTCGGCCCCCGGCCGTCCGCGCCGTGGGAGCGGGCGCCCTCCGAGGAGCCCGTGCACGACCCCCGCGACCTGTACGGCATCGTGCCCGCCGACACCCGCACGCCGTACGACGTCCGCGAGGTCATCGCCCGCATCGTCGACGGCAGCCGCTTCGGCGAGTTCAAGGCGGAGTACGGCTCCACGCTCGTCACCGGTTTCGCCCGCATCCACGGCCACCCGGTCGGGATCATCGCCAACAACGGCATCCTGTTCGCCGAGTCCGCGCTCAAGGGCGCGCACTTCATCGAGCTGTGCGACCGCCGTGCCGTCCCGCTGGTCTTCCTGCAGAACATCAGCGGCTTCATGGTCGGCCGGGCCTACGAGGCCGGGGGCATCGCCAAGCACGGCGCCAAGATGGTCACCGCCGTCTCCTGCGCCCGGGTGCCCAAGTTCACCGTCGTCATCGGCGGCTCCTTCGGCGCGGGCAACTACGCCATGGCCGGACGCGCCTACTCGCCCCGCTTCCTGTGGATGTGGCCCAACGCCCGGATCTCGGTGATGGGCGGCGAGCAGGCCGCCAACGTGCTGGCCACCGTCCGCCGCGACCAGCTCGGCGACGCCTGGAGCGCGCAGGAGGAAGAGGAGTTCAAGCGGCCCATCCGCGAGCAGTACGAGAACCAGGGCAACCCCTACTACTCCACCGCCCGCCTGTGGGACGACGGCGTCATCGACCCGCTCGACACCCGCACCGTCCTCGGCCTGGCCCTGTCCGCCTCGGCCAACGCCCCCCTCGACCCCGTCGGCTACGGCGTCTTCCGGATGTGACCGCGACCATGACACACCTGCCAGGCTCACCCGCGATGTTCCACACCGTCCTCATCGCCAACCGGGGCGAGATCGCCCTGCGGATCATCCGCACCCTCCGGCGGCTGGGCGTCCGCTCCGTCGCCGTGCACAGCGACGCCGACGCCGGGGCGCCGCACGTCCGTGAGGCCGACGTGGCGGTCCGGCTCCCCGGCGGCTACCTCGACATCGAGGGCATCGTCGAGGCCGCCGCGGCCACCGGAGCCCGGGCCGTCCACCCCGGCTACGGCTTCCTGGCCGAGAACACCGCCTTCGCCCGGCGCTGCGCCGAGGCCGGGCTGGTCTTCGTCGGGCCGCCGGCGGAGGCCATCGAGGCCATGGGCGACAAGATCCGCGCCAAGGAGACCGTCGCGGCGGCCGGGGTGCCGGTGGTGCCCGGCGCGGCCGAGCCGGCCGACGACCTGCTCACCGCCGAGATCGGCTTCCCCGCGCTGATCAAGCCGTCGGCGGGCGGCGGCGGCAAGGGCATGGTGCTGGTCCGCTCCGCCGCCGAGCTGCCGGACGCGCTGGCCTCCGCCCGCCGTACGGCCGCCGCGGCGTTCGGCGACGCGACCCTGCTGATCGAGCGGTTCGTGGAGAATCCCCGGCACATCGAGATCCAGGTGCTGGCCGACACCCACGGCAACGTCATCCACCTGGGCGAGCGCGAGTGCAGCCTGCAGCGCCGTCACCAGAAGATCATCGAGGAGGCGCCGTCCCCGCTGCTCGACGAGGAGACCCGGGCCCGGATGGGCGCGGCGGCGGTGGAGGCGGCCCGGTCCGTCGGCTACGTCGGCGCCGGGACGGTGGAGTTCATCGTCCAGGGCGCCACGGCCGACTACTACTTCATGGAGATGAACACCCGCCTGCAGGTCGAGCACCCGGTCACCGAGATGGTCACCGGTCTGGACCTGGTCGAGCTCCAGCTGCGGGTGGCGGCGGGCGAGCGGCTCCCGCTCACCCAGGACGAGGTACGGCTGCGCGGCCACGCCGTCGAGGCCCGCGTCTACGCCGAGGACCCCGCCCGCGGCTTCCTGCCCACCGGCGGCCGCATCCTCGCCCTCCACGAACCCGGCCTCCCCGGCCCCGAATCTCCCACGATCCGAGTGGACTCCGGCATCGCGGTCGGCGGGAGGGTCGGCAGCGACTACGACCCGATGCTGTCGAAGGTCATCGCCTGGGGCCCGGACCGGGCGAGCGCGCTGCGCACCCTCGACGGCGCCCTGGCCGCGACGACCGTCCTCGGCGTGACGACGAACATCGCCTTCCTGCGGGCGCTGGTCACCCACCCCGAGGTGGTCGCCGGCGACCTCGACACCGGCCTGGTCGAGCGCCGCCTCGACGAGCTGGTCCCCGGCGCCGCGACGCCCGGCGACGTCCTGGCCGCCGCGGCCCTGCTCCTGCAGCACGAGCGGGTGCCCGCCGCCCCGGCCGACCCGTGGGACGTCCCCGACGGCTGGCGGCCGGGCTCCCCGGCCGCGTGGACCACCTGGCGCCTGGAGAGCCGCGACGGCGTGGCCGGGATCGCCGTGCGGGGCCTGCCCGCCTCCGGCGCCGAGGTCCGGCTGCCCGCGCACGAGGGCGAGGAGGGCGACCGCACCCTGCGGGCGCGGCTGGAGCGGGACGGGACCGGCCTGCTCGTCACCCTCGACGGGGTACGGCGCCGCTACACGGCCGCCCGCGACGGCGACACGGTCTGGCTCGGCCGCGACGGCGACACCTGGGCGCTCACCCGCCACCACCTGGGCGACCCCGGGGACCGGGCGGGCGCGGCCGGGGCCGGGGACGGCGTGGTCCGCAGCCCGATGCCCGGCACCGTGCTCCTGGTGAAGGTGACCGCCGGTGAGCGGGTCGAGGAGGGCCAGCCGCTGGTCATCGTCGAGGCGATGAAGATGGAGCACACCGTGACCGCCCCCGTCGCGGGAACGGTCGCCGAGCTGCCGGTCCGCGCGGGCCAGGCGGTCGACATGGACGCGGTCCTGGCCGTCGTCCGGCCGGAGGAGCCGTGATGGCCGGATCGGGCCGTGCGACGGCGCGGGCGGGCGGGAGCCGTACCGGAGGGAGGACGTGATGCGGCGGGAGCCGTACCGGATGGAGGGCCTGCCGGAGCGGGTCACGGTCTACGAGGTCGGGCCGCGCGACGGGCTGCAGAACGAGTCCGCCGTGATCCCCGTCGAGGTCAAGGCCAAGTTCGTGGCCCGGCTGGCGGCGGCCGGGCACCGGGTGATCGAGGCGACGAGCTTCGTGCACCCGAAATGGGTGCCCCAGCTCGCCGACGCCGCCGAGCTGCTGACGTCGATGGAACGGGTCCCCGGCGTGCGCTACCCGGTGCTCGTGCCGAACGAACGCGGGCTCGACCGGGCGCTCGAACACGGCGTCACCGAGATCGTGATCTTCGGCAGCGCCACCGAGACGTTCGCCGCCAAGAACCTCAACCGCACGCTCGACTCGCAGTTCGAGATGTTCGCGCCGGTCGTCGCGCGGGCGCTGGAGCACGGGCTGAGGGTCAGGGCGTACGTCTCGATGTGCTTCGGCGACCCATGGGAGGGGCCGACCCCGATCGCCCAGGTCGTCGAGGTCGGGCGCAGGCTGCTGGACCTGGGCTGCTACGAGCTCTCGCTCGGCGACACCGTCGGCGTCGGCACCCCCGGGCACGTGAGCGCCCTGATCGAGGCGTTCGGCGGTCCCGACCGGCTGGCGGTGCACTTCCACGACACCTACGGCCAGGCCCTGGCCAACACGCTGGCGGCGCTGCGCGCGGGCGTGACCGTGGTGGACGCCTCCACCGGCGGCATCGGCGGCTGCCCGTACGCCGAGAGCGCCACCGGCAACCTCGCCACCGAGGACCTGGTCTGGATGCTGCACGGCCTCGGCGTGGAGACCGGCCTGAACCTCGACGCGCTGGTGGAGACCAGCACCTGGCTGGCCGCCCGGCTCGGCCGTCCCAGTCCCTCCCGGGTCGTCCAGGCCCTCTCTAGGAGTTCGAAACCATGAAGCTGACCGAAGAGTACGAGGACCTGCGCAAGACCGTCGAGGCGTTCGCCCACGACGTGGTGGCCCCGGTGATCGGCGAGCTGTACGAGCGCGAGGAGTTCCCCTACGACATCGTCCGCCAGATGGGGCAGATGGGTCTGTTCGGCCTGCCCATCCCCGAGGAGTACGGCGGCATGGGCGGCGACTACTTCGCGCTCTGCCTGGCCCTGGAGGAGCTGGCCCGGGTCGACTCCAGCGTGTCGATCACCGTTGAGGCCGCGGTCTCGCTGGGCGCCATGCCGATCTACCGGTTCGGCACGGCCGAGCAGCGCGCCGAGTGGCTGCCGAAGCTGACCACCGGCGAGATGCTGGGAGCCTTCGGCCTGACCGAGCCGGGCGGCGGATCCGACGTGCCGGGCGGCATGCGGACCACGGCCGTGCTCGACGGGAACGAGTGGGTGATCAACGGCTCCAAGGCGTTCATCACCAACTCCGGCACCGACATCACCGGCGTCGTCGGCGTGGCCGCGATCACCGGCCGGCGCGCCGACGGCCGCCCCGAGATCTCCACCATCCTGGTCCCGGCGGGCACGCCCGGCTTCACCGTCGCCAAGAAGTACTCCAAGGTCGGCTGGAACTGCTCCGACACCCGCGAGCTGGCCTTCACCGACTGCCGGGTCCCGGCCGAGAACCTGCTCGGCGAGCGCGGCCGGGGTTACGCCCAGTTCCTGCAGACCCTCGACGAGGGCCGCATCGCGATCGCGGCGCTCTCGGTCGGCCTGGCCCAGGGCTGCGTGGACGAGTGCCTGCGCTACGTCCGCGACCGCCAGGCGTTCGGCCACCCGATCGGTCACTACCAGGCCATCCAGTTCAAGATCGCCGACATGGAGGTCCGCACCCACACCGCCCGCCTGGCCTACTACCACGCGGCCGAGAAGATGCTGGCCGGCGAGCCGTTCAAGAAGGAGGCGGCCATCGCCAAGCTGGTCTCCTCCAACGCGGCGATGGACAACGCCCGCGACGCCACCCAGATCTTCGGCGGGTACGGGTTCATGAACGAGTACCCGGTGGGCCGCTTCTACCGCGACGCCAAGATCCTGGAGATCGGCGAGGGCACCAGCGAGGTCCAGCGCATGCTGATCGCCCGCCAGCTCGGCCTCGGCGACCTCTGACCTGGCGATCTCGTCACCGGCCCTGTTCCGTCAGATGCGGAGCGGGGCCGGAACAGCCGCTCATCGATGACCCGCCGGGCGCGGTCATGAGAACCCGGCCGCATGTGCGCGTAGGACAGGAGTGCGAAGGCCGGGCCCACGTGCCCGAGATGCTCGGCGAGTTCTTTGATGGCGACACCTTCACTGAGCATGACGCTGGCATAGAAGTGCCGGATCGGTCCAGCGAAACAGCAGGTTGTGCGTGCGCAGCCTGCCGTTCGGCTTCTTCCAAGGCAGTGAGCAAACGAGCGACGGGTACTTGCCGACATGGACCCGGATCGCCTCGATTCAGGGCATGTGGCAGGTGCCGCTTTGGGCATAGAGCTTCATGCCGTATCCCAGCATGCGATCGGTTCACGCCCCGATCTTCCCCTTGGGCGGAGTACCGGTACGCCGGGGGCTTGCTCCCACAGACCTGGTGAACGCTGTTGTGCCCCCTGTGACCTCTTCCCTATGGTGATGGGACACCCAAAGATCTTTTCGTGCCAGGTCCAGTCTCCGCTGAACGGGATCGTGATGACGGATCCGATCGAAGTCAGTGTGGCCCCACTGATCGCTGTGTCAGACCTCGATGTCTCGGTGGAGTTCTACACGCGGGCTCTGGGTGCGACAGTGCGGTTGCGGCTGCAGCACTACGCCCTGCTCGAAACCGGGACCCAGCGCCTGCATCTGGCGGTGGCCGCCTCCCCGCCACCCGACAGACCGCAGATCTCCCTTGCCCCGATGTCCACGGCGGACAGCAGGCCTTTCCTGCTGGTCCTACAGGTGCCTGACTGCGACAGCGCGGCTGAAGGCATCGCCGCTCTCGGCGCACGGGTGCTGGGCCCGCCCACCGTTCCCCCATGGGGAGGGGAACGCCGATGCTTCGCCCTCGATCCCGACGGTCATCTCCTTGAGCTCAACCAGGCCCTGCCCGGCGCCTGAACCGCTAGGCGCCGTAGACCGCTATAGACGGAGTGGTACGGGATGACCCCGAGCGGTCCCTCCAGCCTCTGTGAGAACTCCATGCACAGCGGTGATCAGGTCTTGAGATCATTGCCCCGCCTCAGGCCGACCTCGGAGCACCGTTGCCCTCAATTGTTAGCAGCGGTCCCGCCGGCTCGGCCTGGGCGATCTCTGATCTGGGAATCCATCCGGCCGGCCCTTTCCGGGGCGATGGATAATTTTTATATTATCGTCCCTTCCGGGGCCGGCGTGGAATCATTCAGTGAAATTGCGGATGGCGTTCCATTCGGTTGACGAAAAAGGTCGATTCACTCGGGGAACGGATTACTTGAAGGTCAGGGCCTGGGAGCCGAGGAAGGCGGTTTCGTTTCCGGCGCTGACGAAACAGGTGGTGGCGGCGCAGTCCACGGTGCCGACCGAGGCGCCGGCCGGGGTGGTGCCCTGGAAGGTCTTGCGCACCACGAAGGCCGTGCCGGCCGAGCCGGCGGCATCGGTGGTGACGGTCTTGACGGTGTCCTCGTTGCACGCCAGCTGGTCGTTCACGGTGGCGCACTGGACGACGCTGAACTGCGTGCCCGCGGTGGCGCCGGTGACGGTCACGGTGGCGGTGGCGCCGTCGGTCAGGCCGGTGGCGGGGGTGACGGAGAAGCCGGGGGCGGCGGCGAAGGCGGCGGGCTGGGAGGCGAGGGTGAGGCCGCCGAGGGCGACGGCGGTGGCGATGCCGAGCTTGGTGAGGAGGCGGGACTTGTTCTGCATTTCTTGACTCCTTTTCTGCTGCGATTGACTCGCGCTTGCAAGGAAAATCTTGCTGCATTCAGGACGGCTGGGACATGAATGCCGGAGTCAGCAAGATGCCGGGCGATATCCGTTTCCTGTCAGCCGTGAGGCTTTCCATCGTGTGACTTCCGCCGGACGGCGCCTTGGTAGTCTCGGCCGGTGACGACGATTGCGCAGATCTCGCTGGGTGTCGCCGACGATGTGCGGGCGGGGGAGTTCTGGAGCCGGGCGCTCGGATACGTACGGCGGCCGCCGCGTTTCGAGGGCGACGAGTGGATCGTCCTGGAGCCTCCGCCGGGAGTGGCGGGGGTCGCGATCGCGATGGACGTGAGTGAGAGTCCCGCCGCCGAGTTCCCCCGCATCCACTTCGATCTCAGCGCCGGGGAACGTGATCTCGACGAGGAGGTCGACCGGCTGGTGGCGCTGGGGGCGCAGCGCGTCGACTGGCCGCACTATCCGGACGACCCCCGGCCGGAGGAACCGGCGTACGTGGTGCTCGCCGATCCGGAGGGCAACCGGTTCTGCGTCGAAGGACGCCGTACCGGTTCCCGGCCGCCCGCCTGAGACCCTCGGCGGGTCCTTCAGGAGGTGGACGGGCGCAGGTGGGTGCGCTGGCCGTCGTGGTCGAGGATGGCCAGGACCTCGGCCGGGCCGTCGTAGGCGCCGAAGGCGTGCGGGATCATCGTGGAGAACTCCGCCGCCTGGCCGGTCTCGACGAGGATGGTCCGCTCTCCCAGCAGCAGGACGACGGTGCCCGACAGGACGGTGAACCAGTCCTTGCCGGGGTGGACGTTCAGCTCCGTGCTGCCGGGCTGGGGCGCCGGCCTGGTGATGCGCACCTTGGCCACGGTCATCCCGGGGTCCCGGCTCAGCAGCCAGGAGGTCATCCCCCGGGCCTCGTCGCGCTGCGGCCTGATCACCACGTCATCGTCGGAGGCCGACTCCACGAGCTGGTCGAGGGTGGTGCCCAGGGCGCGGGCGATCGAGACCAGCTGGTCGAGGCTGATCCGCCGGTGGCCCGTCTCGATCCGGCTCAGCGTGGAAGGGCTCAGATAGCAGCGGGCGGCCAGGTCGTCGAGTGACCAGCCGCGGGCCGTACGCAGCCCTCTGATGCGCTGCCGTACCAGACCGTCGAGATCCGCGTCTTGCTTCATGCGCAAAACTGTATGTCATATGCGCAAGCTGCGCATACAGTCGGAGCATGACGAGCCACCAGCATCATTCCCACAAGCACCAGGATCACGGCCACGGCCACGGACATGGCCACGGACACGGACATGGCCACGGACATGGCCACGGACATGGCCACGGACACGACTCCGCGGCCCTGGCGGAGGTCCTGGATCTCGACGCCGAGGTTCTGCACTCCTACCTGTCCGAGGTGACCGGCTGGATCCGCGAGCTGACCGCGGACCGGCCTCCGCGCCGGATCCTCGACCTGGGCAGCGGGACCGGCACCGGCTCCTTCGCCCTGCTCGGGCACTTCGACGGGGCCGAGGCGATCGCGCTGGACATGTCCGAGGACATGCTGCGCCGCCTTGAGGAGAACGCCCGCGCCCGCAGGCTGGCCGATCGAGTTCGCACCGTCCAGGCGGACCTGGACGCGGCCTGGCCGCAGCTCGACCCCGTCGACCTGGTGTGGGCCTCGGCTTCCCTGCACCACATGGCGGACCCCGATCGCGTCCTCGCCGACGTCCTGGCCACGCTCCGCCCCGGCGGGCTCATGGTCGCGGCGGAGATCGACTCCTTCCCGCGTTTCCTGCCCGACGACCTCGGCTTCGGCCGGCCCGGGCTCGAAGAGCGCTGCCATGCGGTCGTGGCCGAGATGCGGGCCGTCGACATGCCGACCATGGGCTCCGACTGGGGGCCGCGCCTGGCCAAGGCGGGCTTCACCGTCGAGGCCGAGCGGATCTTCGCCGTCGAGCTGGCGCCCCCGTTGCCGGCGGCGGCCGGTCGCTACGCCCAGCTGTCCCTGGGACGCACGCGCCCCAGGCTGGAGGGCCGGCTGGACGCCGACGACCTGGCCGCACTGGACAGACTGCTGGACGGGGACGACCCGGAGAGCATCCTGCGGCGCGACGACCTGTCCGTGCGCACCGTCAGGACGGTCTGGGTGGCCAGGCGCCCGTGAGGGGATCCGCCCCCGGGCCGCCGGGACGCCGACCGAGCCGGATCGAGCCGCCGGCCGGGCCGGATCGGGGCACCGCTCCCCGGGGCGGCTCAGCGCGGTCCGGGCCGGTCGAGCCGCCGCAGCTGATCCTCGCTCAGCCGCAGGTCCGCCGCGGCGACGTTCTCCTCCAGGTGCCCGATCGTGGCGGTGCCCGGAATCGGCAGCATGACCGGTGAGCGGTGGAGCAGCCACGCGAGCGCGACCTGCGCCTGAGTGGCGCCGAGTTCGGCCGCCACGGCGGCGATCCCGGCGGAGGCGTGCGACACCGCCGGCAGGACGGGCCGCCAGGGCAGGAAGGCGATCCCCGCCGCGGCGCAGGCGTCGAGCACGGCCTCGTGCTCCCGGTCGAGCATGTTGTAGCGGTTCTGCACGCTGGCGATGTCGACGATCCGCCGGGCCTCCTCCAGCTCGGCGACGGTGACCTCGGACAGCCCGATGTGGGCGATCTTGCCCTCCGCCCGGAGTTCGCCCAGGGTCCCGACCTGGTCGGCGAGGGGCACCGCCGGGTCGATGCGGTGGAGCTGGAGCAGCTCCAGGCGGTCGACCCTGAGCCTGCGCAGGCCCTGCTCGACCTGCTCCCGCAGGAAGTCCGGCCGGCCGCAGATCTCCGCGTCACGCGGCGGGTCCGGCGGTGCGACGCCCACCTTGGTCGCGATGAGGAGGTCGTCGGGGTAGGGGTGCAGCGCCTCGGCGAGGAGTTCCTCGTTGGCGCCCCAGCCGTACAGATGGGCCGTGTCGATCAGCGTGACGCCCAGCTCGACGGCGCGCCGGGCCACGGCGACGGAGGCCTCCCGGACCGGTCCGGGGGCGGTCGGCAACTGCATGGCCCCGAACCCCAGCCGCCGCACGGTGCGCTCGCCCCCGATGCGGAACGTCTCCGATGTCATCCGCGGTCTCCGCCCTTCATCCGAGGGCGATCATGGTAGCAGCGCCGGTGATCGTCAGGTCCGGGCGGCGATCCCGCGCAGGACGATGGCCAGGCCGCCGTGGAACTCCTCCTCGGCGCCGATGAGGAGTGCGTGACCGGCCGTCTCGGCCATGCGGGGGAACTCGGCGCGGGGCAGCCCGGCGATGGCGGCGGTCCCCTCGCCCGACAGCGGGCCCAGGTGCTCCAGCTGGATCGCGCCGATCAGATAGCTCAGCAGGCCGCGCAGCGCGACGACCCGTTCGGGGCCCTCGACACCGGCCTCGGCGAGGACCCCCAGCACCGTCTCCGACCAGCGCAGTATGCCCGCCGAACGGTGCCGGTGGGTCATGGTCAGCGGCACGACGCCCGGGTGCGCGCCCACCCGCTCGCGCACCCGGCCGGCCAGGACCGTGATCCGCTCCTGCCAGGTCGCCCCGGGCGGGGGAGAGGCGTCGACGCCGTCGAGCACGAGCTCGACCACGAGCCCCTCCAGCTCGTCGCGGTCGCCGACGTAGCGGTAGAGCGCCATCGTGCTCATGCCCAGCTCCCCGGCGACCGTGCGCATCGACAGCGCCGCGAGCCCGTCGCGGTCGATGACGGCGAGGGCGGCGGCGGCGATCTGTCCCTGGGTGAGCGAACGGGGTCGTGGCATGGCGGCTGAAAGTGTACGGCATACGCCTACAATCGTAAGCGTATGTCGTACGCCTACGAGAGGTCTCCGATGCGTCTCCGTCCCGGCTTCACCGTCCCCGCCCGCGAGCTGCCCTCCGTCACCGGGCCCGCGGTACCCGTGCCCGATCCCGGGCGCCTGGTCCACCTGCAGTTCCGGCGCTTCGCCGGCTGCCCGGTCTGCAACCTGCACCTGCGCTCCGTCGTCGCCCGGCACGCCGAGATCGAGGCGGCCGGCGTCCGCGAGGTGGTGGTCTTCCACTCCCCGGCCGGGGAGCTGGCCGAGCACGTCGCCGGCCTGCCGTTCGCCGTCGTCGCCGACCCGGGCAGGCGGCTCTACGCGGAGTTCGGCGTCGAGTCGGCCGTCCGCGCGCTGCTCGATCCCCGGGCGTGGGCGACGATCGCCAGGGCCGTCGCGCGCAGCCTGCGGGAGATCGCCCGCGGACGCGAGCGCGGACCGGCCGCCCGCCCGCACGGCGGCCGGTTCGGGCTGCCGGCCGACTTCCTGATCGACCCCGACGGCCGGGTGGTCGCGTGCAGGTACGGCGAGCACGTCTACGACCAGTGGCCGGTGGAGGAGGTGCTGGCCCTGGCGGCCGCCTGGAGATCGCAGGCGGACGAGGGCGCGCGGGGCCACTGACCCGGAGACCGCGGCGCTCACCGGCAGGCGGCGACCACGCCGGCATCCTCATCCGATTCTCAGACTGCGGCTACGGGGATCTCATCCTGCTGACCGACTGTCGATGCAGGTCACCGACCCATATCGACAAAGGAGTGTCATGAACCGCACCAAGCGCATAGCCGTCGTCGCCGGGATCGGCACCGCCGTGGCCGGCGGGCTGGTCATGCCGATAGCGGCCTGGGCGGCCGAGCCCACGCCCACGCCGTCGTCCTCGTCCACCACCGGCTCCGGCACCTCGTCCGACACCACGCGGGGCGGCCGGCACGGCGACCGCGGCCAGATGGCCGCCAAGCTCGCCGAGGCCCTCGGTCTCGACGAGGCCAAGGTCACCGCGGCCCTGGAGGAGGTCCGCGGCACCGGACGTCCCTCCGGGACCGACAAGGAGGCCGGTCGCGAGCAGCTGGCCGAGGCCCTGGCCGCCAAGCTCGGCGTCAGCGCCGACAAGATCACCGCAGCCCTGGACACGCTGCGCCGGCAGCGCTCCGCCGAGGCCGAGGCGGCTCTGAGCGAGAGGCTCAAGGCGGCCGTCACCGCCGGCACCCTCACCCAGGCCGAGGCCGACGCCGTCCTGAAGGCCCACCGGGCCGGCCTGCTCGGCGGCCACCACGGCGGCAGGCGCGGCCCCGCCGACACCACCGAGGACTCCGGCCAGACGTCCTGACCCGCGGGCCCGGCCTGGGCGCACCGGCTCCGGCCGGGCCGTACCCGCACCCCGGCCGTGCCGGTCGGACGGCGCCGCGCCCTGATGACGCCCGCGGGGCCGTACTCCGTCTCGATCGCGCCGGCCGGGGTCCGCTCCGGCCGTACGGCTGCCGCATCCCGGCTTCACCGGCCGGAATGTGGGATTGCGGGGGTATTCTCTCCATGCATGACGGCTGGTCCCCTCAGGCAGGAGGGGGCGGGGCCGGGTTCGAGGGGGCCGCGCGGGGGTGTCCGCGCCACAGATCCCTCCCGTCCGGGTCCCCGTCCCCGGAGTGCGGCGATGCGACTCTCGCCGGTGTTCGTGGCCGCCGGGCTGGTGCTCGGCCTCACCGGCTGCGCCGCCGTCCGCGACTCCCTCGGGGCGTCCGCGCCGAGCCCCCCGCCCTCCGCCGCGCCGTCCACCGGGTCCGCCGCCGCGCCGTCCACCGGATCCCCTTCCGAGGCGTCCGCCGGATCCCCTTCCGAGGCGTCCGCCGGATCCTCCGCGACTCCGGAGCCCTCCCCGTCACGGACGCCCCGGGCAGCCGCGAAGCGCTACAGCGGATCGGGGGACAAGCTGATCCCGATCGAGCGGACGGGCGAGATCGGCCTGATCACGGCCGTGGCCCACGGCAGGGGGAGCTTCCTCGTCCAGAGCGTCGGCGTCTCCGGGGACGACGCGGAGACGCTGGCCCACGGGTACGACGATCACCGCAGCACGCGGCTGTACAACGTGGAGGGAGAGGAGGACATCACCGCGCTGCGGGTCGTCGCCGGCGGCTCCTGGACGATCACGCTGAAGCCGGTGTCGGCGGCCCGCACGTGGCGCGGAACCAAGGTCACCGGGTCCGGAGACGACGTCCTCCATCTGGAGAAGGAGGCCGCGGGCGCCGAGACGCTCAGGTCGCGGTTCGCCGGCGACGACTACTTCGCGGTCGAGGGCTACACCGAGGACGATTCGAGCCTGCTGGCCAGCGAGGTGGGCAGCTGCGAGGTCGAGGAGGCGCTCCCGGACGGCACGTTCCTGGTGACCGTCACCGGGGACGGCTCCTGGACGCTGGAACGCACCGGTCCCGCGCGCTTCCAGATGGCCGCGGGCCTTCCCGGGGACCGCTCCGCCCTCTAGGGGCGCGTCCCGCCCTGTCCGGGGACCCCTCCGCTCGCCGGAACCCGTCCCGCAGGGGGAGAAGCGCCGTCGCGCGACCGGCGGAACCGGCGGGACCGTGAAATTTTCATCGCGGGACAGCGGCTTTCGCGCAGCTCAGACGCCTCGGCGCCGGTCCGGAGCCAGGCTCCGGCTAGGTGCCCGGAGGGTGTGCGGCTTAGCTTGGCAAGGCTCCCACATCACCCCCTAAGGAGCCGTTACATGCGGAGAAAGTCCATTCTGGCCACGGTCTGCACAGCGCTGGCCGCGCTGTCCTGCGCAGCCGGAGTGTCCATGGCGAGCGGGGCCTCGGCCGCGGACTCCTCGTTCTACGTCGACCCGGACACCAGCGCGGCCAGGTGGGTCGCGGCCAACCCCGGGGACTCCCGGGCGCCGGTCATCCGCGACCGGATCGCCTCCGTGCCCCAGGCGCGCTGGTTCACCACGACCAACACCTCCACGGTGCGCTCGCAGGTGTCGGCGTTCGTCGGCGCCGCGGCGAACGCGGGCAAGGTCCCCATCATGGTCGTCTACAACATCCCCAACCGAGACTGCAGCGGGGCGAGCACCGGCGGCGCGCCGAACCACACCGCCTACCGCCAGTGGATCGACGAGGTGGCCGCGGGCCTGCAGGGACGTCCCGCCGCGATCATCCTCGAGCCGGACGTGCTGCCGATCATGACCAACTGCATGAGCTCCTCGCTGCAGCAGGAGGTCAACGCCTCCATGGCGTACGCGGGCAAGAAGCTGAAGGCCGCCTCCTCGCAGGCCAAGGTCTACTTCGACATCGGGCACTCGGGCTGGCTGGGCGCCGGCGAGGCCGCGAACCGGCTGAGGGCGGCCGGGGTCGCCGACAGCGCGGACGGCATCTCGCTCAACGTCTCCAACTACCGGTGGACCTCCACCGAGGTGGCCTACGCCAAGAACATCCTGTCCGCCACCGGCGTCTCGCGGCTGCGCGCGGTCATCGACACCAGCCGCAACGGCAACGGCCCGCTGGGCAGCGAGTGGTGCGACCCGGCCGGCCGGGCGATCGGCACCCCGAGCACGACCGCCACGGGCGACTCCATGATCGACGCCTTCCTCTGGATCAAGCTGCCGGGCGAGGCGGACGGCTGCATCGCCGGAGCGGGGCAGTTCGTCCCGCAGCGGGCCTACGACCTGGCCATGGCGGCGCCCCAGCAGACCCCCACGGCCACTCCCACGGTGACCCCGACGGTGACCCCGACCGCGACGCCCACCGTGACCCCGACGGTGACGCCGACCGGGGACGCGGCCTGCACGGCCGCCTACAGGATCGTCAACTCCTGGCAGGGCGGATTCCAGGCCGAGGTGACGGTCAAGAACACCGGCGGCGTGGCCCTGTCGAGCTGGGCGGTCCGCTGGTCCTTCCCGGGCAACCAGACCGTCAGCCAGCTGTGGAACGGCCAGCACAGCCAGAGCGGCGCCGCGGTCACGGTGCGGAACGTCGCGCACAACGGCAACCTGTCCACCGGAGCCTCGACGACCTTCGGGTTCGTCGGCACCGGGAGCAGCGCCACCCCGTCCTCGGTGACCTGCGCCTGACCCACGCGGTCACCGGAGATCAGGTACGGCCCGCCCCGCGTCCCGCAGGACCCGGCGGCGGGCCGTACCGCGCACGCACCCGGAGCATCCGGTACGGCCCGGCGTCTCCCCACGGGCCGTACGGGATTCCCACGTGTCCGGCCTGCTTCCCGCGGGCCGTGGGGGATCCCCGGGCTCCGGGGTCGTCAGCCGGTCAGCGCGCGGACCGCCACCGTGACGATCGGGAGCTCGAACTCCCCGTCCGCGGTCTCCGGAGTGGAGCGCAGATAGCCGAGGACGCGGGCCAGCAGCTCCGTGCGCTCGGCCTCGGGGAGCGTCAGGGCGTGGGAGTGGGTGGCGATGGTGGCGGCCATCGACTCGGCGGTCCTGCGCTGGCCGTGGGCGAACTCGGCCCGCTCGACCACGCGGAACCCGCGCCCCTCCAGGGGGCCGGCGCCGGGATGCCACTGCCGGAACGACACGGTGCTGCGCGCGACCTCCTTCAGCCCCCTCACCCACGGGACCCGGTCGTCGTCGAGGTTCCACAGCCCCGCCAGCACGCCGCCCGGCGTCAGGACCCTGCGGATCTCCGGCAGGGCGCGGTCGAGGTCGAACCAGTGCATCGCCTGCCCGACGAGGATCGCGTCGGCCGAGGCGTCCGGCAGCGGGATCTCCTCCGCCGCCCCCTGCACCGCCCTGACCGAGGGCAGGCCGGAGCGGAGCTGGGCGAGCATGGCGGGATCGGGCTCCACCGCGACGACGTCGGCGCCGAGCCGCAGCAGCGACTCGGTGAGCTTGCCCGTCCCGGCCCCCAGGTCGAGCACGCGCGGGCGGGCCGGGCCGGAGACGGGCTCCAGCGACCAGCGCACGGCGGCGTCGGGATAGCCGGGCCGCTCCCGGGCGTAGGCGGCCGCCTGGCCGCCGAAGGAGGAGGCCCGCAGGGAGAGGGCCTCCGGGTCGATGTCCCCGAAGGCGGATGATCTGTTCACGGCCTCACCCTAACGCCGCCCGCGAGGGCGGACCGGGTGCCCGCGGCAGACCTTCCACCGCCGCCCGCAGGGGCGCTTGAGGAGGAGCTCCCACCGCCGCCACGAGGGCGGACCGGGTGCTCACGGCAGGCCTCCCGTCCCGCCCGCGAGGACGGGCCGGGTGCTCACGGCCGGCCCCTCAGCTGGGCAGCTGCGCCTCCAGGCGGTAGCCGTCCACGGTCACGTACACCTGGTCGCCCGGGCGGGCGTTGAGGCGCATGAGCACGGGCTGGAGCGAGTCGAAGACCGGGTGGTCGCGCCAGACCAGGACCACCGCGTTGTCGCCGGGACCGGTCACCGACAGCAGGGTGCCGGGGCGCATGCCGAGCTGGGTGGCGTACCCCTCCGGCACGGCGACCGGGGCGCCGCGCAGGTGCTCGCTGGTCACCTCGATCCGCTGCCAGCGGCTCGGATCGGTGGTCGGGCTGGTCGGCGGGGGGAGCGGCGCGCGCTGGCTGGTGATCAGGTGCGGGCGGCTGTTGCCCGACAGCGCCGAGAGCGTGGCCAGCGCGGCACGGGGGTCGATCGAGGAGGCGTTGACCTGCGGGATCGGCTGGCCGCCGCGGTGGTGGCCGTTGGCACCGGGCGTACGCCGGGGCAGCTGGCGGGTGGTCTCGGCGGCGGGCTCGAAGGCCTCCTCCTGCGCCGGGGTCGCGGCGAGCGCGTCCAGCCAGGCCTGGGCCGAGTGGGCGCGGATGCCGAGCTGGTGCTCCATGAGCACCACGATGTCGGCGTCGGCCGGTTTGCCCGCCAGCAGCTTCCTGGTGCGGTCGCGCAGGCTGCCCAGGTCGCCGACGACGAGCCAGCCGTCCTGGAGCCTGCGGTCCGGCATGAGGGTGACCAGCACCCGCCACAGCGGCGTGCGGAGCGTGGGCACCTCGATGGGGTGGGCGGGGTCGGCGCCCAGGAGCTGCTCCTGGGTGGCGGCGGCGCCCAGCCATTCGGTCAGCCCGAACATGTGGCCGGTCAGCGGGGCCGACTCGGACGAGCGCAGCCACAGCAGGATGCGCTCCTCGGCGGCACGCTGGGCCTGCGACAGGGCGCTGAGGTCGGCGTTGAGCTTGTGGGCCAGCGCCCGCAGGCTGATCGGGTCGACGGCGAACAGGCGTTCCACGGCGACCGCGCGCTCCAGCGGGTTCCAGTCGCGGAACATGTTGTCGACGAGGCGGACCAGCGGGTACTCGCTGAGGTCGACCTGCGGCCGGCGGGACGGCAGCGCCTGCGGCTCCGGAGCGGCGGGCTGCGCGGCCGGGGCCGCGTGGGAGGGCGCCGGGACACTCTGCGGGGCGGCCGCCGCGTGCGAGGGGGCCTGCGGGGCGGGCGCCGCGTGCGAGGGAACCTGCGGGGCAGCAGCCGCGTGGGAAGGCGCCGGGGCCGTGTGCGAGGGCGCCGTGTGCGAGGGCGCCGGGGCACTCTGCGTCGCGGGAGCGGAGGCGGCGGCCTGGGCGGCGGGGGCGATCTGCTCGGAGATGCCGGGGATCCGGCCGAGCACCTCGCGGAACATGGCGGTGACCAGGACCTCGGGCGAGGCGGGCACGGCGGGGCCGGTGAGGTCGCCGGGCGTCAGGCGGCGCAGCCGGGACCAGCCGCCCAGACCGGTGATGGCCGAGCGCGCGGGCTCGGACCAGCCGGGCAGGTTGGGGTCGACCGTGTGCACGTGCAGCGCGGGCAGGACGTCGCTCAGCGGCAGGTGGTCCCAGCGGGAGACCGAGAGCCGGGCGAGCCGGTCGCAGACCCAGTCCAGGCCGGTGGCGCCGAGGGCCTTGGGCAGCGTGACGGAGGACCACCAGCCCGCGGGCAGGCGGGGATCGGCCAGGGCTTCGGCTATCTGCTGTTGCCGGCTCCAGCGCAGGGCCGGGACCAGATCACTCAGGCAGATCGATGACTCGGCATCCATCGGCGGACCGCAACCTCCCCAAAGTGACGCATGTGGCTAATGGTGCAGTCTACGCCGCAAGCTATCAATTGGTGCTAAGAGGGTAAAGCTGGTTGGAACTCAAATCCGATTGAAGGATATGCGGGCGACCGCCGATGACTGTAACCGCTTCCGCGCCCGCCCGACAGCCCGCCGCGAGTGCGGCCTCGTCGCCCGCCCCCGTCAGCAGGGCGGTGAGCAGGCCCGCGGCGAACGCGTCACCTGCTCCGGTGGAGTCGACGGCCTTCACCGCGAGCCCGGGAACCCTGGCGGTGAGACATCCCTCTCTGGCCATCAGGGCACCCTGGGGACCCAGCTTCACCGCGGCGGCGCCGTACAGCAGGCTGAGCTCCTCGGCCGCGCGCTCGCCGCAGGTCGTGCCGGTGAGCAGCAGCGCCTCGTCCAGGTTGGGGATGATCAGCCGGGCGACCAGGGTCTCCTCGATGAAGCGTTCGGGGCCGAACGCGCGCAGGAAACCGGTCGAGGCGGGGTCCACGCTGGTCGTGACGCCCCGGTGGGTGGCGTCGGTCAGGGCCAGGCGGGAAAGGCGCAGGCCCGGCTCGGCGAACAGGGTGTATCCCGACAGGTGGAGGTGGCCCACCCCGTCGAGCAGGCCCTCCTCCCAGTCCTCGGTGCCGATGTGGCCGCCCGCCCCCCGGTTGGTGAGCATGGACCGTTCCCCCGTGACGTCCACCATGGCGATGACCACGGCGGTCGGCCGCTCGGGGTCCACCCTCAGGTGGGGCCGTACCCCGCTGCGCAGCAGCTCCGCACTGTGCCATTCGCTGGTGTCGAAGCCGACTCTGGTGAGGATCCGCGCGTCGGCGCCCAGGCGGGCGGCCCAGGAGGCCGTGTTGGCCCCCGAGCCGCCGGGCCGGAGCACGATGTCGGCGGCGGTGTCCGTGCCGGCCGCGAGGCCCGCCAGACTCAGTTCTCCGTGAAGCGCGACGACGTCGGTGACCACGTCGCCGATGACCAGCAGGCCCATTTCGGTCACGGGTACCTCAACTTTCCTTACTCCATGATGCCGCGATCTGTCCGGCAAGGCGGGTGTTTCCTCGCACGGCCGCCAGATTCGCCTCAAGGGAGGCACCGTCGGTGCCGCGTACCAGGTAGTCCAGGAGGAACGGGGTGATCGCCTGTCCGGTGATCCTCTTGCGCTCCGCCGCGTCCAGGGCCTCGGCGAGGACCCTGTCGTGCAGGTCCGGGTCGAGCTGCTGCTCCAGCGGCACCGGGTTGGCCACGATCAGCGCGGTCTCCGGGCCGCCGAACGCGTCCTGGGCCCGCATGACGGCCGCG
Source organism: Paraplanobispora siamensis (assembly GCF_016863175.1). GTDB lineage: Bacteria > Actinomycetota > Actinomycetes > Streptosporangiales > Streptosporangiaceae > Planobispora > Planobispora siamensis. The sequence continues at coordinate 40,553 of NZ_BOOJ01000029.1, forward strand.
GCCTCCTGCGGGGTCTCGATCCGCCAGTCGATCCGCTCGCCCGAGGTGTGCAGGTAGAAGCCCGGGAACTCGTCGGTCCTGAACCCCGTGACGGTGACGCCCCGGGTCTCCAGCCGCTGCAGGGTGGCCGGGACGTCCAGGATCGACTTCACGCCCGCGCACACGACGGTGATGCGGGTACGGCTGAGCGTGTCGAGGTCGGCCGACTCGTCCTGGCTGTCGGACCACTGGCGGTGCACGCCGCCCAGACCGCCGGTGGCGAAGACCCGGATCCCCGCCCGGGCCGCCAGGAACGAGGTGGCCGAGACCGTGGTCGCGCCGCTGGCCTTCAGCGCGGCGGCGGCCGGCAGGTCGCGGTAGCCCAGCTTGCGCAGGCCGGACTCGGTGGCGATCCGCTTGAGCTCGGCGTGGTCCAGCCCGATGCGCGCCACGCCGTCCAGCACCGCGATCGTCGCGGGCACCGCCCCCTGCTCCCGGACGATCTCCTCCAGCTCGGTGGCGACCTCGAGGTTGCGGGGCTGGGGCAGGCCGTGCGAGATGATCGTCGACTCGAGCGCGACGACGGGCGCGCCCTGTGCCAGCGCCTCGGCCACCTCCTGTGACGGACGGAGAACGGTGTCGATCGGTAGCGGGGAGGTACGCATGGGCTGGGCTGTCTCCTCGGGTCAGAAACGTATGCTTGCCTGATTAGAACGGTGTAAACAGGGATCTCCGTTCTAAAGAGAGCACGCTAGGGGGCCGGTTCCCGAACCGTCCATCGGGAGATCAGCCGAGGGCGGGGGCCCGGCGTGGTGAGATCATGCCGATGACCGCGGCGACCTCTTCGCCGGAGAAGTGAATCTACTTTGTAAAGGCAGTCGGCCGGGGGCACCGAAACCCGCCGATCACGCAGGTCATAGCCTGGAGCTATGAGTCGCCTGCCCGACCTGGATTCCCTGCAGTTGCTGGTCGACGTCGACCGGCTGGGCAGCCTGGGACAGGCGGCCCGGGCGGCGGGTCTGGCCCAGCCGTCGGCGAGCAAGCGGATCGCGCTCCTGGAGCGCCGTCTGGGCCTGACGCTGCTGGAGCGCACCCCCCGCGGCTCCACGCTCACCGCGCAGGGGGCGATGATCGCGGCCTGGGCGACGCAGGTGCTGGCGGCGGCCGAGGAGCTGGTGCGCGGGGCGCAGGCCGTACGGCACGCGCGGGCGGCGCACCTGCACATCGCCGCCAGCATGACCGTGGCCGAGTATCTGCTGCCGCGCTGGCTGGGGGAGTTGCAGCACCGGGAGCCGCAGGTCCAGGTCGGGCTGGACGTGCAGAACTCGGCGGAGGTGGTCAGGCTGGTCGGCGGCGAGCTCGGCGGGGTCGAGCTCGGCTTCGTGGAGGGCCCCTCGGTGCCGCAGGGGCTGGCCTCCAGGGTGGTGGCCACCGACCGGCTGGTGGTCGTGGTCGCGCCGGACCATCCGTGGGCGCGGCGCCGTACCCCGCTGCTGGAGGCGGAGCTGGCGGCCACGCCGCTGGTGGTCCGCGAGCGCGGGTCGGGGACCAGGGAGACTCTCGACCGCGCGCTGGCGGGGCACGCCGTCGCGGCTCCCCGGCTGGAGCTCGGCTCGAACGCCGCGGTCAAGGGCGCCGCCCGCGAGGGCGCGGCCCCGGCGGTGCTCAGCGGCTACGCCGTCGAGGCGGAGCTGGCGACCGGCCGCCTGGCGGAGGTGCCCACGCGGGGGATCGATCTGCAGCGCCGGTTGCGGGCCGTCTGGCGGCGCGGGCGCACCCCCACCGGGCCGGCGGGGACGCTTCTGGAGATCGCCCTGTCCACCGCGCGACCATAGACCGTTTTGTCGGATTCGCTGTATGGTTTCGGCCATGGCGTGCATTGAGATGCGGGGCGTGCTCCGGCCGGAGCCGCACTGGCAGACCGGGCTCTGAGCGCGGGCGCTTCCGGCCGTGTCCGACCACCGGGTGTCCCCGGCCCCGCCGGACCGCCGGGTCCTCCGGCTCTGTCCCGCCGCCGGATCCTCCGGCCCCGCCACGTCTCACCCTTGGATGTCCCCATGCTCCGTTCCCGCTATGACGCCGTGATCGTCGGAGGCGGCCACAACGGCCTGGTCGCCGCCGCCTACCTCGCCCGCGCCGGCCGCCGCGTGCTCGTCCTGGAACGCCTGGACCACGTGGGCGGCCTGGCCGTCTCGGCCAGGGCGTTCCCCGGGGTCGACGCCCGGCTCTCGCGCTACTCCTACCTGGTCAGCCTGCTGCCGTCCAAGGTCGTCAAGGACCTCGGCCTGGCGGTGGAGCTGCGCCGCCGCCGGTACGCCTCCTACACCCCGGCAGGCGGCACCGGCCTGCTGGTCGACAACGACGACGCCGGGCGCACCGCCGCGTCCTTCGAGCGGGTCACCGGCGGGACCGCCGACCTGCGGGCGTGGCAGCGGTTCTACGCGATGACCGCCGAGGTGGCCGCCAAGGTCGCGCCGACGCTGCTCGAACCCCTCGCCGACCGTACGGCGATTCGGGACCTGGTGGGGCGCGATGCGTGGCGGGAGCTGTTCGAGCGGCCCATCGGGGAGGTCGTGGACGAGCGCTTCGCCGACGACACCGTGCGCGGCGTGGTGCTCACCGACGCGCTCATCGGCACCTTCGCCGACCCGTGCGACGAGAGCCTGCTGGCCAACCGCTGCCTCCTCTACCACGTGATCGGCGACGGCACGGGAGACTGGAACGTCCCGGTCGGCGGCATGGGCGCGGTCTCCGGGGGCCTGGCGGACCTCGCGCGGGCGGCCGGGGCCGAGATCGCGACCGGCGCCGAGGCCGTGGCGATCGACCCCTCGGGCGAGGTCGTCTTCCGCGACGCGGCCGGGGAGCACACGGTGACCGGGGAGCGGGTGCTGGCCAACGTGCCGCCCGCCGTACTGGCCAGGCTGCTGGGAGCCGAGGAGCCCGCGCCCGAGGGCGCCCAGCTCAAGGTCAACATGGTGCTGTCCCGGCTGCCCCGGCTGAAGGACCCGGACGTCGATCCGGTGGCGGCCTTCAGCGGCACCTTCCACATCAACGAGGGCCGCGACCAGCTGGCCCGCGCGCACGCCGAGGCCGCACGGGGGGAGATCCCGAGCCTGCCCCCGGCCGAGGTGTACTGCCACTCGCTGACGGACCCGTCGATCCTGGGACCGGACCTGCGCGCCGCCGGGGCGCAGACGATGACGCTGTTCGGTCTGCACATGCCCGCCCGGCTGTTCCGCGAGGACCCCGCCGGCTCCCGCGAGCGGGCGTTGCGCGCGACGCTGGCCTCGATGGACGCGGTGCTCGCCGAGCCGATCGAGGACTGCCTGCTGCGCGCCCCGGACGGGAGCCCGTGCCTGGAGGCCAAGACGCCGGTGGACCTGGAGAACGAGGCGGGCCTGCCCGGCGGTCACATCTTCCACCGCGACCTGTCGTGGCCGTTCGGCGAGCCGGGGACCTGGGGCGTGGAGACCGGTCACGAGCGGGTCCTGCTGTGCGGGGCGGGCGCCCGGCGCGGCGGCGGGGTCAGCGGTATCCCCGGGCACAACGCCGCCATGGCGGTGCTGGGCGGTTTTTGAGCCGGGCGGTCCCCGGACGCGGTTCTTGAGCCGGGCGGTCCCGGGCCTCGCGGCGGGCCGTACGGCCTCGCGCGGCGGGGCGTCTCAGGGGAGCGGGGCGTCTCTCAGGGGAGCGGGGCGTCTCTCAGGGGAAACGCACAGGTCCCTTCATCGGACTCTCATGAAGGACGCCTACCGTGGGTGCCATGGTTGCCACGGGTGATGGTGGGGCGGCGCGGGTGCTGGTCGTGGACGACGAGCCCGCGCTCAGGGAGGCGCTGCAGAACAGCCTGGAGTTCGAGGGTTACCGGGTGGGCCTGGCCGCCGACGGGCAGGCCGCCCTGGAGACCCTGGAGCGCGAGCAGTACGAGCTGGTGCTGCTCGATGTGATGATGCCCAGGCTGGACGGGCTGACCACCTGCCGCAGGCTCCGGGCGGCCGGCAACCGCGTCCCGGTGCTCATGCTCACCGCGCGCGACGCCGTGGGCGACCGGGTGTCGGGGCTGGACGCGGGCGCCGACGACTATCTGGTCAAGCCGTTCGAGCTGGACGAGCTGCTGGCCCGGGTCCGGGCGCTGCTGCGGCGCGGCGCGATGGCCGCCCCGGCGGCCGAGGACTCCGGGGAGCTGGTCTTCGACGACCTGCGGATGGACGTCGCCGCCCGGCAGGTCACCCGGGCGGGCATCCCGCTGGAGCTGACCCGGACCGAGTACCTGCTGCTGGAGCTGTTCATGCTCCACCCCCGGCAGGTGCTCACGCGCGAGCAGATCCTCAGCGAGGTGTGGGGCTTCGACTTCGAGCCGTCCTCCAACTCCCTGGACGTCTACGTCATGTATCTGCGCCGCAAGACCGAGGTCGACGGGCTTTCCCGCCTGATCCACACCGTCCGGGGCGTCGGCTACGTGTTGCGGACCTCCCCGTGAGGGGCCGCCGTTCCCTGCGCGCGCGGCTGACCCTGCTGGTCGCGGTGGCGGTGGCGGCGGCCATCGCGGTGTGCGCGGGGGCCTGCTGGTTCATCGTGCGCACGGCGCTGCTGAACCAGGTCGACCGTTCCCTCAGCGGGCCGGGACCGCGGGGCGACGGCTGGGTCGCCTTCTGTGAGAGCAACGCCGCGGCGGGGGACGACTTCCTGCGCGGAGGCGCGCGCCGGTTCCCGCCCCACGTGCCGCCGATCCAGGTGGTCGACGCGCAGGGCGGGGTGTGCTCCCTCGGTGACGGCGCCGTCGAGGTCGTCCCGGCGGACCTCGCCCTGCGGAACGCGCCGGTCGGCACGGAGCGGCTCCGGGACGGGGTGACCACGGACGGGGCCGAGGTGCGGGTGCTGACCCGCACCATCGGCGGCGGGCGCGTGGTGATGGAGGCCCGCAGGCTGGGCGAGTTCCAGTCCACGCTGACCACGCTCGCCGTGATCCTGGCCGGGGTCGCCGGGTTCGGCGTGGTGGGCGCCGCGACCGCCGGCAGGATCATCGCCCGTACGGCGCTGCGGCCGGTCGAGCGCCTGACCGGGGCGGTGGAGCACATCGCCAGGACCGAGGACCTCGACACCAGGATCCCGGTCGAGGGCACCGACGAGCTGGCCCGGCTCGGCAGCTCCTTCAACGCGATGACCGCCGCGCTGGCCGGGTCCCGCGAGCGGCAGCGGCGGCTGGTCGCCGACGCCGGGCACGAGCTGCGCACCCCGCTGACCAGCCTGCGGACGAACGTCGACCTGCTGCTGCGCAGCGAGAACACCGGCCGCCCGCTGGCGCCGGAGACGCGGCACCGGCTGCTGGGCAGCCTCAAGGCCCAGTTCGAGGAGATGTCCACCCTGATCGGGGACCTGCTCCAGCTCTCCCGCTCCGCCGGGGAGCACGAGCCGTACGTCGAGGTGGCCTTCCACGGGGTGGTCGAGTCGGCGGTGGACCGGGCCCGGCTGCGCGCCGGGGACATCCCGATCGAGGTCGACATCGAGCCGTGGTACGTCCGGGGCGACCGGGCGGCGCTGCAACGCGCCGTGGTCAACCTGCTGGACAACGCGGTGAAGTTCTCCGGGGCGCCGGCGGAGGGGCGGGCGGCCGGTGACGCGGAGGCCGGCGGACCGGTGGCGGCGGGACCGGTGGAGGTACGGCTGCGCGGCGGCGAGCTGACCGTGCGCGACCACGGTCCCGGAATCGCGCAGGAGGACCTGGCCTACGTCTTCGACCGGTTCTGGCGCTCGTCCTCGGCGCGCAGCATGCCGGGCTCCGGACTGGGCCTGGCCATCGTGGCGCAGGCCGTACGGGACGCCGGGGGAGAGGTCGTCCTGGAGAACGCCGACGGCGGCGGGGCCCTGGCCCGGCTGCGCCTTCCCGGCTCTCCCGCGCCGGAGGGGACCGCCGGGCGCTGACCTGGCACGCCCGGCGGGCGTCCGCGGTGCGAGGGCGCCCGCCGGGCGCCCGCAAGTCATTTACAAGATCAATTGATCATGCTGTGGACCGTCGTTTTTCTCACCCCGCATTAATGATCGCCTCAGGAACGCCCAAGACCGGTCGCCGAGCCTGAGGCCATGACAGAGCAGAGCCACGATCCACGGGGGGGCAGCATGACCCAGCTGACGGCGCCGGTACGCACCCGGCTGGTGGAGATCGTCGTTCCCGTGTACAACGAGCAGCGGGTGCTCGCCGAGAGCGTCCGCCGCCTGCACTCCTATCTCACCGCCACCTTCCCCTACGGCTTCCGCATCACGATCGCCGACAACGCCAGCACCGACCGGACCTGGCCGATCGCGGTCGACCTGAGCCGGGAGCTGCCGCACGTGCGGGCCGTGCACCTGGACGCCAAGGGCCGGGGACGGGCGTTGCGGCGGGTGTGGTCCGAGAGCGACGCCGACGTGGTCGGCTACATGGACGTGGACCTGTCCACCGATCTGGACGCCTTCCTTCCGCTGGTGGCCCCGCTGCTGTCGGGCCACAGCGACCTGGCGATCGGCACCCGCCTGTCCCGGGGCTCGAACGTGGTGCGCGGGCCGAAGCGGGAGTTCATCTCGCGCTCGTACAACCTGCTGCTGCGCGGGGCGATGGGCGCGGGCTTCTCCGACGCCCAGTGCGGCTTCAAGGCGGTCCGCACCGAGATCGCCCAGGCGCTGCTGCCGGCGGTCGAGGACGAGGAGTGGTTCTTCGACACCGAGCTGCTGCTGCTGGCCGAGCGGCACGGGCTGCGCATCCACGAGGTCCCGGTGGACTGGGTGGACGACCCCGACAGCCGGGTGGACATCGTCAAGACCATCAAGGACGACCTGAAGGGCATGGCCCGCGTGGCGCGCAGGACCCTGTCCGGCCCGGCCGGCATCCCGGTCCCGCCCCGGGTCCGCGACGCCGGTCTCCCCAGGGGCCTGGCCCGCCAGCTGCCCGTCTTCGCCGTCATCGGCGTAATCAGCACGCTGGCCCACCTCGGCCTGTTCGTGCTCCTGCGGACGCTGGTGCCCTCGGTGGCGGCCAACGGCCTGGCCCTGTTCGTCACCGCCGTCGCCAACACCGCGGCCAACCGCCGCTTCACCTTCGGCGTCACCGGCCGGGCCGGGGCCCTGCGCCAGCAGCTCGAGGGCGGCCTGGCCTTCGTCATCGGCCTGGTGCTGAGCACCGGCGGCCTGGCCGTGCTGACCGCACTGGCCCCGGGGGCCTCCACCGCCGCCGAGGTCGCCGCGGTGATCGCCGCCAACGCCCTGGCCACCCTGGTCCGCTTCTTCCTGCTGCGCGCGTGGGTCTTCAACCCGCGCCGGGTGGAGGCCGCGCGATGACCGCCGCCACCGTCACCCGGCGTGCGGTCCCGCCCGCGCGCTCCCGGCGGGCCGCCCCCCGCTGGGCCCCTCCCGCCTTCTGGTCCGTGCTCGCCCTGGCGACCGTCCTGCACGTGTGGGCGCTGGGCCGCAACGGCGACGCCAACTCCTACTACGCCGCGGCCATCCTGTCCGGCACGCAGAGCTGGAAGGCGTTCTTCTTCGGCGCCCTGGACGCCGGGTCGTTCATCACCGTGGACAAGCCGCCGTTCGCCCTGTGGGTGATGGGACTGTCGGCGAGGATCTTCGGGTACGGGACGTGGAGCATGCTCCTGCCCCAGGCGGCCGCGGGCGTCGCGGCCGTCGCCGCGGTCCACTCGGCCGTGCGGCGCTCGCTGTCCGGTACGGCGGGCCACGCGGCGGCGCTGGTCGCCGCGCTGGTGATGACGCTGACCCCGATCACGGTCGCCATCAACCGGGACAACAACCCCGACACCGTCCTGGTCCTGCTTCTGGTGCTGGCCGGATGGTTCTGCCTGGAGGCCGTGCGCGACGGCAGGACGCGGACCCTGGTCTTCTCGGCGGTCCTGGTCGGCCTGGCCTTCAACACCAAGATGCTCCAGGCCTACCTGGTGGTCCCCGCCTTCGCCGCGGTCTACCTGGTGGCGGCCCCGGGCACGGTGCCGCGGCGTCTCGGCCGGCTGCTCGCGGCGGGCGCGGCCCTGGTGGTCTCCAGCGGCTGGTGGATGCTGATCGTCGACCTGTGGCCCGCGGCCGACCGTCCCTACATCGGGGGCAGCACCGACAACTCCGTCTGGGACCTGGTGATCGGCTACAACGGCCTGGGCCGGATCTTCGGCGGAGAGGGCCGCGGGGGCGGCGGAGGCGGCGGCTTCGGCGGCGAGCCGGGCGCGGGACGGCTGTTCAACGACGTCATGGCCGGGCAGATCTCGTGGCTGCTGCCCTTCGCGGTCCTTGCCCTGGTCTGCGGCCTGATCCTGGCCACCCGCCGGGCCGCGCGGGCGGCGGCGCCGTCCGGAGGAGAGGCGGTTCCGCAGACGGCGCCGTCCGCGGTGCGGGCGCCGGCCGTACGCGAGGACCTTCCCGGGGCCCGCGCGGCCCTGATCATGTGGGGCGGCTGGCTGGCCGTCCACTACGCGGTGTTCAGCTTCTCCGGCGGCACCTTCCACCCGTACTACTCCACCGCGATGGCCCCGGCCGTCGCGGCCCTGACCGGTCTGGGCGGGGTGCTGATGTGGCGGGCCCACCGGCGCTCGCGCGCCTGGGCCTGGGCGTTGCCGGTGGGGATCGCGGTGACCGGGGCGTGGGCGTTCACGGTGCTGCGCCGTACCCCCGACTTCGTGCCCTGGCTGGCGTGGACGGTGGCGGGGCTGACCGCGGTCGCCGCGGCCGGGCTGCTGCTGGCCCGGATGGGCCGGCGCCTGCGGCTGCGGGTCGCCGCCGTCGCACTGGTGGCCGGGCTGTTCGCGGGCCTGGCCGGTCCGGCCGCCTACGCCGTGACCCCGCTGGGCTCGGCCGTCAACGGCACCAACCCCACCGCGGGTCCCGCGGGCAGCGGCGGCTTCGGCGGGCCCGGGGGCATGCGGATGCCCGGCGGGACGCGCGAGGGCTTCCCCGGTGGAACACGTGAGGGCTTCCCCGGCGGGATGCCGCCCGGCGACGCCGCGGAGGGGCCGCCGGGTGACGCCGGGGGCGGCATGCGGGGCGGACCCGGCGGGAACGTGAGCCGGCAGATGATCGAGTACCTGCGGAGGAACCGGGGCGGCGCGAGCTGGCTGGTCGCGGTGAGCAGCGCGCAGAGCGCGTCGTCGATCATCCTGTCGACCGGTCAGCCGGTCATCGCGATGGGCGGCTTCACCGGCAGCGACCCGGCCATGACCGTGGACCGGCTCAAGGAATTCGTCTCCTCCGGCCGGCTCGCCTACCTGATGCTCGGCGGGGGCCGGGGCGGGCCCGGCGGAGGCGGCGGCTCCGAGGTGAACACGTGGGTGCAGGCCAACTGCACCGTGGTCGCCCCGTCGGAGTACGGCGGGCAGGAGAGCGAGCAGTCCTCCCTCCACCGCTGCGGCTGAACGCCGGGGAGGCCGGCGGGCACGGGTCCCGTCGGCTCTCTTCCGGCCCGTCCTCCGCACCCCGTCTCCCGTTCCCTTCTGTCCCCGGCGTCCCTCGCCGATGACCGGATCACAGAGAACGGGGGCGGACAGGCGTGCTGCTGTAGTCTTGCGCCGTGCACAGCGGAGGAGGAGCGCGCGGCAGCCGCGCCGACCAGGCAGACCAGCGGCGGGCCGAACTGCTCGAAGCCGCTCGGAAGGTGGTTCTGGAGCGAGGGCTGGCCAGCACCCGCGTGGCCGACATCGCCAAGGCGACCAACGTGAGCGGCGGGCTGATCCACTATCACTTCGCCACCAAGGACGATCTCATCACCGAGATGCTCCGCAGCACGAGCGAGGCGGAGATCCAGCGGCTGCGGGAGATCGCCGACGGCCCCGAGAGCGCGGTGGAGCGGCTGGACCACATCCTGCGCGTGTGCATCCCCGCCTCCCGGGACGACCAGGGCTGGATCCTCTGGCTCGACGCCTGGGCGGTCGGGATGCGCGAGGAGCACGTGCGGACCATCCTGCTGCAGTTCGAGGGCGCCTGGATCGACGTCCTCAGGGACGTGATCGCCCACGGCGTGGTCCTGGGCGAGTTCGTCTGCGACGATCCGCAGGGCGCGGCCGAGCGTCTCGACGGCATGCTCGACGGCCTGGCCATCCGCTACACCCTGGACGCCGGGAACATGTCCCGGGCCCGCCTCCTGGAACACGCCCGCGTCGCCGCGGCGCGGGAGGTGGGGCTGGAGCGTTCCGCGTTCCCCATCGAGACCGCCCCCTGAGCGCCGCGTTTTTCCGCGAGGCCGTTCGCTGAGCGCCGGACGCCCCCGCGAGCCTCTCCTGAGCACCGGCGTTCCCCGCGGGCCGTTTCCGGCGGCCTCGCGGGGACGCGCGGCGTGGTCTCAGCGCCCGGTCCTGTCCTTGCCCGCGGCGATGGCCTTGCGCGAGTCGGCGATGTAGCCGGCGACGTACGGGTGGGCCGGATACAGCGCGTGCACCTTGCGGAACTTGGGCAGGGCCGCCCGATAGCGGTGGGCGAAGAAGTCGTCGAGCGCGGAGTCGTAGACCCGGCTGGTCAGTGATTGGCGCGCCGTCACCCCGGCGGCGGCCAGCCGCTTCCTGACGATGTTCACCGGCAGGATGAAGCTGTGGTTCTCGGTGACGCCGCCGTCGGGCTCCGGTGAGCCCGCGATCAGCATCCCGACGACCTTGCCCTCCCTGCTGAACACCGGCCCGCCCGAGTTGCCCTTGTACGACGGCGCCTGTGCCTGGATGTATGGAACGTTCCAAACCGTGGTCCGTTTGGCGTTGTACGCCCCCTCGGTCAGCGCCGGGTAGAGCTTCGAGCGCAGGTCGAAGACCGTGCTGCTGGTGATGAGCCCGGGGAAGCCGTTGATGTAGAGGGTGTCGCCCACGCGGACGTCGGTGTCCCGGCCCAGCGGCACGGTGGGCAGGTTCCTGGCGCCGGCCAGCTTCAGCAGCGCGAAGTCCTCACCCGGATAGTCCCGGCCCCGGGCGACCAGCTTCAGCGGCCTGATCTTGGCCGTCCTGTCCATCCCGCCGCCGGGCAGGGGGCTGACCAGGGAGATGTACCTCTTCAGGCCGGTCACCCGCATGTGCTTGACGTTGAACCTGTCGAACATGTTCCTGGTGAGCCTGATCAGCTCGTCGTCGGCCTGGGCGACCTGCGAGATCTCCTTCAGGAAGGTCCTGACGTCGCCGTCACCGATCTTCGGCAGGGCCTTGCCGGCGAAGCCCTGCCGGAGTGCGGCCTTGGGCGAGCCGACGCAGTGCGACCCTGTCACCATGTACCCGTCCGAGGTGATCCACCATCCGGTGCAGAACCCCCCGTAACCCGAGCGGACCCTGCGGTCGTCGCCCGCGGGCCGCAGATAGCGGTCGACGTCCGCGGCGGCCTTGCGGAGCACCCACTTCATCTGGCTCTGCCGGTCGCCGGGGATGCGCTTGGCCTTGGCGTGCCGTTCGGCCTGCGCCTGCAGGGCGGCGAACGTCCTGCGCGGCCCGGCCCGGGGCACGACCACGGTGGCCGTGTAGTCCAGCGCGATCAGCTGGACGGCGGGATCGCTCTCGGCCGCCAGCCTGGTGCCGACCGCCACGTCGCCCGGCGGCGCCCCGGCCGCCAGGGCCTCGCCGGCGACGAGCCCGGGTGAGATCACGACGCCGGTCACGGCGAGCCCCGCCGCGAGCCTGCGCCGAAGTGAGTTCCCCATACCTTCCCTCCCCTGTGGTATAGGCGGGAGGGTGCGCCGCGTCACTAGAGCGCGGCTTGCAGCCGGGTTGACGTTCCAGCTCACCGCGGGCCCGCGGCGCGGTGGATCTCTGCGAGAGATCTTGCAGGTCGCGGGCGTTCGCCGGGGCGGCCGGGGTCAGGCGGGCAGGGCCGCCAGCAGGAAGGCCAGACGGGCCGCGGCGTCCTCGATGTTGTCGGCGGTGCCGAGCCGGTAGCCCCAGGAGGTGATGAAGCCGCCGTCCGGGGAGCAGGTCACCGTCTCCATGAGGGTGTCGCTGAAGCGGTTGCGGACGCACACGTATGCCGGATCACCGAGCGACACGCTCTGCAGGGACAGGTCGGCATGCGAACGGATCGCCGTGGCGAACTTCTCAAGACAGGACAGCGTGTCGAGCATCGTGCTTCACCTCCGTCTTGCTGAGGATTGCACGATCTTGGGAGGTTAATCAAGCAATTGCGGTGACTGATTGGCGGATTGTCGCGCGAAATCATCGAGGACCCGCATGATGACCAGCCTGGCGTCCTCCCGGAAGGCCGCGATCTCGCAGAACTCGTCGAAAGTGCGCTCGTAGAAGGCGATGTCCTCGGGGTCGCGCAGGATCAGGTCCCTGGTCCTGGTCGGCACCGCGACGTGGTCCTGGTCGTAGATCCAGAACCCGTTGAGCAGCGCGGAGGGCAGGGGCGCCTCGAAGGGCACCACGCCGAACTCCACGTTGGGCAGCGCGGTCACCGCGAGCAGCCGGTCGAGCTGGCCGCGCATCACGTCCAGCGGGGCCAGCCGATAGCGCAGCACCGCCTCAGGCAGGATGAAGCGGAAGCGCTTGCTCTGGTCGTAGAGGATCTCCTGGCGCTGCATGCGCACCCGGATCGCCGCGTCGATCTCGTCGGGCGCGTTGTAGAGACGCTTGATCCTGGTGAAGATGCTGCGGGCGTACTCGGTGGTCTGCAGCAGGCCGATGACCACGCCCGGCTCGAAGACCCGGAAGGTGGTCGTGCGCGCCTCCAGGTCGCGGATGTCCTCCTGGAGGGCGGCCAGGCCGCTGCGGTGCCGCTGCCGCCAGGAGTCCTGGCGTTCGAGCAGGCCGTTGGCCTGCTCGATCAGCTCGTCCACGACCTCGGGCGCGGCCTGTACGGCACGCGCCCACATGGTGACGTCGTCCTCGGTGGCGGTCTGGCGGGCGTTCTCGATCCGGGAGATCTTCGAGGGCTGCCACCTCAGGCGCTCGGCGAGTTCCTTGCCCGACAGGCCCGCGGTTTCCCGCAATTGCCGGAGCTGCGCCCCCAGCTCGACCCGGGCCTGCTGGAACCCACTCATGAGACCTCCCGTACGGTGCCGCACGAGGGTAGACCCGGCGGTACGGAAGGTGCCATAGGGGCGGTTCCAATTGTGATCAACAGGTGACCCGGGGTCACCCGCAGGGGCGTCCCGCGGGTGTCAGGAGAGCACCTTGCGGGCGATGTCGACCAGCAGTTCCCGCGGGACCTCGACGGCGGTCTCGCCGTCCAGGACGTGCCGCAGATCGGCCAGGGCGGCGGCGTCGGTGACGTGCAGCCCCTGGACGACGATGGTGCCCCGGTCGGTCTCGTAGAGGGAGGGGCAGGCCCCCGCCTCCGAGGTGGAGCCGAGAAAACGCAAACGCATGACTGTGTCCTTCCCCGAGCCAGCCTCACATTGCAATTGCGCGCAATCCTAGAGCCTGGAAGATCAGGACAGTCATAAATCCCGAAATTTCCCCCACCATTCACTACATGCGGCCACCGGTGTCAGTTCGTCAGCATCAGGCCATCAGCGTCTCCGCTCTGGAGAACAACGCGAGGGTGGTGGCGTGCAGCGCGTCGCCGATCTCCTTGGGGGCCTTGCCCGCGCAGGCCCGCGCGTGGGTGCCCTCGAGCACGATGCCGAGCTTGAAGCAGGCCATCACGGCGTACCAGTCGATGGCCGACAGGTCCCGGTCCGACAGGGCCGCGTAGCACGCGACGATCTCCCGCGCCGTCGCCAGACCGGCTATGCCGCCGCCGATGAGCCCCTGGCCGTCGGGGTCGGGCCAGGTGGCCAGCAGCCAGCCGAGGTCCAGCAGGGGGTCGCCGACCGTGCACATCTCCCAGTCGACGATCGCCGCCACCCGCGGCCCGTCGTGGGCGAACATCAGGTTGGCCAGGTGATAGTCCCCGTGCATGATCCCGGGTGTGAAGTCCCGCGGCCGGTTGCGCTCCAGCCAGTCGGCGGTCCGGGCCAGCCCGGGGATGTCGGGGCCGGGATAGCCCTCCAGGGCCGAGTAGCCCTCCAGTTCGCCCATCCACCGGGGGACCTGCCGCTCCAGGAACCCCTCGGGCCGTCCGAAACCGTCGAGCGGGCCGGGGTCCACCCGGCCGAGCTCCGCCAGCGCCGAGGCCGCCTCCAGCCCCATGCGGTGGCGGATCGCGGGGTCGCTCGCGTGCGGCTCCGGCAGCCCGACGGTGGCGTTGAAGCCGTCGACCGGCTCCATGAGATAGAAGACGGCGCCGCCCATGACGGTCTCGTCCGGGCAGGCGGCGACGAGCCGGGGCGCGGCGACGGGGGTGTCCTTGAGGACGGCGAGCACCCGGGCCTCGCGCCGGATCACCTCGTTGCTCCGGGCCCGCAGGTGCAGGGGCGGACGGCGCAGGATGTACGGCACGCCGCCACGGGTCAGGCGGAGCATGACGTTCTGCGTCCCGCCCGCGACCGGCTCGACCACCCCGAACTCCCCGACGGGCAGCCCCTGCCCGTCCATCCACGCCCCGAGCACGTCAAGGTCGATCACGTTGACGTCGATGTGCGTGGAGGTCATGGGGACACCTAACCGAACGATGTTCTAGTGCTGGCGAATCTACGAGATCGCGCGGCGCGGGTCAATAGTCCCGGGTTGTCTCGGCACCCCGGGTGGTGCGGGCCTTACGGACGTCACAGCGGGGACGCGGGAGCGGATCGCGCGGGCCTTACGGACGTCACAGCGCGGGCGTGGGAACGGGGCAGGCGGGCCGTACGGGCGTCACAGGAAGGACCGGGGGATCTCCGTGACGGCGGCGCGCAGTTCCTCGCCCAGCGCCTTGGCCTGGGCGTCCAGGCGGGGGCTGGCGGCGACGCCCCGGCCGAGGAGGCCGTGCACGACGAAGTTGAGCGCGAGCAGGTTCGGCAACTCGAAGCGCTCGATCGTCAGCCCGGCCGTCGCGGGCAGGAGTTCGCGAAGGCGCTCGACCGTCAGGTGACCGGCCAGCCACGCGAACCGCTCCGGAGTCCCGACCCAGACCCCGAGATTGGCGTTGCCCCCCTTGTCCCCGGACCGGGCCCCCATGATCGCCCCCAGCGGCGCCCGGACGGCCTCCCGTCCGCCGTCCGAGGGCGTCGGCGTGGGTGTCTCCCCGGTGGCGGGAGCGGCGAGGTCCTGAGCGCGGGACGACGCGGACGAACCGGCGGTGGTGACGGTGCTCCGGGTGTGCGGCGGCGCAGGCGGGCCGGCGAGGGGAGCGGCGGGAGCGTCCGGGGCGGGGAGTTCGCGGCCGTCGAGCCGGACGCGGGGGCGGACGGAGGCGGCGGGCACGAGGACGGGCCAGTAGACGCCGTACGGCGTGGCGTCGCCGGGCGGGGTCAGGCCGTAGAACCCGGGATAGCTCGCCAGGCCGGTCTCGACCACCGCGGAGGAGAACGCGCGGCCGGCCTTCTTGCGGTCGGGGTCCATCACGGTGATCCGGAACAGGGCGGTCCCCGCGAGCGGGGTCAGCTCCGTGTGGACCTGCTCGAAGGAGTCCTTCGGCACGCGGGCCCAGACGGCCTCCTCGGCCAGGCGGGCCTTGGCCTCGATGTCCAGGCCGGTCAGGACCAGCGTCATGGTGTTGCGGTAGCCGCCGAGATAGTTGACCGCGACCTTGAGCGTGTCCGGCGGGGCCTCGCCGCGCACGCCGGAGATCCGGACCCGGTCCGGGCCCTGCTGCTCCAGTGCGATCGTGTCGAAGCGGGCCACGACGTCGGGGCCGGGATAGCGGGGCGAGGCGATCTCGTACAGCAGCTGGGCCGTGACCGTGCCGACCGAGACCAGGCCCCCGGTGCCGGGGTGCTTGGTCACCACGCAGGACCCGTCGGCCTCCAGCTCCACCAGCGGGAAGCCGCAGCGCGCGGGGTCGGGCACCTCGCCGAAGAACGCGTAGTTGCCGCCGGTCGCCTGGCAGCCGCACTCGATGACGTGCCCGGCGACGACCGACCCGGCCAGCGCGTCGAGGTCGTCGGGGCGCCAGCCGTACCGCCAGATGCCCGGTCCGGTGACCAGCGCCGCGTCGGTGACCCGGCCGGTGACCACCACGTCGGCCCCGGCCGACAGGGCCTGCGCGATCGGCCGCCCGCCGAGGTAGGCGTTGGCGGTCAGGGGCGCGGCGGGCAGCTCCTCGCCGGTGTCCATGTTGATCGCGTCGCCCAGGACACCCCACCGGCCCCGCTCCCCGGAGTCTCCGGAGTCCCGGGATCCGTCCGGCCCGCCGGCGAGCAGGTCGTCCCCGGTCACGTGGGCCACCCGCACCGTCAGCCCGAGCCGGTCGGCCAGCTCCGCCACCGCCGCGGCGCACCCGGCGGGATCCAGCCCGCCCGCGTTGGACACGATCTTGATGCCCCGGTCCAGGCAGGTGCCGAGCACCTGTTCCATCTGCTTCAGGAACGTCGGCGCGTAGCCGGGGCGGCCCTTGAGCCGGTTCCCGGCGAGGATGAGCATCGTCAGCTCGGCCAGCCAGTCGCCGGTGAGCACGTCGATCGGCCCGCCCTCGACCATCTCCCGGGCGGCCGACAACCGGTCGCCGTAGAAGCCGGAACAGTTGGCGACACGGAGCATCGGGCCCTCCCTCGGCCGTTCGGGTCTGGAGCATTGTTCCAGACGGCCGTCCGGGCGGGCTCCCCGGCCGGGATCAACGCCGCTGCCGCGCCGCGCGGGCGATGTTGCGCGGCATCCGGCCGAAGATGAGGTTATGGAAGGGAGCGATGCTCCACCAGTAGGCGTGCCCCAGCAGCCCGTGCGGGTGGAACAGCGCGCGCTGCCGGTAGACGGACCGGGCGGGGGCACCGCCCGGAGAGGCCGGCCGGTCGGAGCCGTCCTGCGGGCAGACCGAGAGCTCCAGCCAGGCCAGGCCCGGCAGGCGCATCTCGGCGCGCAGCCGCAGCAGCCTCCCGGGTTCGATCTCCTCCACCCGCCAGAAGTCCAGCGGGTCGCCCACCCGGAGCCGGTGGGGGTCGCGGCGTCCCCGGCGCAGGCCCACGCCGCCCATCAGCCGGTCGATCAGGCCGCGCGCCCGCCAGGCGACGGGCAGGGAGTACCAGCCGTTGGCCCCGCCGATGCCCTCGATCACCCGCCAGACCTGCGACGCGGGCGCGGCCACGGCCAGCTCGCGTTCGTCGCAGTAGAGGCTGCCGCCCGCCCAGCCGGGGTCGGTGGGCAGGGGGTCGCTCGGCGCGCCGGGGGTGGACGCGGAGGACCAGTGGGTGGCGACGTCGGCGTCCTTGATCTTGCGCAGCGCCAGCCGTACGGACTCCCGGAAGCCGATCAGCCCGCCCGGCGGGTCGGGGACGAAGCGGGCGACGTCGTGCTCGGCGCACACGGCCTCGTGGCGCAGCGACTCCACCAGGGGACGGGCGATGCTCGCCGGCACCGGCGTGACCAGGCCGACCCAGTGGCTGGACAGGCTCGGTGACAGGACCGGCACCGGGACGATCACCCGGGCGGGCAGCTGCGCGACCGCGGCGTACCCCTGCATCATCTCCGCGTAGGTCAGCACGTCCGGCCCGCCGATGTCGAAGGCCCGGTTGACCTCTCCGGGGACCTCCGCCCAGGCGGTCAGATAGCGCAGCATGTCGCGGATGGCGATGGGCTGGGTGCGGGTGCGCACCCACCGGGGCGTCGTCATCACCGGCAGGCGCTCGGTCAGATAGCGCAGCATCTCGAACGAGGCCGACCCGGACCCGATGACCGTCGCGGCCCGCAGCACCACGGCGGGCACCGGAGCCCGCAGGAAGATCTCTCCCACCTCCGCACGGGAGCGCATGTGCGCCGACAGCTCTCCGGAGGCGTGGGTCAGCCCGCCCAGGTAGACGATCCTGCCCACGCCCGCCTGCGCCGCGGCCCCGGCGAAGGTCTCGGCCGCCCGGCGGTCGCGCTCGGCGAAGGCGGGCCCGCCGGCCATCGAGTGGACCAGGTAGTACGCCACGTCGGCGCCCTCCAGCGCGCGCCGCATCGCGTCGGGGTCGCCGACGTCGCCCGCCACGACCTCCACCCGCCCGGCCCACGGCAGGTCCCGCAGCCGCTGCGGACTGCGGGCCACGCACCTGACCCGGTGCCCGGCCTCCAGCAGCTGCGGCACCAGCCGCCCGCCGACGTAGCCGGTGGCCCCCGTCACCAGGATCATCCCCATACCAGTGCTTCGTGCGTCATCCGCGGCGCGGTTGCGCGGGAGGGGCCGACGGGGATCGCGGGCGGCCGGCGGACCCGACCGGCTCGGCGGGTTCCGGGCGCGGCTCCGCTCACCGGAGGCTCACGCGGATCCGGCTTCTTCCCCGCCGTCGTCCTTCTCGTCGGGAACCGGGATCCAGGCGGCGGGGCGCTTCTCCATGAAGGCGGCGATGCCCTCCTGGCCCTCGGCGGAGGTGAACCGCTGGGCCGACAGCTCGGCCATCTGCCGCATGCCCTCCTCGACGGAGAGCGCCGGCACCTGCCGGACCAGCTGCTTGGTGATCGCCAGCGCCTCGGGACCGCCGCGCAGCAGCATGTCCGCGTAGCGGGCGACCGTGGCGTCCAGCTCCTCGGCGGGGACGGCCCGGGTCAGCAGGCCGATCTCCTGGGCGCGGGCGGCGTCGAAGGTCTCGCCGGTCAGCAGGTACTCGGCCGCGGCGCGGGGGTCGAGCCGCCGCAGCACGGTCACCGAGATCATCGCGGGCACCACGCCCAGCCGGACCTCGGTGAACGCGAACGACGCCGAGTCCGGCGCGATGGCGAAGTCGCACGCGGCCACCAGGCCGAGCCCGCCGGCCCGCGCCGTGCCGTTCAGGCGGCAGATGACCGGCTTGGGGCTGTTCCAGATCATGCTCATGATCTCCGGGAACGAGGCGGTCACCGGCGCCTCGTGCGCGTTGCCCGGCTCGACGCGCTGCTCCTTCAGGTCGGCCCCGGCGCAGAACACCGGCCCGGTCCCGGTGAGCACGATCACCCGCACGCTCTCCTCGGCCAGCGCCCAGTCGAGCCGGTCCTCCAGATCCCCGAGCAGGCGCACCGACAGCGCGTTGCGGTTGCGCGGGGAGTCGAGCGTGATCGTGGCGACCCCGCCGGACACCTCCTTGTGCACCAGCCGTTCCACCGGCCAGCCCCCGTCCCTGTTCACCTGGCTCGCTCCACCTTCCGGCGCCGCGCGGCGCTCACGTCCGTTCCTCGATGACGGCCAGTACGGCCCCCGCCTCGACCTGGCGGCCGGGCGTCACGTTCAGTTCCTTCACCGTGCCCTCGGCGGGCGCGGTGATCCGATGTTCCATCTTCATCGCCTCCAGCACCACGACCACCTGGCCCGCGGTGACCGGCTCGCCGGGCTCGACCCCGACGCGCAGCACCGTACCGGGCATGGGCGCGATCAGGGAGCCCGGTGCCAGGTGCTCGACGGGCTCGGGCAGGCGGGGCAGGGGCGTGAGCCGTACGGCGCCCAGGGAGGAGTCCACATATGTCACGCCGTCGTAGCGGGCGATCTCGAAGCGGTGCCGTACGCCGGAGGTCTCCAGGACGACCTCGTCCGGAGCGGCCCCGATGAGGACGGTGTCCGGGAAGTCCTCGGCGCGCAGGCCGTCCCTGGTGAGCCGGTAGGACACCGTGCGCACGGCCGGGTCCGTCCCGTCGCCCGCCCGCTCCCCGCCGACGGCGAAGGACACGCGCTGCGGCTGGGACGGCACGTTGCGCCAGCCGCCGGGCAGCCCGGCCTGTACGGCGGCCGCCGCCCGGTTCGCGGCGGCCTGGGCCAGCGCGGCGGCCAGAGCGGACAGCGGTACGGCGGACAGCGGTCCGGCGGGCAGCGGTCCGGCGGGCAGCGGTCCGGGGAGGCCGAGGGCGGCGGCGTGCCGGTCCAGGAAGCCGGTGTCGGTCTCCCCGGCCAGGAACGCCTCGTGGCGCAGGACGCGCACCAGCAGGTCCCGGTTGGTGACGGGACCGTGGATCCTCGCCCTGGCCAGGGCGCCGGACAGCCTGCGCACGGCCTCGGCGCGGGTCTCGCCGTGGGCGATGACCTTGGCGAGCATCGGGTCGTAGTGCACGCCGATCTCGGAGCCGTCCCCGACGCCGGAGTCCAGGCGCAGGCCGCGGGAGACGGGGGAGAAGCGGACGTCCGCCCCGGGGACGTCGAAGCGGTGCAGGACACCGCTCTGCGGGCGCCAGCCGTGGGCGGGGTCCTCGGCGTACAGGCGCACCTCGACGGCGTGGCCGCGGGGCTCCGGGGGAGCCTGCGGGAGCGCGGCCCCCTCGGCGATCCGGATCTGGAGCTCGACCAGGTCGACGCCGTGGACGCACTCGGTGACCGGGTGCTCGACCTGCAGGCGGGTGTTCATCTCCAGGAACGCGACGGTGTCGGCCTTGACGAGGAACTCGACGGTGCCCGCGCCGACGTAGCCGATGGCCCGCGCCGCCCTGACCGCCGCCTCGCACAGGCGCGCCCGCAGCTCGGGGGAGACCGCCGGGGAGGGCGCCTCCTCGATCACCTTCTGGTGCCGCCGCTGGATCGAGCACTCCCGCTCGCCCAGCGCCCAGACCGTCCCGTGCCCGTCGGCCAGGATCTGCACCTCGATGTGCCGGGCGTCCTCCAGCAGCGGCTCGACGAAGACCGTCCCGTCCCCGAAGGCCGACTCCGCCTCCCGCTGAGCCGCCTCGATCTCCCCGTCGAGGTCACCGGGTGCGCGGACGACCCGCATCCCCCGGCCCCCGCCGCCCGCCGAGGCCTTGACCAGCAGCGGGTAGGCCAATCGCCCGGTGTCGGCGGGGGAGTCCGCGGCCGGGGCGGAGGGGACGGTGAGGCTGGGGAGGATGGGGACGCCGGCGGCGGACATCAGGGCCTTGGCCTCGATTTTGGAGCCCATGGCGGCGATGGACTCCGGGCTCGGGCCCACCCAGGTCAGGCCGGCGTCCAGGACGGCGCGGGCGAAGCCGGCGTTCTCCGACAGGAAGCCGTAGCCGGGGTGGACGGCGTCCGCGCCGCTGCGCCGGGCGGCCTCGACGATCTTCTCGATCGACAGGTAGGTGTCGGCGGGCCGGGCGCCGGGGAGCCGTACGGCGTGGTCGGCCTCGGCGGCGTGCGGCGCGCCGGCGTCGGCGTCGGCGTCGGAGAAGACCGCGACGGTCTCGATGCCGAGGTCGCGGCAGCTGCGGAAGACGCGGCGGGCGATCTCGCCCCGGTTCGCGACGAGCAAACGTGTGATCATGACGGTCACATCCGGAAGACGCCGAAGCCGGCGGGCTCGGGGACGGGGGCGTTGTTGACGGCCGACAGGCACAGGCCCAGGACGGTGCGGGTGTCGCGGGGGTCGATGACGCCGTCGTCGTAGAGCCGGCCGGACAGGAAGAACGGCAGGGACTCGGTCTCGATCTGCGTCTCGACCATCGCCCGCATCGCCGCGTCCGCCTCCTCGTCGTAGACCTGCCCGCGGGCCTGGGCCGCGGCCCGGCCGACGATGGACAGCACCCCGGCCAGCTGGGCCGGGCCCATGACGGCCGACTTCGCGCTCGGCCAGGTGAACAGGAAGCGGGGGTCGTAGGCCCGGCCGCACATCCCGTAGTTGCCCGCGCCGTAGGAGGCGCCCATGACGACGGTGAGGTGCGGGACGGCCGAGTTGGAGACCGCGTTGATCATCATGGCGCCGTGCTTGATGATGCCGCCCTGCTCGTACTCCCGGCCGACCATGTAACCGGTCGTGTTCTGCAGGAAGAGCAGCGGCGTGCGCGTCTGGTTGGCCAGCTGGATGAACTGCGCGGCCTTCTGCGCCTCCTCGCTGAACAGCACTCCCCGCGCGTTGGCCAGGATCCCGATCGGATAGCCGTGCAGCCGCGCCCAGCCCGTCACCAGGCTGGCGCCGTACAGCGGCTTGAACTCGTCGAACTCGCTGCCGTCCACGATCCGCACGATGACCTCGCGCGGGTCGAACGGGACGCGCAGGTCCTCCGGCACGATCCCGAGCAGCTCGTCCTCGTCGTAGAGCGGATCGCGTACGGCCTGCGCGGCGCGGCCGCGCTTGACCCAGTTGAGGCCGCGCACGATCCGCCGCCCGATCCGCAGGGCGTCGTGCTCGTCGGCCGCCAGGTGGTCGGCCAGGCCGGAGACGCGGGCGTGCATCTCGGCGCCGCCCAGGGACTCGTCGTCGGCCTCCTCGCCGGTGGCCATCCTCACCAGCGGCGGGCCGCCCAGGAAGACCTTCGCGCGCTCGCGCACCATGACCACGTGGTCGCTCATCCCGGGCACGTAGGCGCCCCCGGCGGTGGAGTTGCCGAACACCAGGGCGATCGTCGGGATCCCGGCGGCGCTCAGCCGGGTCAGGTCGCGGAAGATCCGCCCGCCCGGGATGAAGATCTCCTTCTGGGTCGGCAGGTCGGCGCCGCCGGACTCGACCAGGTTGACCAGCGGCAGCCGGTTCTCCAGCGCGATGTCGGCGGCGCGGAGCGTCTTGCGCAGCGTCCACGGGTTGGAGGCCCCGCCCCGCACGGTCGGGTCGTTGGCGACGATCATGCACTCGACGCCCTCGACCACCCCGATGCCGGTGACCACGCTCGCCCCGACCGGGAAGTCGCTGCCCCATCCGGCCAGCGGCGACAGCTCCAGGAACGCCGAGTCCGGGTCGACGAGCAGCTCGATCCGCTCGCGGGCCAGCAGCTTGCCGCGGCGGCGGTGCCGCTCGACGTACTTCTCGCCGCCGCCCGCCACGGCCTTGGCGTGCTCGGCCTCCAGATCGGCCAGTTTGGCGAGCATCGCCTCGCGCCGGGCGAGATAGTCGCCCGAGGAGGTGTCCAACCGGCTCACGAAACGTCTCCCTCCGCCGTAGCCGGTGATCTCCTCGGACCGGCTGCGCCCAGGTCCAGAGCGTGCCACATGGAGCTACCCGCCGGTAAGGGAGGGCGGGGCACGGTGTTTCCGGCCGGATCCTCACGGCCGCGAGGATCCGGCCGTGAGGATCCGGTCAGCCGCAGTGGCTCCAGCCGCTCTTCCATGACAGCGAGCCGTACACGCCGCCCCAGATGACGCACTTCTTGGCCGCGGTGAGCCGTACCGGGCCCGCGTAGGCGGTGAAGTTGCCGGGGTTGCCCGCCGAGGCGCCGCCCTGCACCTGGAGGGTGGCGTTCATCTTGATCTTGCCGGGGACCACGTACCTGGACATGGTGACGACGCA
The DNA here is from genome assembly GCF_016863175.1 of Paraplanobispora siamensis. Taxonomy (GTDB): domain Bacteria; phylum Actinomycetota; class Actinomycetes; order Streptosporangiales; family Streptosporangiaceae; genus Planobispora; species Planobispora siamensis. The sequence goes on from NZ_BOOJ01000029.1 coordinate 63,582, forward strand.
GTTCTGCTTGCTCGTGGCGTTGTAGAGCAGGTAGACGGTCGCGCCGCCGAGGGCGTGGGAGTTGACCTGCTTGAATCCCGCGCCGCACACCCCCGCCGCCGTGTACGGGTTCGGCTTGGCCGTGGCCGTCGGCTTGACGGTAGCCGTGGGCTTCGTCGTCGGTTTGACGGTAGCCGTGGGCTTGGTGGTGGGCTTGGCGGTCGCGGTGGGCTTCGGTGTCGGTTTGGGCGTCGGTTTGGGCGTCGGCTTGGAGGTGGGCGTGGCGCTGGGCTTCGCGGTCGGGCCCTGCGTGCCGCCGGTGTCGTCCCCCGTGCCGTCCCCGGTCTCGCTTCCGGAGTCGTCCTCCGTGTCGTTCCCGGTGTCGTTCCCGGTGTCGTCCCGGGTGCCGTCCCCGGCGCCGGAGGTCGGCTTCCCCGTCGGCCGCCCGCCCGGCTCGGTCTCCCGCTCGCTTCCCGGATCGTCGCTGAGCTCGCCGACGGACGCGGGCTCCTCGTCCGGGGGTTCGAGGACGTCCTCCTCCGCCTCCGGGACGGGCGACTCGCCCGCCGGGGAGAGGTCGTCCGGGGTCGCTTCCGCGGCTGCCTCCCCGCCCTGCCGCCGGTCCGCGACCGGGTCCGCCGACGCGGCGATCCGCACCGCCGAGGCGTTCTCGATGTTCCGGACGACGACCACGGTCCCGGCGGCCACGCCGAGCGCCGCCGCGCCCGCGACCGCGGCCAGCAGCAGCCCGGACGGGCGCCGCCGCGCGGCCCCCGGGCGCGGCGCGGCGGGGGAGGGCGGCCGGGTGTCCGCGGCGGACGGGCCGGGGGAGGGGGCGGGGACGGATCCGGCGGCGGGGAAGGGCGCTGAGCCCGGAGCCGAGGCGGGGGCGAAGCCGGGGGCCGGGGTGGGGGCCGTGCCGCTCATCAGGTGGGCGACGAGCTGTTCCGCGGTCGGCCGGGCCGCCGGGTTCTTGGACAGGCAGGCCGCGACCAGGTCGCGCAGCGGGCCGTTCAGCCCTCTCAGGTCCGGCTCCACGGTCAGGATGCGGTTCATCACCGTGGCGATGGAGTCCTGGCCGAACGCCGGTGTCCCGCTGGCGGCGAAGACCATCGTGACGCCCCAGGCGAACACGTCGGCGGCGGGTGTGACCTCGCCGCCGTTGAGCTGCTCGGGCGCGAGATAGGACGGCGTCCCCATGGCCATGCCGGTCGCCGTCATGCCGGGGGAGTCCAGCGCCCTGGCGATGCCGAAGTCGATCACCACCGGGCCCTCGGGGCCCATCAGCACGTTGGCCGGCTTGAAGTCGCGGTGCAGGATCCCCGCGCGGTGGATCGCCGCCAGGGCGGTGGCGGTGCTGACGGCCAGCCGCTCCAGCGCGGCCCCGCGCCGGGGGCCCTCCCGGTCGACGAGCTGGCGCAGGGACGGGCCCGGCACGTACTCGCTGACGATGTACGGCCGGCTGCCCTCCAGATCGGCGTGGAGGACCGGGGCGGTGCAGAAGCGCGCCACGCGCCGGGCGACCGAGACCTCCCGCAGGAAGCGGGCGCGGGCCTCGGCGTCGGCCGTCAGCCCGTGGTGGAGGAGCTTGACGGCGACCTGCTCGCCCTCCGGTCCCCGTCCGAGGTAGACGACCCCCTGGCCGCCCTCCCCGAGCCGCCCGGTCAGTTCGAAGGGCCCCAGCCGCCCGGGATCCTCCGCCGTGAGCGGCTGTATCACGATGACCCCCCGGCAAAAACCTGCAAATTAGGCAATGTGCGGCAGAACGCTACCAGTGTGAACGGTGGTGCGATCGGTGCGACGGCGAGATCCCGGACGGGAGCCCAGGTGGGAGGAGCGCAAGCGGATGCGGAGCCGTACGGCGCCGGAGCGGGCCGGGCGGGAGCGGGCGGGGTCAGATCGCCTTGCCCGGGTTGAGGATGCCCAGGGGGTCGAAGACCTGCTTGATCCCCTGGTGGATCTCCCCGGCCACCGGCCCCGTCTCCAGCGCCAGCCAGCGCCGCTTCAGCAGGCCCACCCCGTGCTCCCCGGTGAGCGTGCCGCCCCGGCGCAGCGCCTCGCGGAAGACCTCGTCGGCCGCGGCCCAGACGTGCGGCGGCGGCTCGGCCAGCCCGTGCTCGAAGACGAAGACCGGATGCAGGTTGCCGTCGCCCGCGTGGGCCACGGTGCAGATCAGCACCCCGTGCCGGGCGCCGATCTCCTCGATGGCGGTGATCATGCCGGGCAGTTCCGAGCGCGGCACGCACACGTCCTCCACCAGGCAGGCGCCGAGCCGCTCCTTGGCCTGGTAGGCCAGGCGCCGCAGGCCGATCAGCTCCTCGGCCTCCGCCCGGTCGGCCGAGACCGCGACGAATGAGGCGCCGTTCTCCGCGCACAGCGCGCTCATCCGCTCGGCCACCGCCTGCCCGTCCACCGCGTCCGACTGGGCGATCAGCATCGCCTGGACCGACGGCTCCAGGCCGATGTTCTTCCAGTCGTCGATGGCCTTCAGGGTGGCCCGGTCGAGCATCTCCAGCAGCGACGGCTGGCACCCGTCGGCGATGATCGCCGCCACCGCCGACGCGGCGTCGCGCGGCGAGCCGAACTCCGCCGCGATCGTCGCCGGGTAGGCCAGCGGCGCGCGGCGCAGCCGTACGGTGGCCGCGGTGATCACTCCGAGCGTGCCCTCCGAGCCGACGAACAGCCCGGTCAGGTCGTAGCCGGTGACGCCCTTGACGGTCCGCCTGCCGGTGTTCAGGATCCGCCCGTCGGCCAGCACGACCTCCAGCCCGAGCGCCGAGTCGCGGGTCACGCCGTACTTCACGCAGCGCAGTCCGCCGGCGTTGGTGGCCAGGTTGCCGCCGATCGTTGAGATCTCGTAGGAGGAGGGGTCCGGGGCGTACATCAGCCCGAACTCGCGGGCGGCCCGGTCCAGGTCGGCGGTGATGACGCCGGGCTCCACCACGGCGATCTCGTCGGCGGGCGACAGCTCCCTGATCGCCGCCATCCGGTGCAGGGCCAGCACGACGCATCCCTCGGCCGCCGTCGCCCCGCCGGCCAGTCCCGTGCCGGCCCCCCTCGGCACGACCGGCACCCGGTGCTCGGTCGCCCACCGCATGACGGCGACGACGTCGTCCCGGCTCTCGGCGAGCACGACGGCCAGCGGCCTGCCCGGCTCCAGGAACGTGCGGTCCCGGGCATAGGAGTCGGTCACATCGGGATCGGTCAGCACCTTCGCGGGCGTAAGAACGGCGGCGAGTTCGGCGATAGCGGTCACATGGGGACTGTACGGCCTGCCGCCCCCACCTGAGGAAACGCAGTTATGTCACAACTTCTAGACATAAACGATTGATCACACTTTGACAACATAAGTCGGAGACTTTACATCTCCTTTACTCTCTCCTCTAACGTCCCGGTCGGCACGCAATATCGGGCGTGCCGGGAACGTCCGCGCCCGGCGAACCCGGGCAGGGAGGGTATCCGTTGTCCATCAGAGGGAGAGGCGCGCGCAGGCGCCTGCTCGCGATCGTGCCCGTGCTCGGGCTGGCGGCCGCGGGGTTGTCCGTGAGCGGTGCATCGGCGCAGACCGATGACTCGGTCGCCCGCTACGTCCCCAAGGCGAGCGACTACTACATCAACTACGCGCCCCCGCTCGTCCAGGGTGACAGCAGCACCATCGACGAGCGGTTCCAGCCCGGCTCCGCCAAGCGCTCGGGAATGGCGCAGGCGCGGGAGTACGACCGCAAGTTCGCCGAGGGCAACCCGGTCGCCGCCAAGATGCTCGCCTCGCGGGAGACCCGGGCGATCAGGTCGGGCAAGAACCCCTACGACTTCATCTTCAAGAAGGCGGGCCAGACCCAGCAGGCCAAGCTGCTGACCCTCCTGGTGGAGTTCAACGAGAACGCCAACGACGACTTCTCCGGCTTCAGCCGTCCGAAGACGATCGACGACGTCAACGACTGCGTCACCGAGCCGCCGGGCACCAAGCTCAACGGCCCGCTGCACAACAGGATCCCCAACCCGGCGGACTCCGGCGCGGGCAAGGACAACAACACCATGTGGGTTCCGGACTTCAGCCCGGAGCACTACAACGCGATGCTCTACTCCGACAAGGGCATCACCAAGCGCGTGCGCATGGACCTGACCGACCCCCGGGACGGGCGCAAGGGCATCGACATCTCCGGCTACACGGTCAAGAAGATATACGAGGAGATGTCCAAGGGCGCCTACACCGTCACCGGCGAGGCCATCGGCTGGCTCAAGGTCCCGCACTCGGAGGCCTGGTACGGCGCCGGCGCCTGCGGCACCCGCCCGCAGGACATGTCCGGTCACCCCGACAACCCGGCGGGTCCCGCCGCGCTCGGCGTGGACGCGGTCAACGTGCTGGCCGCGCAGAACCCGAACTTCCCCTGGGCCGACTACGACGTCGAGGACACCTCCGACGCCGACGGCGACGGCAACGTCCTCGAGCCGGACGGCGTGATCGACCACCTCGTTCTCATCCACGCCGGCGCCGACAAGTCCGGCGGCGGCGGAGCCGAGGGCCCCTACGCCATCTGGGCGCACTCCAGCGCCATCCCCGGCGGCTACACGATCCCGGGCACCGACAAGAAGATCTCCAACTACATCGTGCAGCCCGAGGACTCCGGCGTCGGCGTCGTCGCGCACGAGTACGGCCACGACCTGGGCCTGCCGGACTTCTACGACGCCACCGGCGGCGGCGACACCAGCGTCGACTTCTGGGACCTGATGTCCTCCGGCTCGCACGCCGGCCCGCTCATCCAGTCGATGCCGACCCACATGGGCCTGTACGCCAAGTGGGTGCTCGGCTGGGCGGACCCGAAGATCGTCAACCCCGGTGACCGCACGCAGACGGTGACCGTCGGCCAGGCCTCGCGCACGCCGAAGTACACCGCCGACGGCGTCCGCGTGAACCTGCCCGACAAGACCACCGTGATGGCCGTCCCGCACAGCGGCTCCAAGCTGTGGTGGTCCGGCAACGACCAGAGCTGGGCCGACGTCAAGCTGAGCCGTACCGTCCAGGTCCCGGCCGGCACCGGCCAGAAGTTCTGGATGTGGAACCAGTACGCCATCGAGGCCGACTGGGACTACGGCTTCGTCGAGGTCTCCACCGACGGCGGCACCACCTGGGCCGAGCAGAAGATCTACGACGAGTCCGGCGCGCTGGTCTCCACCGGCGACGACTACGCCGACCCGAACAAGCGGATGCACGACTACGGCGACAAGAAGTACGGCCTGACCGGCGCCACGCAGGGCTGGCGGCACGACTACGTCGACCTGTCGCCGTTCGCCGGCCAGACGATCCAGCTGCGCCTGCGCTACGCCACCGACGCCGGGTTCGAGGACACCGGCTGGTTCTCCGACGACTTCTCCGTCACCGTCGGCGACACCACGGTGTGGAGCGACGACGTCGAGGGCGGCGACAACGGCTGGACCAACGTCAAGGGCACCTTCACCGACACCACCGGCGCGGGCTGGAAGACCCACAGCGGCAGCCTGCAGAGCGTCCAGTACTACCTGGCCGAGTGGCGTAACTTCGACGGCTTCGACAAGGGCCTGCAGTACGCCTACGACACCACCTGGTCGCACCCCAACGCCTGGAAGGTGGAGAAGCTCAAGTACAACGCGCCCGGTCTGCTGGTCTGGTACCGCGACGCGGCCTACCCGGCCAACGACGGCGACGCCCACACCTTCGAGCTGCCCTCGGTCGGCCCCAAGGGCGAGATCCTCGTCGTCGACTCGCACTACGACCCGCTGCGCCGCAGCGGCGAGGCGGCCGCGAAGGACCCGTCGCTGCTGAAGAACCTCCCCTCGCGTCCGCAGTCCTCCAACGCGGCGTTCACCTTCGGCAAGACCTACCCCTTCACCGAGTGCATCGAGGGTGAGCCCTTCACCCAGTACTGCACCAAGTTCCCGGCGCTCCCGGCGGTGAAGACCTTCACCGACGCCAAGACCTGGTACCCGGGTCTGGAGACCCGCGACGGCAGCCTGTACTACCGCCTGCGCGACGCCTCGGCGGTCGTGCCGTCCAAGGGCGACCAGCCGTACAGCACCCGCGTCGTCAACGCCGACGGCAGCCCGGCCACCGAGCTGTACGGCACCGACATCGGCGGCGGCCACGTGCTGGGCAGCGGCAACCCCGGTGACGAGGGCAAGGCGCTGGGCGTGCAGCTCAAGCTGATCGCCCCGCTCCCGGCCAACCTCGGCGTGATCGTCCAGGTGACTCCGCCGAAGAAGTAACCGTTCCGGATCATGGGGCCCTGCCGTCTGAGGACGGCGGGGCCCCTACCATTTACCCGGAGCATCTCAGGGAAAAGGAGCAGCGTGGGCGAGCTTCGCAGTAAGGCCGAGCACACCGAGGCCGTCCGGGCCGGGCGGAGGGTGTGCGTGGTGGTCAACACGCGCTCCCGGCGTGGGCGTCACCGCTATCCCCGGGTGCTGAGCATCCTGCGCTCCGAGGGCTTCGACCTGCTGGGCGTCTTCCCGGTGGACGACCCCAAGCGCCTGCGCGCCACCCTGGACGCGGCCCTGGACGCCAAGCCCGACGTGCTCGTCGTCGGCGGCGGCGACGGCACGCTCAGCGCCGCCGTCAAGCACGTCGCCCACCGCGACGTCGCCCTCGGGGTGCTGCCGCTGGGCACGACCAACAACTTCGCCCGCAGCCTGGGTCTGCCGCTGGATCTGGCCGGGGCGATCCGGGTGCTGCGCACCGGCAAGGTCGCCGACATCGACCTCGGCATCGCCGGCGACCGGGAGTTCGCCAACCTGACCAGCTTCGGCGTCTCGGTCGAGGTGGCCGGGAAGGTCAAGCCCTGGCTCAAGCGCCTCCTGGGGCGGGCCGCCTACCCGCTCACCGCCCTGACCATCCTGCCCGGGCACCGGCCGTTCCGGGCCTTCCTCACGGTGAACGGCAAGCGCCACGAGCTGCTCACCCACCAGCTCAACATCGCCAACGGCCGCTTCCACGGCGGCTGGCAGGTCGCCAGGGACATCAGCATCGACGACGGCATGCTGGTCGCCTACCAGCTCGGTTCGGGCAAGCGCCTGCGGCTGCTGCTGGAGACCCTGGTGCGGGCCAGCACCGGCCGCTGGCGCAGCCTCGCGGGCGGGCCCTTCGTCGTCGGCACCGAGATATACCTGGAGACCGACCCCCCGATGGCCGCCGACGTCGACGGCGAGGTGCGCCTGCTGACCCCGATCACGGTCAGGACAGTTCCGAACGGCCTGCGCGTGATGGTCCCGGAGAGCTTCGTCGACTCCTGATAGGCGGCCCGGGTGGTTGGAGCGCCTTCATCCGGGTAGCCGTCCCTCACAGTCGAGGAGGAGACAATGGCATCCCTGATATCCCGTATCCGCAGCTACCTGAGCACCCCGCAGGGGCGCAGGAACCTCGAGAAGGCCAAGACGATGGCGCGCGACCCGCGCAACCAGCAGAAGGTGCGCCAGCTCATCAGCCGCTTCCGCGGCGGCCAGAACCGTTCGGTCAACCGCAGGCCGTACTGACCGCCGCCGGATCAGCCGGCCGCCGGATCAGCCGACCGCGGGCAGGACGGGACAGCCCGGCCGACCGCGGTGCTGAAGGGTCGCGGACACGCCGGGATCGTCCGGCCGACCGCGGGCACGACGGGGCCGTCCAGCCGACTGCGGACACGGCGGGACGGCCCCTTCAATCTCCCTTGCCGGTGATGCGGCGCAGAGTCCGCCGGAACCCGCTCAGCCGGGCGGGCGGCTCCTGCGGCGGGGCGGCCGGCGGCCAGCCCTGCGGCTCACTGCCCTGCCCACTCATGGGCCCGCTCATGAGCCCGCTCCCGGGTCCACCCACGGGCCCGCCCCTGGCCCGCACCAGGGCGGCCAGCGCCTCGGCGGCCGAGGGCCGCTTGGCCGGCGCGTGGTCGCGCATGCGGCGCAGCAGGTCCATGACCTCGGGGACGACGCCGTCCGTCGCGGCCCCCGCGTCCGGGCTCACCGGCGGCAGCGCGCCCGTCAGCAGCTGGAAGGCGATCACCCCGGCCGCGTAGACGTCGGAGGACGCCGTCATCAGCTCCGGCCTGGCCTGGCACTCCGGGGCCACGTAGTGGGTGTCCAGCACGTTGGGCAGCTCGTTGGCCACGGTGTGCGCCCGCGGGCCGGGCTTGGCGTAGTCGAAGCCGGTCAGCATCGCGTGGCCGCCCTCGGCCACCAGCACGCACGCGGGGCTGAGCGCCCGGTGCACGACGTTGTTGGCGTGGACGTGCGCCAGCCCGCGCAGCATGTCCGCCACGACGTCGAGCCTGGCCGCGGTCGAGAGCGCGTTGCGCCCGGAGCCGCCGAGATACAGGTGCAGCGCCCGGCCGTGCACGTCGTCCAGGACCAGGACGAACCTGCTCTCGTCGTCGATCGCGAAGAAGTCGCGGGAGCGCACGACGCACGGGTGCGGCGGGATGCGGGTCAGGGACTGGTAGGCGTTGGCGATCAGCCGCCGCTCGGCCGCCCTGGGCTCCGGCTCGGCCAGCGGGTCGGCCCGGTAGACCCGCAGCAGGACCGTCTCGCTGCCCGGCACGGTCGCGTTGATCGCCCGGTACTCGGTGACCCGGTTGTCGCCGCCGAGCTCCTCCTCGACCTCCCAGTTGCCGAACCTGGGCGGCGCGGTGGAGCGGCGCACGCTGCCGTTGAGCGCCTCGATGATCGCCGTCCGGTACGGCGCGACGTCGGTGCTGTAGCCGCGCCGGACCCTGGAGACGTCGCCGAGCGTGCCGATCAGGCCCGCCAGGTCGGTGACGTGCCGCGAGTCGCGGCCGGCCGGGTCGACCAGCTGGGCGTCCGGGCCGGTCAGCACGACGACGCTGTCGACGTACACCCGCTCCAGCTCGCGGCGCTCGCGCATGAGCAGGCCCTTGAGCGCCCGGCCGTTGCCCCGCAGCTTGGTCACCGGGGATCCGAACGCGCTGCGCCGGGCCGGGAACCAGCGCGTGCCCGACACCTCGATCCGGCCGCGCGTCCCCTTGACGTCGATCACGCAGAGCGCGTGACCGGTCAGCACGATCAGGTCCACCTCGAAGACGTCGTCGTCGCGCGGCACCTCGATGTTGTGCAGCAGCAGCCAGTCGTGCGGCGCGTTGTCCCGCAGGTGCGCGATGACCCGTCGTTCGGCGTCGTTGACCGGACGTCCGCCACCGACGATCTGTGCCATCCGAGCGCGCCGCCTTTCTCACCATGATCCCAACGGAACCCCAACGGAACAAGGTTCCCATTGTCACCGGCATTCCCGTACCACCGCATCCGCCCCGCGGTTGATCTAGTGTGTCCGCCGTCGCGGCTGACGGGAGGGGCGGACTCATGGACTTCGGCTTGACGGTGGGCTTCGCGGTAACGGTGGCGGTGACGCTGGCCGGGTTCACCGTGATCGCGCGCCGGTTGCTGGACCTGAGATTCGGAGTGGTCCGCACGTTGCTGGCCTGGGGGCTCGCGCTCCTGATCGGCGGGCCGCTCATGCAGGCGTTCGCGGGCGGAGTGGACCCTGACGACCCCGGCCTCACCCCGCTGTGGTTCCTGCTGCTGGGCGTGGTGTGCGCGCTGCTGGCCGGGCTCGTCTTCCTGGTGGTGGCCGAGGTGCTGGTGCCGCCGGGGACGTTCCCGGGGCCGCTGGAGGTCGTCAGGGGGATCCGCCGCCGGGTGACCCGCTCCCGGCGCTACGTGGCGATCACCCGGATCCTCGTACGGCACGGCCTGGGCCCCTACCTGCGCGGCCGCGACCCCGGCCTCGGCGGCCCCTCCGGCCGGGCGCGTCTGGCCAGGTCGCTGCGCCAGGCCCTCGACGACGGCGGCGTCACCTTCGTCAAGCTCGGCCAGATCCTGTCCACCCGCAGCGACCTGCTGGCCCCGGAGTTCGTCGAGGAGCTCCGGCTGTTGCAGGACCGGGTGGCCGCCGCCCCGTGGGCGGAGATCGAACCGGTGCTCGTCGCCGAGCTGGGCGGGCCGGTGTCGGAGACGTTCGAGACCTTCGACCGCGAGCCCCTGGCGGCGGCCTCGATCGCGCAGGTCTACCGGGCACGGCTGATCGGCGGTGAGGAGGTCGTGGTCAAGGTCCAGAGGCCCGGGATCGCCGCCGTGGTGGAGCAGGACCTCGACATCGTGGCCCGCCTGGCCCGGTCGCTGGAGCGGCGCACCCGGTGGGGCCGGGCCTTCGGCGTGGCCGAGCTGTCCAGGGGGTTCGCCGAGGCGCTGCGCGAGGAGCTCGACTTCCGGGTCGAGGCCGCCAACATGGCCGCCGTGGCCGCGGCCTCGGCCGGCGAGCCGGTCCGCGTGCCGGCGCCCCGTCCCGAGCTGTCCGGCCGGCGGGTCCTGGTGATGGAACGGCTGGACGGCGTGCCGTTCGGCGGCGCCGTACCGGACGGGGCGGACGGGCGGGAGCTGGCCAGGACCCTGTTCGAGACGCTGCTGCGCCAGATCATGCTGCACGGGATCTTCCACGCCGACCCGCACCCGGGCAACATCATGCTGCTGGCCGACGGGCGGCTGGCGTTGCTCGACTTCGGCTCGGTGGGACGGCTGGACGCCTCGCTGCGCGCCGCGCTGCAGCGCCTGCTGCTCGCGATGGACCGGGGCGACGCGCCGGGGGTGGGCGACGCCCTGCTGGAGGTCGTGGAGCGGCCCGACGAGGTCGACGAACGCGGGCTGGAGCGCGAACTCGGCCGGTTCATGGCCCGGTACCTGACCGCCGGCACCGCCCCCGACGTCCAGATGTTCGGCCACCTGTTCCGGATCGTCTCCGCCCACGGCCTGGCCGTGCCGCCCGAGGTGGCCGCGGTGTTCCGGGCGCTGGCGACGGTCGAGGGGACACTGGCCGGGCTCGCCCCCGGGTTCGACGTGGTGGCCGAGGCGCGGGCCTTCTCCGCCCGCCACATCGCCGAGCGGAGCACGCCGGAACAGCTGCGCGAGACGGTGGTGCAGGAGGCCCTGGGCCTGCTGCCCATGATGCGCCGCCTGCCCCGCCGGGTGGAGCGGATCGTCGGCGCCGCGGAGAACGGCCGCTTCGGCGTCAACGTGCGCCTGTTCGCCGACGAGCGCGACCGCCGCCACATCACCGGCCTGCTCCACCAGGTGCTGCTCACCATCCTGGCCGCCACCACGGGGATCATGGCCGTGCTCCTGCTCGGCACCGACGGCGGCCCGGCCGTCACCTCCACCGTCAGCCTGCTGCAGCTCCTGGGCTACAACCTGCTGGCGGTCAGCGCCATCCTGGGCCTGCGGGTGCTCGTGGTCGTCCTGCGGTCCGGACGCTGAACCCGGGTGCCGATCCCGGACGGAACCCGGGCGCCGAGCCCGGACCACGCGGTCAGGGCGCTCCTCTGCGGGGGCTGACGAGCCCGGTCTCGTAGGCCAGGGCGACGGCCTGGGCGCGGCTGGACAGCCCCAGCTTGGCCATCGCCCGGTTGAGGTGGGTCTTGACCGTCGCCTCGCTGACGCACAATTCGTCGGCGACCTCGGCGTTGGACAGCGCGCGGCCCACCAGGCGCAGGACCTCCACCTCGCGGGCGGTGAGCGCGTCCAGGCCGGGGTCCTGGACGAGAGAGGAGCCGCGGCCGTTGGTGTAGGCCTCGACGAGGCGGCGGGTCACGGTCGGGGCGAACAGCATGTCGCCCGCGGCGATCGTGCGCACCGCGGCGATCAGCCGCTCCGGCGGGGTGTCCTTGAGCAGGAACCCCGAGGCCCCGGCGCGCAGCGCGTCGTAGACGTACTCGTCCAGATCGAAGGTGGTCAGGATCAGCACCTTCGGCGGCGGATTCCCGGCGGCGGCCAGGATGCGCTCGGTCGCGGCGATGCCGTTCAGGCCCGGCATCCGCACGTCCATCAGGATCACGTCGGGTCGCGCGGCGGCGGCCATCCTGACGGCCTCCTCGCCGCCGGAGGCCTCGCCCACCACCTCCAGGTCCGGCGTCGCCCGGATCAGCGCGGCGAAACCGGCCCGCACCAGGATCTGGTCGTCCACGACCAGCACCTTGATCATTCTCTTCCCCGCCCGTCGGATCCGTCCAGCGGCCCCGGTTCGCCGGGCTCGCCCTTGGGGGGTGACAGCGGCAGCGTGGCCGCCACCTCGAACCCGCCCTCCGGCCGCCGCCCGGAGATCACCGTGCCGCGGTAGAGCCTGACGCGTTCGCGCATCCCGATCAACCCGTGCCCGTCCTCGCCCGGCGCCTCCTGGCAGGATCCGTCGTCGGTCACCGTCACGCGCAGCTCCTCGCCGCCGTAGTGCAGCCGGACCGTCGCCCTGGCGCCGAGCGCGTGCTTGATCACATTGGTCAGGCTCTCCTGGACCACCCGGTAGGCGCACAGCTCCACCCCGGGATTGAGCGCCCGGGGGCTGCCGGTCACCTCCAGCTCGACCGGCACCCCGGCGGTGCGCACGCGGTCGACGAGCTGGCCGAGCTGGCTCAGGCCGGGAGTGGGGTCGTAGACGGCGTCACCGCCGCGCCCGTGGTCCAGCCGGAGCACCGCCAGCAGCCGGCGCATCTCCTCCAGCGCCTCGTGGCTGGTGTCGGCGACCGTGGCCAGCGCGGCGCGGGCCGTCCCCGGGTCGCTGGCGAACACGTAGCGGGCCAGCCCGGCCTGCACCGAGATCACCGACATGTGGTGGGCGACGATGTCGTGCAGCTCCCCGGCCACGCGCACCCGCTCCTCGGTGACCGCCCGCCTGGCCCGGTCCTCCTGCTCGCGCCGCAGCCGCTCGGTGAGCTCGGCCAGGCGCCGGTTGCGCTCGGCCAGCCTGCGGGTGCCCAGGCCGAGCGCGCAGGTGATGCCGACGACGGCCAGGCCCTGAAGGGCGTTCAGCAGCGCCATGCCGTCCTGCGCGGTGGCCGCGGCCCACCACCACACCACCGTCGCGACCGCCGCCCCGGCCGTCATGACCGGCAGCGGGCGCAGGGCCGCGACGCTGTAGAGGACGAACATGGTGGAGAAGTTGTTCACGTCGGCCTGGTAGCCCAGCGCGTGGTGGCAGATCGAGGCGGCCGCGCAGACCAGCAGCGCGGTCATCGGGACGATCCTGCGCACGGCGATCGGCAGGTTCGCCGCGCAGGTCAGCAGGACCGCCACCGCGTCCGGCCGCCGCCACGCGCCGCTGCGGTCGGAGGCCGCCCACACCAGGGTGATCGCGGTGAGCGCGACGGCGAACACCCCGTCCACGAGCCCGGGATCCACCCTGCCCGCCCGGTCCACCAGCGCCGTCCATGCCCGCATCCGCGCATGCTAGCCAGCCCGGCCGGATCCCCTCATCCGGTGTCCGGTTGAGGGCGCATACCGCGGGAGTTGTACGGCGGGGCCGCGCCTACCGCGCAGGTCGCGGCCGGATCAGACTCGCGAGCGATGCGGGGGCGGCGGGAACGATCTACCGTTGACCCGTCACCGGTGATCGATGACGGCCGCCCCGCGGGTGGCGGCGCCGTGCGCACACCGCCGGAGAGCCGTGCGCACACCGTCGGAGATCCGTACGGGGGCGATCTCCGAGGTCGCGGACGGACGGCGGGCGGCGCCCCGAACTGTGGCCGGGACCGGAGGGGAGACCCGGTCCCGGCCACGCGATGGTTTGCGGGGGCCACAGCGGGTAGACGCCTACTCCTATAGGGAGGAGGCATGTCATGACGCACAGCACGAAAGATTCCCTGTCGACCGCCGAGCTGGTCCGGCAGGTTTCCGAGGGGGTCTCCCGTCTGGTCAGAGACGAGCTCCGCCTGGCGAAGATCGAGCTCGCGGAGAAGGGCAGACACGCGGGACGCGGCGCCGGGCTGTTCGGCGGGGCCGGAGTCGTGGCCCTGTTCGGAGCCGGTGCGATGGTGGCCGCGGTGATCCTGCTGCTCGCCCTGGTGATGCCCGCCTGGGCCGCCGCGGCGGTCGTCGGAGCGGTGCTGCTGGCCACGGCCGCGGTCCTGGGGCTGATGGGCAAGCGCCAGGTTCAGGAGGTCGGCTCACCGGCTCCCGAGCGAACCATCCGCAGCGTCAAGAACGACATCGACGCCGTGAAGGAAAGGGCACACCGATGACCGAGACCGACCCGGGCCGGCGCCGCGACACCGCGGACGCCGGGACGACCGGTTCCCGCAGGGAGGACATCGGCGCTTCCACGCCCCCCGACGAGAGCGCCTCCTCCAGCGGCACCTCCGCCTCCGGGCGGGCGACGACCGGCGACACCCCGAACGACGGCGGCTCCGGCTCCTTCTCCGCCGGGACGACGGAGGAGCAGGCCGTACGGCGCGACATCGAGGAGACCCGCCGCGAGCTCGGGGACAGCGTGGAGGCGCTGATCCACAAGACCGACATCAAGGGCCGCGTCCAGGGGCGCGTCCACGAGACCGTCGCCAACGTCGGCGACGACGTCAAGCGCATGGGCACGGCGACCGCCGACACCGCCACCGGCCTGGTGGACCGCGTCAAGGGAGCGGCCCCGCACGCGCTGGACAAGGTCAAGGAGGCGGCCCCGCACGCGCTGGACAAGGTCAGGGACGTCACCCCGGTCGAGGTCAGGCAGACCGCGGGGAAGGTCTCGGCCGAGGTCTCCAAGCGGCCCGCCGCGACACTGGCGGTGACGGCCGCGCTCGCGCTGCTGGTGTTCCGCGCCGTGCGCCGCAGGCGGAGCAGGTAGGCCGCGACCGGCGAGACATCACGGGTGAAGGGCCCGTCCCCGCAGGGGACGGGCCCTTCGTCTGCCGTCCGCCCGCGACTTCTCCGCCGCCCGCAACCGAACGCCGTCACCCCTCGAAGAGCCATGTAGTGATCAGACGGCCCGCCCGTCGCGCCTGCGGGCCGGCGGGAACGGCCGGTGCCGCACCGCTCGGCGCGTCGGGCGGTTAAAGCCCTGGAAACGGGCATGATCGCCGCTAGTCGTCCGTGGATGAACCGGACTCGCCCGCCGGGCGAGGAGGAGGAACGCATGAGCCGGACCGTGGTGGTCGGAGCCGGGCTCGCAGGTCTGGCCGCCGCGATGCGGCTGGCCGCGGCGGGACGGGAGGTCACCGTCGTCGAGGCCCGGGATGTCCCGGGCGGCTGCTGCGGGACCGCGCGCATGGGGGAGTACCGCTTCGACACCGGTCCCTCGGTGCTCACGATGCCGGACGTGCTGGCCGACACCTTCGCCGCGGCGGGCGAGGAGATGGAGCACTGGCTGCCCCTGCGCCGGCTGGACCCGTACTACCGGCTGCGCTACCACGACGGCTCGCACCTGGACGTCGTGCCCGGCGAGGAGGCCATGATCGAGCAGGTGCGCCGGCTGTGCGGGGCGGCGGAGGCCGTACGCTACCGCCGGTTCCGGGCCAGGCTCGGCGAGCTGTTCGCCGCCGAGTGGGACTCCTTCATCGACCGCGACATGACGCGCCTGCGCGAGCTGGCCCGGCCGCACGCCCTGGCGCGGCTGGCGGCCCTGGGCGGTTTCCGGCGGTTGGACCGCCTGGTGGGCAGCCACCTGACCGACCACCGGCTGATCAAGGCGCACACCTTCCAGGCGCTCTACGTCGGGCTCTCCCCGCGTACGGCGCTCGGGATCTACGCGGTGATCGCCCACATGGACACCGTCGGCGGCGTCTACTTCCCCCGGCACGGCGGCATGCACGCCATCCCGCAGGCGATGGCCGCGGTCGCGGAGAAGGCCGGGGCGCAGATGCGGTACGGCGTGCGCGCGGTGAAGATCGAAAGGGACGCCTCCGGGGTCGCCGCCGTCCGGCTCGACACCGGTGAGCGCCTGGCCGCCCGCGACGTCGTGGTCGCCTGCGACCTCCCGGCGGCCCACGCGGGCCTGCTGCCCGAGGGGTCGGGCGACTGGCGGCTGCGCCGTCCCCGCTACTCGCCGTCCTGCCTGGTGCTGCACTTCGGCCTCGACCGCAGGCTCGCCGATCAGGCCCACCACACCCTGCACTTCGGCGGCCGGTGGCATTCCGGCTTCGCCGAGCTGACCTCGGGCAGGCCGCAGTCCGACCCGAACATCCTGGTCACCTACCCGGAGTCCGACACCGACGCCGCGCCCGCCGGGCACGCCACGCTCACCGCCCTGGAACCCGCCCCCAACCTGGAGGGCGGCGACTGGGAGCGGCTCGCCCCCCGGCTGGAGGAGCGCCTGCTGGGCAGGCTCTCCGACCTCGGCTACGGCGACCTGTCGGCCGCCCCCCGGCTCGGCTTCGACCCCCCGGCCTGGGCCCGGCTGGGGCACTCGGCCGGCACCCCGTTCGCCCTGGATCACCGCTTCCGCCAGACGGCCTGGTTCCGCCCGGCCGGCGCCGCCCGGCGCGTCGCCGGCCTGCACTTCGCGGGCATGTACACCGCTCCGGGGGTGGGCGTGCCACCGGTGCTGATCTCGGGCAGGCTCGCCGCCGAGCGCATCCTGAAGGCCGGCCGATGACGAACGCACCCGTCTCCCTGACCCGCAGCTACGAGCTGTGCCGGCGCTTCAACGCCCGCCACGGCCGCTCCTACTACCTGGCGACCATGCTGCTGCCCGCCTGGAAGCGGCCGCACGTGCACGCGCTGTACGGCTTCGCCCGCTACGCCGACGAGATCGTGGACTCCTTCACGATGACCGGGGACCGGGCGGCGGCCCTGGACGGGCTGCGGGACCGGCTGGCGACCGCGCTGGCCGGCGGGCCGCCCGGCGACGCCGTACTCCCGGCGTTCGTGCAGACCGTGCGCTCCTTCGGCATCGACCACGCCGACATCGAGGCGTTCCTGCGCGCGATGCGGTCCGACCTGACCGTCACCCGCTACGCCACCTACGACGACCTGCTCGGTTACATGGAGGGCTCGGCCGCGGTCATCGGCACGATGATGCTGCCGGTGCTCGAACCCCTGCCCGGCATGGCCGAACGGGCCCGCGAACCGGCCCGTCAGCTCGGACTGGCCTTCCAGCTCACCAACTTCCTGCGCGACGTCGCCGAGGACCTGGCACGCGGCCGGGTCTACCTGCCGCTGGCAGACCTGGACCGGTTCGGCGTGGACGTGACCGACCTGCGCCGCCCCACGTGCACCCCCGCGCTGCGGGAGCTGCTGGCCTTCGAGGCGGCGCGGGCCCGCGAGCACTACCGGCGGGCGCTGGAGGGGATCGGCCTGCTCACCCCCTCCTCGCGGCCGTGCATCCGCGCCGCCTACGAGCTGTACGGAGGCATCCTCGACAGGATCGAGGCCTGCGAGTACGAGGTCCTGCGCGGCCGGGCCGTCGTCCCCCGCTCCCGGCGGCTTGCCATCTTCACCCGGCACCTGCTGGCGGCGACCGCGGCCGACCGCGCCGAACGCCGGGTGACCGCCGATGTCCCCTGAGGCCGCCCCTTCGCCCCTTCACCACCCCTTCAAGGAGGACCCGATGTCAGGACCGGTCGTCGTCGACGCGATGGGCGGGGACCACGGACCGCAGGAGGTCGTCGCGGGGGCCGTGACGGCCCTGCGGGAGCACGGCGTGCCGGTGCTGCTGGTCGGCCGGGCCGGAGAGGTCCGCCGGGAACTGGCGCGTCACGACGCGGCCGGCGAGATCGACGTGGTGCACGCCGAGGAGGTCGTCCCGATGACCGAGCGGGGGTCCGGCGCGATCACCGGCGACTCCAGCATCGCGGTGGGCTGCGAGCTGCTGGCCCAGCGCACGGGCGGGGCGTTCGTGTCGGCGGGGTCCACGGGCGCGGTCGTCTCGTGCGCGGTGCGGAGCGTCGGCCGGGCCGATGGGGTGCTGCGGCCCGCGCTGGCCGTGGCGCTGCCCCAGATCACCGGCGGGGCCAGCGTCCTGATCGACGCCGGGGCGACCTCCGACCCCACACCCGAGATGATCGCCCAGTTCGCGCTGCTGGGCGCCTCCTACGCCCAGCTGGTCCTGGGCGTGCCCGAGCCGGCGGTGGGCCTGCTGTCGATCGGCTCCGAGCCCGGCAAGGGCAACCGGCTCAGCCGCCGGGCGGAGCGGCCGCTGGCGTCCTCGCCGTTCCGCTTCCACGGTCCCATCGAGGGGCACGACGTGCTGGCGGGCACGGTCGACGTGATCGTCACCGACGGGTTCACCGGCAACGTCGTGCTCAAGAACGTCGAGGGCACCGTCCGCACCGTACTGACCATGATCGCGCAGGCCGGGATCGCCGGGCCGGAGGCCCTGCGCGAGGTCGCGCGCCGCTACGACCCCGAGACGCACGGCGGCGCCGCGCTGCTGGGCCTGAGCGGGACCGTGGTCGTCGCGCACGGCTCCTCCCGCGCCCGCACGATCGCCCGGGCCTGCGTGGTGGCGCACGACCTGGCGGGCGGCGGGGTCGTCTCCCGGGTACGGGACCACCTCGAGGTGGAGGCGGTGGGTTGACCCGCCGTGCCGGTCCCGGCGGGGGAGGGTGTTCAGGCGAGGGGGTCCGTCCCGTTCCAGGTGCCCGCGCTGCCGTACGGGGCGAACCTGGCGAACAGCTCCTCGGAGTACCAGCGGCCGGAACGGGTCCGGCCGATCACCCGCCGGTGCGCCCCTCCGCGGTGGGCAAAGTCCCGCACCGCCGCGGCGTCGCGCCAGAGCGAGAACGTGGCCTGCCGCGCCAGCGGCCATTCCCCGACGCCGACCGAGGCCAGGCAGCCCTCCTGCTCCCGCAGCAAAGCGTCCACCTCCGGCACCGACCGGTAGAACGCGACCAGCCGCGAGGGCCGGATCGACGCCCTGGTCAGCACCGCCACCGGCCCCGCCTGCCGGGGCGCTCCGGCCCCGGTCTGCGCGATGTCCCCGGCCTCCTCGGTGGCGAACGGGTCCACCCCGCCCCAGCGCCCGCGCGAGGCCAGCGGCGCCAGCCGTACGTGCCAGGACTCCTGCGCCTCCCGGTTCCAGCGCGCCGCGATCGGGGAGCGGGACAGGAAGCCGTCCAGGGCCGGCTCGCCGTCCCACACCGCGAACAGGGCCCAGCGGCGCAGGTCCGCGTCCAGGCTCATCGAGGCGCCCCGGCCCGAGCCGAGCAGCCGCCAGAACCGCAGTCCCGGCGTGCGCGCCAGCACCGGCCGGTCGAACGCCATGTACCGCATGGCTCCCAGATCCGCATACCTGACGAGGTGGAACGAGGCTATGGTCCCCGTGCTCGTGGCCGTCATCGGTGGCTACCTTCTCGGATCCGTGCCGGTGGCGGTGCTCGTCGCCCGCGCGTACGGCTTCGACCCCCGGGCGGTCGGCGACCGCAACCCGGGCTTCTGGAACATGAAGGAACAGCTCGGCTGGCGTGCCGCCGTGCCCGTCTTCGCGGGTGACATGCTCAAGGGCACGTTCGCCGCGCTGGCGGCCCTGACGGTCAGCGGCGCGCACACCACAGGCTTCGGCGTGGTCACCGGTGACAGCGTCGTTCCGGTGTACCTCGCCACGGCCGCGGCGATGATCGGGCACGCCTGGCCGGTCTTCGCCGGCTTCCGGGGCGGACGGTCCATCCTCACCTTCGTGGGCGGCTTCGCGGTCATCTGCCCGCCCGCGTTCCTGCTGGGCGTGGCCGTCCTGGTGGTGACCGCCCTGGTCACCCGGTCGTTCGCGATCGGGGCGCGGGCCGGGGTGTTCGGCATCCCTCTCCTGCAGCTGCTGTTCACGCCGGTCGGGTACGTGGCCGCGACCGGGGCGCTGATGTGCCTCATCGGGCTGCGCTTCGGCCAGGCCGCGCGGGCGGCCCGGACTCCGTCGTGACCTCCCCGGCGGTCGTGGTCTCGCGGGCGCCGGTGGCGGTGCCGGAGTCCGTGCCCGTCCCCGTTCCGGTGGCGGAGGCCGTTCCCGCGCCCGTCGCGGCGTCCGGGTAGGTACGGCCCCGCCAGGTGCGGACCGGCCGCAGCGTCGCCTGCGTCAGCCGCAGCGCCGTCAGCGGGTCCAGCAGGGGTGACAGCAGCACGCCGGGCCCGGGCCGGGCGTAGCTGCCGCGCAGCGCCCCGGTCAGCAGCAGCCGTACGGCCAGCAGGGCCAGGTCGAGCCGGGTGGGCCGCCCGGCCGCGAGCCGGATCACCGGCAGGGCGGCGGTCAGCCAGACCACCGCCAGGTCGGCGGCCTGCCAGCCGGGGGAGGTGACGTCGCGCAGCGGCAGCGACCGCCCCCACTCCCGCCACACCTCGGCCGCGGACTCGTGCATGTCGACCTCCAGCAGCCCGCCCGCCTCCAGGAAGCCCACCCGCCAGCCGGCGGCGGCCAGGGACCGGGCGAGGGCCACGTCGTCGGTCATGTGCCCGCGGATCCGCGCGAACCCGTCGGTCTCCAGCATCGCCGTACGGCGGAAGGCCGTGCACTGGCCGTTGGCCACGGTCCGGTGTGGGGCGGGGGGCGCCGCCGGGCCGATCGGCCCGAACCGGTAGACGAGGGTGGCCAGGAACGAGGCGTGCAGCGCCTGCTCGGCGGTCCCGTCGCAGACGAAGCGCGGGCCCACGGTGAGCAGGTCGTAGCGCTCCAGCGCGCGGGCCGCGGCCCCGGCCAGGCCGGGCGCCGGGCGCGTGTCGGCGTCGAGGGTGACCACCACGTCCCCGCGGGCCGCCTCGACCCCCTGCCGCAGCGCCCACTGCTTGCCGACCCAGCCCGGGGGCAGGGGAGCCCCCGTCACGACCTTCGCCCCCAGCTCGGCGGCCAGGCGCGCGGTGCCGTCCGAGGAGCCGTCGTCGACGACGATCACCTCGGCGACGTCCGGATCGGCCAGGACAGCCGTCAGGCAGGCCCCGATCCGGTGCTCCTCGTCCCGCGCCGGGATCACCACCGAGATCTCCCCGGCCCCGGCTGCTTCGGTCCTGGTTTCGGAAAGCGGGGTCTCGGGGGCCGCGGACAGCGGCGGCAGCCGGGTGCGCCCGCGGGCCAGCCGTACGGCCACCGCGACGGCCGCGGCGGCCTGCAAAGCGGTGAGCGGCCTGACGCGCATCCCCCGGAACCGGCGGCTCATGTGTGCTCCCTGGCGTCGGCGGATCGTGGCTGGCGGCTCATGCGTGTCCTCCGGCGGGCCGGGACCGGCGGGGGAAGTCCTCGGCGACCAGGGAGGCGACGATGCGCCCGCCCATCGCCACCAGGGGGAGCCCGCCGCCCGGGTGCACCGAGCCGCCCACCAGGTACAGCCCCCGCCGCGGGCCCCGGTTGCCGGGCCGGCGGAAGGGGGCCAGCACGCCGTCGTAGGCGCCGCCGTAGATCGACCCGCCCCAGGCGCCGTAGCGGTCGCGCAGGTCGGCGGGGGTGAACAGGTCGACGAAGCGGAGCCGTCCCGACAGGTCGTGGCCGCGGGAGGCCAGGCGCTCCAGGACGAGGTCCCGGTAGGCCTCGGGGGAGATCGGCCAGCGTTCGGGGTCCCGGGACGGGACGTTGACCAGCATCGTCCAGTTCTCGGCGCCCCCGGGGGCCTGAGAGGGGTCGTCGACCGCCGAGCAGCCGATGTAGACGGTCGGGTCCCCGGGCGGGCGGCGCCGGTCGAAGATGTCGGCGAACTCCCGCTCGTAGTCGGCGGAGAAGACGATCGAGTGGTGGGGCAGGCCCTCGGTCCGCCCCTCCACCCCGGCCAGCAGCAGGAACGCCGAGGAGGACAGGCCGAGGCCGGCGATGCGCCGCAGCCTGCGCCGGTCGGGCAGCAACCGTCCGTACAGCGCCGCGGCGTCGGTGTTGGCGACCACGACGTCGGCGTGCTCGCGCTCGCCAGAGGCCAGCCGTACCCCCAGGACCCGTTCACCGTCGGCGAGCACCTCGGTGACCTCGGAGCCGGTCACCACCTCCACGCCCGCCTTCTCCAGCAGCACCGCCAGGGCGTCGGCGATGCGCGGCAGCCCGCCCGGCACGTACCAGCCGCCCTCGCCGTGCTCGATCGCCGGGATGCAGCCGAGCGCGGCCGGGGCCCGGTACGGGCTGGAGCCCGCGTAGGTGGCGTACCGCCCGGCGTACTGGTGCAGGCGCCGGTCGGTGAAGAAGCGCCGGGCCAGGCCGTGCAGGGTCCGGCCGGGCGCGACCGCCAGCAGGTCGGCCGGGCGGGCCTCGGCCGGGGGACGGGTCAGCGGCCCGGCGAAGAAGGTGCGGCGCGAGGCCTCGAAACAGGTGCGGGCCCAGTCGTGGAAGGCCAGCCAGTTGCGGCCCTCGCCCGGCGCCAGCCGGTCCACCTCGTCGGCAGTCCGGCCGGGGTCGCGGTAGGCGGTGAACGCCGAGCCGTCGGCGAAGCGGTAGCGGCACAGCTCCCGCAGCTCCACCAGGTCGAGTTCCAGGCCGAGATCGGCGAAGACGCCGGGCAGCGTCAGCAGGGAGGGACCGACGGAGAAGGTGAACCCGTCACGCCGGTGCTCGGCGAGCTTGCCGCCCAGCCGGGGCAGGCGCTCGTGCAGGCGCACCAGATGTCCCTCACGGGCCAGCAGCAGCGCGGAGACCATCCCGCCGACGCCGCCCCCGACCACGATCACTTCCGCCATCGACGCCTCCAGGCGAGCAGTGCGAACAGGCCCATGCAGATCCCCCCGGCGGCGGCGACCAGCGGGTCCGGCGGGTCGAAGACCGCCGCGAAGCCGACGGTCTCCATGACCGCCATCACGGTGTAGAGCGTGACCAGCCCGGTGCCCGGCTCCTGCGGCCGGGCCACGACGCGGTCCACCAGCGCCATCATCACCAGCGAGACCGCCAGCCAGCCGGCGAAGTTCTCCAGGGGGACGCCCCGGTACGGGCCCGGCTCGTGCCAGACCCACAGCCCCAGCCGGATCATCTGCGGGTCGAGGAACAGGTCCCAGGCCGTCAGGGCCACCGCGCCCACGACGATCCGGGCCGCGCGCGAGCCCGGCACCGCGGCCGCCGCCACCGCGTGGGCCGCCAGTCCCATGCCGCCCCAGGCCAGCGCCACGATGACCGGGACGTCGCCGAGTTGCGGCTGCAGCAGTTCGGTGTAGTGGTAGTCCCCGAACGGGAACCCGGTCCTGACGCCCACCCACTCCGCCGCGTACCCGGCCGCCACCGCGGCGGCGAAGGCCGCGACGGCCCTGGGGAGGGTGTGGGCCGCCGCGGCGAAGGCGACCGCGCTCGCCGCCAGCAGGAGCACCACCACGCTGGTGAGCAGGATCGGCCGCGGATGCAGCCCGGTCGCCACCTGCGCGGCGACCATCGCGGCCAGCAGCAGCGTCCCCGCCGCGCCGAGCACCCGGCGCGCGGCGGGGGCCCGTGTCCCAGGGACCCGTGTCGTCGTCACCGCTCGCCGCTCCCGCCTTCCGTGTGATCTCTCCTACGGGTGTTCCTTCGAGAGGCCGCCCCCGCCGGACGCATCCCGGCACCCCCTTGTCCGGATCCTCTCCGTGCTATCCGGATCATCTCCGTGGCAAACCCGCCACGACGGCCCGCCGCGAGGAGCCTTTACCAGCTCTGGAGCGGTGCGTGCCGGGCGGGTGAGCCCCCCGCGGAGCACGTCCCCGGCCGGGTGCCGCCCATCGGAGTCGGCGGATTGAAAGGGTGTCGAGGCCGGAGCCGGCAGGTTGAAAGGATTCCGGACCGACCGCGGGAACATCTGACGCCGTCGGCTGGTTACATACATCGTGGCCGGTGTGCCCAGTGTCCCCGGGCCTCACCTATAACTGCCTTCGCGGACTACCGTTCGGCTGGAGCCGCGTTGTGCCTTTCGCCGAGAGGCGACACGCACACCGGTACACACGCATCGTCGACGGCCCCGCCGGGAGACTCCTCCCGGCGGGGCCGTCGGCGTTCCGGCATCGCCTTTGCGGGGACGGGCGTCGATTCCCGGTTCGGCGTAGGCGGTCAGAGGGCGTAAGGGCCGAAGCGGCCCCAGGCGCCGGAGGCTCCGGGCGGCACCCGGCCGGCCGCGGACGTGCTTC
The DNA here is from genome assembly GCF_016863175.1 of Paraplanobispora siamensis. GTDB lineage: Bacteria > Actinomycetota > Actinomycetes > Streptosporangiales > Streptosporangiaceae > Planobispora > Planobispora siamensis. Next base: position 87,300 of record NZ_BOOJ01000029.1, read on the forward strand.
ACGGGCGGGCTGCGCCGCGCATCCTCGCGCGGCTACGGCCGGGGCGTCCGGGCGAAGGACGACAACTTGAACCATGCGGGTACGGCCCGGCGCAGTTGCTGGGGGCCGTACACCTCCACCGCGCTTGAGCGCAGGGCCTCGGGCCAGGCGAGGTCGCCGCGCCATATCTCGGTCATCCGGCGCAGGCGGGCGGTGATCCTCACCGACGGGGGATGGCCGGGGTCCTGGTCGCAGACGTCGGCGTCGCCGGAGGCGATGACCAGCCACCAGTCGCGGGTCTGGGGGGCGACGTCGGGGAAGCTGAACTGCACCACCGTGCGGCCCGGCGGGACGGCGTCGTGATCGATGTTGCGGTGTATGTCCCACATCAGCAACTGCGGGTCGAGGTCCTCGTCGCCGATCTCGGGGATCCAGCGGATGCCCCAGGCGCCCAGGGCCTCGACCACCGGTTGCAGCTCGCGTCCGGCGGGGGTGAGGGTGTAGCTCACCCGGCCGCCGTCGGGGCGGCGCTCCAGGACGCCCGCCCGCACCAGCCGGTTCAACCGCTTGGACAGCAGGGACGGGGACATCTTCGGCACCCCGCGGCGCAGCTCGTTGAAGTGGCGGCTCCCGGTGACCAGCTCGCGGACGATGAGCAGCGTCCAGCGCTCGTCGAGCAGCTCCATCGCCTTGGCGACAGGGCAGAACTGTCCGTAGGACGATCCCATGCCGTCAGGCTAGCTTCGCTTCCGCGCTCCGGGCAGATACACATCTCGTACTAGGAGCCGGTGACCTGGCGTTCCTACCGTTGCCCCATGACCATCACAGTCAACTCCATCCCGACCGATGACGACATCGTCGCGCTGGCCGCCGAGCTCGGCCTGCGCTGCGCGCCGAGCGAGGCCGAGCACGACCGCGAGGCGACCTTCGTGACCGAGGCCTACAAGGCGATGCGCGAATGCGGATACCTTCGGCTGGCGGTCCCCAACGAGTTCGGCGGCCTGGGCGCCGGCCTGCGCCAGGTCGTACTGGCCGAGGGCGAGCTGGCCCGCCGCGCGGGCTCCGCCGCGCTCGCCGCGGCCATGCACCTCTATCTCACCCTCGTGCAGTGCTGGCGGCACCGCAGGGGTGCGCCCGACGCCGAGGGAGCGCTGCGCCGCGTCGCCGCGGACGAGCTGATCATGGCCACCAGCGGCGGATCGGACTGGGTGTCCCCGACCACGACGGCCGTCCAGGTCGACGGGGGCTTCCGGTTCACCGGACGCAAGAAGTTCTGCTCGCAGGCGCCGGTCGCCACGGTCCTGTCGACCTCCGCCGTGCTCGGCGAGCCCGGCCCGGACGCCGAGGTGCTGCACGCGACGGTGCCGCTGTCCAGCCCGGGCGTGTCACTGGTCGAGACCTGGGACACGCTGGGCATGCGCGGCACCGCCAGCCACGACCTGGTGTTCGAGGACGTGTTCGTCCCGGCGGAGAAGGTCGTGGGGCGGCGGCCGTACGGCAGTCTCAGCGGGCCGCTGCTGGTCGCGGTGATCCACTTCGCGCCCGTGGTGAGCGCGGTCTACCTGGGCATCGCCCAGGGCGCCTGCGACGAGGCGCTGCGGGTCCTGGGCGCGCGCCCGCAGGACCCGGGTCCCACGGCGGTACGGCAGATCGGGGAGATGGCCGCCCGGCTGCGGGTGGCCCGCTGGGCGCTGCTGGCCGCGGTGGAGGAGGTGGGCGAGGACCCGCCGGCGGACGAGCAGACCCTGATCACGTTGATGGTGGCCAAGCGGCACGCCGTGTGCGAGGCGAAGGCGATCGTCGATCTCGCCCTCGACACCGTGGGCGGGCCGGCCTTCTTCCGGAGCTCTCCGCTGGAGCGGGCCTACCGCGACGTCCGGGGAGGTCCGTTCCACCCGCTCACCCCCGAGGCGACGCTGGCGCTGGCCGGGACCGGTGCGCTGGGGAAGAGCTGAGCGCGGGGCGGCTCCGTTGTAGACCACGTGGGATAGCACAGGGTAACGTCCTTCCCGTTGGAACAATGTTCCGGTCCGGCGCGGCCGAAGTGCCCGCCGGACGGCGCGTGGACCCGTGGCAGAGGGGAAGGCATGCAGTTCGGGCGCACCTATGAGGAGTTCGAGGTCGGCGCCGTCTACAAGCACTGGCCCGGCAAGACGGTGACGGAGTACGACAACCACCTGTTCTGTCTGCTGACCATGAACCACCATCCGGTGCACATGGACGACAACTACTCGGCGACCACGGACCACGGCCGCAACCTCGTCGTCGGCAACTACGTCTACTCCCTGCTGATCGGCATGTCCGTTCCGGACGTCTCCGGGCGGGCGATCGCGAACCTCGAGGTCGAGTCGCTCAGGCACGTCGCCCCGACCTTCCACGGGGACACGATCTACGGCGAGACGACCGTGCTGGACAAGCGGCGGTCGGCGTCGAAGGAGGACCGGGGCATCGTCGAGGTGGAGACCAGGGGATACAAGCAGGACGGCACCCTGGTCTGCGTCTTCCGCCGCAAGGTCATGGTTCCGACGGAGACCTACCTGAAGGAACGCGGCGACCAGCCGGGACGCCCGGTCCCCCGGTCTTGACGGCCGCCGACGCCCGCTCCGGAAAGGACCCAGTGTGGATTTCGAGCTGAACGACGAGCAGCGGATGTTCCGCAGGACCCTGCGGGAGTTCGTCGACCGGGAGATCGTGCCCGTGGCCCCGGAGTGGGAGCGCACCGGCCGCTACCCGACCGAGATCGTCGAAGAGTTCAAGCGCATGGGCCTGTTCGGGATCACGATCCCCGAGGAGTACGGCGGGCTGGACCTGGACCGGGTCTCCTTCGCCCTGGTCTTCGAGGAGATCGCGCGCGGCTGGATGGGCGTGGCCGGGGTGCTCGGCTCGCACTCGCTGGCCGCGTGGATGATCGCCCGGTACGGCACCGAGGAGCAGAAGAAGACCTTCCTGCCCGACCTGGCCACCGGCGCCCGCCGTACCGGGATCGCGCTGACCGAGCCGGGCGCGGGCACGGACCTGCAGGGCATCCAGACCCGGGCGGTCCGCGACGGCGACCACTACGTGATCAACGGCACCAAGACGTGGATCACCAACGCCCGGCACGCCGACCCGATGCCCGTCCTGGTCAAGACCTCGATCACCGAGCCGGCCCACCGGGGCATGTCGCTGATCCTCGTGGACGCCGGCACCCCCGGCTACACCGTGAGCCGCGACCTGCCCAAGCTCGGCTACAAGGGCACCGAGACCTGCGAGATCGTGCTGGAGGACGTGCGCGTCCCGGCCTCGCGGCTGCTGGGCGGGGTCGAGGGCCGGGGCATGCAGCAGGCGCTGTCCGCCCTGGAGCTCGGCCGAATCAACATCGCCGCCCGCGCCGTCGGGGTCTCCCAGTGCGCCTACGACGCCGCGCTGAACTACTCCCGCGAGCGGCACGCCTTCGGCAAGCCCATCTCCGGATTCCAGGCGATCCAGCTCAAGCTCGCCGACATGGCCACCGAGATCCAGGCCGCCCGGCTGCTCACCTACTGGGCGGCCGTCGGCTCGGAGGCGGGCGCGGTGAACGCCGAGGCCGCCATGGCCAAGTACTTCGCCTCCGAGGTCGCGCTGCGCACCACCATGGAGGCCATGCGCATCCACGGCGGCTACGGCTACTCCCAGGAGTTCGTGGTCGAGCGCCTCTACCGGGACGCGCCGCTCATGGCCATCGGGGAGGGCACCAACGACGTCCAGCGGATGGTCATCGCCAGGTCCCTCATCGCGGGCGAGGCCAAGGTCGGCTGGTGACCCGCTGACCGCCGCGCTCCGGAACCCGATGACGTCCCCGGCGCCGGGCGGGGACGGATAAGGTCCGGAGCGTGGAACCCGTCGTCGCCGTCCTGCTGGTCGTCGCCCTCGTGGGCGTACCCGCCCTGGTGCTGTGGCAGGTGCTGCGCGGACGGCGGGACCTGGGCAGCAGCCCGGCGGAGCGGGCCACCTTCGAGACCCTGCACACCGCCTCGCTGGCCGCCCCGCCGCTGCGGGCCGGGCTGACCGAGGCGGGCGCCCAGAAGGCCTCCCGCCACCTGCGGGAACTGCTCGGCTCCCCGGCGCTGGCGATCACCGACGAGCACCGGCTGCTGGTCTACGACGGCGAGGGCGACCACCACGCCCAGGAGGTCTTCGACAACGCGGCCAAGACCCTGGCCGACGGCCGTACCCAGGTCCTCGGGCCGGAGGTCGTCTCCTGCGACCTGCCCGAGTGCCCGATCCGGTTCGCGGTCGTGGTGCCGCTCACCACCGACGGCCGGGTGGTCGGCTCGCTGGCCGCCTACGGCGGAAGCGCCTCGGCCGGTCTGGTGCGGGCCGCCCACGAGGTGGCCAACTGGGTGGACTCCCAGCTGGAGCTGGCCGAGCTCGACCGCTCCCGGACCCGCCTGATGGAGGCGGAGGTCCGGGCGCTGCGGGCGCAGATCTCCCCGCACTTCATCTACAACTCGCTGACCACGATCGCGAGCTTCGTCAGGTCCGACCCCGACCGGTCACGCGAGTTGCTGCTGGACTTCGCCGACTTCACCCGCTACTCCTTCCGGCGGCACGGCGAGTTCACCACGCTCGCCGAGGAGTTGCGCTCCATCGACCGTTACCTGACCCTGGAGCGCGCCCGCTTCGGCGACCAGCTCCAGGTGACGCTGCGCATCGCCCCCGAGGTGCTCCCGGTGGCGGTGCCGTTCCTGTGCCTGCAGCCCCTGGTCGAGAACGCGGTACGGCACGGCCTGGAGAGCAAACCCGGGGTCGGCCGCATCTCGATCGCCGCCGAGGACGCCGGGGCGGAGTGCCGGATCAGCGTGGAGGACGACGGGGTCGGCATGGAGCCCGACCGGCTGCGCCGCATCCTGGCCGGGGACGCCGACGAGAGGTCGGGGGCCGGGGGAGTGGGCCTGGCCAACGTGGACGAGCGGCTGCGCCAGGTCTACGGCGACGAGTACGGCCTGGTGGTGGAGACCGGGAAGGGTGCGGGGACCAAGGTCAACGTGCGTCTGCCCAAGTATCACCCGGGCGTCTCCGCGCACTGAGGACCGGCCCACTGAGGGATGCCGCGGGCCGTCCGCCGCTCTGTTTGGTATGTCACATGGTGATGGAGATATCACAACAACTGTTGAGTTATCGCACAACCATATGTCAAGATCACCTATCTTCTTGAGCATTCTGACGGAGCCGCCCCCCATCCGGAGGACTCATGAGCAGCAGTCGCACGGACGCGCCCGACCCGGCAGGGGAAGCGGCCGTCTCCGGTGACGCGCCCGCGCGGGGGCTGGGGCGGCGCTTCTGGGTGCTGTTCTCCTCCGGTTCCGTCTCCAACCTCGCCGACGGCGTCGGCCGGGTCGCCCTGCCCCTGCTGGCGGTGACCCTCACCCGCGACCCGGTGCCCGTCGCGGCCCTGTCGTCGCTGACCTTCCTGCCGTGGCTGCTGTTCGCGATCCCCAGCGGGGTCCTGGTGGACCGGATCGACCGGCGCTGGGCGATGATCATCTCCCAGCTGGTCAGGGTCGTGGTCGTGGGCCTGCTGACGCTGGCGGTGGCGACGGGGCAGGCGGCCCTGTGGATGCTCTACGCGGCGGCCCTCGCCCTCGGCGCCGTCGAGACGCTCTACGACAACGCGATCCGCGCGATCATGCCGGCGGTGGTACGGCGCGACCAGCTGGAGAAGGCCAACGGCCGCACCGAGGCGGCCACCGCCGTCACCGACAGCTTCCTCGGCGCCCCGCTGGGCAGCGCGCTGTTCATGGTCGCCGCCGCACTCCCGTTCCTGGCGAACTCGCTGGGCTTCCTGCTCGCCGGGGCGCTGCTGTTCCTGCTGCCGGGCCACTACCGGGCCGAGCGCGCCGCCGGAGAGCGGCCCGCGAGCATGCGCGCGGAGATGGCCGAGGGCGTGCGCTGGCTCTGGAACCACACGTTCCTGCGCAACCTCACCCTGGTCGGCGCGCTGTCGGCCGGGGCGTTCAGCTCCGTCATGGCGGTGCTGGTGCTGTTCGTGGTGGACGTGCTCGAACTGCCCCCCGCCGCGTTCGGCTGGTTCCTGCTGGCCTCGGCGGCGGGCGGGCTGGTCGGCGGGCTGGTCGCGGCGCCGCTGGCCGCCAGGCTGCCCAGGGGAGCGGTCATGGCCGCGGGGATGGGAGCCCCGGCGGTCTTCTTCGTGCTCATCGGCGCCGCGCCTTCGACGGTGACGCTGGTGGCCTCATGTGTAATAGGCAGCATGGGCACCGTGGTGTCGAACGTCGTGGTCATGTCGATCCGCCAGGCACTGATCCCGCCGCACCTGTTCGGCCGGGTGCTCGGGGTGATCCGCACGCTCCTGTGGAGCCTGATCCCGCTCGGCGCGCTGGCGGGCGGCCTGCTGGCCGACCTGTTCGGGCTGCGGACCCTGGCGGTGATCGGAGGGAGCCTGATGCTGGCGCTCCTGGTCCCGCTCGCGCTGACGCTCCACCGGCACCGCAGGGAGCTGGACACGCTGAACAGCGCGGATGCAGTTGACACCTGATGTCTGATTCATCACCCTCTAGGGAATTCCGTAGTGAACGACCCGGAGGAGCGAGCGTGGCCGGCCTGCGTGTCCTGGCGGTGGACGACGAGCTTCCCGCCCTTGAGGACCTGGCGTACCTGCTGCGGGCCGACCCGCGCATCGCCGAGGTGTCCCTGGCCAGAGACGGCGCGGCGGCGCTGCGCGCTCTGGACCGGGCCATCGCCGACGGCAGGCCGATCGACGCGGTCTTCCTGGACATCCGCATGCGCGGGCTGGACGGGGTGGTGCTGGGCAGGCTGCTGTCGCAGTTCGCCAACCCCCCGCGGGTGGTCTTCGTGACCGCCTACGAGGAGCACGCGGTGGACGCCTTCGAGCTGAAGGCCGAGGACTACCTGCTCAAGCCGGTCCGGCCGGAACGGCTGGCCGAGGCCATCCGCCGGGTGTTCGTCTCGGCCGAGCTGCCGGACGGCGACGCCCCGGGCCGGACCGACCCCGGCACCATCCCGGTCGAGCTGGGCGGGGTGACCCGCTTCGTGGCCAGCACCGAGGTCCGCTACGTCGAGGCGCAGGGCGACTACGCCCGCCTGCACACCGCGGGGGGCAGCCACCTGGTCCGCATCTCGCTGGCGACGCTGGAGGAGCGCTGGGCCTCGGCCGGCTTCGTCCGGGTGCACCGCAGCCACCTGGTGGCGGTCAAGCACATCGACGAGCTGCACATCGACTCCGGCCGCTGCGTGGTCCGCATCGGCGAGACCGAGATCCCCGTCAGCCGCCGCCACACCAGGGAACTGCGGGACCTGCTGGTCCGGCGGGCGCGCAAGGGGCGTGCGGAGTGAGCAGGGAACGCGAGCGGGCCGGCGAGGAGCGGTGAAGTGAGCAGGGAACGCGAGCGGGTGCGCAAGGAGATCGACCGGTTCCGCCGCGACGGCGACCGCGCGCGCAAGGAGAACGACAAGCCGCGCAGGGAGGTCGTGACCAGCCCCCGCACGATGGCCGCCCGTCACCTCCGCTACACCGCCAGCAGGGAGATCGACGAGCAGACCCGGCTGGGCGAGGTCTACATGCGCTCGCTGGTCCGCACCCAGTTCCGGCTGGCCATGTTCGTCTGCACGGTGCTCGGCTGCGTGGTGGGCGGGCTGCCGCTGCTGTTCCTGCTGGTGCCGCAGCTGCGCGAGGTCCAGCTGCTGGGCATCCCGCTGCCGTGGGTGGTGCTGGCGGGCCTGATCTATCCGGCCTTCGTGCTGGGCGCCTGGCTCTACGTACGGCAGGCCGAGCGCAACGAACGCCACTTCGCCGAACTGGTGGACGGCCAGTGACCGCCACGCCGCGGGTACGGCGGGCGCGGGCGGCGCGGGAACGGCGGATGCGGGGTTCGCGGGGAGGGAAGACCGGATGAGCACCGCCTACGGTGTGACGGCGGTCGTGCTGGTGGTGGTGGCCGCGGTGCTGATCGGGGCCTTCGGCCTCCGGCTGTCGCGGACCACCTCCGACTTCTACGTCGCCTCCCGGACGGTCTCCCCGCTGTGGAACGCCTCGGCCATCGGCGGGGAGTACCTGTCGGCCGCGAGCTTCCTGGGCATCGCCGGGCTGATCCTGGCCTACGGCGCCGACATGCTGTGGCTGCCGGTCGGCTGGACCGGCGGTTATCTGGTGCTGCTGGTCCTGGTCTCGGCGCCGCTGCGCCGCTCGGGCGCCTACACGCTGCCGGACTTCGCCGAGGCGCGGCTGGAGTCGATGGCGGTACGGCGGGTGGCCAGCGTGCTGGTCGTGCTGATCGGCTGGCTGTACCTGATGCCGCAGTTCCAGAGCGCCGGCCTGGTGCTCCGGACCGTCACCGGTGCGCCGGTGTGGGTCGGCGGGGTGCTGGTGGCGGCGGTGGTCGCGGTCAACGTGATGTCCGGGGGCATGCGCTCGATCACTTTCGTGCAGGCCTTCCAGTACTGGCTCAAGCTCACCGCCCTCGCCCTGCCGCTGGTGTTCCTGCTGATGGCATGGCGGGCCGACGGATCCCCGGGGCTGAGCGCGCAGGACGCGGCCGGCTGGGCGCTGCCCCTGTCGGGCGACCGGGAGTACGGCCTCTACTCGACGTACTCGCTGATCCTGGCGACGTTCCTGGGCACCATGGGCCTGCCGCACGTGCTCGTCCGCTTCTACACCAACCCCGACGGCCGGGCCGCCCGCCGTACGACACTGGTCGTGCTGTCGCTGCTGGGCGCCTTCTACCTGCTGCCGGCGGTGTACGGCGCGCTGGGCCGGATCTACGTGCCCGACCTGGAGGGACGCGACACGGTGGTGCTGACCCTGCCCGGGCACCTGATCGGGGGGATGGCGGGGGACCTGCTGACCGCGCTGGTGACGGCCGGGGCCTTCGCGGCCTTCCTGTCCACCTCCTCGGGGCTGACCGTCTCGGTGGCGGGCGTGATCGGGCAGGACATCCTCAAGGGCGGGGTGCGCTCGTTCCGGACCGCCGCGGTGCTGGCGGTGACCGTGCCGCTGGCCCTGGCCACCTCGGCCCGCGCACTGCCGGTCGCCGACGTGGTGGGCCTGGCCTTCGCGGTGGCCGCCTCGTCGTTCTGCCCGCTGCTGGTCCTGGGCATCTGGTGGCGGCGGCTGACCTCCGCCGGGGCGCTGGCCGGGCTGCTCGCCGGCGGCGGGCTGGCCTGCGGCGCGGTCCTGGTCACGATCGCCGGAGGCCCGTACACGGGCCTGGCGGGCGCCCTGCTGGCCCAGCCCGCCGCCCTGACGGTGCCCGTCGCCTTCGCGGTCATGGTGATCGTCTCCCTGCTGACCCCGGAGCGCATCCCGGCGGGCGTCGCCCGCACGATGGTGCGCCTGCACACGCCCGAGACGCTGAACGTGGACCGGGGCGACTGGCGGCCCCGCCACAGCTGAGGCTTCCGATCCCGCGTAACGGGTATTCGTCAGAGCGTCCGGGAACGGGGTTCGGGGGTACTCCATGAAGGGCTCGGGGGTGTGCGCCGCCGTGGCCGCGCTGACGATGGCGACGGCGTGCGGGGCCGGAGACGACGGGGCCGGGCTGGGTCCCGAGGTCGTCGTGACGCCCGACGACGGCCTCGTGCCGGTCAGAGGCGGGGAGGACATTCCCGCGGCCGCGCTGGCGGCGGTGGAGGAGTGCGACCGGCGGCTGCGCGCCGGCGAGTACGCGGAACTGGCCGCCTCGGCGGACCGGAGCACCGGGCAGGGTCCGCAGGCCGCGGCCGTGCGCCGGGTGTGCGGGGGGACCGCCAGGATCAACGGCGGGCAGGTCGAGGAGGGGCTGGCGGACCTGCGCGAGGCCGAGGCGATGAGCGCGGACCTGCCCGAAGCCGTCCGCGGGCAGCTGCTGGCGCTGCTGTACCGCGCCCAGGTCGTCGGATACGCCGCGACAGGCCAGGAGGCCGAGGTGAGCGCGGCCCTCGGCGACCTGGTCCGGCTCGAACCGGAGCGGGCCGAGCAGTACGCGGGGGAGTGCGAGGCGGCGAAGCGGCCCGGCTCGCAGGTGCGGTGCGAGCTGTCCGGGACGCCGGAGCCGGCCGGCACCCCCGGGACGCCGGATCCCTCGGCCACCTCCGGGACGCCGGACCCGGCGGAGTCCCCGACCGGCTCCACCGAGCCGGAGCCGAGCCCGGACGGGAGCGCGACCGGTCCCACCGAGCCGGGCCCGAGCCCGGCGAGCCCGGACGGAGCCGGGACCGGGCCGGGCTCCGGCGAGGGCGGCGACTGACGGTGGCGCGGCGGGGGAGGAGGACGCGCCCCGCTGCGGGCGCAGCGGATACGGCAGGCATGGCGGACGCCGAGAACACGGCGGGTACGGCGGATGACTCCGTGTCGGACTTCGCGCACCTCTGGCAGGTCCTGGCCAGGGTCGTGGCCCCGACGACGCTGGTCACCGCGCTCATGGTCTATTTCGGCTGGGCACGGGCGAGCGTCACCTACCGCGTCTTCGGCCTCGACCAGAGCGTCCTGGGCCTGTCGCTGCAGGACTACCTGTTCCGCAGCATCGACGCGACCATCGAGCCGCTCGCGGGCCTGCTGCTGGCGGTCATGATCGCGATCCCGGCCCACCTGCTGCTCACCCGGCTGCTGTCGCGCTTCCGGAAGGTGGCGCGGTGGGCCGTTCCGGCGGTGGCCGCGGCCGGGCTCGCGGTGTGCCTGACCGGGCTCGCGGGGATCACCGGGCTGGGGAGATACCGCTCCGAGTGGCCGATCGTCCCGATGAGTCTGGGGCTGGGCGTGATGCTGATCGGCTACGCCGCCCACCTGCACTCCCTGACCTCCGACCGCAGGCTCTGGCCCGGCGGCGAGTCCCCGCCGCTGCGGACGGCGCGACGGGTGGCCTTCATGGGGCTTCTCATCCTGACCGCGCTGTGGTCCGCGGCCGTCTACGCGCAGAACCGCGGCGTCGACGTGGCCCGCGATCTGGTGGCGGACGCCAGGCGGCTGCCGGGCGTCGTGGTGTACGCGCCCGAGCGCCTGCCCATCGAAGGGCCGGGGGTGGGGGAGAGCGCGCTGCCGGTGCCGCCGGGCGACAGGCCGCGGCACCGCTACCGCTACGACGGCCTGCGGCTGCTCATCCACGCCGGCCAGCAGTACTTCCTGCTGCCCGTCTGCTGGCGGGGCGACGGCCGGTCACGGGTGATCGGGCTCCCGGACGACAAGAGCCTCCGCCTGGAGTTCTTCCGCGTGACGGGGCCGCCCCGCCCGGCCTGCCCGCTCCCGCCGCCCGGGGAGCCGGGATAGCCGGCGGAGGACCGTTCGTCGCGCCAGAAGGACCTTTCACCGCACGCCGGCCCCAACTGACCGCCGGTCGGCGGCGGCTGGGCGAAGAGTGCGCCCCAAGGTCTCCTCGCGGGGTACCGTCCGCTCCTACGTTGTTCGTGATCCACATCACATTTGCGGGAGGTCTCCTCGTGACCACCAGACAACATGACGCATCTGTCTACGAACAGGTGCAGGCCAGTGAACGTTTCCAGGAGCTGAAGCGCCACTTCCGATCGTGGACGTTCCCGATGACCGCGGCCTTCCTCGCGTGGTACCTGCTCTACGTGGTGTTGTCCGGCTGGGCGCGTGACTTCATGGGCATCAAGGTGCTGGGCAACATCAACGTCGGCCTGATCCTCGGTCTGCTCCAGTTCGTCTCCACGTTCTGGATCGCCTGGGCCTACTCCCGGCATGCGGAGAAGAAGCTCGACCCCATCGCCGACGAGATCCGCCACGAGATCGAGGGAAGGCCCGAATGAGCTCCCAGGCTCTGTCCACCGTCCTGTTCCTGCTCTTCGTCGCCGCGACGCTGGGCATCACGTTCTGGGCGAGCCGCCAGACCAAGACGGCCGCCGACTACTACGCCGGCGGGCGCTCCTTCAGCGGCGTGCAGAACGGCCTGGCGATCGGCGGCGACTACATGTCGGCGGCGAGCTTCCTGGGCATCGCCGGGCTCATCGCGCTCTACGGCTACGACGGGTTCCTGTACTCCATCGGCTTCCTGGTCGCCTGGCTGGTGGCGCTGCTGCTGGTCGCGGAGCTGATGCGAAACTCCGGCAAGTTCACCATGGCCGACGTGCTGGCCTTCCGGATGAGCCCGCGCCCGGTCCGCACCGCGGCGGGCGTCTCCACCATCACCGTGTCGATCTTCTACCTGCTGGCCCAGATGGTCGGCGCGGGTGCGCTGGTCGGCCTGCTGCTGGGGGTGACCGATCCGGCGGCCAAGGCGTGGACGATCGTCGGCGTCGGCGTCCTGATGATCGTCTACGTGGTCGTCGGCGGCATGAAGGGCACCACCTGGGTGCAGATCGTCAAGGCCGTGCTGCTCATGGGCGGCGCCACCCTGATCACCCTGCTGGTGCTCGGCAAGTACGGCTTCAACCTCTCGGGCCTGATGGGAGAGGCCGCCGCGCAGAGCAGCAACCCCACGACCTACACGGCCGGCGGCGGCAGGTACGCCACCGAGGCGCAGGGCCTGGCGGGCAAGCTCGACCTGATCAGCCTGGGCCTGGCCCTGGTCCTGGGCACCGCGGGACTGCCGCACATCCTGATCCGCTTCTACACCGTGCCCACCGCCAAGGACGCCCGCAAGTCGGTGCTGTGGGGCATCGGCATCATCGGCACCTTCTACCTGCTCACCCTCGTGCTGGGCTTCGGCGCGGCGGCGCTGGTGGGGAGCAAGACGATCGCGGCGCAGGACGCGGCGGGCAACACCGCGGCCCCGCAGCTCGCCCAGGCGGTCGGCGAGGCGATCTTCGGTGAGGTGGGCGGCACGATCCTGCTGGCCATCATCGCCGCGGTGGCCTTCGCCACGATCCTGGCGGTCGTCGCCGGTCTGACGCTGGCCTCCAGCTCCTCCTTCTCCCACGACCTGTACGCGCACGTGTTCAAGCGCGGCAACGCCACCGAGAAGGAGGAGGTCCTGGTCGCCCGGATCTCCGCCTTCGTCATCGGCGCGGTCTCCATCGGCCTCGGCATCCTCGCCCAGGGCCAGAACGTGGCCTTCCTGGTCGCGCTGGCCTTCGCGGTGGCCGCCTCGGGCAACCTGCCGGCGATCCTCTACAGCCTGTTCTGGAAGAACTTCAACACCGCGGGCGCGGTCTCGGCCATCTACGGCGGCCTGGTCTCCGCACTCGTCCTGGTGATCTTCTCGCCGGTCGTGTCGGGCAAGCCCACCTCGCTCTTCCCGGATGCGAACTTCGCCTGGTTCCCGCTGAGCAACCCTGGCCTGCTCTCGATCCCGATCGGCTTCCTGGCCGGATGGCTCGGCACCAAGCTCAGCAAGGAGTACAACGCGGCCAAGTACGCCGAGATCGAGGTCCGCTCCCTCACCGGCGTCGGCGCAGAGAAGGCCGTCGAGCACTGAATCCGGTCCGTCCCCGCCGCGGCGGGGACGGACCGGGGGCCACCCCCTCCGGCCGCTCGACGGCGGGGCCCGGTCGCGTCACGCGGCCGGGCCCTTCTGCGTGCCGGGCCCGTCCTCGTCCAGGCTGAGCATGAGAAGCGTGGCGAGGGTGAGGCGGGTCACCGCGGCCAGGTAGCCGTAGTCGAGCGTGTGCGCGTCGTCGGAGGTCTCGTGATAGTGCGGGTTGCCCTCGCCCTCGTAGGCGCCGATGGTGACGTGACCGCGGGCTTCGAAGGGCATGTAGTCGCTGGCGAAGATCGGGCCGAGCCGTACGGGCAGGGTCGTGTGGTCGGCGGCCGCCCGTGCCATGATCTCGCCGAACGCCTGTGAGTCGGCGTCGTTCCCGGGGACGGCGTTGCCCAGATCGCGTTCCACCGTGATCGAGCCGTCCGGAGGACGGAACCCAATCATGTCCAGATTTATCAGGCGATGTACGCGCGTACCGGCGAGCCCGAGCTGCGCGGCGTACGCGGAGGAGCCCCACAATCCCTGCTCCTCGCCGGAGAAGGCGACGAACTGGACGGTGTGCCGCAGGGGGACGTCACGCAGGATCCCGGCGATCTCCAGGACCGCCGCCACACCGCTGGCGTTGTCGTCGGCGCCGGGCGCCCTCGACGAGCTGTCGGACAGATCGGCCATCCGGCAGTCGTAGTGGGCGCACAGCACCACCACGGGACCGCTCCCGCCCGTGCCCGGCTTGACGCAGACGACGTTGTCGGCCGTGTGTCCCGAGCGGGTCCACGGCACCTTGGCCGCGTCGCCGTACCCGGCGGTCGTGAACCGGCCGACGAGCCACTCCGCGGCCGCCGCGAGGTTCGGCGAGAACGTGTGCCTGGTGTGGAAGGCCGTCAACGCCGTCACGTGCTCGCGCAGCCGGTCGGCGGAGACGAGCCGCACGAGCGCGGCGATGCGCTCGCCCGCCGGAGTGTCCGCCCGCTTGGCGGCGGGCGCCGGCATGAGCGCGCTCGGCGAGGGCGGGCGGCGCTTGTCGGGGACGGGATAGCCGTCGGAGGCGGGTGAGTCGTCCGGCCGCGTCATGGCGCCGCCGCCGATCGCCTGGATGGTGGTACGGATGCCGTCATGTCTCCGCCTCGGTCGGTGGTGATGGCGGGCGGGTGGAGCGCGCGGCCGTCGCCGCCGCGGACCGGAGCGTCCCCGCTCGGGAACCGGCGGCCGCGGCTACACGCTGCGCCGTCCGACGTTGTTGTCGTAGCGGACGATCCGGTCGTGCGGGACCGGCGTGGTGAGGGTCGCGGGGATCGCCGGATCCGCGGCGCCGTGGGCCACGGCGAGCAGGAGTTCGGGCCCGGCGGCCTGCGGTGTCCAGATGAACGGGCCGACCCGGGCGGCGCCGCCCGGCGGGATGGGACCGGTGACGGTGAGGGTGCCGAGCGGCTGGAAGTGCGTCGGCCAGATCATCTCCGTGCCCGTATCGCACCGGAAGGCCTCGACGGTGAAGGAGCCCGCCGCGGCCTCCTGGCTGCCGCGGTTGCGCAGGCGCACATACAGGTGGTTCGGCTGACCGCCGACCGGGGGCTGGTGTCCGAGCTCGGGGTCGTCTCCGTCCTCGGGGGCGGTGGTGCGCACCCAGATGTCCGGCGAGGTCCGGTGCGACACCGGGCCGGGGACGACACCGGTGTCCTCCTCGCTGTCGGTGATGTAGACGTCCACCGCCCGGGGCGCCCACAGCCCGCGCGCCGTGAAGACCGCGTCGAGCACTTTGCCGTGCAGGCCGCCGGTCAGCCGGTGGTCGGCGCTGATCATGCCCTGGGCGAGCTGGACGGCGTGGGCGGCGCCGGTGGAGGTGTTGTCGGGGACCAGGGTCAGCATCTCCACGAACGTCCTGATGACGGTGTCGGCGGCGCGCTGCCGCCGGTCCCGGTCGTCCGAGTCGCCGCCGAGCCCGAGATACGCCTGCCAGACGGCCGTGCCGAGCATCGAGTTGCGCAGGTTGGCGCCGTACCGGAAGAACGCGGCGTCGTCGAAGCGCTCGGCGCGGTCGAGAGTGCGCTCGGTGCTCCAGCGGTCGATGGCGTTGTTGTCGAAGGGGAAGGTCTCGGCGCGCCGGTGCCGGGCCATGCTGACGCTGTCCCGGAAGACCGCCGCGATGGCGTCGCAGAAGCTGTGCTCGTAGGACCCCGAGCCGCCGTGGTTGCTGTCGAGGAAGTCGAACACGCCGTGGAGGTACTCGTGGAGGATCACCCCCGCGTCCGCGGCGTCCGGCGTGCCGCCCTCGCCGAAGCGGATCCGCGGCGGGTCCCCCGGCACCCACTGGCTGTTGTCGTGCCCGTTGAGCCCCTGCGGATCCACGTCGACGCGCCGCATGTTCGCGTTGAGCGCGGGGTGACCGAGCCCGCGGAGGTAGCGGGCGAAGGTGTCGAGCCAGTAGTACGCGTTGGCGCTGAGGAAGCGCCGGTCGGCGGGATGGGTCTGGTAGGCGAAGTCGGGGGTGGCCTCCCCGGGCTGGGGGAAGGCGGGCGCGTCCCAGTCGACGCAGCGGAACCACTCGCCCTCCAGCGTGAACGCGCCGCCGGAGGCCGGGTTGACCTCGGCCTGCGCCGTGTGCCGGAAGGCGTCCAGCGCGTCCGCCGGGGAGGCCGAGCTCAGCGTGGCGTCGTCGGACTCGGTCACCGGATCGGGCATGAAGACCCGGAGGTTGGCGGTGACGTACTTGCCGAGCAGGGCCACCCACAGCACCTCGGCGGACAGGGCGTCCACGACCACGCTGAACTGCTCGTAGGGCTCGCCGGTCCGCACCCGGCAGTCGTAGACCAGGTGGACGAGGCCGTCGGCCTCGGTGCCCGTGCGCAGCAGCGAGAGCGGCGCGGTCGGATAGTCGTGCTCGGGCAGCGGCGGCCTGTGGTCGTCCCGTGTGTAGCCCAGGGTCCGCCCGGTCACCTCGGCGGTGGCCGCGTACCCCGCGAACGGGGCCACGGCCGCCGCGCCGACCTCGTCGAAGGGTCTGGCCTGTCCGGGGTCGGGCGCCGAGGCGAGCTGCTCGTCGGTGGAGTTGTCCACGTTCGTGACGCTCGCGAGCCGGATGTCGGCGACGGCGTGCACCCCCGAGCCGAAGACCGGCAGGCCGTTGTGGAACTGCTGGTACCTGATGCGCAGCGTGTTGACGCCCTCGGCGGAGTCGGCCTCGCGAAGGTCCAGGCCGGCGGTCTTCATCTCGCCGGCCCGTCCCGACATGAACTCCTCGATGGCGGCGCGGGCCGAGGAGGCCCGCCGCCGCGTCCCGGCCGGATCGTCGTACCGGCGCAGGACGTCGTCGTGGACCGTGTCTCCGACGTCGGGCGCGACGCGCAGGGGATCCGCGGCGCCGTCACTCGGTTGCTGGTTGCTCGCCATGGCACGCGCTCCCTGATGGGTCGAAGACCGATGCGACGGAGAAGGAGAGTCGGCAGTGGCTTCTCACCCTAGGAACGGCGGTGCCGTCACCGCTTCCGTGGGGGACCTAGGGATTTCCCTAAGCGCCCGTGTACGAACCGGACGTGTCGCCGCGCACCATAGATCCGTCGGCTCCCCTGCGTCTAATGGTGCGAGATACGAGGAGAGCCCTTGCACCCTGACCATCAGCGCGACTTCACCGAGTTCGTCGTCAGGCGATCCGACAGCTTGATCAGGCTCGCCTACGTCCTGACCAACGACCAGCACGCCGCCGAGGACCTGCTTCAGACGGCACTGGCCAAGACGGTCGCCCACTGGCGGCGTATCCGGGACAACCCGGAGGCATACGTGCGCCGCGTCATGTACCACGAACAGGTCGGGCGGTGGCGCAGCCCGCGCTGGGGCCGCGAACGCGTGCTCGAAGCACCTCCCGATCACGGCGTGGCCGACCGCACCGGCGAGGTGGAGACCCGCATCACGCTGGCCGAGGCGTTACGGATCCTGCCCGCGCGCAAACGAGCGGTGCTGGTGCTGCGCTACTACGAAGATCTCCCGGAGTCCGAGGTCGCCAAGATCATGGGCTGCTCGGTGGGCACCGTACGCAGCCAAACCCATCAAGCCGTCGGCCGCCTGCGCGAGCTGGTCGGCGAGACCGTCCTGTTGGAGGGACTGCAGTGACCATCGACGAACGGCGGATCGCCGAAGAGCTGCGCCTGATGGCCGGTGAAGCCGCCCCCGTAGACCCGCGGGTTTATGCCAGGCGGACTCTCACCCGGCACCGGCACCGGCGCCGGGCGTGGTCGGTCGCCGGTCTCACGGCGGTGAGCGTGGCCGCCGCGGTCACCGCCACGGTGGTCGCGACGGTGATCCTGTCCTCCCCGGGCACCACCGGCCCGGACACCACGGCCGGTGTGGCCGCCCTGCCGGACAACACCTCCGAGCAGCTGCGGCTCGTACGCGAGTGCATGCCCCGGGGCGGGCCGGTGCACGACATGGACGGCGACCGGCGGATCGCCGAGCACGGGGCGGCTGAGGACTTCCGGGTGCTGGTGGAGTACCGGGACAAGGGCGGGAGCACTGCCCTGGTGGGCAGTGAGGCCGGTTTCGTGCTCTGCACGCCGACCGATCAGAAGGACATGGCCGAGCGTGCGGTCTTCACCTACTGGGGGTTCGAGCCGCCCGGGAACCTGGCCGGGCTCTCCGGTGATCTGCAGCTGGACGCGTACACCGGCCACACGCATTCGTACACCGCCGGCGAGCAGCGGTCACAGAAGGACGACGTGTACCGGGTCGTCGCCGGGCGGGTCAGCGACGCCGTGCGGCGGGTCGAGGTCGACTGGGCGGACGGGCGGCGTACGGCGGCGCGGATCGCCAACGGGTTCTTCATCGTACGGATCATCGGCAGGCCGGTGCGCGACTCCGGAGACCCTGGGAGTTCCGGAGACCCTGGGAGTTCCGGAGACCTTGGGAGTTCCGGAGACTCTGCGAATGAGGAGGCCGCGACCCTGGATTCGCCGCCCGTCACGGTGACGGCGTACGGGGCCGACGGGAAGGTGCTGCAGCAGGAGAAGGACGTCGCGTTCGGGCCGCTGGGGCGCGGCAGCGGCTGACGGCATCAGACAGCCGCTGGAGTCGCGACGGGCCAGTGTCTCCCTCCCGGTTCCCGGTCCCCGGTCCCGGCCACGGTGTGGCCGGGACCTTTCGCCGGAGCCTCGCATCGAGGCCCTTCGCCGGGTCCTCGCCGCCGGACCCCTCACGCGGGCGCGGTCAGCGGGAGGCGTCGTCCAGCAGCGCGAGCTCGTCCTCGTCCAGGGTCACCTCGGTGGCCGCCAGCAGCGGGCGGAGCTGCTCGACGTTGCGGGCGCTGGCGATCGGCGCGGCCACGGTGGGCTGGGCGGCCAGCCAGGCCAGCGCGATGGCCGCCGGGACGGTGTCGTGGGCGACGGCCACCTTGTCCAGGGCCTCCAGGACGCGGGGCCCGCGCTCGGTGGCGAGGTACTCCGAGGCCTTGCCGGCGCGCGGGCTGTCGACCTGCACCCCTGACCGGTACTTGCCGGTCAGGAAGCCGCGGGCCAGCCCGTAGTACGGCGTGCTGGTCAGCCCGGCGCCGGCCACCACCTCGCGCAGCGCGCCCTCGTAGCCGCGCTCGACCAGGTTGTACTGCTGCTGCACCACTCCGTAGCGGGCCAGGCCCTCCCGCTCGGAGACGGCCAGCGCCTCGGCCAGCCGGTCGGCCTCGTAGTTGGAGGCGCCGATGTTGCGGATCTTGCCCTCGCGGATCAGCGCGTCGAAGGTGGCGAGGGTCTCCTCCAGCGGAGTCTCCTCGTCGTCGATGTGCGCCCAGTACAGGTCGATGGAGTCGGTCTGCAGGCGGCGGAGCGAGTCCTCCACGGCCGCCCGGATGTTCGCCTCCGACAGGCCCGGGCGGCTGTCCAGCATGCCGACCTTGGTCGCGAGCACGATCCGGTCGCGGTTGCGGCGGGAGGTCATCCACTCACCGATGATCGTCTCCGACTCGCCGCCCGCGTGCCCGGAGACCCAGCGGGAGTAGACGTCGGCGGTGTCGATGAAGTTACCGCCAGCCTCGACGTACGCGTCCAGGACGGCGAAGGAGGCCTCCCGGTCGGCGGTCCAGCCGAAGACGTTGCCGCCGAGGCAGAGCGGGAAGAGGTTCAGCTCAGAAAAGCTCATGGTCGCCACTCTATTGCCGAGTAGTCACTCACTTTCGGGGCAGCCTCCGAGATCGGCGGGACGTTATTATTTTCCGCGTCAATAAGACGGTCGGAGGCTCGCATGGCACCCGGTTCGCGACTGCGCGGATTCCTCGTCGGCGCCGTGGTCGTGGTCGGGCTGTTCGTCCTGGTGGTGGCCGCCACGATCGCACTGATCACCAACCAGCGCCGGCCGATCGCCGAGCCCGGCACCCCCTCCGCCTCCGCCACGTCCGGCCGGCCGGCCGGGAGCCCGGCCCCCGAGGCTCCCAAGGACCCCGAGGGCATCGAGGTGGTGGGAGAGCGGAGGCTGGGCGAGCGCCGCATGGAGCTGACCCTGCGCTCCACCGCCCTCGCCGACGTCACCAGGGTACGGCTGCTGCTGCCCCGGGGCTGGTCCCGCGACGCCGGGCGGACCTGGCCGTCGCTGTGGCTGCTCCACGGCGGCCTGGACGACTATCAGGCGTGGTCGAGGTCGGACGTCGAGCGGCTCACCGAGGACGCGCAGGTCATCGTGGTGATGCCGGACGGGGGCAGGTGCGGCAGCTACTCCGACTGGTACAACGGCGGCGACGGCGGCCCGCCCCGCTGGGCGACCTACCACCTCAAGGAGCTGCTGCCACTGCTGGAGAGCCGCTACGCGGCGAACGGGGAGCGGGCGGTCGCCGGGTACTCCATGGGCGGCCAGGGCGCGATGCTGTACGCCGCGAGCGGGAACTTCAAGGCCGCCGCCTCCTTCAGCGGGGCCGTGCACACCCTGCTGCCCGGGGTGGACATCGCCGTGATGCTCGGCACCACCGCGGGGTGCTTCGGCACCGACTGGAAGCGCATCTGGGGCGACCCGCGCGGCGACCGCGAGGTCTGGGAGGAGCACAACCCCTACCACCGGGCGGCCGAGCTGCGCGGGGTCCGCCTCTACGTGGCCGCGGGCGACGGGCGCAAGCGGGAGGGCGAGCTCTTCGGCGACATCACCGAGGAACTCGCCCACAAGGCGGGCAGCGCCTTCGCCGGGCGGCTGCGGGAGCTCGGCATCCCCGTGGAGACGCACTTCTACCGCGGCCGCCACAACATGACCTACTGGAACAGGGAGCTGCGCCGGACGCTGCCGATGCTCCTGGAGTCCGTCGGCGCGAAGGCCGGCTGAGACGGGGACCGCCCGGTCGCGCCGGTCTCCCGGCCGCCACGGCCGGGGGCGTGAGCCGCGCGGGCACGCCCCCGCGAAACGGGTGCCCGCGCGCTCGGCCCGGCCCCGGCCCGCCCCTCGCCCCCGGGCCGGGACCGGGCTGTCCGCGGTTCAGGCCGGGACCGGCTCACTGGCCGGACGGGAGGCAGGCGCGGGGCGGATCCCGCCGGAGACGCCCCGCGCGTCGGCCAGCTCCACGAGCTCGTCCATCGCCTCCTGGATGTGCCCCATCAGCCGCCAGGCGTCCTCCACCCGCTCCGGGCAGGTGACGACACCGAAGTCGAGCGAGCCGTCGTAGGAGAAGCAGGTGATGTTGACCCCGCCGCTCACGTCGGTGAGCACCGACATCGGGTAGTAGGCCGTCATCCGGGCCCCGCACAGGTACAGCGGGAACTGCGGCCCCGGCACGTTGGAGACGATCAGGTTGACCGGGGGCGCCGCCATCGAGGCCAGCCGGAAGATCGCGGGCGTGGCCAGCGCGGTCACCGTCGCCGGCACCATCGAGGACAGCTCGTCCGGCCAGTTCGTCGGGGAGCGGGCGAAACGGCGCTTGGCGGCGCGCATCGCCGCGCCCGCGGCCAGCAGGCGCTCGCGCGGGCAGTCGAGGTCGGTGGGCATCGGGGCGAGCATGGCCGACAGCTGGTTGCCCACCGTCTCCCGGGCGCTGGCCGTACGGACCGCCACCGGGACCGCGGCGATCAGCGGCCGGTCCGGCAGCGCGTCGTGCTCGCGCAGCCAGGAGCGCAGGGCCGAGGCGCACAGGGCCATGACCACGTCGTTGACGCTGATCTCGAAGGTCCTGGCCACCCGCTTGACGTCGGCCAGCGGGACCGAGCCGTAGGAGAAGCGCCGCTCGGCGGTGATCGGGCCGTTGAACGGGGTGCGGGGGGCCGACAGCGAGGGCGGCTCGGGCAGGTCCCCGGCGCCCCCCGTGAGCCTGCGGGTCGCGGCGGCTACCAGTTTGGCGCCGGGCAGGGTGGCGACGATCGGGATCACGTCGAGATCGGCCGCAGCCCGGCCCAGGGAGCGCAGCACGCGCACCGGGTGGGTCACCGTCCGGGCGAGCGCCCCGGCGAGCATCATGACCGTCCCGGGAGCGGAGGCCGGCGCGCGCTCGGCGGGCGGGTCGACCGTGCGGATCTCGGGGGTGAGGTCCAGCAGCGCGGCCAGGGTCTCCGCGCCGGAGACCCCGTCGACGGCGCAGTGGTGGACCTTGGCGTACATGGCGATCCTGCCGCCGGTGAGGCCGTGGATCAGGTGCATCTCCCACAGCGGGCGGTCGCGGTCCAGGCGCCGTTCGTGGAGCCTGGCGACCGCGTCGGCGAGCTGGGACTCGTCACCCGGCATCGGCAGGATGGTCTCGTGCACGTGGTCGGCGACGTCGAAGGAGTCGTCCTCGGTCCAGTACGGGCGGTCGAGGCCGAAGGGCACGTCGGCCAGGCGCATGCCCAGCGCCGGGATCAGGTGCAGCCGGTCGCGCAGCAGCGTGACTAGCGCCTCCCGCGTGACCGTGCCCGCCGGGGAGCCGGCCGGATCCAGGACCGCGACGCCGGCGACATGAGCGGAGGTGGTGGCCGATTCCGTGTGCAGGAACTGCGCGTCGAGCGAGGTCAGCTGGCGCATCGTCTCGGACCTCCGGGGTTAATAAGGCGGCGACGGATGGGGGTAATCATCGCGCCGGTTCGTTTCCCCTACGTTTCACCGGTGCGACCGCAGGAGTATTTCAGATGAAATCAGTGGATCGGAACGCCGATAGTGGTAACACGTCTTGCCTGATCAGTGGACACGCGCGCCGTACAGCGAAAACATTATCGGCGGTACGGGAAGGTAATATTTGTGTGTGACTGACCTATCAGTCAGGCGTTTATCACCGTCACGGGATGGTGTGCGACCGCACCGAAGAGATAACCCAGTGCGTTATACGGCGTGCTTTCGCCCTGGACCGTTCCGGTCGCGTCGGCGGCCCGGGCCAGCAGGGTGTGCGGGCCGGTCGCCCGCGGTTTCCAGGTGATGTGCCAGCGCCTCCAGGCCGCGGCGACGTCCGCCCCGTGCAGCACGGCCCGCTGCCAGGTGAGGCCGCCGTCGAGGCTCACCTCGACCCCCGTGATCCGGCCCCCGCCCGACCAGGACCGGCCGTGCAGCACGTGCGGGCGACCGGCGGCCAGCACGGCTCCCCAGGGGAGCTCGAAGGCGCTGCGCAGGTCCCGGACGGTCAGCGGCTCGCTGCCCCGCGGCGGGTGCCCGCCGCCGAACATCCGGTAGAACTCCGTGCTCCACGGGGAGGTCAGCGGCGAGGTGGAGACCTCGATGTCGCCCACCCACTTGATCGAGGCCAGGCCGATCCACGACGGGACGACCAGCCGGACCGGGTACCCGTGGTCGGGCGGGAGCGGGTGGCCGTTCATCTCGTAGGCGAGGATCACGTCGTCGAGCGCCTTGGCGACCGGGATCGCCCGCCGTACCCGGCCGTGGTCGACGCCGTCGGCGACGTAGGCGGGGTCGAGCCCGGTGGCCATCACGTCGACGGCGCCGGGGTGGAGCCCGGCCCGCTCCAGCACCGCGGCCAGCGGCACCCCGCGCCAGCGGGCCACCCCGACGGCGCCCAGCCGCCACGGGGTGCCGTGGACCTCTTGGTGCTGCTGGCCGGTGAAGAGGCTGCGGCCGTTGCCCGCGCACTCGATGGCCACATCACGTGTCACCGCCGGCATCGAGAGCAGCTCGCGGTAGTCGAAGGCGCGCGGCCTCCGAAGTCCGGAGCCGTGCAGGAGCAGCCGCCAGGCCGTCACGTCGATGATCGGCGTGACGGTGTGGTTGCGCACGAAGAAGCGGTCGGCCGGCACGTGGTAGCCGGCGCCGCGCATGGCCTCCCAGCGCATCTCGGCGTTGGTGTCGTGCACGACGAACAGCTCCGGCGGCAGCGGCTTGACGATCCCGTGGACGGGCGCCTCCCCGCCGGGAGCCGTCCCGTCCGACGGGGGTGTCCGGGCCGGATCGACGGGCACGCTTGTGGCGGCCGCCCGCTCCGGGGTCGTCGTGCCTGCCCGGGCGGTCCGGCCGATCAGGTCGTCGTACGCCATGTGGCACCTCCCCTTCCACTGTCATCTATTTCCTACCAGGAAACCATGTAATCCGGAGGGAGGGGGAGGGAACCGTCTCCTAACCGCCCAGGAAGTCCAGCAGCCGGTCGAGCGGCCAGGCGTTGATCACGTCGTCCGCGGTCAGCCAGGCGCGCTGGGCGACGCCGACGCCGAAGCGCCGGTTCTCCAGATGGGGGACCGCGTGGGCGTCGCTGTCGATGGAGAACTTCACGCCGTGATGGCGCGCCAGCCGTACGAGGTCGGCGGGCAGGTCGGAGCGGTCGGGGAAGGAGTCGATCTCCATCGCGGTGCCGGTGCGGGCGGCGGCGCGGAAGACCTCGTCCCAGTCGGCGTCCACCGGCGGGCGCCGGCCGATCAGCCGGGTCGTGGGGTGGCCGATGACGTGGACGTGCGGGTTCTCGCACGCGGTGACGAAACGCCGGGTCATCTCCTCGCGGGACTGGGTGAAGTGCGAGTGCACGCTGGCCACGCAGACGTCGAAGCCCGCCAGGACCTCGGCGGGCCAGTCGACCGAGCCGTCGGGCCCGATGTTGAGCTCGGCTCCGTGCAGGATCCGCATGTCCGGATATCTACCCTGCAGCTCGCGGATCCGCTCGCGCTGCTCCAGCATTTTCTCCAGCGTCATGCGGTGCATGGCCAGATCGGGGGCGTGGTCGGTCACCGCGTAGTAGGAGTGGCCCAGCGCGTGGGCGGCGGCGACCATCTCCTCCAGCGAGGCGATGCCGTCGGTCAGGTTGGTGTGGGTGTGCAGGTCGCCCTTGAGGTCCTGCAGGGTGACCAGCTCGGGCAGCGCGCCCTTCAGCGCGGCGGGGATCTCCCCGCCGTCCTCGCGCAGGGTCGGGGGGATCCACTCCATGCCCAGGGCCTGGTAGATGTCCTCCTCCGACTCGGCGGCGATCAGCCGGTCGCCGTCGAACAGGCCGTACTCGGAGAGCTTCCAGCCCTTCTTGACGACGATCTCGCGCAGGTGCACGTTGTGCGCCTGGGACCCGGTGAAGTACTGCAGGCCGGCGCCCCACGACTCGGCCGGGACCAGCCGCAGGTCCACCTGCAGGCCCTGCGGGGTGCGGATCGAGGTCTTCTTCTCGCCCGAGGCGATGACCTCCGCGACGTACGGCTGCGCCTTGAAGTCGTCCATCAGGCTCTCGGGGCCGACCGCGAGGATGTCGATGTCGCCGACGGTGTCCTTCATCCGGCGCAGGGACCCGGCGTAGGCGATGCGCTCGGCCCCGCCCTCCAGCGAGGCAATGATCCGCTCGGCCAGGTCCATCGCCACGCCGGTGTGCACCCGGGTGTTGGCCTGTTCGAGCTGCTCGACGCCGCGCAGCAGGTTCTCCTCCGTCTTGGCGCCGAAGCCCTTGACCCCCTTGAGCCGGCCCTGCTTGATCGCCTCGGTGAGGGCCTCGGGGGAGTCGATGCCGAGCTCCTGGTGGAGGAAGACCGCCTTCTTCGGGCCCAGGGAGGGCACCCGGGTCAGCCTCCGCACCCCCTCGGGGACCTTGCCGCGCAGGTCGTCGAGCTGCCGGAAGCTGCCCCGTTGGAGGTATTCCTCGACCTTCTTGGCGATCGCCTCGCCGACCCCCGGCACGCTGCGCACGGGCACGGCCGCGATGTCCTCGGGGAAGCCCGCGATGGCCTTGGCCGCCTTCTGGTAGCTGCGCACCCGGAACGCGTCGCCGCCCGTCATCGCGAACAGCTCGGCGTATTCCTCCAGGGCCGCGGCCACATCGTCATTCGCTCTCGCCATGGGCTCAGCCTAGAAGATCGCACCGACGTTTCCCGGCCCCCTCTTGACGAAACGGACTGCGGTCCGTATCTTCTCGAGAAGAAGCGGACTATAGTCCGATTTATCGTTCAGGAGGACGGACCCATGAGACTGCTGCACATCTCCGCCTCGCCGCGGGGCCCCCGGTCGGAGTCGCTGGCGATCGCCGAGGAGTTCCTCGCCGCCTACCGGCGCACCCACCCCGGCGCCGAGATCGACCACTTCGACCTGTGGGACGGCACGCTGCCCGCCTTCGGCCCCGAGGCCGCGGCCGCCAAGATGGCCCTGTTCGCCGGGCAGACCCCCGAGGGGGACGCCTGGGAGGCGGCGGTCAGGACGTTCGAGCGCTTCGACTCCCACGACGCCTACCTGTTCGGCGTCCCGATGTGGAACTCGGGCGTGCCGTACGTCCTGAAGCAGTTCATCGACGTCGTCAGCCAGCCCGGCATGGTCTTCGGCTTCGACGCGGAGACCGGCTACATCCCGCTGCTGAAGGGTAAGAAGGCCGCCGTCGTCTACACCAGCGCGGTCTGGGCGCCCGGCCTGCCGCCCGGCTTCGGCGCCGACTTCCAGGCGCCGTTCTTCGACGGCTGGCTGCGCTGGGCCGGGATCACCGACATCACCGACATCCGCTACCACCCGACGGTGACCGGCGACGCCGAGCTGGAGCGCAAGAAGGCCCTGGCCCGCGCCCGCGAGGTCGCCGCCGCGTTCTGACCCGATCCGGCGGGCCGGTCATTCCGCCTGGCGGAGGGCGGTCACGTGCTCGCCCGGACGGGCGTCCGCCGGTCGCGGGCGGCGAACGCCAGCCCGGCGGCGCCGATGACCGCCGCCAGGAGCAGGCCGGTCGGGCCGGTGCCCAGGGCCGCCGTGAGCAGGCCGACGGTGGCCGGGGCGGTGGCCGCGGGCACGGTCATGACCAGGCTGATCGTGCCGTTCACCCGGCCGCGCATCTCGTCGCCGACCATCCGCGTCCAGTCCGTCTGCAGGGGGATCTGCCAGACGGGACGGGCCAGCATCAGGCACGCGTACCCGGCGCAGGCCGCCACCGGCAGGCTCGCGGCCAGCACCGCCGTGGCGGCGGTCCCGGCGGCCAGCCCGGTCACGACCAGCCGCCGCGACGGCAGCCGCCGTCCCGCCCGCTGGGCGGCGACGGTGCCCAGCAACCCGGCGGCGTAGGCCAGGGCCAGGGCCGAACCGGTGGCCTGCGGCGGCAGGCCGTGCCGTTCCAGCACGACGACCAGCACCAGCCCGCCGCTGTTGACCACGAAGTCCGCCAGCGCCGCCACCAGGGTGGACCCGCGCAGGAACGGATGCCGCCAGACCGTGCGCAGCCCTTCTGCCGGGGCCGGCACGCCCCGGGGCGGCCCGGCCGACCGCAGCGGGCGCCGCACCAGGGCCGCGCACACGCCCGCCACGAGGTAGGAGCAGGCGTCCACCACGAACGGCAGGACGGGGTCGACGGCGAACAGCACTCCGGCCAGCGCGGGCCCCGCCACCCCCGCCGCGTACCCCCGGCCGTGCGCCAGCGCGATCGCGCGCGGCAGCTGCCCGTCCTCCACGACGTTGGGGATCGCCGCGCTCTCCGCGGTGCCCCGCACGACCCACCCGACGGCGAGCACCGCGACGGCCGGCAGCACGTGCGCGAGCCGGAAGGGCGCCACGGCCAGCGAACCGACGGCCACGGCCGACAACCCGTCGCAGACCACCATGACGCGCCGCCGGTCGAACCGGTCGGCGACCCACCCGGCGGGAACGCTGGCCGCCGCCACGACGCCCAGGGTGAAGGAGGCCACCAGGCCCACCACGGCCGGGGAGCCGGTGGAGGCCAGGATCCACAACATGACGGCGACGCCGTACCCCCGGCTGCCGAGCTGCGAGACCGCCTGCCCGCCGCACAGCAGCGCGAAGTCACGGCCCAGGTCCAGGGCCAGGAACCGGGCGGCCCGCGAGGCGGGCGCGCGTCCGCGGGCCGGTCCGGCGGGGCCGGGATCCGGGGCGGCGGGCCGGAGGTCCGGTGCGGAGGCACGGCCGGGGGCCGGGGCGGGGGCGCGGTCCGGGGTCATGGTCCGGCGTCCTCCGGCGCGGAGGCGTGCCCGATCGCGGTGACGCCGAGCACCGGCTCCCCGCTGCCGGTCAGGCCGAGCAGGCGCTCCAGCTCCTCGTCGCGTACGGCGGTGCCGAAGACGGAGCCCAGGCCCAGGGCGGTCGCGGCCAGCAGGACCGTCTGGCTGAGGTGTCCCAGCTCGATCAGGACGTCCCGGTAGGCCCGCCGGCCGGCGTAGCGCCAGCGCGTGCGGGCCAGGACCGCGGTGTGGACGATCATCGCCGCCCCGTCGGCGAGCCAGTGCTGGCCGCCGGTCGCCGCGAGCCGCACGTCGTACGGCACGGCGGGGCCGACGGGCTCCAGGCCGCCCCTGGTCGGGGAGAAGTGGTACAGCCCCGCCTCCAGGCCCTCGACCCGGTCGGCGTACAGATAGAGCTCCAGCGGGTGCCGGGCCCCGGCCGAGGGGCCGGACCTGAACAGGACGGGCCCGAGCTCCGGGTGCCACAGCTCCTCGACCACCCCGCCCGCCAGGCGCAGGATCTCGCCGACGGCCTCCAGGGACACCGGCTCGGCGGTGAAGCTCCGTGTCGAGCGCCTGCCGTACAGCGCCTCGACCAGACCGGGCCGCGGCCAGTCCGCACCGGTGACCCGTCCCTCCGGCAGCCCGACCAGCGGCCGGTCCGGGTAGGTCTTGGCCACCGGCGGCGGGGGATCGGTGCGCGCCTTGCGGGTGAAGTACGCCTCGTCGTCGGCGAGGTCGACGTAGCGGGCCTCGGCGGTGGTGCGCGCCCCGAAGTGCAGGTACCGCGTGGCCGGGCCGAAGGCGCCCCACTCGGCCAGCAGCTCGCGCTCGGCGAGGTCCTCGGGCGAGTCACGGCGGATGAGCACCCCGGTCTCGAGCAGCCGGCCGGCGATCTCCAGTGCCCGCTCGCCCAGCAGCCGCGCGCTCTCCAGGTCCCGCCACTCGCAGAACCAGCGGACCACCCGCTCGCTCTGCCCGGTCAGGGCGAACTGCCGCTGGCGCAGGTAGTCGTCCCACACCAGCTTCCCGTCCTGCCAGAACATCACGGCGCAGGCGGCCGTCTTCACCTCTTCCATGAGAGCTCCCCCTCGTCCCGCGCGGCTTCCCCCTCGCGGGGGTCCTCGTAGACCCCCTCGCGGACCCCCTCGCGGACCCCCTCGCGGACCCCCTCGCGGAGCCCTTCGCGGAACCCTTCGCGGAACAACGTGACGATCAGATCCCTGACGGCGTGCGAGGTCCGGCTCGACCCGGCGGTCCGGTCCGCCCACAGCCAGTCGCACTCCGGGTTGACCTCCAGGAAGACGGGCTCGTCGGCGTCGAGGAGGTCGAAGGCGGCGACGTCGAGGCGGAGCCGCCGGGCCATCCGGGCCAGCACGGCGCTCAGCTCCCCGGGCAGGGCGACCGGCTCCACCCCGATCGCCCCGGTGTCGGTCCACAGCGCCTCCGGGGAGGGGCGGGTGACGGCGTAGGCGATGACCTGCCCGCCGACCACGAAGACGCGCAGCTCCCGCGAGGCCTCGACGAACTCCTGCACCAGTACGGGGCCCGGCTCGACGCCGCTCTCGCGGGCCAGCTCCTCCCGGGGGACCCGCCGGGGGAAGATCCCGCGCAGCCGTCCCGGCGGATTCTCGATCGCGTGCCGCCCCAGGCTCTTGACCAGCAGGTCGCCGGTGCCCGGCAGGGCCCGTGCCGCGTCGGCCAGCCGGGTGGTCACCACCGACGCGGGCGTGCGCAGGCCCGCGGCCCCGGCCATGGCGAGCTGGCTTACCCGGTCGGGCACGCCGGGCCGGCAGCCGGCGTTGACCGCGCGCGAGCGGCCCGCCGCGTGCAGGGCGGTCACACATGCGCCCCACTGCTCCCTGGCGTAGAGCGCGACGGCCGGGTTGCGGGCGCCCATGGACTCCGGCGCGAAGTACCGCAGCCAGCTCACCACGGGGCGGAAGCGTTCCCCCGACCACTCGACGACCCCCGCCGCCGGGTCCCACGACATGGGCGCGCCCAGGCACCGGTCGCTGTCGACGCGCACCAGGGGGATCCCGGCCGCCGCCAGGTGGAGCGAGAGCTCGTTCATCTCGCGGTCGGCGGCGCGGGTCATCACCACCACGCAGGGGATGGCGCCGTCCCGCCCCTCCGTCGCGGCGGGACGGCCGACACGGGCCTGGAAGTCCAGGCTCAGCGCGGGGGCGGTCGTGCGGTACGGCACGGCGCGCAGCAACAGCGGGATCAACGGATGCTCCGGGGACGATGGGGGAGTTCACCGGAAGGCCCGGTGAGAAGGGGGCCGGTGGGGATTTTCCTTGGCGGATTACCGCGCCCGGTCCGGTACCGGATTTCCGTACGGTGATCCGGTGCGGGAATCGGGCCGGAAATCCGGTGCGGTGATTCAGCGCGGTGATTCGGAACGGTGATTCGGTGCGGTGATTCGGTGCGGTGATTCGGTGCGGTGATTCGGTGCGGTGATTCGGTGCGGTGATTCGGAACGGTGATTCGGTGCGGTGATTCGGTGCGGGGATTCCGTGCCGACGCCCCGGACGGCTGAACGAGGGCGCGCCGTAAGGCGACGCGCCCTCACCTTCAGACCACCGTCACCTCATCAGCCGCCGTGGCAGCCCTTGCAGTAGTAGACCTGGTCACCGGCGTACGCGCTCGCGAACGCCTCGAAGGTCGCCCCCTCGATCTCCGACCACTCCTGCAGCGCCGCAGCTTCTCCGGCCGACATGGCGATCAGGGCCTGAGCCTGCTCCTGAATCGTCATTTGATTCACCCCCCTTCGGTAACAACAGGTCGGAACGAAACCAGAGGAGAAGGCGCCTCGACCACGTAAAATTTCACACTTTTCCTAATTTTCGGGATTTGCGGAAAACGCTGCACAGGCATCATCGATGAGCCCGTTCATCAGAAGTCGCAGCGGCTCTCTCCGGCCGTCTGTACCCTGACACGGTGGCAGGGCGTAGAAAGGGATCATGGACACCGCGACGCTCACCGACCGCCTGACCCGGACCCTCGAACAGGGCCGTGCGCCCGACCTGCACGCCGTCGTCGCCGCCCGCCACGGCCGGGTGATCCTCGAACACTACGGCGAGGGCGAGGACTTCAAACTGAACGAGCCCCTCGGCCGGGTGCGCTTCACGCCCGACACCCTCCACGACCTCCGCTCGGTCACCAAGAGCGTCGTCGGCCTGCTGTACGGCATCGCCCTGGCCGACGGCCGGGTCCCCGGACCGCACGAGCCGCTGCTGCGCGGCTTCCCGGAGTACCCGGACCTCGCCGAGGACCCCCGGCGCGCCCGGCTCACGGTCGAGCACGCGCTCACCATGACGCTCGGCCTGGACTGGAACGAGGACGTCCCCTACACGAGCGCGGCCAACAGCGAGATCGCGATGGAGCTGGCGCCCGACCGGTTCCGCTACATCCTGCAGCGGCCGATCGCGGAGGAGCCCGGCGTGCGGAGGACCTACTGCGGAGGCGCCTCGGCGCTGGTGGGACGGCTCATCGAGAAGGGCACCGGGCTGGCGCTGCCGGACTACGCCCGCGACCGGCTGTTCGCCCCGCTGGGCATCGAGCGCTTCGAGTGGTCCGCCGGCGCGGACGGGGTGGCCATGGCGGCCTCCGGGCTGCGGCTGACCCCGCGCGGCATGCTCGCGATCGGCCGGCTCGTGCTCGGCGGGGGCGGCGGCGTCGTGCCCGCCTCCTGGCTGGAGACGGCGCTGCGCCCGCACGTGCGGATCGACGACGGCCTCCACTACGGCTACCACTGGTACGTGGGCGACACCTGGGCGGCCGGGTTCGGCAACGGCGGCCAGCGCATCTACGTCGCACCCGAGCTGGACCTCGTGGTCGCCGTCACCGCGGGGCAGTACGACACCGACCAGACGACCGCCTCGGTCGTGCTCGACGAGGTGCTCCTGGCGGGGCTGCGGGCCTGACGCGCGACGCCGGACGGGGGCCGGGGTGCTGGAGAATGCCGGGATGAGGATCACGGACCTGCGCAATCTGGGCCCCAAGAGCGAAGAGTGGCTGGGACGGGTGGGCGTCCACGACGCCGACGGACTGGCCGAGCTGGGCGCGGTGGAGGTCTACCGGCGGTTGCAGGACGCCGCCGTCCCGGGACTGTCGCTGAACGCCCTGTGGGCGATGGAGGGCGCGCTCACCGACACCGACTGGCGTCTCATCCCCGCGGGGCGCAAGGAGGAACTGCTCGCCGAGCTGGCCGAGGGATGAGCGGGGGTCAGCGGGCGGCTCGGCGGAGGGTGAGCGGGGGAGCACGGCAGGGTGAGCGGGGGAGCACGGCGCTTTCCGGGGTGCCGGTGTGCCATGCTCGGTGCATGTCCGAGAGCAGAGCGGGTGGGGAAGACGGGCTCGCGCAGAACCGCGCGCTCTGGGACGAGCGGGCCCGCCTGCACGGCTCCACCGCCGCCGACCGGTTCTACGACGTCGAGTCGTTCCTGGCCGGCCGCCAGACGCTCTACGCGCTCGAACGCGAGCTGGCGGGCGACGTGACCGGCAAGGACCTGCTCCACCTGCAGTGCCACTTCGGCATGGACACGCTGAGCTGGGCCCGCCTGGGCGCCCACGTCACCGGCGTCGACTTCTCCCCGGTGGCGGTCGAGCGGGCGCGCCTGCTGGCCGGACGGGCCGGGCTCGCGGCGACCTTCGTCGAGGCCGACACCCAGCGCCTGCCCTCCTCCCTGGCGGGCCGCTTCGACCTGGCGGTCGCCACCTACGGCGTCCTGTGCTGGATCGCCGACCTCGCGGCGTGGGCGCGGGGCGCGGCGATGGCGCTGCGGCCCGGGGGCAGCCTGGTGCTGGTGGACCTGCACCCGGCCTACCAGTCGGTGGCCTCGGTCGACCCGCTGGTCGTCGACTGGCCGTACGGCGGCGGCGAACCGCAGCGCGAGACGGTCAGCGGAACCTACGCCGATCCCGATCTGGCGACACCGGAGCAGGAGACGGTCCAGTACCCCCACTCGCTCGGCGAGATCGTCACCGCCGTCGCCCGCGCCGGTCTGACGGTCAAACACCTGGGCGAGCACATCACCGCCGACTTCGACCCCCGCGGCATCCTCCCCCCGGACAAGGACGGCCTGTACCGCCTCCCCTTCGGCGACTCCCACCTCCCCATCCTGTACTCCCTGCGCGCGACCTCCCCCGGCGTACGCCTGTCCTGAAATCCCCGCACCGCCCGTACACCGACGACCTCCGCGGCCGCGCCGCGTCAGTCCGCGGGGGCCGGCTCGACATGGTGGTGGTCGTAGGGGAACAGATCATCACCGTGGTCGACGACGGTGCTGCACCGGTAGCGGACGATCTCGATCATCGCCGCAGGATCGAGTTTCTCCTCTTCCTCTCTGGCGTCCGTCCGATCCAGCGCCTTCTCCACGTTGTAGTGCAGTTCGCCGCCGACCAGGTGGTCACGGCGGAAGCCGGTCGCCCACTGCGAGTTGCCTCCCCAGCCGTGCGAGAGATCGTCGGTCGGTCGCGACCGGCGCCGGAAGGTCCAGTACAGGGTGGACCGGTCGGCGACCCCCGCGACCAGGTGCCGGGCTCCGGCGGTGACGACCACTCCGGCCCGCATGAGCAGCATGGACCCGAGGAGGTAACCGGGCCAGCGCTCCTCGACGATCGAGGGAGGCTCGTCCGGGTCGTCCGCCTGCCGTACCTCGACGACCTCGTGGAAGAACGGGTGGAACCCGCGCCCGCCGATCCGATCGGCGCCCAGCGCCTCGCAGAAGGCGGGATGGGCGTCGGCCGACGGGTATCGCGCGTCCGGCGCCGCCGCGGGACCGTCCGGGGGATCCCGGTAGTTCAGGATGAGCAGGTCGAGGATGCGGTTCACGGCGTACAGCCGTTCCAGCGGGCTGTAGTGGCCCGGACGGAGAGGTTTCCGCAGAGAGACCAGATGACTCCCGGCCCGGCCCGCCTCCCGCACCTCCGCCACGTGCGCCGGATGCTCCCGCAGCCACCGCCGCAACCTGTCGGCCAGCCCGGCGCCCTCGTGGCCGAGAATGCTCTCGTACAAGGAGCGCCAGTGGTGGCCCGAATAGACATCGTCATCCATGTCATCCATGCGTCCCAGGTTCACACGCGAGGACGGCTCCGGTCCCGGACCGCCGGAGACCCGCGGAGCGCCCGCCCCTCTCATCTCCCACGCCTGAGATGTCCCACCCGCGGGACGGGCACCCGGATGTCAGCCCGCGGGGCGGCTCCAGAGCTGTGAGGAGTTGCCGTTGCAGAACCGCAGCTCCACGGCCAGGCCGTCCTGGGACCCCGGTGTGGCGACGCAGTGACTCCAGGTGCCGGAGATCCCCGATCCCAGGAGGTTGTTGCCGATGCCGAAGGTCCAGTTCTCGTTGCTGATGTTGGCGCATCCCCACTGGTCGACGCGGGCCCCGTTGTAGGCCCCGTCACGGACCTCCATGCAGTAACCGCTGGCCCTGTTCCTCAGGTGCATCTTGTTGCGGGGAAGGTAGTCGATGAACCACTGCTGAGCATGGGTCCCGTTGCAGGTCTGCTGGATGATCACATCTCCCTCCGCCATGGTCTTCGGCTGGAGGCACTTGCCGTTCTGGACGCTCACCAGCTTGACGATCTGGCTCTCTGCCAGCGCCGGCGCCGCCGTCAACCCGATACCGGTCGTCACCGCCGCCGCGGACAACAACGCGATGAGTGACTTTCGCATGAGGGCTCCCTCTCGGTGATCGGCGTCCACGGCGACGGAACGGTCCATCGCGCGCACGCCTTTCCGTGGTCTTTCAGACCTAGGCGTTCCAAGCCGTTCCATCACGTAGTGCCCTACGACTGCATGTGATCTTGTATTGATCTACCGTCGGTCTAGACAGACTAGACAGGGGACGCCATAGGTGACTGGCAGGTGCAGGAGGCGAAACAGCGCTTCAGCGAGGTCGTACGGCGAGCGGTGAGCGAAGGCCCCCAGGTGATCACCCGGCACGGGGAAGAGGTGGCCGTGGTCATCGACATCGCCGAGTACCGCCGCCTCCAGGGAAAGGCCCCCGACTTCGGGCAGTTCCTCCTGGGAGATCCTGACTGGGACGACGACATCGAGTTCCCCCGGAGCCGGGAGCTGCCCCGAGAGGTGGACTTCGACTGATGGACGCCGGCTATCTGCTCGACACGAACGTGGTCTCCGAAGCCCGCAAGCGGAACGGGAGCCCGCACGTCCGGGACTGGATCGGCGGGGCTCATGGACCCACGCTCTACCTCAGTGCCCTGACCGTCGGCGAGATCCGTTGCGGAGTCGAGCTCCGCAGGCGCAAGGATCCGTCCCAGGCGACCCTCCTGGAACGCTGGCTGCACACCCTCCACCGGCAGTTCGGCGATCGCATCATCCCCGTCACGCCGGAGGTCACGGAGGAATGGGGGCGGCTGAACTCCGTCCGCCCGCTTCCGACGATGGACGGGTTGATCGCGGCGACGGCCAGGGTGCACGGGTGGACGCTGGCGAGCAGGAACGCGAAGGACTTCGCGGGGACCGGTGTGTCCGTGGTCAACCCCTTCGAGCCGCTGGACTGACCGGATGGGCGTCATCCTCGGGTGTAGCGGTGTTTGGCGCCGGGTGGGAAGTGGTCGGGGTCGCCGGTCTCGCGGAGGCGGATGCCGGGGGCCCGGCGGTGGTGCGGGACGTAGGCGGCGAACTCGCTGTTGAGGCGGAGCAGGTGGGTCAGGATCGACTCGCCGGCGGCTTGGGCGATCTTGTCGGAGGGAGAGATGCCGGGGGCGAGTTCGACGGTGACGGTCAGGTGCCGGTCGCGGTGTTCGTCCTCGACGGTCTCCAGGACGAACTTGCCGGTGACGAAGCCGCTGACCTCCGGCTGCTCCAGGCCGATTGAGATGTTCTCCGGGTAGAACATGAGTTGATGCGGTAATACCGTACGGCGTTCATATGCGGGGCTCATGGGATGCCCTGCGTGGATGGTCCCTCGGACCTTGGACGTTCGCGGGAGAGATGGATGTCCGTTCAACCGAACAGATCGACCAGTACCGCCCGCGCCCGGGGAGAGAGCTCCTCGCCGGGGAAGAACTGCTCACACAGCAGGAACGCCTCATCCGAGTTCGTCACCCCGGCAAGGCCCGCCAGATGACGGAGATCGTCCACGTCGCGGGTCCGCGCGGCCATCGCCTTCATCGCGAAGATGTGCTCGGGGGAGGCCGCCATCACCCGCAGCCCCGGGTGATCGAAGACCCGTCGCTTCCCCGGTCGTCTTTGCCGGAGGTGTAGACACTGGCCTGCTCGTTCAGCCACCAGGGCGGCAGGCCGAGGTCCTTGGCGACCTGGAAGCCTCTTCCAGTACCACTCCGTGCGGCACGAAGAGCGCGTCGACATCGCGGGTGACTCTGACAGCGTTATAGGCGAGTGCCATCGCGGCGTACCAGCCGCTCTCCCAGCGCAGTGAACGCATGCTCGAGTTCGGCCCGGCCGAGCAGCCCGTCGTCGCTCACGCCGCCTCGAGATCCTTGCTCGACAGGTAGACACCGTGCTTGCGGAAGGCCGCCGGCGCCCAGACGAGCGCATCGGTCCGCTGGCTGGCCAGCTCGGCCGGGAACCAGGGCCGCCGGAGCACCCGCGAAGCCGTCCACGCAGGGGGAGCGAGGTCGTGCTTGGCGGCCAGGTGCTCGGCGAGGGCGGCCAGCAACGCGTCCCACCGCTCGTCCCCGACGGATTCAGGTTCGGCCTGCAGCAGCGACGGCTGAACCTCCGGTGGCTCCCAGCGGTACTCCTCCAGGAACTCCCACACGAGTTTCCAGCGGATCTTGTCACCGGTGTTCGCCGTCAGGCGCGCGGCAAGGTCGGAAAGCGTCATCGGACGATAGCCCATCACGTTCTCCTTCCGCTCGCGCTCGAAATCGATGCTATCGCCTTCGACCACGGTGTTCGTGTCCGTGGACCCGCAGCGGCCAAGGGGGAGGGGTTCTGTCATCCTCGGGTGTAGCGGTGTTTGGCGCCGGGTGGGAAGTGGTCGGGGTCGCCGGTCTCGCGGAGGCGGATGCCGGGGGCCCGGCGGTGGTGCGGGACGTAGGCGGCGAACTCGCTGTTGAGGCGGAGCAGGTGGGTCAGGATCGACTCGCCGGCGGCTTGGGCGATCTTGTCGGAGGGAGAGATGCCGGGGGCGAGTTCGACGGTGACGGTCAGGTGCCGGTCGCGGTGTTCGTCCTCGACGGTCTCCAGGACGAACTTGCCGGTGACGAAGCCGCTGACCTCCGGCTGCTCCAGGCCGATTGAGATGTTCTCCGGATAGACGTTGGCGCCGTAGTAGGACACCGTGAAGTGGCTGCGGCCGAAGACGTGGGCGAAGGGGCGCTGCGGGCCGGTGGCGGCGGGCCGGAAGCCGTGTTCGCCGAGGAAGGCGAGCATGCGGTCGTACGGCGTCAGGCCGCCCTCGTCGGCGATGTGATAGCGGATCAGCGGGACGCCGTTGTCGCCGGAGAACAGCAGGGTGCCCTCGTGCTCCTCGAAGAAGCGGACGGCGGGGTCGTACTGGACGAGGGTGGGCAGGCGGGCGGAGCCGAACAGCCGCCTGGCGACCTCGGGACGGGCGGACAGGAAGCGCCGGATCTCGACGGACAGCGGGGTCTCGTTGCCCAGCACGCCTGCGTCGGCGGTGCCGTACAGCGAGGCGGTGTCGCGGACCGGGTCGGTCATGCCGACGCGCTCGGCGACCAGGCTGCGCCACTCCTCGCTGAACACCTCTCCGGCCGTGACGAGCTTGACGGAGTAGTCGGCCCAGGGGACGCCCTGGGCGGTCCCGGCGTCGATCACGTCCTTGAGGAACGGCGGGTAGCCGAGCAGGACGACCTGGTCGAAGTACGGGGCCAGCTCGGGGACGACCCGCAGGATCTCGCGGCGGTCGCTGCCGGGGGCGACCACGGTGAGGGGATAGCCGCGGTCGGCCAGGTGGCGGCAGCAGGCGGTGGTGAACAGCCCGCCCACCCAGGTGCCGAGGGCGAAGCAGACCACGGCGAGGGTACGGCGCCCGCGGGCGCCGAAGGCGTCGCGGAAGACCTCCTCGAAGCGCTCGGCGATCACCTGCTCGTCGGCCGTGGAGCGGGCCCAGAACGCCGGCGCCCCCGTCGACCCGGACGACACCGCGATCATGTCCCCGATCGTGCCGTCGCGGCAGAGGTCGGGCAGAGGATGACGGCGGATGTAGTTGTCCTTGGTGGTCAGCGGCAATCCCGCAAAATCCTGATATGTCCGGATGTGTTCTGGGTCGACGCCGTGCTCGGCGAGGAACGCGCGATAGGCGGGCACCGAGGCCGCCACCCGGTGGAACAGCTCGACCACGCCGTCATGAGGATTCACCAGCCGACTGTACGGCCCGGCCCTCGCGCCCGGCCAGGACCCGTTCCGCGTATTTCTACCGCCGCCGAACGCGTACGGCGACACAGCGGACACGTCCCGCATTGGTCAGGATTTCCGGCATGCCTCTTCTGATGGAAAATCTCATTCACAACCGGATACCGGCCTCTCCCGAGGAGGCCCTGACGGCCCTGCGGGAGGTGTCGGACACGCTGCGCCGCCAGGGCGACGCCCGGGCGATCTTCCCGGACGTCTACGCGGTGATCACCGAAGGGGTGGTCGACGGCATGGCGACCGGCCTGTTCAGGCATCCGGAGTTCATCTCCCGGCTGGCCGGCAAGTTCGCCGCCCGTTATCTGGAGACGCTCTCCTGGTCGCTGTCCGGCGCCCCGCAGGACTGCGCCGCCTGGTCCGTCGCCTACGCCCAGGTGGGCAGGCCCGGCGTGGCCGCGCTCCAGCACGCCGGGCTGGGCATCAGCGCCCACATCAACTTCGACCTCGCCCTCGGCATCGCCGAGGTCGTCGGCGAGCTGGCCTCCGACCGCGACCCGGCGCTCATGAGCGTCTTCAAGCACGACCACGACGCGGTGAACCAGATCCTGGAGACCGCCATGCCCGTGGTGATGCGGCTGCTCGCCGAGCGGTACGGATGCCCGATCGCCCCACTGTTCACCGGACCGCTGGGCGGGCCGGCCGGGCGGCAGTCGCTGGCGGTGATCTCCCAGTGGCGGGAGCTGGTCTGGCGCAACGCGCTGGACCTGCTGGAGGCGGCAACCGCCGGGAACGACGCGCGGCGCGCCGTCATCGAGCGGATGGACCTCAACTCCCGGGCCGTCGCCCTGCTCATCACGGGCCCGCCGCTGGTGGGGCCGGCCGTGTCCCTCATCCGCCGCATCCCCGGGATGCGCGTCCTGCGCGTCCCCGGGATGCGTGCTCTCGCGACGTCCGCGGCCTGAGCGCCCGGGCCTGAGCACCGTCCGCGGCCTGAGCCGCCGTACGCCGCCGCGGGACGCCGATCGGGTTCCACGGCGGGGACCGTACGGCCTGCGGATCGGGAACCCGGCGGCCCGCAGCGGGTACCCTGCGCCGATATGGAAGATCCCGGCGTCCGGCAGTGGCTGCGGCGCGTCGACGACGCCCGCCGCCAGTTCCTCCCGGCGCCCGACCGGGGCTCCGACCGTGACGTGTGGCGGATCCTGTGGGCGGACGGCATGCAGGTCAACCAGCAGGTCCGCCCCTCCTGGGACAACCAGTCGGGCGGGGCGATCAGCGTGGCCGCGAACGAGCACCTGGCCGTCACCGGCGGGGACGACGGCGTCCTGCGCGTGTGGGACCTGCGTACGGCCCGGCTGCTGCGCGAGACCAGGATCGGGCACGAACGACTGAACGCCGTGGCGCTCCTGGGCACGCTCGCCCTCGTCTCGGACGACTGGAGGATCCTGGCCTGGGACGTGACCGGCGCCGGCGAGCCGCGCGCGCTGGATCGCAACCGGGTCCGCGGCGTTCGGGCACTGGCCATGGTCAGGGCCGGATCGCGGTCGCTGGCCCTGGCCGCCTGCGGTTCCGACCTGCGGATCCGCGACGTGCACACCGGAAAGGCCCTGCACGGCGTGCTGTTCCGCGGGCACGAAGGCCAGATCAACGCCGTGGCGACGATCGGGCTGCGCGGGCGCACCATGGCGGTCACCTGCGGAGACGACGGGACGGTGCAGGTATGCGACCCGCGCACGGGCCGGCGTCACGGTGATCCCCTGACCGGTCACGACGGGCCGGTGCCCGGGGTGGCCACCGCCCGTCTCGGCGGGCGCCCCGTCGCCGTCTCCTGCGGGCAGGACGGCACGCTGCGGGTTTGGGACCTGCTCACCGGTGAGCGGTACGGCCGGACCGTCGCCGTTCAGGCGTCCTCGGTGGCGACCGCCGTCCTCGACGGCAGGCCCGTCGCGGTCACCGGCGGCGCCCGGACCCGGGTGTGGGACCTGCGCACGGGACGCGAGTGGGGCAGACCCCTCGGCGAGTCGGGGGCGGGCCTCGCCGCCACCGGCCACACGGTCGTGACCTGCGGCTCCGACGGGGTCGCCCGCCTCTGGGATCTGCGCACGCGGCGGAGCACGCCTCTGGTGGCCGCCTCCCGGGTCGGCGCCGTCGCCCTCGGCGACTCCGGCGGATGGCCGGTGATGGCCCACGCCTATGAGGAGGGGCACTGGCTGTCGGTCGCCGACCTCGGCGACGGCAGCCTGCACGACTACACCACGGTGGGCCCGTGGATCCACGATCCCGTCTGGAACGGTGATCGCGGCCGGGGCGGGGACGAGTCGCGCCGGCTCCGCGGGCGGCGCCGGTCGTACGACGTGCCCGGCCGGATCGACGCCGTGGCGGCCGCGACGGTCGGCGGCCGCTGCGTCCTGCTGGTCGCGAGCCGCGGCGACGGGGTGGTCCGGCGGTGGGACCTGGAGAGCGGGGAACGCGACGGGGAGCCGTTGACCGGCCACACCGGTGCCGTGCACGCGATCGCCACGGCCGGGCCGATCGCCGTCACCGGGGGCGAGGACGGCATGGTCGGCATCTGGGACCTGCGCACGGGCAGGTCCCGGGCCGCGCTGAGCCCCGCCGCGGTCAACGCGATCGCCGTCACCGGCCGTACCGTGCTGACCGGCGGCGCCGGGGACCTGACCCGGCTGTGGGACCTGCGCACCGGAGAACCGCGGGGAAGCCTGCCCACCGGTCAGGTCAACGCGATCGCGGCCGAGGGCGACCGCGTCCTGACCGGGGGAGCCGATCTGACCCTGTGGAGCCTGCGCGGCGACGGGCTCGCGGGAGGCCGGGGCCGTACCGGATCGTCCTCCGGCTCCGCCGTACCGCTCGACGGCGGACGATCGGCCTGCGCCGTGTCGCTCGGCGGGCACCCGGACGGCGTCACCGCGGTGGCTGTCCGCGGGCACCGGGCGGTCTCGGCGGGCTGGGACCGTACCCTCAGGACCTGGGACCTGCGCACCGGCGAGCAGATCGGCTCGCCGGCGCACTTCCCCTGGCCGGTCTCCGCCCTGGCCTGGCACCCGGACGGGCGGCTGGTGGCCGGGTTCTCCTGGGAGGTCGTGGTCCTGGACGAGACGGGGCGACGGCCGTACGGCGGGACATCCCGGCCCTACGGCGAGACGCCCGTGCCGTACGGCCAGGTGCCCTGACCCCGTGTCGTACGGCCAGACGCCCTGACTCCGTGACGGTGGGGCCGCGTCAGTGGCGGCCGTGCCGTATCAGCGACGGTCCGGCCGCGTCAGTGACGGACGGCGCGCGGACGGTACGGCTCGGCCAGGAAGGACAGCTCCTTGTCGGTCAGCTCCAGCTCCACCGCGGCCACGGCGTCGTCGACGTGCCGCTCCTTGGTCGCGCCCACGATCGGGGCCGTGACGCCCGGCTGACGGAGCAGCCACGACAGCGCCACCTGCGCCGCGGGCACCTCGCGCTCGCGGGCCACCTGGGCGACCCGGTCGAGGATCTGCCGGTCGTTGTCGGGGTCGGTGTAGAGCTCCTCGATGCGCGGGTCATTCCCGGCGCGCACGCTCTCCGTGTCCGACCCGGCCCGGGCGAGCAGCCCTCGGGCCAGCGGGCTCCACGGCAGGAGCCCCACCCCCTGGTCGGCGCAGAGCGGGTTCATCTCCCGCTCCTCCTCGCGGTAGAGGAGGTTGTAGTGGTTCTGCATCGAGACGAACTTGGTCCAGCCGTGGCGCTCGGCGGTGTGCTGGGCCTTGGCGAACTGCCAGGCGGCCATGCTGGAGGTGCCGATGTAGCGGGCCTTGCCGGCCTGCACGACCTCGTGCAGGGCACCCATGGTCTCCTCGATCGGAGTCTCGTCGTCCCAGCGGTGGATCTGGTACAGATCCACGTAGTCGGTGCCCAGTCGGCGCAGCGAGTCGTCGATGGCGGCATGGATGTGCTTGCGGGACAGGCCCTGGTCGTTGGGGCCCCGGCCGACCGGGAAGAACACCTTGGTGGCCAGTACGTAGTCCTCGCGGCGGGCGAACAGCCGCGCCAGCAGCCGCCCGGTGACCTCCTCACTGGTGCCGAAGGAGTACACATCGGCGGTGTCGAAGAAGTTCACCCCCGCCTCCACCGCCCGGCGCACGATCGGCTCGGAGGCCTGCTCGTCCAGCACCCACTGACTCCACTTGGCCGGGTCGCCGTAGCTCATCATGCCCAAACACACCCGGGAGACCTTCATCCCGGTCGAGCCCAGCCGCACGTACTCCATCACGAACCCTCCCGATCTTGATGACCGTCCCCAGCCTACGACCGCCGCGCCATTCTTGATTGGAGAGGGTGACACGTCCTGCACGGACCTGATCGTGCACGGAACCTTCACACCCTCTCCCCGGTTCCGGCGTACGGCCGTGCTTGGCTCTGCCCATGGGACCGGAACGGGACATGGGACGGCGGCTTGAGCCTGTCCGGGCGGAACACGCCCGGTGGCTTCGCCCGTCCCCCGGCGTGCCGGGGGAGAGGGCCGGGAAGCGGCGGAGGATTCGCCGTTGGGCGATCGTCCTCACGCCGGTCGTCTCGCTCTACGTCCTGGTCATGGCTCCCGCATGGGTTCACGACCGTCACCTGAACGGCCTTGCCGACCGTTTCCTGAACCACCCTCTTCCTCCGGAGACCGCGTTCGCGGATGACGAGGTGCAGTCGTCGGTGGCGGTACGGGGCAACGGCAACCACTGTGACTACCGCCTGAGGTTCAACCTGTCGACGGGGCTCTCGGCGGATGAGGTCGTGAAGTACTACGAATCCGCCGAACTCGGCATCAACGGCACCGGGGTCTCGGTCACCGTCTGGACGCCCTCGGACACCCCGCCCTTCCC
Source organism: Paraplanobispora siamensis (assembly GCF_016863175.1). Classification (GTDB taxonomy): domain Bacteria; phylum Actinomycetota; class Actinomycetes; order Streptosporangiales; family Streptosporangiaceae; genus Planobispora; species Planobispora siamensis. The sequence goes on from NZ_BOOJ01000029.1 coordinate 130,042, forward strand.
GCTCACCCTCGGCGATCGGTTGATCATCGTCGAGGTCCAGGACGTCCTCCATGATTCAGGCTGGGACCTCCGCTGCCACTGACGGAGGCTTTCCCGCTCCCCGGCCCTGTTCGATCCGGCGCCCATCCCCGGTCGCGGCGTCCGGCTGTCAGGCGGCGTGTCCCAGTATCAGGGCGGCGATCACCGGGCCCATGTACAGCAGGGGGAAGACGACGGTCGAGTACGAGCGCGCCCGGAGGACGGTGACGACGGCTCCGGCGAAGTACAGGACCAGGCAGATGCCGGCCAGGACGCCGATGACCGGTACGAACAGGCCGGCGAGCAGGCCTGCGGCTCCCGCGGCCTTGGCCGCGCCGAGCCAGGTCCACCACGAGCGGGGGACGCCGTAGTCCGTCAGCGGCTTGACGACCCACTCGGCGCGGCGAAGGAGGGAGAAGGCCGAGAAACCCACCCAGAGGGCGGCCAGGACGGTGACGACGGTGGCGGTGGTGGACATGAGGTGCTCCCTTGCTGGTGCTTTCCTGCCACACCGATCCTGGAAGCCCCGGTTGATAACTCCGCGATGCGTTCACGATGCGTCGCGACAGGAAGGCCGCGGCAGCCGTACTCGCTCCCAACCCGACGACGTACTCGTCCAAACGGCATTCCGGTGCTGCCGGAGCCTGTCGACCACCAGTCGATCACAGGTGGCGGGCGGCCCTGCCGCCGGCCGGCACGGGACTGGGCCTGGCGGTCATGGTGTTCTTCGGCGCGATCATTACCGGCTCCAGGAAGGCGATCGTTGTGACCGGCGTCCTGATGTTGCCCTTCCTCGTCGTAGTGATCATCGCCACCATCGTCGTCGCGTGATCCTGCATCGGCAGTCGCGGATGAAGCCGTGGATGCCCCGGTCTGCTTCCGGTGGCCCTGATCCAGGGCAGGAGGTATCGCCGCGCTGCTCGTGACCGATCATGCCCGGCGCACGGTCGGCTCGGCAGCGGTCCCGTGCTGTCCGGCATGCGGGCAGGGTTGCCGATATCGGGGCAGGCTCGGCTGCCGTGCGGCGCAGCGCGGGCGGGCGGCACCCGGCCCAGCGGGGACACGCCTCACGGGTGGGCTCACCCGCCCGGTATGCACCGCCGTACCCGCCCCCGGCCTGGGAACCCGCTCGTCTAGCAGTCGCAGATGAAGCCGTAGGTGCCCCAGTCCGCCTTGATGGTCAGCTGGTACTTGCTGCCGTAGAGACCGTAGATCCCGGTGCGGAAGCTCTGGTTGGGCCGTACCTCGCCGGAGCCGACCCGCGCTCCGGTCTCGCGGTCCCAGACCTCCCAGCGGGCGATGTGGGTGTTGGCCTCGATGCCGATCCACACCCGGTGCAGGTCGGCCCTGGCCGGGGTGTGGCCGCTGGCGCACTTGCCGCTCCACAGGTCCGGCCGGCACGTGTGGTAGGTCTCGGCGGCGGCTGGCTGGGAGAACGCGGCGGACGCGGTCAGGACGCAGAGGGCGACGAGGGCTGATTTCAAGGATGTACGCATGGAGTCGGTCTCCTTGATCATTTCTGGGTGGGGTCAGTATGTCAGTGACGCCGATCACCCCGTAAGGCCCAATCACCGGAGGCTTCTCCCACCCCTCCGCCGACCTGCGGCTCAGTCCCGCACGGCCGTCTCGATCGCCTGCTTCATCTCCGCCGCGCCGCGTTCGACGCGGATCCGGAGCTCGGCGCCGAACGAGTGCGGCAGGACGTCGGTGGTCCAGATCAGCCGGCTCGCCCGCTCGCCCTCGGGACGGACCTCGAACGAGGCGTGGTGGTGCTCGAGCGGCGGGCGGGCGCCCTCGACGACGGAGTAGGCCAGGCGGCGCGTGTCATCGTCGATCGAGACGATCAGCTCACGGACCACGTGCCCGTCGGGGAAGGTCAGGAACCGCTGGTCGCCCTCGATCCGGGTATCGGCGACGCGGCCGGGCAGCAGGCGTTCGTGCACGGCCCCGACGTCGCGCAGCACGTCCCAGGTGTGCTCGGGGGACGCGTCGATCACGATCTCGTGGCGGATGGAGGCCATGGGCCGGGGGCTCCTCTCAGGAGGGTACGGATCGCGACCAACCTAGCCAGCCCGCATCGGGATGATCCACTGGCCCCGGCGGTACGGACGGGGCGGCTTTTCGTGGTGGAATGTGCCGCGTGGAACGGGCGAGGCAGTTGCTGGGGGAGATGCTGGTCTGCTGCTTCGTGGTGGTCCTGCTCACCGGGGCCTTCCTGGCGTTCTTCTACACGCCCAGCGGCGAGCTCGTCGCCTACGACGGCAGTCATGAGCCGCTCCGGGGCGTCGCCCTGAGTGCGGCGTACGACTCGATCCTGGACATCAGCCTCGAGGTGCGCGGCGGGTCGTTCATGCGGAACCTGCACCACAGCTCCTCGATCCTGCTCGGCTCAGGAGTCGTCGTATGGCTTCTGCTCGGCCGGTTCCGGTACGCGTCGGCGGTGCTGGGCCTGGGCGCGCTCGCGGGGATCTCCGGCTACGGGGCCGCCGACGACATCCTGTCCGGGACCGTCCTGGGCGAGGTGCCCATCCCCGCGTGGTACGGCCTGCACCTGCTGGTGGCCGTGGCCGTGGGCGTCGTGCTGGTGGTCTCCTCCCGGCGGGAGGCGGCCCGCCGTGCCGGGTAATCCCCGTGATCAATCGGGGGAGGGCTGGCAGACTTTGGGGGTCTTTTTTTGTGTTCTGCCGGTGATGCGGAGAACGTCCCTCGGGGGAGAGTCGATGGCGCGGCGTGTGGGTTCGCTGGGGTTGGCGGCGGTGGTTCTGGCCGGGGTCGCCGGGTGTGGGGGCGGTGCGGAGGCGCCGGCGCAGGTGCTGGAGGCCGCGGGGGTACGGCAGAGCGTCGTGTGCATGGGGACGGGGAGTCCGGCCGTCGTGATGGTGCACGGCATCGGGGACCGGGCGAACTCGGGTGACCTCGTACCGGCGCAGGAGCTGCTGTCGGACAAGCACCGCACCTGCCGGTACGACCGGCCCGGGGCGGGGCAGAGCCCGCCTCCGCCGCGGACCGGGCGGACGGGCGACGACCTGGTGGCGGAGCTGTCCGCGGTGGCGGACCTGGCCGACCCCTCGGCTCCCGTCATCGTCGTGGCGCACTCCTTCGGCAGCTATCCCGCGCTGCTGATGGCGGGCGCGCACCCGGACCGGGTGGCGGGCCTGGTGCTCGCCGACGCCGTGGACCCGGGGCTGGGTCTGCTGGCCGCGCTGGGCGCCGGCAGCTGGAAGGAGGCGCGTCAGGGCCGCGAGGGCCTGGACCTGGAGACGGTGGAGCGCCAGGTCGGCCAGGTCGGCTCGCTGGAGCGGCTTCCCCTGGTCGTGGTCAGACGCGGGGAGGGCGTGAGCCAGGCCTGGCTGGCGGCGCAGCAGGCGCTGGCGGGCAGGTCCGCCCGCGGCAAGCTGCTGGTGGCCGAGGACAGCGGGCACGAGGTGCCCTCCGACGCCCCCGAGAAGGTCCGCGAGGCGGTGGAGGCTCTGCCCGGCCTCGGAGAATGATGCTTCCCGGGCGAAGAGGGGTCGGGCCGGAGAGGATCGCGACGCCCGGATAGGTTGAGGGGACGGACCGGCAGGCCGGACGCGTGGTCGTGGGCGCTCCACCGCCCGGCCGGCGGTGGGCCGGTCGGGCGCGAACAGCGGAGGAGGGGGCATGACCGTCATCGTCGTCACCGGTGCCACCGGGAGACTCGGAGGGCGGGTCGCCCGGCTGCTGTCCGGGGCCGGTCTCGCGCAGCGGCTCGTCGTACGCGATCCGGCGCGGGCCCCGCGGCTGGACGGGGCCACGGTGGTCGCGGCCGAGTACGGCGACGCCGAGGCGGCGCGCCGGGCGCTGGAAGGCGCGGGCACCGTGCTCATGGTCTCGGCCTCGGAGACGCCCGACCGGGTGGAGCGGCACCGCGCCTTCGTCGACGCCGCGGCAGAGGCCGGGGTGGGGCACCTGGTCTACATCTCCTTCTACGGCGCGAGCCCGACGGCCACCTTCACCCTGGCCCGCGACCACTGGGCCACCGAGGAGCACATCCGCGGCAACGGGCTGGCGTTCACGTTCCTGCGCGACAACCTGTATGCCGACTTCCTGCCCTTCATGGTCGGCGAGGACGGGGTGATCCGCGGTCCGGCGGGGCAGGGGCGCGTCGCCGTCGTCGCTCAGGACGACATCGCCGAGGTGGCCGCCGCCGTCCTGCGGGATCCGGCCGGGCACGCGGGCCGGACCCACGACCTGACCGGGCCGCAGGCCCTCACCTTCACCGAGATCGCCGAGATCATCAGCTCGGTCACGGGCAGGAAGGTGACCTACCACCCCGAGACGCTGGAGGAGGCCTACGCCTCCCGCGCCTCCTACGGCGCCCCGGACTGGCAGGTGGACGCCTGGGTGTCGACCTACACCGCCGTCGCGGCCGGGGAACTGGCGGGGGTCGGCTCCGCCGTACCGGACATCACCGGCCGTCCCGCGACCTCCCTGGCCGACCTGCTCCGCCGGACCCCGGGATCTCCGTGACCGGAGCCGGCCCTCAGGATCTCCCTGACCGGAGCCGGACCCCGCGATCTCCGTGACCGGAGCCGGGCCGTGACGGACAATTCGGTTCATGAGTTCATCGCGGCACGACCACGCCCTGCCTCCGGCCCGCGTCGAGGAGGTCTCCGACGGCGTGTACGCCTACATCCAGCCCGACGGAAGCTGGTGGATCAACAACACCGGCTTCCTCGCCGGGCGGCGCGGTGTGATCAGCATCGACTCCTGCGCCACCGAGCGGCGCACCCTGGCCTACCGCGAGGCGATCAGGTCGGTCACCGACCGGCCGGTCACCACGCTGGTCAACACCCATCACCACGGTGACCACACCTTCGGCAACTTCGCCTTCCCCGAGGCGACCATCGTGGGGCACGAGAAGACCCGCGAGCGGGTCATCGAGGAGGGGGTCTCGGAGTACCTCACCGTGGCCTGGACGCCCGTCGAATGGGGGAACCTCAGGACGGACCCGCCCTTTCTCACCTACACGGACGGGGTCACGCTCTACTCCGACGACCTGCGCTGCGAGGTCCGGCACGTGGGCGTCGCCGCGCACACCACCAACGACTCGATCGTGTGGATCCCGGAGCGCCGGGTGCTGTTCTCCGGTGACCTGGTCTTCAACGAGAGCACGCCGTTCGTCCTGATGGGGTCGGTGCTGGGCGCGCTGCGGGTGCTCGACGACCTGCAGGCCCTGGACGCCCGGACGATCGTGCCCGGCCACGGCGGGGTCTGCGGGCCGGGCGCCATCGACCAGGTCCGGGGTTATCTGCGGTTCGTGCTGGAGACCGCCGAGCGCGGCCGCAAGGCCGGTCTCTCGCCGCTGGAGACGGCGCGCGAGACCGACCTGGGGGAGTACGGCGAGATGCGCGACCCCGAGCGCATCGTCGGCAACCTGCACCGGGCCTACGCCGACCTCGACGGCCGGGCGCCGGGGGAGCCGATCGACGTGGTGACCGCGGTCCTGGAGATGATCGAGTTCAACGGCGGCAAGCCGCTGACCTGCCTGGCCTGACCCGCATCCGCGCGGCCCGGCCTGATCCAGACGACCCGACGGCCCGGCGGGTGCCGGTGAGACGCCCGCCGGGCACGCGGATCACGGGGCCAGGTGCCGCGACCACCACTCCAGGACCGCCTCGAAGCGCTGCAGGCGGTGCCTGGGCCGTCCGCTGCGGGTGAGCTCGTGGCCCTCCCCGGGGAACAGCAGGAACTCGGCCGGGACGCCGTTCCTGCGCAGGGCGACGAACATGCGCTGGGCCTGCTCGACCGGGCAGCGCCAGTCCTCCTCCGAGTGCACCACCGCGAACGGCAGGGTGATCCGGTCGGCGTGGTAGAGCGGGCTCATCGCCCGCTGGGCCTCGGCGCTGGGGCCGCAGTAGGCCTCGGCGAAGTACCAGCCGATGTCGGAGGAGCCGACGAAGGAGTCCCAGGCGTTGACCGCGCGCTCGCTCCAGGCGGCCTTGAAGCGCGACCCGTGGTGGGCGGACAGCCAGCTGGTCATGAACCCGCCGTAGGAGCCGCCCATCACGCCCACCCGCTCCGGGTCGCACTCGGGCTCGGCCAGCGCCGTGTCCAGCAGCGCGAGCACGTCGTCGGCGTCCACGGTGCCGAGCGCGCCCACCACGGCCTGGCCGTGCGCCTGGCCGTACCCGGCCGAGCCGCGCGGGTTGGGCAGCACCACCGCGTACCCGGCGGCGGTGTAGACCTGGGTCTCGTCCAGGAAGCCCCACCCGTGGTGGTGGAACGGTCCGCCGTGCACGTTGAGCAGGACGGGGTGGGGCCCCTCGCCCTCGGGTACGGCCAGCCAGCCGTGCACCGGGTAGCCGTCGCGCGAGACGCCGTTGAGCTCCCGCAGCGGCCGGGTCCCGGCCAGCGGGCCGCAGAAGTCGGCCAGCACCCGGCCCCACGGCTCGGCGTCCGGGCCCGGGTCCCCGCCGGCCGGGACGGCCTCGACGACCTGGCCGGGGTGCTCGGGGGTGGAGAGCGTCGCGACGGTGCGCCCGGCGTCGGCGGCGAACGCCTTGACGTTGGCCCGCTCGCCGAGCACAACGGGCAGCTTCTCCAGCGGCGCGTCCAGCGAGCCGGAGCGCACCAGGCGCACCTCGATCGCGCCGCGCGTGCGCACCGCCACCAGGATCCCGTCCTCGACGGGCACCGGCGTCAGCGGCTCGCAGTCGACGGACTCCTCCTCGGTCAGCCGCGTCCCGGTCGCGGGCTCGCCGCCGATCCGCAGGGGCGCGCGGTACAGGCCGGTGTTGCGGGCCACCGTCTGGACGCCGGTGAACTCCGTGCCGAGGTAGAGCACCTCGCCGCCGGGCAGCGCGACCGGGCAGGAGGCGGAGCCGGCGCTGCGGACCACCAGGACGGGGTCGCCGCCGATCGCCGGGACCGCGTACAGGTCGTTGTGCAGGCTGTCGGGGTCGAGGTCGCGCGGGGCGGAGACCAGCACGTGCTCCTCGTGCCAGAAGGGGTCCTCGACGCCGCAGCGTCCGTCGGTCAGCCGTACCGGCTGGGGGATGTCGGCCAGCACGTTGATCACGTACAGGACCGCCGGCCGGTCCTGGATGAAGCCGATGTTGTCGTAGCGGTAGCGGAAGCGGGTGATCCGGCGCGGCGCCTCGGCCGCGGCCTGCACCCCCTCCTCGGTGCCGTAGCGGCCGGGTTCGGGGCACCGCGCCACGAAGGCGATGCGGCGGGAGTCGGGAGCCCACACCGGGGCGCCCGCCCCGAGTGGCAGGTCGGTGACCGCGCGGGCCTCGCCCCCGCCGGTCGGCATCACGTGCAGTTGCGGCCGGCCGCCCGCGCTCGCCCGCAGGAAGGCCACCCAGGCGCCGTCGGGGGAGATCCGCGGCGCGGTGTCGTGGTCGCCATGGGTGAAGCGCACGGGCGGGCCGTCGTCCGGGATCCGCCACAGGCTGCCACGGTAGGAGTCGGTTTCCAGGTCGGGGTGTGAGACGTCGGTCAGGAGAAGGTCGCCGTGGAGGGCGACGGTGCCGGGGACGTGCAGTAGGGCGAGGTCTTCTGGGCGCATGACCTGGGACGCTATCACTGGGGGACGAACCGGTCACTGGTTGCGGAAAGCCATATTTCTCATCCCTTGACGGACAGGTCTTACCCCTCCATGAGGATCATCTGAAGAGCGGCATGTCGGGATTTGGGGCTGTGCATATCGGATCACGGGTAACGGTTGAGCGATCAGTGATGTCGTGACACGTTGGGAGAAAAGCCGGTGAATGGACATTCCGTGGTCTCTGCCAGAAGAGTGATTTCCCGCGTTGTGTACGGCTCCCGCTACGACCGCGTGCCCTGGGGGCAGCGGATCTACGTTCGCCCGGGCGAGCGCCTCGCCCGCGAGATGCAATGGCGCATGAGACTGCGCCGGGCCCCGGTCATCACCCTGGAGGAGTTCCAGAAGCAGATGGAACTGGGGGAGATCGAGGAGTTCATCACCTGCCACCTGTGCGGCGACACCCGCCAGCAGCCGCTGTTCCGCCCCACCGGGGGCAAGGGCAAGAAGATCAGCTGGAGCTACCGGGTGGTGCGCTGCCCGGCGTGCGGCTTCCTGTACCGCAACCCCAACATCCGGCCCGAGCGCCTGGGCGACCTGTACGCCAAGAACTACAGCGGCTTCCTGACCGGGAACTACGCGGCCGGCCGTCAGCGCCGCTACCGGCTGACCATGGACGCCTTCAGCCCGGTCTTCGACCAGGGACGCGACGGAGACAGGGACCGCCGGCTGCTGGACTTCGGGTGCGGGTCGGGGCTGTTCCTGGAGCTGGCCGAGCAGCGGGGATTCGACGCGGTCGGCATCGACCTGTCGCCCGACTCGGTGGAGGAGGCCAACCGGCGGCTCACCCGGGCCCGGGCCTACTACGGCGTCCCGGAGGAGGTGCCGGAGATCGCCGGGGGCGGCTTCGACGTGATCACCCTCTGGTCGGTCCTGGCCCACCTGCCCCGGCCGATCCAGGACTTCCGCACCTTCCGCGGCCTGCTGGGGCCGGGCGGGGTGCTGCTGATCCTGACGGTCAACGCGGCCTCCCTGCAGCTCAAGGCCTACGGCAGCAAGTGGAACGGGTTCACCAAGAACCACCTGATGTTCTACTCGGCCGAGACGATGCCGGCGCTGCTGCGCCGTACCGGATTCGCCGGAGTGACCTTCGCGCCCTTCTACGGCGACACGGTCGAGGCGGGCACCACCAGGCTGCCCGAGCCGATGCGGCGGCGGCTGCGCCGCAACGTCGAGCTCGCCGACGGCGGGAACATGCTGCGCGCGCTGGCGTTCGCCGACGAGGAGGCGATCGAGAAGTGGGGCGCGGGCATGAAGGTCCGCCGCCTGACCGGCGCGTCCGAGCCCGTCGGCTGATCACTCGGCCCGTCGGCCGACCACGCGGCGCACCGGCCGATCCCGGGTCCACCGGTCGAGCCCGAGGCTCACCGGCAGACCCGGGCCGTCACAGCAGCGTGAGACCGCCGTCCACGGCCAGGACCTGGCCGGTGACGTAGCCCGCCTCGGCCGACAGCAGGAAGGTCACCACGCTCGCCACCTCCCAGGCGGTGCCCTGACGGCCCATCGGGATCATCACCCGGTCCCGGTGCTCCCAGAGCTTGGCCGCGTCCCGCCCGAGAGGCGTGTCGATCAGGCCGGGGGCGACCAGGTTGGCCCTGATCCCCAGGCCCGCGCCCTCCAGCGCGACGTGCTTGGCCAGGCCGACGAGCCCGGCCTTGGAGGCGTCGTAGGCCGGGATCAGGCTGCCGGGACGCAGTCCGGCCACCGAGCCGATGAAGACGATCGACGCGCCGGACCTCAGCAGCGGCAGCGCGCCCTTGCAGATCAGGAAGTGGCCGCGCAGGTTGACCGCGAACACCCGGTCCCAGTCGTCCGCGCCGGTCCCGGCCAGGGCGAGCCCGGCGCCGATCGCGGCGTTGAGCACGATCCCGTCCACGGCGCCCACCCGGCCGGCCAGCGCCTCGCAGGCGTCGCCGTCGGCGAGGTCCACGGCGACCACCTCGGCCCGCCCGCCCTCGCGGGTGATCCACTCGGCGGTCTCGGCGGCCGACTTGTCGTCCACGTCGGCGCAGACCACCGCGGCGCCCTGCCGCGCGGCCTCGACCGCGATCGCTCTGCCGTTGCCGGGCGGCGCGTCCGGCTCGGAGGAGGGGCGGGTCCCCGCGCCCACGACGAGCACACGTTTACCTACCAAGCGATCGTTCACAACGGTGATCGTAGTAAGTAACCTCTGGTCCGTGAATCCCCGAGTCGAGCCGCTGCCGCCCGAGCAGTGGGACCCGTTCCTCACCCGGGTGGTCGAGGGAACCGGCCCCTACCACGTCTTCACCACCCTGGCCCGCCATCCCGCCCTGTTCCAGGCGTGGATCGGCTTCGGCGCCGCGCTGCTGTACGGCACGCTGCCGGCCAGGGACCGCGAGCTGGCGATCCTGCGCACCGCGCACCACCGCGGCAGCGCCTACGAGTGGGCCCAGCACGTACGGCTGGCGCGCGAGGCGGGCCTGACCGACGCCGAGATCGAGGCCGTCCGGGCGACCGGGGCACCCGGTGATCCCGCGACGGCCCGGACGGGGGACGACGGTCCCGCGGCGGCTCGCGGCCACGAGTGGGATCCCGCCGACCGGCTGGTCCTCGACGTCGCCGACGAGCTCCACGCGCGCGGCGACCTCGCCGACGCCACCTGGCAGGCGCTGTGCGCCCGCTACGACGAACCCGGCCGGATCGAGCTCGTCATGCTCGTGGCCCACTACGACATGCTCGCCGTCGTCCTGAACACCCTGCGCGTGCCCGTCGAGGAACCCGGCCGGATCCCGTGACCCGCCTGCCGTACCGGCCGGTCGGGGTCAGCGCGGCGCGTCCTGCAGCATCCTGAGCATCCGCAGCGCGTCGTGGGAAGGGGAGCCGGGGGCGGTGGTGTACAGGACCACCCGCTGGTCCCGGTCGGGAAGGTGCAGCACCTGGCACCACACCTCGATCATGCCGATCAGCGGGTGGTGCATCTGCTTGCGCTGGTCGCGCTGGACGTCCACGTCGTGCGCCGCCCACAGCCGGCCGAACTCCGGGCTGGCGGCCAGCATCTCCGTCACCAGCTCGCCGATCGACGGGTCGCCGGGATAACGCGCGGTGGCGGCGCGCAGGTCGGCGACCGCGGTCCGGGCGAAGCCGCCCCGCTCCGGCTCGCAGAGCCCCATGCGCAGGTCGGAGGAGCCGAAGACCCCGCGGACCATGTTGAGGTCCTGCGGCGCGGCGTCGTCCAGGTCGTGCAGCATGCCCGCCAGCCGGTTCCAGGCGAGGACGTCGTACTTGGCGTCGAGCACGTAGGCGGGGGTGTCCTCCAGCGACTCCAGCAGGTTCAGCACCCCCTCCGGCACCTCCCGGGACGGTCCGCCACCGGGCGCCGCGGCCTCCCCGGCCAGGTGGAACAGGTGCGCGCGCTCGTCGCCGGTCAGCATCAGCGCGCGGGCCAGCGCGCCCAGCACCTGGCGGGACGGGCGGGGACCGCGGGCCTGCTCCAGCCGGATGTAGTAGTCGATCGACATGCCCGCGAGCTGGGCCACCTCCTGGCGGCGCAGGCCCGGGGTGCGCCGGGGCCCGGCCTCGGGAAGACCGGCCTCGCGCGGAGTCAGGCGGGCGCGGCGGTTGCGGAGGAATTCGGCGAGCTCGCTGCGGTTCATGCCTCCAGGATGGCCGCTCGCGGGCCGCCGTGGGTGGTACCGCCGATCCCAGCCTCCCCGGGTCTCTCCCGCCCCGGCCCGGACCCCGGCACGGTGAGACGCATGATCGCTCTCATCACGGGTGCCAACAAGGGCATCGGATACCAGACCGCCAGGCTCCTCGCCGAGAAGGGAGCCACCGTCCTGGTCGGGGCCAGGGACGCCGGGCGCGGGCAGCGGGCCGCCGAGGAGCTGGGGGTCCGCTCCGTCCAGCTCGACGTGACCTCCGCCGAGTCCGTCGCCTCCGCCGCCAAGTGGATCGAGGAGGAGTACGGCGTGCTCGACATCCTCGTCAACAACGCCGGGATCATGGTCTCGCAGGACGATCCGGCGGCGCCCAGCGCGACCCCGGTGGACGCGCTGCGCGCCACCTACGAGACCAACGTCTTCGGCGTGGTCGCCGTCACCAACGCGATGCTGCCGCTGCTGCGCCGGTCGGCGGCGGGCCGGATCGTCAACGTCTCCAGCGGGCTGGCCTCGCTGGCGCGCATGACCGATCCGCAGGATGAGTTCTGGGCCGCCAACTACCTGGCCTACAACTCCTCCAAGGCGGCGCTGAACATGATCACCGTGTCCTACGCCAAGGAACTGGCCGGCACCCCCGTCAAGGTCAACGCCGCCGACCCCGGCTACTGCTCCACGGACATGAACGGCCACAGCGGTCCCCGCGACCCCGAGCAGGGCGCGGCGGTCGCCGTACGGCTGGCTCTGCTGGACGCCGACGGCCCGACCGGCGGGTTCTTCGAGGAGACCGGCACCGCCCCCTGGTGACGGGTGCCCGCCGGAGGTGGGGATCGGGGCGGCCGTGCCTTCGCCGGCCGTCCCGGTCCCCGTCCGCGCAGTCCCGGCGGGCCCTGCCGCCCGGACGGAGGGCTCAGCCCTGCTTCAGCAACTGGGGAGCGTTGTCGATCAGCCAGGTCTCACCGGCCCGCTGACTTGCGGGGTAGCCCGTGGTGAAGCCCCACGACGCGGGCCGCACTCCCAGCGCGGTCAGGATGCTGGGCACCAGCTTCTTGTCGGGCGGTACGGGCAGGTTGAAGTACCACCGAATCTCCTCGGAGATGTGGTCCTGGCGGATCTCCGGGTTGAGCCTCTGCTCCTCGGCGGAGCGGCCGATCTCGTCCCCCAGGAACTTGAGGCTCATGATCTCCCCGATCGACAGCCACTCCTTCCTCACCTGGGCGTACGTCTCGGCTGCCTGCTTTATCCGCTGGTCGAACTCCTGCTGGCTCAGAGTCCCCGTGTTGTCCTTGTTCTGCCGCATGAGCGTGAGGGACTGCGGGTCGAGCGACGGATAGGTGACCTCCGCGAAGATCGAGATCTGCTTCGACCAGCCCGCCTTGTCGAAGATGTGGTCCACGCTCTGTGACGCGGTCAGGTCCACCCAGGCGATCTCCCTTCCGCTCTTCTCCGCGAGCACGAGATCCGGCCGGGTGCCGCCGTGGGTCATCTGCGGGGTGACGGTGTATCCGTCGGGGATCCTGTGGGCGAGGCCCGATCGCTGGTCGCTGACGAACGTCTCGATCACGTAGCCGAAGCAGGCGGCCATGCACATGACGGCCTTGCCCTGCAGGAAGTCGGCCCACATCTCTCCCCACCTGCGGGTGTAGCCGTTCAGGCCGGTCAGCGGGCCGAGACTCGGTACGGAGACCGCGTGCAGGTAAGCCTGCTGGGTCGCCCTGTCGACTTCCTGGAAGAATGCCTTCGCCAGTTCGCTGTTGTCCGGGTTGTTCCTGTCGTATTGCGCGTTCTCGACGGCCATGACCGACCTCCTCGTCGTCGCGGCGACCCGAGCTTCAGTGAACAACGCCCTTCCCGGCCCGGCCACCGGCCGGTTCATTACGGTCCCGGTCCTTTCCTCCCGGTCTGCGCAGGGGTGATTTATGTCTCGCGCAGATTAGAAGGCGGCATCGGGGAAGACGGGAGACATAGGCCAGGACGGATTGAACGGATGGTGTGATGGGTCAGCAGGTCGACAAGGATCGTTACTCCGAGGCGGAGTTCGCCCGCTTCGGGGAGCGGCTGGGGGAACAGCTCGCCGAGCTTCACGAGCTGCTGGCCCGGCCGGGGTTCGGGACGGGGCCTGCGACGATCGGGGCCGAGGTGGAGCTGTTCCTCACCACTCCCGACGGGCACCCGCTCCCGCGCAACCAGGAGGTGCGCGACGTCGCGGGCGACGACCGGCTCACTCTTGAGCTCGGCAGGTTCAACCTGGAGGCCAACCTGACCCCGCTGCCGCTGGCGGGCAGGCCCTTCACCGCCCTGGAGCGGGAACTGCACGAGGTCGTCGCCAAGGTGGACGCCGCGGCGGCGGCCGAGGGCGGCCAGGTGGTGGCCATCGGCATCCTGCCCACGCTCAGCGAGCTGGACTTCAGCCACGAGACGATGAGCGACGAGAGCCGCTACCGGGCGTTGAGCCGGGGCATGCGGCGGCTGCGGGTCGAGCCGTACCGGGTGCGCATCCACGGGGCGGAGAAGCTGGAGCTGGAGGTCAAGGGCGTGATCCTGGAGAGCGCCAACACCTCCTGGCAGATCCACCTGCGCACGGCCCCCGGCGACTTCGCCCGCGTCTACAACGCCGCCCAGCTGGCCACCGGGCCGGTCCTCGCGGTCAGCGGCAACTCCCCGACGTTCATGGGCCGGCGGCTGTGGGAGGAGACCAGGATCGCGCTGTTCGAGGAGTCGGCCGACGACCGCGACCTGGAGCGGCTCGGGCGCAGGGACCGGCGGGTGGCCTTCGGATCCGGCTGGGTGGAGAGCGCCGAGGACCTGTTCGCGGCGTGCGTGCGCGACTACGAGCCGATCCTGCCGATGACCTCGCAGGAGCCGCAGGCTCCCGGGAGCGGGCAGGCCCCCGCCTTGGCCGAGCTCCGGCTCCACCAGGGCACGGTCTGGCAGTGGAACCGGCCGGTCTACGATCCGGCGGACGGGGGCCACCTGCGCGTGGAGATGCGGGCGTTGCCCGCCGGGCCGACCGCCGTGGACATGGTGGCCAACTCAGCCTTCCTGCTCGGGCTCACCTCGGCCCTGGCCGTCGAGCCGGTCGAGGAGTTCCCGTTCTCCTCCGCCTACCGCAACTTCTACCGGGCGGCGATCGACGGCCTGGACGCCTCGCTGTGCTGGCCGGGCCTGCAGGAGGACAAGCCCGCCGCGGAGCTGGCGCTGGAGCTGCTCCCGGTGGCCAGGGCCGGTCTCGACCGGGTCGGGGTGCAGCCGGAGGAGTCCGAGCGGATGCTGGAGATCATCCGGGAGCGGGTGACGCGGCGCCGTACCGGGTCGGTCTGGCAGCGGGAGGCGCTGGCCGCGATGGACGGCGACGCGGCCCGGGTGGTGACGCGCTACAGGGAGCTGGCGCTGACCGGGGAGCCGGTGCACACCTGGCCCCGGTGACCGGCCACGGTGATCGGAAAGGAGACGATCACGGCATACTCATGAACTCCACACCATGATCCGCCAGACTGGTGAAAACGGGGAAGGAGTTCCATGAGTGGTATGAAGGCCGTACCTGCGGAGCCGTTCCAGCTGAGGAGGGGCGGGGGCCCGCCTCCCGGGATCGCCGTGCTGGAGCGCGAGCTCGATCGCGTGCCGCTGAGCACCGTGCTGGCCAAGGCCAACCGGGTCACCGCCAGGAAGGGTCCGGAGGGGGCGGGGGCGTTCGGCTCGATGAGGCCCCGCCCGGCCGACTGGTACACCTTCGACGCCGCCGACAACGACGTCGCCGACTGGTATCCGCAGGGGCTGACCAGCGCCGCCGACGCGGGCGTGTCCGGCAGCGTGTTCGTGGTGAGCTGGTACTTCAAGCCCGTGGACGCTCCGGAGCGGGGGATCCGCCTGTCCTTCATGAACACCGCGACGCTGCGCTACCGGCACGTCCTGCTCGTGGACGTCCGCCCGGACGGGAACATCGTCCCGATCAACATCCACGCCGGAGGCGTGGCCTGGTACGGGGACCTGCTCTACGTCGCCGACACCGTACGGGGCCTGCGGGTCTTCGACGTCCGGCACATCTACGAGGTGAACGGCGAGGACGGCGCCGCCATCGGCAGGCGCGACGGGGTGTACAACGCCTTCGGCTACCGCTACGTGATGCCGCAGGCCGGTTCCTGGAACACGACGACCGGCACCGTCCGCTTCTCCTTCGCCGCCGTCGACCGTACGGCCGAGCCCGACCTGCTCGTCTCCGGGGAGTACGTCGACGACCCGACCAAGGTCGGGCGGGTGGCGCGCTGGCGGCTGTCGGCCGACGGCACCCTGGCGGCCGACGGCGACGGCCTGGCCGCGGCCGTCGACGCCTACGCCATGCCCGTGCAGAAGATCCAGGGCGCCCTCTCCCACGGCCGCACCTGGTATCTGAGCCAGACCGCCGGATCGAGGGGCAACGGCACACTGGTGGTGGCCGGCGAAGCCGTGACCCGGCGGCCGTACCCGGTCGGCCCCGAGGACCTCACCCGGGTGCGCGAGCAGGTCTGGAGCGTGAGCGAGTTCCCCGGGCGCCGCGTGGTGTACGGCGTCCCCCTGTAGGCCCGGTAGGCCCGGGCAGACCCGCAGACCCCGGCGGCGTTCAGTGGATGGCGCCCCCGACCAGCCGCAGGTCGTCGTGGAGCAGGAGCGCGGCCGTCACGATCGCGGTCAGCGCCTCGGCGACCAGCTGCACCGGCATCGACGGCTCGCCGTGGTCGAGCACCTGCTGCGGGGCGTACGGCACATGCACGAACCCGCCGCGGAGTTCGGGGAACTCCGTGGCGATCAGGTGCATGAGGCCGTAGAAGACGTGGTTGCAGACGAACGTCCCCGCGGTGTGCGACAGGCTCGCCGGGATCCCCGCCTTCCTGGCGGCGGCCACGCACGCCTTGACCGGGAGCGTGGCGAAGTAGGCGGCCGGGCCGCCGGGGACGATCGGCTGGTCGATCGGCTGTGCCCCCGCGTTGTCCGGGATGCGGGCGTCGTCCAGGTTGATCGCGACGCGCTCGACCGTGACGGCGTGGCGCCCGCCCGCCTGCCCGACGCACACGACCACCTCGGGCTCGTGCTCCAGGATCGCCTCACGCAGGCGCTCCGTCGCCTCGCCGAAGACGCACGGCAGCTGTACGGCGTGCACGGTCAGCTGCACGGGAGGCGCCTCCGCCACGAGCCGCACGGCCTCCCAGGACGGGTTGACGGTCGCGCCGTCGAACGGCTCGAAGCCGGTGAGCAGTGCCCTCATCGCCGCTCCGCGTGGTTCGTCATAGGACGAACCTTACTTATCGGGCATAAGTGTGACGGCAATGGGGCGGTGGTCCGAGTGCTGGACGTTCGGGTTGGCCTGGTCCGCGCCGGTGAATCCCGGCGTGACCAGCACGTGGTCGATCTGCTCCACCGAGCGGCCGGGGGAGGGGATCGTGTTGAACGGCCTGACCGGGGCGATGGGGTCGGTCAGCCCGGCGTCCATCAGCACCTTCCAGGCGGGGTCCGACGGCTCGATGTTGAGGTCGCCGGCCACGACCACCGGGCGGGAGGCCGCGGCCCGCCGGACGATCCCCGCCAGCTGCCCCACCTGGTCGAGTTCGCGCCAGCCGGGCGGCGGCTGCAGGTGGGTGCCGATCACGGTGATCTCCCGTCCCCGCCACCGCACCCCGACCTCGACCGCCTGCGCGCCGGTGGGCCCGCCCTGGACGAGCACGTGGTTGCGGATCGAGGTGATCGGCAGGTTCGTCAGCACGGCGTCGCCCCACACCTCGTCGGCGGCCGGGGCCCAGACGAAACGCATGCCGAGCCGTTCGGCGATGAGCCGCACGTCGTCGTGGGCGCCGTTGAGCAGCCAGCCCCGGTCGGCCTCGCTGAGCACGATCACGTGCGGCCTCAGCTGCCTGAGCGTGTCGGCCTGCTGCTCCAGAGAGAGCCGGCCGGGCTCGCCGTACCCCATCCGGATGTTGTAGGCCGCGACCCGCAGGCCCTCGCCGGGCGGCTGCCAGGCGGGGACCGGATCCTGCCAGAGCGGGACGGCGGCCACCAGCGCGGCGGCGGCCACGGCGCCCGCCGCGGTCACGGGAAGCCGAGGCCCGGAGCCCGGCTCCAGGCGGCGCAGGCCCCCGGTCGCACTCACGGCGGCCACCAGCAGCGCCGCGGCGATCGGCACCCAGTCGTTGGGCAGGTAGAGGTCGTAGGCGGCGTAGTAGGCGAAGGTCAGCACGACGAACACCAGCATGCCTCCGGCGGCGGCCAGGCCGCGCCGGGCGGGCCGGTCGGCCCCGGCGGGCGGCGGGGAGGCCGCGGCGTAGACGAGGCAGGCGACCAGCGCCAGCTGGCCGAGCACCTGGGCGGCGATCAGCCACGGCGGGGAGACGCCGTGGATGCCGCCGATCACCGGGTGCAGGAAGGCGAACGCCACGGCGGAGACGACCAGGACCGCGCCGGGCAGCAGCGGGTGCGAGCGCCACGGGAGTACGGCGGGCCGCAGCGACAGCACCGCGAACCCCGCCACGATCGCCGCCACCCAGGCCGGGGCTCCCGCCGCGGACTGGGCGTAGGCGGCGTTGCCGGTGTACAGGCCCCACAGCAGCAGCGCCGGTCCGACCAGCAGCCAGGCGCGCGGGGCGCCCGCCCTCTCCCGGAGGTCCACCGGGTGCTCCGCGTCCCCGATCTTCACCGGGCGCTCCGTGTGCCGGGCACGCACCAGGAAGATCGCGAACAGCGCGAGCTCGACGATCACCAGTGCCCGCGGCAGCCCTCCGGGACGCCACATCAGGTCGACGCCGTCGAGCGCGGAGTGGACCACGGTGGAGAGCACGAGCCCCGCGGCCACCCCGGACAGCGCGGGCCGGGCGTCTGCGGCGGTCATGGCCACGGCGACCAGCCAGACCAGCCCGGCCAGCACGCCGGCGCTCGCGGTGTACAGCTGCGCGTCGCCGCCGTCGGTCAGCTGCAGCACGGCCCGGGCGGCCAGCAGCAGCGCCCCGGCGCCCAGCGCGATCCGCGGGGCCGGAACCAGCCGGGCCAGCGGCACCGCCAGGAAGGCCGCCACGAACCACGACAGGGCGTACAGGCCCATCATCTCGGCCGGCGTGCTGCCGGCCCGGCCGAAGAGCGTGATCAGCGACGGCAGGAAGACCCGCAGCACATCGGTCAGAACGAGCACGCCCAGGGCGACGTCCGGGCGGATTCGCATGTCCACCTCCAAGGAATATGAGCCATCCTCGCTTCCTTGGGCCGTCCCGGCAAGAGAGATCACCGGAGTCGTACGGCGAATCGGGCCGGGGCTCCCGGTGGATCGGGTGGATGCGGGGAGCCGGGCGGATCAGGCCTGGGCGGGGCCGTCGAGATAGCGGAACGCCTCGTGCGCCGAGCGCACGCTGTCGCGCAGCGCCTGCTCGAGCCGGCCCGCGTCCTGGGCCAGATGGTCGATCTGCGGTACGGCCAGCGCGTCGGCGCCCGTCTCTGCCAGGAGCTCCTCGTACTTCGGCAGCCGGGACCGGAGCACCTCGATCTGCTCGTGGGCGCGCAGCGCGCGCTCGGCCTCCTCGACGTGGCGGGCGTAGCGCTCCAGGGCCTCGACGCGGGCGGCGACGGCGGCCTCGCTGGCGGCCAGGGCCCGCTCCAGCGGCTGCATCGCCGCGACCACCTCGGGGCTGTTGCCCTCGCTGACCAGGCGGCGGTGCTCGCCGCGCAGGGCCGACAGCTTGGCCAGCAGCCGGGAGATCTCCCACTCCTGCGCGGGCAGCATCACCGAGTTGCGCACGCCGTCGAGCATCCCGCTGACGTGGACCCCGGAGGACAGGACGTACTCGACCGCCTGCCGGGTGCGCTCGCGCAACAGCTCGGCGGGGTAGTCGAAGTCCTCCGGCAGCAGGAAACGGCCCTCGTACCAGCGGGCGTGGCGGTAGACGTCGTGCTCCTCGGGGTCGGTCTCCATCGGCTCCTTGGCGGCGAGATGGCCGACGAAGGCCACGAAGATCAGGAGCGCGGTGACGAACATGAGGATGTGCCCGCCGTCGGCGAGCAGGACGACGCCCAGCAGGAAGAGTGCGGCGGTCGCCCCGCCGGCCTGCAGGAGCCGGGTCGCGAGCTTGGGGGTCACGGGTTGCGGTTCGGGGGTCCAGCCTGCGCGGATGCGGGACAGCAGGGGCCCATGCCGGCGGAACAGGTCGGCGACGTCCGCGGGCACTTCCGGATCGACAACCACATACTGCACCTGGTGGCTCCCCCTCCTCCGGTTATACCGTAGTCAAGAAAGCTTATATTTTCGGCTATCCGTCGAGATAGCGGAATGCCTCGTGCGCCGAGCGCACGCTGTCGCGCAGCGCCTGCTGCAGCCGGTCGGCGTCCTGCGCCAGGTGCCCGATCTCCGGAGCCATCAGCCTGCCGGCGCCGGCCTCGGCCAGGAGCTGCTCGTACTCCGGCAGGTGGGAGCGCAGGGCCTCCAGCTGGTGCTGGGACAGCAGCGCGCGCTCGGCCTCCTCGACGTGGCGGGCGTAGCGCTCCAGGGCTTCGACGCGGGCGACGACGGCGGCCTCGCTGGCGGCCAGGGCCCGCTCCAGCGGCTGCATCGCCGCGACCACCTCCGGGGTCCTGCCGCTCCTGGCGAGGTCGCGGTGCTTGGCGCGCAGGGCCGACAGCTTGGCCAGCAGCCGGGCGATCTCCCACTCCTCGGCGGGGAGCATCACCGAGTTGCGCACGCTGTCCAGCAGGCCCATGGCGTTGACCCGGGAGCGCAGGATGCGGTCGATGGCCCGCTGGACCCGGCCGAGCAGTTCCCTCGACGGATGGTCGAAGTCCTCCAGGACCAGGAAGCGGCCCTTCCACTGGCGCGAGTGACGGAACAGCACGCGCTCTATGGAGTCGGCGGGCAGGGGCTTCCTGGCGAGGTACACGACCAGGAGGATGAACAGCTCGACGATCATCAGCAGGAGCAGGGGAAACGCCCCCGGGCCCACCAGGAACATGGTCCCCAGCGCCAGCACGGTCGTCGCCCCGAAGACCCCCATGACCGCGCCGGGGATGCCGGTTCCCGCCTCGGGGTCCCAGCCGTTGTGGAACCTGGAGAGCAGCGGTCCGTTCCGGCGCATGAGGTTGGCCACCTCGGCGGGCACTTCCGGATCGACCACCACACGCAGCACGGGCTAGCCCCCTTCGCCGAAGCCGAAAGCATATCCATCACCCCGCTTTCGGGTGATGCGTCCTTCCATGGTGCATCGTGATGGGGTATGCGTGACGCCTGCCGGGATACTCGGTCCCTTCTTCTTCGCTCAGCCGCGGTCGCCGTACGGGGGGAGCAGGCGCTCGGCGACCGCGCCCAGGGCCGCGACCTCCCCGGCGTCGAACCGCACGGGCCGGTGGGTGATCCAGCCCGGCACCCGGGCCGCGCGCATCAGCATGACCTTCGAGGCCATGAACGAGCATCCGCGGGGCAGTCGCGTGCCGTGCACCGCCACCAGCGGGGTGACCTCCACCGGCCGGCCGTGGCCGTACCTCAGCATGTCGGCGACCGCCTGCGCCCCGGACGCCGCGGCGCGCACATGATCGTCGGCGGGGGAGCGCCCGATCCACAACCGGCCCTTGCTGCTGGCGACCCGGGCGTGCCGGTGCCAGACCCCGGAGCCCACGACGTAGACGCCGGTCGGCCCGAGGACCAGGTGGGCGAGTTTGTCCTCGACGCCCGGCAGCGCCCGGTCGTGCAGGACCACGTAGCCGCGCCGCTGCAGGGCGCGGAGTATCCGCGCGGTGGCCCGCTCCCCGGGTGAGGCGGCGTCCCGCGGCCGGACGCGCCGGCGGTACAGCAGGTCGGCCAGTACGGCGAGGGCGGCGGCGGTCACGCCCGCACGCCAGTTCCACGTCCACGCCGCCACGGCGAAGACGAGGGCGACGACCGCCCCCCGCGGCACCAGCTCCCGCTCGCGTACGAAGCTCCGCACCACCCGGCGCCGCGCCACAAGCGGGGCACCGCACACCGCCGGACCGTTCATCCTCGGCTCCCCCTCCACCGCGGATACGCACTCATTGATTCAGTATCGTGACACACCGAACACTGTGGGTGACCATCGGGGTGTGAGGAAGGGCGCGGAGGACCGTGACAGGCCCGCTCACGGCGTGGCCATCACCGTGACCCCGGTGACGGCGAAGCGCTCCACCTCGGCTATGTGGCCGCCGGTCGTGGCGACGACGGTGGCCACCCGGCCCGGCCGGCCCTTGAAGGCCACCCGCGTCGACCAGGGCTGCTTCTCGCCTCCCGCCGGCGTTCCGGCCGTCTCGCCGAGCGGTCCGGCGGACCACAGCTGGTGGACGCGGACCCGGATGCTCTCGTCGACGCCGGTGATGCGCCCGCCCACGGTCACGGGTGAGCGCACGGCGCTGCCGTACTCGGGAGTGGTCAGGGTGAACGTGGTGTCGTCGGTGCCCACCACCTCCCACGGCGCGTGTTTGCCGGTGCCGTACCGCACGAGATGGATGACGGCCGCCGTCAGCGGGCGCCTGCTCTCCGAGCTGCGAAAACCCACGCTCACGCGCGCATGGCGTCCTTCGAGCCTGGTGGACACGATCTGGTCGATCTGCTTGTAGCCCAGGTAGTCCCGGGTGAACGCCCGAGCGGTGAAGGCGGCGTCCAGATGCCACGGCTGGTGACCTTGGGAGCGGTATCTAGCCGTCCACTCACGGGCCTGCCGGGCGTCCGCGAACGGCCACAGCGGCTGGTAGTACCCGGCCACCAGGAACTCTTCCCGGCCCGGGGACGACGGGGCGACGGTCGCGCGGACAGTAGCGGTGGCCGAGGCGGTGGCAGTGGCGGTGGCGGTGGTCGCGGCGGTGACAGTGGCCGAGGCGGTGACGGTGCTCGTCGCCGTCACCGTGGCCTGAGGCGGGCCCGCGCCACCGCACCCGGCCGCCGACGCCAGCAGGATGGGAAGAGCTGCGACGAATCGAATCTTCATGATGCGCTCCACGGGCTCTCTTCCCGGCATCACATCACGCCCGCACCCGGAGCAGGGCCGAACGGCCGCCACCGGCCAAGCCGATGGCCGGGGACGCGGGGACCTTCGGCCCTGCTCCGGATGTGGCCGGGCAGGTCGGATCGGGTTCGCGTCCCATCGGATCCGGACCTCAGCGGCTCTCGGCGGTGTGGCGGAGCTCTGCGGCGATCTTCCTGGACCACTCCGCGATCCGCTCCGGGTTGCGGAAGTCGCCGCCCCGGCCGTTGCGGACGATCGAGCGGGCGATGAACCCCTTGGCCTGGTCGGTGAGGCAGCCGCCGAACGTGACGTGTTCGCGCGCGCCGAGGGCGTGCCGTACAGCGTCGGCCTGGCGCACCGCCGGGACCTGCGTCCGGTCGGCGGAGTCGTCGAGCGGCCCGCTGGAGAACAGCCAGACCGGCTTGCCTGCCAGCGGCGCGGCATGGCGCCGGGCGAACCTGCGCGCGGCGTGGTGCCAGCGGTTGTTGTAGAGCGCCCCGCCGAGCACCACGGCGTCGTATCCCGCCACCGCACGCACCTCGTCGGCCGGACGCGCCTCCGCTTCCAGCCCTTCGGCCGCGAGAGCCTCAGCGATCATGTCGGCGATGCCCGCGGTGGACCAGTTCTTCGATCCGTAGGCGACCAGAACCCTCATGACAGATCCCCTCCGCAGGACGGGGTACGGCACCCCGATCGCTCATCCGGTGACGGTCATGTCTTCAGCATTCGCCCGGAGTCGCGCTTTGACCCGGGCCGGAGGTCCCGGAAGAGGAAGCCGATGGTCCCTCGGTGCACCCGGTCCGATCGCCACGCGGCTTGAGGGGGTGACCGGCCCGGAGCGGCGTGACCGTGTCGGCCGTGTGCGGGCCTCAGCGGTCCTCGAAGATCTCGGCCGGATCGGAGGCCGTCATCGCGCGGGTCGCCCAGATGGTCAGCAGGACGGGATCGGTGCAGGAGTCGACTTTCTCGCGCTGGGCGGGCTGAAGGGCGATCCCGCGGGCTTCCAGGATGACGATCAGCATCTCCGCCTTTGCGCGGGTCTCGCTGATAGCCTCGCGCCTCCGCATCAGCCGCTCGAACGGCGTCTCGGCCTCCGGGGTCACGGTGCTCGTGACCTCATCCGGTTGCGCACGGACCGGCTCTGGGAGCTGTCCTCGCAGGTAATCGTAGTAAGTGCGGCCTCGCTCGTCGGGGACATCGGCCGGTCGTAACGGGCGGCGACCGCCTCGTTGGGGTGGGTGACCACCGGGATCACCGCGCACCTGTGGCGCCCCATCAGGCCGCCGGCAGCGAGGACCCGGAAAGGGCCATGTCTGGGATCAGGGCGAGAAGGCCGGAGAGAAACGGCGAAAGCCCCGGTCGTGGACCGGGGCTTTCGGCGGGGCCGGGGAACCGGCCGGGTGGTGGACGATACTGGGATTGAACCAGTGACCTCTTCCGTGTCAGGGAAGCGCTCTCCCGCTGAGCTAATCGTCCTCGGGTGAGATCAGAGCGGAAGACGGGATTCGAACCCGCGACCCTCACCTTGGCAAGGTGATGCTCTACCACTGAGCCACTTCCGCGTGCCTGCTCCGGGTCGCCCCTTCGCAGTCGTGCTTCACTTTACCGGATCCCGGAGGCTCCGATGTCCGCGAGCTGAGGTGGAGACGGGATTTGAACCCGTGTACACGGCTTTGCAGGCCGTTGCCTCGCCTCTCGGCCACTCCACCAGCCGGATCCCGAGGGATCCGCCGAGCGGAAGACGGGATTCGAACCCGCGACCCTCACCTTGGCAAGGTGATGCTCTACCACTGAGCCACTTCCGCATGTTTCCCGGTGAATTCGCCCGGGGCACGGAGAAACTCTAGCGCCTTTTCGGAGGTGCGTGCGCGCATCGGGGGGCCGGTCATGCGGAACGGCCCGTCAATTGGGCCTTGATCCGCGCTGGGGAGGGGCGCACGCTCAAGGTGAGCGAGGGGGGACGGCCGGAACCTGGGAGGCGCCTCGTGACCGAAAATCCGCCGGAAGTGACGGAACGTCAGCTCGGAGTCAGCCGCCCCGCCCTGGTCGTCACCGACCTCCCCGAGCCCGAGGAGGTCTTCGGGGTACGCCGGCTCGGAGCGAAGGAGCTGTTCAAGTTCGCGGTCGGGCCCAGCCTGATCGCCCTGGGTATCTCCATCGGCAGCGGGGAGTGGCTGCTCGGTCCCCAGGCCGTCGGGCAGTACGGGTTCGTCGGCGTCGGCTGGGTGATCCTCGTCTCCGCGATCCTGCAGACCTTCTACAACGTCGAGTGCTCGCGTTACGTGATCGCGACGGGGGAGGTGCCCGTCGTCGGCTGGGGGCGGGTGCCGCCCGGCTATCTGCTCTGGGTGCCGATCTCCGTCTTCATCGTCATCTTCGCCTTCATCGCGGGCGGCTGGGCGAGCGCCGCCGGGCAGGGCGTCTACGCGCTCATCCACGGCCAGGTGCCGCCCGCCGAATCGACCGAGCCCGAGTGGTGGGCCGTCGCGCTGCTCGTGCTCGTCTTCCTCATCACCGCCTCCGCCCGGCGGATCAGCCGGGCGCTGGAGCTGGCGAACTGGGTCATGGTCGGCACGATCCTCGTCAGCCTGCTCCTCATCGACCTGTTCGTCGTCCCCTTCGGCCAGTGGTGGGAGGCGATCCGCGGCTTCGTCACCCCCGCCGCCCCGCCCGCCGGGATCACCGCGACCCAGATCGGCGCGCTGGCCGGGTTCACCGCCCTGGCCTCCGGCCTCAACTGGTACGTCATGGGTCACTATCGGGACAAGGGGTACGGCATGGGCCACCGGGCCGGGTTCATCGCCGGCCTGCGCGGCGAGCGCCGGGAGCTGCTGTCCAGCGGCGTCACCTTCCCCGAGGACGAGCGGAACACGGCGCTGTGGAAGCGCTGGTACCGGCTGCTCATGATCGACATGTGGGGCGTGTTCTTCGTCGGCGCCATGTTCGGCATGCTGCTGCCCACGATCCTGATGGCCCGGGCGGTCGAGCTCTCCGGCCAGCGGCCCACCCAGGCCAACGTCCCCACCTTCGTCGCGGGCGTGCTGCGCGCCGAGTACGGCCCGTTCCTGTTCTACGTCACCCTGGTGCTGGGCGTGCTGATCCTGTTCTCCACCCAGCTCGGCATCTTCGAGGCGATGGTCCGGGTGACCACCGACGCCGCCCACGCCACCAGCCCCCGGCTCCGCGCCCTGATCGAGGGCGACCCGCGCCGGTTCTACTACCCCTTCATGATCGTGCTGCTGGTGGTCATCAGCATCATCGTCTTCCAGGCATTGCCGATCAGCCTGGTGCAGTGGTCGGCGAACATGTCCAACCTGGGCGCGCTGATCTATCCGTTCCTGCTGATGTACCTCAACAGCCGGCTGCCCCGCGCCGCCCGCCCCCGCTGGTGGCACTACGTGATCCTGGTCCTCAACTTCCTGTTCTTCGGGTTCTTCTTCGTCAACTTCATCGCCGACTTCGTGGGGGACCCGCTGCTGACCTTCTGACCGGGTCCCCCGCGAAGGGCTCAGCGCCGCAGGAGCGTGACGTCCGCGGCCCGCACGAACGCGAACCGGTGGCCGAACTGGACCTGGTAGTAGACCGTGCCGCCGGTGATCAGCCGGTGCTTGGAGGTGTCGAAGGTGACGGCCCGCAGATAGGAGCCGCGGCGGACCAGGCCGACGCTGTAGCGCTGGCCGGCCGGCATGACGTACTGCAGCGGGGTGAGCTTCTGCGGGCTGACCCCGCGGTAGGCCCCCGGCTCGGGGTAGCCCCTGCCGTACAGCTTCACCGAGGACACGCCGGGCCGGGGCGTCACCAGCGGCCCGGCGGCGCGCACGGCGGTGCGGGCGCCCTTCGGGTCGTGGAACCAGGCCTTCTGGCCGAGATACCAGATCGCCGTCCAGGCGCCCCGGCGGTCGGCCACGGCGTAGCGCTGGCCCGTCGAGGCGCGCGCGGCGTGGTCCTGCACGCCGTAGCTGGAGCGGCCCCCGGGGTGCTTGCCGATGTCCTTGACCAGCGGAGCGGTGGCGGAGGGCCGGGTGTGCAGCCAGACGGAGGAGGAGCCCCGCGCGGGGCACCCGCCCCCGCAGCCGGTGAAGCGCTGCCGGTGGGCGGCGAACCTCGGCAGGATCATCACCGAGCGCGAGGGCAGGCCGCCCGAGCGGGCCACCCGCGCCAGCGGGCGGCCGAGCAGCTCGAAGTAGTGCGCCCAGTCCCAGAAGGGCCCCGGGTCGTTGTGCATGCTCCGCACCGACGCCCGGGTGGGTCCGGGCACGTTGTCGTGGCCGACGATGTGCGCCCGGTCCAGCGGCACGCCGTACTTCCTGGCCAGATGCCTGACCAGCTTCGCCGAGGCCCGGTACATCGCCTCGGTGTACCAGGCACCGCCCCTGGCCAGATAGCCCTCGTGCTCCAGCCCGATGGAGCGGGAGTTGACGTCCCAGTTGCCGGCGTGCCAGCCGATGTCCTGGCCGCGCAGGTGCTGGGCGATGCGGCCGTCGCCGGAGCGCAGCGTGAAGTGCCAGCTCAGGTAGGTCGGGTTGCGCACCGAGTTGATCATTGAGCGGAAGCTGCTCTCGCCGTCGTGGATGACGATGTAGTCGATCTTCCGGGGCACCTGGAGACGGTCGTGGTTGCCGTAGTGGCCCTTCTTCTTGAGCCGCTTGTACGGCGAGGGCAGCCACACGCAGGAGACCGAGGCCGGGCAGTCGGGCCCGGCGGCAGCGGCGGCCCCGGCCGCCCTGCGCAGGCCCAGCCGCTCGGGCGAGCCGGCCGGCGGGTTCGCCGACGGGTCGGACGGCAGGACCACCCGCTCTCCCCCGTCGGTGACCCGCGCGGCGCCGGTGCGGATCGTCGCGTAGACCTCGTCGGCGAAGACGGCCGCCGCCCCCGCGTCGTCCGAGCCCGCGTAACGGGCCACCGCCCCGTACCAGCGGGCCGGGTCGTCGTCCGCGGGCCCGCCGGTCCGCCGCTGGTACTCGGCCAGGAGCGCGGCGCCGCCCCGGACGTTGGCGGCGGGGTCCTCGCGCAGCCGGTCGGCGGGGATGCCGGTCAGCCGGGACGCCAGGCCCAGGGTGTCCTCCAGCGGTTGGGGCGCGGCGGGCGCCGGGGCCGGAGGCCTCATCGGCCGCGTCTCGTCGCCGCGCGGGTCCTCCTCGCCGTGGTGGTGTCCACCGGACTCCGGCGGTACGGCGAGCCGCCCGTCGACCAGGTGCATCGGGCCGTAACCCCCCGAGACGCTGGGCAGCCCGCCGTTTCCGTCCCAGCGGGACTCCAGGTAGGAGACCGCGAGCAGCACGCTCCGCGGCACGCCGTAGTCCTCGGCGGCCCGGGCGAAGGCGGCCTGCAGGCCGTCGGGGGGGTCCTCCCGGAGGGCGGCGTTCCCCGGAGCCATGGGGATCATAACGGCGAGAGCGGCAAGAGCTGCGGTACCTGACAGACGTCGCATAGTAGTTCCTCCCGCCCCAATGACTACCCTTGGTCGCTATCCGTTACCTAGAGTCACGGATGTGTTTGGGTGGGAAGGGAAGTGGTCAATCTCTGCCCGAATTCGGGCAGGGAACTTGGAGAACGGCGAGCCGGATGCATATCGTCCAGATCTGTGTCCATGACCTGGCATCAGCACGAGGATCTGATCGCCCACCTGACCCGGACGAGCTCGCTCCGCCCGGGTGAGGCCGCGCGGGTGGTGGCCGACGTGCTGGCGTACTTCTCGGAGCCCGTGGAGGAGTTCGTCCGGCGGCGTCACGCCGAGCTGCGGGGCAGGGGGCTGGCCAACGACGAGATCTTCCCTCGGATCGCCGCCGAACTCCCGGGCCGGAGGGTGGCGGCGCCCGAGCTCTCCCTGCGCCAGCTGCGCAGGATCGTCTACGGGTAGCAGTCACAAACGGATAACCGAGCACCAACAGGTAAGTCTGCGGATGTGCCGTCGACAGCGAAGGAATAGCTGAATGTGTGGAATCGTGGCCTACATCGGGCCGAAGGACGCGGCGCCGATCCTGCTGGAGGGCCTGCAGCGCCTGGAGTACCGGGGCTATGACTCGGCCGGTGTGGTCGTCGTCAACAAGGGCCTGAAGATGCGCAAGGTCAAGGGCCGGGTCGCCGACCTGGCGGCGGCCGTACCGGCGCGCTTCAAGGGCGCCACCGGCATCGGCCACACCCGCTGGGCCACCCACGGCGTGCCCAGCGACGAGAACGCCCACCCGCACCTGTCCAACGACGAGCGCATCGCGGTCGTGCACAACGGCGTCATCGAGAACGCCGACGAGCTGCGCGCCAAGCTGGAGGCCGACGGCGCGGTCTTCCTGTCCGAGACCGACACCGAGGTGCTGGCCCACCTGATCGCCCGGACCGTCAAGGAGTCCGACTCGCTGGACGAGGCCGTGCGGACCGCGCTCAAGCGGGTCGTCGGCACCTACGGCATCGCGGTGATCGACGCCGAGCGCCCCGGTGAGATCGTCGTGGCCCGCAACGGCAGCCCGATCGTGCTGGGCATCGGCGAGCGGGAGATGTTCGCCGCCTCCGACGTGGCCGCGCTGGTGCGCTACACCCGCCAGGTGGTGCACCTGGAGGACGGCGAGCTGGCGGTGCTGAAGGCCGACGGCTTCCACACCTTCGCCAGCGACGCCCGGGAGACCGCCAAGGAGCCGCTCACCGTCGACTGGGAGACCGCGAACTACGACACCGGCGGCTACGAGCACTACCTGCTCAAGGAGATCTCCGAGCAGCCCGACACCGTCGCCCGCACTCTGCGCGGCCGTCTCGACGAGCGCTTCAACGTCGCCCACCTGGGCGGCCTCAACATGGACGCCCGGGAGATCAGGTCCTTCCGCCGCGTGAAGATCATCGGCTGCGGCTCGGCCTACTACTCCGGCCAGATCGGCGCGCAGCTCATCGAGGAGCTGGCCCGCGTCCCGGCCGACGCCGAGCCGGCCAGCGAGTTCCGCTACCGCAACCCCGTCGTGGAGCCCGACACCCTGTACGTGGCCATCAGCCAGTCGGGCGAGACCTACGACACCCTGGCCGCCGTCCAGGAGCTCAAGCGCAAGGGTGGCCGGGTGCTGGGCATCGTCAACACCGTCGGCAGCGCCATCGCCCGCGAGTGCGACGGCGGTGTCTACCTGCACGCCGGCCCCGAGGTCTCGGTCGCCAGCACCAAGGCGTTCACCTCCACCGCCGTGGCCTTCGCGCTGCTGGCCCTGCACATGGGCCGGGTGCGCGACCTGTCGCCGGCCGACGGCCGCCGCATCTGCGAGGGGCTGCGCCGCCTGCCCGACCAGATCAAGGAGATCCTCGCGCTGGAGCCGGAGATCAAGGAGCTCGCGCGCAAGCACGCCTCCGCGCCGAGCATGATGTTCATCGGCCGGGTCCGCGGCTATCCGGTGGCCCGCGAGGGCGCGCAGAAACTCAAGGAGATCTCCTACGTGCACGCCGAGGCCTACCCGGCCAGCGAGCTCAAGCACGGGCCGCTGGCGCTGATCGGCCCCGAGATGCCGACCGTGGCGATCGTCCCCGACGACGAGCTGCTGGACAAGAACCTCACCGCGCTGGGCGAGATCCGCGCCCGCGGCGGCCAGGTGATCATGGTCGGGCACCGGGTGGCCGACCCCAAGCTGGCCGAGGACTGCCTGGTGGTGCCCAAGAACGAGGTCGAGCTGGACCCGATCCTGCTGAGCATCCCGCTGCAGTTGTTCGCCTACCACGCCGCGGTGGCCCTGGAGCGCGACGTCGACAAGCCGCGCAACCTGGCCAAGAGCGTCACTGTGGAGTGACCCCCGGGCGCCCTCCTCCACCCGGTCCATGGCGCAGAGTAGTGCTCATGTAACCTTCTGTGAAGGAACCTCGGGGGAGGGCGCCGATGCATCGCAGGAGATTCTTCACGCTCGGCGCCTTGATGCTGGCCGCCGCGGCCGGATGCGGCCGGGACGACGCCCCGGGCCCGGTGACGGGCCGGCTGTCCTTCGTCACGCCCGGTGCGCGCGGGGAGCGGTGGGACCGCATCGCACGGGCCCTGTCCTCGGTCGTCGCCGCAGAGGGGCTCGCCGCCGCGGCCGGGGTCGGCAACCGGCCGGGTGAGACCGTCGTGAGCCTGCTCGACTCCTTCGCCGCCACCTCCGTGCCGTTCGCCCGGCAGGGCAGGCTGCTGGTGGCCGGGATGTCGACGGTCACCGGGGCCGAGATGTCGGGCGGCATCAGTTTGGTCGAGTCCGCGACCCCGCTGGCCCGGCTGGTGGGCGACTGGGTGGCGCTGGTGGTCGCCGACGGCTCGCCCCTGCGCTCCTTCGAGGATCTGGCCGCCGCGCTCCGCCGCGACCCGGCCGGGCCCGCCGTCGGCGGCCGCGACGCGGGCGGCTCCGACCACGTCCTCTACGGCATGATCGGCCAGTGCCTCGGGGTGGACGTCCGGCTGCTCGACTACGTCGGCTACCTCGACTCCGCCGACGCCCTGGAAGCCCTGCACAGCGGGCGGCTGGCCGCTCTCATGGGGCCGGCCCGGTCCTTCTCCGCCGACATCGCCGCGGGCCGCCTGCGCCCTCTGGCGGTCTCGGCCGCCGACCGGATCGAGGGGATCGACGCGCCGACCCTGCTGGAGCTGGAGATCCGGCTGGAGTACAGCGACTGGTGCGGGGTGCTGGGCCCCCGGCGGATGAGCGAGGCGGACGACGAGGCCGCCGTCGCGCTGTGTGACCGCATCGACGCCTCCCCGCGCTGGCAGGCGCTGTGCGCGGCGCAGGGCTGGGACCGCTTCTACCTCAGCGGCGGCGACTTCCGCCAGTGGCTGACCACCGAGACCCGGCGTACCCGGGACGTGCTCTACGACCTCGGCTTGCTGAGCGCATCCGACACAAGGTGTGGGGCTGCTTGCGTCGAGAGCCACTAGATGTAGGATCCTTCCTCGTTGCTGGTTCGCCCCGCGAGGGGCGAGGCAAGAGGGAACCCGGTGGGAATCCGGGACTGCCCCGCAGCGGTGAACGGGAACGACCGCCGTCAGTCGAGCACTGGGGAGACCTGGGAAGCGACGGCCAGTAGGAACGCGTGTGACGCCCGTGAGTCCGAAGACCTGCCGGTGACGTGATCAGTCCAGGGCCTCGAGGGAGGGCCCGCGGACGACGGCGGTCCCGGCGTGCCCGTGAACCGCCCTCTGCCGTGTGCCCGTCCCGCGAAGCCGTACGCATGGGGACGCGAGGGGTAGCACGTGACACAGACCTTGGCCGAGGCAGCCGAGACCGCCGAGACCGCCGCCGGGGCGACAGCCGACACGGCGGGTGAGGTGGGTACGGCGGCCGACCGCAGGCTGGCCATCGAGGAGGCCGCCGCCCGGGTGATCGCCGACCCGGAGAACTCCCGGGTCGCCGCCAGGCTGCTGGCCGAGCTGATCGCCGACGAGGCGGCCGGGCACGGCGTGCGGACCTTCTCGGAGTCGGTGGCCGCCACCCACGCGGCCGGGCTGGTCGCCGACCGGCTCGCCGCGTTCGTCGCCGCCCACGCCGCGGAGCTGGACGCGCTGATCACCGGGGAGACCGCGTTCGAGTACTTCGGCCTGCGCACCGTCTACGACCGCTACCTGCTGCGCCACCCGGAGACCCGCAAGGTCCTGGAGCGCCCGCAGCACTTCTTCCTCCGGGTGGCCTGCGGCCTGTCGGAGACCGTCGCCGAGGCCGCCGAGCTGTACGGCCTCATGGCGAGCCTGTCCTATCTGCCCAGCTCGCCGACCCTGTTCAACTCCGGCGCCCGCCGCCCGCAGCTGTCGTCGTGCTTCCTGCTCGACTCGCCGCGCGACGAGCTGGAGGCGATCTACGAGCGGTACGGGCAGGTCGCGCGGTTGTCGAAGTACGCCGGAGGGATCGGCGTCTCCTGGACCCGGGTGCGCTCCCGGGGCTCGCTGATCCGGGGCACCAACGGCCACTCCAACGGCATCGTGCCGTGGCTGCGCACCCTGGACTCCAGCGTCGCGGCGGTCAACCAGGGCGGCCGCCGCAAGGGCGCGGCCTGCGTCTATCTGGAGACCTGGCACGCCGACGTCGAGGAGTTCCTGGAGCTGCGCGACAACACCGGCGAGGACGCCCGCCGCACCCACAACCTCAACCTGGCCAACTGGGTGCCGGACGAGTTCATGCGCCGGGTCGAGGCCGACTCGATGTGGTCGCTGTTCGACCCCAAGCAGGTCCCGCACCTCACCGACCTGTACGGCCCCGCCTTCGACGAGGCCTACCGGGCCGCCGAGGCCGAGGGGAAGGCCGTCCGGCGGATCCCGGCCCGGACCCTCTACGGCCGGATGATGCGCACCCTCGCCCAGACCGGAAACGGCTGGATGACCTTCAAGGACGCGGCCAACCGCACCTCCAACCAGACGGCCCGCCCGGAGAACGTCATCCACCTGTCCAACCTCTGCACCGAGATCCTGGAGGTCACCAGCGACGCCGAGACCGCCGTGTGCAACCTCGGCTCCGTCAACCTCGCCGCCCACCTGGACGGCGGGGACGGGCTGGACTGGCAGCGGCTGCGCCGTACCGTCCGCACCGCCGTGCGCTTCCTGGACCGCACCATCGACCTGGGCTTCTATCCCACCCCCGAGGCCGAGGCCGCCAACCGGCGGTGGCGGCCGATCGGGCTGGGCGTGATGGGGCTGGCGGATGTGTTCTTCGCGCTGCGCCTGCCGTTCGACTCGCCCGGGGCGCTGGCGCTGTCCACCCGGATCGCTGAGGAGATCGCGCTGGCCGCCTATGACACCTCGGCCGACCTGGCCGCCGAGCGGGGCCGCCACCCCTCCTACGGCGACACCCGGGCCGCCGGCGGGGTGCTCCACCCGGACCACTACGGCGCCGCGACCTCCCCGGAGTGGGACGCGCTCCGCGCGAAGATCGCCGAGACCGGTCTGCGCAACTCGCTGATGATCGCCATCGCGCCGACCGCCACGATCGCCTCCATCGCGGGCTGCTACGAGTGCATCGAGCCCCAGGTCTCCAACGTCTTCAAGCGCGAGACCCTGTCGGGTGAGTTCCTCCAGGTCAACCGCTATCTCGTCGGCGACCTTCAGGAGCGCGGGCTGTGGACCCCGGCGGTCCGCGACGCGATCAAGCGGGCGGACGGCTCGGTCCAGGACATCCCCGAGATCCCGGCCGACCTGAAGCTCCTGTACCGGACCGCCTGGGAGCTGCCGCAGAAGGCGCTGATCGACCTGGCCGCCGCGCGCACGCCGTACATCGACCAGTCGCAGTCGCTGAACCTCTTCATGGCCACGCCGACGATCGGCAAGCTCTCCTCGATGTACGCCTACGCCTGGAAGGCGGGCCTGAAGACCACCTACTACCTGCGCTCGCGTCCGGCCACCCGGATCGCCCAGACCACCGTGGCCCAGCCCGCCGCCGTGCCCGTCCCCGCACCCGTCGCCGACCCCGAGGCCGTCGCGTGCTCGCTGGAGAACCCCGAGTACTGCGACGCCTGCCAGTAGGCGCCCGGCGCACGACCATCCCGTAAGACGACCGACTCCCCGAGAGGCACCGCCCGATGTTGCTCGACCCCGGCATGGACCTGACCCTGCGGCCCATGCGCTATCCGGACTTCTACGAGCGCTACCGCGCCGCCATCCGCAACACCTGGACGGTGGAGGAGGTCGACCTCCACTCCGACCTGGCGGACCTGGCGCGGATGACCCCCCAGGAGCGGCACCTGATCAACCGCCTCGTCGCGTTCTTCGCGACCGGCGACTCGATCGTGGCCAACAACCTGGTGCTCAACCTCTACCAGCACGTCAACGCGCCCGAGGCGCGGCTGTACCTCAGCCGGCAGCTGTTCGAGGAGGCCGTGCACGTCCAGTTCTACCTGACCCTGCTGGACACCTACCTGCCCGACCACGACGAGCGCGTCAAAGCCTTCGCCGCGGTCGAGCACATCCCCTCCATCCGGGACAAGGCCGAGTTCTGCTTCCGCTGGATCGACTCGCTCGGCGGGCTGGAGCGGCTGGAGACGGAGGAGGACCGGCGGGCCTTCCTGCTCAACCTGATCTGCTTCGCCGCCTGCATCGAGGGGCTGTTCTTCTACGGCGCCTTCGCCTACGTCTACTGGTTCCGCTCGCGCGGCCTGCTCGGCGGCCTGGCCACCGGGACGAACTGGGTCTTCCGTGACGAGTCCATGCACATGGAGTTCGCCTTCAGCGTGGTGGACACCGTCAGGGCCGAGGAGCCCGAGCTGTTCGACGACAAGCTCGGCGAGCAGGTGACGCGGATGCTGGAGGAGGCCGTGGCGGCCGAGCTGGCCTTCGCCGTCGACCTGTGCGGCGAGGGGATGCCCGGGATGAGCGCGGAGCAGATGCGGCGCTACCTGGAGTACGTGGCCGACCAGCGCCTGACCCGGCTGGGCCTGCCCGTCCGGTACGGC
This sequence comes from Paraplanobispora siamensis, assembly GCF_016863175.1. Lineage (GTDB taxonomy): Bacteria > Actinomycetota > Actinomycetes > Streptosporangiales > Streptosporangiaceae > Planobispora > Planobispora siamensis. Next base: position 164,559 of record NZ_BOOJ01000029.1, read on the forward strand.
ACCGCCAACCCCTTCGCGTTCATGGAGTTCCAGGACGTGCAGGAGCTGGCGAACTTCTTCGAGCGGAGGGTTTCGGCGTATCAAGTGGCAGTTGAGGGGAATGTCACTTTCGACGAAAGCTTCTGAATAGACGGTTTTGTACTGGGCAACCCCCTCTGGTCGACGACGAGGAGAGGAGGCCCTGCCCGGTGTCGGAATGGATCATTCTGCTGGTGTCCGTGCTCGCGGCCGTCGCGGCCGTGGAACTGGTACGGAGACTGCTGCGTTCCCGCCTGATCGGAGAGAGGTCGGTCCTGGCCGGGCCACTGGTGCAGCGCTGCACCTGGCCCGGCTTCGCCACCGCCATCGTGGCGGCCGTCTACACGGTCTACGAGCCGGGGATGGCCGACGGCTCGGCCAACCAGGCGATCCAGCGGGCCATCAGCATCGCGATGATCGCCTCCGTCACATGGCTGGTGATCCAGGCCGCCTACGCGGTCACCGACGTCGTGCTCGACCGGCTGGTCACCGTCGAGGGCGAGCGCAACCGGCGGGCCCGGCGCATCCGCACCCAGATCGCGCTGGTCCGCCGGGTCGCCGCGGCGGTGATCATCGTGGTGGCGCTGGGCGCGATGCTCTTCAGCTTCCCCCAGGTGCGCGCGCTCGGCGCGGGACTGCTGGCCTCGGCGGGCATCGCCGGCGTGGTGGCCGGCATCGCGGCGCAGTCCACCCTGGGCAACATGCTGGCCGGGCTGCAGCTGGCCTTCAGCGACGCGATCCGGCTGGACGACGTGGTCGTGGTGCAGAACGAGTGGGGCCGCATCGAGGAGCTGACCCTCACCTACGTGGTCCTGCGGCTGTGGGACGAGCGGCGGCTGGTCCTGCCCGTCTCCTACTTCACCACCAACGCCTTCGAGAACTGGACCCGGCACGGCAGCCGGGTGATCGGCACGGTGCTCCTGCGGGTGGACTGGTCGGTCCCGGTGGACGAGCTGCGCACCGAGCTCTACCGGGCCCTGCGCGAGAACCCGCTCTGGGACCAGAAGGACTGGGTCCTGCAGGTCACCGACACCCTCCCCAACGGCCTGCTGGAGGTCCGCGCGCTGATGAGCGCCGCCGACTCCGCCAGCGCCTTCGACCTCAGGTGCGACATGCGCGAGCACATGGTCAACTTCATCAGGGAGAAGTACCCGGAGTCGCTGCCCAGGCTCCGGGTGGACGCCCCCCGCTGACGGCGGGGGACGTCCGTCCCCGGGTGCGCCCGGCGGGTCAGGGGGCGCTCGAAGGACGGAGCACCCGGGCGGCCCCGGCGATCAGCGCGGTGGCCAGGATCCAGCCGGAGGCGACCAGCGTCCAGGCCAGCCACCGCGTCCACCCGACCGGCTCCCAGGCGCCGCGCTGCTCGAAGACGCTCACCGGGACCAGCAGATCCAGCGTGTAGACGAAGGCGTTGAAGTTCCGGACCTCGCCGGGGTCGATCTGCGCCGGAGGGACGGCGGAGAAGACGACCGTGCCCGCGACCAGCAGCACCGCCGCCCAGAGCCCGGCCATCCAGGGGCGGTAGCCGTACCCGACGGCTGAGTCCAGCAGACGCCCCCACAGGCGGCCGGTGGGCCGGAGCGTGGCACGGCGCTCGCGCTGCTTGGCCAGCAGCACCCGGCGGGCGTCCGGCTCGTGACCGATCCGCCGGTACCAGGCGGCCAGCTGCTCGTACGGCTGCGGCCGGTAACCGCCCGGGTCCCGGCAGAGCCACGAGAGCCGCTCGGCCACGGTCCACGGCCCGCGCAGCGCCTCGTAGGTCAACCCGTTCAGGTGCACGTGGTCCGGGTAGGCCGACAGCCTGTCCATCAGCACGCCGATCCGCGAGTAGCTGAGGTTGATCTCGCCCTCGATCTCCACCGGTTTGAGGATCAGCTCGTCCACCTGCATGTGGCTCAGGTGCAGGGACCGGTCGGGCGCCTTGAGCACCGCCTGGTCGAAGGAGAGCACGCCGTTGATCCGCGCCCCGCGCAGCCGTACGGTGCCCGCCGCGGTGAACCCGGCGCTGAACTCGGCGGCCGAGGCCTCCAGGAAGTCGGCGTAGACGGCGTACACCCTGGTGGCGGCGGACTCAGCGGCCGGCTCGGCGGCGGATCCGGCGGCCGGTGCTGTGGCCGGTTCTGCGGCCGGTTCGGTGGCGGGGGAGCCGCCGGGGTCGGTGGCGGTGATCGACGCCTCCTGAAGATAGAGGCCGCCGTGGAACTTCGCGCCCACCATGCGCAGCCCGCCGGTGGCGTTCAGGCGCCGCAGGAACGCGCCGCCGTCCACGGTCAGCCCGCCCGCCCACAGCGCCCACTGGTACCGGTCGTGGCCCCGGCGCCGGACCTCCTCCTCGGTGAACGGATGCGTGATGTCCTGCGGAGGGCCGCCCACCGGCGTCCGGTTCCCCTGCTCGGGAGGGGCCAGGCGCGTCCCGGCCAGCCGGAACTGGCCGGTGATGTGCGCGTTGTCCAGCCGGAGGCCGCCGACGGCGGAGCCGTCGAACTCCAGCAGTCCGTCGACGGTGCTGCGCGCCCCACGGACCCGGCCCATCGCGCAGCCGCGGAAGCGCATGCCGCGGGTGGTCGCGTCGGTGAAGTCGACGGTGTCGGGGATGGCGCAGTTCAGGAGGTGGAGCTTGACCGTGACGGTGGCGTCGGACAGGTCCAGCGGGCCGGTGATCCGCGCGCCCGCCAGCCGTACGCCCGGGGTCGTGCCCGGCTCCGCCTCCTGCGCGCCGAGCAGCAGCGCGGTCAGGACCTCCGCCCGGACCGTGCGCTCCGGGCCCCACGACGCCCCGTTCGCCGGGTCGTCGACCGCCGGGTCACCGGTCCGCAGATCCACCCACGCACCCGTCGGGTAGGCCTCCCACAGCAGCCGCTCGGCCGGGTTGAGCCGCCCGAGCCGCCGATCGGGCCGCATCCTGCGCGAGGCGGGGGACAGGGAGGACGGAAACGGGGGCACGGTGATCTCCTGGCCTTTCCGGTCTGGGACCTGTTTCGGAAAACCGGTTCAGGGCCGTTCACGTCCGGGCGCTCGACGCCCGGACGGTGACGGCGGCGGACGGGATCACGGTATTGCACCGGGCCGCCCGCGATCCGTCCCGGCCGATGCGGGCCTTTCGCCTCTGGGCGGACCCGCATTCCGCGGAAACGATGACAGCGGCGGCCGAGGGTCTCGGCGTGTCGCGCGTTGCACCTCCGGCGCCGAAGGAGAGGTGAGCAATGACACGTCAAGCCACCTGCCCCGAGTGTGAGGCGGGCCGCGGGCTTCCCGCGATCGGTGAATCCCGGCTGCGCACGGCGGTCGCGGAGATGCTCAACCGGCACCCATGCGTCGGCCTGGCCGTCGGCGTGGTCCGCGACGGATCGCTCGTTTCCTTCCACGGCCACGGACTGGCGGACATCGCCTCGGACACGCCGGTCACCGAGGACACGGTCTTCAGGATCGGGTCCGTCACCAAGCCCGTCACCGCGATCGCGGTGATGCAGCTGCACGAGCAGGGCCTCGTCGACCTCGACGCGCCGGCCGGCGACTACCTCCGCGCCTACGCGCTGGTCCCGGCGCACGCCGGGTTCGGGCCGGCGACGGTACGCCATCTCCTGACCCACACCGCCGGGATCGCGGAGGTGCGGCACCTGTCCGACCTGCTCCATCCCGAGGCCGGGCCGTTCGGGGGCCGTCCTCCCCAGCTCAGCGTGCCGGTCGGGGAGCCGTTGCCGTCGCTGGCCGAGTACTACCGCGCGGGCCTGCCGATCGTGGCCGAGCCCGGCACGGTCTTCGCCTACTCCAACCACGGGTACGCCACGCTCGGCCAGATCGTCGAGGACGTGAGCGGGATGAGCCTGGAGCGCTACTTCCGCGAGCGGATCTTCGACCCCCTCGGCATGACGGACACCGGCCTCACCCGCTCCGCACGGCTCGCCTCGCGCCTGGCGACCGGTTACGAGCTGGGGCGCCGCGGTGCGAAGGCCGTACCCGACCGGGACTGGATCGGCGCGGGAGCCGGCGGGGTCTACTCGACCACCCGGGACGTCGCCCGTCTCGCCGCGGCCCTCACGGGCGGGGGCGCCGGCGAGAACGGCTCCGTCCTGCGGCCGGACACCCTCGACATGATGTACGAGCCCCATTTCCGGCCGGATCCCCGGGTTCCGGGGTGGGGGCTCGGGTTCTTCAGCGGCCGGGCGGGCCGGCACCCGGTGGCCGGGCACGACGGGATCCTGCCCGGCTTCAACTCGGCGGTGTTCCTCGCGCCGGACGACGGCGTCGGCGTCGTCGCCTTCACCAACGGCTCCAAGGGAGCGTTCGGATGGATGGAGACGGAGTTCAGGCGGCTGCTGCGCCATCTGCTGGAGGTGCCCGACGAGGTCGTGCGCACGGACATCCCCCAGCGCCCCGAGGTCTGGGCGGAGCTCTGCGGCCGCTACCGGATGCCTCCGCGGATCTCGGACCTGCGGGGGCGTCTGGCGATACCCGGCGGCGTCGAGGTGTTCGTCCGAGGCGGGCGCCTGATGATCCGGGCGCTGACGCCCGTCCCGTCCCTCTACCGGGGTCTCCCGCTGTGCCCCGACGACGAGGACGATCCCCGGGTGTTCCGGCTCGACCTCCCGGGGCCCGGGTCGCCGAGCCTGCGCGTCGTGTTCGGCGCCGCCCCGGACGGCACGGCGGCCATGCACGTGGACCTCGGAGGGCAGCCGACATCGTTCATCGGGCGCCCCCGCGGAAGGCGGAGGGGCCGCCCCGGCGTCCGCACCCGGATCGGGCCGAGGTGCGGACGGCGGGCGCGCTGAGGCCCACAGATTCGCCTTCAGCCGGCTGTTGAAGGGCTGGACGGTCATGGACCGTCTGGGCGAGGTCAGGACGCCCGCGCTGGTGATCGCCGGACGGGGCGACTGCGTGTTCCCGCCCGAGGACCAGGGCCAGCTCGCCGCGGGGATCCCGGGAGCCCGCCTGGAGATCATCGAGCGCGCCGGGCACAACCCGCGTGACGAGCGGACCGACGAGGTCATGCGGCTGGTCGGGGACTTCGTCTCCACGGACGTCGCGGTCACGTGATCGGCCCGCCCGTCGTCCCCCGGCGGGGCCCGGATCGTGATCGCGGAAGCGGGCCGGGAGAATCTATGCCGTGCAGATCTCCGACGGTTTCGCGCTGTCCATCGACGACCACGTCGCCACGTTGCGGATCGACCGCCCGGAAAAGCGCAACGCGATGAGCGCCGGCATGTGGCGGGCGCTGCCGGGCATCCTGGCGCCGCTGGCGCAGGACCCGGCCGTGCGGGTGCTCGTGCTCACCGGGGCGGGCGGCACCTTCTGCGCCGGGGCCGACATCTCGGAGATCGCCGGGCTCGCCGAGAACGGCGACGGCACCGGGGCCACCGTCATCGCCGAACGGGCGCTGACCGAGTTCCCCAAGCCGGTGATCGCGATGATCGAGGGCTTCTGCGTGGGCGGCGGCTGCCAGCTCGCCCTGGCCTGCGACCTGCGCATCGCCGCGCGGGACGCCCGGTTCGCAATCACCCCGGCCAAGCTCGGCATCGTCTATCCGCTGTCGTCCACCCGTCGCCTGGTCGAGCACGTCGGCCCGTCGGCCGCCAAGCTCCTGCTCTACTCCGCCGACCAGATCGACGCCGGTCACGCCCTGCGCCTCGGCCTGGTGGACGAGGTCCTGCCGCCCGAGTCCCTGGCGGAGCGGGTGTACGGCCTGGCCCGCACCATGGCCTCGCGCTCCCAGCTCACCCTGGCCGCCAGCAAGGAGGTCGTAGACGGCCGCGCCGACGAGGCCCGCTTCCGGGAGTGGCAGAAGGAGTCGGCCACCGAGCTCGCCGAGGGCGTCGCGGCCTTCCTCGAACGCCGCCTGCCGCATTTCCGGTGGACCTGGTAATTCATTTCATTTTGACCGGATCGGATATCCGGCATCAAAACCGGGCGGTAAATCTAAAGCTTTCCCTCTTCGCATGAGAAACGCCGTCCGCGAGGAAAGGAATCCTCATCCCGGGTTTCTTTCTTACGGATGTTCTGTTCTGCGTTTCCCCAGGTGGGAGCCGATCTTCCGCAAAGATTCCCCTGCGGGGATCAACCCCCTGTCCTTCCTCGCCGGCGGGCCTCGGCTACGCTGTACGACACGTTCGGAGGAAAATCCATGCCCACGCTCAAAGAGCGGGTCACGCACCTGGAAGAGGAATTCGTGGAACTGAGCTCCCGATGCGCCAGGCGGGCCAACGACCGCGCCGGTGAGGCGGTGGGTCCCGCCTACGGCCTGATCGATCAGATCCACAAGCGGATCCTCCACGTCGAGGGAACGATCCACGGGATCGACAGCCGGCTCGTCTACGTCGAGGGAACGGTCAAGGAGATCCACAATCGGCTCGTCTACGTCGAGGGAACGGTCAAGGAGATCGACAACCGGCTCGTCCGCGTCGAGGGAACGGTCAAGGAGATCGACAACCGGCTCGTCCGCGTCGAGGAGACGGCCAAGGAGATCGACAATCGGCTCGTCCGCGTCGAGGAGACGGCCAAGGAGGTCAAGACCGATGTCGGTGTCCTGAAGACCCAGGTGGCGGCCCTGGGCGGCCGGGTGGACCAGCTGGAGACCCGGATGGGCCGGTTGGAGACCCGGATGGACCAGCTGGAGACCCGGATGGGCCGGTTGGAGACCCAGATGGACGCCATGGCCAAGTCCAACGCGGCGATGTTCCAGGCGATTCTGGAGCGACTGCCGCAGAAGGCGGCGTCGTAGGACGAGCGACCGCATGAGGGGATACGCCTCCTAAGGACACGCGAGCCGTACCCTCCGACGGCCCGGATGCCGCCGAGGCCCGGTTCCTGGGGACACCAGGAGCCGGGCCTCGGCGTTTTCGCAGGTGGGCGCCTCGTCGGTTTCCCGAATCTTGACATGGGCAGCGCGTATGGAGTGGTCGGCCGGGTATCGCCTTCCCGCCGCTCTCCCCGTAGCCCCGCCGTACGGCGAGGCGTCGCGGTGGACGTTCCGCAGTGACCACGAGGAGCAACGGACATGACGATCTCCGCCACGGCCGTGCGAGGCCACGGCCCAGGTGAGCTCCGATGACGAGCACCCTTCCCCGGGTGACTCCCGCCCCGGTGCGGACGCGGCGCCCGCTCGTCCGCCCGGCCACTCTGCTCGGGCTGGTCGCCGCGCTGTACGCGGTGGCCCAGCTGACGATCGTCTCCGCCCGCATGGGGATCGGCTGGGACGAGGCGATCTACGCCAGTCAGTTCGCCGGGCACGCCCCGCCGGCCGACTTCAGCGCGCCCCGCGCCCAGGGCGTCCCCCTGCTGGTCGCGCCGGTGACCGCGCTGACCGACTCGGTGATCGTCCTGCGCCTCTATCTCACCGCGGTCTCCTCGGCCGCGCTGTTCGGCGCCTTCTACGTCTGGACCCGCGTGCGCCCCGGGTACATGGCCCCGCTGGCCGCGCTGCTGTTCGCGGGCTGCTGGGTGTCGTTGTTCTACGCCAACGAGGCCATGCCCAACCTGTACGTGGCGCTCGGCGCCGTGGCCGCAACCGGCCTGATGTGCCTGCCCGGCCGGGACCGGGCGGTGCTCGCGGGCCTGACCGGGACGATGGCCGCCGTGTCGCTGTTCCGGCCCTCGGACGCGCTGGTCATCGCGGCGCCGCTGGTGGTCGCGGCGCTGCTGTCCCGCCCGCTCCGCCTGCGGGCGGCCGCCGTGCTCGCCGGGCTGGCCGTCGGCTGGGGAGAGTGGCTGATCGAGGCGGAGCTCAGGTACGGCGGTGTCGCGGCGCGGATGCAGGGCGCCGAGGAGGCCAACCTGACGGGCCTGACCTTCTCCGTCGTCGAGCACGCCCGCGCGCTGGACGGCCCGTCGCTGTGCCGGTGGGGCACCGACTGCGGGGACGTCTCCCCGCTGGCGCTGACCTGGTGGCTGGCGATCCCGCTGATGGCGGCGGTCGGCCTGTGGACGGCCCGGCACGACCGGCCCGGCCGCGGCCCGCTGCTGCTGGCCGCGGTGACCGCGGGGGCGATCGCGGCGCCGTACCTGTTCTACGTGGCCTACGCGGCCCCGCGCTTCCTCACCCCGGCCTACGCGCTGCTCGCCCTCCCGGTCGCCGCAGGCATGATCGCTCTGCCGGGGCGCGGCCGTCCGCCGCTGCGGCGCGCGGCGACGGTGTTCGTGGCCGGGGGCCTGCTGGCCCATCTCGTCCTGCAGGGCGGCTACGCGTACCAGATGTCCGCGAACGTCTACGAGGACCGCGAACGGGTGCGCCTGGCCGCCGACGAGCTGCGCCGCATGGGCGTGCGGGGACCGTGCATGGTCTACGGCCAGTCGGGCGTCCAGATCGGCTACATGCTGGGCTGCCGCTCGCGTGGGCTCGCCCGCGGCTTCCACCGCCGCCCGCCCGCCACGGTACGGCGGGCCCTGGAGTCCGGGGAGCGGCTGCTGCTGGTCTACCGGGGCGCGAAACCGCCGCGGTACGCCGCCGACTGGCGCACCGAGAAACTGCCCGGCGGCTGGAAGGCGCGCTTCTCCCCGGCCTGGGAGGACTGACACCGCCCCGGCGGGGATCGATGCTCGCCCATCGATCCCCGCCGGGGCGGTGTGCGGCGCCGTACCCGCTGAAGCCTTCGGGGTCCCTAGCGGTCGATGACCTCGTTCTTGCCGATGACCACGATGCCGCCCTTGGTCACGGCGAAGCGGCTGCGGTCGTGTTCGAGGTCGAAGCCGATGCGGGCGCCGTCCGGGATGACCACGTTCTTGTCGATGATGGCCTTGCGGACGATCGCGCCGCGGCCGACCTTCACCGAGTCCATCAGCACCGAGTCCTCGACCACGGAGTGGGAGTGCAGCACCACGCCGGGGGACAGGATGGACCGCTCGGCGAGGCCGCCGGAGACGATCACGCCGGGGGAGACCAGCGAGTCGACCGCGCGGCCGACCCGGTCGCCGGTGTTGTGCACGAACTTGGCCGGGGGGAGCGGGGGGTGGCCGGTGTAGATCGGCCAGCGGTCGTTGTAGAGGTTGAAGACCGGGTGCGCCGAGATGAGGTCCATGTGGGCCTCGTAGTAGGCGTCCAGGGTCCCCACATCGCGCCAGTAGCCCCGGTCGCGCTCGGTGGAGCCGGGCACGACGTTGTCGGCGAAGTCGTAGACCTCCGCGCTGCCCGCCTTGACCATCATCGGGATGATGTTCCCGCCGAGGTCGTGCTTGCTGGTGGGGTCGAGCGCGTCCTCGCGGAGCGCGTCGATCATCGCCTGGGTCTTGAAGACGTAGTTGCCCATCGAGGCGTAGACCTGGTCGGGCGCGTCCGGCAGGCCCACGGCGTCCTTGGGCTTCTCCCGGAAGGCCACGATCCGCCGGCCGGCCGGGTCGGTCTCGATCACGCCGAACTGGTCGGCCAGCGACAGCGGCTGCCGGATGGCCGCCACCGTCACCTCCGCGCCGGAGTCGATGTGCTGCTCCACCATCTGCCGGGGGTCCATCCGGTAGATGTGGTCGGCGCCGAACACGATGACGTGCTCGGGCATCTCGTCGTAGACCAGGTTCAGGTTCTGGAACAGCGCGTCGGCCGATCCGGAGAACCAGTGCGGCCCCAGCCGCTGCTGCGCGGGCACGGGTGTGACGTAGTTGCCCAGCATCGCCGACAGTCTCCAGGTGCTGGAGATGTGCCGGTCGAGGCTGTGGTTCTTGTACTGCGTCAGCACGACGATCTTCAGGTAGTGACCGTTGGCGAGATTCGACAGGACGAAGTCGATCAGCCGGTAGATCCCCCCGAACGGTACTGCGGGTTTCGCCCGGTCCGCCGTCAGCGGCATCAGCCGCTTACCTTCACCACCGGCGAGCACGATCGCGAGGACTCTCATGCCAGGACCTTAACCCGCCGGAGAGCCCTGAAACACGCCGGAGACCCCTGAAACACTAAGCTGCGCACATGCGCGTCGATCTGCTGAGCCGTGAATATCCGCCCGAGGTCTACGGTGGAGCGGGGGTGCATGTCGAGTACCTCGCCGCGGAGCTGAGACGGCTGGCCGACGCCCGCGTCCGCTGCTTCGGAGCGCCGCGGACGGAGCCCGGAGTCGAGGCCTACCGGGTGCCGGGCGGGCTGGAGACGGCCAACGCCGCGCTCCAGGTGCTCGGCGTGGATCTGGAGATGGCCGCCGGGTGCGAGGGCGCCGACCTGGTGCACAGCCACACCTGGTACGCCAATTTCGCCGGGCACGTGGCCAAGATGCTGTACGGCACGCCGCACGTGGTCACCACGCACAGCCTGGAGCCGCTGCGGCCGTGGAAGGCCGAGCAGCTGGGCGGCGGGTACACGCTCTCGTCGTGGGCCGAGCGGACCGCCCTGGCGGGCGCGGACGCGATCATCGCGGTGTCCGAGGGGATGCGGCGCGACGTGCTCGCCTGCTATCCGGAGATCCCCGCCGAGCGGGTCTCGGTGATCCACAACGGCATCGACACGCAGGAGTACGCCCCCGACCGCGGCACCGACGTGCTGAAGAAGCACGGCATCGACGAGCGCAGGCCGTACGTCGTCTTCGTCGGCCGGATCACCCGCCAGAAGGGGCTGGTCCACCTCCTGCACGCCGCGCGGGACTTCCTGCCCGAGGCCCAGCTCGTGCTCTGCGCCGGCGCGCCCGACACGCCCGAGATCGCCGAGGAGGTGACCTCGCTGGTACGGGGCCTGGACCGGGACGGCGTCATCTGGATCTCGGAGATGCTCCCGCGCCCCGAGGTGATCCAGATCCTCACCCACGCCACCGTGTTCGTCTGCCCCTCGGTCTACGAGCCGATGGGCATCGTGAACCTGGAGGCCATGGCCTGCGAGACCGCCGTGGTGGCCACCGCCACCGGCGGCATCCCCGAGGTCGTGGCCGACGGCGAGACCGGCCTGCTGGTCCCCATCGCCCAGAGCGCCTCCGACGGCACCCCGGACGACCCGGACCGCTTCGCCGCCGACATCGCCGAGCGGGTCAACCGGCTGCTGGCCGACCCGGCGCTGGCCGCCGAGATGGGCAGGGCCGGGCGGGTCCGGGCCGTGGAGCACTTCTCCTGGGCGCGGATCGCCGAGCGCACGATGGAGCTCTACCGGGCCGTCGGAGCGGCCCGCTGACCCGGCGGCCGGCGGGCTGAACGGCCGCCGGAGCGATGCGCCGACCCGGCGGCCGGCGGACCGGGCCGGTGCCGGCACCGGCCCGTCCACGTGCGGATGTCTTTCAGTCCTCGGCCAGCACGCTTCCGTAGGCGCGGGCCGCCAGGTCGGCGATGAGCCCGTGCGCGCCGAGCGGGTCGGCGCACTCGGCGCCGATCTCCGCGGCCACCGAGGCCGCCAGCGCCGGGTCGGCCTCGGGGCCGATCAGGCAGGGGGACAGGGCGATCCGCTGGGCGCCGATGTCGCGCAGCCGCCGGGCGGCGTCGGCGACGGCGGGCGCGCCGTCCAGGGAGGCGACCAGGACGGGCAGGGTCAGGCGCGAGGCCAGCAGCACGGCGGTCGGCTGGGCCTCGACCGCGGCGCTCTCGCCGCCGGTCGTGGCCAGGATGACCGCGTCCACCGGGCTGGAGATGTTGAGCAGCCGCATCCGGTCGGCCCGGGCCAGGCCCTTGTCCGCCAGCCGGATGTGCAGAGCCTCCGCCAGCAGCGGGTGCGGGCCGAGTGAGGCGGTGACCGTCACGTTCACCCCGCTCTCCGCGACCGCCTTGGCGATGAGCCGGTCGGCGACGGGGTGCGGGCCGGTCAGCAGCGGCACCACGATGGCGGCCGCGCCGTCCGCGGGCCTGGCGCGGGCGGCGGCTTCCAGCGCCGAGGTCAGCTCCTTGGCGTCCTCGCCGAGGCCGGCCAGGCAGACCTCTATCTGCGGGTTGTCCACGCGCACCATGGCCGCGAGCTTGGCGGCGACGCCCGACGCGTCGCCGGGTGCGGCCAGCACCAGGGCGGGCGCCTCGGGCGGGAGCTGGGAGGGCACGGGCCTGCGGTGCCGACCCGAGGGCCGGACGGCGCGCCCGCGCACGGGGAGGCTGGAACTCTCACTCACACGCGCGAACTCTAGGGCTATTTCGCCCGCTTCGTGGTCAGAAATGGCAGCAATTCCGTCACAACACGCTGACACGTCGACGAACACGGTCCCCATCGATCACTTCCGTGCGGGCTCAGACGTCCCGGTCGCCCTCCCACTCGTCCTCCAGGGCGGAGTGGACGACGGAGTCACGCCAGGCGCCGTGGGCGCGCACGTGATGACGGATCCTGCCCTCCTCGACCATGCCGGCGACGAGCATCGCCAGCTGGGCGGCGGTGTTGGCGGGGGAGCGGGCGCCCCAGATGCGGTGCAGGCGCAGGTGCTTGAAGCCGAAGACCAGCAGCAGCCGGATCAGGTCGGTGCCGATGCCCCGCCCCCAGTGGTCGGGACGCAGGCCGAGACCGATCTCCGCGCTGTGCGGATGGTCGGCCTCGATGTGCAGCCGGGCGACGCCGACCACCTCGCCGCTCTCCCGGTCGGTCACCGCCAGGACGTAGAGCCGCCGGGGCTCGGCTCCGGCGGCCGTGACCGCCTCGGCGACGATGTCCACGACCTCCTCGCGGGTGCGCGGGTCGAACGGCAGATGCTCGGTGGCCGCCGGGTCTCCGTAGACGGCGTGCAACGCGTCGACGTCGGCGATCGTCACTTCCCTCAGTCCGAGTCTCTTGCCGGAGAAATCAACATCGCGCATGCGGAGACGCTAACGCCTCGGAAGTCACAGTGCTAGGGATCTTTCCGGTCTGTAGCTATTGAGGGATACGGATCAGGCCGCGGGTGACGGGGAACGGCCGTCCCCGCTGCCCGCGGCCCCTTTTCCCGCGACGGGACTCAGGTCTCGCGGGGAACGGCCCCCGCCGGCGTCTCCCGCCCGCCCGTGAGCTCCGCCTCCCGGATCCGGGGGGCCAGCGCCAGCCCGACCGCGGTGACCGCCAGCGCCGCCACCACGTACAAGGAGACGGCCAGAGCGGTGCCGAACGTCTCGAACAGCTGCAGGGCGATGATCGGTGCGAGCGCCCCGCCGAAGATCCCGGCCACCTGGTAGCCCATCGAGGCGCCGCTGTAGCGCAGCCGGGTGCTGAACAGCTCGGCGATGAACGCCGCCTGCGGGCCGTACATCGCGGCGTGGCAGGTCAGCGCCACGATCATGGCCAGCGCGATCATCGGGAAGGAGCCCGTCTCCAGCAGCGGGAAGAAGGCGAACACCCAGACCGCCGCGGCGATCGCTCCGCCCAGGTAGACCGGTCGCCGCCCCACCCGGTCCGACAGTGCGCCGAACATCGGGATGAGGAAGAGCTGCACCGCCGAGCCGACCAGCACCGCGTTCAGCGCCACGCTCCGGTCCAGTCCGAGGGTGTCGCTGACGTAGGAGAGGCTGTAGGTGACGAAGGTGTAGAAGGCGACGTCCACGCCGATGCGCGCCAGGAAGGCCGAGCCCAGCTCGCGCGGGTGCGTGCGCAGCACCTCCACCAGCGGCATCTTCGCCTTCCTGCCGCTCTGCTCGACCTCGGTGAACAGCGGGGACTCCACGATCCGCAGCCGGATCCACAGGCCGACGACCACCAGCAGGCCCGACAGCAGGAACGGCACCCGCCAGCCCCAGCTCAGGAACGCCTCCTCGGGCAGCGCCGCGGACATCACCCCGAGCACCCCGGCCGCCAGCAGGTTGCCCGCGGGCACGCCGACCTGCGGCCAGCTCGCGTTGAACCCGCGTCGCTGCGGGCTGCCGTGCTCGATGGACATCAGGACGGCCCCGCCCCACTCGCCGCCCAGGCCCAGACCCTGCACGAAGCGCAGGGTCACCAGCAGCAGCGGCGCGGCGACGCCGATCGTGGCGTAGCCGGGCACCAGGCCGATGAGGAAGGTCGACATCCCCATCAGCAGCAGGGTCGCCACCAGCACGTTCTTACGGCCGACGCGGTCGCCGAAGTGGCCGGCCACGATGCCGCCCAGCGGCCTGGCGACGAACCCGACGGCGTAGGTCAGGAACGCCAGCAGCGTCCCGGTCAGCGGTTCGAAGGTGGGGAAGAAGAGCTTGTTGAAGACCAGGGCGGCGGCCGCGCCGTACAGGAAGAAGTCGTACCACTCCAGTGAGGTGCCGATCAGGCCGGCCACGATGACCCGCCTGGTCTGGGAGCCTGCCATCGCATTCGCTCCTTACATGGGTGACTGCACTTCAACATAAGGATCGTTGAACAATTCGACAAGGGTCATGTTCGATGATTTTGTGAAGTAGTGGACAACGCCGTCGCCGAACTCGAGCACGACCGCGACCGTCTCGGCCGCAGCAGCACCGCCGAGCGGGTCGCCGACATCCTGCGCGACCGGATCGCCGAAGGGTTCTTCACCCCGGGGCAGCGCCTGTCGGAGGAGGCCATCGGCGCGGCTCTCGGCGTCTCCCGCAACACCCTGCGCGAGGCCTTCCGGCTGCTGGGCCACGAGCGCCTGCTGGAGCACCGGCTCAACCGCGGGGTGTTCGTGCGCGTGCTGTCGGCCGAGGACGTGGCCGACCTCTACCGGGTGCGCCGGGTGATCGAGGGCGCCGCCGTACGGCACAGCCGCGACGCCTCATCCGCCGCGTTCGCCGCGATCCGGGACGCCGTCGCCGAGGCGGAGCGGGCCGCGCGGGAGGACCGCTGGCAGGACGTGGGCACCGCCAACATCCGCTTCCACCAGAACCTGGCCGCGCTCAACGGCAGCTCCCGCCTGGACGAGACCATGCGCCAGCTCCTGGCCGAGCTGCGCCTGGTCTTCCACGTGATGGACAACCCCCGCGCCTTCCACGAGCCGTTCGTGCCGCGCAACCGCGAGCTGCTGGAGCTGCTGGAGTCCGGCCGCGTCGAGGAGGCCGGGCGGGCACTGGAGGTCTATCTCGGCGACGCCGAGAAGCTCCTCGTGCAGGCTTACACGCCACGGGCGTGAGGGACGGCAGGGCGCGCGGGGATAGGGACGGCAGGGAACGCGCGAGGCGAACGGGTCTTATTCGTGACCTCGGCGGGGTGAGTGACAATGGGCGGATGACCCCATCCGTCCCTTCCATCCGCGTCATCGCCGGTCCCGGGCTGGTAGCCGACCTCCGGCTGCTCATGGAGGTCGCCGACCGGGAGTTCACCGCTCTGGGCGTGCGCGGGACGGTCTCGTCCGTCTCCGGGGTGTCCGCGCTGCGCGAGGCGCTGGCCTCGCCCGAGGTCCTGGTCGTCCTGCCGGGGCCCAGCCCCGAGGCCCGGGCCCTCATCCCGGCCCATCCCCGGGTCGTCTGGCTGGACCTCGGCAGGATCGACCCGGCCGCGGGAGCGTACGACCCCGGGGAGGGCGGTACGGCCCCGCGCCCCGCCCACCTGCACGGCCGGGGAGTGTGGGGACTGGCCTGGGCGATCCGCCACGCCGTGCACCGGCTGCGCCGGCCCGCCCGCCGGGTCGCCTACGGCCCGCACCCCGACCAGTGGGCGGAGGTACGGCTCCCGCCGGAGGCCGGGCGGGCGGAGATCGGGCGGGCGGAGATCGGGCGGGCGGAGATCGGGTGGGCGGAGGCGGCCCCGGCGCGGACCCCGCGGACGGACGGGGACGCGGCCGCCGGGGCGGTCCCGACGGCGGTCGTGCTGCACGGCGGATACTGGCGGTCGGTCTGGGCCGCCGACCTGACCGACGCCCTCTGCATCGATCTGGCCGAGCGCGGCTTCGCGTCCTGGAACGTGGAGTACCGCCGGCCCGACCTGCACGGGTGGGCCGCGACGACCGAGGACGTGGCGGCGGGGGTCGCCCTGGCCGCGGACGACGCGCGGGGTCCCGTCATCGTGATCGGCCACTCGGCCGGCGGCCAGCTCGCCCTGCGCGCCGCGGCCGACGACCAGCGGGTCTCCCTGGCCGTCTCCCTGGCCGGGGTGCTCGACCTGGTCGAGGGCGAGCGCAGGCACCTGAGCGCGGGCGCGGTCGCGGCCGCCCTGGGGGGATCGGCCGCCGAGGTGCCGGCCGTCTACGCCCGCTCCAGCCCGATGGAGCGCCTCCCGCTGAAGGTGCGCCAGCTCATCGTCCAGGGCGGCGGGGACGACCTCGACCTGGTCGACCTGGGCCGCCGGTACGCGCGCGCCGCCCAGGCAGCCGGAGACGAGGTGACATATCTGGAAATGTCCGGTAGCCACTTCGACGTCATCGACCCCGCCTCACCGATCTGGCGCGCGACGGCCGGGGCCGTCGCCGAGTACCGGCTGTGACGGCCGCCGTCCTGACGACTGCGACGGCCGCCGTCTCTAACGGCCGTGCCGGTCGCCGTGGTGACCGTGCTCGGCGGCGGTGAGCGGACGCCACGGCACGGGGCTGGACAGCACCATCATGCTCGACGGGTGCCCGTACGGCGCCAGCCTGTCGATCAGCTCCTCGAACGCGGTCATCGACGCCGCCGCCACCCGTAGCAGGCAGCACGTCTCCCCGGTGACCCGGTGCACCTCCAGGATCTCCGGCCAGGCCAGCGCCTGCTCGTCGCGGAGCACGCAGCGCGGGCCGTAGCACGACATCCTGATCAGCGCCGCCACGCCGCGCCCGGCCAGCGCCGGGTCCACCCGCGCGTGGTAGCCGACGATCACCCCGGACTCCTCCAGCCGCCGCACCCGCTCGGCCACCGCCGGGGCCGACAGGTGCACCCGCCGGGACAGTTCGCTGTAGGACAGGCGCGCGTCGGCCTGCAGTTCGGCGAGCAGTGCCCAGTCCATCGCGTCCATCGTCACACTCCGTCATTCCGTAACCGGTGAGGGCCCGGGGCTTAACGAACTCAAGGTCATCAGCAAAATCACCTTTGTTGCATTATTTCCGCATGAGTCAATTAGGACCACTATGGAAGGGGACAAAGGAGAGGCAAGTGAGCAATATCCGGCAGCGCACCGAACGGGAGCGGGCCGAACGGGCCAGGGCCAACCAGGGCCTGCCCACCCTCGGATTCGACTCCGCCACGCCGTACGACGACTACGTGGGCACGGCCACCCTGCACCGGCTCCAGCACACCGTCACCGACAGCCCGGAGGAGCTCGCGTTCCTGGTCACCACCCAGGTGATGGAGCTCTACTTCGGCCTGCTGAAGTCGGAGTGGCGCCTGGCCCAGGGGCAGCTCGACGATGACGACGCCACCGCCGCGATCACGACGATCAAGCGCACGGTCCGGCACTTCGAGGCCCTCAACGCCGCGTGGGCGTCACTGAGCTGGCTGACCCCCGCGCAGTTCAACCAGTTCCGCGACGCGCTGGGCGAGGCGTCGGGCTTCCAGTCGGCCTCCTACCGCCACGTGGAGTTCCTGCTCGGCAACAAGTCCGAGGCGCTCATCCGCCCGCACCGCCGCAACGCCGAGGCCTACGCCGAACTGGTGGAGGCGCTGTCCCGGCCGAGCCTGTACGACTCGGTGCTGGCCTTCCTGGCCCGCGCCGGGCACGCGGTGCCCCGGGAGGTCCTCGAACGGGACTTCTCGGCCGAGTACCAGCCCGATCCCCGGGTGGAGGCGGTCTGGGTGCAGGTGTACGGCGGGCCGCTCGCGCCGCTGGCCGAGGCGCTCACCGACCTGGCCGAGCAGTTCTCCGACTGGCGCTACCGGCACCTGATGGCGGTGCGCCGCTCGATGGGCGGCAAGCCCGGCTCTGGTGGATCCAGCGGGCTGAGCTGGCTGGAGCGGAGCATGCGACGCGAGATCTTCCCCGAGCTCTGGACGGCACGCACACTCATGTGAGGTGGCAGAGTGGACGCTCCCCCCGAGAGGTCCGCCGAGAGCACTCCCCCCGGCACCGGCGCCGCGGACGTTCCCCCCGGCGCCCCCGCCGAGACGGCCCCCGCCGAGGTGGCCGTCGTCGGCGCCGGCCTGGTCGGCTGCCTGACCGCCTGCTTCCTTGCCCGCCGGGGGCACGCGGTGACGCTCTACGAGCGGCGGCCCGACCCGCGTGAGGCGGGGGCGGAGCGGGGCCGGTCGATCAATCTGGCGATCTCGGAGCGGGGCCTGGACGCGCTGCGCCGGGTCGGCCTGGACGAGACCGTGCTCAAGGCCGCGCTGCCGATGCCCGGCCGGATGATGCACGCCGCCGACGGCACCCTCAGTTTCCAGCCCTACAGCGCCGACGGCCGCCGGGCGATCAACTCCATCAGCCGCTCCGCGCTGAACCGCACGCTGCTGGAGGCGGTGGACGCCCTGCCGGGGACGCGGCTGCGCTTCCGGCACCGGCTGAGCGCCCTCGACCCCGACACCGGCGCGATGGAGTTCGCCACCCACGGCGGGACGGTCACCGCCGTCTCACCGGTGATCCTCGGCGCGGACGGTGCGGGCAGCGCGGTACGGGCCCAGTTGCAGACCCGGCCCGGATTCGACCTGCACCAGGAGTACCTGGACTACGGATACAAGGAGCTCACCATCCCGGCCAGGGGCGGGGACTTCGCCCTGGACCCGGGCGCGCTGCACATCTGGCCGCGCGGCCGGTCCATGATGATCGCCCTGCCCAACCCGGACCGCTCCTTCACCTGCACGCTGTTCTGGCCGCATCGGCAGCTCACCGCGCTGGACACCCCGGAGAAGGTCACGGCGCACTTCGCCGAGCACTATCCCGACGCCCGCGCGCTCATCCCGGACCTGGCGGCCGACTACGCCCTCAACCCGATCGGCCACCTGGTCACCGTCCGGTGCGCGCCCTGGACGGTCCGCGGCAGGGCCGCCATGGTCGGGCTCATCGGCGACGCGGCCCACGCGATCGTCCCGTTCTACGGCCAGGGCGCCAACTGCGGCTTCGAGGACTGCGTCGAGCTGGACCGCTGCCTGGCGGAGACCGGCGACGACTACGCCGCGGCGCTGGCGCTGTACGAGAGCCGCCGCAAGGTCAACGCCGACACGATCGCCCGCCTGGCCCTGGACAACTTCGTCGAGATGCGCGACAAGGTCGCCTCCCGCGCCTTCCTGGCCCGCAAGCGCGCCGAGCACGCGCTGGAACGCGCCCTGCCGGGACGCTACGTCTCGCGCTACGAGCTGATCTCCTTCAGCACGGTCCCGTACGCCGACGTCGAGCGCCGCATGGCCCGCCAGCGCCGCTGGACCGCCGCCGCGACCCTCACCGGGACCCTCACCGCGGCGGGCGCCGCCCTGGGAGCCGGGGCCCTGCTGCGCCGGTGGCGCGGGCCTGTCACGCCCGCGGCGCGGTCACGGGGGAGCAGGCCCGCAGGGCGGCGGTGAACGCGGCGATCGCGGGGTGGCCGGCGGCTCCGCGGCGGAAGGCGACGAGGGTACGGCGGCGCATGGGCAACGGGGTGAGCCGGACGCCGCCGGGCGGGTCGGCCGCGCCGAACTCCGGCACCAGCGCCACCCCCTGGCCCACCGCGACCATCGCCAGGACCGTGCCGAAGTCGTCGACGTGATGGCGGACCCTGGGGGCGAACCCGGCGGCCTGACAGGCCCGCACGGTCATCGCATGGCAGAGCGTGCCCGGCGTGGACAGGATCCACGGCTCGTCCCGGCAACCCGCGAGCGCGTCCCCGACCCCGCCTGCGGATGCGGGGGTGGCGAGATACATGGGTTCGTCGAGGAGGGGGAGGGTGTCCAGGGCGAGGTCGGGGGCGGCGGGGACGAAGTCGTACTCGTGGACCAGGGCCACGTCCAGGTCGCCGGTGCGCAGGCGGGGGGCGACCTCGGCGGGGTCGAGCTCCTCGACCATCGGCTCCAGCGCCGGATGCTCCCCGGCCAGGGCTGCCAGGGCCGGGGGCAGCAGGACGCGGGTGGCCGTGGGGAAGGCGCCGATCCGCAAGGTGCCGGTCAGCCCGGTCCGGGCGGCGGCCAGCTCCGCCGCGGCCTGCTCCAGGCGTTCGAGCACGGCCTCGGCATGCCCGACCAGCGCGATCCCCGCCGGGGTCAGCGCCACCCGGCGGCCGGTGCGCTCCAGCAGCGCCACCCCGGCCTCCCGCTCCAGGGCGGCCAGCTGCTGGGAGACCGCCGACGGGGTGAACGTCAGGGCCTCGGCCACCGCGGCGATCGTGCCCCGGCGGGAGAGTTCGCGCAGGAGGCGGAGGCGTCGAACGTCGAGCATCAGATCAGCTTAACGTTTTCGGCAGGAACGCGAACTGGACCTGCAGGGTCGGAGGCCGCCAGGCTCGGAGGCATGAACCTCTCCGGTGTCCACGTTCCCATGATCACTCCCTTCGCCGAGACCGGCGAGATCGCCACCGAAGCGCTGGAAGCCCTGGCGCACGCCGTACTCGACGACGGAGCGGCCGGGCTGGTCGCACTCGGCACCACCGCCGAGGTCGTCACCCTCACGGAGAAGGAGCGCCGCGCGGTCGTCGAGATCTGCGGCCGGGCCTGCCGGGAGCACGGGGCGACGCTGACCGTCGGGGCCGGATCGGCTGGCACGCGCGCTTCGATCGAGGCGCTGCGCGCCCTGGAGGGCGAGGCCGACGCCGCGCTGGTCACCGTGCCGTCGTTCGTCCGCCCGTCCGAGGCCGGGGTCCTGGCCCACTTCACCGCGCTGGCCGAGCGGAGCCCGGTGCCGCTGGTCGTCTACAACATCCCCTACCGGACCGGTCAGTCCGTGGGCGCCGCCACGATGCGCAGGATCGGCGAGCTGCCCATGGTCGCCGGGGTCAAGCACGCGGTGGGCGGCGTCGACGCCGACACCGTCGCCCTGCTGGCCGACCCGCCCGCGGACTTCGCGATCCTCGCCGGGGACGATCCGTTCCTCTCCGCGATGCTCGCCCTGGGCGCCCCCGGCGGCATCGTCGCCTCCGCCCACCTGCGCACCGCCCGCTTCACCGAGCTGGCCGGGGCCTGGCGGGCCGGAGACGTCGTCCGCGCCCGCGCGCTCGGCCACCGCCTGTCGGTCATGTCGGCGGCGCTGTTCGCCGAGCCCAACCCGACCGTGCTCAAGGGCGTGCTGCACGCTCAGGGCCGCATCCCCACCCCGGCGGTACGGCTGCCGCTCCTGCCCGCCCGCGCGGAGTCCGTCGAGGCGGTCCTGCGGCTGCTGTGAGCGCGGGCCCGGTGCCTCGGCGATCCCGTGACCGCGTCAGATCCGTCCGCCCGGGGCCGGGACCTGGCAGCCGGGACACCAGAAGAGGTTGCGGCCGACGAGCGCCTCGGTGCGCACCTCGTTCTCGCACACCAGGCACGGCATGCCCGAGCGGCGGTAGACGTAGACCTCGCCGCCGTGGTCGTCCACCCGGGGCGGGCGGCCCATCGCCTCGGGCGTGTGCTCGGGCCGTACCGTGTCGATCCTGCCCACCCGCACGCCGTCCCGCATGAGGACCACCAGGTCGGCCCAGATCGCCTCCCACTGCTCGCGGGTCAGCTCCCGGCCCGGCGTGGCCGGTGCGACGCCCTGCCGGAACAGCACCTCGGCCCGGTAGATGTTGCCCACCCCCGCCACCACCGACTGGTCCATCAGCAGGGCGGCGACGGAGGTGCGGCTGCGGGAGATCCGCCGCCAGGCGAGATCGGGGTCGGCGTCGGCGCGCAGCGGGTCGGGGCCGAGGCGGGCGTGCAGGGTCTTGACCTCGTCGGGCTCCAGCAGCTCGCAGGTGTTGGGGCCGCGCAGGTCGGCGTAGTGCCCGTCGCCGGTCAGGCGCAGCCGGACCTCGCCGACGGGGGCGGGCGCCGGAGTGGGGGCGAAGGTGTACTTGCCGTAGATGCCCAGGTGGACGTGGAGCCAGCGATCGTCGTCGAAGCCGAGCAGCAGGTGCTTGCCGTGCGCGTCGGCCTCGCGCAGCACCCGGCCGTCGATCCGCCCGGCCCCGGCGGCGAACCTGCCCTGGGGGCTCTCGGCGCGGAGGGTACGGCCGGCGAACAGCCGCCGGTGCTCGGCGGCCAGGCGGTGGATGGTGTGTCCTTCGGGCATGGTGCAGGTTATCCGGTCTGCCGGTGCTGTCTGATTTGTCAGTTCTGTCTGATCTGCTGGTGCCGGCTGGTCTGTTGGTGCTGCCCGCGCCGCAGCAGGGCGTGGACGGCCGCGGCCAGGGCGGCGCCGGCGGCGTAGGCGACCAGATCGGGCGCGCCGAAGGTGCTGCCGAGCACCAGCCTGGCCAGCGGGCTCGCCTCCGACAGCGCGGCGGGCACCGGTGTGAGCTGGGCGAACTCCACCGCCCAGCTGAACGCCAGCGCTCCGGCCGCGGCCCCGGCCGACGCGACGCGGGGCCGTACGAACACGATCAGCGTGTAGATGAGCACGGTGTACAGGGCGTCGCCGCCGTACTTGCCGAACCAGCCGCCGACGGTCGCGCGCAGGGTCAGCCCGGCGGCTATGGTCAGGACGGCCGCCAGCGCGGCGGGCAGGCGGGATCGGAGGGCGGCGGGCACCGCCCCACGATAGCGGCCCGCCCGGTGCGGAAGGCGTCGTCAGCGGGCGCCGTCGGCGGGCGCCGTCAGGGGGCACCGTCAGCGGGTGCCGTCAGGGGAGCCGCCACACCACCGGGAGGGTCTTGGCGCCGCCCTCGCCGGAGTAGTCGTGCGCGACCTGCAGCAGCTCGCCCATCCGGGCCTGCCAGGCGATGTTGACCGGCAGGTCGGCCAGGGCGGCCAGCAGCGCCTCGTAGTCGTCGCACTCGATGAGGTGGAACAGCTCCGGGCCGCTGCGCCAGATCGTCCACTCGTGCGCGCCGGCCCGCCGGATCGCCTCCACCAGCTCGGCGGGGACCTCCCGATGGGCCTGCTCGTACTCCCGCTCCCTGCCCGGCCTGATCCGAGTGTGCAACGCCACGCGCATGCGCTACCTCCGTTGGTCGAAGACCGTTATAGCAGTCATCCGACCAATCTTGCCCTTCTGTCAGGGGTCAGGGCAGCGGAGGCAGGCGGGAGCCGTACAGCCAGGCCGCGAAGAACGACTCGGGCGAGCGCGGGTCGTACTGCCGGGCGAGGTCGAGGAACATCTCCGTGGTGACGGACCCGTGCCTGTTCTCGGTCGCCCACGTCCGCAGCAGCGAGAAGAACGCCAGGTCACCGAGGTAGGCGCGCAGGGCGTGCAGCGCGAGGGCGCCGCGCTTGTAGACCCGGTCGTCGAACAGGTTGCGCGCGCCGGGGTCGGCGAGCACCAGGTCCTGGGGGAGGGCCGACAGCCGGTGGTGCCAGAGGGAGGCGTGGGCGGCGGTCGACGGGCCGCCGGAGACCTCCGACCACATCCACTCCGCGTAGGTGGCGAACCCCTCGTGCAGCCAGATGTCCCGCCAGTCGGCCGCCGTCAGGCTGTTGCCGAACCACTGGTGCGCCAGCTCGTGGGCGACCAGTCGTTCCTCGCCCCGCGCGCCGTCCACGTGGTTCGAGCCGAAGATCGACATGCCCTGCGCCTCGACCGGGATCTCCAGCTCGTCCTCGGTCACCACGACGGTGTACGAGGCGAACGGGTAGGGGCCGAACCGCTCGGTGAACAGGGCCATCATCTGGTCCTGGCGCCCGAAGTCGTTGCGCATGCGGGCGCCGAGCCTGGAGGGGTGGAACAGGTGCATCCGGGGCCCGAGCCCCGTCTGCTGGTAGCGGCCGATCTGCACGCTCGCCAGGTAGGTCGCCATGGGCTCGGCCTGCTCGTACACCCACCGGACGGCCGAGGCCGCGCGCCGTTTCTCCACCAGCTCCCCGTTGGCGACCACCGTGTACGCCGAGGGGGCGATGACCTCCAGCCGGTAGGAGGCCTTGTCGTCCGGCCGGTCGTTGCAGGGGAACCACGAGGGGGCCCCGATCGGCTGGCTGGCCACGATCACGCCGTCGTCGAGCTGCTCCCAGCCGAGCTCCCCCCAGTGGCTGGATACCGGCCGGGGCGCGCCCGAGTAGTGGACCTCGACCGTGAACGGCCCCGGCCCGGGACCCGGTCGCTTGGGCGTGAGGTGGAGCTTGCCCGCGCGGTGGGTGAAGCGCACCGCGCGGCCGTCGACCAGCACCGCGCTCACCCGGAAGGCGCCCAGGTCCAGGGAGAGGCGCTCCAGCGGCCGGGAGGCGGTCGCCGACAACCGGGCGATGCCGCTCAGCCGGTTGGAGGTGATCCGGTAGTCCAGGGAGAGGTCGTAGTGCCCGACCCGGTAGCCGCCGTCGCCGTGCGCCGGAAAGTAGGGCCGGTGGGTGGTGGTGCTCTGAACCTGACTCACGTCCTTTGGGTACGCGCCGTCCATGCTGCGATCGGGTTGCCGAACCAGCGCGTTCCCCGGGGCACGGACTCGCCGCGCATCACCAGGGACGCCGGGCCGACCGTGGTGTTCTCGCCGATCGCCGCCGCGGGCAGGATCACCCCGTGCGGGCCGAGCGTCGCGCCGTTCCGCAGGACGACAGTATCGATGCTCATGACCCGGTCATGGAACAGGTGGGTCTGCAGAACGCATCCCCGGTTGACCGACACGCCGTCGCCCAGGGAGACCAGGTCGATCTCCGGCAGCCAGTAGGTCTCGCACCACACGCCCCGGCCGATCCGCGCGCCCATCGAGCGCAGCCAGGCGTTGAACGGGGCCGTCCCCAGCCACGGCCGGGCGAACCACGGCGCGGCCAGCACCTCCACGAAGTTGTCGGCCAGCTCGTTGCGCCACACGAACGGGCTCCACAGCGGCCGGTCGCCGGCCGAGATCCGCCCGACGAGCACCCACTTGGCGATCGTGGTGACCGCCGCGGCGAGCACGCCCGCGCCCGCCGCCACGATCCCGGCCGACAGGGCCGCGGCCGCGAAGCCGTACATCGAGGTGATCCACTGCAGGGCCGCGACCACGAGCACGGCCAGTGCGACCGTGCCCATCGCCGGAACGAGCCTGCACAGCTCCACCGCGGCGCGGGCGGCCTTCAGGCGCAGGGACGGGTCGTAGGTGCGGCTGCGGTCGGTCTCCCCGGCGGTACGGCGCAGCTCGACCGGGGGCATGCCGAGGTAGGACGATCCCGCCCTGGCCTTCTTCGGCGCGGCCGACAGCACCGCGACCAGCCCGTCCTTGGGGACCTTGCGGCCGGGCGCGGTCATCCCGGAGTTGCCGAGGAAGGCGCGCTTGCCGATCCGCACCCGGCCCACCCGGAAGAACCCGCCCTCCAGCTCGTACGGGGCGACCATCGTGTCGTCGGCCAGGAAGGCGCCGTCGCCGACCGAGGTCATCGACGGCAGCGCCAGCACCGTGGACAGCTCGGCGTCCCGGCCGATCTTCATGCCCAGGGCGCGCAGCCACACGGGGGTGGCCATGCTCGCGTACAGCGGGAAGAGCCAGCTGCGCGCCATGGCCATCAGGCGGCCGGTGGCCCAGGCCTGCCAGGCCTGGCGGCCGTGCACCGGGTGCAGCCCGGCGCTCAGCCCGATCGCCAGAAGCCGCACCGCCACCAGGACGGTCAGCGCGAAGGCCGCCATGGAGGTCACGGTGGCCAGCGGCACGGCGTACAGGACCTCTGCGAGGGTGGTGCCGCGCGCCAGCAGCAGCAGGCCGGGGACGGCGGCGGCCAGCGGCAGCAGCCCGAGCGCCAGCGCGGAGGCCCCGTAGACGGCCGCCCAGCGGCGGGAGCGCGCGGGACGGTCCGCGAACTGGCGCGCCTTGCCGGTCCGCACGGCCGGCACCCCCGCCCAGCGCTGCCCGGAGGGCACCGCGCCGGCCACCGCGGAGCCCGGCAGGATCTGGGCGTTCTTGCCGACGCGCGCGCCGGGCAGGAGCGTGGAGCGGGCGCCGACCGTGGCGCCCGCGCCGATCCTGATCTCGCCGACGTGCACCACGTCACCGTCGACCCAGTAGCCGCTCAGGTCGACCTCGGGCTCGACCGCGGCGTTCCTGCCCAGTCTGAGCATGCCGGTGATCGGCGGCGCGGAGTGCAGGTCCGCGTCGGCCCCGACCTGGGCGCCCAGCGCGCGGGCGTAGTGGGTGAGCCAGGGGGCGCTGGAGATCTCGGCCACGCCCAGCCGCTCGGCCAGCCGCTCGGCGAACCACAGCCTCAGATGCACCGCCCCGCCCCGGGGATGGGCGCCCGGACGCAGGCCGCGCAGCAGCGAGCGGGCCCCGGCCGCGGCCAGGGCGATCCGCCCGGCGGGGGTGACGAACAGTACGGCGCCCAGCGCGATCTGCCACCACGGCGCGGTCGGCGCCCACGGCACGCCGGAGAGGTTGCCGAACGCGGCCAGGCCGACCACCCAGCGCAGCGCGCCCACGGTCAGCAGCGGCACGGTGAGCGCGGCCTGGACGATCGCGGCCCGGCGCGGCATCGGCGCGACGGCGCGCTCCTCGCCCGCGGTCTGCGGGGCCTGCGGCGCGCCCAGACGGGCGGCGAGCTCGCCCAGCGTCGGGTTGTCATAGACGTCGCCGACGGTCACCGCCGGATAGCGCTCACGCAGCGCCGCCACCAGCCGGGCCGCGGCCAGGCTGGTCCCGCCCTCGGCGAAGAAGTCGCCCGCGGTGACGCCGAGGACGTCGCGCCAGCGCTCCACCACCCACGGGTCGGCGTCGGCGGCGGTGTCCGGGCCGGTCTCCTGAACGGCGGAGCCGGGCAGCGGCCACGGCAGGGCGTCCCGGTCGATCTTGCCGGAGGTGCGGGTCGGCAGGTCGTCCACCAGCGCGATCCGCGGCACCAGCGCGGCGGGCAGCGCCTCGCGCAGCCGTTCCCCGGCCTCCCGCTGGTCGAAGTCCTCGCCCGCCACGACGTACCCGACGAGCAGCTGGTGCCCGCCGCCGGTCGTGCGGACCGCGGCGGCCGCGCCGGACACCCCGGGCAGCGCCTGCAGGGCGGCGTCCACCTCGCCCAGCTCGATCCGGCGCCCGCCGACCTTGACCTGCTCGTCGGCCCGGCCGCAGAAGAGCAGCCCCTCGGGCTCGGCCCTGACGACGTCGCCGCTGCGGTAGGCCCGCTCCCAGCCGAGGGACTCCAGCGGGGCGTACTTCTCGGCGTCCTTGTCGGGGTCGAGATAGCGGGCCAGGCCCACCCCGCCGATGACCAGCTCGCCGGTCTCGCCCATGGCGACCGGCTCGCCGTCCGCGCCCACGACGGCCAGGTCCCATCCGTCCAGCGGCAGCCCGATCCTGACCGGCCCCTGCCCGGTCAGCGGCGCCGCGCAGGCCACCACCGTCGCCTCGGTGGGGCCGTAGGTGTTCCACACCTCGCGTCCGGGTACGGCCAGCCGCTCGGCCAGCTCCGGCGGGCAGGCCTCGCCGCCGAAGATCAGCAGCCGGACGTCGTCCAGGGTCTCGGCCGGCCACAGGGCCGCCAGCGTCGGCACCGTCGACACGATCGTGATGCCCATCTCGACCAGCCACGGCCCGAGGTCCATGCCGGTGCGCACCAGCGCGCGGGGCGCGGCGACCAGGCAGGCCCCGTGCCGCCAGGCCAGCCACATCTCCTCGCAGGAGGCGTCGAAGGCCACCGAGAGACCGGCCAGCACCCGGTCGCCGGAGCCGACGGGCTCCTGCCGCAGGAACAGCCCCGCCTCGGCGTCCACGAACGCCGCCGCGCTGCGGTGGCTGACCGCCACGCCCTTGGGCCTGCCGGTCGAGCCGGAGGTGAAGATGATCCACGCGTCGTCGTCCGGGCCCGGCCGCTCGGCCGCGGCCGCCCGCCGGCTCCACGGGTCGTGGACGACGATCTTCTCGCCCTCGGTGATGACCGCGGCGACCCGCGCCTCGGAGAAGACCAGCTCCGCCCGCTCCTCGGGGTCGTCGGCGTCCACCGGGACGTAGGCCGCGCCCGCGGTGAGCACGGCCAGGATGGCGACGTACAGGCCGTTCGTGCCCGAGGGCACCCGCACCCCGACCCGGTCGCCGCGGCCGATGCCCGCCTGCCGCAGTTCGCCGGCGAGCCGCTCGGCCTCGGCGCGCAGGCCGAGATAGTCCAGGCGGGTCCGCCCGTCGTCCAGGGCGGTGGCGCCCGGATAGCGCCGGACGGTCTCGTCGAAGACGTCGAGCAGCGTCCGCGTGGCGGGGGCCGTCCCTCCGGGGAAGAGCGCCCGCTCCGGCGTGGGCTTCACGGGGGCATGCTCGACGAGAGCGGGGGCTGAGTGCAAAACGGGTCTCCAGGTCGCATGATCGTGACTCCCGTCAGATTGCGCTCGGTCCATGGCCGACCTGGGACGCCACTCGCTGCCTCATACCTCAACGGCGGCCGACGGCGTGGCTATTCCTGTGCCTGAAGTGAGATTCCTCATGTTGCGATTATGCTGCGCTGTAATGGCTCGGCTACTCAAAGTGATATAGCATCATTCGTGGGTAAATAGCCAGAAACCTCCCATCTGTGTGGTTAGCACGCTTTTACCGTTCTTCCGAGGAAGTTGGTCGCTATGGGAAGTCTTGCCTTTTCCAAGGCCGGTCCTGCCGCTGCGGTCCCGTCGGTGCTCATGTCGCCGGCCGCGCTCCCGCCGGAGATAGAACCCGTGCGGCCACTCCCTCCCGCGCCCCTTCCCCCCGCCGTCCTCCCCTCGCGCACCGCCGACCTGAAGCTCGTGGTCGGCTCCGAGACGGAGCAGACGGTCGTCACACTCGTCGGGGACCTGACGATGTCGACGGCCTGCATCCTCGGCGGCGTACTGACCGAGCTGGTGGACAAGGGCCACCGCTTCCTCATCCTCGACGCCAGCGCGCTCGACTCCTGCGACGGCGCCGGCTGGAACCTGCTGCTGGGCATCCGCTGGCGGCTCGCCACGGTCTCCGGCCACCTGAGAATCGTCGGCCTGCCCCCACGCCTGGCGCGCCTGTGCGCGCAGATGGAGCTCGCCGAGGTGTTCGGGGTCGGCGCGGCCTGACCGGGTGAACCCCGGAACCGAGAGCGGGTACGGCGACGCGCCCCAGGCGACGGGCCCGATGTCGGGTTCATCACCTGGGGCGCGCGGCCGTACCCGCCCGTCGTTTCAGGACTCGCCCGCCTGGTCGAAGTAGACCATCGCGTGGTCGCCCACGGGCCGGTAGCCGAGAGCCTGATAGATGGAGTTCGAGGTGGGGTTGGACAGGTCGGTGAAGAGCAGCACCTGCTCGGCTCCCCGGCCCATGGCGATCCGCGTGGCGGCGTGGGTGGCGGCGGCGCCGTACCCGCGCCGACGGAAGCCGGGCGGGGTGTAGACCGGGCCGATGCGCGACATCCCGGCGATCGGCGTGGAGAACCCGGCCAGCGCCACCGGCGATCCGGCGGCCTCCCACAGCACCAGCTCCCGGTCGCGGATCCGGGTCTCCACCCGGGCGGCGATGTCGTCGCCGAGACCGCTGGGCTCGGCCTCGGCGAAGAACGCGTGGTGCCATCCGGCGACCAGGTCGAGGTCGTCGCGGTCGGCCAGGCGGGCGGTCCCGGCGGCCGCGGCGTCCTGGAGCGTGCCCAGGCGGTACAGCCGCATGGACATCCGCTCCCGCTCGGGCCTGCCCCACGCCGCGGTGAACGACTCGACCAGGGGCACGGGCCCGTCCACACCCGACAGGTCACGACCGCGCAGCGCCTCGGCGAGCGGGGCCACCGCCTCGCCGGGCAGGTCGGACAGCAGAAGCGGATAGGGAGGGGTGTGCAGCACGACGCCGCGCACCTCCCGGCCTGATCCGCCGGAGACCAGCCACCCCAGGAGCACCCCGTCACTCCACATCCCCCGGCGGATCCGCGCCAGCACGGTCAGCGGCACCGTGGCGCGCACCGGATCACGGCGGAGCCATCCCTCGGCCGCCGCGGGGAAGTCGGTGACGTCCGTGGTGAAGAGCCACCTCATTCCCGCAGTGTGCCACCGCCCACCCGACGAGGCGAGCCCCCCTCATCACCCCGTTGGTCACCTGCCGGTCAGAGCGGTGAGGCCGGTGGCGAGGGTGTCTACGGCGGCGGCGGTCTGCTCGGTCGGCAGCGCGCCGAAGCCGACGAGGAATCCCGTGACCGGCCCGGGGTCCTGGTAGGAGCGGCGCAGCGAGGCGACGAGAACCCCGTGCCGCAGGAGGGTGTGGGCCGGGTCGTCCTGCGATGCCGTGTCCGGGCCGACCACGGCCAGGTGCAGACCGGCGTGGGCCGGCAGCGGCCGGTAACCCGCCGGGAGCCGGTCGAGCAGTTCACGGTGGATGCGGTGGAAGCGCGGAGTGTACGCCGCCCGCACCCGCCGCAGGTGGCGGCCGAGATGGCCTCCGTCGACGAAGACGGTCAGCGCCTCCTGGGCGGCCGACGGGGGGCACCAGTCGATCGCCTGGCGTACGGCGATGATGGCCGGCACCAGCGTCATGGGGGCGACCATGAACCCCATCCGCAACGCGGGGCTCAGGATCTTGCTGAAGGTGCCGACGTAGATCACGCGCCCGTCGCGGTCGAGGCGGTGCAGGGGTTCGAGCGGGCGCGTGGTGTGCCGGAACTCGCTGTCGTAATCGTCTTCCACGATGGCCGCGCCGTGCCGGCCCGCCCAGTGCAGCAGCTCCAGCCGGCGACGGCGGGACAGAACCACGCCGAGCGGGTACTGGTGCGACGGTGTGACGTACACCAGACGCGTGCCCGCCGGGATCGCGTCGACCACGATGCCGTGTTCGTCGACCGGCACGCCCACCGCGTCGACGCCGTGGGAGCGCAGCAGTTCCCGCACCGGCGGATATCCGGGCTCTTCCACGCCGACCACGTCACCCGGGGAGAGCAGGACCCTGGCCACGAGGTCGATCGCGTGCCCGGTGCCTGCGGTCACCACCATCTGCTCCGGCGTCAGGGTGATGCCCCGCGAGCTGGTCAGCCAGCGTGACAACGCGGCGCGCAGGTCGAAGGCGCCGACGGGGTCGCCGTACTGGGCCGAGGTCCGGCGCAGGCCGGACAGCAGGCACCGGCGCCACACGACGGCGGGGAACAGGTCCGGGTCGACCCGGCCGGGCCGTAGGTCGAAGGCGGCCTCGGCCTGCGGGTCGTCGTCGTAGCGCTGAAGCGCCGCGCTGCGCGGCGTAGGGGCGAGCGCACCGGGCGACGGGCTCTGCGGGTATGGCCCGTGCCCGCCGGTGACGGCGGTACCGCCGCCGGCCCGGCCTTCGATGTACCCCTCCGCGGCCAGAGACTCGTAGGCGTCCGTGACCGTCGAGCGGGCGATGCCGAGTTCGGCGGCCACAGCCCGCGACGGCGTCAGGCGCTCGCCCGGGCCCAGCCGGCCGCTCAGGATCGCGTCACGGATCTGTTCGTACAACTGCCGGGTCACGCTGCGGTCAGCGTCGGGATCGATGAACAGCTCCATCGCCACTCCAACTTGGTCTGGCCGGGGATGCTGTGTTTGGACCTGTTGAGGAGGCCATGTCCACCGTAGCGTCGAAGACGGCGCAGCCCGCGGCGACCGGTGAAGCTGGTCCGGAACAGCTCCGAAGCAGCCGACCGCTTGGCTCGCGCCTCATCGGGAGCAACCTCGATGACATGGGAAAGCATCCACGACGGCCCCTGGCGCGGCTGCCGCGGCGACGCTCTCGACGGGCGTCCCCGCGGCCCGGACCCCCATGCTCGGGCAAACGGCGGCGGAGGGCGCCGCGCCGAGGCGGCAGAAGGGAACTGACATGCGTACCTGGCGGAAACTGTCCAAGCTCGCGGCCGTGACCACGCTGGCCGGAGGCCTCGCATTCACCGGAACCCCGGCGGCGGTCGCCGACGGCGGCTCGACCGAGAAGAGCGCCGCGCTCGCCTGCGGCGGCAACGTGTTCCTCGACGGCATCCGGGCCCTCGCGATCAGCGAGAACGGCCGCGACGAGGTGTACATCGAGGCCGACGGCGTCAAGATCTGGCCGGCGGGCGGGAGCTACGTGTCGATGACCGCAGGCCAGCGGGTCGAGGTCGACAAGTGCGTCCGCCCGCAGGCCGCGCTGCGCCTCATGGAGGTGGACGACCTCGATCCGAACGACGTCATCGGCAGGGTCATCCTGCAGGGGGATGTGACCAGGGACTACGAGTTCTGCTGCGGCGACGGCGGCCGGTACCGGATCGGGGCCGTCCGGTAGTCCTCCCCGTCCTGCAGCACGCGGGCGGGCCGGTTCCCGCCGGCCCGCCCGCCGGGATCCACCCGACACTCCGGGTGGCCGTCCGGGTGACCGTCCGGGTGACCGTCCGGCAGAGAGGCGCCTTCACCGCTCGCCGTCGCCGCGAGGTCCGAGGACGGAGCGGCCGGGGTCCGGACGGGCCATCGGATATCCACGGGCGGAACCGGCGCGGCCGGTGGTAGACACGGCGGCATGCGACCAGAACCCGGTCAGGTGCTGCACTTCTCCGAGGACCCGACGATCACCCGGTTCGTCCCGCACGTGGCGGCCACGGCGCGCAGGTCCGGGGCCTACGTCTGGGCGGTGGACTCCGATCGCTGCCCCGACTACTGGTTCCCCCGCCAGTGCCCGCGCGCCATGGCCTGGACGGTGCCCGGCACGACGGACGCCGACCGCGAGCGGATCGTCGGGCCCGGCTGCGGGCGGCGGGTCCACGTGATCGAGTACGGATGGCTGGAGGCGTTCCTGAGCGTGCGGTTGTACGGCTACCGCCTGCCGGCGGAGAAGTTCGTCCCGGTGGGCGAGCCGGTGCCGAACGCGATGGTCTCCACCGAGCCCGTCGAGCCCCTGGGCCCGCCCGAGCCGGTCGGCGACCTGCTGCGCCTGCACGAGGAGGCGGGCATCCAGCTGAGGCTGCTGGACAACCTGTGGGAGTTCTGGGACGCGGTGACCGTCAGCTCGCTGGGCTGGAGCGGCATCAGGCTCCGCAACGCCCGTCCCCGGCCGGGCGGGCGGGCCTGAGTCAGCCGGTGGCCGCGCGGTCCGTCCCGGGCGCGCCGTACGGTCCGGATCCGCCGTCGGCAGGTGTGGCGTCGACGGCCAGGACGAGCTCCGGGGACAGAGGATAGGGGCGTTCGGCGGGCAGCAGCGCCGTGGCCCGGTCACGGTCGTGCTCGCGCAGGGCGGCGTGGATCTCGTGGACCCGGGGGGTGATGTCGGTGACGGAGAGCGTCCACTCGTCGAGATAGCGGCCGACGGCCTCGCGGGAGAGCCCGATCTGGATGGACCGGTACGGCAGGGCGTTCAGGCGCAGGTCGCGTTCGGGGTCCCACTGGACGCGCACCGGGCTCCGCCGGAGCCGCCCGGCCCAGGCGGCCCGGTCGACGCCGGGTCCGGCATGGCTCAGACAGGAATGCGCCAGCGCCCACTCGAAGCCCTCGCGGGTGATCTCGACCGCCAGCACGCGCTCCTGGTCGGGCTTGGTCGCCCAGCCGCAGCGGTACATCATCCACAGGAACGACGGTTTGATCCACGTCATCCGCTCCCGCTTGAAGGGCGGGACGAACCGCTGCGCGGCGACGGCGGGCCCGGCGACGGCGGGGGAGTAGGCCTGGTAGACGGTGATCGAATCATCGGTGTGGACGGCGCGGACCTGCCGGTAGGGGACGTTCATGGGCCCCAGGGTGGTCCACCGGCTTCCGGCCGGGCAACGGGTTATCCGGGCGACCGGCTCGGCGACCGGTCCCATTCCGGTGCGGCGGCGACCGGTACCGGCATGACCGGGCAGCCGGTCGCCGAGTGGCCAGGTGGTCGATCCGGGGGCGGTCCCGCAGCGGGCGGTGGGGTCAGCCGGGTGGGCGGGGGCGGGGCGGCAGGGAGGCCGCGGCCGTCTCGTGGTCGAGGCCGGTGGCCAGCAGCAGGTCGACGACGACCGAGCGCAGCTGGGCGGTCATGGCGCCGGTGGACAGACCCGTGCCTTCGACGGGGACGTCGCGCAGCCGGGCGGCCGCTCCCGTGACCGCCTCCCTGGTGCCCGACGGCCGCTCACCGGCCGCGAGCTCGTCGCGGAACAGCAGCACGGCGTCGGCGAGCTCGCGCAGGGTCAGGGAGATCGCGGCGGGCGGCTGCTCCCCCTCGGCCAGGGCGACGACGGCCCGCCGGGTGAGGACGCGGGTGTTGCGCAGCGCGTGGTCGACGGGCTCGGCGGCCGTCTCGTAGCGCAGGAGCTGGCGGCGCAGGCGGCGGCGCGTCGGCGCGATGGAGGCGATCTCCCTTCCCGTCTTCAGGGCCGTATCGAGGTCGTCCACCGCCTTCTGCGTCCCCCTGACCTCCTCCAGCGTGTCGGTGGCCAGTTCCGCGTCGGAGGCGTCCAGGGCCTCCGCCGTGCCGCGCAGGGCGGAGGCCAGTGCCTCCAGGACGGCGGCCGCGTGCCGGTGGGCGATGGCCGCGGGGCTGGCGGGCAGCAGGGCGGTGGCGGCGATGCCCAGCGCACCGCCGAGCAGGGCGTCGACCATCCGGTCCAGCCCGCCGGTCCCGGTGGGCGGCAGCAGCGTGGCGACCAGGACGGCCGACGACGCCGCCTGCACCACGATCAGCGACCCGCTGTCCAGCAGGACCGCGGCGCCCATGGCCAGGGCGACGACGAGGGCGATCTGCCACGGGCCGGAGCCGATCTGGATGATCAGCAGGTCTCCGACGCCCACGCCCAGGCTCACCCCGACGACCATCTCCGCCAGGCGGCGCAGCCGCTGGCCGACGGCGACGCCGATGCAGATCACCACGGCGATCGGCGCGAAGAAGGGACGCTCGTGGCCGAGCAGGTCCTTGGCCACGACCCAGGCCAGCGAGGAGGCCACGGCGCACTGGACGATGGACGGCGCCATCACCGACAGCCGTCGCATCCGGCCCTGCACATCGACGTTCACGCTTCTCCCCCCGGTACGCCCCCTGCGGCTCATCCTTCCCCGCCGGCCCGGGAGCGCTCACCCCGGCCCGCCGGCTCCGGGCGGCTCGGGCTCACGGGGGCGGATCACTGAGTTCCGGGCTCGTGGGCCTCGGGGTCGCGTGCGAGGACCGAGCGCCCGCCGTCGACGGGCACGGTCGCGCCGTTGATGAAGCTCGCCTCGTCGGAGAGCAGGTGGAAGATCGCGGCGGCGACCTCCTCGGGCCGTCCCACCCGGCCCAGCGGGTGCAGCAGCGCCATCTCGTGCTCGATCCGCGCGGCGCCGTCGGTTCCCTGCCGGTCGAGGAACTCGTCGTAGCGTTCGGTGCGGATCGATCCCAGCGCGACGGCGTTGACCCGGATGCCGCGCGGGCCGTACTCGACGGCGAGCGCGCGGGTCAGCCCCTCGATCGCGGCCTTGGCGGTCACGTACGGCGTGCAGCCCGGCACCGCCCGGCTCGCCTGGTGCGAGGAGACGTTGACGATCGCCCCGGGCGTCCCCGCCGCGAGGAAACGGCGCACGGCCGTGGTGCAGCCGGCGAGGGCGGGGGCGAGGTTGGCCGTGACGAGATCCAGCACCGTCCGGGCGGAGGCCGAGTGGACCGAGGCGTCGCGGAACACCGCGGCGTTGTTGACCCAGCCCGCCAGCGTGCCGCCCTCCTGCGCGGCGTCGGCGGCCCGCTCGGCGACGGCCTCGTCACCGGCGTCGCCGATCACCGCCCTGACCCGCGATCCGCCGGGGTGACTCTCCACCCAGGCCAGCGCGGCCGCGTCGAACTCGATCGCGACCACGCGGCCGGTACGGTCGGCGTCGCCGAGCAGCCGCTCGACCACGGCCCGGCCGACGCCGCGGCCCGCGCCCGTCACCACATAGGAACGGCCCACATCCGCCTCCGATCTCGATGATCATTCTCGGTTTCCGGTCCAACCTACGGCGCGCGGCGGCGGACGGGGCTGCAAGCCGCGGTCAATCCGCGTGCAAGCCCGGCCCTCTAACGTCCGAGTGTGTCCAGACGACTGATTCTCGGCGGCGCCGCGATCACCGCGAGCGCGGCGCTGATGTTCCCTTTCACCCAGGCCTCCGCGCAGGCGGCCGTCCCGGCCCAGGCGCCGGCCTCCACGGCCACCGCCGCGGCCCCCGCCACGGCGGCCAAGAAGCTGTTCAGGGCCTGGCTGCGCGGTGACCGCGCCGCCGCCGCCCGGGTGGCCACGCCCTCCGCGGTGAAGAAGGTGTTCTCCTACGTCTACCGCGCCCCGGACGAGTTCGCCGGGTGCACCGGTGACGTCTGCCGGTTCGTGCACACCAGCGTGAACGTGCCGGGCGGGCTCGACGGCATCCTGATGGTCGTCTCCGGATCGAAGGTGACGAAGGTCTACCAGTCGCGCCCCTTCACCACCCCCTCCGCCGCCGCCAGGCACCTGTTCGCCTCCTGGAAGCGCCATGACCGCTACAGCGGTCTGGAGGCCGCCCGTAAGGGTGCCGTGGACAGGCTGTTCCGGGTGAAGTACGACCCGAAGGGCGTGGCCTACACCTTCCAGGGCTGCTCGAAGGAGCCCAAGGGCTACGCGTGCGCCTACTCCTACGAGGGCGGCGCCATGTTCATGCACGTCCGCGGTTCGAAGACCACCGGCTACGACGTTCGTTCGATCAGCTACATCGCGGACTGAGCCGGCTGAACGGGCTGGGCCGGCTGAACGGGCTGGGCTGACCGAGCCAGCCGGTCCGCGGGCCGTACCGCCGGCAGCACCGCCGGCAGAGCCACCGACAGAGCCACCGACAGAGCCACCGTCCGGGCGAGCGGGTCCAACGGCGCACCCGCCCGCCCGGTACGGTCCTCCGACCCGACCGTCCGGGAAGGTCACGGCGTACGGGCCCGTCCTCACGACCGGGGATGCTCCATCCACCACTCGGTGAACTCGCGGCAGCGCCCGGCCCTGTCGAGCCGGATCACCCACAGGTTGCTGTAGACGCGGTCGGGGTAGGCGGTGGTCCCCTGGATGACGGCCACCTCGCTGGTGACGCTCAGCGGGGCCCAGGTGAAGGTGGTCTCGCCCGGTTCGTCCCTGCGGTCCAGCCAGCCTGAGACGATCTCCTCGCGGCCACGCCACGGCGGGTCGAACGGGGCGGTGTAGTAGGCGGCGTCCTCGGTGAACAGGGCACCGATGTGCGCGCGGTCGTTGGAGTTCCAGGCGCGGACGTAGGCGTCGATCCACGCGTTGACGCGGCTGAGATCCGTCATGTCATCCGGTCTATCCCGCGACGCCGCCCGGTGGAAGGCCAGAGTGCCCGCAGTGGCGATCGTGATCGGAGGTGCGGGGGTTAAACTCTCCCGCATGGTCGGCCGCATCCTTTTCCTCACCTTCGGCTGCATCGCGCTGTTCTTCGGCGTGGGCCTCTCCTTCTCGGACGAGCCGAAGGAGGCGCAGCAGTCGCTGGTCATCACCTGGGTGGGAGTGGGACTGATGATCGGCGGTGCCGCGTGCGGAGCCGCCGAGCGCCGCAACGCCCCCGTCCAGCTGCCTCCGCAGCCGCCCGTCCCGCAGCACTATCCCCCGCAGGCGCCCGCGCAGGGGCAGACCCATCCACAGGGCTACGCCGCCCCCGCGCAGGGCTATCCCCCCGCGCAGGGCTACACCACTCCCTACCCGCACGCGTAGACGCCCCGGCGGGACGCGTACGGCCGGGCGGCGGGTAGGACGTCCCGGACCCGGCCGGGAAACGGCAGGACCGGGTCAGGGACGGCGGCCGGTGAAGTACAGGAACGCCGTCTGCGGGTCGGCCCCCGGCGGGGGAGCGGTCTGCGGCCCGAACGCCTCGGTCGCCTGGAGGGCGGCGTAGCGGGGGCGCAGTCTCTCGTGGGTCCTGGCGACGGCCTCGCGGTCAAGGGTCTCGTCACCGCCGACGGCGCGGGCGAGGTCCCAGGTGTGCACGAGCAGTTCCAGCGCCCCCACGACGTCGGCGGCCTGCTCGACCGGGACGGGCCCGATCGGGGTGAAGGGCAGCGGCGTGGCGGCCAGGCGCGGATCGGTGAGGATCTCCCGCATCCCCGCCCGGACCTCGGCGTAGGCGGCGGCGAGGTCGGCGCCGGGCTCGGCCGCCGGGGCGTCGGCCATGCCGGACACTCCGACGCCGTGCGAGGGCCGGGGCGCGGTGCCGCGTACGGCCGCGATGATGCCGCGGTGCCCGTTGACGACGTGCGTCACGAC
Organism: Paraplanobispora siamensis; assembly: GCF_016863175.1. GTDB lineage: Bacteria > Actinomycetota > Actinomycetes > Streptosporangiales > Streptosporangiaceae > Planobispora > Planobispora siamensis. Next base: position 202,275 of record NZ_BOOJ01000029.1, read on the forward strand.
GTCGCGGGCGGTCCATCCCGCGCACGGGCTCGGGCGGTCCCAGCGATCGGCCGGTACGGCCCGCACGCGGTCCAGGAAGTCACCCGCGAGGCGGTCGAACCGGTCGGCGATCTCAGACATGTGATGATCCGATCTTTGATGAGGGAAGGGGTGTGACCGCGGCCTCCGGAGGCGTCATCGGGTTCTAGAGGCGGGCGAGAGCGGCTTCCAGGTCGCGCAGCACCATTGAGCGCCAGCCGCCGCCCATGATCGAGCGGGCCCGCCGCTGCAGCGGGTCGTCCGGGTCGAAGCCCTCGTGCAGGAGGAACAGCCGGGTGCCGCTGCCCTCCGGCTCCAGGGTCCAGGTGATCGTCCAGCCGGTGTCGTGGCCGGGGGCGGCGTCACGCCAGCCGATCTTGAGCATCCTGCCGGTCTCGTAGGCGAGCACCTCGGCCAGGACGGTGCCGGAGAACCCGGTGCCGGAGAACCCGGTGCCGGGCATGGGAACGGCCCGCATGGTGTACCGGTGCCCGACCTCCAGCCGGAAATCTCCGGGCATCAGCCACTGGGCGAGCAGCTCGGGCTCGGTCAGCGCCCGCCACACCTTGGCGGGCGGGTGCGCGAGGAACTGGTCGAGGTGGAGGGTGGTCAGGTCGTCGTCGCTCATGGCTCCCCGTCCGGCCGGTCCGGCTCGTCGTCCATCCGGTCGAGCAGGTCACACAGCCCGGAGAGCCTGTCGCGCCAGAACCGCTCGAACGGGTTCAGCCACTGCTGCACCTCGTTCAGCGGCACCGCCTCGAGTTCGTACAGCCGCTGCCGGCCCACCTTGCGTTCGGTGACCAGCCCGGCCTCGCGCAGCACCCGCAGGTGCTCGGAGAAGCTCGGCCGTGCCATCGCGAAGTGCCCGGCCAGCTGCTGCACCGGCTGCGGTCCCTCCTCCCGGAGCAGTCGCAGCACCTCCCGGCGCACCGGGCTGGCCAGGGCCGCGAAGATCCGGTCTTCGGAGATCCGCCGGGTGTCCACGCCGGTTCTTCAGAAACCGGCCGGGACGGGCGCGGCCAGGACGAAGCCGTTGCCGCCGGGGTCGCCCAGCGTCGCCTGCCGTCCCCAGGGCAGGTCCACCGGGCCCTCCACCTGCGCCCCGGCCGGCCCCACCCGCAGCCACCGCACCGGTCCCAGCTGCCGGTCGGCGATGACCTGGAATCCGGGGGCGGTGACGTAGAAGTCCTTGGCCCGTTCCCGGCCGGAGACGGGCAGGGTGACGAATCGCGCGTGTGTGATGTTCATGGGCCCACTATACGTAGGAAATTTCCTACCTGTCGCGTCGATCTGGTTCGTGATGCGATCTCGTCCACGGTGCGATCTCGTCCACGGTGCGATCTCGTGCGGGGCGCGACGGCCATGGGTGCGTCTTCGGCCGCGGGCTGAGACCGGGAACAGCGAAAAGCCCCGGTCGTGGACCGGGGCTTTCGGCGGGGCCGGGGAACCGGCCGGGTGGTGGACGATACTGGGATTGAACCAGTGACCTCTTCCGTGTCAGGGAAGCGCTCTCCCGCTGAGCTAATCGTCCTCGGGTGAGATCAGAGCGGAAGACGGGATTCGAACCCGCGACCCTCACCTTGGCAAGGTGATGCTCTACCACTGAGCCACTTCCGCGCGCCCGCCGGGTGTTTTCCCCCGCGGCGTCGAGAGAACTCTAGCGGGTTTTCCGGGCGGGTGCGTAACCGCGCGCCCGTACGGGCCTCGCGCCGTCGCCGGGGACCGGTTCGTCCCACCCCGCCGGGTGCGGTAGAAACGCCAGGTGGAGTCGTTGAAGCTGGGTTCGCTTGAGGTCTGGCCGCCGGTGGTCCTCGCGCCCATGGCCGGGATCACCAACGCGCCGTTCCGCACGCTCTGCCGCGAGCAGGGCGGCGGGCTGTTCGTCTGCGAGATGATCACGACGCGGGCGCTGGTCGAGCGCAACGCCAAGACGCTCAAGATGATCCGCTTCGCGCCGCAGGAGAGGCTCCGGAGCATCCAGCTCTACGGGGTGGACCCCGTCACCGTCGGCCGGGCCGTGCGGATGATCGCCGAGGAGGGCCTGGCCGACCACATCGACCTCAACTTCGGCTGCCCGGTGCCCAAGGTGACCCGGCGCGGCGGCGGCTCCGCGCTGCCGTACAAGCGCAACCTGCTCCGCGCCATCCTGCGCGAGGCCGTGCGCAACGCCGGGACGCTCCCGGTGACCATGAAGATGCGCAAGGGCATCGACGACGACCACCTGACCTACCTGGACGCCGGGCGCATCGCGGTGGAGGAGGGCATCTCGGCGGTCGCGCTGCACGGCCGTACCGCGATCCAGCACTACGGCGGCACGGCCGACTGGGAGGCGATCGCGCGGCTCAAGGAGGCCGTCACCGAGATCCCGGTGCTCGGCAACGGCGACATCTGGAGCGCCGACGACGCGCTGCGGATGATGGAGTCGACCGGGTGCGACGGAGTGGTGGTGGGCCGGGGCTGCCTGGGCCGCCCGTGGCTCTTCCGCGACCTGGCCGCCGCCTGCGAGGGCAGCGGCGAGCGGGCCCGCCCGGCGCTCGGCGAGGTCGCCGCGACCATGGACCGGCACGCCACGCTGCTGGCCGAGACCTTCGGCAGCGAGCAGCACGCCGTGGCCGACTTCCGCAAGCACGTCGGCTGGTATCTCAAGGGCTTCACCGTCGGCGCCGACCTGCGCCGCCGCCTGGCGACCTCGAACTCCCTGGCCGAGCTGCGCGCGGGCCTGGCCGAGCTCGACCCGGCCCAGCCCTGGCCCGACGGTGTGGACGCGCCGCGCGGCAAGACCCACGCCCGCGACCGGGTCCACCTGCCCGCGGGCTGGCTGGACGACCCCTACGACCTGGCCGTGCCCTGCGCCGACGCCGAGCTCGACACCTCCGGCGGCTGACGGCGGCCGACGTCCGTGCCCCGATGATCATAGTGATCATAATGTGACCTCATTCTGACGGCCACGCGTCAGCGATCTCGATAGCGTGCCGTCAAAGGCCGGGGCTCACACGTGGGAGCGGCGTTTTGACGGGCACGACAGCACCACCACCGCCCTCGCCCGAGGCGTTGATCGCGGAGTTCGACGCCGAGCGGCCCGCCCGTCACCTGTCCGGACGGGTCTCCCGGGCCGTCACGCTGGTCGCCCTGGGCCTGTCGCTGTACGTGCTGTGGCAGACGTTCTTCCCCGGCTCCGTCCTGCCCTACCGGATGGTCTTCCTCGCGGTCGTGCTGCCGCTGGTCTTCGTCTGCTACAAGCCCCGGCGCAGCGGCGGCGACCGTCCCGGCGGCGTCGACTGGGCGCTGGCCGCGCTCGCGCTGGCCGCCTGCGTCTACCCGCTGGTCGTCTTCGACGACTTCATCCGGCGCGCCTTCGACCCCACCACCCTGGACGTGGCCGTGGGGGCGGTCATCTGCGTGCTGGTCCTGGAGGCCTGCCGGCGCACCGTCGGCTGGATCCTGCCGGTCGTCTGCCTGCTCTTCCTCGCCTACGCCTACTACGGCGGCTACCTGCCCTTCGACTGGGTGCTCGGGCACCGCGGCTACGACATCGACCGGATCATCGTCGCCTTCGTCATGGGCACCGACGGTGTGTACGGCGTGCCGCTGGACGTGGCGGCGACCTACATCATCCTGTTCACCATCTACGGGGCCGTGCTCGACCACTCCGGCGCGGGCCGGTTCTTCGTGGACGTCTCCCTGGCCGCCTTCCGCCGCTCGCGGGCCGCGCCGGGCCGTACGGTGACCCTGGCGGGCTTCCTGCTGGGCACGGTCAGCGGCTCCGGCGTCGCGACGACCGTGAGCGTCGGCAGCGTCGCCTGGCCGATCCTGCGCCGCGCGGGCTACCCGCGCGAACAGGGCGGGGGAGTGCTGGCCGCGGCGGGCATCGGGGCGATCCTGTCGCCGCCCACGCTGGGTGCGGCGGCGTTCATCATCGCCGAGTACATGCAGGTCAGCTATCTGACGGTGCTGGTCTACGCGCTGATCCCCACCCTGCTGTACTACCTGGGCATCTTCCTGGCGATCGAGCTCGACGCCCGCCGGTACGGCACGCACGCCGTCGCCATCGACGCGCCGCGTCTGGGGCCGCTGCTGCGGCGCTTCGGCTACCACTTCAGCTCGCTGTTCGTCATCGTCGTGCTGATGGCGCTGGGCCAGTCGCCGTTCCGCGCGGTGGTGTACGCCACGCTGCTGGCCGCCGCGCTGTCCTTCCTCGACCGCGAGCACCGGCTCACGCCCCGCCGGGCGGCGCACGCCCTGGCCGCCGGCACGCTGGGGGTGCTGCCGGTGGCGGTCACCTGCGCCGCCGCCGGGATGATCGTGGCCGTCGTCACCCTCACCGGCCTGGGACTCAAGGCCAGCTCGGTGATCGTGGGGCTTTCGGGTGGCGTGCTCGCGGTCACCGCGCTGCTGTGCGCGCTGGCGGTGCTCCTGCTCGGCCTGGCCGTACCCGTGACCGCGTCGTTCGTGATCGCGGCGGCCATCATCGCGCCCGCGCTCAAGGGCCTGGGCGTGAGCCCCGCCGAGACCTACATGTTCATCTTCTACTACGCCGTGCTGTCGGAGGTCAGCCCGCCCACGGCGCTGTCGGCCTTCGCCGCCTCGGCCATCACCGGCGGCAACGCCTACCGGACCATGCTGGCCACCTGGAAGTACACCCTGCCGGCCTTCCTGGTGCCCTTCGCCTTCGTCCTGACGCCGGGCGGGGCCGCGCTGCTCGCCCAGGGGTCCGCCGGGGAGATCCTGCTCGCCACGGCGGTCTCGGCGCCGGCCGTGGCCGCGCTGGCCATGGCCACCGGCGGGCGGCTCACCGGCCCGGCCGGGATCGCCGTGCGGGCGCTGTACGGCGCGGCCGCCGTCCTGCTGCTGTTCCTGTCGCCCACCCCCGTGCTCGTCGGGGCGGGCGTGCTGATCCTCGCAACCGCACTCCACCTCGTCCTGCGAAAACGAGAGGCCCGATCATGAGACGTCTGACTGTCCTGCTGGCCGCCGGGATCCTCGCCCTCACCGCCTGCGGAGGCGACAGGTCCGCCGAGCAGGCCGCCGAGCAGACGGCCGCCGGCGGCGGGGGCAAGCGCCTGTCGATCGCCACCGGCAACACCACCGGCGTCTACTACGTCCTGGGCGGCGGCCTGGCCGACCAGATCGGCAAGACCATCCCCGGCTACCAGGCGACGGCCGAGGCGACCGGCGCCTCGGTGGAGAACATCCAGCGCGTCGTCAAGGGCGACTCCGACATCGCCTTCACCCTGGCCGACTCCGCGGCCGACGCGATCGCGGGCAAGGGGTCGTTCACCTCTCCCCAGCCCATCCGCGCCATAGCCCGGCTCTACGACAACTCCACCCAGGTCGTCGCCACCACCGAGGCGAACGTGAAGTCGATCGCCGACCTGAAGGGCAAGCGCGTCTCCACCGGCTCGCCGAACTCCGGCACCGAGGTGATCGCGCTGCGCCTGCTGGAGACGGCCGGGCTCGACCCCGACAAGGACGTCACCCGCCAGTCTCTCGGCCTGCCCGAGAGCGTGCAGGGCATGAAGGACGGCACCATCGACGCCCTGATCTGGTCGGGCGGGCTGCCCACCCCGGGCATCACCGACCTGTTCACCAGCATGAAGGACGATGTCGCGTTCGTCCCGCTCGACGCCGCGCTGCCGAAGATGCAGGCCGAGCACGGGCAGGTCTACGCGCAGGGCGCCATCGGCAAGGACGTCTACGGCACCCCGGCCGACGTGCCCACGATCGTGGTCCCCAACCTGCTGGTGGTGAACCAGAGCATGGACGCCGCGCTCGCGGGGAACCTGGCCAGGCTGCTCTTCGACCGCAAGGCCGAGCTGGAGCAGGTCCACCCCTCGGCCAAGAGCATCACCCGCGAGAAGGCGCCCCTGACCGAGCCCGTCCCGCTGCACGACGGCGCCAAGCAGTACTACGGCTGATCCGCCGGGGGCGGGCCGCCTTCCGGGGGCCCGCCCCGACCCGGCCGGTGTCCCGGGTCAGGACCCGGTGGCGCCGACGGAGGTGGACCCGCCGCTGCGCCAGTAGACGTTGTTCTCCCGGGTCAGCATGCCCTCGTCCACCAGATAGCGGCGCAGCGCCGCGTAGTCGTCGTGGAAGGCGCGCAGCGCCACGTTGACGGCCTTCTCCGGGTAGCGCACGCCCGGCTCGAAGACCTGGGCGACGTAGTCCAGGACGATCAGCTGCTTGTCGCGCTTGCTGGGGATGGCGCGCAGCCGCCCGTCCACCAGGAAGGCGCGCAGCACCTTCTCCTCCGGCGAGACGGGCTCGGGCGGCGGGGCCATGGCGTGCAGCAGCTCGCGGAAGCGCTCACGCCGTACCCGCCACTCTCCCCCGCCGTCCGACACGACCAGCCCGCCGCGTTCCAGCCGGTTCAGCGCCAGCAGCATCGCGTCCCGGTCGAGCCCGGACTCCTGCGGCCCGCGTTCGAGGGCCAGCGCCGACAGCACCCGCAACGTGTCGTCCTGGTACAGCAGGCCGAGGACCTGCCTGATCGCCTCATCACTCATGGGGTCATCCTTACGGTTCCCGCTTCCGCGCCGCCATCGGAAATCCCGCGGGGTCTCACAGGCGGTTCAGGCCCAGGACGTGGAGGACGGCGCGGCCCTCCTCGTCGGAGGCGGCGAGGTCGATCTGGGCGTCGATGCCCCAGTCGCCGTCACCGGCCGGGTCGGCGATGACCTGGCGGACCTTCCACAGCTCCTTCTCCTCCTCGATGCGGAGCAGGGCGGGGCCGCGGGCGTCGGGGCCGGTGCCGACCTCGTCGTGGTCCTCGTAGTAGGCGTCCAGCGCGGCGGGCCAGTCGACGTCGGGGGCCAGCTCGGCCAGTTCCTCCTCCTTCTCCAGGGCGACCAGCTCCACCAGGCGGAACATCGCGTTGCGGACCAGCACCCGGAAGGCGCGCGGGTTGCCGGTGACCGGGCGGGGCTTGGCCTCGATCTCCTGCTCGGCCTCGGGCAGCAGGGTGGGGTTGGCCAGCTTCTCCCACTCGTCGATCAGGCTGGAGTCGACCTGGCGCACCAGCTCGCCGAGCCACTCGATGAGGTCGACCAGGTCCTCGGTCTTCAGGTGCTCGGGGATGGTGCGCGAGAGGGTGCGGTAGGCGTCGGCCAGATAGCGCAGCACGGTGCCCTCGGAGCGGGCCAGCTCGTAGTGGGCGACGTACTCGGTGAAGGTCATCGCCTGCTCGTACATGTCCCGGATGACGCTCTTGGGGCTCACCGTGTAGTCGGCCACCCACGGGTGACCGCGCCGGTAGGTCTCGTAGGCGCCCAGCAGCAGGTCGGCCAGGGGCATCGGGTGGGTGATCTCGGCCAGGAGCTCCATCCGCTCCTCGTACTCGATCCCGTCGGCCTTCATCTGCGCCACCGCCTCGCCCCTGGCCTTCTTCAGCTGGGCGGACAGGATCTGGCGCGGGTCGTCGAGGATGGACTCCACGATCGAGACCATGTCCAGGGCGTAGGTCGGCGACTCCCGGTCGAGCAGGTCGAAGGCGGCCAGCGCGAACGTCGACAGCGCCTGGTTGAGCGCGAAGTCCTCCTGCAGCTCGATGGTCAGGCGGGCCCTGCGCCCCTGCTCGTCGGGCTCGCGCAGCTGCTCCACCACGCCGCCCGCCAGCAGCGAGCGGTAGATCGCGATGGCCTGGCTGATGTGCCGCCGCTGCCACTTGCGGTCCTCGTGGTTGTCGGTGAGCAGGTGCTTCATCGCCGCGAAGCAGTCACCCGGCCGGTTGATGACCGCCAGCAGCATGGCGTTGCTGACCTTGAACCGGGAGGTCAGCGGCTCGGGCTCGGCCTCCTGGAACTTGACGAAGGTCTCCTCGCTCCAGCCCACGAAGCCCTCCGGCGGCTTCTTGCGGGCGTAGCCGCGCCGCCGCTTGGGGTCGTCGCCGATCTTCGCCAGCGCCCGCTCGTTCTCGACGACGTACTCGGGGGCCTGGCAGGCGACGTAGCCGATGGTGTCGAAGCCTGCCCGGCCCGCCCGCCCGGCGATCTGGTGGAACTCCCGGGCCCGCAACCGCCGGACCTTGTTGCCGTCGTACTTGCTCAGCGCGGTGAACAGCACGGTGCGGATCGGCACGTTGACGCCGACGCCCAGGGTGTCGGTGCCGCAGATGACCTTCAGCAGCCCGGCCTGGGCCAGGCGCTCGACCAGCCGCCGGTACTTGGGCAGCATCCCGGCGTGGTGCACGCCGATGCCGTGCCGTACCAGCCGGGACAGGGCCCGGCCGAAGTTCGTGGTGAACCGGAAGCGGCCGATGAGCGCGGCGATGGCCTCCTTCTCGGCCTTGGAGCACATGTTGATGCTCATCAGCGCCTGCGCCCGCTCCATGGCCGCGGCCTGGGTGAAGTGGACCACGTAGACCGGGTACTGGTTGGTGGAGAGCATCTCCTCCAGGGTCTCGTGCAGCGGGGTCATCCGGTAGGAGTAGACCAGCGGGACCGGGCGCTCGGCGTGCTTGACCACCGCGGTGGGACGGCCGGTGCGCCGGGTCAGGTCCTCCTCGAACATGGTCACGTCGCCGAGGGTCGCCGACATCAGGACGAACTGCACCTGCGGCAGCTCCAGCAGCGGCACCTGCCAGGCCCAGCCGCGGTCGGGCTCGGCGTAGAAGTGGAACTCGTCCATCACGACCTGGCCGATGTCGGCCCGGGCCCCGTCGCGCAGCGCCACGTTGGCGAGGATCTCGGCGGTGCAGCAGATGATCGGCGCCCCGGGGTTCACGCTCGCGTCGCCGGTCATCATGCCGACGTTCTCGGTGCCGAAGATCTCGCACAGATCGAAGAACTTCTCCGACACCAGCGCCTTGATCGGAGCGGTGTAGAAGGTGCGCACGTCACGGGTCAGCGCGGTGAAGTGCGCACCGGCCGCCACCAGGCTCTTGCCCGACCCCGTCGGGGTGGCCAGGATCAGGTTGTTGCCGGAGACCACCTCGATGAGGGCCTCCTCCTGGGCGGGATAGAGGGTGAGCCCCCGTTCGGTGTTCCACTCGACGAAGGCGTCGAAGATGGCGTCGGCGTCGGCGTCGATCTCTTCCGGCAGGCGGTCTACAAGGCTCACGGTTCCCATCCTGCCGAACTTCAGGCGGTGGTCGCACCGCCGGGTCGGCGAACGCGGGCCGAGCGGGCCAGCAGCAGGGCCGCCAGGAGGGCGGCGACGCCCAGCGCGGGCGCCCAGCCCGGGACGAAACCGAACACCGTCAGGGTGAGCAGACCGGTGCCCGCCAGAGCCGTCGCGACCGCGATCCTGACCGTCCCGCCCCGGTACGGCGCGGCGGAGTCCTTCTCCTCGAACCGGGTGAAGGCCCGCAGCAGCGGCCACAGGGCCAGCGCCAGCATGACCAGCCAGTGCGGCCACCCCGACAGCCACGCCGAGGTGCCCGGCTCCGGGGTGGTCACGCCCAGCCCCACCACGACCACCGCGGTCACCGTGAACAGCGCGCTCATGTGCCACAGGTAGACCGTCATCATGCGGGGCCCGGCCCAGGCCAGCACCCGCGCCGCCGCCGGCAGCGCGGCGAGCCCGGTGATCCACCGGCGCAGCGCCACCGCCAGCCCGATCTGGCCGACGCCCACCGCCAGCAGGGCGAGCGTGGGCGGCGCCATGTTGGACACCTCGGCGCCCGGCATGCCGATCATGCTGCCCGGGTACGGGCCGAACGCCACCAGCAGGGCGGCCAGGCCGTACCCCGCCGCCGCCATGGCCCACGGCCTGCTCAGCCGGCCGTCGGCGTACAGGAAGCCGAGCTGGTGCACCGCGAGCCAGACCAGGACGATGTTGGGGAACCCGGCGATCTCCAGGCCGCTGGAGAAGCGCAGCACGTCGACCGCGACGGCCCCGGCCATCAGCGCGGCCGGCACGCGCAGGCCGTACAGCGTGCTCAGCCTGAGCATCAGCGGCGTCGCGGCCACCGCCACGAGATAGATCGCCAGGAACCACAGCAGCTGCCCGGCCAGACGTGAGGCCGTGACCACCGGCTGCTCGGGCAGGCCGAGGGCCAGCAGCAGGTGGGGCAGGGGGATCCAGACCACCGCCAGCGGCAGCACCGGCAGCACCAGGCGGCGCAGCCGCGCGGCCAGCCACTGCGGGGCCGCCACGCCGCGCCGCACCGCTCCGCGCCGGCTGATGGCGTTGGCGGCGCCCCCGGCGAAGAACACCAGCGGCATCACCTGGCTGATCCACGTGATCACCCAGGCGTTCCCGGAGGCCAGCGCGTTCCCGGTGGTGATCTCCGTACCGGAGAAGGACAGCACCGGCATGCTCCAGTGCTGCAGCACCACCAGCGCCATGCCGAACAACCGCAGCACGTCGATGAAGGAGTCACGGCCGGGCGGCGCGGAGGGCGGGGAGGGCGTCCGCGGGAGCGGGACGCGGGGTGCGGGGCCGGTCAGAACGGCGGTCATCGGGTCGTCTCGATTCCTCAGGGGGCGGTGACTCGAGACTCCCGCGCGGCACCGGGGCGGCGCAGTGACGGAGACGGGTCTCTTCGGGGCGGAGATCACCCCACCCGGGAGGGTAGGGCCAGCCCTACCCCGGCAAGCCTGCCGGCAGGATCGATCCCCGGCCCGGCTGCTCGTAGCGTTGGCTCCATGAGATCCCTCCTGCGCCGCATCGGCATCGACACCCGCTATATGATCATCAGCTTCCCCCTGGCGGTGATCGCCTTCTGTCTCATGGTCGCCGGCTTCTCGGCCGGCGTCGGGACGTTGATCGTCTGGATCGGGGTGCCGATCCTGGGGGCGACCCTGATGCTCGCCCGGGGCTTCGCCGACCTGGAGCGCCGGATGCTGCCCGAGGTGCTCGGCCGCCCGGTGGCCCGGCCGCGCTACCGGCCCGCCCCGCAGGGCGCCGGGTTCTTCCGCCGGATGATCAACCCGATGACCAGCGGGCAGTCGTGGCTGGACATGCTGTACGGCATCGTGAACTTCCCGGTCGCCATCGTGACGTTCTGCCTCACCGTGACCTGGTGGGCCGGGACGCTCTTCGGGCTGGGCTATCCGATCTACGGGTGGGTCCTGGAGGCGATCCCGGACAACAACGGATTGCCCGAGCTGCTCGGCCTGGGCGACAGCGCCCTGATCGGTGTGATCTTCAACACCGCGATCGGCGTGCTGTTCGCCATCACGCTGCCGCTGGTGATCCGCGGTGCGGCGCTGGTGCAGTCCGGGCTCAGCCGGGCCATGCTGACCGGCGTCGCCGAGCTGCACGAGCGCATCGACGACCTGGCCGAGGGCCGGGCCGCGGCGGTCTCCGCCGAGGCCAACGCGCTGCGCAAGCTGGAGCGCGACATCCACGACGGGCCGCAGCAGCGCCTGGTCTCCCTGGCCATGGACCTGTCGCGGGCCCAGCGCCAGCTCAAGCGCGACCCGCAGGCCGTCGAGCAGATGCTCGCCGAGGCCATCGCCTCCACCCGGGAGACCCTGGACGAGCTGCGCGCCCTGTCGCGCGGCATCGCCCCGCCGATCCTGACCGACCGCGGCCTGGCCCCGGCCCTGGCCGCGCTGGCCGGCCGCTGCACCGTCCCGGTCGAGCTGGACGTCCAGGTGGAGGGACGCTTCGCCGCCGCGGTGGAGAACACCGTCTACTTCGTGGTCGCCGAGACCCTGACCAACATCGCCAAGCACAGCCACGCCACCGTCTGCACAGTCACCCTGAGCAAGGCGGGTGGCGTCCTGATGCTCACGATCGGGGATGATGGGGTCGGCGGCGCACACGTCGCCAAGGGACACGGCCTGTCCGGCCTCGCCGACCGCCTGCGGGCGGTGGACGGCGAGTTGTCGGTGAACTCCCCGCTGGGCGGGCCGACGGTGATCGTGGCGGAGGTTCCGTGCGGGTAGTCGTGGCCGACGACGCTGTGCTGATCAGGGAGGGCCTGATCAGGCTGCTGGAGGAGTTCGGTTGCGAGGTGGTGGCGGCGGTGGGCGACGGCGGCGGTCTCGTGGAGGCCGTCGCCGAGCACCGCCCGGACGTGTCGGTGGTGGACGTGCGGATGCCGCCCAGCTTCACCGACGAGGGGCTGCGGGCCGCGGTCGAGGCGCGGCGGCGGGTGCCGGGAGCCCCGGTGCTGATCCTGTCCCAGTACGTGGAGGTGTCCTATGCCGACGACCTGCTCGCCGACGCCCGCGGGGCGGTGGGCTATCTGCTCAAGGACCGCGTCGTCGACGTCGACGACTTCATGGGGGGCCTGCGCGCGGTCGCGGCCGGCGGTACGGTCTTCGACCCGCAGGTGGTGGCCCAGCTGATGGTACGGCGCCGCCGCGACGACCCGCTGGCCTCCCTCACCCCCAGGGAGCGCGAGGTCCTCGGCCTGATGGCGGAGGGCAGGTCGAACCCGGCCATCGGCCGTCAGCTGGTGATCAGCGACGGCGCGGTGGAGAAGCACATCCGCAGCATCTTCGCCAAGCTCGGCCTGCACGCCGAGGACGGCGACCAGCACCGCCGGGTCCTGGCGGTGCTGGCCTACCTGCGCTCCTGAGAGGACCCCATGCAGGCCCACGACCTGTCGGCCGGTGGCGAGGTGCTGGCCCGCGCGCACGACACGGCCCGTGCGGCGGCGCGGCTGCACGGCCTGCCCGGCGCCGAGGTCACGCTGATCAACGTCTCGGAGAACGCCACCTTCCGGGTGGAGGACCCGGCGACCGGGGCCCGCTCGATCCTGCGGGTGCACCGGCTCGGCTACCACTCCGTCCCGGCGATCGCCTCCGAGCTGGCCTGGCTGGAGGCGCTGCGCGAGGAGGCCGGGGTCAGGACCCCGCGGGTGATCCCCGCCCCGGACGGCTCCCGGGTGCTGACCGTCCCCGGCGAGCAGCCCCGCGAGTGCGTCATGTTCGAGTTCCTGCCCGGGACGGAGCCCCCGCAGGAGCGCCTGGTGGCGGACTTCGAGCTGCTCGGCGAGGTCACCGCGCGGATGCACCGGCACGCGCGGGCCTGGCGCCGCCCGGCCGGGTTCACCCGTTTCCACTGGGACTACGAGGCCGCCCTGGGGACCGAGTCCCGCTGGGGGCGCTGGCAGGACGGGCCGGGGATGGAGCCCGAGGCGCTGGCCGTGCTGGGCCGGCTGGACAAGGAGCTGCGCGAGCGGCTGCACCGCTTCGGCCGTGACCCCGGCCGCTACGGCCTGATCCACGCGGACCTGCGCCTGGCCAACCTGCTGACCACCGGGGACGGGCCGCCCAGCGTCATCGACTTCGACGACTGCGGCTTCGGCTGGTACCTCTACGACCTGGCCGCGGCGCTCAGCTTCATCGAGCACCACCCCCTGGCCCCGGAGATGATCGACGCCTGGCTGCGGGGCTACCGGACCGTGCTCGCCCTCCCCGCCGAGGAGGAGGCCGAGATCTGGACGTTCGTCATGTTCCGCCGCCTGTTGCTGGTCGCCTGGATCGGCACCCACACCGGGGTGGACATCGCCGCCGAGCTCGGCGCGGGCTACACCGCCGGCACCTGCGAGCTGGCCGAACGCTATCTGACGGGCGGCCTTCCGGCCTGACCTGACCGGGCCCGGCGGGCGTCGCCACCCGGCGGGGGCCCCGTCAGTCCTCGTCGTCGTGCCGGCCCTCGCCGTTGAAGGCGGCCAGCTCCCGCCGGACGTCCTCGTCGTCGGGGGCCAGCTCCAGCGCCCTGGCCAGGTCGGCCGCGGCCTCCCTGCCCCGGCCCGCCGCGCGCAGCGCCATCGCCCGGTTGAACAGCAGCGCCGCGTCCGCGCCCGGCTCCAGGGCCCGGGTGAAGTCCTCGACCGCGCCCTCGAAGTCGCCGGCCTCGAAGGACACCACGCCCCGCCCGGCCCAGGCCGCGCTCAACGAGGGGGAACGCTCCAGCGCCCGGTCGAAGGCCTCCCGGGCCCCGGCGCGGTCGCCCTCGGCCGTCTTCACCTGGCCCAGCGCGCACAGCAGGTAGGGATGGCCGGGATCCAGCGCGAGCCCCGCCTCGGTGTCCGCGCGGGCCCTGCCGAGCTCGCCGAGCGAGACCAGCAGTCCGGCGCGGTTGGCGAGCGCGTCGACGAACTCGGGGTCCAGCTCCAGGGCGTGGTCCAGATCGGCGAGCGCGCCGTGATGGTCGCCGGAGGCGAAGCGGATCTCGGCCCGGTTGTAGTACGGCTCGGGGAAGGGCGGGCCCACGCGCATCGCCGTCTCGTAGTCGGCCACGGCCTCCCGCGCCCGGCCGAGCCGGTACAGCAGGTTGCCCCGGTCGATGTAGTAGTCGGGATAGCCGGGGTCGGCGGCGATCACCTTGTCCAGGTCCTCCAGCGCCCCCTCCGGCCGGCCCAGCATGACGGCCAGCTGCGCCCGGTTGGCCAGCAGCACCAGCCGGTGGATCGGGTGCTCGTCCGGCCGCAGGCCCTGCTCGGCCAGGTCGATCGCCTGCTGGAGGAGCTCCAGGGCCTTGCCCGGACGGCCGCGCCGTACCTCGATCAGGGCCCGGCCGTTGAGGTCGAAGCCCAGCTTGAACGCCCGCTCACCCGGGTCGGGCAGCAGGGTGGAGATGGCGATCGCCTCGTTCACCCACGCCAGGGCCGTGCCCAGGTCGCGCCGGGCCGGGTCGTGGTGGCGGACCTTCAGCATGCCGGTGGAGTAGGCGGCGGCCGCGTGGGTGACGGGGGAAACGCTTTCCTGACGGGCCCGATCGAACAGCGCCTCCGCCTCGTCCTCCCGCTTCAGCGAGCCCAGCGCGGTCGCGGTGCTGTGCAGGAACCGCCACCACACCTCCGGCTCGGCCTCCGGGTCGACCAGCGGCAGCGCCCGCAGGCCCAGCTCCACGACCGCGTGGTGGCACCCGGCGTCCAGGCACCACTCGACGGCGAACTTCAGGGACTCCACCGCCTTGCGCGGGTCGGTGCCGTGCTCGCGGTGGTACGGCACCGCGCCGAGCCGGGGACCGATCGCGCCCCGCCGCTCCAGTTCGTCGGCGCGTTCGTCGTGCTCCTCGGGGGTGAGCCGGTCCGGGGACGCGCCGCCCTCGCGGGTCACCACGGTGAGCAGCCCGGGGGAGATCCGGCGGCGCAGCACCTGCAGCAGCTCGCGGTCGGTGGGGTCGGCCTCGGCCGTGTTCTCCACGACGAGCGCGCGGGGGCCGGTCCCGGTCAGGTGGTCGCGCAGGAACTCGGCCAGGCCGTTGGCGATGCGCAGCGTCCTGCGGGGCGCGTGCACGAGGATGCGCTCGGCTTTGGGCAGGTGGGCGGCCCTGGACTGGCGCCGGGCGGGCACCACGTCGTGCAGGTCGGGGGCCGCCGTGCGCAGCTCGATGTCATAGCGGGCGACCAGCTCCGGCCGGGCCGAGGGCACCAGGGCCGAGACGATCGCGTTCGCGGCGGTGTAGGGCCCGCACAGACGCCGGTCGGCGTTCACGGGGGGCAGGAGCAGGGGAGGAAGGAGGGGTTCCTCCGATGATTCCTCCGAGGGAATGGGTCCCCGGCTCACCGGATCTCCTCAGGTCTCGTCGCGCACCGGCGCCCTGGCGGGCGCCGGTGCCACGTTCAGGTTCTCAGCCGACGTGCTTCGGGCTGGCGGCGCCAGTCAGGGCGACGGTACCGGGCTTGTGAACGATGACCTGCTTCATTGGTGCCTCTCTCCACGGTAAGAACAGTCGAAAGTATTCGCAGAACCTGCAGGCATTTACAAGATCTGCATCAGATAGTGGCCAGATGCGGACAAACTATAGACAAACAAAAGCGGATCCACATCTGTGAGCCGACCTTTCAGGGAGAAGGCTGCTGCTGGGTGATGCAGTGGATGCCACCGCCGAGAGTGAAGATGGCGCGGGCGTCCACTGATTCGATAGTACGTTCGGGAAACAGTTTGGAGAACGTCTCCGCCGCTTCGACATCGCGCGGATCATCGAACGAGCACAGCAGGGCCAGGCCGTTGGCCAGATAGTGGTTGATGTAGGAATAGTCGACCAGCTCCCCGTCGGCCTCCCGGGTCTCCGGCGCGAGCAGCTCGACGACCTCCAGCGGGCGGCCCCTGGCATCGGTCGAGGAGCGCAGGATGGCCAGGTTCTCCCGGGTGACCTCGTGGTCGGGGTGGGCCGGGTCGGGCTGGACGTGGCACAGCACCAGGCTGGGCCGGGCGAAGGAGGCCAGCAGGTCCACGTGGCCGCTGGTGCCGTACCGGCCGTAGTCGGCGGTCAGGCCCCGCGGCAGCCAGATCACCTTGCGCACCCCGAGCCGGGCGCGGAGCTCCTCCTCCACCTGCTCCTTGGTCCAGCCGGGGTTGCGCTTCTCGCCCAGCTGCACGGTCTCGGTGACGATCACCGTCCCCTCGCCGTCGACGTGGATGCCGCCGCCCTCGTTGACCAGCTCCGAGCGGAACCGGCGCGCCCCCGCCCGTTCCAGGACCGCGGCGGCCACCAGGTCGTCCTTGGCGTGGACGTTCCAGCCCCAGCCGTTGAAGGTCCAGTCGACGCCGGCCAGGCCGCCCCGGCCGTCCAGCAGGAAGGTCGGCCCGTTGTCGCGCATCCAGCAGTCGTCGAGGGGCTGTTCCATCACCTCGACCGCGGGGGCCAGCCAGCGGGCGGCGGACTCGCGCCCGCTGGGGTCGACGACCATGGTGACCGGCTCGTAGCGCACGATCGTGTTGGCCACCTCCGACCAGGCCCGGTAGGACGCCTCGGGGTCGGCCAGGGCGTAGCCGGCCACCGGCCAGGACATCCAGGTGCGGGTGTGCGGGTGCCATTCCGGCGGCATGAAGAACATCTCTGGCTCCGGGGGTCAGGGGATGGGGGAGGACCGCGGGTGAGCGGTCACAGGAAATAGAGACGGCTCAGGGAGACCGACTCGGCGGGTTCGGAGCGGAGCTCCTCGCCGTCGAGGGTCACCCGGCCGAGGGCGTCCACCTGGACCGAGCCCAGCCGGGAGTTGCGCACCATGTCCCGGGGGCCGATCCCGCGGGTGCCGCGCACGCCGACACGCCGCCTGCGGGTGGTCATGCGGTCGTCGCCCGAGGCGGCGGCGGCCTGGCTGACGAAGGCCACCGACAGGTCCGCGGCGGCCGCGCCGTGCGCGCCGAACTGCGGGCCCAGCACCAGCGGCTCGCAGCTGTCGGTGGAGGCGTTCGGGTCGCCGGTCACGCCGTAGGCGGGGAAGCCCGCCTTGAGCACGAGCTGCGGCTTGGCGCCGAAGTGGTCGGGGCGCCACAGCACGACGTCGGCGAGCTTGCCCGGCTCCAGCGAGCCGATCTCGTGGGCCAGGCCGTGCGCGATCGCCGGGTTGATCGTCAGCTTGGCCAGGTAGCGCAGCACCCGCTCGTTGTCGTGACGCTCCGGGCCGCCCAGCTCGCCCTTCATCTTCCCGGCCATCGCGAACGTACGGCGGACCGTCTCGCCCGCCCGGCCCATGCCCTGGGCGTCGGAGGAGGTGATGCCGATGACCCCGAGGTCGTGCAGCACGTCCTCGGCGCCCATCGTGCCCGCCCGGATCCGGTCCCTGGCCAGCGCCGCGTCCCCGGGCAGCTCCGGCTTGAGCCCGTGCACCGCCACGATCATCCCGTGGTGCTCGCCGACGGCGTCCCGGCCGAAGGGCAGGGTCGGGTTGGTGGAGGAGCCGATGACGTTGGCCACCCCGGCCAGCTTCAGCACGTTCGGCACGTGGCCGCCGCCGCAGCCCTCGATGTGGAAGGCGTGGATCGTCCGGCCCTCCAGCACGGCGAGGGTGTCCTCCACCGACAGGCACTCGTTGAGGCCGTCGGTGTGCAGCGCCACCTGCACGTCGTGCTCCTCGGCCACCCGCAGCGCGGTGTCCAGCGCCCGGGTGTGGGCCCCCATGTCCTCGTGCACCTTGAAGCCGCTCGCGCCGCCCTCCACCAGGGCCTCGACGAGCGGGGCCGGGTGAGAGGACGAGCCGCGCGCCAGGAAGCCGATGTTCACCGGCCAGGCGTCGAAGGCGTTGAACGCGTGCCGCAGCGCCCACGGCGAGTTCACCCCGACGCCCCAGACCGGCCCGAACTCCTGGCCGATGATCGTGGTGACGCCGGAGGCGAGCGAGGCCTCCATGATGCGCGGGCTGAGCAGGTGCACATGGGTGTCGATCGCCCCGGCCGTGGCGATCAGCCCCTCACCGGAGACGATCGTGGTGCCGGTGCCGACCACCACGTCCACGCCGTCCAGGGTGTCGGGGTTGCCGGCCCGGCCGACGGCGTGGATGCGCCCCTCCCGGACGCCGATCGAGGCGGTCCGCACGCCCAGGACCGGGTCGAGGATCAGCACGTTGCTGATGACCAGGTCGCAGGTCTCCTTGATCGAGGCGGCCTTCAGATGCAGGCCGTCGCGGGCGGTCTTGCCGAACCCGGCCAGGAACTCCTCGCCCGGCTTCTGCGAGTCGTGCTCGACCTCGACCACGAGGCCGGAGTCGCCGAGCCTGACCAGGTCGCCCTCGCGCGGGCCGTACACGCTCATGCCGTCTCCCCGGATCCGGCGGGCCCGCCGCCCGCGATCATCCAGCCGCCCATACGCCGTCTGTCCGCCGTGCTCATGCGTCGCTTCCCAGATAGCCGCAGGCCCGCGCCTTCTCCATGGCCCGCTCGAACGCCCCCGGGGCGTCCAGCGGCCCGTCCACCAGTCCGGCGAACCCGACCGCGACCCGGGCGCCGCCGATCGGGGCCAGCCGTACGGTACGGCTCTCGCCCGGATCGAACCTGACCGTCGACCCCGCCGGGATCGCCAGCCTGCGCCCGTAGGCGGCGGCCCGGTCGAAGCGGAGCCGGGGATTGACCTCGAAGAAGTGGAAGTGCGAGGTGACACTGATCGGCACGGTCGCCGTGTTGAACACCTCGACCTCGCCCATGACCTCGCCCATGACCTCGCCCATGACCTCGCCCATGTCCCCGGAGGCCGACTCTTCACCGGCGTCCCCGTCGTGCGGGACGGCACCGCGGCCCGCCGGCTCGGCACCGTCCGGGTGGAGGGCGGTGCCGGCGCGGGTCGTGGCGCCCTCGTGGGCGGCGGTTCGGGGAGCGGGCTCGATCACGGCGCCGGGCGCCCCGGCGCCCAGGGAGCCGCCGCCGATCGGGTCGGTCACCACGGCCAGCCGGGTGCCGTCGTCGAAGACCGCCTCGACCATCACCTCGGTCACGATGTCGGCCACACCCGGCAGCACGTCGTCCGGCCCGAGTACGGCCCGCCCGGCCGCGATCGCCTCGGCCAGCCGGGCGCCGTCCCGGGCGGCCTCGCAGACCACGTCCGCGACCAGCGCGGTGGCCTCCGGCACGTTCAGCCGCAGTCCCCTCGCTCTCCTGGCCCGCGCCAGCTCCGCCGCGGTGAACAGCAGCAACCGGTCGCGTTCCGTCGGTGTCAGCCGCACGGCCACCCCTCGTTAGAACAGTCTTCAAAGTTAGAGCAGCATTCTAAGCCGGTACGGTGTCACCTATGACTGCCGAGCCGGACCCCGCCCACCGGACCACCGGGACGCGCCCTCCCGAGGACGGACCGGGGACGGCCGAGGCTCGGCGGACGGAAAAGGCCCGGCCCGGGTCCCGGGCGGCGGGGGCCGCGGTCAGGCTGGAGCGTCCCGACGTGCGGGCGCACGTCCTGCGGGCGGCGCTGCTCGCGATCGACGAGGTCGGGCCCGAGCGCGTGCGGATCAGGGACATCGCCGAGCGGGCGGGCATGAGCAGCGGCCACGTCATGTACTACTTCGGCAAGCGCGACCGGATCCTGGTTTCGACGCTGCTGCTCAGCGAGGACGAGCTGGCCGAACGGCGCACCGCCGAGCTCGCGGGCGTCGCCGACCCGCGCCGGGCGGTCGTCCGCTTCGCGCAGCTGTACCTCCCCGTGAGCGCCACGGACGTCCGATGGCGGCTGTGGGCCCAGGTCATCGCCCGGCCGCCGCAGGACGAGGAGACCCTGGCCAGGATCGCCGGGTTCACCGGCACGTGGGTGCGGGAACTGGCCGGGATCCTGACCCGCGGAGCCGCCGCCGGGCTCCTGCGCCCGCTCGGCGACGCCGAGGAGCACGCCGGCCGCGCCTGCCGCATCATGGACAGCCTCGCGAGCGACGTGCTGCTCGGCCTGCCCGGCTGCGACGCGGCCTGGGCCCGCGACCAGGCGGTCCGCGCCATCCTGGACGAGCCGTCGCGCTGATTACGGGCCGGGCTGCCGTCCGGGCGACCGCGGTGGGCAGGCAGACCCGGGGAACGCACCCTAGGCGGGGGTGCTGGTGATCACCGCGAAGCGCGCGCCGTGCGGGTCGGCGAGCTGGGCGAAGCGGCCGACGCCCTCGGCGTCCACGGCCGGCATGACGACCCGGCCGCCGAGGTCACCGGCCTTGGCGACGGCGTCGTCGCAGTCGGGGACCTCGAAGTACGGCAGCCAGTGAGCGGTGTCGCCGGGCTGCAGCGGCATGATGCCGGCGATGCTGGCCTCCTCGCCGCCTCCGGCGGGCGTCACCATGATGTAGGTCGCGTCGCCGAACGGCATGTCCTGGATGTTCCAGTCGAAGACCGTCTCGTAGAAGGGGCGGATCGCGTCGGGGACCGGGGTGTACAGCTCGATCCAGCCCAGCGAGCCGGGCACGGTGACGAGGTCGAGCCCGCTCAGCGTTCCGGGCTCCCAGGCCGCGAACTCGGCGCCGCCCGGATCGGTGAACCCGGCCATCCGGCCGTTGTCGAAGACCGCGAACGGGGCGAAGCGCACGGTGCCGCCCGCCTGCTCGACGGCCTTGGTCGTCGCGTCGCCGTCGGCCGTGTGGAAGTAGACCGTCCAGGCGGTCCGTGCTCCCTCCTGGGTCAGGGGACCGACGGCGGCGACGGTCTTACCGCCGATCTGGAAGAAGCCGTAGCCTCCGCCCTCCGGACCGGCCGACAGGAAGTCCCAGCCGAGCACGCCGCCGTAGAAGGCGACCGCGCCCTCGGTGTCGGGCGTGCCGAGGTCGATCCAGTTGGGAGCGCCGGGGACGTACTGCGTGGTGAGCATGGCCTGCTCCTTCCAGGTGCCTACGTGTCGCGGTGGCGTCCGTCGCGGCCTGTCGTGGGCGCATGGCGGCGTCTGTCGTGGGGCGCACGGCGGGGCGTCACCTGTCTGAGCACCTGTCAGCCTGGCACGGCCCACCGACAATTCCGAGGGCCCACGCGGTCCCCGGAGCACATGCCGCGATCGCCCGTCACCCCTGAACGATCCCTGAACGCCTATCGGTCCCCGGGCCCGTCAGCCCCTGAGCCCATGTCCGGGCCCCTACGCCCTCGTGGAGGACCGCGCGGACGAGTCGGTCGCGGGGTCGGCGCGTACGACGCGGTCGCGTCCGGCGGTCTTGGCGGCGTACAGCGCGGTGTCGGCGCGGCGCAGCAGCCGCAGGGGAGTCTCCCGGCCGTCCCACAGGGCAAGACCGGCTGAGAAGGTCTGCTCGTGCGGGGTGACCAGGCGCAGCGCCTCCAGCAGGTGCTCGGCGGCCTCCAGGTCGCGGCCGGGCATCAGCAGCACGAACTCCTCGCCGCCGTAGCGGGCCAGCATGTCGGTGGAGCTCAGCACCAGGCTCCAGGCGGTGGCGGCCCCGGCCAGCAGCTGGTCGCCGCCCTGGTGGCCGTGGGTGTCGTTGAAGCGCTTGAAGTGGTCCAGGTCGAGCATGGCCAGCGTCAGCGGGATGTCCTCGCGGGTGGCCCGTTCGTAGTCACGGACCAGCTGGGCGTCCAGGGTGCGGCGGTTGGGCAGCCCGGTGAGCATGTCGGTGCGGGCGATCTCGTCCAGGCGGCGGGCCTGGTGCTGCAGGCGGCGCAGGAGGGTGGCCATGCGGGCCACGACCAGGACGAACAGTACGGCCGAGACGATGGTGACGGCCCAGGCGCTGAGCTCGAAGCCGAAGGCGAGCTGCACGGCCAGGGTGCCGGGGGCGAGCAGGACGACGGCGGTCAGAGTGAGCAGGCGGCGGGTGGTGAAGGTCGGCAGGGCGTCGGGATCGGAGCGCAGCAGGTCCCTGGCTGAGGGGTGCAGCGCGGCGGCGCCCCAGACCACGTACGACAGCAGGAACGGCAGGTCGCCGATCATGATCGAGCCCTCGACCATGATGAAGATCACATCACCGGCGAGCAGCAGGACCAGCGCGGCGGTCAGCAGCCGGTACGCCGGCATCTGCGCGCCCGAGGTGGTCAGCAGCCGCACCAGCCCGGCCAGCAGGATCACGTCGGCGACGGGATAGCCCAGAGCGATCAGCTGGGAGAAGAGCGAGTCGTGCCCGCCGATGTTCGGCTGGATCAGCAGCACCCAGTACGGCAGGGCGAGGCCGACGACCATGATGGCGCTGTCGAGACGGGCCTCCCGGTCGGCCGTGGAACGGCGGTGCCGGGCGAGCATGAGCAGGGAGGCGGTGACGAACGGATATTCCAGCAGATAGAGCACGTCGGCCGGGGACGGGAAGGGGTCGACCCCGGCGATGTGCTCGTAGTAGAGCCACATGACATCACCGAGGACGGCGGCGAGCTGGCCCAGCCCCATCAGCAGCCAGGCGAGGCCGAGCGTGCGCCGGAACCGGGCCGCCGCGACGGACACGGCCGCGACGCTGGACATCCCGATCGCGGCGTACATGCCGTCGGCCCACACGTTGTCCGGGATCAGCGCGAAGATCCCCACGGCGATCAGACCGCCGAAGAGATAGACACGCCAAACCCGATAGCTGACCACGCCGCCCTATCGGCCGCCCGGCCGCGTTCCTGAGAGGAACCGGAAAGGGGCGTTCGCAGACCGCGCAGTGTCCTCGGAGCCGGTCGTGAGACCCGACACCTTCAGCCGGGGCGTCTCCTGAGGCCGGGAATGTGACAGAGGCCGGGAATGTGACAGAGGCCGGGAACGTGACAGAGGCCGGATCCGTTTCGTGGATCCGGCCTCTGCTGCGACGTTGTGCAGTGGACGATACTGGGATTGAACCAGTGACCTCTTCCGTGTCAGGGAAGCGCTCTCCCGCTGAGCTAATCGTCCGCGTGGGAAGACCAGAGGTGGAGACGGGATTTGAACCCGTGTACACGGCTTTGCAGGCCGTTGCCTCGCCTCTCGGCCACTCCACCGAGCGAGGCCCGAGGGCCTCTTTCGAGCGGAAGACGGGATTCGAACCCGCGACCCTCACCTTGGCAAGGTGATGCTCTACCACTGAGCCACTTCCGCGTGTGTCCGCCGGGGAGACCGGCCTCACGCAGAGAACTTTAGCGAATACCCGGCGACTCCCCAAACCGGAATTCCGGTACGAGCCGTGGGGTGGAGAGATGTAAGGGTCTAACATGGCAGACACCGGTTACATCTACAGCGAGAGAGTGACACCATGCGCGACAACGTGGTCGTGAACATCGGGCCCGAGCCGCTGACCTTCGGCGAGGTCGTCGCCGTGGCCCGGCACGGCGCCGCCGTACGCCTCACCGACGACGCCGTGGCCGCGATGGCCGCGGCGCGTACCCGCGTGGACGAACTCGCTGAGAGCCCCACCCCGGCCTACGGGGTCTCGACCGGCTTCGGGGCGCTGGCCACCCGGCACATCGCCCCCGAGCTGCGTGCCCAGCTCCAGCGCTCCCTGGTCCGCTCGCACGCCGCCGGCTCGGGGCCCGAGGTGGAGACCGAGGTCACCCGCGCGCTGATGCTCCTGCGCCTGCACACCCTCGCCACCGGCCACACCGGCGTGCGCCCCCGCGTCGCCAAGGTGCTGGAGGCCATGCTCAACGCCGGGATCACGCCGGTCGTGCACGAGTACGGCAGCCTGGGCTGCTCCGGCGACCTGGCCCCCCTCTCCCACGTGGCTCTCGCGATCATGGGGGAGGGGCCCGTCCGCGACTCCGGCGGGAACCCGGTCGCCGCCGCCGAGGCGCTCAAGCAGGCGGGCGTCGAGCCCGTCGAGCTGGCCGCCAAGGAGGGCCTCGCGCTCATCAACGGCACCGACGGCATGCTCGGCATGCTGATCCTCGCCATGGACGACCTGGCCCGCCTGTTCAAGACCGCCGACATCGCCGCGGCCATGAGCGTGGAGGCCCTGCTCGGCACCGACCGCGTCTTCGCCGCCGACCTGCAGGCCCTGCGCCCGCACCCCGGCCAGGCCGCCAGCGCCGCCAACCTCCGCGCGCTGCTGCGGGACTCGGGCATCATGGCCAGCCACCGGGACGGCACCTGCACCCGGGTGCAGGACGCCTACTCGCTGCGCTGCGCCCCCCAGGTCGCCGGCGCCGCCCGCGACACCCTCGCGCACGCCGCGTCCGTCGCGATGCGGGAACTCGCCTCCGCGATCGACAACCCGGTGGTGCTGGCCGACGGACGGGTGGAGTCCAACGGCAACTTCCACGGCGCCCCCGTCGGATACGTGCTCGACTTCCTGGCCATCGCCGTGGCGGACGTGGCGAGCATCTCCGAGCGCCGTACCGACCGCATGCTCGACGTGGCCCGCAACCACGGGCTGCCCGCGTTCCTGGCCGACGACCCGGGCGTGGACTCCGGGCACATGATCGCGCAGTACACCCAGGCCGCGATCGTCTCCGAGCTCAAGCGCCTGGCCGCGCCCGCGAGCGTGGACTCCATCCCGAGCTCCGCCATGCAGGAGGACCACGTCTCCATGGGCTGGTCGGCCGCGCGCAAGCTGCGCCGGGCGATCGAGGGCCTGAGCCGGGTACTCGCCGTGGAGATCCTCACCGCGGCCCGCGCCATCGACCTGCGGGCGCCGCACACGCCCGCGCCCGCGACCGGGGCCGTGGTGACCGCCCTGCGCCAGTCCGTGCCGGGCCCGGGCCCGGACCGCTTCCTCGCCCCGGAGATCGAGTCGGTGGTGCGGATGGTGGCCGACGCCTCCGTGGTCGCCGCGGCCGAGTCGGTCACCGGCCCGCTCGCCTGACCCCGGCGGTCACCGGTCCGTCCACCCCGGCCCGGTCGTCACCGGGCTCGCGGGACGGCCGCCGTCACCTCCACCTCGATCATCAGCCCCGGCCGGAACAGCCGTGACACCTCCACGGTCGTGCTGGCCGGGGGCTCACCGGTGATGAAGCGCCGCCGGACGGCCCCGTACTCCGGCAGACGCGACATGTCGGTGAGGAACGTCCGGATGTGGGTCACGTCGTCGAACGTGCATCCCTGGTCGGCGAGGATGCGCGCCAGGGACTCCATCACGTGCTCGGACTGCGCCGTCATGTCGCCCTCGCCGAGGACGTTCCCCCCGGCGTCCAGCGCCACCTGCCCGGAGACGGACAGCAGGTCTCCCATCCGGGTGGCGTGGGAGTAGAGCCCGTTGGTCGCCGGGACCGAGGCTGGGTTGATCTTCTCCACCCCGGTACGGCCGGCCGTGCCGCCGGACGGGCCCCGCACCGGAGCGCCTGCCCTACCGGGCCCGTCCCGGTCCGGGATGCCCGCCGTACTCGGCCCGTCCCGGTCCGGGGCCGCGTCCGGGCCGCCCGGTTCCCGCGACCCGTGCCCGACGTGCCCGACGTGCCCGAACACGGCCGTCAGGTCCTCCCCGCCCAGCCCCGCCGCGACCGCCGCCGTCAGCCGGCCCTCGGCCGCGGCCGCCAGCGTCTGGACCGGGTGCGCGGCCAGCCGCAGGTCCTTGGCCGCCAGGCCGAGGGCGTAGCGCGGCTCGGGGCGCTCGCCCTCCACCGCGGGGCGGACCCGTCCGGCCAGCGCCCCGAGCGGAGTGCGTTCCAGCACCTCCAGCAGCGTCCCGGTGTCCACCCCGGCCGCCCGGGCGTAGGCCGCCGTCTCGGCGAGCAGCACCTGCGCGGGAACCAGCGCGCTCATCACGACCAGCTTCAGGGCCGCCCCCGCTCCCGGTCCGCCTGCCTCCCGGACCTCGCCGAACACCTCGAGCACCTCCCGGCAGCGCGCCAGGTCCCGCGCCGTACCCCCGGCCAGGACCGTCAGCGTGCCGGAGCGGGCGGGCTCCACGCTGCCCAGCACCGGGGCGTCCACCAGTCCTGCCGAGGAGGGGAGCAGCGCGCGCAGGCCGGCCACCGCCCCGGGGCCGATCGTGGACATCTCGACCACCACGGTCCCCTCCCGCAGTCCGGGCGCCGCCGCGGAGAGGACGTCGTGCACCGCCTGCGGATCACTGAGCATCGTGACGACCAGCTCCGCGCCGGACACGGCCTCGGCGGGCGAGTCCGCGACCGCCGCGCCCTCCACGGCGCGCGGGGTACGGTTCCACACCGTCACCTTGTGCCCGGCCTCCACGAGTCGCCGGGCCATCGGGGCGCCCATGCGCCCCAGACCGAGAAAAGCAATCACGTGCCCCGACGTTAGGGACCTTCCAGACATTCCACCAGCGACTAAATTGCATGTAAGCCATGCGAAGGAGGAATGTGTTCGACATCGACGCGTTACGCCTGCTGGACGCGGTCGCGCGCACCGGTTCGTTCACCGCGGCGGCGGCCCGGCTCGACTACACGCAGTCGGCGGTCTCGCGGCGGATCGCCTCGCTGGAACGCCAGGCGGGCGGGCCGCTGTTCGAGCGGATGCCCCGCGGCGTGCGCCTGACCCCCGCCGGGGAGCTGCTCCACCGGCACGCCACGGTCGTCCTCAACCGCCTCGACCGGGCCGCCGAGGATCTGGCCGGGATCCACGGCGGCTACCGCGGCCGGGTGCGCCTCGGGGCGTTCGCCACCGCCAACGTCGCCCTGGTGCCCGGCGCCCTGCGGGCCTTCCGGCGGGAGTTCCCGCAGGTCGAGCCGGTCCCGGTGGAGGCGCCCAGCGGAGGACTGCTGCGCCGGATGCGCGAGGGCGGCCTGGACGTCGCGGTGGTCAGCGACTATCCCTCCGGCCTGCCGTACGACGACGAGATCGAGATCGTCCAGCTGGCCGAGGACGAACTGCTCGTGGCGCTGCCCGGGGACCATCCGCTGGCCGCGACCGACCCGGTCGACCTGCGGGAGCTGCGGGAGGAGACCTGGATCGAGGCGCCCCCGCCCGGCCGGCGGACCATGCTCGCCGACGCCTGCGCCCGTGCGGGGTTCACGCCCCGCACCACCCTCAAGATCGCCGAATGGACCGGCAAGTTCGGGTTCGTGGCGGCGGGACTGGGGGTCACCCTGGTCCCCTCCCTGGCCGCCCGGGCGGTCCCGGCCGGTCTGGCGCTGCGCTCCCTGGGCGGGTTCGCGCCGCGCCGTACCGTCTCCGCCGCCCTCCCGCCCGACTGCCTGCCCGCCGCCCGCACGCTGGTGCGCTTCCTGGCCGAGGCGGCGGACGAACAGGTGCGGGCGGTCGTGGCGGAGAGGCGGAGGGAAGGGCGGGCTGGACAGACGGTGGAGAGGTGAAGGGAAGGGCGGGCTGGACAGGCGGCGGAGAGGTGAAGGGAAGGAGGGCTGGACAGGCGGCGGAGAGGGGGAGGAGCGGACAGGCGCGACAATGAGAGGGTGCACGACTCCTTCGCCCACGCCGGAGGCCTGCTGGCCACCCGGCTCCTCGACGTCACCACCGACCTGTCCGCGCTGGACGGTCAGGGGTGGTGGGCCGTCGTGGTCGACTACGAGGGCAAGGTCACGTGCGCCAGGTTCGCCGACGTCCGCCCCGCTCCGCTGCCGGCGCCGCGCGGCCCCTGGCGCGGGCCCCACCCGTCGCGGTGGCGCAGCTCGCTCGACCGCGCCGCCTACGAGGCGGGGGTGGAGCGCATCCGCCGGTACATCGAGCGCGGCGACGTCTACCAGGCCAACCTGTGCCGGGTGCTCACCGCGTCACTGCCGCAGGAGGCGGACCCGCTGGCCCTGGCCGTACGGCTGGCCGAGGGCAACCCGGCCCCGCACGCCGCCACGGTCTGCCTGCCCGGCCTGAGCGTGGTGTCGGCCTCGCCGGAGCTGTACCTGTCCCGGGACGGCGATGTGATCGAGTCCCGGCCGATCAAGGGCACCGGTGTCACCGCGGACGACCTCCTGGACAAGGACCACGCCGAGAACGTGATGATCGTCGACCTGGTCCGCAACGATCTGGGCCGGGTCGCCTCCGTGGGCTCGGTGACCGTCCCGGCGCTGTGCGAGGTGGAGGAGCACCCCGGTCTGGTGCACCTGGTCTCCACGGTGCGGGCCCGGCTCGCGCCGGAGTTCGGATGGCCGGAGCTGTTCTCCGCGACGTTCCCCCCGGGTTCGGTGACCGGGGCGCCGAAATCCTCGGCTCTGCGCATCATCAACGAGCTCGAACCCGAGCCCCGCGGGCCCTACTGTGGTGCGGTGGGCTGGGTCGACGCCGACCGGCGGCGGGCGTCGCTGGCCGTGGGGATCCGCACCTTCTGGCTGTCGGCCGGTGAGATCCACTTCGGCACGGGCGCGGGCATCACCTGGGGCAGCGACCCGCGGCGCGAGTGGCGCGAGACCGAACTGAAGGCCTCCAGGCTCATCGCACTCGCCTCGACCCCCTGAGTCCCGCCGCTCCTCATCCCGACAAGTCCCACAGCCGTTCCTCTATCCGACAAGGAGACATTCCCGATGGACGTACCCGTATGGGTCAACGGACGCCTGATCGATCCGGCCCAGGCCGTGGTCTCGGTCTTCGACCACGGCCTCATGGTCGGCGACGGCGTCTTCGAGACCGTCAAGTTCACCAACGGCACCTCGTTCGCGCTCAGCCGCCATCTGGACCGGCTCAAGGTCTCGGCCCGGCTGATGGAGCTGCCCGAGCCGGACACCGACGCGATCGCCGAGGGGGTACGGGCCGTCCTGGCCCAGGCGCCGTCCTGGCCGCTGGGCCGCATCCGCATCACCTACACCAGCGGGCCGGGGCCGCTCGGCTCCGACCGGGGCGACCAGGGCCCCACCACCGTGATCATCGTCGGTGAGCAGAAGCCGTTCCCCGCCACCGCCGACGTCGCCGTGGTCCCGTGGCCGCGCAACGAGCGCGGCGTTCTGGCCGGGGTCAAGAGCACCTCCTATGGCGACAACGCCAAGGCGCTCTTCTACGCCAAGGCCAGGGGCGGCGGCGAGGCGATCTTCGGAAACACCGCGGGGAACCTCTGCGAGGGCACCGGCAGCAACGTCTTCCTCGTGCGCGACGGACGGCTCGTCACCCCCACGCTCGGCTCCGGCTGCCTGGCGGGCGTCACCCGCGCGCTGACCCTGGAGTGGTGCGGCGGCGTCGAGGAGGACGTGCCGCTGTCGGCCCTCTACGAGGCCGAGGAGGCGTTCCTGACCTCGACCACCCGTGACATCCAGCCGATCCGCGCGGTCGACGGCACCGTGCTCCCGGTCGCGCCCGGACCGGTGACGGCCAAGGCGATGCAGGTGTTCGCCGAGCGCTCGGCGGCCGACCTCGACCCGTGACGGACCGGGGCCGACCGGCCGCCGACCGGCCCCGGTCCGCGAACCGGGGCCCCGCGCGTCAGTAGGTCACCTGGGTCTGGGCGTTGAGCTCCTCCGTCTTGACCTGCTTGGCCGGGTCGGTCAGCGGGTCGTCGATCCGGATCACGTCCAGTCCCTCGGTGATGTCGCTGGAGTAGATGTGGCCGTTGTAGTAGTAGGCCGACCACGATCCGGCGAGCCCGTCGACCGGGCCGCGCTCGAAGAAGCCGATCTCGCGGGGGTTGGCGGAGTCGGTGAAGTCCCAGATCGACACCCCGCCCTGGTACCACGACTGGACCATGATGTCCTTGCCCGGGATCGGGAGCAGCGAGCCGTTGTGGGCCACGCAGTTCTCGTCGGGCTGCTGCTCCCTGGGGATCTTGAAGTAGCTCCGCAGGGTCAGGGTGCGCCCGTCGGTGAGATCGTAGATGGCGTCCGCACCCTTGGTCCGGGGGGTGTTGCGGTCACAGGTGGCGCCCATGCCGCCGCCCAGCTCGTCACCGAAGACGATCTTGGTGCCGTCGTTGTTGAAGGTGGCCGAGTGCCAGATGGAGAAGTTCTCCCGGTCGCTCACGTGCTGCAGCACCTTGGGGTTCGCCCGGTCGGTGATGTCCAGCAGGATGCCGTCGCCGAAGCAGGCCGCGGCGGCGAGGTTCTTCTGGGGGTAGGCGGTGATGTCGTGGCAGCCGCCGATCTCCGTGCGGACGCTCTCGTCGGAGATCACCGGGTTCGCGATGACCTTGGCCGCGGCGGGGTCGCCCGTGGGGACCTCGACGATCGAGAAGATGTTGTGCGGCCCGGGGCAGGTCGAGGAGCCGGGCTCGGGGCCGGGGGCGGAGACGTAGACATAGAGCTTCTGCGGGTCCGACCCCGGCACGAGGGTGTGGGTGTGGGAGCCGCAGGGGGTGCTGACCGCCGAGACGAACTTCGGCTCGGCCTTGTCGGTGATGTCGAAGATCCGGATGCCCTCCCAGGCCTCCTCGCCCGCCTGCTCGCCGTCGTCGCATCCGGGACCGCCGCGCGGCCGGTCGATCGACAGGAACAGCAGGTTGCCCGTCACCGAGATGTCGTTCTGCTCGCCGGGGCAGAACACCCGGCTGACCACGCCGGGCTTGGCCGGGTCGGAGATGTCGAACACGGTGAAGCCGTCGAAGTTGCCCACGAACGCGTGGTCGTCCTGGAAGGCCAGGTCGGTGCCCCAGGCCTGGGGGCCGTCGAGCGGGGCCCCGGGCGGCACGTTGGCGACGTGGGTGACGTTCGCGCTGTGCAGTACCTCACCCGAGCCCGGTGCGGAGGCGGTGCCGGAGTCCTGGGTGGAGGGGGCCGTCGTGGGAGCCTGTGCCCCCGGAGCCGGCGACTCTGGATCCGCGCCACAGCCCGCCGCCACGAGGATCGCCGCCAGCACCAGCGCTGCGATTGGTCGCACAGTACTCCCATCGATTGGATTGGCTTGCACCATTATTGATGGTATGCGGGGTGTGTATCGGTCGCGCGGCGCTCTTGTCGCGTTCCTGTCAGCGTCGATCCTGGCGACGCCGGTCCTGTCGGGGTGCGCGCAGACGGAACCGGACAAGGGGGCGCCACTGGTGGCGGATACCGGCGCGCCGGTCATCATCCCCGGCGGACCGGGGGAGGCGGGGCGTACGGCGAAGCCGGGCGAACGGCTCGGCGATTCGGAGGCCCGCGTGACGGCGGCCGACGTGCGCTTCGCGGAGGGCATGATCCCCCATCACCGCCAGGCGCTGGAGATGGCGGAGCTGGTCCCGGCGCGGTCGTCGTCGACCGCGGTGCGCACCCTCGCCGAACGGATCATCGCCGCCCAGCGGCCCGAGATCGCCGCCATGACCGCGTGGCTGAAGTCGATCGGCCGGGCCCCCGGCGGCCACGCGGACCACACGGTCTCCCTGGAGGACATGAACCGGCTCAGGGCGGCCAGGGGCGCCGCCTTCGACGAGCTCTTCCTGAAGCTGATGATCGCCCATCACGAGGCGGCCGTGACGATGGCCGGCCAGGAGCTGCGCGAGGGCACCGACAGGGCCATGCGCGCCACGGCGGCCGACGTCGTCTCCGGCCAGAACATCGAGATCTCCCGCATGCGGGAGATCCAGAAGGAGCGGTAGACCCGGAGGTCAGGAGCTCCAGAGCATGTTGCTGAGCTCGGCGTCCAGGTCCATGAAGTCGGTCTCGCGACCGGCCGGCACCAGCTCGTAGGTGCGGTGCAGGAACTCGGTGAGCGGGGCCAGCGGCACCTCGAACAGCGCCTGCCCGAACGGCGAGGTGAGACTGATGTGCAGCGTGCGCTCGCCGTCGGCGCGCGCCGGCCACACCTGGACGTCTCCGTCGCCGACCCGTCGCACGATGCCGACGGTCAGCAACTCACGGGCGAAAATCCACTCGACCGGCTCGTCGTTGCCCACGTGAAAGGCCATCCTGATCGCGTACGGGTCGTCAGCGGTGTAGCTGAGCCCGGCGAGCAAGGGGACGGTAGTACGGTCGGGGACCACAAGCCGAAGGCCCAGCTCGGCAGAGACGGTGGTGCTGTTCATCGTCAGCCAAACCTTTTCGTCGTCGGTCCCCTCTTCGGGGCTTCCACTGCTACTGATCGGACTCGTCCGCTCCTACGAGGCGGAACGAAGAGACCTGTAGGAGAGATTCCGCCTCCAGGCCGTTCTGTAACGCACATCACAGCGCGACATTTCTGCGCTTACCTGGCTAAACGCCATCAACGGGGTCGTATTTACGAGGGTTTTGCGCATCGTTTCCATCACGCTCGACTTCCCAACTGGGGTGTCTCCGGCGATAGGTGTCTAGCCATGGTCGTTACGGTACTTCTCCGGATCAGGTTGATGCTATGACACCGTAGCGTCCCATCGGGTTCATCACCGACCCTTTGCCGCTATCGCGTCGCACCCACGACCCCCTCCGCCACCTCTCCAAGATCACGCCCCCCGCCCTCCCTCGTCCGCGCCGCTTCGCGAGCGGTCCCGGATTGCTGTATGGTTTTCCACGTCGGCACCGCGAAGGAGCCGCACAGGGCGGGCGATTAGCTCAGCGGGAGAGCGCTTCGTTCACACCGAAGAGGTCACTGGTTCGATCCCAGTATCGCCCACACAGATGAGACGCAGGTCAGAGCCCGAAGGTTGACACCAACCTCCGGGCTCTTCTGCTGTCATGGATCTTCTGAGTGACTAACTGCGTGACTACGGCCCCGGGCCTTCTTCGAAGATGCGGTCCATGGCCACGGCTCCGCCCTGCAGAACCGGGCGGATCTGCTTGCGGTAGACGATCTCTGTGACCGTCGTGCTGCGGTGGCCGACGAGCCGGGAGATCTCCTCCAGCGGCACCCCGCTCTCCGACCAGGATTCGCCCTGCTCTTCCCGTTGGGCTTGGCGGTGCCGCCGGAGTACCTCCACGCACCGCTTGGGCAAGGCAAACGTCCGCCGGGATTTATGAGTCTTGGCGTCCCCGCCAGCCCGTACCGAGTGCCACACGGCCATATGCGCCGGCACCGGCGGATGAGCGTCCGGATCCCCGTCGAGGTCCACGTGGTCCCACGTCAGTGCCGCAGTTCCTCGGTGCGCGCCCCGGTGAGCAAGGAGACCACGATGTAGGCGTGCATCCGGGAGTTCTCGGCGGTCATCGGGACGGCTTCGGCCTGAGCGAGCGTCAGGGCCTTGTCGGCGAGCCAGCGCTGGCGCCTCTCGTCCCAGTGCAGGCCGCCGTCACCGCGGCTGCGTCGCTTGCTCATCAAGCGACCTTCTGCGTCTCCTTCTCCAGCAGGGCGATGTAGTCGCGGACGGCGGTGGCCGGGATGCGCCGGGAGCGGCCCTGTTTGACCGAGCGCAGGCGGCCGGTGCGGATCCACTCGAAGATCTTGGTCTTGCCCAGGCGGAGCAGAACCATGGTCTCCTTCACGGAGTAGAGCTTGAGGTCATCGAGCCGGACATGGTCCGGCGTCGGGATGGTCATGGGAGCACGGGTCCTTTCGCGGGCGATGGGAGGAGAGCGAGACGGTGGGCGGAGGCGCCGTTGTCGGGCAAGGGCGGGGATCAAGACAACGGGCGGGGCTAACGGGGACTGTCTGTGGCCGAGCGTGCTTTCGGCTGCAGCGGCCGCTCTCGTCCACGATGCAGCGAGCGAGGCACGATGCGGGTGGCCGGACGGGTGGGAAGCCCGCCTCGGTCAGAGCGGCCAGTTGCCGGTTCAGAAGCTACCCGGCGGCCGAGCGGATCTTCGGCACCCCGATGCCGCACCGCCGGCCCGCGACTACGAGACCCGATCGACCGGCTCCGGGTCGACGATCTATTGGTGATGACCGGAACGGCCACCCCGACCTGGCACGATCCCGCACCAGGCGGTCACTTCGGGGCGTCACCCGTAGGGCGGATCGAGCACCTGATGGCCGGCCGGACGGTGGTGACGGTGGCCCACCGGATGCGGACGGTCCAGTGCGCCGACCGCATCGCCTTCCTGGACGGCGGCCGGGTCGTCGAGGAGGGGCTATCACGGGGAGCTGGTATGTCGCGACGACCGCTGCGCTGATTTCCTCCACGTTGGTGCGGTAAGCTCCCGGTAGCACATAGCCAAATTTGGCTAGCTGAGTTCGGGAGGGTTCGATGAAGCCGGTACGGCTGCTGGTCCTGGGCGCGCTGCGCAGGCGCGGGCGCGCCCACGGCTACCAGGTCCGCGCGGATCTGGAGTCGTGGGGCGCGCACGAGTGGTCGACCGCCACCTCGGGCTCGGTCTATCACGCGCTCAAGAGCATGGCCGGTCAGGGCCTGCTGGTGACGCACGAGACGGTCGCCTCCGAGGCCGGGGGGCCACCGCGGATTGAGTACGAGCTGACCCGGCAGGGCGAGCGGGAGTACCTCGACCTGCTGGGTCAGGCGCTGGCCGACCGCGAGCCGAGCCTGGACGTGCTGGGCGCCGCCATCGGCCTCATCGAGGACCTTCCCCGGGAGCGGGCCCTGGAGTTGCTGCGCGAGCGGGCCCGCGCCATGCGCGAGTGGCGCGCGAGCATCACCGCGTACCTGCCCGAGGGTACGGATCTGGCGACCTGGGGCCCGGTGGGCGAGGTGCTGTCCCTGTGGCTGAGCACCGCCGACGCCGGCGCCCAGTGGACCGACCGGATGATCCGCCGCCTGGAAGAGGGCGCGTTCACCATGGCCGGCGAATAGGAGTTCCTCCGATGGCCAACGAGATCGCCATACCGCTGCTTCCCTGCCGCTCCATCGACGAGATGGTCGACTTCTACACGATGCTCGGTTTCCACCGGATCTACTACCAGGTTCGACCGAACCCGTACGTGTTGCTCAAGCGCGAGGATCTCCAGCTGGGCTTCTTCGGCATGCCGGAGGCGTTCAAGCCCGAAGACTCCTACGGGACCTGCGTGATCGTCGTGCCGGACACCGGAGAGCTGTTCGAGGCGTTCGCCGCGGGCATGCGCGCGGCGCACGGCAAGCTCCTGGTCTCCGGCATCCCCCGGATGACCCGGCCGCGCAGGCGGAAGAACGACGGCAACCACTCCGGCTTCGCCGTCATCGACCCCGGCGGCAACTGGATCCGCTTCATGGCCGCCCGCCCCCTGCCGGAGGAGGAGGCCACGAGCAGGCTCACCGCCTCGCTGAACCGGGCGGTCGTGATGGGCGACTCCCACGGCGAGTACGAGCGGGCGGCCGAGATCCTGGACGGCGCCCTGGAGCGGGACAAGGACACCGCATCGGCGGCCGAGCTGCTGGAGGCGCTGGTCTACCGGGCCGAGCTCGCCGTCCGCGCCAAGGACCACGCCGCCGCCGGACATGCCCTGGCCCGGGCGCGCGCCCTCACCCTGACCGAGGCAGAACGCGAGCGGCTCGCCCAGCCCTTGGCGGCCATCGACGACATCGAGGCCGTGCTAGGCCTCTGACCGGGTACGGCGCGCTTGCGCGCAGCCGCCGAGCGGGGCGGCTGCGCGCGCATGTGGTCGCGCACGCGGGTCATGATGTCGCCGGCGTAGCGCACGTCCTCCTTGAGGACTGCGCCGTAGGTCGGGGTCTGTGCTCAGCTCGGCTGGCCCGTGTTCGGGCAGGTTGTGTGTCACAGGTGATCGCCTATGAAACGCCTCGTCCGGAGGCGATCATCCAGGGCGGATCGTGTTTCATAGGTCGGTGCATTCGCCTTGCTGATCGAAACGCACACATGAAAACGATCGTGGGTGAGCGACGCCGACTTCCCCGCGTGGAGGCCCACGACTGCCCGATGTCCTCGTGCGCGGCCCAGGCGGGCTCGCCGTGTCGCATCAGCAAGGGCAAGGTGGCCATCCAGTACCACACACCGCCCGCTTCCGGCTCGTGCCCGCGCTGGCCAAGGCCCTGTCCGCGCTGGCCAAGGCCCTGTCCGCGCTGGCCAAGGCCCTGTCCGCGCCGACCCCGGCCCTCCGCAAGCCCGGAGCGCTCTGGGCCGAGCTGCCCCGCCCGGCATCAGCCGCCACCGAACCGGCCGGGCACGCGCGCATCGGCTACGCCCGCGCCTCCACCGTCCGCCAGTCCCTGGACACGCAGATGGACTCCCTCAAGGCCGCCGGCGTCACCCGGATCTCCTCCGAGGAGGTCTCCACCCGCGTCGCCCGCCGTCCCGAGCTGGAACGGGCCGTGGAGCATGCCCGGGCCTGCGCGCCTCCGATATCGCGGTCACCCTCGTGGTGCACGAGCAAAAACGCCTGGAGCGCGGCATCGAGCTGGCCGCCCTGGCCGAACAGCTCAAGGCCGCCGGCATCAGTCTGGAGTTCCTGGCCGGCGAGCTGCAGGGCACCCACGACCCGTCCGGCATCGTCTTCACCGTGCTGGCCGCGCTGTCGGGAATGGAGTACGAGTACATCCGCGACCGCACCCTGGAAGGTCAGGAGTCGGCGCGGGCCCGCGGCAAGGCCATCGGCGGGGCCGCCGTCATCGATGAGGTCATGCTGGTCGTGGCCCTGCACCTACGAGAGCGCGGCAAGAGCCTGCGCGGTATCGCCGCCCAGCTCGTCATCACCAAGGGCAAGAAGAAGGGCTGGCATCCCTCGCCGGCGACCGTCTTACGGATGCTGCGCGAGCACGACGACACGGCCGCCACGGCGGCCGCCGCAGGTGCCCGCGCCCTGGACGACGACCCGGCCTCCCTCGCCCCGGCGTCGAGCACGCCGCCCGCGGCCGCGGCCGACCAGCCAGCCGGACCGAACCGAGCGGCGCGATGACCACCGTCGTGGTGCCCGATCTCGGCAACGAGCTGCCGGCCGTCATGGTCGAGCTGGAAGAGCTGCTGCTGACGTATGCGGCCTGGGAGAGCGCGGGCGAGGTCGACCCCGGCGAGTTGCCCGCCCCGATCGCCGGCGGCGCTGCGCTGGCCGCGCTGGCCGCGCTGCGCCGCATCTGGCATGCCGTCGCTCCGCTCCGGGGCGGACGGCGCCACCCGGGCCGGCTACACCGGCCGCCTGCCGGCCCCGGACGGCCGCCATGAGCACCTGCCGCTGCGCCCGGTCGCCATCGAAGCGGCGGACGTCACCGCACTGTCGGCGACCGCGACGACCACGAACACTACGGGTGCCTCGGGCTTGGAAATCCGGGCGCGGCGCTGCTACCTATGATCACGCGAAGCGGATATCGATCCGGTCCTTCGCGAACTTCTCCCAGTCCACCCGCAAGGTGAACACCTCGTACCGTTCGGCGGTGGAGATATCAAGGCTCGCGGTGAAATGTCCCTGCTCGATGAGCCATAAGATCGCCTGGCGGACGGTTTCGACATCCAGGCTGATCTTCTTTGCGAGCTTCTCCAAGCTGGTGGTCAACTCCTCATGCCGGGCACCCTCCGGGTCGAACAGCTCGATGATCTGAAAGGACGGCTGCTCATACAACTGAGTCCAGCGGATGTGATCTTCTTTCGCGTTCTCCTCGGGGGTGAGGTTGAGTACCTCGCCCGGCAGAGGGGGAGTTGGGTTGATGCTGCAAAGGGTGACGCCGTCCTGTTCGTGGGTCTGGATGATTCGGCAGGCAACCAGATAGTCGAACACGTCGCGAACAGTGACAAGAGGACTGACGCCGAGTCCGGTGGCCAGCTCATCCAGACGAGAGCGAAACTGCTCGCGGTTGGCAGCCTCCTCGGCATTGATTGTTGCCGCATCCCTGTCGTCGTCATCGCCCAACTCCTCCCGTAACCGGGCAAGGCTCTCGTCAGTATGAGGTTCGAGAGGTTCCCATGCCTGGGTGTCCCAGCCGCGCCCTTGCACGCTGGGGCTGCCGAAGGACAGGCGATTGATCAGTTCGTCAACGCTCGGCGGGAAGTCCGCATCCCGCGTGGCGATCTGTCCGACCAGGACGATCCCGCACTCGGGCATCCAGCCTGCCCAATGCTGCCCAAACAGGATCTGACCGAAGTCGAGGGGGGACGACATGGCGACCAACTCGCTTCCAGAGGGAACGGGCGAGCCTGCAGTCTGCCGCACCTCGCGGCTCCCGACCAGTCCACCCAGCCGGGCCGCCGCGACCACCTGCTGCTGCTCGTCGCCCTGCAGACCGGGCTGCTCGTCGCCGGCCTGCTCGCCTTCCTGGAGAACCTGTAATCATCTCCGGCAACCACGCCGTCAGGCCATCGCTGAGCAGCCCTGATCCATCCGGCCCGGCATGACATCCAGCCCCAGATAATTGTGGGCGTCATAGCCACGGGTGTCGGCGCCCACAGTGTCGGCGCCCTTGACGCTCTGGCTGTCGATGACCACCGCCGACGGCTCCGCATCACGACCGGCGCGTCTGCGGACACGACGGCGCAGCACGTCCATGATCTGTTGGGTGACCTTCTGCTCCTCCCGGCGCACGAAGTGCCAGTACACCGTCTGCCAGGGCGGGAAGTCCGCCGGAAGCCGTCCAGGAGCAGCCGGTACGCACCACATGCAAGATCGCGTCCACGACGTCCCGGCGTGGATGCTTCTCCTTACGGCCGTCCCGGCGTGGACCGGGCAGCAGCGGTTCGATCAACGCCCACTGCTCATCGGTGAGATCAGAGAGGTGGAGGTGAGATCAGAGAGGTGGAAAGGGGCGTCGTGTCACGCTCGCGGTTCTACCCGGCCGTGGGACGGGGTCACGATCAGCTCTCAAACACGCTGTCAGTCCACCGAGCATCTTCCGGCCTTCGATCCGGCCCTTCAGCTGTATGACGGTGCGGCACCCGGCGCTCGCTGGCCGATCAGGCCCTGGAGCCGGTGGCTTGGCCGGCAATCGCCCGGACCTGCTGCCTGGAGTCGCGCAGCAGGCCGACCCCGAATACCACCAGCCACAGGCTCCAGGCCACGTACCCGATGAAGTTCGCCAGATCGGCGCCAGGTGCTCCGAGGGGCACCAGCAGTCCGGTGAGGATCAGCGGGACGGAGAGCAGTGCCAGTCCCGCCGAGAACCGGCCGAGAACGAAGCGGTGGACCACGGGATGCGCGGTGTCGCCGCGGCGCAGCGCCACCACGATCAGCACTGTCCAAGCGGCGGTGAGCAGGTACCCGAACGCCTCTCCCACGATCTGGCCGAGCAGGGTGTGCAGGGTGTGGAAACGCTCGACCGCTGCCGCCCGGGCGATGGCGGTGGCACCGGGGTCGGCCACGGTGGCGGCCAGGGCCGGTACCAGCAGCGGCCAGCGCAGCAGTCCCACCACCTGCACCGCGGCGGCGGCCACCCCGACTGCGACGGAGGTTCGGGGCAGCGGGCCCGTACCGGCCAGCCGGGCGGTCCACACCGCGATCGGGGCGAGCAGCGCAGCGCCTGCTGCCAGCAGGAGGAATAGTGCGGTGATCTGCACCCGGTCGGCGTGGAAGCGGCGCAGCACTTCCTCGGCCGGGTACTGGAGTACGTCCGGGTAGTCGAACGCTGTTCCGAGCAGGGCGAAGGCGGTGTTGACCACGACCGCCCCGACGATGAGCAAGATCGCCGTGAGGGTGTGGGGTGTGCGGGTGGCCGTCGCGGGGGCGCGGGTTGTGGAGTTCATGCGGGCCTCCGAATCTGTACGGCGTACAATTTGTACCCCGTACAGAGTTTGCACGGCGTACAGTGTCTCCGTCAATGGGAGGCGACATGGGATCCGATCAGCAGGCATCAGCCACCCGGCGTCGGCCGGGGCCCCGGCGCATCCTCTCCGAGGAGGTGATCGTGGCAGCGGCGCTGCGATTGCTGGATGAGCGGGGGGCCGAGGCCGTCTCGATCCGGGGCATCGCGGCCGAGCTGGGCGTGGCACCCAACGCCCTGTACACCTACTTCCCCGACAAGGCGGCGGTGCTGCGCACGCTGGTCGACCGGCTGATCGGCGAGCACGACGCCGAGGCGCTGGCCGACGTCGGGCGCCCGTGGCGGGAGCGCGTGCATGAGCTCGCACTCGGCCTGCGCGCCCGGCTGCTCGCCCACCCCGGTGCCGCCGCGTTGCTGCTCGGGGCGCCGATGGACGGTCCGCAGGCGCTGTTGCTGGGCGAGCGCCTGTTCGCCCTGCTCGCCGAGGCCGGGCTTGATGACGATGTCGCGGTCCATGCGGGCTATGTCCTTATTGTGTACATTCTGGGCGCGATCGCGCTGGAGGCGGCCGAACTGGACCCGGCCCGGCCGGCCCCCCCGGAGGCGGAGCGAATCGCCGCCAGGCGGGCCGGGTTCGCCGCACTGCCCGCCGACCGCTATCCCCGCACGGCCGCCGGTGCCGACACGATCGCCGCCTATATCGGCACCGGCCAGTTCCGCTGGGGGCTGGAGCGGGTCCTTGACGGGCTCACCCACCCCGACTCTGCGGGCCGGCGGTCAAGGGCTCTGTGATGATGGCCGAATCGGTGCAGGCCGGTTCGGCGGGCACGGCCCGGGATGGGTGCGGGGAGGCCGGTACCGCATTCATAGATCCGCTGGCAGGGAGTTGCCGCGTCGGCGGTCATGGCTGATCAAAGCGCCTGTCTGGTGGAGCCGCCGGAAGCGTGACCACGCCGGGGCATGTTCGATGGCGCTCGCCGCCGGGATGAGCAGCCGCGCTGCGAACCCGGCCGATCTCCACCGGCGACAGCCGCGCGAGCCTCCCTTCGCCGGCGCCTCCAGGAGGCTCCCTTCGCCGGCGCCCCACCACCAGCGGACAGGGCGGCGTGCGCGAGGGCCAAGAACACCGGCGCGAACATGGCGATGGGGACGTGCCGTTGCCAGGGGGTGACTTGCGAACCTGGGAGGCAGACAGCAGGCCGAAGGCGACGACCGGCAGCTCGGCCACGCCCGCGACCACGAACGGCGCGGGCCTGCAGATCGAGCAGGCCCGCGACCACGAACGGCGCGGGCCTGCTCGATCTGCAGGCCACCGCCGTCGACGGCTCGCACCTGCGCGCACTCAAAGACGGCAGGGCAGGCATGCCCCCCTTCCTATCCGGGACCGGGCCGGCGATGACCGGCGCAGGCTCTTACATCCCGGTCCCGGCCGGCACGTCCGGTGCGGCGCAGCCATCCCCGCACCGCACCGGACCCCTGCGGCGGCGCTTCCCTTTCGGCCGGCGCCCTCACCGCTCATCGCCTGCTGGGGTCTCCTGCTCGCGGCCCAGACGCTGGCGGGTGCGCCGGCCCGCGGCCGCCTGCCGATCGACGCCCGCGCCCAGCCGGTCGGAGGCCGCCCGCTGGCGATCGCTGCGGCTGGCCCGCCGATCGTCCTGACTATCCCGGCGATCTTCAGCGTTGGCCGCCCGGTCGCAGGCCGCGTTCTGGTGGTCCTGCTCGCGGCCGTCGTGCTCGGCCAGGCGCTGGACGCGCAGCTGGGCCAGCAGCTCACGCAGCACGGCCCGCTCGGTGGCGGCCTGTTCGCGCTCACCGGCCAGCACCGCCAGCTCGCAGGCGATCTCATC
This sequence comes from Paraplanobispora siamensis, assembly GCF_016863175.1. GTDB lineage: Bacteria > Actinomycetota > Actinomycetes > Streptosporangiales > Streptosporangiaceae > Planobispora > Planobispora siamensis. The sequence continues at coordinate 243,327 of NZ_BOOJ01000029.1, forward strand.
ACCGAGATCGGCCAGATGCTCCTGGCGCTGTGCGGCGAGGAGGTCGCGCTGCTCAGCCGCCCACAACAGATCATGGATACGCCGGTCGATCTCCACGGCCAGAGAGTCCTCCCGCGCGGCCGCCCAGCGCCGCCCGGCCAGCAGATCGCGCTGTTCGGCGGCCTGGTCACGGTTTTCGCCAGCCTGATCGCGCACTACCGCGGCCGCGTCGCGCGCCAGGGCGGCCCGATCGCGTCGGCCGGCCAGCACATCGCGTCGCCGCGCCGCCCGCTCCTCCCGATTTTCATTGTTGGCTGGTGATCCCTGATCGCCACTCATGGTCACTCCTGAGGCCGCCTGTGGTCCTCGCTGCTAGCCCTCACGGCACCGGCCCGGATACCGCGACGACTCTACCTTTTTGTCGATATATCAACCCCCGCCGCGCGGGTGCGACAACCTTTTGGAAAAACATCTCCTGCGACCTGGGCAAGGGCAGTCAGTCGCCGTTCGGCGAACGGTGTTCGGGTTAGCCGGCGCCGCCCGGTGGCAGGAGAGAACTCCACCCGCCCTGAACCCGCGTCCCTAGGACCGCCATGCCTGCGACCCCTGCCGACCCGCCGCCCTCCCCAGATGAGATCATCACCGTCCAGACCACCGATGAGGTGCTCACCGTGTGCGTGCACGGTGTACTCGATGCCACCAACGCGCCCGCATTGGCGCACTGCCTGGATGCGGTGCAGGCCGCAGGCGTGCTGGGCCCGCGCCGCCTGGTGCTGGATCTCCGCGCACTGACCGGCTGCGACGGCGCCGGGCTGGGTGCGGTGCTGGCCGCGCTCACCCGTGTCGAGCGCGCCGGTATCGCGCTGCACATCGACGGGCTGGACGGGGTGGCCGGCCGGATGCTGGCCGCCAGCCACCTGCGCACCGACTTCGCCGCCCCCGCCGGCCGCAGCGGCCGGGCGCCGCGCCATGCCCTGCGCACTGCTGCCCAGGCCGAGCGCCACCGGCCCAGCCCGCGCTGACGCCTTTTCGGCCGGGGTGCCGGCAAGGGCCCGCGAGCGTCGGATGAGGTGCCGCCCGCAGGTGGAGGCGGCACCCGCGGGCCCCGGACGCGGAGGCGATCACCTGTGTGCGCGTCGTCCCTGCACCCTGGCCGCTGCTCTACCCCACAGCCGCAGCCGGTTATCGGGGCACGGCCCGAGGAGGAGGAAGATCTGTCGTCCTCGCCACCATGATTCAACGGAGGGTAGCAAAACCGATACCCGTAGCTGCATGATGGGAGGCGCGTGGTGATCCGGGGGAGGCATCGCGCGCCATCAGCGGGTCCGCCGCAGCAGTGCCGTTCTTGTCGGCCCTCACCCATACCCCCTGCGGCGAGCTCGCCCACCAGTAAAGCGGTCATCTCGGCGCCAAGGTCGCTGCCACGCGCGAAGGCCGGCTCAGCCATCAAGGCTCGTGCTCGAATGCGCAGCCGATACCTGCAAGGAGTCGGCGATCCTCGCCGTTGCTGACCCTGCCCCCCTTGCAGGCCCGGCCGGCCGGTGCACTCTCCCTTCAGAGGAGGCACCATCGCACACCGGTTCTATCCGTATTCATCGCACCACGGTGGGTGAAATCGGGAAGGGGTCTGCAGGCCGGGAAGGTTGCCCTGCGGTGGCGCCGCCTGGCCGGCGGGCCTGCCGCTGCCGCGACGGAGTGCCGGCCGATGTCGGCACTCACGCGGCAGGCGGTCATCGGGCCGGCGCCCTTTTCAGGATGGCTCACCGGCGGCCAGCCGACCCCGCTGCCCCCTGGCCGGATGCGTCGGTGGCAGAGCATGGCGATCGCCCGCGCACCCCTCTTGACCCAGGTGCGCCGGGGCCACAAGCTCTGGCGCAGATAGGCGGGCCGGCCACGGCCGTGCCGCATGCGCCAGGGGCCTTTTCATGCACCCTCCTGCTGGAGACTGCCCGCGGCTGAGTGTGCAATTGCATGAGCACACCAGCGGGATCATCATCGCCCTCGTGGGCGCGGCGCATCCGGTCGGCCAGCACCACCCCGGCATGCCGCACCGGGGCGATTGCCTCGCGGATCTGCGCAGTCAGCGCCCGGGCCCGTTCGACCTCCACTGGCGCCGGATCAGTGCTCACCCTTTCAGTGTGTGCCGGGTGGGCGGGTACGGCCCGGGGAGGCCCTGGAGAGAAGTTGCATTCGATCATGGATTGCTCTCGATCGCCGCTACCGTCGACCCATGGGCCAAGTGAACAAGCCAACCGTGGTGTACCTGGTTGAAGATCACACCGATGACGGTGCGGCCGGATGACCAGCCCGGTCCCTGACGTCAATGACCCGTTGACACCGGCGATGTGGCGCGGATGGCCACGCTCAGCCCTTTGCTGCCGTGCGCAGCTGTATGCGGGCCGCGTACGGGGCATCGACGGTTTTCCACCAGGGGTGTCGGTCCACGGCGCGTCATCGGGCGGCCGGAATCGCCGGGCGCGGTAGCGGCGATACAACCGCCGGCCGCTGGGCCGGTAAATCAGCTCATGCCACAGATCACGATCCGGCGCCCAAGCCACCTGATCGGCGCACGCGGCCAGCTCGGCAATAGCGGCCGCCAGGTTACACAGGTCCACCGCGCGCGCCCACCCGCGTGCGCGGTGCGGGCTCACCGAGGCGCGGCGGGCCGCTTCAGCCTGGCATTCGCCGGCCGCAGCCAGCAGCCGGGCATAGTCGCCGTCGCATTCCACCAGAACGTTCATGGCGTATCCCCGCTGCCAGGCCAGGGAAGGGGAGACGAAGTGTGGTTCCTGAGCGGTCCCCACGTTGAGCTCGGCGGGGCCAGGGTCGTTCTCGTACAGCAGGCAGTTGCGGGCATAGGCCCATGCTTGGAACGCGTCTTGCTCGACCGGGGTGCGCTGTCTGGTCACGGCACAGCCCTTCAGGCCAAACGGTGGAGATGACGTTCACCGTAGCTGGCGGGTGCGACAGCTTCTCTTGGAAGGTGTCTTAATCCCCGTTATCGACCTTCATGGAGCCTTCACGCAGATGGGAGCGCGAAACGCGAAGATCGCATCGTAAGGTTCAAGCCATGGCTCGACGCTTCTTGCTGTGGTGGAGTACACATCATCAAGTGGCGGACGCCGTACTGGCCGTGATCGCCTGTGCATACCTGCTGATCGAGGTTCCGTACCACGACGGGTCGATCACCGATCCCGCGACTGTCCCGATCATGTTCTGGGGTGACCTGGCGGCCTACGCCAGCCTGGCCTGGCGACGCAGGTTCCCCATGACGGTCCTGGCCCTGGTGTGGACGCTGTGGCTGCTCGGCGGCCGATGGGACATCTGGGAGGAGTGGAACGCCTCGTGGGCGGAACTGGGCACCCCCACCGCCTTGATGCTCATGTTCTACACGGCGGGCCGGTGGAGTTCATCGCGACGTGCGGCTTTTTTCCTGGCGGGTACGTTGCTGCCGACCGTGCTGACGACCGCTCGGGTCCACGCCTGGATGGAGGCGGGGCTCGCGCCGTACCCGGCGATCGCCCCTTCCGAAGATCTCTTCGCGGTGTCCTTCCTGCTGTGCGCCGCCGCCTGGGGGCTGGGCCGGATGCGGCGCTCGGACGTGGAGGCCGTCGCCCGTGCCGAGGAGAGCCGGGCGCAGCTGGTGCTGGCCGAGGAACGGGTGCGCATCGCGCGCGAGCTGCACGACATCGTGGCGCACAACGTCAGTGCCATGGTGATCCAGGCGGACGGGGCCGGCGCCGCGCTGCTCGACGGCGACACCGCCGAAGCGGACAAGGCCATCGAGGCCATCGGCACGTGCGGGCGCGGCGCCTTGGGGGAGCTCAGGCTGCTGCTGGCGGTCCTGCGGGACGCTCCGGTGACGTCGCAGCCGAGTATCAGCGCGATAGGGGACTTGGCTGAGCGCTTCCCGCTGCGTGTACGGTTACGGGTCGAAGGAGATATCCGCGAGGTGCCGGCGAGCTTCGGCCTGGCCGCCTATCGGATCGTGCAGGAGGCTCTCACCAACACGCTCCGGCATGCAGGGAAGGAAGCCAACGCTGAGGTGTTTCTCCGTTACGCCGAGGACGGACTGCATATCGAGGTCACCGACGACGGCGCCCGCAGACGACATGGTCTCTCCGAAGCCCTCCGCGCTGCGGGAACCGGGCACGGGCTGGTCGGTGTTCGGGAGCGCGCCGGGATGTTCGGCGGCACGGCGCACGCCGGGCCCCTGCCCGAGCGTGGATTCCGAGTGAGGGCGACCCTGCCGTGGATGTGATCCGCGTCCTGCTGGTCGACGATCAGGAACTGGTGCGCACCGGGTTCCGGCTGGTGCTGCGCCGGGAACCCGCGATCGAGGTCGTCGGCGAGGCCTCGGACGGCCAGGAGGCGCTCGACCTGCTGGCGGAGGTCGAGGCCGACGTCGTGGTCATGGACGTCCGGATGCCCGGCATGGACGGGATCGAGGCGACCCGCAGGATCTGCGCGCGGGGCGGGCCCAAGGTGCTCATCCTCACCACCTTCGACCTGGACGAGTACGTCTTCGCCTCGATCAAGGCGGGCGCCAGCGGTTTCCTGCTGAAGGACACCGGACCACGCTCGCTGGTCGAGGCGATCCGCGTCGTGCACTGCGGGGACGCCGTCATCGCCCCGTCCACGACACGGCGGCTCATCTCCCACTTCATGCCCCGGCTGCCCGATGCGGACAAGACTCCGGACAAACGGGCCGCCCTGCTCAGTCCCCGCGAGCGCGAGGTGCTCGCCGAAATCGCCAGCGGCCTGACGAACGCCGAGATCGCCGCGCGACTGTATCTGGCGGAGGGCACCGTCCGCACCCACGTGAGCAGCATCCTGGCCAAGCTCAACCTGCGTGACCGCGTTCAGGCCGTCGTGTTCGCCTACGAGAACGGCCTTGTCCGGTTCGGCTACGATCACGGCTGAGCCCGGACCCGCGGGCCCGGCCGGCGCGGGCCCCACGGCACCGGGAGCCGGCCTTCCCGGCCGGTCAGGCCGAACGCCAAAGCCGCCACGGGGACGGCCCAGGTCAGCGGGCGGGCAGAGGTGACGGCCGGCCAGTCCCACCACGATCCGGGGCCGGTGCCTGCGCCCAGAAGCATCGCGGCGATCATGTACGCGGCCGGGACCGCGGTCGCCAGATCCCGCCGCCACATCGCGGCCACCGTGGCCAGCCCGGTGAACCCCACGAGGTTGCGGGCGGCCGCCATGCCGTACGGCACCGCCTCGGCGGCGGCCAGCCCCGCCAGCAGCGCCGCCGCGCACGCAAGGATGATCATGCAGGTGCGGTGGGCACGGGCGGGGCGGACCGCGACCGCCTCCAGATCGGCCGGGCCCGCATAGGCGCCGCGCACGAGCACGGCGCTCGCCGCCAGCGGCACGATCAAGCCCAGGGGGATGGCGGCCGGGTCGTCCTGGGCGAGGCTCGGGACCGGTACGGTGACCTCACCGACCGCCGCCACCAGCCCCGCCGCCACGGCGAGCGCGAGAAACGCTCCGGCGGCGCGGTGCACGCGAAGCCAGGTCCTCACAGCGCGCTCACTTCCCGAGGCGCGGTGTCGCATCGGCTCAAGGCCACCAGGTTGTGCCGGAACCAGCGCATCTGCTCGGTCGGCGGTCGAGCCAGGGTGCGCTGGGCGACGTCGAGGGCCTGCGGTCCGGTTCTGCGCCCCACCACGTCGTGACCGGCGCCCGCCGTCAGAGCCAGCCAGGCGCTCAGCGGGCGGTAGGCCTCGGCTCCGGACCAGCCCGGTCCGCACACCGGCGGCTCGGCCGGCAGTAGGCTCGTGGCCAGTCCGAAGACGACGTCGTCGCCGTCCGCTCCCGGCGGCACCGCGAAGCGCCAGGAGGTGGCGCCGTCAGCCGGTCCCTCCGTGATGCGCCCGGGCAGGGGCAGGCCGCTGCCGGCGGACAGGCGCCGCGCGGCCGGCACGACGGTGCGAGCCGCGAAGTCCAGCCGTTTCCCGCGTTCCGGCCACAGGCACACCTCGATGCCCTCCCGCTCGCCGCACACCAGGGCGTCGCTACGGGGGACCTGCGCCTCCGGTCCCATGTCCCGTACCAGCGGGATGGCCACGGCGGCGGCCGCCAGGGGCAGGGCGGCGATCCCCGCCCACACCCGCCGGGTGCGCCCGCCGCGGGCCCACGCCAGCATCGCCGCCCCCGCCAGGGCCGTGGCGACGATCGCCTGGGCGTACAGGGCTCCCGGATGGAACACGGTGTGCGTCTCGCAGCAGAAGCCCAGATTGTTGCCGGTGAGGTGGCGCACCCAGAAGGTCTCCAGAGCCGCCGGATAAGCCAGCCACAGCCAGGTGCCGACCAGCAGCAGGGGGACGCCGAGGAGCGGATGCGCATACCGGCCCACCGCGAACCCGACGAGGGTCCACGCCAGGATCACCAGGAGCGCCACCGCGAGCACGGACGGGTCCGGTGTCCCGGGGACATCCGCCATCGCGGCGGCGAGCACGAGGAAGGCGCCCAGCAGGCCCGCCGCGGCGCCGCCCAGGATCGGCCACGCCGACCAGGCGAGGACCAGCACCGGTGGCCGTACCGGTACACCGCCGCCGATGCGGCCGCGCGCCAGTCTCGCCCCCTCCCAGGCGCCCGCCGCCGCGCAGACCGGGCCCATGGCCAGCACTCCGGCCGAGGAGACGAGCACGGTGGCCGACAACCAGTTGTCCTCCAGGAATTCCACCGATCCGCCCAGGACGAAGATCAGATAGGCGATCATGAAGGGGAAGGCGGCCACGGCCGCGGAAGAGCGCAGCCAGCGGTGCAGCGGCACGGCTCACACCTCCTGCGCCACGAGCCGCCGGTAGGCGTGCTCTATCGACTCGGCGGGAGTGTCGCCGCCGTGGGCCATCAGGCCCGCGACCGGTCCGGCGTAACCGACCCGTCCCTCATCGAGCACCACGACCGAGCCGTAGGCGTCCGCCAGATCCTGGACGTCATGGGTGGACACGATCAGGTGGCTGCGCTCCCCGACCTGCGCCATGATCTCGTGGAATCGCTCGCGCTGGGCCGGATCCAGTCCCGCCGTGGGCTCGTCCAGCAGAATCACCTCGGCCTCGTGCACCAGGGTCTGGGCCAGTCCGACCCGGCGGAGCTGACCGCCCGACAGCTCCGAGCAGCGCCTGTCGGCCAGCGAGGCCAGTTCCACCGTCTCCAGCGCCGCCAGCGAACGGCGCCAGGCCGTCCTCCTGGGCATCCCCTTGAGCCAGCCGGCATAGCCGACCTGCTCGCGCACGGTCAGTCCGGGCAGCGGCCGGATCCCCTGAGGCATCCAGCCCACCAGGGCCCGGTAGCGTGCCCGGTCCCGGCGGCGGGCGGGATCGAGGCCCCGATAGCGGACCCGGCCGGTGCGCGGGTGCAGCAGCGAGGCGGCCAGGCACAGCAGGGTCGACTTGCCCGACCCGTTCGGCCCGAGCAGCGCCGTACGGCCCTCGGGAAGGGAAAGCTCTAAATCGGTGAAGACACGGGAACCACGGTGATACCCGAATCCGCATCCTTCAAATGAAATCGGCATCTGATCCTCGACCGGGTTTCGTTGGACGCAGGCCACAGGTCCGGGTGGTGACAGACCGGCGTCACGGCCGGCCGGCCCGGGGCGTCACCGGGTTCCGGCCGGCCGTGAGCCGTCCGTCTTTACCAGTAGACCCGGACCGTACGCGCCGAGACCCGATAGAAGTCCGCGCCCATGTTCTTCACGGTGAAGTGGTACTTACCGGAGCGGACGTCCCCCCAGTCGCCGCGGACGGTCCGCGAATTGCAGCCGGAGTAGCCCTTGGTGCCGTAGTGCGCGTCCGGGCCGGTACGCTCCCGGTACAGGCCCAGCCGCGGCGCGGCCTGGGGCGAATTGGACGAGCACCGGGACAGCTCCACCGCCGTCCTCCAGTGGTCGCTGTTGAGGTCCCTCCAGGTACGGGACTCGAAACCCGCGGCGACGTTCTGCAGGTTGGTGGTGAACTGCCCCTCCGCGGAGGCCAGCGTGGCGCCGGAGACACCCAGCGCACAGATCGCGGCCGTGACCAGCGCGCCCTTGACGAGGACGCGTCTCGTTGGAACTGCCATTGAATTCCCTCCATCGTTCCTGGAGCCCCGTTTCGGTCCCGGCGTTCACCGAGTCGATTCCGGGAGCGATTCACGGTCCAAGACTGCGACGGGGAGGGATCTGCCCACATCTGCCTGACGGCGGGGTTCACACTCAGCGGATCTACGTAGTCAGGCGTACATGTCTCAATGCCGATCGGCCGTAATGCCTCGGTGAGGCCGATGGCGGCTCAGCGCAGCCGATCGGAACGGGCGGTCAGACACCGAGTTCATCGCACAGGTCTGCGTAGCGGTCGAGGTACTCGGGGTTGCTCCGGAACCCGCCCAGACCGATCGTGTCGAACTCGTCCGCCGAAGCGGACGCTTGCACACCGAGTGCGGCGAGCGCCTCGTTGATCGACGCCTCATCGCCTGTCAGCCGCCTCTCACCGGCGAATGCCACACCCCACTGCGAGCCCATGCCGGCGTGGTACTCCGTCCGGATGATCGCGAACTGCGGCTTGTTCGCGTCGGCCAGTTCCGCTTCGGGCCATCGGGCCAGGGGATGGTACGCCGGACTCGACGTCGCCGGCGACGACGGCATGCAACGAGGTCAGCGCGTGACGGCCGTCGATCAGGAAGCCCGAGGCGACCTGCCACTGCGACCGGGCTCTGTCCCCTCGGCTGCGGGTTACCTGGGCGATGACCTCGACGAACCGGTCCTGGATCGCCACCAGCACGGCTAAGCCCTTGGCTGACCCGACTCGGCGGACGAGTGGCGCGCCATCTTGACCGGATTACCCTGCGGGCCGACGGGCGGTTGCAGGACGACGGTCACCTTCTGCACCCGATCGTGCCGCCGGCACCGGCTTCCAGCGCCCACACCTTGACCTTGGACCTTGCCGCTGCCCTCGCCGGTCTTCTTCACCCGGCCTGAAACTCCAGCGTCATGGTTCCCGCGGGGAACTGGATATCCGCGTCAACACCCTCGGTGATCGCCTTCCACAGCTCTTGACGGATCTGTTCGATCGTTTCGGGTGGCCCGAGCTCCGCCATCCGCCCCTCCCGCACACCAGGGGATCAGCCAGGAACCGATCGTAGGCCGCGAAACGCCCCTCGACCGCAACCCAACCCCGGGAGGGTGGCCGTGGCGGACCGCACCGTGCCGGTGTGGAACGATCCCGCGCGACCGCCGCACGCCGCACGCCGGAATCATGTTCCCCGGGTGCCACCGCCCTGGCCCGGGGCCCGGAGGGCGAGCTGGCAGTGGGATTCGGCCGCGACGTCGCAGTGCTTCGCCGCTCCGGCGGCTGACCGGGCGCCAGCCACCCCCGGTCGCCGCAGCAGTGCCGGGCCCTCACGCGGCAGGCGCTCATCGGGCCGGCGCCCTTTCCGGCTGAAGCGCCGGTGGCCGGCCGACCCCGCTGCACCGGCGCCTCAGCCGTGCCGCTCGTCTGATCGAGTCAATCACTGCGGAACAGCTACACCCGGTCGAGATGGTCCACGGCCCGACCGGGCACGCCCGCCGTGCGGTCGGCACCCGGCCCACCGCCGAACGCCTCGCCGAACAGATCATCGCCGGGCCGGGTCCGGGGCCCACCTGCGGCCAGGCCGGGCCCGGGGCGGCCGTCATCGCCGCCTGGTGATCGCAGGAGTCGTCATAGCGGACGCCGCTGATGTGCAGGAACGCCATTACGTGCGCGGCCACCCGGCAGTGGCGGCCCAGCACCTGGTCGACGGCGTGCTCCAGATCCGCGCATCCGCGGCACAGCCGGCTGGTCGACCAGATCACGTAAGAGGTCCCGGCCGGCTGGGCGGTCTGGCGGGAAACGGGCTCATCGGTCGCGAAAGGATGGGCAGCGGACGGCACCTTATCGACGGTAGCGCTCGGCTCACTCATCACAATCAGGTGCATCTCGCGTGCCGGAACACGGCAACGGGCCTCCGACGGCCGCGGGTGGATCTCCTGCGGCGGTATCCGCCGGGTCAGCTCGATCCAGTGCTCGCCGGCCCACCGCACGAACCGCACCCCTCGTCGAAAGCGGGCGCGGCATTTGCCCACGCCGGAGGTCTCGCCTGGCGCGAGCCGTGAACGGTTCGCCATGACCAGGCCGGCAGCCCGCAGACTGAGGGGCATGGACATGAGGAATGAGATCGGTGAGGTCGTGGCCGAGCGGCAGCTCGAGGCCGTGGCGGCGGACGGCTCGCGGACCCCGGTGACGGTCAGGTTCGGCCGGCCACGTCCCGACGAGCTGAGCGAGCACGGCGATTGGTGCTGCCCCTATCAGATCCTGGGCCTGGGGGAGGAAGGTGAGGAGACTGTCAGGGTGGCGTTCGGCGTGGACTCGCTGCAGGCGCTCCTGCTGAGCGTGTACCGGGCGCGGCTGGAGCTGGAGGAGCGGGCGCGGACCGCGCCGGTTCGGCTGGACTGGCTGGGTCTGCCGGGCCTGGGTCTCACCGTGGACCCGGACCAGCTGCGCGGAGCCGATCCGGGCCCGATGGCCGTATAACGGCGCCGGTGGCCTCGGCCGTCACCCGTGACGTCTACATCCGCCTCACCCCCGGCGCCGGCGCGGCTTTGCCATCGGTGATCCGGTGTTGCCGTTGCCGCGCCCGGCCTCGGCGCACTGGCTGATCGACATCACCGCCGTCGCTCTCAGTCGGGCGAATCTGCGTCGGCGTCCGGGGCCGCGGCCTGCCTCCGGGCTCGGGCCGGGCCGGATGCTCGATGGTGGCGAACCAGGTGCTGTGCACGGGATGGGTCAGGGCGTCGGCCAGGTCCGCGTAGGTGGTCGCGGCCGGCGGGGGACGATCGCCTCCGGATCGTCGGGGCCGCAGCCGTCGAGCCGGAGCAGGGTGTGAAAGTGCACCAGGCCGCGTGTCTGGAACTCGGCGGCCTTGGCGTAGCGGAGCACGTCTGCAACCTCCGATAGAAAGTTCCTGAAATCCTCAATGGGAATCCCTGTCGCAGAAGGGCTGTCCTGCGCCCTTCCCCCGAGGAATGCGAGGGCAGTGAGCACGCCGTAAGGGGACAATCATCTATAAAAAGGATATATAGGTCAGGGTGTCGGTGACAGATTCCTGCAGGATCCAGCAAGTTTCGTAACGAAATTGCGGATACTTTCAGAAATGTCTTCCAG
>NZ_BOOJ01000030.1 GCF_016863175.1 Paraplanobispora siamensis
CGGCCCGGATGACCAGCGCCATGACGCCGCCGATCAGGAAGAACACGAACGAGGTGACCATGTAGAGGTGGCCGATGACCTTGTGGTCGGTGCTCGACAACCAGTTCGCCAGGGCGGCCCCCGTACGACGCCTGACCCGGACGGGCTCGGCGGCCAGTGGTTCTTCGGCGGACGGTTTGTAGGTCGTCACCCTGTCCTCCCTCGGACTGCCGAGTCACTGCGGCGCCTCTCATGCTGCGCCGTCGAGCCGCCGGACGCCAGATCTTCCGGCATATCCCTCTGAATCAGTCGTCATGGGGCGCAGCGGACCGGGCCGTCGGGGTCGCTCAGTCGTGGCGGGGGATGCCGGAGACCTCGTGGTCGGCGTGGGAGAAGGCCTCCCTGATGAGGGATCGGACGTGGGCGTCCCTGGCCCGGTACAGGATCCGGCGGCCCTGCCTGCGCGTCTGGACCAGCCCCCCGAGGCGGAGCCTGGCCAGATGCTGGGAGACCGAGGGGCGCGCGGCGCCGATGGCCTCGGCCAGCGAGCCGACGTCGTACTCCCCCGAGGAGAGCAGCCACATCAGTTTGAGCCGGGTGCCGTCGCTGAGCATGCGGAAGGCCTCGACGGCCGTCTCCACCTGCCGGTCAGTGGGTCGGTCGTGCTCACTGGGTTGGTCATGCATGCCCCGGCACCTGATCCGTTGTCGTGTGCGTATATAACTACATATGATGGCCTACCTGGACATTGGCGGCAAACAGGAGCCGAGCATGTCGGAGCAGCACGACAACGGCCACGGCCACGAGCACGCGGACGGCCACGACACCGGACACGGTCACGGACACGGTCATGGACACGGGCACGGCCATGGACACGGTCATGGTCATGGTCATGGACACGGCCGGGGGCCCGGCCGGTTGCTGGCGGGCGCCAAGCACCTTCTCACCCCGCACAGCCACGACAGCGCCGACAAGACCGACAGGGCGCTGGAGACCAGCGACCGCGGCATGCGGGTCCTGGCCGTCTCCTTCGCCGCGCTCATGGTCACCGCCGTCGTCCAGGCGGTCATCGTCGCCTTCTCCGGCTCGGTGGCGCTGCTCGGCGACACCCTGCACAACTTCGCCGACGCGCTGACCGCGATCCCTCTGGCCATCGCGTTCTCGCTCGGCCGCAGGTCGGCCACCCGCCGCTTCACCTACGGGTACGGCCGGGCCGAGGACCTGGCGGGCATCGTCATCGTGCTGCTCATCGCGGTCTCGGCCGGACTGGCGGGGTACGAGGCCGTCCGGCGGCTCGTCGACCCGCAGGAGGTGCGCGCGCTCGGCTGGGTGGCCGCGGCCGGCTTCGTCGGTTTCCTGGGCAACGAGCTGGTCGCCCGCTACCGCATCAGGGTCGGCCGGGAGATCGGCTCGGCCGCCCTGGTCGCCGACGGCCTGCACGCCCGCACCGACGGCTTCACCTCTCTGGCCGTCCTCCTCAGCGCCGGCGGCACCGCGATCGGTCTCCCCCTCGCCGACCCGATCGTCGGCCTGCTGATCACGGTGGCGATCTGCTTCGTGCTGCGCGACGCCGCCCGGGAGATCTACCAGCGGCTGATGGACGCCGTCGACCCGCACCTGGTCGAGCAGGCCGAGGAGGTCCTGGCCGCCGTGCCCGGCGTCAGGCGGGTGGAGGCGGTGCGGATGCGCTGGATCGGCCACACGATGCGGGCGGAGGTCGACATCCTGGTCGGCCACCGGCTCTCCCTGGTCCAGGCGCACGCCGTGACCGTCGAGGCCGAGCACCGGCTCATCCACGCCATGCCCCGGCTGACGGCCGCCACCGTGCACGCCGACCCCGACGGCCCCGCCGGTACCGACCACCACGCCCCCCTGGTCACCCACCGCTAGACATCCGGGCCGGCTGTCCGATCTCAAGTGTCCGGTTTCGGGACCCGTGTGAATAATCCAGATGTGACCCGACACTCCAGGCGATCCTTCCTCTGGCTCAGCGGGTTCGCCGGGGCCGGTGCGCTGCTCTCCGCCGACGCCGCGCGCACACGGGGTGCTCCTTCCCCCGCGCCCTCCCCGCAGACGGCGGCCGCCTTCGCCCCGCTGCGCCGGCGGTGGCGGGAGGTGACGGCGGGGTCGGGGTTCGACGCGGCGGCGGAGCCGTACCGGACCAGGCTGGCCGCGCTGGGGGCGACGGCGGCCGGTCACCGCGACACCATGGAGCCGACCGGCGCGTCGCTGTGGCCGGACCTGCCGTTCCCCTCGTTCGTCGCCACCCCGGCGCGGCTGCGGGCCATGGCCCGCGCCTACGTCCTGCCGGGGACCGGGCTGACCGGTGACGCGGGTCTGGCGGCGGCGGTGGCCGCCGGCGTCGACCACTACCGGCGGCGGGTGTACGCCGCGGGCGCCGACCCGGCCGGCAACTGGTGGCACTGGCAGATCGGCGTCCCCCGGGCGCTGCTGGACGCGGCGATCCTGATCGGCCCGCACCTGACCGACCGGCGGAGTGAGGCGCTGCGGGAGGCGGTGGACCACTTCGTCCCCGAGAGCCGCCTGGACGACTACAGCGGCACCAGCACCGGGGCCAACCGTGTGGACCTGTGCACGGTGACGCTGCTGCGCGCCGTACTCGGGTCCGATCCGCGCAAGGCCTCGGCGGCGGTCTCGGCCCTGTCCCCGGTCTTCCGTTACGTCTCCGAAGGCGACGGGTTCTACCGGGACGGCTCGTTCATCCAGCACACGACCGTCCCCTACCAGGGCGCCTACGGCGCGTCGCTGCTGGCCGGGCTCGCGACGCTGTCCGCGGTGCTGCGCGGCTCGCCGTGGGAGATCACCGACCCGTCCCGGCAGGTCGTCCTCGACAGCGTCGAGAGGTCGTTCGCCCCGTTCATCCATGACGGCTTCTGCATGGACCTGGTCCGCGGCCGCGCGGTCGGCAGGGAGCCGTACGGTGACCACCGGAAGGGACGGGAGATCGCCTCCTCGATCCTGCTGCTGGGAGAGACGGCCTCGGCCGCCGAGCGCGCCCGCTGGCGGGCCGTGGTCAAGGGATGGGCGCTGCGCGACGCCTCCGTGCCCATGCTGGCGGCGGCCGAGCGCGGTGACCTGGGCTTCCACGCCCGCCTCGCCGCGATCCTGGACGATGACTCGGTCCCCGCCGCCGGCGAGCCCGCCGGGCACCGGCTGCTGCCGATGAGCGCCCGGGCCGTGCACCGCAGACCGGGCTGGTGCGCGGGGCTCAGCATGGCCTCCGACCGGATCGGCCACTACGAACACGGCAACGGCGAGAACCTGCGCGGCTGGCACACCGGCTCGGGGATGCTCTACTGGTGGGCCGAGGGTCACGGCGACCAGTACTCCGACTCCTTCTGGTCCACCGTCGACCCCTACCGCCTGCCGGGCACGACCGTCTCCACCCGGCGGCTGGCCGACGGCGCCGGGCGGGGGTGGGGCGACACCTGCCCGCCGGCCCGCTGGGCAGGCGGCGCCACCGACGGCGTGTACGCCACGGTCGGCCAGCACCTGTACGGCTTCGAGAGCACGATGGAGGCCTTCAAGTCGTGGGTCTTCCTCGACGACGCCGTGGTCTGCCTGGGCGCGGGCATCACCGGCGAGGACGGCGTGCCGGTCGAGACCGTCGTGGACAACCGCAGGACCGGGGCGCGGCTCACCGTGGGCGGCGGCGCGGGCGCGGGGTCGGGCACGGGGGCGGGGACGGGTACAGGGGCGGGCTGGGCGCACCTGGAGGGCCACGGCGGTTACGTCCTGCTCGGCGGCGGCCCCCTGCGCACGCTGCGCGAGAAGCGCGCCGCAGGCGGACGCGCGGCCGGTTCTGCCGCTGCGACCAGAGAGTACGTGACGCTCTGGCTCGACCACGGCGTCGATCCCCGCTCGGCCGGCTACCTCTATCTCCTCCTGCCCGGTGCGACCCGGGCCGAGACCGCCGCCCGCGCCGCCGCCCCCGGCTGGGCGGGCGTGCTCGCCAACACCTCCCGCCTGCAGGCCGTGCGGATCCCGTCGCTGGGGATCACCGCGGCCAACTTCTGGAACGACGGGACCGCGGGCGACCTGGCCGCCTCCGCGCCGTGCGCGGTCCTGGTCAGGGAGCGCGGCGACGGTACGGCCACGCTGAGCGTCTCGGATCCCCGCCGCGACCTGGACGAGCTGACCGTGACCTGGAACCGGCCGGTGTCCGGGGTGCTCCGCGGGCACCGCCTCCTGACCCGCGTCACCACCGGCGAGCGGCTCGTCCTCGCCTTCGGCCGCCTGGCGGACCGGGGCGGCGCCTCGCACACGGTCACCGTACGGCTGAGCCCGCCGGTGTGAGCCCGCCAGTGTGAGCCCGCCGGTGCGACCGTCCCGTCCGCCGCCCGCGCGATCAGGCGGCGTGGGGCGGCAGGCCGAGCCGGGCCCGGATCTCCTGCTGGACCTCGAACTTGCCGGCCCTGGCGTCGATCTCCACGACGTACTCCTTGCGCCGGAACAGCTCCAGCACGGGGTCGGTCTTCTCGTGGTAGTCGCGCAGCCGCGTGGCGAGGGCCTCGGGGGTGTCGTCCTCACGCGTGACGAGCTCGCCGCCGCAGACGTCGCACGTGCCCTCGACCTCGGGCCGGTGGGCGATCAGGTTGTAGTCCATGCCGCACCGCGAGCACAGCCGCCGGGCGAGCACGCGCCGCCGTACCTCCTCGTCGGGCAGGTCGAGATAGATCACGCCGTCGATGTCGTAGCTCTCCAGGAAGAACTCGGCCTGGCGCCGGTTGCGCGGGAACCCGTCGACGATGAATCCGTAGTTCCAGTCGTGCCACTGGAGCCTGGTGCCGACGACGTCCTCGACCAGGTCGTCGCCCACCAGCTCACCCGCGGCGACCACCCGGCGGACCTGGGCGCCGATCTTGGTGTGGTTCTTGACGTGCCAGCGGAAGATATCGCCGACGCTGATGTGCACCAGATCGAGGTCGGCGGCGAGCAACGTGCTCTGGGTGCCCTTGCCGCTCCCCTGAACTCCCATGATCACGTATTTCCGCATCGTCACTCTCCGCCGGGCGCATGCCGTTCGTCTTCAGGCATTCGTCACCATCCCACCTGACTCCGTACCTGCGGAACCGGACACCGGCGCGACACGCCGATGTCCGGTGGAGAGCGCGGGTCCAGCGGGAGTACGGGCGCAGCGGAGAGTACGCCCGGGACGCGGGAGGGCCGGTCGGGACGGCCGCCACCTCCGGACCGGCCCCGTCCCGCGGTTTCAGTTGGTCAGGGGACCGAACTCCTTACGGGTGTCGATCACCTCGCCGAAGAGCTCCCACCGCTCGCCCTTGAACCTCATGAGCTGCATGGACTCGATGGGGAAGCCGTCGTCGGCCCCGGTGGTCATCGTCACGCCCGGCAGCAGCATGCCGACCTGGACGTTGTCGAGCGCGCGCACGGCGTCGCGCAGTCCCTCACGCGTCGGGCACTTCACCGACTCCATCGCCTTGTGGAAGCTGCTGGCCACCGCCCATCCGAAGGTGTGGTACGGAATGGTGGGGTCGGCGCCGGGGGCGTACTGCTTCATCTTCGCGTAGTAGAGCATCATCTCCGGATCGCTCTTCCACTGCGGGTCGTTGGGGTCCTTGTAGTAGGTGGCGGACACGATGCCCTGCACGTTCTTGAAGCCGACCGGCTTGAGCACGGTGATGGAGGCCGCGACGTTGTTGACGATGTGCAGCGGGTTCCAGCCCGTGTTCTTGGCGTCGGCCGCCAGCGCCTGGGAGCCGAACTTCGGTGTCGTGATGTTGAGGAACACATCGGCTTCGGACTCGGCGAGGTTGCGCATCTGCGGGTCGATGCTCGGGTCGGTGACCTCGTAGCTCTGCTCGGCGACCACCTTGATCCGGCTGCCGTCGATGGCCCGCTGGAACCCGCCGAACAGGTCCTTGCCGAAGTCGTCGTTCTGGTACAGCACCGCCACCTTGGCGTCGGGGCGCTCCTGCTTGAGGTACTGCGCGTAGACGCGGGCCTCGGAGACGTAGTTCGGCTGCCAGCCGATGGTCCACGGGTGCGCGGTGTCGGTGCCCCACTTCGAGGCGCCGGTCGCCACGAAGATCTGCGGGACCTTGCGCTGGTTGGCGTAGTCCCAGGTCGCCGTGGTCGAGGGCGTGCCCAGCGTCTGGAACAGCGCGAATACCTGCTCCTGCTCGACGAGCCTGCGCGCCTCCTCCACGGCCTTGGGCGGCTGGTAGCCGTCGTCGCGCACCACGAACTCGACCTTGCGCCCGCCGATCCCGTTCTTCTCCGCGTTGACGTAGTCGAAGTACGCCTTGATGCCCTTGGGGATGTCGCCGTAGGCGGAGGCGGGACCGGACAGCGGGTAGATGCCGCCGAGCTTGATGCTCGTGTCCGTGATGCCGGTGGTCTGCTGCCCCTGGCACTGGCCGGCGGCCGTCGTGGAGCCGGTCTGGGCCTCCTGTCGTCCTCCGCAGGCCGCCGCGGCGAGCAGCATCGCCGCCGTCATCGCCGTGCAGCCGATGGCAGATAGCCGCATTTCTTACTCCTTCCGGAGGATCCTCTTGGTCGAGCGCGCCAGGCGTCCCGCCAGACCGGCGAGACCGGTCGGGGCGACGTACATCACCACGATGATCAGCAAGCCGAAAATGACGCCGGGGGCGGCGTCGTTGATGTCCTGGGAGATGCTGGGCACGAACATCACGAAGAGCCCGCCGAGCAGCGGCCCCGCGAACGAGCCGAGACCGCCGACGACGAGGCCCGCCAGCAGGGTGATCGAGAGCGTGACGGCGAACGAGTCCGGCGAGACGAACCCGATGACCCATGTGTATACGCAGCCCGCCGCGCCCGCGAACATCGCGCTCCAGGCGAAGGCCAGCCGCTTGTAGAACGGCAGCCGCACGCCCATGACCTCGGCCGCCGTCTCGTTGTCCCGTACGGCGTGCAGCGCCCGGCCGACGCGCGAGCGCAGCAGGCCGTGGGCCAGCAGGAAGGCGGCGACGGTCACGGCCAGCGCCAGGAAGTACAGCCACTGGTCCTCGGCCAGCCCCGTCCACGCCGGCGGCGCCGGCTTGGGGAGCGTCAGCCCCATGGAGCCGCCGGTCACCGACTCGAACCGCTTGAGCAGCGGCACCAGGAAGATCGCGATGGCCAGCGTCACGAGGGCCAGATAGAGCCCGCGCAGCCGTACGGCGGGCAGGCCGAGACCCAGGCCGAGCACGAACGCCAGCCCGGCGGCGACCGGCAGGGTCACCAGGTGCGGCACGTCCCACCGGTCGAGCATGATCGCGGCCCCGTAGGCGCCCACGGCCATGAACGCGCCGTGGCCCAGGGAGATCTGGCCGGCGTGGCCGACCAGGAGGTTCAGCCCCAGCAGCGCCACCGCGTAGACCAGCACCATGGTGAGCTGGAAGACCCGGAAGGGCACGAGCTGGAACGGCGCGTAGCAGGCCAGCACCAGCAGCACCGCCACCGCCGGCCGGCGCCAGCCGGCGCCGGTGACGCGCGCCAGGACCCCGCCCCGGGCGGGCGCCGCCGCCGGCGCCGGCTTGTCCGTCACTTCCGTCGGTCCGCTCATGCGATCTCCTCGCCTGACGGCTCGGAGCCCGCATCCGCGGACACTCTGCGCCTATTGATTCGCTCGCTTCGCTCGCTCATACGCGTTCCACCGCCGCTCTGCCGAACAGGCCCTGCGGCCGTACCAGAAGCACGCCGAGGATGATGACCAGCGGAACCCCGATCTTGAGGTCGGATCCGATGAAGCCCACGTACGCCCCGGCGAGCGTCTCGGCGACGCCGACGATCAGGCCGCCCGCCACCGCCCCCGCCGGGCTGTCGAACCCGCCGAGGGTCGCCGCGGCGAAGGCGTAGATGAGGACGCCGCCCATCATGTTGGGTTCCAGGAACAGCAGCGGCGCCACCAGGATCCCCGAGACCGCGCCGACCGTGGCCGCCAGGCCCCAGCCGAGCGCGAGCGTCCAGCCGACCCGGATGCCGACCAGCCGGGCCGACTCGGGGTTGGTCGCCACGGCGCGCATCCCCAGGCCGATCTTGGTGTGCTGGAACAGCAGGTACAGCAGGCCCATGACGACCCCGACCACGGCGAGGATCCCCAGCGTCGAGAACCCCACGGTGAGCCCGCCGGCCTCGATCGCGCCGCCCGGGAACGGGTTGGGGAAGTCCTTGATCAGGAACGTCCAGATCCACCCGGCGGCGGCGTTGACGAAGATGAACAGCCCCACGCTGACGATCACCACGGTCAGCTCGTGGGCGCCCTCCACGGGACGGATGAGCACCCGCTCGATGAGCATGCCGCCCGCGAAGGACACCGCCAGCGTGAGCACCAGGGCCAGCCAGAACGGCATGCCCCCGGCGACGAACTGCCAGGCGATGTAGGTGGAGAACATCGCCATCTCACCCTGGGCGAAGTTGACGATCCCGGTGAACTGGTAGATCAGCACCAGGGCGAGGGCGAGGCTGGCGTAGATCGCCCCGGCGCCGAGGCCCTCGATGATCTGCTGCAGGAATCCGGCCACGGCTACACCCGGTATCCGAGGTAGGACTGGGCGACCTGCTCGTCCGCCCTGATCTGCTCCGCCGATCCCGACAGGACGATCCGCCCGGTCTCCAGGACGTGCGCCCGGCCGGCGACGTCGAGGGCGAGATGGGCGTTCTGCTCGACGACGACCACGGTGGTCCGCTCCTGTTCGTTGATCGTCTGCACGATGCGGAACAGCTCCCGGGTGACCATCGGGGCCAGCCCCAGGGAGGGCTCGTCCAGCAGGAGCAGCCGGGGCCGCAGCATGAGCGCCCTGCCGATGGCCAGCATCTGCTGCTCGCCGCCGCTGAGGCTGCCCGCCGGCTGCCGCAGCCGTTCCCGCAGCACCGGGAAGTAGCCGTAGATCCGCTCCAGGTCGGCCTCCACCTCGCCGCGGCCCCGCCGTACGAAGGCGCCCAGGCGCAGGTTCTCCTCGACGGTCAGCGGCATGAACGTGCCGCGTCCCTCGGGCACGTGCGCGACGCCCCGCCGGGCGACGGCGTCCGGCGGGCGCCTGGTCAGGTCGGCCCCGTCGAGCCGTACGGCGCCGCGCACCCGGACCATGCCCGACAGCGCCCGCAACAGGGTCGTCTTGCCCGCCCCGTTGGGCCCGAGGATGGCGCAGATCTCCCCGCGGCCCACGCTCAGGTTCACCCCGTGCAGCACCCGGGCCTCCCCGTACCCGGCGTGCAGGTCCGTCACCGTCAGGAAGTCGTCGGCGGTCATACGGCCGTCCCCAGGTAGGCCTGCATCACCTCGGGGTCGCGCTGGACCTCCGCCGGCGAGCCCTCGGCGATCTTCCGGCCGAAGTTCAGGCAGACGATCCGGTCGCAGATCCCCATGACGAAGCCCATGTGGTGCTCGACCACGACCATCGTCAGGTCGAACTCCTCGCGGATCGCGCGCAGCGTGCCGGAGAACTCCTGGACCTCCGCGGAGTTGAGCCCGTTGACCGGCTCGTCGAGCAGCAGCAGCCGCGGGCGCGAGACCAGCGCCCTGGCCAGCTCCACCCGCTTGAGCGTGCCGAAGGGCAGCCCCGTCGCCGGGTGGTCCGCGATCCGGGTCAGTTCCAGCCGCTCCAGCATCTCCTCCGCCTCGGCGCGCAGCCGGGCCTCCTCCCGGCGGACCCGCCGCAGCCACAGCGAGGCGGTCAGGAAGCCGGCCCCGCCGCGGTGGTGCGCGCCGACCATGACGTTGTCGCGCACCGACATGTGCGGGAACAGGCCGAGGTTCTGGAAGGTCCGCGCGATGCCCAGCGACGCGATCGCGTGCGGCGGTACGGCCAGCAGGTCCCCGCCCTCGTAGCGGACGGTCCCGCCGTCGGCGTCGTAGCGCCGGGTCAGGCAGTTGAACAGCGTGGTCTTGCCGGCGCCGTTGGGCCCGATGAGCCCCACCATCTCCCCGCCCCGCACGGAGAACCCCACACCCTCGAGCGCGGTGATGCCCCCGAAGCGAACCGTGAGATCGTGTACCTCCAGCATCCGGCCTCCCGGGCGCAGGAATGGAAGAACAATGTTCTGAAGTTCTGGTTAGCGTAGGTTCCGCCCGCCGGAGACCGCATTGGGCACGGCCACCCAAGATGCGTCAGGGGTGTTGTCCGCCGCGCACAGCGTCCGTCTCGGAGTGGTCACGAATCGTTGACCGCCCTGCCATGAGCAGGGATCATCCCGACATGTCCGGTGGTTTCAGCACGGGAACCCTCACGGCGGCAGAGGCGGTCCGCGCCGAGCGGACGCGCATCCTCTCCGAACTCCTCGACGACCTGGACGATCTCGCCGAGACCGCGGTCAGGACGATGCGGGCCGAGATACCGGCGTACGCGGCCCAGGAGGCGGCCTTCCACGCCGACGTGCGCGACCAGGTGGTCCAGCACTACCGCAGCAAGCTGGCCGTCCTGTTCGAGGACCGCACGGTGACGCTCGACGACATCGCCTTCACCCGCCGGGCGGCGATGCGCCGGGCCCGGGCCGGGGTCGCCCTGGCCGACTACATCAACGCCTTCCGCGTGGGCCAGCAGGTCTTCTGGGAGGCGGTGATCGAACGCGCCGGCCGCTCGTTCGCCGGGCACGACGCCGCGCTCTCGCTGGCGGCCCCGCTGATGCGCTACTGCGACTTCGCCAGCACGCACGCGGCCAACGCGTACATGGAGTTCCAGCAGTACGCCGCCGCCGAGGCGGTGCGCGAGAGCAGGGACCTGCTGGAGACCTTCCTGGCCGGGGGCACGCCCACCCGGGGCCGGCAGATCGCCGCGGCCCAGGCGCACGGGCTGTGGCCCGAGACCTCCACGCCGATGCTCGTGGTGATCGCGGTCCTGCTGCCGCAGACGCCGGGGGTGTGCGCGGCGGCCGTGCCGACCGGCCCGGACCGCGGCGCCGACGCCCGGCACGCGGCGTGCGCGGCGATCGCCAGGACCTGGGGCAACGGCACCAGGACGCTGTCGGTCGTGCGGCACTCGGAGATCGTGGCCGTCCCGGTGCTCGGCCCGGGAGGCGACCCCGAGGAGCTGTGCGACCGGCTGCAGGCCGTACGGGAGAGCCTGCTGAGCGAGGAGATCGTCCTGGCGATGGGCGTCAGCACCGTGATCGACGGGACCGCCCGCATCCCGCAGGCCTACCAGGAGGCCCGCGCCGTGCTGGAGTTCCTGCCCGAGGAGGGAGGGGTGGCGGCGCTGCCCAGGATCACGCCCTTCCAGTATCTGGCGCTGCGGGCCGACGACACCGCGCGGCACCTGGTCGATCCGCGGATCACCTCGCTCCTGGCCGAGGACCGGGCGCGCGGCGGCGTGCTCACCGCCACCATCAGGGCCTTCGCCGCCGCCGACCTGAACCTGCGCGCCGCCGCCGAGCGGCTGCAGATCCACCCCAACACCGCCCAGTACCGCCTGCGGCGCATCCGCGAGCGCACCGGGCGCAATCTGCGCCGGATCAACGACCTCGTCGACCTGCTCGTCGCGATCTCGCTGTACGACTCGTTGCCGCCGGACACCAATTCCGGGCGGAGAAGACTGGCGACCGCGACCGATGATCGCCATGCGGGCCGGGCGTACGGTCGCTTCCATGAACCTCGCTGACCGGCTGCGCCTCACCGCCGAGCGGCTCGCCGGCAGAGCGGTCGTCACGCTCGACGAGGCGGAGATCACCTACGGGGTCCTGGACCTGATGAGCGCGCGGGTGGCGGCCCTGCTGGAGCGGCACGGGATCCGCGCCGGCGACCGGGTGGCGATCATGCTGCCGAACGTCCCGGAGTTCGCCGTCGTCTACTACGGGGTCCTGCGGGCCGGGGCCGTGGTCGTCCCGCTCGATCCGCTGCTGCGCAGACGGGAGATCGCCTCCTACGTCGGCGACTGCGGGGCCCGGCTGCTGATCGCCTGGCACGCCCTCGCCGAGACCGCCGAGGCCGGGACCGTCGGCACCGGCGCCGACTGCTTCTTCGTGGTCCCCGAGGAGTTCCCCCGGCTGCTGCGCGGCATGCCGGCCGAGCACGCGATCACTCCGAGGGCGGCCGGGGACACCGCGGTCCTCCACTACACCTCCGGCACCACCGGCCGGCCCAAGGGCATCGAGCTGACCCACGCCAACCTCGGGGGCAACGCCGCGGCGGTGGCCCGCATGCAGGCGCTCGGGGTCGACGACGTCGTCCTCGGCGCGCTGCCGCTCTACCACTCCTTCGGGCAGACGTGCTCGCTCAACGCGACCGTCCACTCCGGCGCCCGCCTGACGCTGCTGCCGCGCTTCGAGGCGGGCCGGGCGCTGGAGGTGATCCGCAGGGACGGCGTCACGGTCTTCCAGGGCGTGCCCACGATGTACATCGCCCTGCTCGACCACCCCGGGGCCTCCGACATGTCGCTGCTGCGCGTGTGCGTCTCCGGCGGCGCCGCCATGCCGCTCGACGTGCTGCGCGCCTACGAGACCCGGTTCGGCTGCGAGATCATGGAGGGGTACGGCCTCAGCGAGACCTCCCCGGTCGCCGCGTCCAACCGCGCCGGTCCCGGCCGCCGGACCGGGTCACTGGGCCGGCCCATCAAGGGCGTCGAGATGAAGATCGTCGACGAGACCGGCCGGGAGCTGCCGTGCGGCCAGGTCGGCGAGATCGTCATCCGGGGGCCCAACGTGATGAAGGGCTACTGGAACGACCCCGAGGCGACCGCGGCGGCCGTGCGCGACGGCTGGTTCCACACCGGCGACCTCGGCAAGGTCGACGAGGAGGGGTTCTTCTTCCTCGTCGCGCGGCGTCGGGACGTGATCATCCGGGGCGGCTACACCGTCTACCCCCGCGAGGTGGAGGAGGTCCTGTACGAGCATCCCGCCGTCCGGCAGGCGGCGGTGGTGGGGATCCCCCACCCGGAGCTCGGCGAGGAGATCGCGGCCGTGGTGACGCTGCGCGCGCCGGTCGAGCCCGAGGAGCTGCGCGCCTTCGCCAGGGAGCGGATGGCCGCCTACAAGTACCCCCGGCAGATCGCGTTCACCGACGAGCTGCCGACGAGCCCCACCGGGAAGATCCTCAAACGCGCCATCGCGCTGTCGCTGCACGACTAGCCCGCTGTTCCCCCGGCTTTCCCCGGCTTTCCCCGGCGGAATCCTCAGGCCGGGTCCGGCCCGGCCGATGGGACATCGACGCATTGTGCGAGATCGGTCACGGCGGGAGGAGTGCGCGAGGTGCGGGAGACGGTCCTGGCCCTGCTTTTCGTCCTGTCGGCACTGGTGGCCGCCTGGGTGGCGGGCGTCGCCTGGCGCCGCCGCAGCACGACCACCGCCACCGGCATCCTGGCGGTCCTCGCGTCCGCCATCGCGCTGTGGTGCCTGAGCGGCGGGCTGATGGCCGTCTCCGGTGACACCGGGGCCCCTCTCGTGCTGTGGGTCCTGCTCTTCGTCGGCATCTGCGTGGTGCCGCCGGGCTTCCTGCTGCTGTCCTGGGCCCTGACCGACCGGGGATGGCGGCCGTCGCGCCGTACCGTCCTGCTGCTGACGGTCGAGCCCGTGATCACCGTCGGCGCGGTGGCCACCGACCCCTGGCTCCACGGGTTCCTCGCCCCGGGCGCCGCCCCCCTCGACCCGGCCGGCATCACTCCGATCTCCCTGGCCCACGTCGCCTACAGCTACCTGCTGCTCGCGGCCGCCGCCGCGCGGATCATGTACTCGTGGGTGCGGGGCCCGCACCACCAGCGGATGCTGTACGGGCTCACCCTGCTGGCCGCCCTCCCCCCGACGATCGGCAACGTCCTCAACGTCACCGGCGTCGTCCGGGACGTGGACCTGTCCCCCCTCGGGTTCTGCGTCACCCTGACGGTGACGTACTGGCTGTTCGTCCGCCGGTCCCTGTACGAGCTGGTCCCCGTGGCGCGGCAGGACGTCTTCGAGATGATCAACGACATGGTCGTGACGCTCGACGGGTCGGCCAGGATCCTCGACCTCAACCCGGCGGCGGACCGGCTGGTGCGGCGGCTGATGCCGGATCTGCCCGCCCGGCTGAC
The DNA here is from genome assembly GCF_016863175.1 of Paraplanobispora siamensis. GTDB lineage: Bacteria > Actinomycetota > Actinomycetes > Streptosporangiales > Streptosporangiaceae > Planobispora > Planobispora siamensis. The sequence continues at coordinate 13,959 of NZ_BOOJ01000030.1, forward strand.
GGGGTTGCCGATGAACGAGGTGCTCTGCGACGTCGACCTGTCCGAGGGCACCCACACCGACCGGATCTACGCCGACTACAAGGGCAGCGGCGTGGACCTGAACGTGCGCGTCAGCACGCTGGGCGACGGCCGCGGCGGCCACGTCGGCTGGGCCGTGGTCGCCAGGGACATCACCGCGCTCAACCGCCAGCGGGTCGAGCTGGAGGCGGCCAACGCCCGGCTGCGCGACCAGCTGCACACCATCGAGGCCCTCCGCGCCGACCTGGCCGAGCAGGCCGTCCGGGACACGCTGACCGGCCTGTACAACCGCCGTCACCTCGTGGAGTGCATGCTCCGGGAGACGGAGCGGGCCGGGCGGGAGGGCTCACCGCTCAGCCTCGCCCTCCTCGACATCGACCACTTCAAGCAGATCAACGACCGCTACGGCCACCTGGCCGGCGATCAGGTCCTGGTCCGCCTCGCCGAGCTGCTGGCCGCCGAGTTCCGGCGGGACGAGGTCGTGACCCGCCACGGCGGCGAGGAGTTCGTCATCCTGTTCCCCGGCGTGAGCGGCGAGCAGGCGCTCGCGCGGACGGAGGCGCTGCGCGGGAGGGTGGAGGCCGAGTCCGTCCGGGCGGGCGAGCACGTCCTGTCGATCACCCTCAGCGCGGGCGTGTCCTCCTACGTCTCCGGGATGAGCTGCGACGACCTGCTGAGCGCCGCCGACCGGGCGCTCTACGCCGCCAAGCGGGCGGGGCGCAACCGGGTCGAGCCGGCCCGCGGCCCCGGACCGTCCGGCGTGGCGGCCTGACGCGTACGGCGCGGCGGTCTGAGAACCGGCTGAACCGATCACTCCACCGGCGCGTACCTTCACACGTCGGACGCGTGCCTATGGAGGTGTCGTGGAGCTCAGCCTATTGCGCGCGCAGGCGCACAGCCCTTCGTACTTCTCGCTGCTGCGGGGGTCGTCGGACCAGCTGCCCCCGGTGGACTTCTGCATCCCGTGCAACCCCTACTTCCCGACCCCGGAGATCTTCGAGCACCTCGGGAGGAACCTGGAGACGATCCTGAAGTTCTATCCGAGCGACGCCGACACGATCGCCGCGGAGCTGTGCTCCACGCTCGGGCTGCACCCCAGGACGGTCGCCATGGGCAACGGGTCCACCGAACTGATCACCTGGATCGACCACCTCCTCGTCAAGGAGAGCCTGGCCGTACCGATCCCGACCTTCGGCCGCTGGACCGACCAGCCGCTGGAGACCGGCAAGCGGGTCGACATGTACCCCCTGCTGGAGAGCCGCAACTTCACCCTGGACGTGGACGGCTACGTCTCCTTCATCCGTACCCGCGGCTCGCGCGTGGCGGTGATCTGCAACCCCAACAACCCCGACGGCGGGTACCTGCCCAAGCACGAGGTGCTGCGCCTGCTCGACCAGCTCATCGACCTGGACCTGGTGATCGTCGACGAGTCCTTCGGCGAGTTCGTGGACGCCGAGCCGTACCCGGGGGTGGCCGCGGAGGCCGCGGTCCGGCCGAACGTGATCGTGCTGCGCAGCCTGGGCAAGAACTTCGGGCTGCACGGCATCCGGTTCGGCTACATGGTCGCCAACCCGGCGCTGGCGGGCAGGGTGCGCGACGCGCTGCCCAAGTGGAACCTCAACTCCTTCGCCGAGGTCGTGGTGTTCATGATGAAGCAGTACATGAGCGAGTACCGCGAGAGCCTCAAGCGCCTGGCCTACGACAGGCGCGCGATGTTCCAGCAGCTCAGCACCATGCCGGAGCTGTCGGTCTTCTCCTCCCAGGGCAACTTCCTGCTGGTGAAGCTGCCGCCGGGGCGCGACGGGGTGCCGCTGCGCGACCACCTGCTCACCGAGCACGGCGTCTACGTCCGCGAGTGCGGCAACAAGCTCGGCACGACCAGCCAGTTCCTGCGTCTGGTGGTCCGCCCGCAGGAGGACGTACGGCGGCTGCTGATCGGCATGACGCAGTTCCTGTACTCGGGCAGCCTGCACGAGGTGCCCGTCATCGGCCTGCACCACCGGCGGGTGAACCCCATATCGGCCTGACCCGTCCGGGGACGTCTTCGGTCGCCGTCTTCAGTCGCCGTCTTCAGTCGCCGAACAGCTCGCGCCTGCGGAAGGGGGCGGCGGCGAAGCGGGCCGCGATCTTGGCGGGGGTCAGCCAGCGCACGTGGGCGCCGTTGCGGGCGTGGGTGATCGCGCGTTCGGCCAGCCACGGGGTGACGGTCTCGACCCGGTCGGCCAGGATGTTGAACACCTTCCTGACCCGTGCCAGCTCCTCGGGGCCGTAGTCGTGGGTGAGCAGGTCCGTGACCACCATGCCCGGGCTGAGCAGGCCGGCCGAGACGCCGGGCGGCATCTCCTTGACCATGGCCCGGGTCAGGTAGGTCACCGCCCGCTTGGTCGCGCCGTAGACGCCGAGACCGGGCGCGGTGCGGCCGTCGCTGCCCAGGCCCTCCATGTTCCACACGTGGCCGCCGCCCTGGGCGGCCATGCCCGCCACCGCCACGGCGCAGCCGTTGAGGACGCCCAGGAGGTTCGCCTCCACGACCGAGCGGGTCTCCCCTTCGGGCAGCCGCCACAGCGGGGTCCGGGTGTGGGAGATCCCGGCGTTGTTGATCCACAGGTCCACCCTGCCGTGGCGCTCGACGACGGCCTCCCACAGCGCCTGGAGGCGGGACCGGTCGGCGACGTCGGCGACCAGCGCCAGGACGCCGAGCTCGTCGGCGGCCCGCCGTACCGAGTCGGCCCGGCTGCCGCACACCGCCACCTGATGGCCGCGCGCCAGGAAGGACCGGGCCAGGCCGAGGCCGATGCCCCGGGTGCCGCCGGTCACCACGATCGTTCTCATCCGGTTGTGCGCTCCCTGCCTCGGGACCTCGACGTGCTCGATGTGGGGGACCGGCTCAGACGGCGGTGATCAACGTGATCAGCTGGTCGCGGAATCCGGCGTAGTCGTCCAGCGCGCCGAAGAGCGCGTCGGAGCGGCGCTCCTGCTCGCGCGCCTCGTCCAGCACCCGGCGCCCGCCCGGGGTGATCTCGATGAGGACGCGGCGCCGGTCGTGGGCGTCGGTCTCCTTGACCACGTACCCGGAGCGGCGCAGGTGTTCGATCGTCCTGCTCATCGTCTGGTCGGTCACCCGGCACAGCGTGGCGAGCTCACGCTGGGTCAGCCGGCCCTCGGCGGCGTGGTGCAGGACGATCAGGCCCGCGTGGGTGAGGCCGTGACCGGCCAGGAAGTCGTGGAAGCGTCCCTCCACCACCCGGGCGGCCACCGACAGCAGGCGGCCGGTCGGCCAGGAGCGGATGTCGGCGCGCACCGCGTCGGGATGCCGTACGACGTGCTGCTCATCCCCTTCGGCCACCGGCCCATTGTCACAGAACCGGGGTCCGGCTCCCACATCGCGCCGTGATCGGAGGTCACATCCTGCCGCCGTCATATTGTTCAGCTTACTGAACGAATGAATAATCATCAGCATGCTGAACGATACGGCGGGACGGAGCGCCCACCGCGCCCTCATCATCGGCATAGCGGCCAGTGCCGTACTGACCGGGATGGTGTGGCTGCTCGGTCAGCGGCTGCACGGCATCCGGCTGCTGCCCGACCAGGGCGCGTCCTGGTACTACTGGAAGCTGCCCGAGCCGACCTTCTGGACCCGCGCCTCGGCCTGGCTCGGCTACGCGGCCCACCAGGTGGCGCTGTGGGGACTGATCTACTACGCCCAGACCCGGGTCCGCCGCTACACCTCGGGCCTGCACCGGGTCAACGTCGTGGCCCTGGCGGTGAACTCCGGCTTCATCCTGCTGCACACCGTGCAGACCCACGTGTTCTACGACGGCCTCGCCCAGGACGTGTCCATCTTCAGCTCGCAGGGCTCGGTCGTCCTGCTGCTGGTCGTCGTGCTGCTGATGGAGAACCGGCGCCGCGGCCTGTTCTTCGGCCGGCCGGCGCCCATCGGGCGGGAGGTGGCGGGCTTCGCCCGCAGGTACCACGGCTATCTGTTCAGCTGGGCCGCCGTCTACACCTTCTGGTACCACCCGATGGAGGCCACCGGCGGGCACCTGATCGGCTTCTTCTACATGTTCCTGCTCCTGCTGCAGGGCAGCCTCTTCCTGACCCGGGCGCACACCGACCGCCGGTGGACCTTCACCCTGGAGATCATGGTCGCGGTGCACGGCACGCTCGTGGCGGTGATGACCAGCGGCCCCGACGGGGCCTGGCCGATGTTCCTGTTCGGCTTCCTCGGCGTCTTCGTCATCACCCAGATGCACGGCCTCGGGCTCTCCGCGGCGATCCGGTGGCTGCTGGCCGCCGCCTACGCGGGGGCGGTGGCGGCGGTGTACGGCGTCCGCGGCTTCGGCTCGGTCGACGAGGTCGTCCGCATCCCGGTGATCGAATATCTCCTGGTCGCCGTGGTGGCGGTGCTGATCTGGCTGGGGCTGAGAGCGTCCAGGCCGGTGACCGGCAGGAGGGCGGCCGCCGGACACGACCGGCAGGACGCCTGAGCCGGGTGCGACCGGGCAGGTCTCCTGACCCTGATGGCGCGGTTCTGTCGCAGGCACCGGTTAATGTCCTGCGATGAGGTGCTGCACATGATTTCGGGAAACCTGTGGTGTTCGACAACCCTGCGGTGACCGTGCCGGACGAGCCGTCCTTGACGGAGGTCGAAGCCTCCGTCGAGCAACTGGTGTTCGTCCGCGAGGACGAATACACCGTCGCCCGCATGAGCGCCGACGACCTGCCCGCCTTCGTCGCCTCCGGCCGCGCGCTGGCCGGGGTGCAGCCCGGTGAGACGCTGCGGCTGACCGGGGAGTGGGACCGCCACCCGCGCCACGGCAGCCGCCTGCTGGCCACGCGCTGCGAGCGGGTGGTCCCCTCCACCGTGCGGGCCATCACGCTCTATCTCGGCTCCGGCCTGATCCGCGGGATCGGGCCGCGGCTGGCCCACGCCATCGTCAGCCACTTCGGCGAGGAGACGCTCACGGTCATCGACACCGAGCCCGAGCGCCTCACGGAGGTCGTCAACATCGGCGCCACCCGGCAGGCGCAGATCGTCGAGGCGTGGGCGGAGCAGAAGGCCATCGCCGCCCTGATGGTCGTCCTGCAGGGATACGGGATCAGCCCGCTGCTGGCGACCAAGATCTACCAGGTGTTCGGCAACGACTCGGCCGAGGTCCTCGTCGGTGATCCTTACCAGCTCATCGGCCGGGTGCGGGGGATCGCCTTCCACACCGCCGACCGGATCGCGCTGCGGTCCGGGGTGCCCGAGCAGAGCCCGCAGCGGATCAGGGCGGCGGTCCTGGACCGGCTGGAGGCGGCGGCCGCCCGTGACGGCCACTGCTTCCTGCCGCTGCCCGCTCTCGTCTCGGCGGCCTCGGCCCTGGTCGGCCGGGAGGACGAGCTGATCGGCCAGGCGGTGGACACGCTGATCGCCGAGCGCAGGGTGATCGTCGAGGCCTCGCCGGCCGTCCCCGGCCAGGTGGTGGTCTACTCCAAGGAACAGCACAGCCGGGAGCTCTCGCTGGCGGCGCACCTGGCCAGGCTCTGCAGGGCCCGCTCGACGCTGCCGCTGCGCACCTTCACCGAGGACGAGGGGCTGCACGAGGACCAGCGGGCGGCGGTGAACCTCACGCTGACCAACACCGTGTCGGTCCTGACCGGCGGCCCGGGCTGCGGCAAGAGCCACACGGTGAAGGTGATCGCCTCGACCGTGCGGGCGATGGGCGGCACGGTGACTCTGACCGCGCCGACGGGCAAGGCGGCCAAGCGCCTGTCCGAGCTCACCGGCCTGCCCGCGATGACCGTGCACCGGATGCTCGCCCAGCAGCAACAGGAGCGTGACGAGACCACGCTGTTCCAGCAGTCCCCCGCCGAGGCCGACCTCATCGTGGTGGACGAGGCCTCGATGCTCGACCTGCACCTGGCCACCCGGCTGGCGGCCTCGATCCCGTCGGGCGGCCACCTGCTGCTGGTCGGCGACGGCGACCAGCTGCCCAGCATCGGGCCCGGCAACGTGCTGACCGACCTGCTGCGGGTGGAGGAGATCCCGCGCATCCGGCTGACCCACGTCTTCCGGCAGGCCCAGGACAGCGGGATCGTCCGGGCCGCCCACCGGATCCGGGCGGGTGAGCTGCCCGACCTGCCCGGCAGGGGCGGCTTCTGGTTCGAGGCGATCGACGACCCCGAGGACGTGGCCGCACGGGTGGTCCACCTGGCGACGGAGGCGATCCCCCGCAAGCAGAAGATCGGCCGGGACCAGGTCCAGGTGCTGTGCCCGATGCGCAAGGGCCCGACGGGCAGCGTCGAGCTCGGCCGCCGGTTGCAGGAACGGCTGAACCCGGCACGCGAGGGCACGGCCGAGCACTGGTCGGGGCCGTCGGTCTTCCGGGTGGGCGACCGGGTCATGCCGATCCGCAACAACTACGACAAGGGCGTCTTCAACGGGGAGATCGCCACGGTCACGGAGGTCAGGTCCCAGGAGCGCATCCTGGAGATCCGCACCGACGACGGCGAGACCGTGGAGTACGCCTTCGGCGAGCTGGACGAGCTGACCCACGCCTACGCGATCAGCGTGCACCGCTCCCAGGGCAGCGAGTACCCCTTCGTGGTGGCCCCGATCGTGGCCGAGGCCGGAGGCGTGATGCTGCACCGCAGGCTGCTGTACACCCTGGTCACCCGCGCCAAGGCCTGGGTGGTGCTGGTCGGCCAGCCCGAGGCCCTGCAACTGGCCGTCCAGCGGCTCGGCTACCGCAGGCACACCGGCCTGGCCTTCCGCCTCGCCATGGCCCTGGAGAGCTGACCGCCCCCGCCGGGCGCTTCCTGCCTCCCGCAGGAGACCTCGATGGGACGTCGGGCCTCGGGCCTCGATGGGACCTCGGGCCTCGTGCCGGGCCTCGCGTCAGGCCTCCATGGCGAAGGGCGAGATCCCGGCGGCGCCTTCCGACTGCCAGCCCACCTCGCTCAGCGCTTCCTTCAGCGAGTCGTGCACCTCGAACAGGGGGAGCAGGCCGGTGATGGTGAGCCTGCGCCTCAGCGCCACCGGGGCGGCGGCCAGGACCAGGCGCACGCCGCGCTCGTTGCAGCCCTTGGAGACCCCGATCATCGCGCCGATCCCGGTGGAGTCGCAGAAGGTCATGGAGCTGAGGTGCAGCACCAGACATCCCTCCTGCAGGAAGTCCCACAGGTGCTCGATCATCACCCGCAGGGCGGAGGCGGTCGCCAGATCCAGCGCGCCCTTGAGATGCACCACGGCGCACTTGCCGTAGCTGCCGAGCACGACCTCGAAGCCCATCTCATCTGGAGATCGCATCCAGACCGGCCTCGCTTTTCTTCCGCCTGTCTTCCTGTCCGCCCGTCCACCGGCAAGGTAACGCAAAACCCCGATTTAGGGGTCTTGACCGCACAAGGAGGAACAGGTCCATATTCATCATCCCAGAGGCATCCGAACAGGCAAGAGCCGGATAGGTGCCGACGTCTCCCCCGTGACACTCCCCCGATCGGTGTGACCGCAACCCCGCCGGGCCCGCCGGGCCCGGCGGGCCCGGCGGGCGGCACCGTCCCCGGCGCGCGGCGGTCCGCGGCCGGTTCGGGGTGGCAGAACGTTCAGAACGTGAAGCCCTGCTCGGGCTGCCCGTTCCCTTGTGTCTTCTCCAGTTCGGCCGCCAGTCCGGGGACCAGGCGTTCGAGCGCCTCGTGCCATTCACGATGACGTCCGGGATGCTCCACCATGGCTCCGCAGGTCCGGCACATCGGTATCAGGGGTTGCGTCATACCGGGATCCCTCCCATCGAACAATCACATTTCGACTGCCCCACCAGACGTTCGGGGAACCCCGCCCCGCGCATCGGTTCCCGGTGTCTGCGGCGCATCGGCGATCCGGTTCTGCGGGGCGAGCTCGGAGTCCGGGGCGACGGGTTCCGGCGGGATGGGCAGGCTGACGCGCACGCACGTGCCCTCGCCCGGCCGGCTGTCGATGCGCACGCTGCCGCCGTGCAGCTGGAGGGTCTTCTCCACGATGGACAGCCCCATCCCGGTACCGCCGATCGCCTGTTCCTCCGCCGCGGGAGCGCGGTAGAAGGATTCGAAGACGCGCTCGACCTCGGTGGTCGCGATCCCCATCCCGTTGTCGCAGACGGTGAACCGCGGCGCGGGGTCGGCGCTGACGGTGACGTCGATCCTGCCGCCGGGCGAGGTGAACTTGATCGCGTTGTCCAGCAGGTGCCGTACGGCGTGCTGCATCCGGCGGGTGTCGATCCACGCCGCCACCTCGGTCGGAGCGTGCAGGTGCACGATATGGTCCCGGTCCTGCACCTCCTCGGCCACGGAGTCGATCGCGCGGCGGATGACGACGACCAGGTTCTCCCGGCGGGGGACGTAGCTGACGGTGCGGGCGTTCAGGCTGGCCATCAGCAGCAGCTCGTCGATCAGGAGCAGGATCCGGTCGCTGTTGCGCTCGATGACCTGCAGGAACCGCCTCTCGGTGCCGGGGTCGAGGCCGCCCTCCTGGATGAGCTGCAGGTAGCTGCGGATCGAGGTCAGCGGGGTGCGCAGCTCGTGGTTGATGCTGCGCAGGAACTGGTCCTTCAGCTCCTGGAGGTCCTGCAGGCCGTGGGCGACCTGCTCGCTCTGGCGGGCGTAGCGGTGCGACTCCATCATCGAGGCGGCGCTGTCGGCCAGGTGGCGCAGGACCTGCCATTGCCCGTCGGACAACTGGTGTGGCCGGTCGCCCATCACGCACACCGTGCCGACCACCCGGCCGAAGTCCCCGATCATCGGCATGCCCGCGTAGAAGCGTATGTACGGCTCCCCGGTCACCAGGGGGTCGTCGCGGAACTCCTCGTCGTCCCGGGCGTCGGGGACCTCCAGCCGCTCGCGCCGCTGGACGATCCAGGTGTGGAACGACGGCACCTGCTCGTCCATGCCGGTCCAGCTCATTCCGGCATGGCCGACGATGTCGTCGCCTTCCTCGCCCGTCCGCCTGACGTGGCCGGTCGGCACCCCGCAGATCAGGCGGGCCGCCGTGGCGATCGCCGAGAAGTTCGGCTCGGTGAGGGTCCCGGGTTCCTCGACCTCGCCCTCGGGCTGCTCCCCGGCCTCGTCCTCCGGTGGCTGCCCGACCGTCTCCGAAGGCTTCGGGGCTCCCTCCGCCGGCCCGGACTCGTTGAACTCCTTCGCCGATTCGGTCTCGTTGAACTCCTCCGCCGGCCCGGCCTCGCCCCCCTGCGCCGATCCGGCACCGCCCGTCCCCTGCGCCGTCATCACGCGCACCGCCTAGACATCCGCGCCCGTACCGGCGCCGGGCAGGCGCATGGCCAGCAGAGCGATGTCGTCCGTGCCGTCCGATGCCATGCGCTCCAGCAACTGGTCGCAGAATTCGTCCAGCGGGCGGCAGGCCAGCGCCGCGGCGTGACGGCGCAGCCGGTTCATGCCGACGTCCAGATCGGCGCCGGCGGTCTCGATGAGACCGTCGGTGTACAGCAGCAGGGTGCTGCGCTCGGGCAACGGCTCGATGGCGTCGTAACGGGACGTGCCGTCCTCCAGCCCCACCCCGAGCAGCAGGTTCTGTCCCGATTCCAGATAACGGGTGTGACCGTCGGCGGTGACCAGCAACGGCGGCGGGTGCCCCGCGCTGACCCAGTGCAGCTGCCACGGCCCTTCCTGCGGTCCCTCGACGCGCGCCATGACCATGGTCGCCATCGGGATGTCGCTGACGGCGATCATCGCGTTGTCCAGGCGGTCGATGATGACGCTGGGCGGCTCCCGGCGGTCCCACGCCAGGGAGCGCAGCATGTTGCGCAACTGGGCCATGTCGGCCGCCGCCTTGAGGTCGTGCCCGGCGACGTCGCCGATGACCAGCGCGGTGACGCCGTCCATCAGCAGGAAGGCGTCGTACCAGTCCCCGCCGACCTGGGATCCCTTCGGGGCCGGCCGGTAACGGGCCGCCAGCCCCAGGTGGTCCACGCACGGCAGCGGTGCCAGCAGATGGCGCTGCATGGTCTCGGCCACGTCGCGCTGCTGGCCGAAAAGACGGGCGTTGTCCACGGCCAGACCAGCCCGGCGGCCGATGTCGGTGATCAGCGTCAGGTCGGCGACGTCGAAGGGGTGCGCCGGGTCGACACGGGCCACGGTGAGGGCGCCCAGCACCTGCCGGGAGGTGCGCAGCGGGGCGATGATCATCGACGCGGCGCCGAAGGCGGTGTACAGCTCGCGGTGCGCGACGGCCAGAGGCGTGTCGGCGGGGGCGGCGACGTCGTCGGGACCGAGCAGTACGGCCTCGCCGCTGCGCAGCACGTGGGCCAGCGGCGCCTGGGAGGAGTCGGTGAGCGGCGGCAGGGGTCCCTGCCAGACCTGCCCGCCGCCGTGCCCCTGGGGCGCGGCGATCGTGACCCGGCGGATGTCGTGGGGACCGGCGTACAGATCCACCGCCGCCCAGTCGGCCAGCCGCGGCACGGTCAGCCGGCCCAGCCGGCCCAGCGCCTCGTCCACGTCCAGGGTCTGGGTCAGCACGGTGGTGATCTCGGTGAGCGCCGTCAGCCGTTCGGTGAGATCCTCCAGAGCCGCCAGCTGGTCCGCCTGACGCCGCGCGGCGGCCTGGCGGTCGGTGGCGTCGACGAACAGCACCGCCGCGCCGCGGATCCTGCCGTCCCGGCGGATCGGCGAGGCCACCCACGCGACCGGCAGCAGGTGGCCGCCGCCGTCCAGGAAGGTGTCGCACTCGATCTCACCGCGGACGACGCGTCCGTGCTCCAGCACCTCCGCCACCTGGCAGGCCGTACGGGGGATCACCTCACCGCCGGTACCCCGGTGCAGCAGGTCGTGGTCCTCGGCGCCCAGCAGCGCCGCCGCCGGGCGGCCCAGCAACGTGACGGCCCGGGGGTTGACCGCGGTGATGCGCCCGGTGTGGTCGGTGAGATACACACCGGCCCCCAGGTCGGCGAAGACCGCCCGCAGCAGCGCCCCGTCCGGCAGCGTGCCGTCGTCGTCTCCGTGCTCGTCGGCGGTACCGGCCTTGTCCGCCATCGCGACCTCGCCCTTCTTCATGTTCGTCGGGGCCCGTGTGCGGCTCACCGGCCGCGCAGGGTTCCCATTCACTCCCGGCGTCCTCACATGCCAGGGCCGCCACCCGATCGGGCCGGGTGCCGGGACGACCCACGATGATCATGACTATGGGGCCGGAGAACGACCCGATAGACGCGCTGAATTTGGGGCAGAACGTACCTGTCTCTGACTGAATCGCGACGGCGGAACCCCGTCGCACCCCGGTGCGCGGAGGTGGAGCCGATGATCCGGAACCCGGCCTGCGAAAGAGTGTCCTAGTGCGTTTCCATGCCGACCTGCACATCCATTCCAAGTACTCCCGGGCCTGTAGCAAGGACAGCGATCTGGAGCATCTGACGTGGTGGGCGCGGCACAAGGGCGTCACCCTGATGGGCACCGGCGACCTCACGCACCCGGTGTGGTTCGACCGGCTGCGCGAGAGCCTCGTCCCGGCGGAGCCGGGACTGTTCCGGCTCCGCGACGAGCTGGACCGGGAGATCTCCAGGACGCTGCCGCCCGGCCTGGCCTCCGGCACGGTGCGCTTCATGCTGTCCACCGAGGTCTCCACGGTCTACAGCCGCGGTGAGCGCACCCGCAAGATCCACCACCTGGTGTACATGCCGGACTTCGAGGCGGCCGCAGCCTTCAACCGCCGCCTGGAACGGGCCGGCAACCTGGAGATGGACGGCCGGCCCGTCCTGCGCCTGGACTCCCGCGACCTGCTGGAGATCACGCTGAGCAGCGGGCAGGGGGCCTATCTGGTGCCCGCCCACGTCTGGACGCCGTGGTTCGGCGTGTTCGGCTCCAAGTCCGGGTTCGACTCGATCGAGGAGTGCTACGGCGACCTGTCCCGCCACATCTTCGCTCTGGAGACCGGGCTGTCCAGCGACCCCGCCATGAACCGGCGGGTGTCCGGCCTCGACCGCTACAGGCTGGTCAGCCACTCCGACGCGCACTCGCCGCCCATGGTGGCCCGCGAGACCACGGTGTTCGAGACGGACCTGGACTATTTCGCGGTCCTGGAAGCGTTGCAAACCGGCTCCGGGTACGCCGGAACGGTGGAGTTCTTCCCTGAGGAGGGCAAGTACCACCTCGACGGGCACCGCAAGTGCGGCGTCCGGATGGACCCTCGGGAGACCCTCCGTCGCGGCGGCGTGTGCCCCGTGTGCGGCAGGCCGCTCACCGTTGGCGTGCTGAGCCGGGTCGAGGACCTGGCCGACCGCCCGGAAGGCGCCGACCCCGACGGCGCCTCCGGCTTCCACAGCCTCGTCCCGCTGCCGGAGATCGTGGGCGAGATCCTCGGCGTGGGGAGCAAGAGCAAGAAGGTCCTCAACGAGGTCGACACCCTCACCGCCGCCCTGGGTCCCGAGCTGGCGATCCTGCAGGAGGTGCCGGTCGACGAGATCGCGCAGCACTCACCGCCGCTGGCGGAGGCCGTCGCCCGGCTGCGCCGCGGCGAGGTGATCCGGGACCCCGGGTACGACGGCACGTTCGGCACGATCGGCTTCTTCAAGCCCGGTGAGCTGGAACGGATCAACACCTCCGCCACCCCGGCCCTCTTCTAGGACGAGTGGGTCCTGAGGCCGAGGGTGGGCACGGGAGCGGCTGGCGGGTCCACCGGTGGGGCGGGTCCACCCGGGCGAAGGGCCCGCCCGTGAGGTGTGAGGTGCGTCCGTGGCAGGCCGGGTGTCGCCCACCTGCGGGGGCGGGTCCGGGGTGGGCCGGGTGTCACCCACCCGTGAGGCACGTCCGGGGTGGGCCGGGTGTCGCCCACCCGGCTGCGCCTCACGACAGACAAGCCTGCTCACGACACCGAGGCGCCGGCCACTCCGGATTCGACGAACGCCAGGTATCGAGGGCCGTTCTTGAGCAAGGTCCGCAGCTGACCGCCGAGCGCCTCGCCCAGAACATGGCGGCGTTGATCGCCACCACACCACCGCACCACCATGTCACCGCGGCACCCGGCGGCACGGCATCCGGTCACCGATCGCCTACGACCCTTGACCGGACCTCGGACGTCTTCACCCGGTCGCCGTGCAACGCAGCCCGAGTGGGCAACACCTGGCCCACCACGGACACGCCCCACGGGCGGGCGACACCCGGTCAACCCCGGACGCACCTCACGGACGCACCTCACCGCCCGGCACGCATCACCGTTTCAACAGACTGCCGTGCGGCACAGCCCGGGCGGGCGACACCCGGCCCACCACGGACACGCCCCACGGGCGGGCGACACCCGACCCACTGCGGACCCATCCCGAAAGCGAGCCCGCCGGCCGATCCCGCGCCGCCGTACCCGCCTGCCGCTCCAAGCCCCTCTCCCCCTCCCGCCTTCCGGACTCCGCGCATTGCCAAATAGGTCAACCACGTTTACCATCTAGTCAACCGAGTTGACCAGTTAGCTGCACGCCCCCGCATGCGGCACCATCCCCGCAGAGAGGTCACGATGTCCCAGGACGTCTTCGTCAGTCACACCGCCGAAAACGCACCGGCCACCGCCCGGTCCACCATGGAGGCCACCCGCAAGAAGTTCGGCTACATCCCCGACCCGGTCGCGCGGATGGCCGTCTCGCCCGAGGTGCTCAAGGGCTTCCTGACGGTCAACGCCGTCTTCGAGCAGTCCACCCTGCCCCCGCTCGACCGCGAGGTCCTCATCCTGACGATCGCCACCCGCAACGGCTGCCACGTCTGTGTGGCGATGCACAGCGCCGTCCTGACCGGGCTGCAGGCCTCACCCGATCTCATCGAGGACCTGCGGGCCCGCCGGCCGCTGGAGGACGTCCGCCTGGAGGCGCTGCGCGTCTTCACCCACGCCGTCATGGACAGCCGCGGCGCGGTCGGCGACAAGGAGATGCGGGCGTTCCTGGAGGCCGGATACACCCCGCGGAACGCCCTGGAGGTCGTCCTGGGGATCGGCACCTACACGATCTCCACCTTCGCCAACAGGATGACCGACGCCACCCTCGACCCCGCCCTCCGGGACTTCGCCTGGGAGGACGAGGCCGCCTGATCCCGCGACCGCGGCTGCGGCCCCGTCCCCGTGGCGCATGCCGTACCGCTCCGAAAGACCACGGAGTGCCACTCCGCAAGGCCGTGGAGTGCCGCCCCGAAAGGCCGCGGAGTACCACCCCGGAAGGCCGCGGACCGCGGTCGCGGGTCTCACCCCTTCACCGCACCGGCGATCATTCCCGCGCCGACCCTGCGTTGCAGGAAGAGGAAGAGCACCAGCACCGGCAGGGCGAACAGCGTCGCGGCGGCCATGGTGGCGCCCCAGTCGGTGCCGAACACGTCGCGGAAGGACGACAACCACACCGGCAGCGTCCGTTTGTCCTGGTCCTTGATGATCAGCACGTTGACGAACGCGAACTCGTTCCACGCGGTGATGAACCCGAACAGCGAGGTGGCCATCAGGCCGGGCGCGAGCAGCGGGAAGACCACCCGGCGGAAGGCCGCCAGGCGGGTGCAGCCGTCGACCAGGGCCGCCTCCTCCACCTCGGTGGGGATGGCCGCCAGGAACCCGCGCAGCGTCACGATCGTGAACGGCAGCGTGATCATGAAGTAGACGCCGGTCAGCATCGCCAGGGAGTCGAGCAGGTCGGTGTCCCGGGCGATGATGAACATCGGCACCAGAAGCGCCTCCCACGGCGCCATCTGCGCGGCGAAGACCATGACGATGAACGCCCCCCGGCCGCGCCAGCGCATCCTGGCCACGGCGAAGGCCGACAGCAGCGCCACCACCAGGGCCAGCAGCACCGCGCCGCCGGTGACCAGCAGGCTGTTGCGCCAGAACGTCCAGAACCCGTCGGCGCTCACCGCGGTGGCGAAGTGCTCCAGCGTCGGATGCGCGGGCCACAGGCCGGGCGTCTCGGACTGGATCTCGGCCGTGGGCTTGAACGCGGTGGCGAACATCCAGTAGACCGGGAAGATCATCACGATGAGAACGGTCGCGGCCGCGGCGTTGAGGGCGATTCCCCGGGCCCTCGGCTTCCGGCCGCCTCCCCTCGCGGACACGCCTCTCCCAGACACGCCTCTCCCAGACACGCCACTCACGGACACACCTCTCCCGGACACACCCCTCACGGCCACACCTCTCCTGGACACGTCCTCCCCGGACACGCCCTCCGCTGACACGTCCCTCCCGGACACGCCTCTCACGGCTCGGCTCCTTCCTGCCTGAGCATCCGCCGCAGGTTGCTGATCAGCGCGACGGCGAGGACGACGACGGTGAGCATCGCTACGGCCGATCCCAGGTCATAGCGGTGCAGGGCCCTGGCGATCCGGAAGGCGTAGACCGGCAGCGTGGTCGTCGCGCCGTCGGGGCCGCCCTGGCTGAGGACCCAGATCTGCGGGAAGCACTTGAAGACCCAGATCACCTCCAGCGAGGTGATCAGCGCGAACATCGGGCGCAGGATCGGGAAGGTCACCCTGGTGAAGATCTGCCGGCCGGTGCCGCCGTCGATCCTGGCCGACTCGTACAGCTCCGCCGGGATCGTGGTCAGGCCGGCGTAGAGGGTGAGCGCGGCGAACGGAACCGACTGCCAGACCACGAGCACCACCAGGACCCCGAACATCGCCTGGCCGTCGGCGAACCACGAGTATCCCTGGAAGGACTCGAAGCCCAGCCTGGTCAGCAGCCAGTTGACGATGCCGAGCTCGGACTGGAACAGCCACTGGAAGATCGTCGTGGCCGCGATGATCGGTGTGGCCCAGGCGAGCGCGAGCGCGCTCATCAGGGCCAGCCGCATGCGTCGTCCCAGCCTCGCCAGCATGAGGGCGACGGCCGTCGACAGGCCCATGATGAGCACCACGTTGATCCCGGTCCAGACGAAGGTCCGCAGCACCACCGTCCAGAACTCCCCGCCCGCCAGCAGCTCCCGGTAGTTGTCCAGGCCGACGAGCTCCGCGCCGCCCCTGATCAGCTCACCCATCCGGAAGTGCTGGAAGGAGATCGTCGCGGCGCGGAAGAGGGGATACAGCAGCAGGAAGACTCCGCCCACCACGGTGGGGGCGATCAGCAGGTACGGCCAGAGCCTGCGGGGGCGGCGGGGCCTGCCGGGCGGGACCGGGCGCCCCGGCCCGCGGCGGGGCGGGGCCGGGGCCCGGGTGGCGGCGGGGACGCTCACCGCGCTACGACCCGCTGTTGAGCGTCGCGGTGATGGACTCACTGGCCTTGCGGGCCTCGGTCGCCGGGTCCTTGCCGGTGAGCACCGCGGTCATGTACTGCTTGATCACCAAGGTGGCCTCGACCGCCGCCCAGTTGGGCGTGTTGGGGGTGGCCCTGCCGTTGGAGGCGCCCTTCGCCATCGCGGCGGTGCCCTCGTCGGCGTCGAGCACGTGCGCCAGCGACGTCCGGTTCGGCACGAAGTTCATCGTCTTGGCCAGGTCGGTCTGGAACTTCTCCCCCGCCAGCGCCTTGACCACCTCGTAGGCGGCGTCGGGGTTCTTCGACGCCTCCGGGATGATCAGGTCGGAGCCGCCGGTGAACACCGCGCCGGGCTTGTCGGCCGTCTTGCCGGGGATCGGGAAGAACCCGATCTTGTCCTTCATCCCCGGCTCGACCTCCAGCACCCGGGCCGCGCCGCCCGGCACGTTGATCATCTGGGCGACCTTGCCCTGCGCGAAGACCTCGTGCTGCGGCGGGTTGGCCTCGTCGGCGTCCTTCGGGCCCTTGCCGAGCGCCTGGAGCCGCTTGTAGAAGTCCATGCCGGCCAGCGCCTGCGGGGTGTCGAGGGCGCCCTTCCACTTCTCGCCGTCCTTGACGGCGAAGTCGCCGCCCTCGTCCCAGATGAACCCGGCCAGCGCGTACCAGGTCTGCCCGGTGAGATAGATGCCCTGGTTGCCGCCCTTGTTGAGCTTGGCGGTGATCTCCAGCCACTCGTCGCGGGTCTTGGGCGGGGCGCTGACGCCCGCCTTCTCGAACAGCTCCTTGTTGTAGACGACGACCCGGTTGGCGGCGTACCAGGGGATGCCGTACTGCCGGCCGTCGATGTTGCCCGGCTGGGCCAGGCCGGGGATCCAGTCGGTGCCACCGAGGTCGGCGACCTTGTCGGTGAGGTCCCTGACCCCGCCGCTGGAGGCGTACTGCGCGACCTGGGTGTTGCCGACCTCGATCACGTCGGGTGCGTCCGTGCTGGCCAGGGCGGCGGTGACGCGCTCGCCGATGCCGTCCCACGCCTGGATCTGGATGTCGAGGTCGACGCCCTTGTGGGCGGCCTCGTAGTCGGTCTCGAACTGCTTGATGAGCTCGTCGGTGACGCTCCCGTCCATGATCCAGACGGTGAGCTTGGCGGGTCCCGTGCTCGCGGGGGCGGCGCTGCCCGATCCCGCGTCGGAACCGCAGGCGCCGGTGCCGGCGGCCAGGGCCAGCACGGCCGCGGCGGCCAGGAGGCGGTGCTTCATGGGCCTTCTCTTTTCAGGGGGGTGGTTCGGCTTGTCCGGAAGGTGGTGGTGCCGGTACGGCGCCCGCGGCCGAGTGGCGGACGCCGTACCGGCACCTCAGGGGGCGGGGACGGTGTCGATGAGCCTCAGGAGGCGGGGACGGTGTCGGTGAACGTGGTGGACGCGGCGCGGAAGGCGTTGACCCGGCTCAGCACCCCGGCGGGCGAGACGACCTCGTTCTTGCTGTGGTAGACCCAGTCGACCTGCTGCCGGTAGGTGCGCGGGGTGGAGCCGCCCTGCAGGTCGATGAACCACTGGTTGAACATGATCCACATGGGCGTCTCGGGGTAGTAGATGTCACCGTGGTCGGCGAACAGGCGCCCGTCGACGTAGTACTTGATCCGGCCCCCGGAGACCTGGATGACCAGGTCGTGCCATCCGGCGAAGCTGGCGCGCTCCTCGGTGTGGGTGTTGACCGCCTGCCAGGGGTCGGCCTGGTAGGTCTCCCAGCTCGTGGCGTACAGGATGTTGGCGGGCTCGCCCCAGCCGCCGTTGGGCAGGTATTCGAAGTCCAGCTCGCCGTAGTTCGGGTCCATGTTCTGCTGCAGCGGGGTGATGGTGAAGAACGTCTGCACGACGTGCTCGCCGTCGGGGCCGGACAGCGGGGTGTCGCTGAACTTCACCCGGGCCGCGTAGGTGCCCTCGAAGAACTTGCGGGCCGAGGTGGACAGCTCGGTGTGCACGGTGCCCGCGCCGGTGCCGTCGGTGGAGGAGTCGAGCTGCAGGACCTGGTTCCCGCTCACCGACGGGAAGGTGACCGCGGAGGGCGACCAGGTCGCGCCGGGCACCCCGGGACCGCCCGAGCTGGAGCGCACCGTCCAGCCGCGCTGCGCCAGCCGCGGGTCGGACGACCCGGTGTAGGCGAAGTCGTCGAACAGCGTGCCCTGGCCGCCGGGGTTGCCCGTCGGGGTGATCGTGGGCGTCGGCGAGGGGTCGGGGCCCGTGCCGCCGGCCGGCGTGCCCCAGGCGAGCTGCCCGCCGACGTAGACGGCGACCTTGCTCCAGTCGGTGTAGGAGGTCTGGGTTCCGAAGGAGTAGTCGTCGGACTGGGTGAAGTTCTGCCAGTCGGCGCGGTGGAACCGCAGCTGCATGTCACCGGTGTTCGCGCCCGGGGCCAGCGTCCCGGAGGTGAAGCCGACCTCCAGGTACCGGTCGGCCGTCGGCACCGGGCTCGACAGCGTGGCGAACTGCCCGGTCACCGTGGAGCAGCCGACCACCGCCCACGAGCAGGCGAACCGGTAGGCGGTATCACCGGTGAAGTAGTAGCGGATCTTGACCTGGTTGAGCGGGATGGACGTGGTGCCGGTGTTGGTGAGCTTGAACCAGGGCTCGGCCTGCGCGGTGGTGGCCCCGGTGGAGCTGTTCTTGTACTGCAGGCGCAGCGACTGGGCGGCCGAGGCCGGGGAGGCCAGGGCCACCGCCGCCAGAACGAGGGGGAGGGAGAGGGCGAGGACGGTTTTCCAGAGACGTCGGGGCACGGTTGATCTCCTAGCGAGCGACCCCCGAGATGTTTCCTGGCACGGCGAACGGAGCGTTCCGTCCGCCGGATGGCGCGGCGAAGAGCGGATTCGCCGGGCGGTGCGGGGCGGAGGTGCGAGCGGACGGACGCCCGCGGCGGTCAGCCGGGTGGACGGACACCCGTGGCCGATCAGCCGCCCCGGCGGATGCGGCCCGCGTAGCGGGCTTCGAGAGCGAGGTTGTGCGCGTCCCCCTCGGGGACATTCGCCGACAGGTACACCGGCGGCACCCGGCCGGCCGCGAGCAGTTCGGCCACCGCCCCGGTGACGACGAGCTGCGCGAGCAGCGCCGAGGTGATCGTGGAGACGGCCGCGACGGCGCCGCCGCCGGGCAGGGGCAGGACCGCGTCGCCGTAGGGGGCCCGGTTGTCGAGCACCACGTCGGCGAGGTCGCACAGCTTGCGGCCGGAGGGATGCTTGGCCGCCACCGCGGAGCTGTGGGCGAGCGAGGTGATCGCGATCAGGTCGTGACCGCGTTCCTTCACCAGGGTGGCCAGCTCGACGACGACGCCGTTGACGCCCGAGCTGGAGATGATCACGAACAGGTCGCCGTCGGCGACGGGGGCGAGGTCGAGGATCCGGTGCGCGATCTCGGGATCGCGTTCGAGGTCGTAGCGTTCGAGCTCGCGCGGGTCGGCTCCGCCGTACAGGACGATGTCCCGCAGCGCGAGCCGGTTGGTGGGCACCAGCCCGCCCGCGCGACCGGCGATCTCCATCGCGACGGCCTCGGAATGGCCGGAGCCGAACGCCTGGACGATGCCCTCGCGCTCCAGCGCCTTGGCGACCAGGGCCGCGGCCCGCCCGATGGGTTCGGCCTGCTCCGTGGGGATGGCCCGGACGAGATCGGCGATGTGGCGGACGTAGGCGTCCGGGTCGGGGGGCGGGACTCCCGCCGTCTCGCCCCGTGTCACGTCGAGTTCTGCGGTCACATGTCTCCCTCCGGGAGGCGGTGCCCGGTCACCGCGCGGACGGTCAGATCGAACGCCTTCCGGGTGCGCTCGTAGGTGCGCTGCGCGACCGAGACGTAGACCACGTCCAGGACGAGCAACTGGGAGTGGATCGCGGCGAAGCCGTCGGAGCGGAAGGTCGTCTCCCTGCTGGAGGTGGTGACGACCAGCTCGGCCACCTCGGCCAGCGGTGAACGGGGGTGCGAGGTGACCGCCACGGTGATCGCGCCGTGGCTGCCGGCCTCGGCCAGCACCTCGATGACCTCGCGGGTCCTGCCGCTGTGCGAGATCCCGATCGCCACGTCGCCCTGGCCGAGCAGCGCGGCGTCGGTGAGCGCGCTGTGCGCGTCGGACCTGCTCCAGGTGGGGACCCGGATGCGCTGGAGGCGGTACTCCATCTCGCTGGCCACCGCCGCGCTGCTGGAGACGCCGAACAGCAGCACCCGGCCGGCCTGGGCGATCGCACCGGCGACCTTCTCCACCGTGGCCAGGTCGAGCTGCGCCGCGGTCTCCTGGATCAGGCGGATGTCGTTGCCCGCCACCACGCCCAGCACCCGGTCGAGCCCGTCGCCGGGCAGGATCTCCTGCCCGATGTCGGTCTCCCACCGCTGCTGGGCGACCCGGCCGGTCTCGGTGGCGAGCGCGACCCGCAGCTCGGCGTAGCCGCCGAACCCGAGCGCGCGGCAGAACCGGGTGATCGTGGCGGTCGAGGTGCCGCTGCGCTCGGCCAGGTCGACGATCGTCGACCGGGCGGCCTCGGCGGGGTCGGCGAGGATCACCTCGGCCACCTTCCGCAGCGCCTCCGGCATCTCGGCCTGCTCGATCCCGATCCTGTTCAGGAGTTCCACCGCGTTCCTCCTCCGTTGATGGTGAAAATTATGCTCACCATCTAGCGTCGTCAAGGCTTCTGGAGAATAATTTTTGACATGACTGTGGTGCTCGGCGTGGACGCCGGCGGGACATCATCTCGCGCCGTGGCCGTCACGGCGGCGGGAAGGGTGGTCGGGCGAGGACGGGCGGGCGGCGGCAACCCCATGGCGACCGGCCCCCGGGAGGCGTTCGCCAACCTCGGCCTGGCCGTGCGGGAGGCCCTGGCCTCGGTGGATCCGGCACAGGTGGGGGCGGTGACCGTCGGGCTGGCCGGCGCGGGGATCCTGCGGGACCCCTCGGCGCGGGCGGTCTTCGACGGGGCCCTGCGCGACTGCGGGCTGACGGCCCCGGCCCGGGCGGTGGGCGACGTGGTGGTGGCCTTCGCGGCGGGTACGGCCGCGCGGTCGGGGACGGTCCTCATCTCCGGCACCGGGGCCATCGCGGCGAAAATTATTAACCACCAGCCGGTGGCACTGGCCGACGGGTACGGCTGGCTGCTGGGCGACGAGGGCTCGGCCTTCTGGCTCGGCCGGGCCGCCGCCCGCGCCGCCATCAGGCAGACCTCGGGCCGCGTGACGGGCGATGCTCACGAAGCCGGCAACGCGCAGGAGGCGGATGACGTTCAAAAAGCGGATGACGTTCAAAAAGCGGATGACGCGCAGAAGGCAGACGACCGGGCGCCGGACGGCATGGGCCCGCTGACCCGGCTCGTCGTCCACCACCTGCTGTCCCCGGACGAGGAGGCCGACGAGCGGGCGTGGGCGACCATGCCGGGCAGAGAGCTGGCCGACCTGCTGGCCACCGCGGTGCAGTCCCGGCCCCCGCGCGCGCTGGCCGAGCTGGCGCCGCTGGTCAGCCGGGCGGCCGAGGCCGGGGACCCCGCCGCCGGGGCCATCGTGGCCGAGGCCGCGGCCCGGCTGGCCGCGACCGTGTCCGAGGTGCGTGAGCCGGGCGACCGCACGCCGGTCGTGCTGGCCGGAAGCGTCCTGACGAGCGAGGGCCCGGTACGGCGCGCCGTACAGGACCTCCTGCGCGGCCGGGACGCGCCGGTCACGGTCGCGGGCGACGGCGCCGGGGCGGCCGCGTGGCTGGCGGCCGGGCGGCTGCTCGGTCCCGAGGAGGCGGCCGCCCTGCACCGGCGCTTCGTCACCCCGTGAACACCCGGATGCCGCGGATCACCGGACGACCGGCGCCCCACCGCTCCGCGAGCGCCGGCCGGATCACCCGATGAACGCCCGGGCGGGGCGGATCAGGGGACGGCGGCGGCGAGGTCGGGGGCGGTCTGCCGGGCCAGGGCGGTGACCACGTCGTGGATGCTCCCCCGCCCGGCGTAGGCCTCGCGCTGGCGCGCCGCGCCCGAGCCGACGCGGCGCAGTCGGGCCAGGCCCGCGGTGACCCGCTCCAGGTCCCCGGCCGCCGACAGCGCCCCGCGGACGTGGTCGACCATCTCGTCGACCAGCCGCCAAGCCGGCATCAGGGTCCCCGAGACCGGCTCCAGCCCGTGTCCCTCGAGACCGTCGTGCGCCGCTCTCCAGAACGCGGCGCGCAGGACCTCGTCCGGCACCCGGGGAGCGGACACCCCGGCCCGGATGTCGCGCAGCGCGGTGGCCACCAGCGCCCGGACGAGGGCGACGTACAGGACGGTCTCCTCGGCGGTGGCGCACACGTCCCCCACCCGGATCTCGACCGTGGGAACGTGGTCCGAGGGCCGGATCAGCCAGTACAGCATCCCCCGGTCCAGGATGACGCCCGAGCGCAGCAGCACCCCGACGGTGGCCTCGTAGTCGGCGGCGGACTCGAAGTACGGCGGTATGCCGAAGCTGGGCCACCGCCCGAACGCGATCGCGCGCCAGCTCGCGTGCCCGCTGTCGGCGCCGCCGGTGAAGGGCGAGTTGGCCGCCAGCGCGTGCAGGACGGGAAGCCAGGGCCGCAGGTGGTTGCAGACCTGCACCGCCTCCTCGCGGTCGGGCACCTCCACGTGGACGTGGCAGCCGCAGCACTTCTCCCCGCGCGCGACGGCCCCGAACGCGCCGGCCATGCGCCGGTAGCGCGGGCCCAGGGTGAGCGGGGCGCCGCTCGCGGAGTTCTCCAGCGGGGCGCAGCCGGAGGCGACCAGCTCGCAGCCCGCCCCCCGCGCCGCGGCGGCCAGCTCGGCCCGCAGCCCCGTCACCTCGCGCAGCAGCGCGTCCATGTCGGTGTGCGGGGTCGAGGAGGTCTCGATCTGGCAGGAGGCGAACTCCCGCTGGACGAGCTCCCGGGACCGGACCACGGCCATGACCCGTTCCACGTAGGGGACCGTCTCGCCGGTCCGGGGATCGACGAGGAAGAACTCCTCCTCCACTCCTGTTTTCAGCACCTCGGTGACCTGGGCGCGGCGCGACCCGGCCTTCCTCGAAGGTACGGCGCTCCCCGGAGGCACGGTGATCCTCCGGAGGCGGAATGCGGAACGCTCGTGCACCACGCCGACCCCTTCCCCCGACTAATAGATGGCTCCATTTCCCACTGGAGCTACAAGAATTCGCTGCCCTCAGGCGCGTGCCTCACACATCGGACCCGTTCGTCACGGGTCCTGTTTCAATCTCCGCCCTGTTGACGGACAGGTGGATCCGGCGCTCCCGGGGGTCCACCCGGCTGACCAGGCCAGCAGGCACCTTGACCTTCTTCTGGGAGATCAGCGATCCCATGTCGACGACGATGTAGCTGTCGCCGGGCACGGTGCTCTCCTCCGCCACCCTTCCGACCTTTCCGTCGGCGGGCGTCTCCACGTCGAAGCCGATGAGGTCCAGCGTCCGGTCCCCGGCGTAGACATCCGGGCGGTAGCTCCACAGATTCTCGTCAGTCATGCCCGAACTCTTTTCCTTGAGGGGGTCGACCGCCTGCCGTCTACCCATCCTGGCCTGCCTAAACGATCCAGGAAAGAGATCGTCCACGACGTGCGGGAAAGCCTCCGCCGCGCTCTCCCCGAAGTGCACCACGCGGTCCACGAAGGGTTCACAGCGGGTTCACCGTGGGTCCACAGCGGGTTCACCGTGGGTCCACAGCGAGGTTCACGCCGCGGTTCACAACCCTTGACAGGACGGCGCGGTGATCACAACATGACCTCAACTCATGTTTTGCGGCTGCGATTTCCTGCCCTCGGCCCCCCAGGAGAATGCATGCGGTTCGCGCGTTCGAGACGATGGTCGCTGTCCCTGCTGCTCGCCGGAACCCTCGGCGCGCTGTCCCCGCTCGGCCCGCCGGTGGCCCGGGCCGCACCCGCCGATCCGGCTCCCTACCTGGTGGGACGCGGCATCTCCGACGTCACGGGAGAGGTCGCCGAGGTCGGCATGATGGGCTACTCCAGCTTCGAGCAGAAGGCCACCGGGCTGCACCAGCGGCAGCGCTCGCGGGCCTTCGTCGTGGTGGACCGGGCCAGCGGCAGGCGGGTCGCGTACGTCAACGCCGACCTCGCCATGATCTTCCAGGCGGTCCGGCAGAAGGTGCTCGCCGAGCTGGCCCAGCGCTACGGGTCGCTGTACGGCGAGCAGAACGTGCTGCTGTCGGCCACGCACACGCACGCGGGCCCCGGCGGCTTCTCCCACCACCTGGCCTACAACCTGGCCAGCCTCGGCTTCCAGAAGGCCACCTTCGACGCGATCGTGGACGGCATCGTCGAGTCCGTCGCCGAGGCCCACGAGGACCTCAAGCCGGGCAGCATCACCATCGGCAGGGGCGAGCTGACCGATGCCAGCGTGAACCGGTCGCGGGCGGCCTTCGAGCGGAACCCCGCCCAGGACAGGGCCGCCTTCCCCGGCGCCATCGACCCGGCGATGACCGTCCTGCGCTTCCGGCAGGGCGACGCCGACGTGGGCGCGATCAGCTGGTTCGCCACCCACAACACGTCCATGACGAACACCAACACCCTGGTGGGCCCGGACAACAAGGGGTACGCGGCCTACGCCTGGGAGCACGACCACGAGGGCGTGCGCTATCTGGACCCGGCGCCGGGCTTCGTGGCTGCCTTCCCGAACACCAACGCCGGGGACATGTCGCCCAACCTGAACCTGCGACCGGGTTCGGGGCCGACGGAGAACGAGGTCGACAACACCCGGATCATCGGCGAGCGCCAGTTCACCAGGGCCAAGCAGGTCTACGACGCCGCCACGACGCCGGTCACCGGGAGCGTCGACTCCCGGATCCGGTACGTCGACATGGAGAACGTGACCGTCGAGGGACGCTACACCCCCGACGGGAAGGAGCACCGTACCTGCACCGCCATGGTCGGCGCCTCCACCCTGGCCGGGAGCGTCGAGGACGGACCGGCCATCCCCGGCTTCCGCGAGGGCATGACGGGCCCGATCGGCAGGCTCCTGGAGCGCTTCGAGGTCCCCGCCTCCGCCTCGCTGCTGGCCTGCCAGGCGCCCAAGGCGAACCTGGTGCCGACCGGCCTGATCACCGAACCGGTGCGGGCGACCCCGAACATCCTGCCGCTGCAGATCGTCAAGATCGGCCAGTTCTACCTGGCGGCCGGGCCCGCGGAGTACACCATCGTCTCCGGGCTGCGGATCCGGCGCACGATCGCCCAGGAGCTGGGCGTGCCGACGGAGAACGTGCTGATGCAGGGCTACGCCAACGCCTACAGCCAGTACGTGACGACACCGGAGGAGTACGGCCTGCAGCAGTACGAGGGCGGCTCGACGCTGTACGGCCCCTACACCCTGCCCGCCCAGCAGCAGGAGTTCGCCAGGCTCGCGGCGTCCCTGCGCGACGGCGTCCCGGCCGCCCCCGGGCCGGTCCCGCCCGACCTGTCGTCGCGGCAGTTCACCCTGCAGACGGGTGTGGTCCTCGACAGCCCGATGCCCTCCACCTCCTTCGGCGACGTGCTGGTCCAGCCGGCGGCCTCCTACCGGCGCGGGGAGACCGTGACGGTGGAGTTCGTCACCGGCCACCCGAAGAACAACCTGCGCCGCAACGGCACCTACCTGGAGGTGCAGCGCCTGGTGGACGGCCAGTGGCGGCGCCACCTGGACGACGGGGACTGGGAGACCCGATATCGCTGGACCCGCGTCAACGGGGTGACGGGCACCTCCAAGGCCACCGTCACCTGGGACGTCGAGCCGGACACCCCGGCCGGGACCTACCGGGTGGTCCACTCCGGGGACCGGAAGCGCCTGCTCGGACCGGTCACGCCGTTCACCGGCGCCTCCCGGCCCTTCACGGTGTCGTGAGCCGCCCGTCCAGCCGGCCGGACAGCTCCGCCCGGGAGGAGACGCCGAGCTTGGGGAACGCCTTGTACAGGTGATAGCCCACGGTGCGCGGGCTGAGGAACAGCCGGGCGGCGATGTCGCGGTTGGAGGCGCCGGTCGCCGCCATGGCCACGATCCGCCGCTCCTGCTGGGTGAGCACGCTGAGCGGGTCGCCGTCCCGGCGCGGAGCGGCGGGCACGTCCCCGGTGGCGCGCAGCTCCGCGCGGGCCCGCTCGGCCCACAGCTCCGCACCGAGCCGGTCGAAGATCTCAAGTGCGGCGCGCAGCTGGGTCCGGGCGTCCGCACGACGCCTGGCCCGGCGCAGCCACTCGCCGTAGACGAGCCGCGTGCGGGCGTGCTGGTACGGCTGCCCGCCTCCGCCGTGCCCGCTGACGGCCCGTGCGAACTCAACCCCGCCGTGCCCGGGCGCGGCGCCCGTGGAGTGCTCCTCGGCCTTGGCATGCGCGTGGACGGCCATCGCGAAGTGCTCTTCCTCGTCCTCGGCCAGGGCGCGGCAACGCAGGGCGATCGCGTCGGACTCCGGCCGCCGCACGTGCCGCGCCCATTCGAGGTAGCGCTCCAGCGGCTCCCGCGCGCGGTCCGGATGACCGGCCCGGACGGCGGCCTCGACCTGGTCGGGGGCGAACTGGACGGCGGCGGTGAAGGCCCGCTCCGGTGAGACGCCCTCCAGGTGGGCCAACGCCTCCTGCGCCCGGCCGAGGCTCAGTTCGAGCAGGCCCAGCGCCCAGGCGCCGGTGGCCGAGGCGAGGGCGAGCCCGTGGGGCCCGGCGTAGCGCAGGCCCTCCTCGGCGGCCTCCCGGCATCCCCGTTCGTCCCCCCGGTGGGCCAGCAGCCAGGCCAGGACGCAGGTGAGGTGGGCGACCCGGTGGTCCTGGCGCAGCTCCGCGGCCAGGCCCAGCGCCTCGTCCAGCTCGGACCTGGCCTCGCCGTACTCTCCCTGGCCGACCCTGGCCACCAGGCGGTCCTGGGCGGCGAGGGTCAGCCAGGCGACCATCCCGCGCTCCCTGCAGTCCTCGATCACTCGCGCGGCCAGCCTCTCGCACAGGTCGGGACGGCCGAGGGGCACGCCCAGCGAGGCGGCCATGAGCAGCCCCGGGACCCCCAGCTCCGCGGTCTCGTACCCCTCCGCCAGCGTGGTCATGAGCGGCACCGCCGCGGCCACGTCCCCGGCGACGAACCTGGCCAGCCCCAGCGTCCCGGTCAGCAGCGGCGCCCTGAACCACGGGACCGCCCCCGGCGCTCCGGCCCCCGCGTCCGCCCCTGCTCCCGCAGCCGCTCCGGACCCCGCCGGCCCCGCGTGTTCCGCGAGCGCGTGCCCCATGAGCCTGGAGAGCTCGGCCTCCGCCTCCGCGGCCAGCCCGGTCTCGCCCGAGAACCAGGCGCATCGGATGGCCTCCACCCACAGGTAGGCCGCCCGCTCCGGGCCACCGGTCACCGGCCGCCCGGGATGCCCGGCCGCCCGCCGGGCGCCGTCGGCGATGATCCGGCCCGCCGCGGCCGGGGTGCCCCGCTCGAACTCCAGGTGGGCGCGGGCCTGGGTCAGATGCGCGATCGTCGCGGGGTCGTCGAGGTCGCCGGACACCTCGGCGGCCAGCGCGTTCGCGCGCCGCATCAGCCCCGCGTCACCGGCCGCCACCGCGGCGGCGGCCAGGCGGGCCGAGCGCCTGGCCGGGTCGGGGGTGAGCTCGGCCGCGCGCTCGTAGGCGGCGGCGACGGCGGCGTGGCCGGTGCGGGTGCGCGCCCGCTCGGCGGCCCGCTCCAGCTCGGCCGCCACCTCCTCGTCGGGCGCCGCCGTGGCGGCGGCCAGGTGCCAGGCCCGCCGGTCGGCGTCCTCCTCGCCGTCGAGGGCCCGCGCCAGCGCGCGGTGCGCGGCCAGCCGCCGGGCCAGCGGCGCGTTCCGGTAGGCGGCCGCCCGGATCAGCGGGTGGCGGAAGGCCGCCCCCGCGTCGTCGACCGTGATCAGGCGGGCCCGCTCGGCCGGCTCCAGGTCGGCGGGCGAGACGCCCGCGCGCACCAGCCCGCCCAGCGTGCCCCGGCCGTCGGCCGCCAGGACCAGCAGCGCCTCCTGCGCCGGCTCGGGGAGGGAGCGGATCCGCGCCTCGAAGGCCTCCTGCACCCGGCCGGTCACCGGGATCACCTCGACGGGGTTCAACCGGCCCGCGCGCTGCCCGGCGGTGAGGGCGGCCGGCAGCTCGATGAGGGCCAGCGGGTTGCCCTGCGCCTCCTCGATGATCCGCTCCCGCACGTCGGGGGACATGTCCGGGGAGAGCAGACCGGCGGCGGCCGTACGGTCCAGGCCGTGCAGGTGCAGTTCGGGCAGGCCCGCGGCGGGCAGTCCCTCGCGGGCCGCGAAGATCAGGACGACGCCCTCGGCCTCCAGCCGGCGGGCCGCGAACAGCAGGGTGTCGAGCGAGGCCCGGTCGAGCCACTGGGCGTCGTCGACCAGGCAGAGCAGGGATCCGTCCCCGGCCAGCTCGGCCAGCATGCTCAGCGTGGCCAGCCCGACGAGGAAGCGGTTCTCCGGCGCCGCGGCGCCGAGCCCGAGCGCGCCCCGCAGCGCCGCCGCCTGGGCCGGCGGAAGCGCGTCGATCCGGTCGAGGCCGGAGCGCAGCAGCAGGTGCAGCGCGGCGAAGGGGAGTTCGGCCTCCGGCTCGACGCCGGTCCCGCGGAGCACCCGGAAGCCCTCGGCGCGTTCGTGCGCGTAGTCCAGGAGCGCCGACTTGCCGATGCCCGCCTGACCCCGTACGACCAGAACCCCGCTGGTGCCCGCCCGGGCCGCCGCCAGCAGCCGGTCGATCTCCGCCTGTTCTCCGGCCCGCCCCCGCAACATGGTCCGGAATCTACCTAATCGGGGTCACCCGACCAATGACGTCTACCGTCATGATGACTGATTCGGTCCCGAGCCGATCTCCGTAACGTCGTGAGTGCAGGAACACGATGAAAGGAAACAGCTCATGACCGCCATCGCGAGCACCACCGCCACCGCCGCCCGCACCGCCCCGCTGCTGCGCCTGGCCCTGCGGCTGGACGCGGTGGCCTCCGGCGCCAACGGCCTCCTCTACGTCGCCGCCGCCGCGCTGTTCGGCGAGATGTTCGGCCTCCCGGCCGCCTTCCTCTATCCGGCCGGGGCGTTCCTCGTCGCCTTCGCCGCCGCCCTGTTCGCGCTGTCGTCGCGGCCGGTGATCTCCAGGGCCGCCGCGGGCGGCGTGATCGCCGTCAACGCCCTCTGGGTGGTGGCCAGCGTCGAGGTCCTCGTCGCCGGCTGGTTCCCGCTGACCGGCCTGGGCACGGCCCTGGTGATCGCCCAGGCCGTAGCGGTCGCGGCCTTCGCCGGCCTGCAGTTCGCCGGGCTCCGCCGGTCCTCCTGAAGGCGGCTCCCCGGCCGGGACCGTGAAACGCCCCCGGCCGGGGCCCCGGTCGGAGTCCGGAAAACCGTACGGACCGGCCTGCGCGGCTCAGCTGCGCAGGCCGGTCTCGCGCAGGAAGGTCAGCACGGCCGTGACGCGCCGGTGGACCAGGGGCTCGGCGGTGAGGCCGAGCTTGGCGAAGATGGCGTTGACGTGTTTCTCCACGGACGACTCCGACAGGGCCAGCTCGGCGGCGATGCCCGCGTTGCCGCGGCCCTGGGCCATCTCCCGCAGGACGTCGAGCTCGCGGGCGGTGAGCAGGGTCAGGGGTGACTCGCGCAGCCTGACGCGGCGGGCGACGAGCGCCTCGACCACCTGGGGGTCGATGACCGATCCGCCGCGGGTCACCTCGCGCAGCGCCTCCAGCAGCCGGTTGAGGTCGCCGATGCGGTCCTTGAGCAGGTAGGCCAGCCCGGCGGTGCCGTCGCGGAACAGCTCGAAGGCGTAGGACTCGTCGACGTACTGCGACAGGATGACCACGCCGATCTCCGGATGGCCCGCCTTGATGGCGTGGGCGGCGTCGATGCCCTCCATCGCCCGGCCGTTCCGGTCGGCCCCGGCGGGCGCGTGGGCGGCCCCGCCGGCCGGGCCGCCGTTCGGGACGGCGGCCGGGTCGTGGGCGGGCAGGCCCGCCGGGACCCCGCCGACCGGCATGCGGATGTCGGTCAGCACGGCCTCGGGGCGCATCCGCCGTACCGCGTCGAGCAGCTCGGGGGCGGAGCCGACCGCGGCCTGGACGACGACCTCGCCGGAGTCCTCCAGCAGGCGCCGCGCGCCCTCCCGGACGAGATAGTTGTCCTCGGCCATGACGATCCGCAGCGGTTCAGGCATCCTCGTCCTCCAGTCGGGGCAGGGGAATCTCCATGCACAGTTCGGTGCCCCTGCCCTCGGCGCTGTGCACCCGCAGGGTCCCGCCGGCGATGTCCAGCCGGTCGGCGAGCCCGGTCAGGCCCAGCCCGCGGGAGGCCGCCGGGTCGAACCCCCGGCCGTCGTCCCGCACCGCCAGCACCAGCCGGTGGTCGAACCGGCGGAGCGAGACCTCCACCCGGCTCGCCTCCGCGTGCTTGACCGTGTTGGACAGGGCCTCGGCCAGCGCGTACCAGGCGGTGGCCTCGATGTGGGAGGGGAAGCGCGCGCCGCGCAGCGCCGGATCGGCCCTGACCTCCATCAGCACGGGCAGGCGGGCGGCCTGGGCCTCGACCGCCTCCAGCAGCCCCTGGTCGCTGAGGACCGGAGGGTGGATCGTGTACGCGAACTCGCGCAGGTCGTTCAGGAGCGTGCCCAGGTCCCGGTGGAGGTCGGCCAGGTCCTGCTCGGCCCGCGCGTCGCCGCGCCGCAGCCGCTGCCGTACCAGTCCCAGTTTGGCGGTCAGGGCCACCACCTCCTGCTGCACGCCGTCGTGCAGGTCGCGCTGGATGCGGCGGCGTTCGGCGTCCTGGCCCTGGGAGACCCGCTCACGGGAGGCGGCCAGCTCGGCCGCCTGCCGCCGGATCAGCCGCAGCTGCGCGGACAGCTCGGCGGTGAGGTGGATGGTGCGCAGGGCGGAGGCCGCCTGACCGGCGAGATAGCCCAGCAGGCGGCGGTCCTCCTCCAGCAGCGGGCCGTCCCTCCGGGGGCCGCACTCGATGCCGCCCAGCACCGTCTCGCCGTAGGTGATGGGGACCACCAGCACCGGGTCCGCCCGTTCACCGGCGCCGGGCTCCTGCGCGTCCCCGGCCTGGGCGACGTCCGGGTCGAGCCGTACCCGGGCCCAGGTCAGGTTCAGCCCCCGGCGCACGGTCTCGGCCAGTTCCCGCAGCAGCCCGGCCGGGCCCGGCGCCCTCTCCAGCGCCGTGCCGAACCGGCTGAGCAGCCGGTAGCCGTCGAGCCTGGCGCCGAAGACCCACCGGTCGGCGAGCCGTTCCAGCCGCCCGCGCACCGGCTGGAGCAGGAGGATCACGCCGATCGCCAGCAGCACGGCGGTGGCGGCCGGCAGGTACCGGGCGGCCAGGGTGCCCAGGCCGGCGGCGACGCCGACGCAGACCAGGGTGATCAGCGACCACAGCAGGCGGTAGACGAGCGTGCGCCGCGCGGGGCGGTCGATGCCGAAGACCCCCTCGTGGAACAGCGCCACGAGCATCACGCCGAGCATGATGATCATCGTCATCGGCCAGCTGACGGCGTCGACCACCGCGTGCGCGAGCGAGTCCTCCCCGGCGAGCCAGACGACGAGGAGCTCCGGGATCCAGAAGACGGCCGCGGCGGCGCTGCCGAACAGCAGCCATCTGATCTTGCGGCGCTGGTCGAACGGCGCCCTCCGGTAGCGCGCGCCCAGCAGCAGGAAGCTGATCATGATCCACAGAGGGAAGCCCTGGTACAGCACGACGGTGACGGGCCCCAGGGCGGCCAGCGCCTCGACGAAGAGGGGACTGCGGAAGACCGGATACGTGCCGGGGTACATCCCCAGCGCCAGGGTGCGGGCGGACAGCGCGTTGAGCAACGGGACCAGCACGACCAGGGCCGTCATGGTCAACATGACGAACCGTTCGAACGGGCGCTCCGCGCGGCCCACCGGGAAGAGCCCGATGAACCCGATCCCGGCCAGCACGCTGACCAGGCCCGCCCACTGCCGGACCAGCGCCACGGCCCACGCGGCCGGCCAGTCGGCGATGAGGACCAGCACCAGGTCGCCCAGGAACACCTCGATGGCGAACGCGGCCCCGCTGACGAGCAGCCACCGCACCACCAGGTTGTCGGGCCGGCGCAGGAAGGCCACCAGGCCCACGGCGTACATGGGCAACGGCCCCACCAGGATCCAGCCGGCCAGGGACGGGTGGCCCCGGCCCGTGGCCAGGGCGAGTGCGACGGCCAGCACGATCGCGCACCCGCCGACTGCCGCGAGCACCGTGCAGAGAGCGCGCATGCGCCCATTGTGCGCGCGGCGGTCCGGTCCTGCCAGGAGGCCCGCCTGGGGTCCGCCTGGAGGAAAACCCCACCCCGCTCGGAGGGCTCACCAGGTTAAACACCCGCCTCCCGCTTCCTAGCGTCGGTCATGGAAAGCGAGAAACCGGAGGCACTCATGACCGGCACCTCAACGGCACGGCCGGCCCGGCCCTCGTTCGCGCGCCAGGCGTACGTCGTCCTGTGCGTGCTCCTGCTGGGCGCGGTCGTGATCCAGTTCTATTTCGCCGCGTTCGGCGTCTTCACCACGCCGGAGAACGACTCGCAGTTCATCATGCACCGCATCAACGGCTCGGGCGCCATCCCGCTCCTGGTCATCCTGGCGACGATCACGGCCGCGATCGCGAAGGCCCCCGGCCGCCTGATCGGGTTCACCCTCCTGCCCCTGGGCCTCATCGTCCTGCAGATCGTCTGGTTCCTGCTGGCGGCCGTCACCGGGTCGTCCGAGGAGCAGACGAACGTCGTCGGCCAGGCCATCCTCGGCCTGCACGCGGTCAACGGGCTCGTGATCCTGTGGGTCTGCATCCTGCTGGTACGGCGGGCGCGGGCGCTCGCGGAGACGGGCCTCGCCCCGGCGCCCGCCGAGGTCTCCGGGGCCTCCGGGGCCCCCGTGGAGCCGTCCCCGGACGGAGCTGAAGCGTCCTCGGACGGGTCTGAGACGTCCCCGGACAGGGCTGGAGCGTTCCCGGACGGGTCTGAGGCGTCCCGGGTCGTCCCGCTCCCGGAGCGCGTCCAGGCCGCCGCGGACCCTCCGCAGACCTCCCCGGACCAGCGATGATCCGCACCCTTCTCGCCCTGGACCTGGCCCTGACCGTCCTGGTCGCCGGGCTCTGGCTGGGCGCGGGCATCACCGTGGCCGTCCGGCGGGAGGGGGCCGGACGGCGCGGTGTGCTCGTCGGGGCGGCCCTGACCGGCCTCGCCGTCCTCGCGACGGCGGGGCGGGTCGCGGTCGTGGCGGCCCTGGCCGCCGAGGGCTGGTGGTTCGCGCAGGAGAAGGCGGTGCTGGCGCTGCCGCTGGTGGTCCTCCCGGCCCTGGTGGCGGTGCCGCTCACCGTTCCCTTCCTGGTCGCGGCGGTGCGGGGGCACGCCGCACGACCGGCGGGAACGGCGGTACGGGAACACGCGACGGTGACGGCGCGGCACGTCCCGCCGTCACCGTCGCCGGCCGTGCGGACCGCCCTGCTCACCACCGGGTACGGCGCGGCGGCGGGCATCGTCGTCGCCCTGGTCGTGGGCTACCCGGCGACCCCGGTCTCCGGGATCGTCCTGGTGACCCTCGTGGCGGCGGCCTCGGGGATCACCCGGCTGACGGTCGGCGGGCACGGCCGGCCCGTCGCGGTGGGGGCGCTCGGGCTGGTCTGCGTGCTCGCGGTGGCGATCCCCGCGGGTGCCGCCTGGTTGCGCACCTCCGACCTCGAAAGCGGCCACGCGCACGGTGCCCACGGGGAGGGTGCCCACGGGGACGGCGCCCACGGGGACGGCGCGCAGCCGGGCGGTGTCCACCCGGACGGCGGCACGCACCCGGACGGCGTGTCCGTGGCCGGGCTGCGCACGCCCTCCGACGCCGCGGGGCCGGTCCGGCGCTTCACCCTCACCGCCCGCCAGGAGCGGGTCACGCTCCCCTCCGGACGGACCCTGGACGCCTGGACCTTCGGCTCCCTGCCCGGCCCGGCCCTGACCGCCGCGGAGGGCGACCTGGTGGAGGTCCGGCTGCGCAACACCGACGTCGCCGACGGGGTGAGCCTGCACTGGCACGGATACGACGTGCCCAACGGCGAGGACGGGGTGGCCGGCGTGACGCAGGACGCCGTCATGCCCGGCGGCGCCTTCACCTACCGCTTCCGTGCCGACGTCCCGGGGACCTACTGGTACCACAGCCACCAGAACCCGGCCGAGGCCGTACCGCGGGGACTGTTCGGCACGCTCGTCGTCCTCCCCCGCCCGCCCGCGGCGGACGCGGCGGACGGCGCCGCCGGTCTCGACCTCACCCTGCCCGTGCACACCTTCGCCGGCGCCACGACGCTCGGCGCCACCGACCTGGCCGGCACGCGCGAGACCCCCGCGGGGACCCCGGTCCGCCTCCGGCTGGTGAACACCGACTCGGTCCCGCACCGGTTGTCACTGGACGGCACCCCGTTCCGGGTGGTGGCGATCGACGGCCGCGACCTGGCCGGGCCGTCCGAGGTGTCCGGCGTGGTGCTCAGGGTGCCCGCCGGGTCCCGCTACGACCTCGCCTTCGCGATGCCCGGCCGGCCGGTGCGGCTCTCCGTCGCGGGAGCCCCGCGGACGGGCCTGACCCTGCTGCCGCCCGGCATGGCCCCGCCCGCCTCACCGGGCACCGCCGCCCCCGCACCCGGTACGGCCCCGCCCGCCTCATCCGGTGTCGCGTCCGGCGACGCCCCGGTGTTCGATCCGCTCGCCTACGGCACCCCCGCCCCGCCGCCGGAGGAGTTCGGCCCGCTCGACTACGGCGCGCCCGTTCCGGCCGGGGCGTTCGACCGCGACTACACGATGGTGCTCGACCGCCAGTTCAGGTTCGTCGGCGGCGTGCCGCAGTACGCCCACACCGTCGACGGCGAGGTCTTCCCGCACGTGCCGCCGCTGCGGGTGCGCGAGGGCGAGCTGGTCCGCCTCACCGTGGTCAACCGGGGGGCCGACACCCACCCCATGCATCCGCACGGCCACCACGTGCTCGTCCTGTCCCGTGACGGGAAGCCGCCGGAGGGCGGCCCGCTGTGGCTGGACACCTTCGACGTACAGCCCGGCGAGGTGTGGCAGGTCGCGCTGCGCGCCGACAACCCCGGCCTCTGGCTCGCCCACTGCCACGACCTCGCCCACGCCGTGGCGGGCATGGTGCTGCACTTCGCCTACGACGGCGTCGGCACGTCATTCGGCGTCGGCGGCACGGCCGGCAACCGCCCCGAATGACGGCCAGCCGTCGCGCATGTGGTGCACGTAGAAGTTCACCACCTGCTCCCTGACCGGGGCGCTCAGGTACAGGGCCACCCGGGGGTCGTCGGCCGACTCGGTGAAGGAGAACGCCCCGTCGGCCTTGATCTTCCACAGAGGCACCTTCAGCCGGTGCGACAGGACGTAGGACAGCCAGTAGTCGTCGACCAGCGCGAACTCGTAGCGCTCCAGGTCGAACTCCAGGGCCCTGCGCAGGACGTGCCGGGGCAGCAGGCAGTTGTCGGCGTGCATGTAGTGCACCGGGCGGTCGTCGTCGTGCTCGTCGTAGAAGTCGATGCCGTCCATCGACTCCCAGGCCGACTCGGGGTTCTCCTCGTCCAGGACCTGCGGGCGGAACACGTTCCCCCGGGCGCACACGACGGCGTCGGGGCCGTACCTGTGGTAGGCCTCCAGGAACCGCGAGACGTATCCCCGCTCGGGCAGGACGTCGTCGTCGCAGACGAGCAGCAGGCCGCTGCGCATCAGGCTAACCGCCGCCAGCCTGACGATGCAGTAGTAGTTCTCACTCGAATGGACGACCTTGACGTCCAGGGCGCCGCCGAGCCCGTCGCACGCGGCCTGCACCTCGGGGGCGGCCGAGGCGTCGTTGTTCCAGACGATGACCTCGAACCTGGCCGCGCAGTCCTGCGCGGCCAGGCGCGACAGAAGTTCCGGCAGGCCGCCGGCCCGCCGGTAGGAGCAGATCAGGACGGTCAGGTCGAAGTCCCGGAACTCCGTGCGCGCGGCGCGCGGCACGGGCAGGCTCCGGTAGATCGCGGTGTTCTGCATCGCCGTCAGGAACTCCGGGATGCCGGCCGGACCCGGCCGGCAGCGCAGATGGCACACGGCGGAGGCGATGGCGTCGAGGTCCTGGAGCTTGGCGGCGGCCTCGCCGAGGTCGCCGTAGTAGAGCGGGTAGCCCTCGCCGAGATACTCGCGGACCCCGCCCACCGGGTTGACCAGCACCGGCGTCCCGCGTGCCATGCACTCGACGATCGTGGTGTTCGCCCCGGCGTCGGCCAGGGACAGGAAGACCACGCTCTCGGCGAGCAGGCGGTCGTACTCGTCGTCGGGGACCCGGTCGAGCACCCGCACCGGCTGGTCCCCCCGCCCGGCCAGCTCCGCGGGATCGACGTCCGGGCAGCGCAGCAGCGTCTTGTCGTACCCGGGCGCGGACAGCTCCCAGAAGTCGGGGAAGTTCCGCAGGTACTCCCCGACGAACAGCAGGCTCCGGGGAACGCCCTCCTCGAACCTCCGGAAGGAGAACTCCCGCGGCGCCGCGGCGACCGGATAGCGCAGCACCGAGACCGGGACCCCCACGCCCGCCTCCCGCAGGTAGTCCCGCTGGTACTCCGACAGCGTCCACAGGCCCAGGCACCGGCGCACGCTCGCCTTCCAGGTGTCCATCCGCAGCAGCCGTTCGAGGTCGGGGAAGGCCCGGTGGTGGCGGGGGGCCTCGTGGACGAACCCGACCCACGGCTCACGGATCACCTCGCCGGAGGCCATCGTCTCCTCCACCGCGGTGAGGATCCGCACCCCGCCGGGCACGCACAGGTCGCGGCCGATCGCGCCGACCACGTCCTTCCAGCCGCCGCGGTGGTGCTCCCAGCTCACCGGACGCTCCAGGCGGAGCTTGGGCCGGTGCCGCAGGTACGACGTGAGCTGCCCGGCCGCCCCCGTCTCCGTCTCCGTCCCCGCCTCCGGGTACGGCGTGAGCCGCTCGGTCATCTGCGTCCCCCGATCAGCGGCCGGTCGTCCGGGAGCAGGGCGGCCTCGCGGATCCGCCGGGCGATCTCGCGCACCTGGTCTCGGCGGAGCCCGGCGTAGGACGGCAGGTAGAACCCGTGGTCCGCCAGGCGGGACGAGACCGGGAACTCCTCGTCGGAACCCGCCCGGCCCATGAACGGCTGACGGTGGACGGCCTCGAAGAACCGGCGCGTCCCGACGCCCCCGGCGCGCAGCTCGGCCTGCAGGCGGTGCCGCGACACCGGGAACCCCTCCTCCACCTCGATCCCGAAGACCCAGTACGCGTGCTGCGTGCCCGGCCGTACGACGGGGAGACCGAGACCCGGCACGCCGGCCAGCTCCCGGCGGTACCACCCGCCGATCTCGGTCTTCGCGCGCACCGCCCGGTCGAGGTGGGCCAGCTGCGCGAGCCCCAGGCCCGCCTGCAGGCCCGACATCCGGTAGTTGTAGCCCATCTCGCGGTGGACGAAGCGGTCCTCCTCACCGGCGCCGAAGCACATGTCGCGCTTCCACCGGGCGCGCTCGCACAGGTCGCCCTCGTCGGTGACGAGCATTCCCCCCTCCCCGGTCGTGATGGTCTTGTTGGCGTAGAAGCTGAAGCAGCCGACGCGGCCCAGCGTGCCCGCCCGGCGCCCGCCGTACGTCGCCCCGAGGGCCTCGGCGGCGTCCTCGATCAGAGACAGCCCGAAGCAGTCGCAGAGCGCCTTGATCCGGTCCATGTCGGCCGGTTGGCCGTAGGTGTGGGTGACGATGACGGCCCGGGTGCGCTCGGTGATCCTCTCCTCCAGGCGGCCCGGATCCAGGTTCCACGTCTCGTCGACGTCGGCCGGGACGGGGACGGCGCCCGTCTGCATGACCGCGAACACCGGCGCGGCCATGCACAGGCCGGGCACGATGACCTCGTCCCCGGCCCTGATCCGCAGCGCGTTCAGCGCGAGGTGCAGCGCCGTGGTGCCGCTGCTGGCCGCCACCGCGTGGCGCGCGCCGACGGCCGCGGCGAACCCCTCCTCGAAGTCGCGCACCACGGGAGCGCGGGAGGACAACCACCCCCGCCTGACCAGATCGGCGACCCTGTCGGCCTCGTCCCCCCACATGTGGGGACGGGCCACCGGGATCTCCGGCTCGTCCTCCGGCGAGCACGGCTCCCGCGTTTCCTCCTCCCACCGCTGCGGCTCGGGCGGATACGGCCTCCACATGTCGCTTCGCATGTCACTGCCCCCGTGTGTCCCCGTGACCGCCGCCGGGCGGCTCAGTCCGTCCCGGTCCCGGCCACCCCCGCGAGCTCGCGGGCGTCCGCGGCCGTCTCTCCGTAGCCCGTCTCCTCCCGGCCCGGCTCCTCCCAGCTCCACCGCCCGCCGTTGGCCTCGAACCACTCCACCGTCCTGCGCATGCCCTCCTCGACGCCGACCCGCGGGGTCCAGCCCGTGAGCCGGCGGAGCAGGCGGTTGTCGCAGCGGAAGCGGTCGATGTCGCGGCGCCGGTAGCGGCGTTCGTCGACCTCGATCACGAGGTCCTCGACGCGCATGATCCGGGCCAGCAGCCGGGTCAGCCACTCGACCTCGTACTCGGTGTCCGATCCCACGTTCACGACCTCGCCGTCCGCGGCGGCGGACTCCATGAGGCGCACGAGCGCCCGGGCGGTGTCGTGGACGTAGGTCAAATCCCGGCGGGCCCGGGTGTTGCCCAGGCGCACCCGGGGCCCGCGGCTCAGCTGGGAGACGATCTCCGGGATCACGTACGGATGGCTCTCCCGGGGTCCGTAGCAGTTGAACAGCCTGGCGATCACGACCGGCAGGCCGTGTTCGAGGGCGAAGGTGTGGCACAGCCGGTCGGCGGCCATCTTGGTGACCGCGTAGGTGTTCACCGGGTTCAGCGGGGCCGACTCGTCGACCCGGGGCATGCGGCACTCGCCGTACACCTCGGTCGAGGACAGATAGAGCAGCCGCCGCACGTTCACTTCCCGCGCCGCGCGGAGCACGCTCAGCGTGCCCTGAATGTTGATCTCGGCGAAGCGTCCGGGAAGCCGGTAGCACGTGGGGACGAAGGTGTCGCCGGCGCAGCAGAAGACGTATTCCACCGAATGGTCGGCCAATATCCCCGTGAGGGATTCCGTGTCGCGGGTGTCCCCCCGCACGCAGACCACCCCGGATATCCCGGAGAGGTTCTCCGGCCGCCCGTGCAGGTAATTGTCGTAGCTGACCACGAACGCCCCGTGCCCGGCGAGCTCACGCACCAGGGCGGATCCCACGAACCCCGCCCCGCCGGCGACCAGGACCGCCCGGTCACGCAGCCGGTGCATCTCACTTGCCGAGTTCCGTCAGGACCTCCCGGGCCTTGGCCCGGAGGATCTCCCTCACCTCGTTCGAGAAGAGGATCTCGCTGCGCACGTTCGCCCTCAGGACGTCGAGCTCCTCGCTGGTCAGCCTCGCCGCGTCCTTGACGGGCAGGAGCTGGGAGATGAGGAAGTCGTCGAACGATTCGAGGAACGCCGGTCTGGTCATTTCGTCCTCCTGTGCGTCTCGCCCCGTCACGGGGCCACCCGCACATCGGGACAGGGCCGCCGTACGGCGCGCGCGGGTGCAGAGTGCGGACGGACACCCCGGACACGGGGCGTGGAAAAGATGTGCCGGGCCGTTCCGGACCGGGCGCCGGAGCCTTTTCGTCGTCACGTTCTCCACGTTTATGAGAACGGAAAGGCCTCATTCGAGGATGGCTACCTCCGAAGGCGCCTGTCAACGGCTCAGGAAGAGGACGATAATCCCCTTTTCCGGGTTTTTACGGCAATCGGGGACGTCACGGAAAAGCGGAGCCCCGCCCGGGTCCCACGTCCCCGGGCGGGGCTCCGGCGCGGACGGCGCCGCGCGAAGGCCGGCGGGCCGGGTCAGGCGCGCGGGCCCGGGGCCCGGCGGAAGGCGAAGGGCTGGCTCTCCCGTCCCGGGATGACGAACCAGCACTCGCCGGTGCCCTCGCTGTCCAGAAGCCGGAAGAAGGTGTCCACGACCTCGGAGACCTCCAGGATCGGGAACCCGATCTGCTCCAGCAGCGCCTTGCCCTCGCCCAGGATCGCCGTGTCGGCGAACGACGGGCACAGTCCCTGGACCTTGACCCCCAGCGGTGCGAGGTCCTGGGCCAGCGAGCGCACGAACCCGACGACGGCGTGCTTGTTGGCGGCGTAGATGGGGTCGGACGGGATGCCGACGATGCCCGCCATGCTGGCGGTCGCCACGATCGTCCCGCCGCCCGCGGCCCGTAGCGCCGGGATCGCGGCGTGCGCGCCGAACACGACGCCGTCGAGGTTGACGCCCATCGCCAGGCGGTAGCGCTCGATGTCGAAGTCCTCCAGCAGGCCGCAGCCCGAGGAGATGCCGGCGTTGAGGAAGGCCAGGTCGAGCCGGCCGTACCGCTCGACGGCGGTGGCGACCGCGGCCTTGTTGTCCTCCAGGCGCGACACGTCGCAGTGCACGAAGACCGCGCCGATCTCGTCGGCGACCTCCTTGCCCGCCGCGTCGTCGACGTCGGCGAGGACGAGCCTGGCCCCGCCCGCGGCCAGCCGCCGGGCCACCGCGGCGCCGATGCCGTTGCCGCCCCCGGTGACCAGCGCGACCCGGCCCTCCAGCTGATCGCTCCGTACGGTGGAGGACTCCTGCGCGGGCGCGCCCGCGCCCACCCCGCTGAGCAGTCCCGCGCCCTCTCCGGCGAACCTGTCTCCCATCCGGCTCACAGCGGCAGCCCTCCCGTGGCGGCGTTGGTCGAACCCGTGGCCTGGTAGGCCGCGATCGTGCGCTCGGCGATGCGCATCTGGTGGATCTCGTCGGCCCCGTCCGCGAAGCGGGCCCAGCGGGCGTGCTGGAACATGTGGGCCAGCGGGGTGTCGGTGGAGTAACCCAGGGCGCCGTGCACCTGGATCGCCCGGTCCACGATCCGGTTGAGGCTGTTGGCCACGAAGTGCTTGGCCATCGAGACCTCTGTGCGGAAGTCCTCACCCTTGTCGATCTTCGAGGCGGCGTGCAGCACCATGAGCTTGCACTGGTACAGCTCCATGGCCGAGTCGGCGATCAGCCACTGGATGCCCTGCTTGTCGGCCAGCAGCGAGCCGTGGCTGTAGCGGTTGAGCGCCCGGTCCACCATCATGTCGAGCGCCGTCTCGGCCTGGGAGATCCAGCGCATGCAGTGCGCCAGCCGGGCCGGGCCCAGGCGGTACTGGCCCAGCCGGTGGCCGTTGCCGCGCCCGCCCAGGATCTGGCTGTCGGGCACCCGCAGGTCGGTGATGACGATCTCGCTGTGGCCGGTCGAGCCGTGCATCGTCTCGACCTCGCGGACGTCGTTCCAGCCCTCCTGCGGCAGGTCGACGAGGAAGGCGGTGTTGGCGCCGCGGGAGCCCTCGGGCACGTCGAACTCGGTCTTGGCGATCAGGATGGCGAAGCTCGCGCGGCGGGCGTTGGAGATGAACCACTTGTGGCCGTTGATGACCCACTCGTCGCCGTCCTTGACGGCGTTCGTGCGGATGAGCGTGGGGTCGGAGCCGGCGACCTCGGGCTCGGTCATGGCGAAGCACGACATCTTCACGCCCTGGAGCAGCGGCCTGAGGTACTTCTCCTTCTGCTCGTCGGTCCCCCAGTGCAGCAGCGTGTGCATGTTGCCCTCGTCGGGGGCCGCGCAGTTGAGGATCCACGGTCCCAGCCGGGTCTTGGCGGCCTCGGACTGGACCATGGCCAGCTCGACGTGGCCCAGCCCCATGCCGCCCCACTCCTTGGGCATGTGCGGCAGCCACAGCCCCTCGGCCTGCGCCTTGCCGCGCAGTTCCAGGATGGCGTGGATGTACTCCTGCCGGCTGGTGACCTTCCCCTCGTCGTCGAATTCCTTGACGGCCGGGATGACGGTCTCCTGGATGAAGGCCCGGACGCGGCGGCGGATCTCTTCGTGCTCGGGGGCGAGGGTGAAGTCGATGGCCATGGGAACCCCTTCAGGACGGCCCGCGGGCGAACGGTCACTGCATTCCTACCGTACCGACCGGTCGGTTCGCCAGGGAGCCGGGAAGTCCGTGCTCCCGCGGTGGCCGCCCCTCAGGTCAGGGAGGCGCACAGGCGGGGTACGGCGACGCCGATCGGCTCGTTGATCACCTCGTCCGCCATGTGGTCGTACGGCGTCGGCTCACCGTTGACGATCACCAGCCGGGCACCGGCCTCGGCCGCGACCCGCGCCAGCGACGCGGCGGGCTGCACCTGCAGGGAGGTGCCGACGGCCAGGAACACCTCGCACTCCCCCGCCAGCTTGATCGCCTGCAGCAGGACGTGCCGGTCGAGGGCCTGGCCGAACATCACCGTGGTGGTCTTCAGGATGCCGCCGCACTCCCGGCAGGCCGGGTCGTCCTCCCCCGCCAGGATCCGGTCGATCGCCTCGCGGGTCGTCGAGCGGGCCCCGCACGCCGTGCACATCGCGCCGAACATGTTGCCGTGCAGCTCCAGCACCCGCTCCGGCGGCGAGCCCGCCCTCTGGTGCAGGCCGTCGACGTTCTGGGTGACGATCCAGGCGTCCGGCAGGGCGGCCAGCGCCCGGT
Organism: Paraplanobispora siamensis; assembly: GCF_016863175.1. Taxonomy (GTDB): domain Bacteria; phylum Actinomycetota; class Actinomycetes; order Streptosporangiales; family Streptosporangiaceae; genus Planobispora; species Planobispora siamensis. Next base: position 56,613 of record NZ_BOOJ01000030.1, read on the forward strand.
GCGCCGCGTTCGGCTCGGCCTCCCAGGCGGGGCTGTCGCGGCGGAACAGCCACGACCGGCGCCGGATGTCCGGGTCGGCCATGTAGTAGTCGTAGGTGACGAGCTTCTCGTAGTCGGGATCCGTGACCCACAGCCCCTTCGGTCCGCGGTAGTCCGGGATCCCGGATTCGGTGGAGATTCCCGCCCCCGTCAACACCGTCACCGTCATGCGGGGGATGGTATCCAGCGTTCCCCGCGGCGCGCGGGGAACTGAAGGACGAACCCGGTCATATCGGCGTGTCGAGCCCTACGCCCCGTTGCTTCGGGCTCCGGCCGGTGTCTCAGACTCCGGCCAGGGAGGAGGCCCTGGCGACCAGGATCCGCACCGCGTCCCCGAACCCGGCGAACGCCGGGTTGGTGGTCTGGCCGGCCCGGTAGCGGAACCAGATCTGCTGGGCGATCACCGCCAGCCGGAACAGCCCGAACACCTCGTAGAACTCCCACCGGCCCATGGGCAGGCCGGTCCGCGCCAGATAGCGCGCCACGAACTGCTCGCGCGTCGGCATCCCGGGCAGGTGGGTGGGCTGGCGGCGCAGCAGGCCGTACAGCTCGTCGTCGTCCGCGGTGATCCAGTAGGCCATGGCCGAGCCCAGCTCCATCAGCGGGTCGCCGACGGTGGCCATCTCCCAGTCGAGGACGCCCACCACCCGCGGGGTCCCGTCCAGGTCCAGGACCAGGTTGTCGAGCTTCCAGTCGTTGTGGATCAGCCGGGTCGCGACGTCGTCGGGCCGGTGCTCCTCCAGCCACGCCATCACGGCCTCGCCGTCCGGCACGTCGTCGGTCAGCGCGCCCCGGTAGCGGCGCGACCAGCCCTCGACCTGCCGCCGCACGTACCCCGGCCCCTTGCCGAGGTCGCCGAGGCCGGCCGCCTCCGGATCCACGGCGTGCAGGTCGGCCAGGGTGTCGACCACGGTGTGGCCCAGGGCCCGCGCCCGCTCCGGGTCGAGCGTGACCCCCGCCGGGAGCTCGCGGCGCAGGATCGTCCCCTCGACGCGCTCCATCACGTAGAACTCGCCGCCCAGCACCGCCGGGTCGTCGCAGAAGGCCAGCATCTCCGGGACCGCGCCGAAGTGCGGCCGCAGCTGCCGCTGCACCGTGAACTCGCGCCGCATGTCGTGGGCGGAGGCGGCCTTGTGGCCGTGCGGCGGGCGGCGCATGATCAGGTCGCGCGCGCCGTACCGGAGCAGGTAGGTCAGGTTCGACACCCCGCCGCCGAACTGCCGCACCTGCGGCGGCCCGTCCAGGCCCGGCAGCCTGGCCGACAGCCAGGCGTGCAGCGCGGCCACGTCGAACGCGTCCTCCCGGCGGACCTCGCCGGCCTCCTCACGGGCGGGGGAGGCGCTCATGCGATCTCCTGCGGGACACCGGGGGCGATGGGCACGGGAAACTCCTTCGTCGAGGGCGGTGACAACATACCAAACGGTCGGTACGCTCACGGAACAGCTCCTCGTCACGTGAGACGCCGGTGAAGCGGCCGGCCGCGGCCCGGTGGGAGGGACGTCACATGCCCCAGGTCAACACCGTCCGCGGTCCCGTCGACACCGCCGACCTCGGCCGCACCTACATGCACGAGCACGTGTTCGTGCTCACCCCCGACGTGCAGCAGAACCACCCGGAGGAGTGGGGCGACGAGGACAAGCGCGTCGCCGACGCGGTCGGCAAGCTGCAGGCGCTGGCGGCCCAGGGCGTGCGCACGATCGTCGATCCGACCGTCATCGGCCTGGGCAGGTACATCCCGCGCATCAAGCGCATCGCCGAGCAGGTCCCCGAGCTCAACATCGTCGTCGCGACCGGCTGCTACACCTACGGCGACGTCCCGTTCTTCTTCCACTACCGGGGCCCGGCGCTCAACGCCGCGCTCGGCACGGAGCTGCCCGACCCGATGGTCGACATGTTCGTCGGGGACATCGAGGACGGCATCGCCGGGACCGGGGTGCGGGCGAGCTTCCTCAAGTGCGCCATCGACCACCCCGGCATGACCGGCGGCGTGGAGCGGGTGATGCGGGCGGTGGCCAAGGCCCACCGCCGGACCGGGGTGCCCATCACGGTGCACACGCACCCGGGCAGCCGTACCGGCCTGGAGGTCAAGCGGGTGCTCTGCGACGAGGAGGGCGTCGACCCGCGCCGCGTCGTGCTCGGGCACAGCGGCGACACCACCGACGCCGACCACCTCACCGAGCTGGCCGAGGCCGGGTTCATCCTCGGCATGGACCGCTTCGGCATCAACCTCGACACCACCTTCGAGGCGCGCGCCGACATCGTCGTCGAGATGTGCCGGCGCGGCTTCGCCGGGCAGATGGTGCTCTCGCAGGACGCCTCCTGCTACATCGACTGGATCGACCCGAACGTCCTGGCCTTCCTGCCGCAGTGGCACTATCTGCACATCGGCCAGGAGGTGCTGCCCTACCTGCGCGAGCACGGCGTCACCGAGGAGCAGATCACCACGATGCTCGTCGACGTCCCCCGCCGCTACTTCAGCGTCACCGACCCCTACTGATCGTCCGCCCGCCATGTCCGGATCGTCCGCTGTGTCCCGCTCGCCCGTCGTGTCCGCAGTCGTGGGCGAGTCGCGATAGCGGCACGGCGGCGTAAATCCTCTCCAACGACCTGCGTGTCCCGGGCGTTCGCCGGGGAGCAGAGATGAGGATTCTCATGGTCCGCATCGGCCCGCACGCCGTGGATCCCGTCTCTCCGTGACCGGCACGGGCCCTCTCCGGCGTGACGCGCACAACAGCGCGCGCGTACCCGGGCGAGGACACCTGTGCGTCCTCCCGTCACCGAGGTGACGGCCATGAGAACAAGACAGGCAGTGAGTTGTTCAGGAGGACTTCAATGATCAAGCGCGGCAAGCCGACCAAGAACGGGCAGGTCAAGCTCACCTTCATCGTTCCGGCCGACCGGGCCCCCGGCGGGATCTCCCTTGTCGGCGACTTCAACGGCTGGAACCCCTACGCTCACCCGATGCAGCGCAAGAACGACGGCACCTACCAGGTGACCGTCAGCGTCCCCGCGGACAAGGGCGTCTGCTTCCGCTACCTCGCCGACGGCGGCGTGTGGTTCGACGACGCCGACGCCGACCGCCACGACCACCACGGCGGCTACCTCGACGCGATCGAGATCCGGATCCCGCAGCCGGAGGCCGCCAGGAAGCCCGCCGTCGTGCGGGCCGGGGAGCCGGCGAAGGAGCCCGTGAAGGTTCCGGCCAAGACTCCCGCCAAGACCCCCGCGAAGACTTCCGTCGCGCGGGTCCCGGCCAAGAAGCCGCTGGCCCCGCCCGCTCCCGCCCCGGCGCCCGTCCCCGCGTAACCCGAAGCCCGCCGTCCCCCGGCCGGGTGCGTGATCACTCATGAAGTCTTTACCGGACACGGAGATGAATCCGCAGACCAGCCGGGGACAAGCTGCGCGTATCGTCAGTTAGCTGGGGAGACGCGATGAGCCGTCTTAGCGTGGGCAGGGCCGGCGTGGCCGTCGTCGCGGCGGGCACCCTCGTGACCGGGTGCATGCCGTGGGACGACGAGCCCGAGGACAAGGGGGTCACGGCCGCGGCCAAGGCGTCGGCCGCCGCGGTCCAGAAGGCGGCCGCCACCAAGGCCAGAACGGAGAAGGCCGCCAAGGCCAAGGCGAACGAGCTGGGCCAGATCCCGGTCCTCATGTACCACCGGGTGGTCGACAAGCCCACCAACATGGACGACCGCACCCCCAAGCAGTTCCGCACGGAGCTGGAGCGCCTGGCGAAGGACGGCTACGTCCCGATCACCGCGGCCGAGTACGTCACCGGGCGCATCGACATCCCGGAGGGGCGTCACGCGGTCGTCCTCACCTTCGACGACGCCTCGCCGTCGCAGCTGACCCTGGACGGGACGGGCACGCCCGCGCCGAACACCGCCGTCGCCATCCTGGCCGACGTCGCCAAGCGCAACCCCGGCTTCCGCCCGGTGGCCACCTTCTACGTGACGCGCGACATGTTCGGCAAGGCCACGCCGGAGGAGCAGACGCAGATGCTGGCGTGGCTCCACGACAACGGCTACGACATCGGCAACCACACCAAGAACCACGAGAACCTGCTGGGCAAGCCGAAGAAGCAGGTGACCGCGGAGATCTCCGCGGGGCACCGGCTCATCACGGATCTGATCGAGGCCGCCCCGGTGACGCTGGCCCTGCCGTACGGCAACCAGCCCAGCACCAAGGAATGGGGCCTGAAGGGCCGCTCAGGGGACGTCTCCTACAACTACGGCGGAGTCTTCCGCGCCGGGTACACGCCCGCGCCGTCGCCGTTCAGCAAGGACTTCGACCCGGTGGGCATCCCGCGCATCCGGGCGATGGACAAGAAGGGCAGCGAGTGCTCCCGGTTCTGCTCCACCGCCTGGCTCGACTGGCTGGAGAAGAACGCCGACGAGCGCTACACCTCCGACGGCGACGTCGAGACGGTCGCCTTCCCGAAGTTCAAGAAGCCCTTCCTGACCAAGGGCTTCACCGCCCGTGCCGTCGCCTACTAGCCCGCCCGGACCGTCGCCTGCCGGCCTGTGGAGAGCCCGGGATAGGGTGACCGCATGATCTCTGAGCTGTTCGACCCCGCAGCGTGGCGCGAGGTTGAGGGATTCGACTTCACCGACATCACCTACCACCGCGCGGTGGACCAGGGGACGGTCCGGATCGCCTTCGACCGGCCCGAGGTGCGCAACGCGTTCCGGCCCTCGACCGTGGACGAGCTCTACCGCGCCCTCGACCACGCCCGGATGAGCAGCGACGTGGGCTGCGTGCTGCTCACCGGCAACGGCCCCTCGCCCAGGGACGGCGGGTGGGCGTTCTGCTCGGGCGGCGACCAGCGCATCAGGGGCCGCGAGGGCTACCGGTACGCCGAGGGCGAGACCGCCGAGACGATCGACCCGGCCAGGACCGGACGGCTGCACATCCTGGAGGTCCAGCGGCTGATCAGGTTCATGCCGAAGGTCGTGATCTGCGTGGTGCCGGGCTGGGCCGCGGGCGGCGGGCACAGCCTGCACGTGGTGGCCGACCTGACGCTCGCCAGCCGCGAGCACGCCCGCTTCAAGCAGACCGACGCCGACGTGGCCAGCTTCGACGGCGGGTACGGCTCGGCCTACCTGGCCCGCCAGGTGGGCCAGAAGTTCGCCCGGGAGATCTTCTTCCTCGGTGACACCTACACCGCCGAGGACGCCCACCGGATGGGCATGGTCAACGCGGTGGTGCCGCACGCGGAGCTGGAGAAGACCGCGCTGGAGTGGGCCAGGAAGATCAACGGCAAGAGCCCGACGGCCCAGCGCATGCTGAAGTACTCCTTCAACCTGATCGACGACGGGCTCGTCGGCCAGCAGATCTTCGCGGGCGAGACCACCCGCCTGGCCTACATGACCGACGAGGCGGCCGAGGGCCGCGACGCGTTCCTGGAGAAGCGGGAGCCCGACTGGAGCCCCTTCCCCTGGTACTTCTGAGAAGCCCGCCTTCTGAGAGCCGGGCCGGGACCCGTGTGCGGTCCGCGCCCGGCTCCGGCAAGCTGGAGCGATGGCGAAGCTTGACCGGCGGGTGGTGGAGGCGGCGGAGGCCGCGCTCGCGCAGCGGAAGTTCGTGACCGCGATCGACGTGCTCACCGGGGTGCGCTGGCTGCACACCCGGCATGTGGACACCTGGCGGCAGGGCCGGGTGGGCGCGCTGGAGCAGCTCGCGGCCGTGGACGGCGCGAAGATGATCGACGCGGTGGCGATCCTGCGGCGCTGGGCCGAGGAGCGCGGGCTCACGCCCAGCGAGACCCCGTACGTGTCGGCCGCCCGGGACCGCGGCCCGCTCCGGTTCCTCACCGAGGGGGACGACGCCGTCTTCCGCGTCCACTGGATCTCCCCCGACATGAGCGAGGCCCGGCGCAGGCGGCTCGCCGAACGGCAGAGCAAGGCGCCCGACCTGACGGTGGTCGAGCCGCTGGAGGCCTGGACATGCGCCGACTGCCGCGACACCGGCCCCTACCTGATCATGGAGGAGGGCGCCCCGCACTGCCTGACCTGCGCGGACCTGGACCATCTGGTCTTCCTTCCGGCGGGTGACGCGGCGCTCAGCCGCCGGGCGAAGAAGGAGAGCGGGCTGGCCGCCGTGGTGGTCCGCTTCAACTCCCGGCGCAAGCGGTACGAACGTCTGGGCGTCCTGGTGGAGGAGGCCGCGCTGGCGCTGGCCGAGGAGCAGTGCCTGGCCGACGAGGAGGTGCGGCTACGCCGCCGCGAGCGCGACCGCGAACGGCGGGCGGACGAGGACGTGCGCTTCCAGGCCGGGATGGCCGAGGAGATCGTCCGGCTGTTCCCCGGCTGCCCGCCGGAGCGGGCCGAGGAGATCGCCCGGCACGCCGGTCAGCGCGGCAGCGGCCGGGTGGGCCGTACCGCCGCAGCCCGCGTCCTCGACGAGAACGCCGTCACCCTCGCCGTGATCGCCTCGGTGCGCCACCTCGACACCGAGTACGACCGGCTGCTGATGTCCGGGGTGCCCAGGACCGAGGCCCGCGACCGGATCCGGGCGGACATCGACCGGGTCCTCGGCTCCTGGCGCCGTCCCGCCTGACGCCCCGGCGGTTCCGCGAAATTGTCGGACCCCGCCGCCACAATGGGGCGCATGGAGAAGTGGCGCGAGGTCCGCGAGACGCTGCGCGAGTTCGCGCTGCGGTTCCCCGAGGCGTACGAGGACCATCCCTGGGGCGAGACCGTCATCAAGGTCAACAAGAAGATCTTCGTCTTCCTCGGCATCGAGGAACCGACCGAGAAGTGGAACCCCACCGTCGGGGTCAAGCTCCCCGAGTCCCACGGCCACGCCCTGGCCCTCGACGGAGTCGAGCCCTCCGGATACGGCCTCGGCAAGGCCGGATGGGTGACGATCCCCCTCATGGGCACCCTGCCCGAGACCGAGGTGCTCCTCGACTGGATCGAAGAAAGCTACCGCGCCGTGGCCCCCAAGAAACTCATCGCCAAACTCGACCTCTCCGAAGAGGCCTGACCCCGGCGACACCCGATCCGCCCGTTCCCCGGTTCCGGTTGTGGCCCGGCCGACCTGATGATGATCGGCCTGCCCGACCACCGGCCCCGGCCGTGGCCGGGTCAGGGGGCGTCGGAGGGGCGGGTGGCGAGGATGCGGGCGAGCAGGGTGGTGAGGGCGGTGCGTTCGGCGGGTTCCAGGGGGGCGAACCACTGCTGTTCCCGGCGGGTCTGTTCGGCGAAGGCCTCCTGGACCGCGATCTCCCCCTTGGCCGTCAGGGCGACCGTCACCGCGCGCCGGTCGTCCGGCACCGGGCGCCGCTCGACCAGGCCGTCGCGTTCCAGGGTGTTGACCGCGTTGGTCATCGCCGAGCGGGACATCGCGGAGATCTCGGCGAGCCGGGCGGGCTGGGTGGGGCCCAGCAGCCAGAGCTTGAACATCAGCCGGAAGCCGGGCAGCGTCCAGCCGCGCGGGCGGTGGATGCGGGTCTCCAGGTCCGTCACGAGCAGATAGGCCAGCTGGAGCAGGTTGTAGGCCAGTTCGAACGCCTCGGGATCGGCCGGGGGCGGCATCGCGGCCAGGCGGTCCCGTGCGTACGCGGCATATCGGAGATCGGCCCTTTCCCCGGGCGCCCCGCCCCCCTCCGGGACGCCGCCCGCCGTCCCGGCACCCTCCGAGACTTCACCCCCGGCCCGCGTGCCCGGTCCCGTACCCGCTGATCGCGCCTTTTCCACCGGACAAGTCTTGCGCAGGGCTCCGGCCCCCGGGAATATTGTTTCGGCCGTAACAAAGTTCTTTCACGGCCGTGAAGCCCCGGGAGGTCCCGTGCGCGTCGTCATCGCCGGTGGCGGGATCGGCGGCCTGAGCGCCGCGCTGAGCCTGCACGCCGCCGGGTTCGAGGACGTCGCCGTCCACGAGGCCGCCCAGGAGCTCCGTCCGCTGGGCGTCGGCATCAACCTGCTCCCCCACGCCGTGCGGGAGCTGACCGAGCTGGGCCTCGCCGACCGGCTGGCGGAGATCGGGGTGGCCACCGCCGAGCTGGCCTACTTCAACCGGTACGGCACCGCCATCTGGTCCGAGCCCCGGGGCCTGGACGCCGGATACGCCTGGCCGCAGTACTCCGTGCACCGGGGACGGCTGCAGATGCTCCTGCTGGAGGCCGTGGTCGAACGGCTCGGCCCGCGGGCCGTACGGACCGGGAGCAGGATCACCGGCCCCGGTGACGAGGACCTGCTGATCGGGGCGGACGGCATCAACTCGGCGGTCCGCGCGCACCTGTTCCCCGGCGAGGGCCCGCCCCCGTGGAACGGGCTGGTCCTGTGGCGGGGCATGACGTACGGCGAGCCGTTCCTGACCGGGCGATCGATGATCATGGCCGGGGACGGGACCCAGAAGTTCGTCGCCTACCCGATCGAGACCGGCGGGCGCACCCTGATCAACTGGATCGCCGAGCGCCCCCTGGACGGCGAGGCCCCGGACCGGGGCAACTGGAACCGCCGGGCGGACCTGAAGGAGATCCTGCGGCACTTCGCGGACTGGAGCTTCGACTGGCTCGACGTCCCCGGGATCATCGCCGGGGCCGACGCCGCCTACGAGTACCCGATGGTGGACCGCGAGCCGCTGCCGTACTGGACCTCGGGGAAGGTCACCCTGCTGGGCGACGCGGCCCACGCGATGTACCCGATCGGCTCCAACGGCGCCTCCCAGGCGATCATCGACGCCCGCGTGCTCGCGCACTCGCTGGCCCGCGGCGACCTGACGGCCTACGAGGCGGCCCGGCGCCCCGCCACCACCGCCCTGCAGCTGTCCAACCGGCGGATGGGACCGGAGGTCGTGATGAAGCTCGCCCACGAGCGCGCGCCGGACGGCTTCGACGACATCGAGAAGGTCGTCCCCCACGCGGAGCGGGCCGAGATCGCCGCCTCCTACAAGCGCACGGCCGGGTTCGACCCGGCCTCCCTCAACGAGCGGCCCTCGTGGAGCGTGACGCGGTGAAGCCCAGGACAGATGACGCGGTGAAGCCCGGGAAGGACCGGACCGCCGCGCTCATGGACCTCGAACCGCTCGCCACGTTCCACGTGGAACTCGACCCGATCCTCGATCTCGGCGACTCCCAGTGGGGCCGCCGCCGGGTGATCAACATCGTCGGCGGGTCCTTCGAGGGCCCGCGCCTGTCGGGCACCGTACTCCCCGGCGGAGCCGACTGGCAGGTCCTGCACGCCGACGGGATGGCCAGCATCGACACCCGCTACACGCTGCGCACCCACGACGGCGCCCACCTGTGCATCTCCACCTCCGGGGTGCGGCACGGCCCCCGCGAGGTCCTCGACCGTCTGGCCCGGGGAGAGACGGTGGACCCGTCGGAGTACTACTTCCGGCTGTTCTGCCGCTTCGAGACCGGCGACGACCGCTACCTGTGGCTCAACCGGACCCTGGCGGTCGCCTCCGGGGCCCGCACCGCCGACGCCGTCCGCTACGACGCCTACGCGCTGACCTGACCGGCCCCGTCCCCCGCCCCACCCCCGGGAACCGCCATGCCGAAGCTGAACCGCCCCCCGCTCCGCCTGACCGCCGAGCACGACAGCCCCATCCCGATGCGGGACGGCACGATCCTGCGCGCCGACCTCCACCGCCCGGCCGAGGGCGGGCCGTTCCCCACCCTGCTGGTGCGCACGCCGTACGGCGAGGGCACCTTCCGGACGGTCCCGGTCGTCCCCGCGCTGGAGGCCGGGTTCGCGGTGGTGCTCCAGCACTGCCGGGGGCGCGGCGGCAGCGACGGGGAGTTCCGGCCGTGGCTGGACGAGGGCCCCGACGGCCACGACACCATCGCCTGGATCACCGCCCAGCCCTGGTCGAACGGCGAGGTGGTGATGAGCGGCACGTCCTACCTGGCCGGGTGCGCGCTGCAGGCGGCGGCCACCCGCCCGCCGGGCCTGAAGGCGGTGGTCGCCACGATGACGCCGCACGACTTCCACGACGGGCTGAAGTACCACGGCGGGGCGTTCGCGCTGGGCTCGGCGCTGCACTGGGGGACGCTGCAGGCCATGCTCGGCCTGCTCCACGCCGGGGAGGCCGGCGAGGACGTCGGGGCCGGGTTCGGCGCGATCCTGCCCATGCTGGGCGACCCGGCCGCCGCGGCCCGCACCCTGCCGCTGAACGCCATCGGCGGCATCCCCTGGTGGCGGGACTGGATCTCGCATCCGGAGCGCGACGCGTACTGGCAGGAGCTGGCCGAGACCCTCCGCCACGACCGGATCGAGGTGCCGGTCATGCACGTGGCGGGCTGGTTCGACCTGTTCCTGTCCGGGACGCTGGAGAACCACCGCCGGCTGGGCGGACCGCTGGTCATCGGCCCCTGGTCGCACACCTCGCAGGGGACCGGCACCGGGCGGCTGGACTTCGGCTTCTTCTCCTCCGCGCAGGCGATCCGGCTGGAGCAGCGCCAGCTGGCCTTCCTCAAGGGCGAGGACACCGGCCCGGCGGTGAAGATCTTTGTGATGGGCGACGACGTCTGGCGCGACGAGGAGGCCTGGCCGCTGGGGCGCGCGGTGCCCATCCGCTACCACCTGCACTCCGACGGCCTGCTGTCCCCGGCTCCCCCCTCGGCGGCCGCGCCGGTCACCTTCACCTACGACCCCCGCGACCCGGTCCCCACGGTCGGCGGCCCGCTGCTGCTGCCCGACCCGACCAACGTCGGCCCCCAGGACCAGCGCGACGTGGAGCTCCGCCCGGACGTGCTGTGCTACACCACCGACGTGCTCACCGGGGACGTGGAGGTCACCGGCCCGGTGTCGGTGACGCTGCACGCCGAGACCTCGGCGGCGAGCACCGACTGGACGGCCAAGCTGGTCGACGTGCACCCCGACGGCCGGGCGATGAGCGTGATCGACGGGATCGTGCGGACCTCTGTGCCGTCCGGGGTCCACGAGATCGACCTGGTGGCGACCAGCCAGGTCTTCAAGGCCGGTCACCGAATCCGCGTCGAGGTCTCCAGCTCCAACTTCCCGCGCTTCGACCGCAACCCCGGCACGGGCCGGACCGGCGCCGACTCGGCCGAGGTCGGGATGGTGGTCCAGCACCAGAGCGTCTTCCCCGACTCCTACATCACGCTGCCGGTCGTCCCCCGCTGAGGGTTCCGCGAGCGCCCCGGGTCAGGGCTGCTGCCAGGCCAGGCGGATGGCGAAGCCCACCAGGAGCACGCCGGTGACCTGCTCGATCCTGGCCCGCACCCGGGGCGTGCGCAGCAACGCGCCGATGCGGGCCACGACCACGTTGTAGAGGCTGAACCAGAGCAGGTACAGCCCCGCGAAGATCGCCGACAGCAGCAGGGCCCGGCCCAGGGTGTTGCCGTGGGTGGGCAGGAACTGCGGGAGGAAGGTCACGAAGAACAGCGCGACCTTGGGGTTGAGCACGTTCGACAGCAGGCCGTTGCGGATGTGCTGGAGCGGGGAGCACCGTTCCGGCCCAGAGTCCGGCGCAGAGTCCGGCCCGGCTTCCGGGGCCGCGGCGGTGGTGGCGGCCGTACGGCGGCCGGCGCGCAGGGACTGCACGCCGAGCCAGAGGAGGTAGACCACGCCCACGACCTTCAGCGCGGTGAAGGCGGTCGCGGAGGTCAGCAGCAGGGCGGAGAGCCCGACGGCGGCGGCGGTGGCGTGGACGGTCAGGCCGATCAGGCCGCCGAACATGGTCAGCAGGCCGGCGGTACGGCCGAAGGCGAGGGCGTTGCGAGTGATCAGGGCCTGGTCGGGCCCGGGAACCATGATCATCACAAGCGCCGTGACCGCGAAGGTCGTCAGCATGAACGGGGGTCTCCCTGGATGCGATGAGGAAAAGCGCCTTTTGGGCACGCTGATCCTATTCATCCGAATACCCAGAGGTTCACCCGGCCTGGGAAGATCAACGAGAGGGTTCCGCAGCGTGGATCAACCGGCCTGAATCCCCCGCGGCGGGTACGGAGGCGGATCGGAAGGAGGCGTGTGGACGAGAACGTGTCACTGGCCCGGCTCACCCACCGGCTGGAGGAGGTGGTGAGCGAGCTGCGCGGCGTCCCCGTCGACGTCGAGCGGCTGACGGACGGTGAACTCATCCTGCGGCAGGTCGCCCACGCCCTCGGCGCCTCCGACGAGCTGCGCGCCATGTACCCGACGGGCACGCCGGAGGTGGGCCGCCGGGGGAACAAGAACATGCCCGACCTCCTCGACGCCCTGCGACGCGGCATGCGGGTGAGGCTGATCACCCACGCGAGCATGCTGGGCGATCCGGCCAAGGCGAGCCGGATCAGGGAGATGCACGCCGCCGGCGCCCTGTGCCGGGTCACCGACGAGCCGATCCAGCAACTGCTCGTCTTCGACCGCTCCGTGGCGTTCCTCCGGATGACCCCCGTCGACCACGCACCGGGCGCCCTCCTCATCAGGCAGCAGAGTCTGATCGCCGCCTTCGTCGACCTGTTCGAGCTGACCTGGGCCGGGAGCCGGGAGGCCACCGAACCGGCGTACCGGCTGACCCCGCGCGAGCACGAGGTCCTCACCTTGATCGCCGAGGGACGCTCCAACAGCGCCGTCGCCCGTGCGCTGTCCATCACGGAGGCGGCCGTCGGCAAACACGTCGCCGGCGTGTTCGCCAAACTCGGGCTCCCCGCCACCGAGGACGACAACCGGCGGGTGCTCGCGGTGCTGGCCTATCTGCGCGGCTCCGTGCAGTAGTGGCGCGGGGGCGGGGGTAGGGATAGGTCCACCACGTCCTCGCCCCAGCCTCCATGCGGGCGAGATCCGGTACGGACTTCAATTGAAGCCATGCAACGCATGACTGGATTACTGGTCGGCGCGGTCTTCGGCGCGGTCTTCGTCGTCGTCAACGCGCAGAGCCCGCTGAACACCCTGACCGCCGGCCTCCTGCGGGTGGCCGCCTGCCTGGCGGCCGCGAGCGTCCTCGCCATGTGGTTCCTCGCCGTCCGGAGCGAACGGTCCGCCGGGAAGCCCGCCGAGACCGCCGGGACCGCACAGCCCGCCGGGACCGCACAGCCCGGCACGCCGGGCATGTACGGCCGCGGCTACCTGATCATCCTCGTCGCCGAGGTGGTCCTGCTCTACGGCGGGCTCCAGGTGCTGGCCGCCTGGGAACGTCCCGTGCAGGCCAACGTCGCCTGGATCGCCTTCGTGGTCGGCGTGCACTTCATCGCGCTGGCGCCCGTGTGGAAGGACTGGAACATCGCCGTGCCCGGCACGGTCCTGACCCTGCTCGGCGTCGCCGGCTTCGTCATGGTGTCCACCGGCGCCCTGGACTGGGTGCCGTTCGTCAGCGGGGTGCTCTCCGGGGTGGTGCTCCTGGTCGGGTGCGTCGGCTTCGGCTGGCGCATCACGACGGCCATCCGGGCTCAGGCCGCCCAGACGGCCTGAGCCCGCGGGACCCCGGCCTCACCTTCACCCCGGGAGCGCCCGCAGCCGCTCTCAGGTGACGGTGAGGCGCTGCTGGTAGCGCTCCTCCCGCCAGTGCTCCTTCTCCAGCACCTCGGCCAGCGTGACGGCCGCGTCGTAGACGTCCGTGAACTGGATGTAGAGCGGGGCGAAGCCGAAGCGCAGGACGTCCGGGGCGCGGAAGTCCCCGTGCACGCCCCGGTCGATCAGGGCGCGCATGATCGGATAGCCGTCGGGGTGGGCGAAGCTGACCTGGCTGCCGCGCCGCCCAGGGTCGCGGGAGGTGACGAGCGTGAGGCCGTACGGCGCGCAGAGCTCCTCGACCAGGTCGATGAACAGCGAGGTCAGCGCCGTGCTCTTGGTCCGGAGCCGGGGGAGGTCCACCCGTTCCCAGACGTCCAGCGAGGCGTTGAGCGCGGCGAAGGACAGCACGTGCGGGGTGCTCACGGTGAAGCGCCGGATGCCCTCGGCCGGGCGGTAGTCGGGCTCGAAGGCGAACGGGGCCGCGTGGCCGTGCCAGCCGGACAGCAGGTGCTCGGTCGCGTTCTGGTGGCGGGGGTGGACGTAGATGAACGCCGGGGCGCCGGGGCCGCCGTTGAGGTACTTGTAGGTGCAGCCGACCGCGAAGTCCGCCGGGGTCACGTCCACCCGGTAGGCGCCCGCGCTGTGGCACAGGTCCCAGATCATCAGCGCCCCGGCCGCCTGCACCCGCGCGGTCACCTCGGCGGTGTCGTGGCGGTCGCCGGTGCGGTAGTCGACCTCGGACAGCAGGACGCACGCGACGTCGTCGCCCAGCGCCCCGGCCAGCCCCTCTGAGCCGCGCACGTCGCGGATCTCGTAGTCGCCCAGCCCCTTGACCAGGCCCTGGACCATGTACCGGTCGGTCGGGAAGTTCTCCAGGTCGGAGACGATCACACGGCGTCCCGGGCGCAGCCGCAGGGCCGCCGAGACGGCCTTGACGACCGCGATCGAGGTGGTGTCGCCCACCACGACCTGACCCGGGCCCGCGCCGATCAGCGGGGCGATCCGGTCGCCGGTGGTCTCCGGCAGGTCGAACCAGCCGGCGGCGTTCCAGCCGCCGACCAGGCGGCCGGCCCACTCGTCCTCCACGACCCGCGCGAGTGCGGCCGAGGCGGCCTTCGGCGGGGCGCCGAGCGAGTTGCCGACGAGATAGATCGTCCCCTCGGGGAGGACGAACTCGTCCCTGAAGTGCCTGAGGGGGTCGTCGGCGTCGAGCGCGACGCAGTCCGCACGGGTGATGGTCACGAGCCTTCTCCGGGATGGGTCCTTACCAACCCCTCCATCATCGGTCATCGCCGGAGGCCGGCGCACCGGGGGGCACGGTCACCGGCCCGGCCACCCGCTGGAGGGCCGCGGTCACCGGCCGAGGAACCGTACGGCGTTGCCGCCGAGCAGCTTGGCGCGCGCCGTACCGGACAGGAACCCCGCCCCCCGCACCAGCGACCCCACGGGCGACTCCCCGAGCGGGTAGGGGAAGTCGGAGCCGAGCATGACCCGGTCCTCGCCCATCGTGTCCACCAGCAGCCGCAGCGCCCGCTCGTCGAAGACGACCGAGTCGACGCTGAAGCGCTCGACGTAGCGGGACGGCGGCAGCTCCGAGACGCCGACCAGGTCGCTCCGGCGGTGCCAGGCGTTCTCGAAGCGGCCGAGCCAGAAGGCGAACGAGCCGCCGCCGTGCGCGAAGCAGATCCGCAGCGACTCCGGCACCCGGTCGAAGACCCCGCCCAGGATCATCGCCAGCACCGACAGGTGGGTCTCGGCGGGCATGCCGACCAGCCACTGCGCCATCCAGCGCTCCAGCCGGGGGCCGCCCGGCATGTCCCACGGGTGCACGAAGACCGGCGCGCCCACGGCCGCGCAGTGCTGGAGGAACTGCACGACCCCCGCGTCGTCGAGGTCACGGTCGCCGACGTGGTTGCCGATCTCGACGCCCGCGTGCCCCGAGGCCAGGCACCGGTCCAGCTCGGCGCAGGCCAGGTCGGGGTCCTGGAGCGGCACCTGGCAGAACGGCACCAGCCGCTCGTCCGCGCAGATCTCCAGGGCCAGGTCGTTGAAGATCCCGGCGACCCGTACGGCCTGCGCCGCCGGGCGCTCGTAGGAGAAGAAGACCGGCGTCGGCGAGACCACCTGCACGTCCACCCCGTCGGCGTCCATCGCCTCCAGCCGGCGGGCCGGGTTCCAGCAGTCGTCCTGGATGCGGCGGAACTCGCGGTCGCCCAGGAGGATCACGGCCTCCCGCTCGGAGTCGACCCGCAGGCTCGGCGCCCCCGGCCAGCCGAGGTCCGGCCAGCCCTTCGGGACGTGGTGGGTGTGGACGTCTACGATCACTCCCTATCCCTTACCCGGGTGGAGCGCGCCGCAGTTGCCGCAGGTGCGGGCCTTCTCGTCCTCGTAGAACGCCTGGAACACCGGCGGCAGGTCGGCCACGATGTCGCGCACCTGGAGCTCGACCTCGTGGACCATGGTGTCGCACCGCTGGCAGTACCACAGGAACTTCTCCAGCACCCCCTCCGGCCGGATCCGCTCGACCACCAGGCCGATCGAGCCGGCCTCCGGGCGCTGCGGCGAGTGCGGCGTGTTCGCCGGCAGCAGCCACATCTGGCCCTCGCGGATGTGCACGGTGCTCGGCCCGTCCGGGGTCATGACGTTGACGTGCATGTTCCCCCGGATCTGGTAGAAGAGCTCCTCGTAGGGGTCGATGTGATAGTCGGTGCGCGCGTTCGGCCCGCCCACCACCATCACGATGAAGTCGTCCGCCTCCTCGAACAGGACCTTGTTGGCCACCGGCGGCTTGAGCAGGTGGGCGTGCTCATCGATCCAGGCGGTGAGGTCGATGGGGGGGATCATGGGTGTTCCTCTCGCGGGGGCCGGTAGGCGACGGCCTGCATCTCGATGAGCAGGTGCGGATGGGGGAGCTGGTGCACGGCCACGGTGGTCCTGGCGGGACCGGTCTCGTCGAAGTACTCGCCGTAGACGCGGTTGTAGCCGCCGAAGTCGTTCATGTTCACGAGATAGGAGGTGATCTGGACGAGGTCGCTCAGATCGGCGCCGGCGGCCTTGAGCAGGTCGCCGATGTTCTCGATCACCGCCCGGGTCTGGGCGGCGATGTCGAGCGTGACGGTGCCGGAGGCGTCGACCTCGGCGCCGGCGATCGTGTCGTCCGGCCGCCGGGAGCTGGTCCCCGACACGTAGATGAAGTCCCCCGCCCGCTTGACGTGCGGGAACCTCCCCCGCGGCACGGCCTTGCCCCGTACGACGATCCCGTCGGTCATGAGGCCGCCCGGCTCACTCGAACACCGCCCGCACCGAGCCGACGCCGTCGATGCAGGCCTCGAAGACGTCGCCGGGCTCGACCTCCACCACCGGGCCGAGCGCCCCGGTGAGCACGATGTCCCCGGCCGTCAGCGGGAAGTCCGTGGCGGCCAGCGTGTTCGCCAGCCAGACGACGGCGTTGAGCGGGTTGCCCATGCAGGACGCGCCCGCGCCCGTGGAGACCTCCTGACCGCGCCGCTTCATGGTCATCCCGGCCAGCCTGAGGTCGAGGCCGGTCAGGGACATGGGCGTGTCACCCAGGACGAACGCGCCGCCGGCGGCGTTGTCCGCGACGGTGTCCACGATCGTGATGTCCCAGCCCTCGATCCGGCTGTCGGCGATCTCGATCGCGGGCAGCACGAAGTCCGTGGCCCGGATGACGTCGGCCACCGTGAACGGGCCGCCGCCCTCCAGGCCCTTCTTGAGCACCAGCGCGATCTCCGCCTCGGCCCGGGGCTGCAGGAAGATCCCGGTCGGGATGGGCAGCCCGTCGAGGTGGGCCATGTCCGCGAAGAGCATGCCGAAGTCGGGCCGGTCCACGCCGAGCTGCCGCTGGACCGCCTGCGAGGTCAGGCCGATCTTCCGGCCGACGAGGCGCCGCCCCTCGGCCAGCGCCCGGCGCGTGTTGACCTCCTGTACGGCGTAGCCGGTCTCCGCGGTCCGGTCCGGGAGCATCTCCCGCACCGGTGGGCACGGCTTGCCGCTGCGCGCCGCCTCCCACAGCCGGTCGGCCGCCTCGCCGATGACGTCGACGGCTTCGCTCCACTCATCCATGTCCGGCCTCCAGCTTGATCGTTATCGTGGTCGGCTCCGAGTAGAAGTCCAGCGAGTGGGTGCCGCCCTCGCGGCCGATGCCCGACAGCCGGACCCCGCCGAACGGCGTGCGCAGGTCCCGCAGGTACCAGGTGTTGACCCAGACCAGCCCGGCCTCCAGCGACCGGGCGACGCGGTGGGCGCGGTTCAGCGAGGAGGTCCACACCGTCGCGGCCAGGCCGTACTCGCTGTCGTTGGCCAGCCCGACGGCCTCGGCCTCGGAGTCGAACGGTGCCACGTGGCAGACGGGGCCGAAGATCTCCTCCCGGTTCACCCGGCTCCCGTTCGGCAGCCCGGTGAGCACGGTCGGCTCGACGTAGTAGCCGCCGTCGCGCTCGTCGCCGAAGCGCGGCGTCCCGCCGCCCGCGTGGATCGTCGCGCCCTCGTCCTTGGCCAGGGCGTAGTACGACAGGACCTTGTCCCGGTGCTCCGCCGAGATCATCGGCATCATCACGGTGCTCTCGTCCTGCGGGCGGCCGAACGCCAGCCCGCGCGCGCCCTCGGCCAGCCGCTCGACGAACTCCCCGAACACCGGCCGCTCCACGTAGAGCCGCTCGGTGCACAGGCAGACCTGGCCGCCGTTGGTGAACACCGACCTGACGCTCCCTTCCACCGCGGCCTCCAGATCCGCGTCGGCGAAGACCAGCCCGGCGTTCTTGCCGCCCAGCTCGAAGGAGACCGGCTTGACCCGGTCCGCCACGGCTTTCATGATCGCAGATCCGGTACGGCTCTCGCCGGTGAAAGTGACGGCGTCCACCCCCGGATGCTCGACCAGGAACTGACCGGTCGAGCCGGTGCCGAAGCCGTTGACGACGTTGAGGACGCCCGGCGGGAGCCCGATCGAGGCGGCGATCTCCGCCAGCACGGCCAGCGAGCCCGGCGTGTGCTCCGACGGCTTGGCCACCACGGTGTTGCCCGCCACCAGGCAGGGGCCGAGCTTCCAGGTCGCCAGCAGGAAGGGCAGGTTCCACGGCACGATGACCGCGACCACGCCGAGCGGCCGGCGGACGGTGTAGCTCAGCGCGTCCTTGAGGTGGAAGGCGCTCTCCGGGCGCTGCGCCGCGATCTCGGCGAAGGCCCGGAAGTTGGCCGCGCCGCGCGGGATGTCCAGGGTGCGGGTCTGCGTGATCGACTTGCCGGTGTCCGCGATCTCCGCGGCGACCAGGTCCTCGAACCGCTCCTCGATGGCGTCGCCGAGCCGGCGCGTCCAGGCGGCCCGCTCGGCCACGGGCAGCGCCGCCCAGCCGGGCAGGGCCGCGCGGGCGGCGGCGACGGCGCGGTCGACGACGGACCGGTCCGCCTCGTGGACCCTGCGGACCTCACGGCCGGTCACCGGATCGCACGCGGCGAACGTCGGGCCCAGCGCGACCGGCACCCCGCCGATGAAATGGGTCACCGGGTCGGGCACGGCGCCTCCTCGGGCAGGACATTCCGGACTGCTATATACGGGTATAGATCCGCGGGCACCGGGTGGGCAACAACCCCGGGGTGACGTACGACCGGCGTCCTGCCGGACGTGATCGCGGGAAGCCCCGGACGTGATCACGCAGAGCCACGGGCGGGGCGGCCACGCCCGCCGGTGGAACGCCCCCCCTGCGGCGCGGGGACCGGCGGAGCCCCTTTGCGGCGGTCTTCCCCGCCTTTCCGGGACCTTTCCTGAAGGTCACCTTCCCGTACCTCCGCACGGCCCGCGCGCCGCCCGATCCGGTCATCCCGGGAGGCATCATGGGGCCATGCAGCAGGCGTGGCAGACATGGGGGCCGGTCGTCGTCGCGGCGCTGCTGGCCGTCCCAGCGGCCCTGTCGGCCGCCTTCCTCCTCGCCCGCCACCGGGCGCGCGGCGGTCACCCCTCCCCCCGCCGCACCGCCGTCGCCGACGTAGCCATCGTCACCGGGACCGCCCCCTGGATCTGGATGATCCTCACCCCCGCCGACGCGCCCGGAGTGAACCTCGTCCCCCTGGCCGATCTGGTCCGACAGGTCGCCCTGATGCCGCCCGGAGCGGCATTCGTGCAGGTCGGAGGCAATCTCCTGGTATTCGCGGCGCTCGGGGCGATGCTCCCCATCCGGTCCCCGCGCTTCGCCTCGCTCGCCGCGGTCGCGGGCGTGGCGGCGGCGGCCTCCCTGGCCGTCGAGCTCCTGCAGTACGGCCTCGGCCTCGGCAGGGTCAGCTCCGTCGACGACGTCATCCTCAACACCGCGGGAGCCGTGTTCGCGGCGGTCGTCACGCGCCGGTGGTGGGCTCCTCAATAGCGGCTCGGATCGTTCCACGGTAACGGTCCGAGAAAACTCCCGGAGATCACCACAAGGGCACGATCCGCTCAAAAGAAGCACGGGACCAAGCTCTGTTATCTGTGCGATCGTGGACAAGGCGGGGCAAGTTCTCTGGAGACGCCAAACCCGGTTGGTGACAGAGGGTGATCAAACGTGCAGCAATCCCCGGTACCTCCCGAGACCCCGATCTACCGGCGCATCGCCGACGGGCTCCGCGAAGCGATCCTGTCCGGCGAGCTCCGTGACGGGGATCGGCTCCCGGGCGAGAACGCCCTGATGGCGCAGTACGGCGTGGCCCGTGCGACCGCCAGACAGGCACTCTCGGTACTCATCAACGAAGGGCTGGCCGTACCCAAGCGCGGTTCGGGGGTCTACGTCCGGCAGTTCCGCCCGCTGCGACGGCACGGCTCACGGCGCCTTTCGCAGGGGCACTGGGGACAGGGGCAGGCCATCTGGGACGCCGACACCAGGGGCCGGTCGTACACCGTGGACGAGGTTCACATCGACAGGGAGCCTGCGGAGAACGACATCGCCCGCGTGCTGGGCACCGCCGAGGTCTGGGTGCGGCGGCGCCGGTACTCGGTGGACGGGCGGCCGGTGCAGCTGTCGGCCTCCCATTTCCCCGCGGCGCTCGTCGAGGGCACCCCGATCCTGCGCGAGGACACCGGCCCCGGCGGGGTCTACGCGCGCCTGGGTGACATCGGCCACGGCCCGGTCAGGTTCACCGAGGAACTGCGCGCCCGCATGCCCCACCCGCTCGAGACCGACCTGCTCGACCTCCCGGCCGGCACCCCGGTAATTGTGATCATGAGGACCGCCTACAGCGCGGCCGGGGTGCCCGTGGAGGTCAACGAGATGATCCTTGACGCCGCGTCATATGTACTCCAATACGATTTCGACGCATAGATCAAGGTCATCCGTCAACCGATAGGTTGACCTGACCCTTGCGATCATTGATTTCTCTAGAGAGGTGCCTCACCGTCGGAGATGGAACGTCACAGCGGCGATCCTGGGCGCGGGGAAGGTGCATGGATGTCTTTCGACCGGCATCTGGCGGACATAGCCCGGGAGTTTCCCGACTGGACGATCTGGCGGAGCGACGCGGGGCGGTGGTGGGCCACCCGCCACCACCCGCTGAGCCCCGCCCAGCGTGAGGCCGGCTGCGCGATGACCATCGACGCGGACGATCCCCAAGGACTGCGCGAGCAGCTCCTAGACCAGGGAGAGCGCTTCGACGGAGCGATCTCCTGAAAGACAGCCCGGCGCCTGGGCCAGCGGGTCGAGCGCGGCCCGGGCGCTGGGCCTCCAGTCGCGGAAGCCTCCGACCCGATCGGGGGCGGAGGCTTCCGCCGGCTTCCCGGCGACCGCGATCATCCGTCGTCGACGGACCGCAGCCGCCGGTCATCGGCCGACCGCGGTCACCCGCGGGCACACGGCCACCCGCCGGTCACTTGCGCGCGGTGAGCTCCTCGTCGGCCCCGAGGGACGGTCCGCGGTGCACCTCGGTGTCGTCGGAGGCCGCCGTGTGCCGGCCGAGGGCGGGCCGCGTGACGGTCGTCGCGTCGTCGTCCTCCTCCTCGACTTCTCCGGCGTTCCCGGCGTCCCCGGCGTTCCCGGCATCCCCGGCGTCGGTGCCTTCGGCGTCCTTGACGTTCTCGGTCTCGTCGTCCTCGACTATCACCCGGACGGCCTCCACGTCGGGGCCGGGCTGCGGGGCGGCGGCGATGGCGGGGGCGGAGGCCGGGGGCGGCAGGACCGCCTTCTCGTCGATCAGGGCCCCGGCCGAGTTCTCGCGGTGGATCAGGTCGCCCAGGACCGTGCTCATCTCGTTGAGACGGCGCATGACCTCGCGGTGGGTGTCGGTGAGGTAGGCGACGCGCCGTCCGGTGCCCTCGTCCAGCACCGAGACGCGCTGCTGGGCGGCGGTCAGCGTGGCGTGCGCCTCGGCGTTGGCGGACGAGACGGTCGCCTCGGCCTCGGCGCGGGCGGCGGCCAGCGTGGACTCGGCCTCGGCCCGGGCGCCCTCGATCGTCCGCTCGGCCTCCTGCCGGGCGGAGGTGACCATCCGCTCGGCGTCCGTGCGGGCGCTGCGCAGGGTCTCCTCGGCCTCGGCGCGGGCGGCGTTGAGCGTCTCCTCGGCGTCGCTGCCCGCCTGGGCGAGCATCTGCTCGGCGGTGGCGGTCGCCTCGCCGACCCGGCGCTCGGCCTCCTGCTGCGCGGCGCTCAGGATGCCCTCCGCGCGCTCACGGGCGGAGCTGACCAGGCGATCGGTCTCCAGCGTCGCCTCGTCACGGAGCCTGCGCGCCTCGGTGTCGGCGACCTCGCGCTTGGCGGCCGCCTCCTCCTCGGCGAGCTTGAGGATCTGACTGAGCCGCTGCCCGAGCTCGTCATAGTCCTGAGGCGCGTCGGAGAGCCTGCGCCGGGCCTCGGCGAGTTCCAGCCTGCCCTGCTCCGCCTGATCGATCGCCCGCGCCAGCCGCTCCTCCAGATCGCGGATCTGGTTGCGCGTCCGGATCATGTAGTCGTGGACCTGGCGGCGACTGTAGCCACGCATGACGACCTCGAACGAGTCCTCATGCATCAGCTCAGGAAAGCTCTCGTGCTGGTTTGTCATAGCGTCACCCGTGGAAGTCGTGGGGTGGGAAAGGAGACGTCGGCAGACGACTTTGCTGCCACCCACCCTAGCCCTCAACCGGAACGCGCGACCCACTCGCGCGAATAACCGCCGACCCCGCTACCCGTACCATCGGGCGCATGACCACCGCGCCCTACGTCGCCTCTCTCGACGACGCATCCCCTCAAATCCATCCAGAGGCATACGTAGCACCCGGTGCGGTGATCGTGGGCCGGGTACGGCTCGACCGCGCGGCCAGCGTCTGGTACGGCTCGGTCCTGCGCGGCGACGACGAGGCCGTCGAGGTCGGCGAGGAGTGCAACGTCCAGGACCTGTGCTGCCTGCACGCCGACCCGGGCCAGCCCGCCGTGCTGGAGCCGCGGGTCAGCCTCGGCCACAAGGCCATGGTGCACGGGGCGTACGTGGAGACCGGGGCGCTGATCGGCATCGGCGCGATCGTGCTCGGCGGGGCCCGGATCGGCGCCGGGTCCCTGGTCGCCGCGGGCGCGCTGGTCGGCCCGGGCAAGCAGATCCCGGCCGGCGTCCTCGTGGCGGGCGTCCCCGGGAAGATCGTCAGGGAGCTGGCCGACGACGACCGCGACTCCTTCGCCAGGACCCCGGCCAACTACATGGCCAAGGCCGCGCGCCACCGCGCCGCCGTACCCCTGCCTCCGGCCTGAGCCGCGGCGCCGCCGCGCAGCCGTCCCGATCCCGTCCGTCCGGCAGGTCCGAGCCGTCCCTCCGCCGACGGAGGGACCGTGAGTAGCATGGCCGCCGTGCGACAGTGGGACGGCTTCGACGCCATCGAGCGGGATGTGCGCGCCATGGTCACCGACCACCGGTGGCCGTCCCTGCCGCCGCACGCCCGCGCCCAGGCCGTCGCCCTGCGCGTGCTGGCCACCCCGGACGGCGGGCGGTGGCTGTTCGGCGCCTACGGGCGGTGGTACCGGCAGGACCCCGCCGACGGCCGCTGGCACCTCTCCGCTCCCCCCGCGGATCCGGGGGTGCGCGGCGCGGCCCGCGTCGTCCAGGTCCCCTCCGCGATCATGCCCCACCTGGTCCCCGCCGGCCCCGACTTCGCCGCGGACCGGGGCTCGGTCCAGGGCTTCGTCGGCCCGGACGTGCCGTACGGGACAACCGAGCGGGTCAGGGCGCTGGTCGCCGCCCAGCGCGGCAGGCGCAGGGAGGACTTCCCGCTGCACGGGCCGTTCACCGAGCTGTTCGCCGGAGAGGTCGCCGGCCCGGTCGCCGCGATCTGGGGCACGCTCATGTGGTGCGCCTACGCCCCGGCCTTCGACGGCAACGAGGTGCTGCTGTCGATGTTCGGGGAGTTCCTCGCCCGCCCGCTGCCCGGCGACGAGTGGGTCCGCTGGCTGGCCCCGGTCGCGCTGGACGACCTGATCGCCCTGTACGGCGAGCGCGTCAGGGCGGGCCATCCCGAGGCGGGGCTGCGGCTGGCCGCGCTGATGGCCGACACCGCCGCCGCGCTCAGAGGCGACCCCCGCTTCCGGCCCAGGGCCGAGGCGCTGGCGGCGATGGTCGCGCCGATCCTGCACCGGACCGGCGAGGACGTCGCGGCCGCCCACCACGGCGACGACGCGGTTCGGCACCTGTGGCTGTCACGCTGCGCGCCCCACGTGAGGCTGGCCGAGACCTCGCCCGGCGACCACTTCCAGCACACCCTCTACGACCTCGTCGAGGCCCTGGCGTTCCTCGCCCCGAAGGGCGCCGACCCCCGGGCGGTGGCGGCCTCCCTGCTCGCCGCCGACGTCGCGGCCCACGCGCCCCGGGCGGCCGACCGGCTCTATCCGTGGCTGGATCCCGAGCTGCGCCACATCCTGCACGTGGTGCTCATCGACCGGACGCACCCGCTGCGGGGCTGCTGGCCGCGTTCCGCGGAGGCCTCCTCGGCCAATCTGCCCTCCGCCCTGCGCCCGCCCGGCCGGGCCGCGGCGGCCGCGCTGCTGGGCGCCGCCTACGCCACCGGGCTCGCCTGGTGCCGCCTGAGCGGGACGGCTGTGCCGGAGCGGGGGTTCGCCACGGCCTGCGCCCTGGTCCACTGGCTTATCGACGAGCGGGACGACCCCGTTCCGGGGGTCTCGGGGACCTACCCACGTCACTTCTGACAGACAGAAGCGAAACTAAACCACAGATCTAGTTATTTCATACTTACTCCTCCTATATCGTTCTAATCCCTTCCTCGTCGGATAATTAGCTGAATCGTGATCTCGTATTCGGGGAAATGACCCTTGGGGGTACGCGGTGGGGGCGTACCGAATGGTCCCGATGGGCCATGGGCACGAAAGACCCTCCCGCCGTAACCTCGAAGTGGGTGTGGGCTGCGGAAGGAAGGACGACGCGGTGGGGCACGACGATCTGGATCTGCGGATCCACGACCGTGACGCGTTGGACGAGATCGCGCTCTATGCCGAGGTACTTACCGCCGTCGCTTGCAGCGAACGGCCTCTCACCTTGGCGGAGCTCGACAACGCGCTCGGATTGAGCGCTTCGGCGACGTGCTGAAGCGGTTGAGGGAAACCGTCTGAACGACCTAGTCCCGGACTCCCTTCCAGGGGTCCGGGACGTGGTTCGAAAAGGCCGTCGGGTGACTAGTCACGAACGGACGAGGCGGGCGATCGCCGCCGAGGCCTCCTTGACCTTCTCCTCCGCCTCCGGCCCGCCCGTGCTGATCGCGTCGGCGACGCAGTGGCCGATGTGGTCCTCCAGCAGACCGAGCGCCACCGCCTGCAGGGCCCTGGTGGCCGCGGACACCTGCGTCAGCACGTCGATGCAGTAGGCGTCCTCCTCGACCATCCGCTGCAGGCCTCGGATCTGTCCCTCGATCCGCCTGAGCCTGGTGAGATAGGCCTGCTTGTCACCGCTGTACCCATGCATGACCCAAAGGTACCCGTGCTCAGACGCAGCGGGAGGCGGTGGCGATCAGTTTCTCCCACCGTTCGGCCACCGAGGACACGTCGTGGGCCCCCGCGGCGTCCAGCGCCCCGGCCGCCAGCTGCCGCCGCCTGCGCTCGTCGTCGATGAGCGCGAGCAGCGCCGAGGCGTAGGCCTCGACCTCCTCGCCGCCCTCGGACACGAGAACCCCGCTGCGGCCGTCCACGACGAACTCCCCCGGCCCCCGCGAGCTGTCGAAGCCGACCACCGGCACCCCGCTGGCCATCGCCTCGATCACGGTCATCCCGAGCACCTCGGCCCGCGACGTCACCGCCACGATCGAGGCCTTGGCGAACTCGCCGGTCAGGTCGGAGGTCGTGCCCATGAAGTAGACGTGGTTGTGCAGGTTCAGGTCGGCCACCAGGGCGCGCAGCCGCTTGTCCTCCGGGCCCGCGCCGTACAGCCGCAGCCGCCAGTCCGGGCGCTTGTCGGCGATGACGGCGAACGCGCGGATCAGCCGGTCGTAGGCCTTCACCGGCACCCAGCGCCCCCCGGCGGCGACGATGCGGTTGTCCATGCGCGAGCGCGGCCAGGGGCCCGGCGGCAGCGCGTCCGGGATCAGCCGGACCGGGGGGCCGTCGCCCAGCAGGCGCTCCCACTCCTGGCGGCCGGTCTCGGTGGCGACGGCGACCGCGTCCAGGCGCGGGTAGAACTTCCTGATCGGCCCGGGCACCGGCGGGCGCCCCCACTCGCGGGCGATGCGCACCATGCCGCGCGGGGCGTGCCTGGCGGCCTGCACGCTCAGGCCCGGCCTGGTGGTGATCAGCGCGTCGGCCCGCACCGCCCGCAGCCGCCGCCACAGCGCGACGTCGGTGCGGATCTGCCCCGCGGGCAGCAGGTGGCGCACGCCGGGCCGGGCGTCGACCACCCAGGACATCCGCACGTTCGAGGCCACCGGGAAGAACGGCTTCTCCTTGTGCCGGCGGACGCTGAGGATCTCGACCTCGTGCCGCCGTGCCAGCTCGCCCGCGAGGTTGACGACGGAGCGGACATCGCCGCGCATGCCGTACGCCGAGGGGACGAGCAGGCAGATCCTCACCCGCCCACCTCGATCATGAGCTCGTCGTCGGCGGTGTAGCAGGGCCTGATCGGGACGCCGTCGACGCGGGCGGCCGGATAGTGGACCCGCCGGCGTTTGCCGTCCACGTCGTCCAGCCGCGAGGCCAGGCGCAGCGGCGTGGTCAGGCCGTCCACCTCCAGTGTGGGCTCCCAGACGCCCGGTTGCCCGGGTCCGGCGTCGACCATGTCGCACAGCGAGAGCGCGGCGTGGAAGCGCACGCCCTGGACCGTCGCGACCGCGCTCAGCTCCGCCGTGCCGTTGCGGCGCAGCGCCAGGCGGGCCTCGTGCCGGGACTCGTCGTCGTCGAGGCCGGTGAAGGCCAGCAGGCCCGTCACCTCGAAGCGGCCCTCCCTGAACCAGACCGCGCGGACCTCCGCCGCCGGCTCCACCTCGTCGACCTTCAGCGCCAGGAAGCCGTTGCGCGTGCGGTAGGCCCGGTGGGCCCGGGTGCGGCGGCTCAGCGCGTAGGCGTCCAGACGGTCGAGGGAGAACCCTGGGTCGACGCTGCGCAGCCGTACCCGCGAGCCGTCCTGTTCGAGGTAGACGTCCCAGCGGCCGGGGCCGAGATCGAGCGGGACGAGGGAGATCGCGAGCGTCGCGCCGCGCGCCTCGGCGCCGCAGGCGCCCAGTGTCACCGTGCGCTCCTCGGAGGTGGCCCGGTGGCGCAGCACCAGTTCGGCGCCTTCGGTGACGGGGTCGTCCACTGCCAGACGGAGCGACAGAACGTCGGCCAAAGTGACTTCGGCATCCGTGACGACGACACGCACCGCCAGCCCCTCCCCGTCGAATGAGCTATGCGACGTTGAGGTTACCGTGATTTTTCCGTAATCAGAAGGAAGAGTTTCGGACCTGGTGTCCTTTTCGATAAGACTTGACTGAAGTCAGGTGCGGCCCGCAGAACAGCGGGCCGCACCCGACTCCCCGGTCAGGAGGTGGCGGCGGGCTCGGCGGGCTCGCCCTTGATGGACTTGATCAGCAGCTGGGAGACGTCCACGACCTCCAGCGTCTCCTTGGCCTCGCCCGAGTTCTTCTTCTCGTTGATCGAGTCGCCCAGCATGACCAGGCAGAACGGGCAGGCGGTGGAGATGGTGTCGGGGTCGGTGGTCAGCGCCTCGTCCACGCGCTCGGTGTTGATGCGCTTGCCGATCCGCTCCTCCATCCACATCCGCGCGCCGCCGGCGCCGCAGCAGAAGCCGCGGTCCTTGTGGCGGTGCATCTCCTGGGTCTGCACGCCCGGCACCTTGGACATAATGTCGCGGGGCTGGGAGTAGACCTTGTTGTGGCGGCCCAGGAAGCACGGGTCGTGGTAGGTGATCTTCTCCTCGATGGGGGCGACCGGGACCAGCTTGCCCTCGTCGACCAGCTTGGCCAGCAGCTGGGTGTGGTGGACGACCTCGTAGGTCCCGCCGAGCTGCGGGTACTCGTTGGCGAGGGTGTTGAAGCAGTGCGGGCAGGTCGCGACGATCTTCTTGACCCCGGCCTCGTTCAGCGTCTCGATGTTCTGCTGGGCCAGCATGTTGAACAGGAACTCCATGCCCAGGCGGCGGGCCGGGTCACCGGAGCAGGCCTCCATCGGGCCGAGCACCGCGAACTTCACGCCCGCGATGTGCAGCAGCTCGGCGACGGCCTTGGTGGTCTTCTTGGCCCGGTCCTCCAGGGCGCCGGCGCAGCCGACCCAGAAGAGGTACTCGGTGTCCTCGGGCATCTTCTCGTCGATGAGCTGGACCTCGAAGTCGAGCTCCTCGATCCAGTCGGCCCGCTTCATTTCGGACATCCCCCACGGGTTGCCCTTGTTCTCCAGGTTCTTGACCATGACGCCGGCCTCGGTGGGGAAGCTGGACTCCACCATCACCTGGTAGCGGCGCATGTCGAGGATGTGGTCGATGTGCTCGATGTCCACCGGGCACTGCTCGACGCAGGCGCCGCAGTTGGTGCAGGACCACAGCACGTCGGGGTGGATGACGCCGTCCTCGCCGACCAGCGGCTTCTCCAGCAGGGCCAGCACGTCCTGGCCGGCGTGCGCGCGCTGCTCCTCGGTCGCCATGAGGTACGGCGCCACCGCGAAGGCGTGGTCGCGCTGGTCGAGGATGAGCATCTTCGGCGAGAGCGGCTTGTCGGTGTTCCACGCCGGGCACTGCGACTGGCAGCGGCCGCACTCGGTGCAGGTGTAGAAGTCGAGGAAGCCCTTCCAGGTGGTGTCCGCGATCTTGCCGCGCCCGAGCCGCTCGGGGTCGAGGTCCTCGTCCTCGAAGTCGACCGGCTTGCCGTCGACGCGCATCTCCGGCGCCGGGCCCAGGGCGTCGGGCCGGCGGGAGAACAGCACGTTCAGCGGCGCGGTGAAGATGTGCAGGTGCTTGGAGTTCACCACGATGACCAGGAACACCAGCATGAAGCCGATGTGCAGCAGGAGGGCGATCTCCTCCAGCAGCTCGCTGGTCGGCAGGATGCTCGCGACCGCCTCGGAGGCGAACGCCCCGGACTCGTAGGGGAAGTTGCCGGTGTTGACGGCGGCGCCCCGGGCCAGGAACAGCGTCCAGATGATGTTGAAGATCATGAACAGGACGAGCCAGGCGCCGCCCAGGTGCGAGCCCGAGAACCGGGAGCCGCGGCCCAGCTTCTTGGGGGAGTTCTTGATCCGGATGACCGCGAAGGCGATCAGGCCCAGGAGACAGGCGACGGCGATGAAGTCCTGCAGGAAGCCGAGGACCGGCCAGGTGCCGATGAGCGGGATGTGGAAGTCCGCCTCACCCGTGATGGCGCCCTGGATGATCGCGCCGTACGCCTCGATGTAGACGGTCAGCAGGATGAAGAACGCCCACATGACGAAGAAGTGCGCGACGCCGGAGGGCGTCCACTTCAGCAGCTTCTTCTGCCCGAAGACCTCGACCAGCTGGGCCTTGACCTCGGCGCCGACGTTGTTCTTGGCGTACTCGATCCGCTCGGGGGCGGGCGGGCCGATGGTGGCGAGCTTGTACAGGAACAGGACGCGGCGCGCGGCGAGCGCGACCGCGGCGACTGTCATGACGAGCCCGATGATGGCTACCCAGAGCACGGGTCCTCCCACAGACGGCGTTGGCTGCCAGCGTACGACCGCCGGTCATCCACGGTGACAAGGGGTCGTCCCGGATCCTACCGGTCGGTAACTTATGTCCGGGAGAGGACCCGCGGCAACCGTGGTCACCTTATGGTTAATTCATACTCCGGAACAATGCTCTAGACACGCCGAACCGCCGCGTGCCCGCCGTACGGTTTCCCCTCCGATTGCCCCGGCATTCCTCCCGGGGCCGGACGGCGGCCGGGAACGCGCAGCTCAGGACCCGTCGATGTAGCGCTGGATCGTGGGCGCGAGCAACTCGATCAGCTCCTCGATGTCGGCCGAGGCCAGCGGTTCGAGCTGTATGACATACCTCACCAGGACCACGCCGAACATCTGGGCGAACGCCACCTCCATCCGGAGCGGCGGGACCCCCAGCGCCTCGGCGACCTTCGCCAGCAGCGCGTGCGTCATGAACTCCCGGACCATGCCGACGACCTGCTCGTTGGTCATCGCCGTGCGCATCAGCGCCAGCACGGGCTGGCGCGCCTGGGCGTCGGAGGTGATCGTGAGGATGAACCTGACCAGCCGCTCGCCGATCTCCTCACGCGGCCCGGCCGTCAGCAGCGGGACGAACTCCTCCGGGTTGACCGGCAGCTCCATCGCCGCGACGAAGATGCCGTCCTTGCTCGCGAAGTAGTGGTGCACCAGCGCCGGGTCCACCCCCGCCTCGCGGGCGATGCCCCGGATGGTGGCCTTGTCGTATCCCTTCTCCGCGAAGATCTTCCGTGCCGCCGCGAGGATCTCACCCCGCGTGTCCGCCGATCCCGGACGGCGCCCCGGACGCCGCCTGCCCGTCGTGGTCACGCGTTGGCCGAGGCCGCGAGGTGCAGGCGGGCGAAGGCCAGCGCCTCGGCCAGGTCGTCGATGCGCTCGGTGCGGCTGGCCGCCTTGCGCGTGTTGATCTCCAGCACGACCAGGCCGCCGAAGCCGTTGCCCGCCAGGCGCTCCAGGATCGGCGCGCAGGGCTGGTTGCCCCGGCCGGGGACCAGGTGCTCGTCCCGGTTGGGGATCCCGACGCCGTCGGCCAGGTGCAGGTGGGCCAGCCGGTCGCCGAGCTTGTTGAACATCTCCCAGGCGTCGGAGCCCGACACCGCCGTGTGCGACAGGTCCAGCGTGACCTGCGGGAAGTCGTACTCGATCGGGTTCCAGTCCGGGGAGTACGGCACGACGTTGTTGCCCCGGGCCTTCAGCGGGAACATGTTCTCCACCGCGAAGATCACATCGGTCTCGTCGCGCATCCGGGCCAGCCCGGTCTCGAAGTCACGCGCGTAGTCGCGCTGCCAGCGGAACGGCGGGTGCACCACGACCGTCTTGGCCCCGAGCCGCTCGGCGGCCTTCTGCGCGCGCTGCAGCTTCGCCCACGGGTCCTTGCCCCACACCCGCTGGGTGACCAGCAGGCAGGGGGCGTGGATGGCCAGGACCGGCAGCTGGTAGTGGTCCGACAGCCGCTCGATCACGTCGATGTCCTGACTGATCGGGTCGGCGCCCACCATGATCTCCACGCCGTCGTATCCCAGGCGCGCCGCCAGTTCGAAGGCGTCCGGGGTCCGTTCCGGGTAGACCGACGCCGTTGACAGCGCGATCTTCGCACTGGGCACCCGGATGACACTCATCGGAGTTCCTCGCAATCACGTCGGAGTTCACCATCGCGGACGTCTGTGTGCCTGCCGGTTCCCCCGCTTCGCTCCCTCACAATGTCAGACTAAGCGCGTCCGGGGGGCAATGGCCTCCGGGCACCCCCCTGCGAGCAGGATCACACGGCCTCTCCTGGCTACGGTGAAGGGATGCCGCGGTTCATGAAGGGGGCCATTCCCAGCCCCAACATCTGGAACACCCCTCACATCTACGAGCTGGAGAACCGGGCCGTCGACCCCGAGGGCCGGGCCGACGCCGCGATGGCCGCCATCCGCCCCTGGACCGGCGCGACCGTCCTCGACGTCGGCTGCGGCACCGGCTATCACCTGCCCGCCATGTCCGCGACGGCCGCGCGGGTGATCGGCGTCGAGCCGCACGCCGACCTCGTGGAACTGGCCGCGCGCCGCTGCCGGGCCCTGCCCAACGTCGAGGTGCGCACCGGCACCGCGCAGGCCGTACCGGCGCCCGACGCCTCGGTGGACGTCGCCGTCGCCCGCTGGGCCTACTTCTTCGGGCCCGGCTGCGAGCCGGGGCTGGCCGAGCTCTCCCGGGTGGTACGGCACGGCGGCGCGGCCTTCGTCATCGACATCGACCCCGCCCGCGGCGCCTTCGGCCGGTGGTTCAGCCAGTCCGTGCCCGCCTACTCGGCCAAGTCCGTGGAGGCCTTCTGGGCCCGCCAGGGGTGGTCCGTCCAGCGCCTCGACCTGCGCATGTCCTTCGAGCGCCGCGCCGACCTCGAGGCCGTGCTGCGCATCGAGTTCACCCCCGCGGTCGCCGAGCGGGCCATCGCCGAGACCCCCGGCCTGGAGATCCCGTACCCCAACCTCCTGCGCTGGAAGCTGTTCTGAGCCCTCTCCCGGCTCCGGGACGCCCGGACCGGAACCGGGCGGGACCTCAGGACGCGCGGGCCAGGCCCAGCCGGCGCACCACCGGTGTCACCGCCCCCGTCAGGAGCAGGACGAGCAGCGGCGCCGCGATCACTCCCAGCAGGAAGCCCGCGATGACGTCGTGCGGGTAGTGGACGCCCACGAACACCCGGGAGAAGGCCATCAGCGCGGCCAGCGGCAGCACGAAGGCGGCCAGGGCGCGCCAGGCCAGCACGAGGGTGCCGGCCGCGGCCGCCGCGATCACCGCGTGGTTGCTGGGGAAGGACCAGTCGCCCACCGGCGGGCAGGCCGCGATGGTGGTCGTCAGCCCGCGGCACGGCCGCTCCTCCCTGACGAGGATCTTGATGAGCTCGCTGGTCAGATAGACGGCGACCACGGCGGCCGGGCCGAGCAGCACCAGGGCCATGTCACGCGGCGTCCCCTTGCGCGCCCGCCACCAGGCCAGCACGAACAGCGCCGCGAAGACGAACAGGCCAGCGTCGGTGCCCGTCTCGGCGAAGGCGTGCAGCCACGCCGGGGCCCCCTGGGCGAACTCGACGATGTCGCGGTACACGTCCGGCCTCCTGAACGACGATGAACGACGGGTGAACAAACGATCTTATGTCCCCCCTCCGCCCCTCCGCCGCCCATTGCGAGAACGCCGCGGGAACACCGGGGCCGGGCTTGACCTTGACGTAGACGTCAAGGCTTACGGTGACGGCGTGAGGAGGACCGGATGCGGATCGGGGAGCTCGCGCGGCGGGCGGGAGTCAGCACCAGAGCGCTGCGCTACTACGAGCAGCAGGGGCTGATCACCGCCCGGCGCTCGGCCAACGGCTACCGGGAGTACGACGAGGAGGACCTCAGGCTCGTCGCCGAGATCCGGTCGCTGCTCACCGTGGGGTTCACGCTGGAGGACGCCAAGCCCTTCGTGGCGTGCCTGCGGTCCGGGCACGAGTCGGGCGCCTCCTGCCCGGAGTCCGTGGAGGTCTACCGGCGCAAGCTGGCGCAGATCGACGAGGAGCTCCGCACGTTGCTGGCCCGCCGGGCCGAGGTGGCCGCGCAGCTGGCCTCGGCGTGCCCCGGATGCGCGCTGAGAGGGCCCGCGGCGGGTCCCCCGGCCATCGAGTCACCGAGAGAGCAGGAATACCGATGATCACTTTGACCGCCGAGAACTTCGAAGAGCAGGTACTGCGCAGCGACAAGCCCGTCCTGGTGGACTTCTGGGCGGAGTGGTGCGGCCCGTGCCGGATGATCGCTCCGATCCTGGAGGAGATCGAGGCCGAGTACGGCGACCGCGTCACGATCGCCAAGCTCAACGCCGACGACCACCCGGAGATCTCCAACCGGTACGGCGTCCTGGGCCTGCCCACGCTGAACCTCTACAAGGACGGCGAGGTCGTCCGGCAGATCAGGGGGGCCAAGCCCAAGCGCATGCTCCTGTCCGACCTCGAGGGCCACATCTAGCGAGGGCCGCGTCCGGGAGGTGCCCCGCCCGGATGCGGCCCGCCGTACCGGGTGAAAGTTGTCGGTGGGTGCGGGTAGCGTGCGGCCATGGCAAAGAAGGTCGGCTATCGCTGCGGCGAGTGCGGTTGGCAGACGGCCAAGTGGGTGGGGCGCTGCGGCGAGTGCCAGGCCTGGGGCACGGTCGAGGAGGACGGCGCGCGCGTCGGCGTGAGCGTGGCCACCGGCGGGGCCGTGTCGGCTCCGGCCGTCCCGATCGGCCAGGTCAAGGCCGAGATCGCGCACGCCCGCGCCACCGGGGTGCCCGAGCTCGACCGGGTGCTCGGCGGCGGCCTGGTGCCCGGCGCGGTGGTGCTGCTGGCCGGCGAACCGGGCATCGGCAAGTCGACCCTCCTGCTGGAGGCCGCTTCCAAGATCGCCCGTCAGCAGACCGTCCTCTACGTGACGGGTGAGGAGTCGGCGGCCCAGGTGCGCCTGCGGGCCGACCGGATCGGCGCCATCCACGACTCCCTCTACCTCGCGGCGGAGACCGACCTGAGCGCCCTGGTGACCCACGTGGAGAAGGTCCAGCCGGGCATGCTCGTCGTCGACTCGGTGCAGACCATCGGGTCCACCCAGGCGACCGGCGTCCCCGGCGGCGTCACCCAGGTCAGGGAGGTCGCCGGCAACCTGGTCCGGATGGCCAAGGAGCGCGGCATGTCCACGGTCCTGGTCGGCCACGTCACCAAGGAGGGCTCGATCGCCGGCCCCCGCACGCTCGAGCACCTCGTCGACGTGGTGCTCCACTTCGAGGGCGACCGCCACTCCCGGCTCCGGATGGTCCGCGCGATCAAGAACCGCTACGGCCCCGTCGACGAGGTCGGCTGCTTCGACCTGCACGAGGACGGCATCGAGGGCATCGCCGACGCCAGCGGCCTGTTCGTCTCCCACCGCACCGAGCCGGTCCCGGGCACGTGCGTCACCGTCACCATGGAGGGCACCCGCCCGCTGCCCGCCGAGGTCCAGGCGCTGGTCGCCAGGACCGAGGCCCAGCAGCCCCGCCGCTCCTCCTCCGGGCTCGACCCCTACCGGGTGACGATGGTGCTGGCCGTGCTGGAGCGGCGGCTCAACGCCAAGCTCGGCGGCTGCGACGTGTTCACCGCGACCGTGGGCGGCATCAAGCTCAGCGACCCGGCGATCGACCTGTCGGTGATGCTCGCGGTGGCCAGCGCGGCCGGCGACCGCGCCCTGCCGCCCGGGTTGGTGGTCCTGGGCGAGGTCGGCCTGGCCGGCGAGCTGCGCCCGGTGCGCGACGTGCGCCGCCGCCTGTCCGAGGCGGCGCGCCTGGGCTTCACCCGCGCCCTGGTCCCGACCGGCTCCCTGGAGATCGGCAAGAACGACCGCAAACAGCGCGCCGAGGGCTCCCTGGTCCCCGTCAACGGCCGCTCCGGGGGCTTCGGCCCCGGCTTCGACGTCGTCGAGGCGGAGAACGTCTGGGACGCCCTGACCCACGTCACCTGACCTCTCCGGCCCGGGCCGACCCGTGACGAGTCCGGTCGTTCCGACACGTCCGAGACTGTCGCCGCTAAGCTGAGTGTCAGAACCCGATCGTGCGCCCCTGATCGCGAGCGGGCTTCAACGCAGACCACGGGGGTCATGTGGCAGCAACGTACAAGGGGCTTGACGAGCGCCGTAGAGCCGTCCTGGCCTCGGTCGCGCCGGGCACCGCGCTCCGCGACGGCCTGGAGCGCATCCTTCGCGGGCACACGGGCGGCCTGATCGTGCTGGGCTACGACGGCACCGTCGAGCGGATATGCAGCGGCGGCTTCGAGCTCGACGTCGAGTTCTCCGCGACGCGGCTGCGCGAGCTGGCGAAGATGGACGGCGCCATCGTGCTCGACTCCGACGACCACCGGATCGTCCGGGCGGCGGTGCACCTGATGCCCGATCCGTCCATCCCCACCGACGAGTCCGGCACCCGGCACCGCACCGCCCAGCGGGTCGCGGTCCAGACGTCCTTCCCCGTCATCTCCCTCAGCAAGTCCATGCGGATCATCGCCCTGTACCTCGACGGCATCCGCTACGTGCTGGAGGAGTCCGCGGCGATCCTGTCCAAGGCCAACCAGGCGCTGGCGACCCTTGAGCGCTACAAGCTCCGCCTCGACGAGGTCTGCGGCGCCCTGTCGGCGCTGGAGATCGAGGACCTGGTGACGGTCCGCGACGTCGCGGTGGTCGTCCAGCGGCTGGAGATGGTCCGCCGGATCTCCGACGAGATCGCGGGCTATGTCGTCGAGCTGGGCACCGACGGCCGCCTGCTGTCCCTGCAGCTGGACGAGCTGGTCGCCGGCACCGACAGCGACCGCGAGCTCGTCGTGCGCGACTACCTGCCCACGACCGGCCGCCGTGTCCGCAAGGTCTCCGAGGCCCTGCACGAGCTCGACCAGCTCTCCCCCTCCGGCCTGCTGGACCTGTCCCAGGTCGCCCAGGTCCTGGGCCACTCCGGCGCCGAGGCCCTGGAGACCTCGGTGAGCCCCCGCGGCTACCGCCTGCTGGCCAAGGTCCCCCGCCTCCCGGCCACCATCGTCGAACGCCTGGTCGAGCAGTTCTCCGGCCTCCAGAAACTCCTGGCCGCCAGCACCAACGACCTCCAGGAGGTCGGCGGCGTCGGCGAAACCCGGGCCCGCCACATCCGCGAGGGCCTGTCCCGCCTGGCCGAGTCGTCCATCCTGGAACGCTACGTCTGAACTCGGCGCCGATACGGCGAAGCTTGCGCCGATACGGCGCGGAACCCATGCCAAGGCTCGGCGCCGGTACGGCGAGACGGAAAACGGTGGTGGTCGGCGCCTCTGCACGGCGGGCAGGGCCGGGGCCGGAACGCGGCTGAGGGCGGGTGTTTCGACGCGCGGTCCGGGGTGGGCGGGGCGCTGTGCGGGCGGGTGTTCCGGCCACCCGCACAGCGCGACCCTGCGTCCCGCCGCGCTCCCACCGGCGAACACGCGCCTTCAGCCCCGCTCGCCCCGGCCTGCGCCGTGCTTCGCCGTCCAAGAGAGGCGGCGGAGCACGGCGGGCGGGGTTCAGTCGGTGCCGGACTCCATCGCGGCGTGGTCGAGCAGTGCCTCGTCGCCGGGGGCCTCGCCGCGGGAGGCGATCGCCTCGGCGCCACCCTCGGGCATGGCGCCGATGAGGCCGGTCGAGGCGGCCTGGGCGGCGCCGACCAGGGCCGCGGGGCGGTTGCCGACCATGCCGAGCCTGGCGTACTGCTCGAGCCTGGAGCGGGAGTCGGCGATGTCGAGGTTGCGCATGGTCAGCTGGCCGATGCGGTCGACCGGGCCGAAGGCGGAGTCCTCGGTCCGCTCCATGGAGAGCTTGTCGGGGTGGTAGCTGAGCGACGGGCCGGAGGTGTCCAGGACGGAGTAGTCCTCACCGCGCCGCAGGCGCAGGGTCACCTCGCCGGTGATCGCCATGCCGACCCAGCGCTGCAGCGACTCGCGCAGCATCAGCGCCTGCGGGTCCAGCCAGCGGCCCTCGTACAGCAGCCTGCCCAGCTGCCGTCCCTGGTTGTGGTAGATGGCGAGGGTGTCCTCGTTGTGGATCGCGTTGACCAGCCGCTCGTACGCCACGTAC
The DNA here is from genome assembly GCF_016863175.1 of Paraplanobispora siamensis. Lineage (GTDB taxonomy): Bacteria > Actinomycetota > Actinomycetes > Streptosporangiales > Streptosporangiaceae > Planobispora > Planobispora siamensis. The sequence continues at coordinate 93,741 of NZ_BOOJ01000030.1, forward strand.
AGCAGCGCCATGCCCGGGCCCTCGTAGATGCCCCGGCTCTTGGCCTCGATGATCCGGTTCTCGATCTGGTCGGACATGCCCAGGCCGTGCCGGCCGCCGATGGCGTTGGCCTCCAGCACCAGGTCCACGGCGGAGGCGAACTCCTTGCCGTTGATCGTCACCGGGCGTCCCTGCTCGAAGCCGATCGTGACGTCCTCGGCGGCGATCTCGACGGCCGGGTCCCAGAACCGCACGCCCATGATCGGCTCGACGATCTCGATGCCCGTGTCCAGGTGCTCCAGCGACTTGGCCTCGTGGGTGGCGCCCCAGATGTTGGCGTCGGTCGAGTAGGCCTTCTCCACGCTGTCCCGGTACGGCAGGCCGCGGGCGAGCAGCCACTCCGACATCTCCTTGCGGCCGCCCAGCTCGCTGACGAAGCCGGCGTCCAGCCACGGCTTGTAGATGCGCAGGGAGGGGTTGGCGAGCAGGCCGTACCGGTAGAACCGCTCGATGTCGTTGCCCTTGAAGGTCGAGCCGTCCCCCCAGATCTGCACGTCGTCCTCGAGCATCGCGCGCACCAGCAGGGTGCCCGTGACGGCCCGGCCGAGGGGGGTGGTGTTGAAGTAGGTACGGCCGCCGGAGCGGATGTGGAAGGCCCCGCAGGCCAGCGCGGCCAGTCCCTCTTCCACCAGGGCCGCCCGGCAGTCGACCAGCCGGGCGACCTCCGCGCCGTAGGCCGTGGCCCGGCCGGGCACCGAGGCGATGTCGGGCTCGTCGTACTGGCCGATGTCGGCGGTGTAGGTGCAGGGAACCGCACCCTTCTCGCGCATCCACGCGACCGCTACTGAGGTGTCGAGGCCGCCGGAGAAGGCGATGCCGACGCGTTCGCCGACGGGCAGGGAGGTGAGCACTTTAGACACAGGTAGAAGTGTATGCACAAGAGCGTATGACTATGCAACCGGCACCGCCCCTACCGTCTCTTCCTTTGCCCGGCCGGTCAGCGGAGGTGGAAGACGACCTTGCGACTCTTCATGCCGGTGGCGCGGACCGTGGCCACGTAGGTGCCGGGACGGGCCGTGACGCGCTTGGCCCGGCAGTCGGATCCGGAGCGCTGGCGGTCCCACTCGACCACCCGGACGAACGGGATGCCGCGCTCGAACCTGCGCAGGTCCTCGGTCTCACCGCTCACGCAGTCGGCCGACGACCAGACGCGGTCGTCACCGGAGGTGATGCGGATCTCCAGCGCGCGGGGGCCCGTGTCGGTCACGCACATCACCTTGCCGGTGTTGACCAGCGTGAGGATGAACCTGGGCCGCTGGGCCGCGGCGTAGACCTCTCCCTCCCCCTGCAGGCTCAGCACGAGGTCGGCGACGTCGCAGGCGTCGCCCGGCCGCTTGGGCCGGACCGCGGGCTTGACCGGCCGGGGCGTCGGCGTGGCCGAGAGCTGCGGCGAGGGCGAGACGGTGGGCTGCGGGGTCACCGTGATCGTGGGCAGCGCGGCCAGCAGCGGATCCGGGGCGGATGACCGGCCCGAGGGTGCCGTCTGCGCGCTCGACTCGCTCTGCGGGCCGCCCGAGGAGGAGCAGGCCCACGCCACGACGGCGACCACGACGAGAACGGCGATGAGCGCGGCAAGCCGGCGTCGCCAGTAAACGTCCACCCCTATGTCGTTTCGGAACGTGTCCGGGTCCATGCGGACAGTATGGGGAGACCTCTTCCGGGGATGGACACGACCCGCCGCGTCTATACCGTTTCAACGGCCGAAGCTGCGGGTGTCCCGCACTATCGTCAAGAGGTGGCCAAGTCCAACCCCCTCCTGGATCCCGTTCTCGAGTGGTACGCCGCCAACGCCCGCGATCTGCCGTGGCGCGCTCCCGGAGCGGGCGCCTGGCCGATCCTGGTGAGCGAGATCATGCTGCAGCAGACGCCGGTGGCCCGGGTGCTGCCCGTCTGGACCGAGTGGATGGAGCGCTGGCCCACCCCCGCGGCGCTGGCGGCCGAGCCGCCCGGCGAGGCCGTACGGCACTGGGGCCGGCTCGGCTATCCGCGCCGCGCGCTCAACCTGCACGCGTGCGCCCGGGCCATCGTCGAGCGGCACGACGGCGAGGTCCCCGCCGACCACGCGGCGCTGCTGGCGCTGCCCGGCGTCGGAGAGTACACCGCGGCCGCGGTGGCCAGCTTCGCCTTCCGGGGCCGCCACGCCGTACTCGACACCAACGTGCGCCGGGTGCTGGCCCGCGCCGTCTCCGGCGAGCAGTACCCGCCCAAGGCCACCACCGCCGCCGAGCGCGCGCTGGCCGTCTCGCTCCTGCCCGGCCCCGAGGAGGCCCCCGTGTGGGCGGTGGCCGTGATGGAGCTGGGCGCCCTGGTCTGTACGGCCCGCGCCCCGCGCTGCGCCGAGTGCCCGATCAGCGCCGAGTGCGCCTGGCGGCTGGCGGGCAAGCCCGCCTACGACGGGCCGGCGCGCCGGGGCCAGACCTACGACGGCACCGACCGGCAGTGCCGGGGACGCCTGCTGGCCGTCCTGCGCCAGGCCCACGGCGCGGTCCCCAAGGCGGCGCTCGACGTCGTCTGGGAGGACGCCGTCCAGCGCGAGCGCGCCCTCGACGGCCTCGTCTCCGACGGCCTGGCCGAGGTCCTGGACGACGGCACCTACCGCCTGCCCGCCTGAGGCGGGCGCGGACCAGACGGCCCGGCCGGCTCAGGCGGCTCAGGCGGCCAGGCGCAGGCCGAGGGCGGTGAGGTTGGTGCGGGCCCAGTCGAGCTCCTCGGCCAGCACGCTGACCAGCGCGCCGGGCCCCTTGGCGCGCTGCGGCACGGCCAGGTCGTGGGTCTCGACCTCGATGTGGGCGGTGCCGTTCACCGCGCCGGAGAGCATCGCGGTCAGGGTGTCCTCCAGGACCGAGCGGGTGCTCGGCAGCTCGTGGCAGGCGTCGCCCACGTGGTTGTGGACGTGGCCGAGCTTGACCACCGGCGCCCCGGCGGCGGCCAGGCCGCGCAGGGCCGCTCCGGGCTCCTCGGCGCCTCCGGCGAGGAGGCAGGCGTCCAGGCAGACCCCCAGGTGCTCGGAGTCGATGCCGCAGACCCGCTCCAGGGCCTGCTCGGTGGTCTCCAGGACGCAGCCGGGCCAGGGCTCGAAGCCCACCCTGATCGTCTTGCCGGTCACGCTGTACAGGCCGCGCAGCTCGCGTGAGAGCCTCTCCAGCCGGCGCGAGGCGATGGCGTGCAGATCGGCGGGCCAGTCGCGGCGCCAGCCGATGGGGATGGTGGAGATGCTGCCGAAGCGCACGTCCTCCGGCAGGAGGAAGGCGAGGATCTTGGCCAGCGCCATCGTGTAGCGGTAGCGCTCGGGCTTGGCCCAGTCGGGGCCGGGCGCCTCCTGGTGGCGTCCGCCGGTGCCGTTGAGGCTGACGACCTCCAGGCCGCGCTCCTCCAGGGAGCGGCGCAGCCGTACCAGCTCGATCCGGTCGGCGGTGAGATGGTCGGCGACGGCCGGGGACAGCCACAGGCCGATCCCCATCCGCTCCACGCCCAGGCGCTTGCGCACCGGGACCGCGTAGCGGGTCAGGTGCGCGATCAGGTTCTCCAGGTCCTCGGCGGGATGCACGCCCGCGTTGTAGGCCAGGTGAACGAGCGTCCCGTCCTCGTGCCGCAAGCGCATCCGATGCCTCCAGGGGTGCTCTCTGTGGAAGAGACTCGATTGCCCCACACCTGTGGTCCCGGCTTCATGGGCCGGGAGTCCCTTTTCTTCCGGGAGCTCGACCCGGCCTGCCGAGAGCGTCCCGTACGGGCACCGGGCTCCGCGTCACTCCCGGAGCTGATTTCGCAGTACGCCGCTGGGCTGATCTCGGGGCCGGTCCCGTCGCGCACGCTCGGCCGGTGGGCCGTCGACGGGACATGGTCCAGCTCGCTCTACAGAGTGTAGTACTACCTTTGGTGGCGAAGATGCCGCGTTGGATAACAAATAGACAGACCCCGTGGTGAGCGAGCTCACCACGGGGTCGGCCTTTGCCCTGTGCCGGGTTTACCGGATGTCAGTTCTGGATCGGCTCCACGATGGAGGCCGCCGAGTCCGGAACCTTGCCGGGAGTGGTCTCGCCGTTGAAGAGGAACTTGGCGTTGTCGCCCTCGCCCTCGATCGTGACCTTGACCGTCTGGCCGGGACGGAGCTCGCCGTACAGGATCTTCTCCGACAGCGTGTCCTCCAGCTCGCGCTGGATCGTCCGGCGGAGCGGACGGGCGCCCATGACCGGGTCGTAACCGCGGTCGGCCAGCAGCTGCTTGGCCTCCGGAGAGACGTCCAGGCCCATGTCACGGTCCTTCAGACGCTCGGCGACCTGCGAGAGCATCAGGTCGACGATCTTGATGATCTCCTTCGGCGTCAGCTGGTGGAAGACCACGATGTCGTCGACGCGGTTGAGGAACTCGGGCCGGAAGTGCTGCTTGAGCTCCTCCTGGACCTTCGACTTCATCCGGTCGTAGTTCGACTCGGTGTCGTTGGACTTCGCGAAGCCCACCCCGATGCCCTTGGAGATGTCCCGGGTGCCGAGGTTGGTCGTCATGATGATGACGGTGTTCTTGAAGTCCACCACGCGACCCTGGGCGTCGGTCAGGCGACCGTCCTCCAGGATCTGCAGCAGCGAGTTGAAGATGTCCGGGTGGGCCTTCTCGATCTCGTCGAACAGGACCACGGAGAACGGCTTGCGCCGCACCTTCTCGGTGAGCTGGCCGCCCTCCTCGTACCCGACGTAGCCGGGCGGGGAGCCGAACAGCCTGGAGACGGTGTGCTTCTCCATGAACTCGGACATGTCCAGCATGATCAGCGCGTCCTCGTCCCCGAACAGGAACTCGGCCAGCGACTTGGACAGCTCGGTCTTACCGACGCCGGACGGGCCGGCGAAGATGAACGAGCCACCCGGGCGGCGCGGGTCCTTCAGGCCCGCGCGGGTGCGGCGGATCGACCGGGACAGGCCCTTGACGGCGTCCTCCTGGCCGATGATCCGCTTGTGCAGCTCCTCCTCCATGCGGAGCAGCCGCTGGGACTCCTCCTCGGTGAGCTTGAAGACCGGGATGCCGGTGGCGGTGGCGAGGACCTCGGCGATGAGCTCCTCGGTGACCTCGGCGACGACGTCCATGTCGCCGGCCTTCCACTCCTTCTCCCGGCGCTCGCGCTTGAGCTGGAGCTGCTTCTCCTGGTCGCGCAGCGCGGCGGCCTTCTCGAAGTCCTGCGCGTCGATCGCGGACTCCTTCTCGCGCCGCACGTTGGCGATCTTCTCGTCGTATTCGCGCAGGTCCGGCGGGGCGGTCATGCGACGGATGCGCATGCGCGAGCCGGCCTCGTCGATGAGGTCGATCGCCTTGTCGGGCAGGAACCGGTCGCTGATGTAGCGGTCGGCCAGCTGCGCCGCGGCCACGAGGGCGCCGTCGGTGATGGACACCCGGTGGTGCGCCTCGTAGCGGTCGCGCAGACCCTTGAGGATCTCGATCGTGTGGCTGAGGCTGGGCTCGGCCACCTGGATCGGCTGGAAGCGCCGCTCCAGCGCCGCGTCCTTCTCGAGGTGCTTGCGGTACTCGTCGAGCGTGGTGGCGCCGATGGTCTGCAGCTCGCCGCGGGCCAGCATCGGCTTGAGGATGCTGGCGGCGTCGATCGCGCCCTCCGCGGCGCCCGCGCCGACGAGCGTGTGCAGCTCGTCGATGAACAGGATGATGTCGCCGCGGGTGCGGATCTCCTTGAGGACCTTCTTCAGGCGCTCCTCGAAGTCACCGCGGTAACGCGAGCCCGCCACCAGGGCGCCCAGGTCCAGGGTGTAGAGCTGCTTGTCCTTGAGCGTCTCGGGAACCTCACCCTTGACGATCTTCTGGGACAGGCCCTCGACGACGGCGGTCTTGCCGACGCCGGGCTCGCCCACCAGGACCGGGTTGTTCTTGGTCCTCCGGGAGAGGACCTGCATGACCCGCTCGATCTCCTTGTCACGGCCGATGACCGGGTCCAGCTTGCCCTCGCGGGCGGCCTGGGTCAGGTTGCGGCCGAACTGGTCCAGAACGAGGGAGGTCGACGGAGCGGCTTCCTGGGGCCCGCCCGAGGCCGCCGGCTCCTTGCCCTGGTAACCGTGGAGCAGCTGGATGACCTGCTGCCGCACCCGGTTGAGATCAGCTCCCAACTTCACCAGCACCTGAGCCGCCACGCCTTCGCCCTCACGGATGAGGCCGAGCAGGATGTGCTCCGTGCCGATGTAGTTGTGACCCAGCTGCAGGGCCTCGCGGAGCGACAGCTCAAGGACCTTCTTGGCGCGCGGGGTGAAGGGAATGTGCCCCGACGGCGCCGATTGGCCTTGGCCGATGATCTCCTCGACCTGCTGCCGCACACCCTCAAGACTGATGCCGAGGCTCTCCAGAGCCTTGGCGGCAACGCCTTCACCCTCATGGATCAGACCAAGAAGAATGTGCTCCGTACCGATGTAGTTGTGGTTGAGCATCCTTGCCTCTTCCTGGGCAAGGACGACAACCCGCCGTGCGCGGTCGGTGAACCTCTCGAACATCTCGTCGCTCCTCACAGAGCGGTCAGACAGGTCCGGGAGATCCGGGCCCTGTCATCCCGCATGGTAGCCCTGACCCGGCGACCGCTCTATGCAGAAGACGTTCCCCGAGAGCAGGGCGTTCACGCTCCATCCAACTACTTGTCGGGGGTGCGATGTTCCCGATACGCCGCAAGCGAACGACGTTTATTGACCACTGAAACGCATCATGCGGCCATGGCGGCCACCGGACCCCACCGTGGTCGCCATAACCGCACGATTACGATCAGCGGATCGCCTCGCCGGGCACGGCTCAGTGATTCCGCTCGTACTCCTCGACGATCTTGGAGGCGATTCGGCCGCGCTCGCTGACGTTGAGGCCGTGAGACTTCGCCCAGGCGCGAATGTCGGCACTCTTCTCACGAGTCAGCGCCCTCGTGCCGCCGCCACGACGGCGACGGGGGGCGGCGACCGCCCCGGCCCGGCGGGCGCTGCCGACGAAAGGTGCCAGAGAGTCGCGGAGCTTCTTCGCGTTTACGTCACTCAGATCAATCTCATAGCTGGTGCCGTCAAGCGCGAAGGCGACGGTCTCATTGGCCTCGCCCCCATCGAGGTCGTCGATGAGAATCTCCTGGATCTGCTTGGCCATGTATGCAACCCTTTCACGGAGCATTGTTCCATTGCTAGCTAAACATATACCTGCGCCGACTGAGCAGCAATTCCAGGATCTCGGCGATTCTCACGGGGAAGTCGGGGGAAGCCGAGGGAAGCCGGAGGAAGAGCAAGCGGAGAGAAGGGCGAGTCAACCCTTCTGGGACTCGGCCCGGTCGATTCGTTTCGCCTGGCGACGACCTGCCGCCTCACTGCGGAAGAGCTTGAAAACTCCATACACAAAAGCTCCGCCCACGACGACGGGCGGAGTCAACGCGGCTATTACCTCGTACATGTCCTCACTCCGCACAGGCCGACATTCCGGAACGGTGAATTACGGTGGGCGCGGCGACCGGTCCGGAGGCGCACCCACCCGATCGTATCCGCTCACACACGACGATAGCGGCATCCAGGCGCGATGCGCGTCACAGGGTCGCCATACTGGCCCACAACCACCTTAATGCTTCTCTCCAGGCGCCTTACCCGTTGCACCCCGTAAAGTGGCCGGGAAAAGGCTGACATAGTGATCACGCGATGATCATTATCGCCCCGGGGTCAATGTCATCGCAGGTCCTTGACCACGACGGTGCCAGCCGCCTTGTCGTGCAACCCCCGCTGAAGAGGCTTGTCGAGCAGGATGGACAGGCCCACAACGAAGCCGAAGACGGCCATCGCCACGTTCAGCACGGGAATGCCCTCGACCAGCAGAACACCGGGGAAGACAACGGATCTCTTCGCCAGGCCGACGAGCCACGGCGCGCCGCCGCCGTACGGAACCACGCGGATCCCCATCGCTTTCTTACCGAGAGTACGGCCGCTCCCGGCGTGCAACGCATAGTCATAGAGCGTATAAGCGCCAAAGGCCACCAGCCCGGCGAACAACCCCGGCAGCAGCAGGGGATCCGCCGGGCGCACTTCACCCGCGGGAGCGAAGACGGGGTAGAACGCGAAGGACAGAATCCAGTAGAGCGCGACGAAGAGGGCGCCGTCGATGAGGCGGGCGACCAATCGTTCCCACCATTCGGCCCGTGGCGCCGGAACTCCCGGCGGCAGAGAGACGTCTATTGGGACCGGATAGGAGCCGACGGGCGCGAGGGGCGCGGACGCGGGGTGATTCTTGTCTCCGGGGCGCCGGGGAAGATCCATGGCGCTCCTCTCGCCGGAGCGAATGGGTTTGCTCTTCCCTCGGCGTCTACCCGCGAGGCGTTACTCCACACCGTTTTCCCGGTGCTTGTGAACACCGGCGCGCAAGACTTCACGGATCGTCCCGCGCATGAAAGCGGGGCCGGCGGTTCATCCCGCCGGCCCCGACAATCGGAAAACTACTTGATCTTGACGACCGCGGTCGAGGCGGCCTTGTCGTGCAGAGCCTGCTGGTACGGCTTGTCCCACAGCAGCCAGAGCACGTTCACCAGGCTGAAGAGACCGAAGATCCACCCGACGTACGGGATGCCGCGCAGGGCCTGCGGGCCCCACAGGACGGCGCTCCGCTTCATGGCCGCGTCGCCCGGAAGCCCACCGGCGGTCGTGGTGCTCCCGATCTGGACCACCTTGATGCCCATGACCATCTTGCCGACGGTCTGGCCGTTCTGCTTGAGCATCAGGAACTCGTAGGCGAACCAGACCAGGGCCGCGAGCGCGGCGATGAGGATGTTGGCCAGGACGTACCCGCCGGGCTCGGTGAGCTCGCCGGTCTCGAAGTTGAAACTGGGGCTCGTCACGAGGATGGCGGTCAGCGCGAACGTCAGGATGAAGAACGGGATCGCCAGGATGATTCCGTCGATGAGCCGCGCCACCAGACGCTGCCACCACTCCGCGAGCGGAGCCGGGACGCCCTGGGGCATGGCGCCCTGCGGGGCGTAGCCCTGGCCGTAGGACGGGGCCTGCTGCCCGTAGGCGGACGGCTGGCCGTAGGCCTGCTGCTGACCGTAGTCCTGCTGGCCGTAGCCCTGCTGCTGACCGTAACCCGGCTGGGCGGCCTGCTGCCCGTAACCGGGCTGCTGGCCGTAGCCGGGCTGGGCCTGCTGCCCGTAACCCTGCTGCTGGCCGTACCCGGGCTGCTGACCGTAGCCGGGCTGGGAGGCCTGCTGGCCGTAGCCCTGCTGCTGACCGTAACCCGGCTGGGCGGCCTGCTGGCCGTAGCCGGGCTGCTGGCCGTAGCCCTGCTGGCCGTAGGAACCCGTGCCGCCCTGCTGACCGTAGTCCTGCTGCTGGCCGTAGCCCTGCTGCTGACCGTAACCCGGCTGGGCGGCCTGCTGGCCGTAGCCGGGCTGCTGGCCGTAGGAACCCGTGCCGCCCTGCTGACCGTAGTCCTGCTGCTGGCCGTAACCCTGCTGACCGTAGTCCTGCTGCTGACCGTAGCCCTGCTGGCCGTAACCGGGCTGGGCCTGCCCGGGGCCGGTGTTCTCCGACCGGTATCCGACGATCGTCACGTCGGGGTCGAGTCCGCTCTGCCCTCGACCTGTGTTCTGCTGTCCGTATTCCGGCTGCCCCGACGGTGTGCGATCGCGGTCGGGATCATCCTGCGGATACGGCGGCTGTCCGGTGCTCACCGCGTCACCTCACTTCGACTGGGCATGTGGCATATGTCAGACACATGCTTGCTGGAGCACAAGGTATCGATATAGGTAACAACAGTCACCTTTCCCGGGGATCTACGCCCGGGCCATTGTCTCCGAGATGGAGCAACATGCGGGTGTTTCCCAAGGTATTCGGCTTCACGTGCTCCAGGTCGAGGAACTCGGCGACACCTTCATCGTAGGAGGCGAGAAGCTCCGCGTAGACCTCGGGGGAGACGGGCGTGCCCTTGATCTCGCGGAATCCGTGGGAGGCGAAGAAGGCGACCTCGAAGGTCAGGCAGAAAACACGGCGCAGGCCCAGCTCTCGGGCGGTGCCGATGAGCGCGGAGACGATTTTGTGGCCGATGCCCATCCGCCGGATGGAGGGGTCGACCGCGACCGTTCGGATCTCGGCGAGATCCTCCCAGAGCACGTGGAGCGCCCCGCACCCGACGACCCTGCCGTCGTATTCGGCGACCCAGAACTCCTGGACGTCCTCGTACAGCGTGACGGTGGCCTTCTCCAGCAGGCGCGGGCCCGCCCCGGCGTAGGTGTCGACGAGGCGCCGGATCGCGCGCACGTCCGGGGTCCGGGCACGCCGGACCGTGACCGCGCCGGCCGACGGGGGGGTGTATTCGGCTACCTGCTCCATAACCGCCCAGAGTACGTGCTCCACGCCCGTCCATTACGGCTCACCCTTAACCCGGAGCCCGCGGGCATCATGTGACTGATCGTACGCAGTCGATCACGACATGTCCGCGATATCCAGGAAGAGCGAGACGTGACGCCACTGCGGCCCGCGACCTGCGGCGATCTTCACGACAGGTCACAAAAATTCATATAGAAGCAGGACAGTGCACATGTTGATCATCGCTTCGTGAGATCTGTCCGTGATCTTCCGGTTGTGAAACCTCTACCGAGTTGGCAGTTCTGGTTGAGCACGAACCTCCCATTGCACTAATGTCCAGCCTCGGTGTCGGCCTGTAACGAGGGCCGGCTCGCCGAATCTCCGAACCTGGGGAACCGGGGACCCAACCTCCGGGGTGAATCCGTGATGCGCGGCGCATCCGCGGTAGGGCTGTCTCCCGGCCCGAACCCGTCAGCTAACCCGGTAGGCGGCAGAGGAGAGGAGCTCGTTGGTGAAGCGCACGCGCGGTCGCAGGGGAAAGCACGCGGGCAAGCGCGCCCGCGGCCGAGAACGCGTCCCGGGCGGGATCTCCCGCCGGATCCTGGTCATCGGAGCCGTCTTCACCTCCCTGACCCTCCTCACCCCCCTGGGCGCCGCCACCGCCGATCCCGAGCCCGGCCTCCAGCAGCTCGCCAAGCAGGCCGAGAAGCTCCACACGGAGATCGCCCAGCTCACCGAGCAGTACAACGGCGAGCGGGTCAAGCTCAAGCAGGCCGAGCGCGCCTCCGAGGCCGCCAAGAAGACCCTGTCCGCCAGTGAGGCCGAGCTGGCCGAGCGGCGGCACAAGGCCAGCCTGCTGGCGCAGAGCAACTACATGTCCGGCGGTCTGGGACCAGGCCTGGCCTTCGCCACCTCCAGCGACCCCGACGCCTTCCTGGACCAGGCCACCACGGCCTACGCCCTCCAGCAGCGGCAGAGCGAGGAGGTCGCCCTGGTCAGCCGGGCGATCAAGGCCGCCGAACGGGCCAAGGCCAGCGCCAAGGCCCGCACCACCGAGGTCAAGGACCTGCTGAAGGAGATCGGCGACAAGCGCGTCAAGATCGAGCGGCTGGTCGCCAGGGTCGAGAGCAACCTCTTCCGCGAGGTGCGCGCGAAGGCCTCAGGCGGCCGACGCGTGAAGATCGACGTGCCGATCATAGGCAGCGGCAAGGCCGCCCAGGCGGCCCGCTGGGCGCTCACCCAGCAGCTCAAGCCGTACGTCTGGGGCGCCGAGGGCCCCAACGGCTTCGACTGCTCCGGCCTGGTCATGTGGGCCTACCAGAAGGTCGGCATCAGCCTGCCCCACTACACCGGCGACCAGTGGACCGCGGGCACCCACATCTCCAAGAACGAGCTGCGCCCCGGTGACCTGGTGTTCTTCTACAGCGACCTGCACCACGTCGGGATCTACATCGGCGCGGGCATGATGGTCCACGCGCCCCGGACCGGCGACGTCATCCACATCGCCTCGATCGAGGGACGGCCGTTCGCCGGCGGCGTGCGGATCGCGAACTGAGAGCGGCGCGGAGCCGTACCGCTGAAACAGCGCGGTCCGTACCGCGTCGCCGCGCGCCCGGATCCGGGCATGGCGAGATGACGGGTGGAACCGACGGGCGGGGTCTGGGCCCAGAAGTCGCGTAGTGATCAGATCAGGCGGCGGCGTGCCGCCCAGGCCACGGCCTCGATCGCCGTAGCCACTCCAATGCGGTCGCAGATGCCACGGAGCCTGCGCCGGACGGTGCGCCCGCTGATGTCCAGACGGCGCCCCACCCTGTCGACGGTGACCCCCTTGGCGAGCTCCGCCAGGAGGACCAGATCATCGTTGCTCAGGCCGACCTCCCGTGCGCCTGGAAGACTGTCGTCGCGACGGGAATCCACTACAACTTCTGGATATGCCATCTAGAGATCCTCCCCCCGCTCCGTAACCCAGCCGTGGGTTTGATCGGAACCAATGTCGCCCGTCAGGAACGGTAAACGTCTTCTTCAAAGGTCGTCAAGTTCCGAGTTCCATAGTCTGAGAGCCGTTCATTGACATAGTGCTTGCCACGTGAACTACTCACGATATGTCAGCGCCTTTACGGTTAACCCGATCCGCCGGGACCGGCACCCGCGAACGTCCTGCGGTATCGACCGCCGGAGCACTCGCCGGACACGGTTTCACCAGGCGTCCCGGTCGATGAGATCGACTTTCCGGCAGGTCAGACGGCCGATGCGCTCCGCGGTATTTCCCGGCAAAGGGAACGGTCTTCGGCGGGCGGAGTCGTCCCCCGGCCGGACGGCGTGGAGGAAATCGCCGCCCGCCGGGCACGGGATGAGTGCATTTCTCCGCCATTCGGTGTACGGCTCCGCGGGGTGGCGGATCGGCACACACTATGGGATGCACGTGCAAATGAGTTTCGTACCGCACTCCGGGCACGGAGCGGAACGAAAACGCGGAGGGCGTGGCCGCGGCCACGCCCTCCGCCCGGCCGCATGCGGCCGACTGCGCTCGGATCAGGATCCGCCGGTCGGCTTGACCAGCGGGAACAGGATCGTCTCGCGGATGTTCTTGCCGGTGAACGCCATGATCATGCGGTCGATGCCGGCGCCCATGCCGCCGGTGGGCGGCATCGCGTATTCCAGGGCGGCCAGGAAGTCCTCGTCAAGTTGCATGGCCTCCGGGTCGCCGCCCGCGGCGAGCAGGGACTGCTCGACCAGGCGGCGGCGCTGCTCGACCGGGTCGACCAGCTCCGAGTAGGCGGTGCCCAGCTCGGTGCCGAAGCCGATCAGGTCCCACTTCTCCGTCAGCAGCGGGTTCTCGCGGTGCTGGCGGGTCAGCGGGGAGGTCTCCAGCGGATAGTCCATGACGAAGGTGGGCTGGACGAGCGTGTGCTCGACCAGCGCCTCGAAGATCTCCTGGACGAGCTTGCCCTGGCCCCACTTGGGGTCCCAGTGGATCTCCCGGGCGTCGGCCAGCTTCCTGACCTTCTCCAGGGGGGTCTCGGTGGTGATCTCCTCGCCGATCGCCTCCGAGACCGAGCCGTACAGCGTGATCCGCGGCCACCGGGACAGGCCGAGGTCGACCTCCCGGCCGTCGTGCACCACGACCGTGGTGCCCAGCGCGGCCACCACGGCCTTCTGGTACATCCGCTGGGTGAGGTCGGCCATGTCGTTGTAGTCGAGATACGTCCCGTACGCCTCGAGCATGGTGAACTCGGGGTTGTGGGTGGCGTCCGCGCCCTCGTTGCGGAAGTTGCGGTTGATCTCGAAGACCTTCTCGATGCCGCCCACCACGAGCCGCTTGAGATAGAGCTCGATCGCGATGCGAAGGTAGAGCTCCATGTCGTAGGCGTTGATGTGGGTCTTGAAGGGCCGGGCCGCCGCTCCGCCGTGGATCGGCTGGAGCATCGGCGTCTCGACCTCCAGATAGCCCTCCTCGTGCCAGAAGTCGCGCACCGCCCGCACCGTGTCGCTGCGCAGGCGCGCCATCTTGCGGGCCTCGTCGTTGACGATGAGGTCCACGTAGCGCAGCCGGACCCGCGCCTCGGGGTCGGTGAGCCCGGCGTGCTTCTCCGGCAGCGGGCGCAGGCACTTGGACGTGATCGCCCACCGGTCGGCCAGGATGGACAGCTCGCCCCGGCGGGAGGTGATGACCTCGCCCTCGATTCCGACGTGGTCGCCGAGGTCGACGTCGCGCTTCCAGGCGGCCAGGGACTCCTCGCCCACCTTGTCCAGCGAGATCATCACCTGGAGGTCGCCGGAGCCGTCGCGGATCGTGGCGAAGCAGAGCTTGCCGCCGGTCCTGGACAGCATCACGCGGCCCGTGACGCCCACTTTGTCGCCGGTCGCGGTGTCAGCGGCGAGATCGGCGTATTTCTCGCGGATCTCGGCGTTGGTCGCGGTGCGCGGGAAGTTCACCGGGTAGGGGTCGACGCCCTCGGAACGCAGGCGGTCGAGCTTCTCCCGGCGCACGCGCATCTGCTCGGGCAGATCCTCGGCTGGGGTCAGATGGTCGCTCACGGAGCCAAGGGTACCGACACTGCGGAACCGGCGGTGCTGGCGGTGGCACGCCTCCGGTCGCACCGTGTCCCGGCGACGTGCCCGCGTCGCCTCGGCGGCGGGCCCGCGCCACGGTCACGCCGTGTCGCAGCGGCGGGCCCGCGCCACGGTCACGCCGTGTCGCAGCGGCGGGCCCGCGCCACGGTCACGCCGTGTTGCGGTGGTAGATGAGCCGGAGCCCGATCAGCGTCAGCCACGGTTCGTGCACGTCGACCGAGGCCGCCTCGCCCACCACCAGCGGCGCCGCCCCGCCCGTCGCGACCACGGTCACGTCGTCGGGGTCGTCGGCCAGCTCGGCGGCCATCCGCTCCACGATCCCGTCCACCTGCCCGGCGAACCCGTAGATGATGCCCGACTGGAGCGCCTCGACCGTGTTCTTGGCGATCACCGACCGGGGCCGGACCAGCTCCACCTTGTGCAGCTGCGCCCCGGCGGCGGCCAGCGCGTCCACCGAGATCTCGATGCCGGGCGCGGTGACGGCCCCGACGTACTCCCCCTTGGCGGAGACGGCGTCGAAGGAGGTGGCGGTGCCGAAGTCGACGATGATGCACGGCCCGCCGTACAGCTGGATGGCCGCCAGCGCGTTGACGATCCGGTCGCTGCCGACCTCCTTGGGGTTGTCCATCCGGACCGGCACCCCGGTGCGGATGCCGGGCTCCACGATCACCGCGGTGACGTCGCCGTAGTAACGGCGGCACATCTCACGCATCTCGTTGAGCACCGACGGCACCGTGGAGCAGATCGCGATGCCGTCGACGTCGGCTCCCTTGAGCAGCGGCGACTGGGCGAGCAGCCCCTGCAGCACGACCGCGATCTCGTCGGCCGTGCGCCGGGCGTCGGTGGCGATCCGCCAGTGCTCGATCACCTCTTCACCCTCGAACAGGCCGAGAACGGTGTGCGTGTTGCCGACGTCGATGGCGAGCAGCATCAATTCCCCCGAAGGTCCAAGGCGATGTCCAGGGCCGGAGCCGAGTGCGTGAGGGCGCCCACGGCAAGGTAGTCGACGCCAGTTTCGGCTACATCACGGGCCGATTCCAAGGTCAACCCCCCACTGGACTCCAGCCGCGCCCTGCCGTTGACGAGCCGTACGGCCTCCGCCAGCTCGGGGACCGTGAAGTTGTCCAGCAGGATCTCCTGCGCCCCCTCCGCCAGCACCGGCTCGATCTGGTCGATCCGGTCGACCTCCACCTCGATCGGCAGGCCGGGATAGGCCGCCCGTACCGCCCTGAACGCCTCCGCCACACCGCCGGCCGCCACCACGTGATTGTCCTTGATCAGCGCGGCGTCCGACAACGACATGCGGTGGTTGACTCCGCCGCCCGCGCGCACGGCGTACTTCTCCAGCGCGCGCAGGCCCGGCAGGGTCTTGCGGCTGTCGCGGACGCGGGCCCCGGTCCCCTCGACCGCCCGGACCCACCTGCCGGTGAGGGTGGCGATGCCGGACAGGTGGGTGAGCAGGTTCAGCGCCGTCCGCTCGGCCGTCAGCAGGTCCCTGGTGGTGCCGGTGACGGTCATCAGCACGTCCCCCCGGCTCACCCGCTCGCCGTCCTTGACGTGCCGCTCGGCGCGGCCCGCGCCGAACCGGGCGAAGACCGCCTCCGCGACCGCCAGTCCCGCGACCACGCCGTCGGCCCGCGCCACCACGTCGGCGACCGCGACCTGCCCCGCGGGGATCGTGGCGATGCTCGTCACGTCCCCCGCCTCCTGCAGGTCCTCGCGGAGCGCCGTCTCGATCAGCGCCCCCACCTCGGCGGGGTCGAGCCCCGCCGCGGCCAGGTCGTCGGCCACGTGCGCGGGCATGGCGGCCTCGGCGTGCGGGCGGTAGCTCATGGTCAGTCCCTCTCCTGTCAGGGTCACGTCGAGATGGCTCAGCCACCGGGCGTCGTCGCGCTCGGGGAAGTCCTCCCGCCAGTGTGACCCGCGGGTCTCCTCGCGGGCGCGGGCGGCCTGCACCAGCGCGGTGGCCACGGTCAGCAGGTTGGTGGTCTCCCAGGCCTCCGTGCACGGCTCGACGGCCACCGGCGTCCAGCGGGCGTTCAGCAGGGCGCGGCTCACCTCGTCGAGACTCTCACCGCTGCGCAGCACGCTCGCGCCCCGGCTCATGTGTCCCTGGATCCTGGTCCGGGCCCGGGGGTCCACCAGGCCGGTGGGGCGCCCGTCGGTCACCGGCTCACCGGACACCGGGCGCGCCGCCCCCGGCGCGCGCCGCGCGTGGATGTCTGCGGCGATCCGCTCGGCGAAGACCAGGCCCTCCAGCAGCGAGTTGGAGGCCAGCCGGTTGGCGCCGTGCACGCCGGTGCAGGCGACCTCCCCGCAGGCGTACAGGCCCGGCACGCTGGTACGGCCGTGCAGGTCGACGCGGACGCCGCCGCTGGCGTAGTGGGCGGCCGGGGCGACCGGGATGGGCCGGGTGACCGGGTCGATGCCGTGCTCCAGGCAGACCGCGTGGATGGTGGGGAAGCGGGTGCGCCACTTCTCCCCGCCGAAGTGGCGGGCGTCGAGGTACATGTGATCGGCGCCCGTCTCGCGCATCCGCCGCATGATCGCCTTGGCCACCACGTCGCGGGGCGCGAGGTCTGCCAGCTCGTGCACGTCCTGCATGAATCGGACCCCGTCGGCGTCGACGAGCACCGCGCCCTCGCCGCGGACCGCCTCGGAGATCAGCGGCTGCTGGCCGGTGGAGCCCTCGCCGAGCCACAGCACGGTCGGGTGGAACTGGACGAACTCCAGGTCCCTGACGACGGCCCCGGCCCGCAGCGCGAGCGCCACCCCGTCCCCGGTGGAGACCAGCGGATTGGTCGTGGCGGCGTAGACCTGGCCCATGCCGCCGGTGGCGAGCACCACGGCCGGCGAACGCACCGCGCCCACGCCGTCGCGCGTGCCCTCGCCCATGACGTGCAGCGTCAGCCCCGCGGTCCGGCCCTCGGCGTCCTTGAGCAGGTCGAGGACGAGAGCGTGCTCGATCACCTCGACCCCGGCCTCGCGGACCGCGGCGATGAGCGCCCGCTGCACCTCCGCGCCGGTGGCGTCGCCGCCCGCGTGCACGATGCGGTTGCGCCGGTGGCCGCCCTCCCGCGTGAGCTGGAGCTCGCCGGAGGCGTCGGTGTCGAAGCGGGCGCCCGCCGCGATCAGACGGCGCAGCGCGTCCGGCCCCTCGGTCACCAGCACCCGGACCGCCTCCTCGTCGCAGAGGCCGACCCCGGCGATGAGCGTGTCGGACAGGTGCTCGGCCGGGGTGTCCTCGGGATCGAGCACGGCGGCGATGCCGCCCTGCGCCCAGCGCGTGGAGCCCGCCGACAGCACGTCCTTGGTGACGACCAGGACCCTGGCCCCCGGGTCGAGCGCGGTGTGCCGCAGAGCCAGCGTCAGACCGGCGATCCCCGATCCCACCACCACCACGTCCGCCTCGACCGTCCACCCGGGCTCCGGCGCCGTCAGCCGCTGGGGAATGGCCGGGATGCTCATTGCCGCCTCCTGTGTTGATGGCGACGCTGCGCGTCGCAGGCTCGGGGGCGGCTTGATCCGGCTCCCGCCCTCGTCACGTCCTCGCTCCGGGCGTTCCTCGGTTGGTTCACCGGCGCTCCCTCGCGGGGGACCGTGAATTTCGTCAACATGACGATAACGCCCGGCGCGACGCGGCTCTTCCCCGGGGCGCTCGATTACCCGTTCATCCCGGTCACGGCTGTGTTCGATGGCGACGTACGGCACCGGCCGCCCGATCACCATGACCGGCCCTCCCGACGGCGCCGGTACGGCGGGGAGCCGTACCGGGCCTGCCGGCGCCGCTGTACGGCGGGCACCACGGAATGGCCGGGGCCGGGGTCAGCCGGCGATGAGGTCGCCTCGGAGGTCCTCGGCGCCGGGGACGGGCTCGGCGAGGTCGTCGCCGAGGTCCACGATCCGGTTGTCGCGGTCGACGTGGACCACGCGGGGGCGGAAGGTCCTGGCCTCGGCGTCCTCCATCTGGCCGTAGGCGATGATGATGACCAGGTCGCCCTGGTGGACGAGCCGGGCGGCGGCCCCGTTGACGCCGATGACCCCGGATCCGCGGGGCCCGGCGATGGTGTAGGTGACCAGGCGGGCGCCGTTGTCGATGTCGACCACGTGGACCTGCTCCCCGGGCAGCAGCCCGGCGGCGTCCAGCAGGTCCTCGTCGATGGTGATCGATCCCACGTAGTGCAGGTCGGCCTGGGTGACGGTGGCACGGTGGATCTTGGAGGTCAGCATGGTTCGGAGCATGCGACGTTCGCCTTTCTCAAGGTCGCGCCGCCCGAGGGCGTGCACGCCGGACAGGGAGAGGAATCAGGCTATAGATCGGGCCCGCGTGAGGACAACACCGCCGATCAGCCCAGCGTGAGGACAACGTTGTCGATCAGGCGTGTAGTCCCGACCCGGGCCGCGACGGCCAGGACCGCCTCCCCGGTGTGGTCGTCGCCCACCTCGGCGAAGGTCGCCGGGTCCACCAGGATCAGATAGTCGACGTCCGCCGCGGGCTCGGCGTCGAGTACGGCGCGCGCCGCCCGCACGATCTCCGCCGGCTTGCTCTCGCGCTCGCCCGCGAACAGCGCCCGCGACAGCGCGAGGGCCGCGGTCCGGTCCTGGGGCGACAGATAGCGGTTGCGGCTCGACAGCGCCAGGCCGTCGGGCTCGCGGACCGTCGGCGCGCCCACGACGGAGACCGGCACGTCGAGGTCGGCGACCATCCGGCGGATCAGCGCCAGCTGCTGGGCGTCCTTGCGCCCGAACACCGCCACGTCCGGCCGCACCAGGTTGAACAGCTTGAGCACCACGGTCAGCACGCCGTCGAAGTGCCCCGGCCGGAACGCGCCCTCGGCGATCGTGCCCATCGCCCCCGCCGACACGCTCACCTGGCGGTCCGGCAGGTACAGGTCCTCCGCGGAGGGGGCGAAGACGACGCCCACGCCCTCGGCGGCGCAGATCTCCAGGTCGGCCTCGAACGTCCGGGGATAACGGGAGTAGTCCTCACCGGGCCCGAACTGCAGCGGGTTGACGAAGATGCTGACCGCGACGTGCTCGGCCAGCTCCCGGGCCTGCCGCATGAGCGAGCGGTGGCCCTCGTGCAGGGCGCCCATCGTCGGCACCAGCGCGAGCGCCGGGGGCCCGTCGGGGCGGCCGGGGCCGCCGATCCCGAGGGTCCGCCGGGCCTCGGCCAGCTCGGCGCGGTCCCCGGCAACGATCACGTCCATATGTTTCCTCCCAGGGCGTCCAGGAGGCGCTCGGCCGCCTCGGGCTTGAGCAGCCCCGCCGCGAGCGCCCGGTCCGCCGTGAGCCTAGCGAGGGCCACATAGGCGTCGGCCGCCTCGGGGGCGGCCAGGATCAACGCGTCCACGTGTCTGCGCACCGTTCCGGCGTCGCCGCGGACCACCGGGCCGGTCAGCCCGGAGATGCCGAGCCGGAGCACGTTGTCCAGGGCGGCGCCCAGGAGCGGCCCGAGCATCCGGCCGGGGTCGTCCACGCCGATCTTCTGCAGCAGGTCGGAGGACTCGGCGACGAGCGTGACCATGTGGTTGGCCGCACCGGCCAGGGCCGCGTGGTAGAGCGCCCGGTCCTTCTCCTCGATCCAGACCGGCTCGCCCTCCATCTCGATGACCAGCGCCTCGGCCACCATGCGGAGCTGGTCGGGCGCGGTCACCCCGAACGAGATGCCGGTCATGCGGCTGAGGTCGTCGTCGCTCCCGGTGAAGGTCATCACCGGGTGCAGGGCCAGCGGCAGCGCGCCCGCCTTCGTCGCGGGGTTCAGCACGGCCAGGCCGTAGGCGCCGCTGGTGTGCACCAGCAGCTTGCCGCGCAGCTCGACGCCGGTCTCGGCCAGACCCACCACCAGGTCGGGCAGCACGTCGTCGGGGACCGTCAGCAGGACGAGGTCGGCCTTGGCCACCACGTCCTCGGGGTTGCTGGGGGCCAGGCCCAGCCTGTCGGCCACCCGGTTCCTGGAGGCGTCGGAGACTCCGCTGGCGGCCACCACCCGATGACCCGCGCGCGCGAGCGCCGCGCCGAGCACCGAGCCCACCCGTCCGGCTCCGAGCACTCCGACTGCCAGCCGTGCCGGGCGATCGTCTGTGTGCATGACGTCCCGTCCTTCGACCACCTGGGGCTTCTGCACCCAGTTGACCAGCGTAACGGGCCAACGGCTCGTAACCGTGTCGCGGCGTGGTGTAAGACGGCGGCGGGCGCCGAGCCGGGGCACGTGGCCCGGCGCCCGCCGGGAACCCGGCCGGCCGAGAGGCGACACGGACCGCGCCCGCTGGGGGAGCGGGCCGGGACGCGATCGCCGCCGGTAATGCCACGGTAACGCAAAGTCATGGCAACGTGTAGTCATCACTTCGCCCCGCGTGTCACGGCGAGCCCATCACCAAGACCATCACCGTCCCCGCCCGCTCCGGGTAACGTCTGCTGTCATGTGGCTCCCCTGGCGTGTCGCGATGGAGCGTGCCCTCTACGGTGAGAACGGCTTCTACCTCCGCGAACGCCCCTCCGGGCACTTCCGGACGTCGGTGGTCGCCTCCCCGGTCTTCGCCGAGGCCCTGCTGCGCGAGCTGCTCGCGGTGGACGACGCGCTCGGCCGGCCGCCGTCCGTCGACCTGGTCGACATCGGCGCGGGCGACGGCGCTCTCGCTGCCGGGATCACGGCCGCGGCTCCCCCGCACCTGCGGGCCAGGCTGCGGGTGACCGCGGTGGACCTGGCCCCGCGGCCGGCCCGGTTGCCCGAGGAGATCGCCTGGGCCGCGACGCCCCCGGAGAGCATCCACGGGCTGGTGATCGCCAACGAGTGGCTGGACAACGTCCCGGTGGACGTCGCCGAGCAGACCCCGGACGGCCCCCGGCTGGTGACGGTCGATCCGTCGACCGGTGAGGAGCGGCTCGGGCAGGCGCCGGAAGCGGCCGATCTGGCCTGGCTGGAGTGCTGGTGGCCGATGCGGGCGGCCGGGGAGCGCGCGGAGATCGGCAGGCCGCGCGACGAGGCCTGGGCCTCGGTGGCCGTACGGCTGGCGCGGGGCCGGGCGATCGCCGTCGACTACGCCCACCGGGCGGATGGGCGCCCGCCGTACGGCACCCTGACCGGCTACCGCGACGGCGCGACCGTCGCGCCCGTCCCCGACGGCTCGTGCGACATCACCGCGCACGTCGCCCTGGACGCCTGCGCGGCGGCGGGAGAGCGGACCGGAGCGGTCACGACGGCCCTGACCACGCAGCGCGAGGCCCTGCGTGCCCTGGGCGTCACCGGGGCCCGGCCGCCGGCCGACCACGCCCGCACCGACCCGCGCGGCTACCTCCACGCCCTGGCGAGGGCCTCACAGGAGGGCGAGCTGATCGACCCGCACGGCCTGGGCGGTTTCGGATGGCTCGTCCAGACACGCCCATGACCGCCCCGGCCGCCCGAAATGGACGGCGGAGCGGCCGGGCATGAGGCCGAAGCGCCCGGGGACACGACGCGGCGGAGACCCGGACTGCGGGCCGCCGGCGGGGACGCGGATCGCGACCCGGCGGCTCAGACGCGGACCTGGAGCGATTCCAGGCCGCGGATGATGTAACCCGGTCCCCACGCCGGCTCGGCGGCGAGCTCCATCTTCGGGGCCGCACGCAGCAGGGCGCCGAACGACTCGGCGAGCTCGATGCGGGCCAGCGGCGCGCCGAGGCAGAAGTGGATGCCCGCGCCGAAGGAGATGTGCGGGTTGTCCCTGCGGCCCACGTCGAAGCGCTCGGGCTCGTCGAACACCTCGGGGTCGCGGTTGGCCGAGCCGAACAGCAGCGCCACCTCGGTCCCGCGCGGGATGTCCACCCCGCCGACCGAGATGTCCTCGAGCACCCAGCGCTCGAACATCTGCAGCGGGGTGTCCCACCGCATCATCTCCTCGACCGCGGTCGGCAGCAGGCCGTGGTCGGCGCGCAGGCGCTCCAGCTCGGCGGGGTTGCGGAACAGCGACCACCAGCCGTTGCCGGTGACGTTGACGGTGGCCTCGTGCCCGGCGTTGAGCAGCAGCACGCAGGTGCCGACCAGCTCCTCCTCGGTCAGCGTGTCGCCCTCGTCGGTCACCTGCGCGAGCGCGCTGATGAGGTCGTCGCCCGGATCGGCCCTGCGCGCGCGGGCCAGCTCCACGAGATAGTCGGAGAACTCCGAGGCGGCGCGCACGGCCGTGTGCTGGGCCCCGATCGAGGGGTTGAGCTCGTACATCCCGCAGATGTCGGCCGACCAGGGCCGCAGCAGGTGACGGTCGGCCTCCGGCACGCCGAGCATCTCGGCGATCACGGTCACCGGGAGCGGCTCGGCCACCTCGGCGATCAGGTCTCCCCCGCCGCGCTCGACGAAGCGGTCCACCAGCCCCCCGGCGATCTCGGCGATCTTGGGGCGCAGCGCCTCGACCATGCGGGGGGTGAAGGCCTTGGACACCAGCCGCCGCAGCCGCGTGTGGACCGGCGGCTCGACGTCGAGCATGCCGGCCCGGATCACCCTCCAGAAGGGCTCCTGGAACTCGGGGTCGTCGGGCCGGCCGAACTCCGCGTGGGTCGCGACGTGCAGGTAGGAGCGGCCGAGCCTGCGATCGCGCAGCAGCGCGTTGACGTCGGCGTGCCGGGCGATCAGCCACTGGCCGGTCGGCTCGAAGAAGCTGACCGGCCGTTCCCGCCTGAGCTCGTCGTAGACGTCGTAGGGATGGGCGACGAATTCCGGATTCCATGGATCAAAGCGCACCAAGTCATCGTAATCCGGACCCCGGCTCCGGTAGAGCCCGCTACCGGTCAGGGCGCCGCGGGCTTGTCCTCCTCGTACCGGTGGTGCAGATCGACCGGCTTGTCCGCGTTCGCCTTGGTGCGCATCCGGATGTTGAGCAGCTCCACCACGAGCGAGAAGGCCATCGCGAAGTAGATGTAGCCCTTGGGGATGTGCTGGCCGAGGCCCTCGGCGAGCAGCACGACGCCGATCAGGACCAGGAAGGACAGGGCGAGCATCTTGATGCTCGGGTGCTTCTCGACGAAGCGGCTGATCGGCCCGGACGCGACCAGCATCACGATGACCGAGACGATGACGGCCGCGATCATGACGCCGATCTCGTCCACCATGCCGACCGCGGTGATCACCGAGTCGAGCGAGAACACGATGTCCAGGATCATGATCTGGATGATCACCGCGGTGAAGGAGGCGGCGACCTTGCCGCTGGCGTGGCCGGACTTGCCCTCCAGGCTGTCGTGCATCTCGAAGACGCTCTTGCCCAGCAGGAAGAGTCCTCCGAGGATCAGGATCAGATCCCGGCCCGAGATCTCCTGCCCCAGGACCTCGAAGAGCGGGGAGGTGAGCCGTACCACCCACGACAGCGCCAGCAGCAGCGCCAGCCGGCTGATCAGCGCCGCCGCCAGGCCCAGCCGGCGCGCGCTGTCCCGCTGCTCGGGCGGGAGCTTGCCCGCCAGGATCGAGATGAAGATGACGTTGTCGATGCCCAGGACGATCTCCAGGCCGACAAGGGTGAGAAACCCTATCCAGATCTGTGGGTCGGTCACCCAGTCCATCGTTCTCTCCTCTGTGGAACCGCGTCACGGGCCGCTGACACCACGTCACTCATCCGGGTCACTCATGCGGCGTCACGTCCCAAGACGATCGGGAGACGCGATGAGTTCCTTGCCCGGGAAGTGATCCGCATATCGCCCGCGGACTTGCAAAACCGGGCCGGGTGATGGTTATAGTTCGGCCGTAGGTCATGAGTGCCAGTGACAAGCCCCGGCTCGCTGGCCGGCAACCCTCGCGCTCGCGGCGGGGTGCCCCGGGTGAGGACCTGGTCCGGCACGAGGTGTGCCGGGCAAGCGCGGGCTCCACGCACCAACGCCATGGCTTGGGGTCCGATGACCTCCGAGGAGTCTGGCGTGTCCGTACTCAGCATCTTCACCGCCGCCGCCACCGCCGCCACCGCCCCTGCGGCCTCCGCCGTCCCCGCCGCGCGGCCCTCCGGGGAGCGTGAGATCCCCGCGGTGCTCGGCGCCGACCTGGAGGTCCCGGTCAAGGGCGGCAGGCTCGTCCCCTACGCCAACCTCGACTACGCCGCCAGCGCGCCGTGTCTGGAGCCGGTGAGCGCCGCCGTCGCCGCCGCGCTCCCAGCCTACTCCAGCGTCCACCGCGGCGCCGGCTACGCCTCCCAGCTCACCACGGCCCGCTACGAGCAGGCCCGGCACACCGTCCGCGCCTTCACCGGGGCCCGCCCCGGCGACGCGGTGATCTTCACCCGCAACACCACCGACGCCACGAACCTGCTGGCCAGGTCCCTGCCCGAGGGGACCACCGTCGTGGTCTTCGACACCGAGCACCACGCCTCCCTGCTGCCCTGGACGGACCCGGTACGGCTGGCGCCCCCCGCCTTCCCCGGCGAGGCCGTCCGCGCGGCCGACGCGGCCCTGGAGGGGATCGAAGGCCCGGCGCTGCTGGTGGTGACCGCCGCCTCCAACGTCACCGGGGAGCTGTGGCCGATCGCCGCCCTGGCCCACATCGCCCACCGCCACGGCGCGCGCATCCTGGTCGACGCCGCCCAGCTCGCCCCGCACCGCCCCCTCAACCTGACCGCGCTCGACCTGGACTACGTGGTCTTCTCCGGCCACAAGCTCTACGCCCCGTTCGGCACGGGCGTGCTCGTCGGCCGGCCCGACTGGCCGGCCGCGGCGGAGCCGTACCTCAAGGGCGGCGGCGCGGTGCGGGCCGTGAACGGCGGCGCGACGGCCCCGGACCCGGACGCGCCGGAGGTCGAGTGGCACGACGACCCCGAGGCCCGGCACGAGGCGGGCACCCCGAACGTCCTGGGCGCCGTCGCCCTGGCCGCCGCCTGCGACGCGCTGACCGCCACCGGCTGGAGCGCGCTGGTCCGCGAGGAGGAGCGGCTGCTCGCCCGCCTGCGCGCCGGGCTCGCCGCCGTCGAGGGCGTGCACGAGCTGTCCCTGTGGGGTCCCGACCACCCCCGCGTCGGCATCGTCTCCTTCGTGGTGGACGGCTTCACCGCCCGCGAGGTCGCTGAGGCGCTGTCGAACGAGTACGGCATCGGCGTGCGCGACGGGAAGTTCTGCGCCCACCCCTTCGTCCGCCACCTCCTGGGTGCCAAGGACGGCGGCTGCGACGACGTCACCGCCTCCGCCGTACGCGCCTCCATCGGCATCGGCACCACCGACGAGCACGTCGACCGTCTGCTCGCCGCCCTCGCCGACCTCACCTCCCGCCGGGGGTGACCCGTCCCGGGCCGGTGTATGGGCGCGGGGACGGGGGCGTGGCAGCATGGCCCCTATGACGGAACGGATCGTGGGCATCGGGGCGGGCGCGAGCGCGGTCGGCGGCAAGGAGCTCGCCACCGAGGACATGATCCTCAACATCGGGCCGCAGCACCCCTCCACGCACGGCGTCCTGAGGCTCCGGCTCGTCCTGGACGGCGAGCGGATCAGCGCGGCCGAGCCGATCGTGGGCTACATGCACCGCGGCGCGGAGAAGCTGTTCGAGGTCCGCGACTACCGGCAGATCATCGTGCTGGCCAACCGGCACGACTGGCTGTCGGCCTTCGCCAACGAGCTGGGCGTGGTCCTGGCCGTGGAGCGCATGCTCGGCATGGAGGTGCCGGTCAGGGCCGTGTGGACCAGGACCCTGATGGCCGAGCTCAACCGGGTGCTCAGCCACCTGATGTTCCTCGGCTCCTACCCGCTGGAGCTGGGCGCGATCACCCCGCTCTTCTACGCCTTCCGGGAGCGCGAGACCCTCCAGGCCGTCATGGAGGAGATCTCCGGCGGCCGCATGCACTACATGTTCAACAGGGTCGGCGGCCTGAAGGAGGAGATCCCCGAGGGCTGGACGGACCGGGCCGCCCGCGCGGTGGCGGACGTGCGGCGGCGCCTGCCCGACATCGAGGACCTGATCTCCGGCAACGAGATCTTCCTGGCCCGCACGGTCGGCGTGGGCGTCCTCGCCCGGGAGCAGATCATGCAGTACGGCGTGAGCGGCCCCATCGCCCGCGCCTCGGGGGTGGACCTCGACCTGCGGCGCGACGAGCCCTACCTGGCCTACGGCGAGCTGCCGGTGAAGGTCGTCACCCGGTCCGCCGGAGACTGCCACGCCCGGTTCGAGGTGCTGCTGGAGCAGGTGAAGGTCTCCCTGGACCTGGCGGACGCCTGCCTGGAACGGCTCCGCGAGCTGCCCCCCGGCCCGGTCAACCAGCGCCTGCCCAAGGTGCTCAAGGTCCCCGAGGGTCACACCTACGCCTGGACGGAGAACCCGCTGGGCATCAACGGCTACTATCTCGTCTCTCGCGGCGAGAAGACCCCGTGGCGGATGAAGCTCCGCTCGGCCTCCTTCAACAACATCCAGGTGCTGCGCGAGATGCTCCCCGGCAACCTGGTCGCCGACATGGTCGCCATCCTGGGCTCGATGTTCTTCGTCGTCGGCGACATCGACAAGTGACCCGCCCGCGCCGTCACCGGCGGGTGTCGGCGTCGGGGTCCTTGGGCACCCTGCAGCAGTGCTCCAGGTACAGGGCGGCGCAGACCAGCACCACGCAGGCGGCGAACGAGCCGCCGGTGACGAAGAAGTCGCGGCGCGGGGACTCCTCGCTGAGCAGCTCCGCCGTGTAGAGGGCGAACCCGCCGAAGATCCCGGCGAAGACCGCACCGCCGTAGGCCGAGGCCTTGGCCAGGGCGGCCAGCCGGGCCACGGCCAGCGGCTCCACCGGCTTGGTGTCCGGCTTGCGCTGGATCCTGGCCCTGGTCATCCACCCGGTGTAGGCCTCGCCGATGGCCAGCAGCAGGACGGTCGGGATCGCCGTCCAGGGCACCTTGGGCAGGGAGATGTACAGCGGCTTCAGCGCCGCCCAGGTGAGGATGGCCACGACGACGGTGAGCCCGACGAGCACACCGGGACGGCTCGGCCTCATTCGGGCGCCTGCAGGGTCAGGTCGGGGCAGAGCCGGACGTATCCCTTGTCGAGCCCGGCCAGCAGCTCGGCCACCGACCGGCCGCCCAGCACCGCCTCGGGGTCGGCTTGGAGCCAGGGGACGAGCACGAACGCGCGCTCGTGGGCCCGGGGGTGGGGAAGGGTCAGGAGCGGGTCGCCGGAGACGACGTCGCCCACCGTGATCAGATCGACGTCCAGGGTGCGCGCCCCCCAGCGCTCCACCCGGACCCGGCCGAAGGCGTTCTCCACACCCTGTGCACGATCGAGCAGCGCCCGGGGTTCCAGGGAGGTCTCGGCGATCACGACGGCGTTGAGGTAGGGGCCCTGCTCGGGGCCGCCGACCGGATCGGTCTCGTAGACGGGCGACACGGCGGTGAAGCGCAGCCCCGGGGCGTCGAACAGCGCGTCGATCGCACCCTGGAGCGTCTCGAAGCGGTCGCCCAGGTTGCTGCCCAGCGCCAGCACGGCCCTCATGCCCGGCTCCTGGTGATCGTCACGACCACGTCGTCGAAGGGCAGCGGGATCGGGGCGGCGGGCTTGTGCACGCTCACCTCGGCCGCCTCGACGAGCTCCCGGGCCAGGCAGACCTCGGCCAGCCGCTGGGCCAGGGTCTCGATGAGGTCGACCGGCTCCCCCGCCACGACCTTCACCAGGTCCTCGGCCAGCTCCCCGTAGTGCACCGTCTTGGTGAGGTCGTCCCCCGCCGCCGCGGGCGCCGTGTCGAGGAAGAGCGTGACGTCCACGACGAACTCCTGGCCGAGCTCGCGCTCCGCCGCCAGCACGCCGTGCCGTCCCCTGGCCCGCAGCCCTCTGAGGCTGATCCGATCGCGCGTCACGAGGTCTCCTCTTCCTCCTCCTCGTCGCCCTGCAGCACCGGCGAGCCGTGGTGCAGCCAGAGCCGCCAGCCCTCCGGGGTCCTGACGAAGGTGTTGCTCGCCACGACCTTTCCCGCCGCGAAGCTGGACTCACCTTCGTCGCCCGCGGTGAGGATGTTCTCCTCGCAGGTCAGTACGGCGACGTCGCCGAAGACCATGACCCGCACATCGGTCAGCACGAACTGGATGTAGGGCGTGTTGGCCATGATGAGCGCCCACGAGCGCAGCACCTCGGCCCGGCCGGTCACGATCGGCCAGCCCGGGTGCACGCAGCTCACCTGCCGGCCGTCGATCTCCTCGGCCCAGATCTCGGTCATCCGGTCGAGGTCGGCGTTCTCGATGGCGGTGTAGAAGGCCTGGTTGACCGTCTCCACGGCCGCGATGTCGACGCTCATGCTCTCGCTTTCCGGACTGCGGCGGCCACTCGGACGGCGTCCGCGTTCGGGCCCACGTCATGCACTCGCACGCACCACGCCCCCGCGTGCGCGGCCAGGGCGGTCACCGCCAGCGTGGCGTCGTCGCTGCGGTCGAACGGGCGCGGGGCGCCGTCCGGCCCGGCCAGCAGGCGGCCGAGGAAACGCTTGCGGGACGCGCCGATGAGCAGCGGGTAGCCCAGCTCGGCGAGCCGGTCGATCCCCGCCAGCAGCGCCCAGTTGTGCTCGGGGTTCTTGGAGAAGCCCAGGCCGGGGTCCAGCACGATCTGGCTCTCCGCGACCCCCTCGGCCAGCACGGAGGCCACCCGCTTGGCGAGCTCCTCGCGCACCTCGGCCACGACGTCGCCGTAGACCGCCCGGCTGTCCATGCTGTGGCTGTGACCCCGCCAGTGCATCACGACGTACGGCACGCCGGAGGCGGCCACCACCCGCGGCATGTCGGGGTCGGCCAGGCCGCCGCTGACGTCGTTGACCAGCCTGGCCCCGGCCTCCACCGCCACCTGGGCGACCTCGGCCCGCATGGTGTCCACGCTCACCGTGACGCCCTCCCGGGCCAGCGCCCGGATGACCGGCTCGACCCGGGCCAGCTCCTCCTCCAGCGACACCCGCGCCGCTCCCGGCCGGGTGGACTCACCGCCGACGTCGACGATGTCGGCCCCCTGCCCGACCAGCTCC
Organism: Paraplanobispora siamensis; assembly: GCF_016863175.1. GTDB lineage: Bacteria > Actinomycetota > Actinomycetes > Streptosporangiales > Streptosporangiaceae > Planobispora > Planobispora siamensis. Next base: position 123,055 of record NZ_BOOJ01000030.1, read on the forward strand.
AGGCCGTGGCGCACGGCGGCCTCGGGATCGAACCAGAGCCCGCCGTCGGAGAAGGAGTCGGGGGTCACGTTGACCACGCCCATCACCAGACAGCGGGACGGGTCGTCCCCTCCGGGCAACGCGTGCGAGGTCGTCATGCGGCCAAGCCTAGGCGGTCGTACGGAACGAACCGGCGCGCGGGCCCGGCTTGCGGATAACGAATCGGCAGCCCCAAGGCGATCAGCGGAGGATCAGGGCCATCGCCTCGGCGCGGGTCTTGTCGCTGTCGCGGAACATCCCGCGGACGGCCGAGGTGGTGGTCTTGGCGCCGGGCTTGCGGACACCGCGCATGGTCATGCACAGGTGCTCGCACTCGATCACCACGATCACCCCCCGCGGCTCCAGCACCCGCATGAGCGCGTCGGCGATCTGCGAGGTCATCCGCTCCTGGACCTGGGGCCGCCGGGCGTAGACGTCGACCAGGCGGGCGAGCTTGGACAGTCCGGTCACCTGGCCCTTGTCGTTCGGGATGTAGCCGACGTGGGCGAGCCCGTGGAAGGGGACCAGGTGGTGCTCGCAGGTCGAGTAGACCTCGATGTCGCGCACCAGGATCATCTCGTCGTGGTCGACGTCGAAGACCTTGGTCAGCACGTCCTCGGGGACCTGCCCCAGCCCGGCGAACTGCTCGCTGTAGGCGCGGGCGACGCGGGCCGGGGTGTCCTGGAGCCCGTCACGGTCGGGGTCCTCACCGATCGCGATCAGGATCTCGCGGACGGCCTTCTCGATCCGGGCGTGGTCCACCTGAAGCGGCTCACGCCCGATCTCGTCGTCCTCGAGTGGCTCACGGCCCACGTCAGTTACCGTCCAGCGGGGCGACGTCCGGGTGTCCGGCGCCCGCGGGGAGCGCGCCGTTGCCGGCCTGCTCCTTCGGCGTCAGGATCGGCGGGCGGTTGGAGGGCAGCCGCTTGCCGTACCCGGAGTAGGACGGGCGGTGCTCCTTGACGACCACCGGCGCGAAGATCTGCAGCACCTGCTCGCGGGAGAGGGTCTCCTTCTCCATGAGCTCCAGCACCAGGTTGTCGAGCACGTCGCGGTACTCGACGAGGATCTCCCACGCCTGGTCGTGCGCCGTCTCGATGAGGCGGCGCACCTCCTCGTCGATCGTGGAAGCGATCTTCTCGGAGTAGTCGCGCTCGTGGCCCATCTCGCGGCCCAGGAAGACCTCGGCCTGGCCGGTGCCGAACTTGCGGGCGCCGAGCTGCTCGCTCATGCCGTACTCGGTGACCATGCGGCGGGCGATGGAGGTCGCCTTCTCGATGTCGTTGGAGGCGCCCGTGGTGGGCTCGTGGAACACGAGCTCCTCCGCGGTGCGGCCGCCCAGCAGCATCGCGAGCTGGTCCATCATCTCCGAGCGGGTCGCCAGGAACTTGTCCTCCATCGGCAGCGTCATCGTGTAACCGAGGGCGCGGCCGCGGGACAGGATCGTGATCTTGTGAACCGGGTCGGAGTTGGGCAGCGCGTGCGCGACCAGGGCGTGACCGCCCTCGTGGTACGCGATGATCTTCTTCTCCTGGTCGGACATGACCCGGGTCTTGCGCTCGGGGCCGGCCATGACGCGGTCGATGGCCTCCTCGAGGATCTCCATGGTGATCAGCTTCTGGTCGGCGCGCGCGGTGAGCAGCGCGGCCTCGTTGATCACGTTGGCCAGGTCGGCGCCGGTGAAGCCGGGCGTCCGGCGGGCGATGACGTCGAGGTCGACGCCCTCGGCGAAGGGCTTGCCGCGGCCGTGGACGCGCAGGATGCCCTTGCGGCCCTCCAGGTCGGGACGGTCGACGGTGACCTGGCGGTCGAAGCGGCCCGGACGCAGCAGCGCCGGGTCGAGGATGTCGGGCCGGTTGGTCGCGGCGATGAGGATCACGCCGCCCTTGACGTCGAAGCCGTCCATCTCCACGAGCAGCTGGTTCAGCGTCTGCTCGCGCTCGTCGTGACCGCCGCCGAGACCGGCGCCGCGGTGACGGCCCACCGCGTCGATCTCGTCGATGAAGATGATCGCCGGGGCGTTCGCCTTGGCCTGCTCGAACAGGTCGCGGACACGCGAGGCGCCGACACCGACGAACATCTCGACGAAGTCCGAACCGGAGATCGAGTAGAACGGCACGCCGGCCTCACCGGCGACGGCCCTGGCGAGCAGGGTCTTACCGGTTCCGGGCGGGCCGTACAGCAGGACGCCCTTGGGGATCTTGGCGCCGATCGCCTGGAACTTGGCCGGGGCCTGCAGGAACTCCTTGATCTCCTGGAGCTCCTCGATGGCCTCGTCGGCGCCCGCGACGTCGGCGAAGGTGGTGCGGGGGGTGTCCTTGCTGATGAGCTTGGCCTTGGACTTGCCGAAGCTCATGACCCGGGAGCCGCCGCCCTGCATCTGGTTCATGATGAACAGGAAGATCAGCACGATGATGACGATCGGCAGGAAGCTCACCAGGAGGCCGAGGAGGAAGTTCTCCTTCGGCACGTCGACGGTGTAGCCCTTGGGCAGCTTGCCGGCGTTCTCCGCCGTCTCGAGCTTGTCGGTGAGCTGCACGCCCTGGCCGGTCACCCAGGAGGAGTAGTAGCGCTTGCCGTCGGTCAGAGTGACCTCGATGCGCTGCTCCTTGTCAGTGATCTTCGCGTTGGAGACCTTGCCCTCGTCGATCCAGCTGACGATCTTCGAGGTGTCGGTCTTCTCGAAGTTGCCGTCACTGCTCCACATCGTGGTGACGAGCAGAAGCAGCACGACGATGCCCAGGATCCACAGCAGTGGCCCACGTGTAAATCGCTTGAGATCCATCCGATGCGGAACCCCGGCGGGCCCGTCCCTTCCTGACCAAAGCCTCAACCCCGGGCGGACCCGGGGCTCGCGGTATCCCTAACCGCTCCAACTGACTACCCAGAGATGACCCGAAGGCACCTCGTGGTCGTCCGAAGGTACACCGGTGTGACGCGCAGGGTAACCGCCCGGGCGACACCGGCTCTGCCTTACCCAACGTACGTCAGGCAGGCCCGTGTTCCCCGTCGCTATGGCTAATGTCGCGTTTCGAGTTATATGCGACCTGGCACACTTCGCGCAGGGCGTATTTCAGCCGGCCCCATACACGTGGGGGGCGAGCGTCCCGATAAAGGGAAGGTTGCGGTAGCGCTCCGCATAGTCGAGGCCGTACCCGATGACGAACTCGTTCGGGATGTCGAACCCGACGTAGCGCACGTCGATCGGGACCTTGATGGCCTCCGGCTTGCGCAGCACGGTGCAGATCTCGACGGAGGCCGGGTTGCGCGACTTCAGGTTCTGCATGAGCCAGGACAGGGTGAGGCCGGAGTCGATGATGTCCTCGACGACCAGCACGTGCCGTCCGGCGATGTCGGTGTCCAGGTCCTTCAGGACGCGGACGACACCGGAGGACTTGGTGCCCGCGCCGTAGGACGACACGGCCATCCAGTCCATCTGGACCGGCAGGTGCAGCGCCCTGGCCAGGTCGGCCATGGCCATGACCGCGCCCTTGAGCACGCCCACGATCAGGAGGTCCTTGCCCGCGTAGTCCTCGTCGATCTGGCCGGCGAGCTCCTTGATCTTGGCCTGGAGCTCTTCCTCCGAAATGAGGACCTTCGCGAGGTCCTTGCCCATGTCGGCTGCGTCCACCTGGGATTTCCTTACAAGACGAGGCGTGGGGTGATCGGTCGCGGGACTCGCGGTGGCGGCCCGGCGGCCGGTCCTGACGCTAGCGCGTCACGGCGAGTATCAGGGTGCCATATCGACGGACCGCACCGATCCCGCCGGGTAGCTCGATGCGCCGTTGTCCCTTCCAGCCGGTGATCAGACAGTCCACCCGCATGATGTGCGCCGCCGAGAGCGCGCCCGGCGGCGCTCCCGCCGCGACGGCCGCCCGGCGCAGCACCCGCCGCCGGACCGCCGCGGGCAGTCCCTCCAGCTCCGGTACGGCCAGCACCACCTCCGGAATATCGCTTAAAGCGGAATCCGACAGGTCCGCCCGCGCGTAGGCCTCCTCGGCCCAGGCGTCCAGGGCGTCGGCGTCGTCGCGGCACAGGGTGGCGGTGCGGGCGAGCGCCTCGGCGACCCCGGGCCCCAGCTCCTCCTCCAGCGCCGGCAGCAGCCGCCGCCTGACGCGGACCCGGGTGTAGCGGCCGTCGAGGTTGTGCGGGTCCTCCCAGGGCGTCAGCCCCAGCGCCGCGCAGGCGGCGACGGTCGTGGCGCGGCCCAGCTCCAGCAGCGGCCTGCGGTAGATCCCCGAGGTCGCGGGCATGCCCGCCAGCGAGCGCGTCCCGCTCCCCCGCGACAGCCGCAGCAGCACGGTCTCGGCCTGGTCGTCCCTGGTGTGCCCGAGCAGCACCGCCGCGGCCCCGAGCCGGCCGGCCGCCTCCGACAGCGCGGCGTACCGCGCCTGCCGGGCGGCGTTCTCCGGCCCTCCGCACGTCCCCACCGAGACCGTCAGCACCTCGACCGGGTCGAGGCCGAGCGGCAGCCCCGCCACCGCGGCGGCCTGCCGCGCCGACCCCTCCTGCAGGCCGTGGTCGACCGTCAGCAGGCCCGCCCGCAGCCCGGCCCGCGGCGCGGCGAACGCCACCCCGGCGGCCAGCGCCAGCGAGTCGGCCCCGCCGCTGCAGGCGACCAGCACGAGGTCACCGGCCGTCAGATCCGCCAGCGAGAGCCGTACGGCGCGCCGGACGTCGGCCACAGCCGGATACGGCCCCATTTAATGGCGACGCTGCACGTCGCGGCTCGGGGGCTCCTCGATCCGGTGCCTTCCCTCGTCGCTCATCCGCTTCGCTCCTTCGCTCCTCGGTCCAGTGCACCGGCGCCCCCTCGCGGGGGGCGTGACCCTGGAAGGAGAGTGTCCCTCAGCCGGTGGTGCCGTTGGCTTCGGGGAGGGCGGGGAAGTCGACGACGCGGGCGATCCAGCGGTCGGGGTCGGCGATCTCCTCCTGGGTGGGAAGGGTCTCGGGGGAGGTCCAGACCTTGTTGAAGCCGTCCATGCCCGTGCGGGCCACGACCGTGCGGACGAAGGCGGAGCCCTCGGCGTACTGCTTCATCTTGAGGTCGATGCCCAGCAGCTTGCGGACCGTGCGGTCGACCCGGGAGCCGCCCTCGCGGCGGTGCTGGAACTTCGCGCGGATGTCGGAGACCGAGGGGACCACGGCCGGGCCGACGGCGTCCATCACGTAGTCGCCGTGCCCCTCGACCAGGGTCATCACCGCGGTGAGGCGATCGAGGATCTGCTTCTGCTCGGGGGTCTGGATCGCGTCGATGAGGTTGCCCTCGCCGCCCCTGACGGCGTCGGCGACCGCGTCGGCCGCCGAGCGGAGCCGGTCGAGGAGGTCGGGCAGGTCCAGGTCCGACACGAGCAGGAACTCGGTCATCTGCGCGCGGATGTACTCGCGCAGCCAGGGGACGCCGGTGAACTGCACCCGGTGCGTCTCCTCGTGCAGGCAGACCCACAGCCGGAAGTCGTGCGGGTCGACGCCGAGCTCGCGCTCGGCGTGGACGATGTTGGGGGCCACCAGGGTGAGGCGGCCGACGGCGGCCTGGCCGGAGGGGTCGGGCGGCAGGAACAGCTCGTACTGCCCCAGCACGCGGGAGGCGAGGAAGGCCAGCACAGCGCCGACCTCGACCCCGGTGATGCGCGAGCCCACCGCGGTCACGATCGCCGGGGTCTGGCTCCTGCGGGCGGCCATCCGTTCGGTCAGCGGCTCCAGCACCACGCGGAAGCCCTCGACGTTGGCCTTGATCCAGCCGGGCCGGTCGACGATCGTGGCGGGCTGTGGAGCGGTCTCGGTGTCGATTCGGGTGAACTCGCGAACATGCCCCTCGGCCTCACGGGACAGCCGTCGTAGTTCGGCGACGGCCTGCCGGGCCTCCTCTCGGCTCACCTGCGGCCCGGGGCGCACCAGGCGCGTTCCGGTCGCTACGGCCAGGTCCCAGTCGATCACCTGCATACCGTCCACCGTACGTGCTCTCCCTTCGTGCCGCGCGGTCTCCCTGCGCGGCCTTCGCCACGGCGGTCCCGGCCGGGCGCCCGCCGTCCGCTCTCAGCTCGCCACCGACGCCGCCAGCCGATCGAGCGCCGCTTCTGCCTTACCCCATCCCGCCGGGACGTCATCGGCCATGAAGGCGAACGTCACCAGCCGGCCACCCTTGGTGACGGTGAGCCCGGCCAGCGTGCTGACCCCGTCGAGGGTGCCCGTCTTCGCGCGGACCAGGCCGTAGGCGGAGTCGCTCTTGCCGAACCGGCTCCCCAGCGTGCCGGAGAACCCGGCCACGGGCATGCCGCTGACGACCGGGTGCAGGTGCGGGTTGGCCGGGGACGCGGCCACCGCCACCAGCCGGGCCAGGGCGGCGGGGGTGATGCGGTTCCTGGGCGACAGGCCGCTGCCGTCGAAGACCCGCACGCCGTCGGCCGCCTTCAGGCGGGTCAGGACCGCGAGCACGGCCGCGGCGCCGCCGTCGAAGGAGGCGGGCTGCCCCTCTTTGAGCGCCACGTGCCGGGCCAGCGCCTCCGACAGGTCGTTGTCGCTGAGCGTCAGCGCCCGCTCCACCAGGGCGTAGACGGGCGCGGACTCGACCCGGGCGATCTCCTCGGCGCTCGCGATGGCCCTGGTCCGCCTGGCCGTCTTGTTGGCGACCGTGATCCCGTTCTTGCGCAGGAGCGAGACGAAGGCCGCGTACGCGGTCGTGGACGGGTCGGCGACCCTCTGACGGTTGTCGGGGGCGACCTTGCCCGAGTCGACCATCAGCGCCGTGACCGGGGCGACGCTGCCCTCGGGCACGTAGCCGGGCTTCCAGCTGGCGGCGGTGCGCGGCCCGGTGTAGAGGCCGTCGTCGTAGGCCACGCTCACCTTCCCGGTCCCGGCCGCCTTGAGGGCCTTGGCCGTACGCGAGGCGAGGGTCGCCAGCGAGGCCGGCCGGGGGTACACCGAGGAGTCGGGCGTGGCGCGCGTCAGCGTGGGGTCGCCGCCGCCGACCAGGATGATCGAGGTCGGCGAGGAGCCGCGGACCACGCGGGTGGCCAGCCGGGTGTCCGCCCCCAGGGAGGCGAGGGCCGCCACGGAGGTGACGATCTTGGTGGTGGAGGCGGGGGTGATGCCCGTGTCCTGACCGCTGCCGAACAGCAGGGTCCCGCTCTCGGCGTCGACGACCGCGGCGCCCACGCTGTCGCCCAGGGCGGGGTCACCCAGCGCCTCGGTGAGGCGGCGGGTCAAAGTACCCTTGGGAGGGAGAGGTCCGTTCCCACCCGCGGCCAGCACCGGACCCGCGGTGACGACCGCGACGGGAGGCGGCTCCGGCGAAGCGACCGGTTCCGGCGCCTTCTCGGCCAGCGTGCCGCTGACGAGCAGGTGGGCGCCGGCCGCGACGACGAACAGTTGCAGCATGACGAGAGTGACCACGGCCACCCACCGATCACGCCGCATCATGTCGCCGACCTCTCACCGATCCGGGTAGTTAACGCCTACGAGACACTAACGCCCCACCGGGAGTACCCGGGGGCTTGAGCGGAGGAACCGCGGTGGAGTTCGACGTCCTCGTTGAGATTCCCAAGGGACAGAGGAACAAGTACGAGGTGGATCACAAGACCGGGCGCATGCGGCTCGACCGCATGCTGTTCACGTCCACCCAGTACCCCGCCGACTACGGCTTCATCGAGGGCACCCTGGGCGAGGACGGCGACCCCCTCGACGCCCTGGTCCTGCTGCAGGAGCCGACCTTCCCCGGCTGCCTGATCCAGTGCCGCGCCGTCGGCATGTTCCGCATGACCGACGAGAAGGGCGGCGACGACAAGGTCCTGTGCGTGCCGGCCACCGACCCCCGGATGGAGCACATCCGCGACATCCACCACGTTCCGGAGTTCGACCGCCTGGAGATCCAGCACTTCTTCGAGGTCTACAAGGACCTGGAGCCCGGCAAGTCCGTCGAGGGCGCCAACTGGGTCGGCCGGGTCGAGGCCGAGGAGGAGATCGCGCGCTCGATCAAGCGGGCCGAGGAGCAGGTGCACGAGGGGCACAAGGGACACTGACCGTCAGACGGGACGGATCGCGCCGACGAGGTCTCCACGCCAGATCGGCGCGATCCTGACCACGTCCCCGGTCTGCGGGGCGTGGATCATCAGCCCCCTGCCGACGTACATCCCCACGTGGTGGATGTCGCCGGGGTTGTCGGTGATCCGACCGAAGAACAGCAGGTCGCCCCGGCGGAGCCGGTCGAGCGGCACGCGCGGGCCCGAGGTCCACTGGGTGCCGGTCCAGTGGTCGAGCCTGACGCCGGCCCGCTCCCAGGCCCGCATGGTCAGGCCCGAGCAGTCGAAGCTGTCCGGCCCGTCCGCCGCCCAGACGTACGGCTTGCCGAGCTGGGCGAGCGCCCAGTCCGCGGCGATGTCGCCCCGGTCCGAGGACAGGCCGTGGCCGAGCGCCCAGCGCGGGACCGGTTTCCCGGCCGCCGCCGCGGCCCGCGCCCGGTCCCTTCCGGCCGCCGCGGCCCGCTCCCTCTCCTGACCGGCGCGCTCGCGGGCGAGCCTGGCCCGCTCCAGCGCCGCCTGCCGCGCCCTGGCCAGTCTCTCGGCGGTGCTGCGCGCCCGGTCCGCCTGCTTCTCCAGCACCGCCTGAACCACCTTCAGCCGGCCGGTCTCGGCGACCTGCGCGGCGACGGCCTGCTCGGCCACGGTCTTGGCGGCGGCCGCGCGCTCGGCCGCCAGCCGCTGCTCGGTGTAGGCGTCGGCCGCCTGAGCCTGGAGGATGCCCAGGACTTCCCGCGCGTCGCGCAGTTGCCTCAGCGTCTCGGCCTGCCCGCCGCTCATGTGGGCCAGGATGCTGGCCCGCTGCAGATAGCCGTGCTCGGTCGCGCTGCCGAGATCGGCCACCATCGCCATCATCGGGTCCACCCCGCCGTAGCCCTGCGAGGTGATCGCGATGACCGTCCGGCGGGCCTGCTCGACCTGCGCCCCGGCGGCGAGCACCCGCTCACCGGCCCTGCGGTGCGCCTCCTGGGCGCGCGCCGTCTTGACCAGCTCTCCGTTGTAGACCTCGATGAGCTTCTCGGCCCGGACGGTCAGCTCCTGGAGGCGGGCCTGGGCCGCGGCCAGCCGTACGGCGGCCGCCCCGGAGCGCGCGTCACGCGCCCGCGCCTCGGCCTGGGCCGCCGCCACCTCGTCGGAGGACGGGCCGGGCGACGCCGGCGCCGTACGGCCGGCCGCGCCCGGCAGGGCGCCGACCGGGGCGCCCGTCCCGACGACCAGGACGCAGGCCAGGCCCGCCACCACCGCGGCGCGGTGACGCCTTCTCCCGACGGAGTGCATGAATCCCCCTCCCGAATCACGCGTGTCCCGTGCAGCGGACGGCCGCGTTCAAGATTCCCCGGGGTGACTCTAAGCACACGTACTGGATACGAGCGGTAATCAGTTCAGGTGGAAGGTGTGTCTTGTCCGTCGGAAAAGGTTCCGTTCACCCAGTCCGGTCGCCCGGACGGGGTATTCCGCACCCCGGGGTCCCGCCCCTGCAACCGGGCCCCGGGGCGCGGACGCCGTCAGACGGCCGGCCTCTGGCTGGGAGCCGGAGTGGTCGGACTCGGGGTGACCTGACCGGTCGGCGTCGGCGTGGGTGTGGATGTGACCGTCGGCGTCCCGTGCGTGGGCGTGGGGGCGGCCGTGGTGCGCGTCGGCGTGGGCGTCGGCTTCGGGGCGGGAGCCGTACGGGACGGGACGGGGCAGGGCCGGGGCCTGGGCCGTCCGTCCTGGTGGTCGCGCGGCGGCCGGGTGGGCGCGAGCGTGGGGTCGGTCCCGCCGGTCGGGTCCGGCTGCTCACCCGACGGGTCCGGTTCCGCGGGAACGGGGTCGGCGGGGCCGGAGCCCGTGGGATCGGGCCGGTCCGGCCGCGCGGGGGCGTCGCCGTCGGGCGGGGGCCCGCCGGGGTCGGCGACGGCCGGCTCGACCGGCACCGCCCCGGGCTGGGCGGCCGGCCGGCGGGGGATGAACTCCAGGGCCACCGGGCCGTTGTCGGCCTCCGGATCCCAGGGCAGGCCGACGCCCGGCGGCTCGCCGGTCACGGGCAGCTTGCCGGAGGCGATGTCGGCGACCGTCTCGCCGGTCTGCCCGCCGAGGTGGGCGAAGATCACCGCGATGGCGGCCGCCGCCACGACCGCAGCCGCCACACCGGCCACCGCGTGAACCCAGCCAGGGCGCCCGCCCATCCCCTCGACGGGAAACCCGGCGGCATCGAGAAGACCCGCCCTGCGGGCGACGTAGCGCCGGTAGGGGACGAGCTCGGGATCGGTGAAGCAGCTCATCAGCCGCACCTTGAGCGTCTCCGGCAGCGGCTCGGGCGGCAGCAGGTCGAAGACCTTGTTCGCGGAGACCTGCCGGGAGCGGTGCGGCGCGCAGGTGTCGCAGTCGGCGATGTGCCCGACCAGCCGCTCACGCATCCCGGCGGCGAGCTCCCCGGAGAACCCGGTCAGGATCCGGGCCCGCTCGGCGCAGTCGTAGGGACCCTTGCGGGCCAGGACCTCGGCGGTCACCGCGTCGCGCAGTTCCTCCTTGGCCTTTTCGAGCATCGCCTCGGCGCCCTTGACCGGCGCCCTGAGCAACGAGGCGACCTCGGCCATGGACAGCCCGTGCACGGTGAGGAGCGCGAGGAGCTCGCGGTCGTCCTCCGGCAGGCTCCGGATGGCGTTCCAGGCCATCACCCGCAGGTCGGCCTGGTCGTCACCCACGTCCGGCGGCTCGGCGGAGGCGGCTCCGGCGCCCACGGCGGGGCGCCGCCGCAGGCACTCCCTCCGGGCCAGGGCGAACAGCCACGGCTTCAGCCGATCGGCGTCGGCGAGCGCGTGAATGTGGGCCTCGGCCACGATCAGCGTGTCCCGGAGCGCCGCCTGGGCGTTTTCCGCTCCGTCCAGCATGGACAGGCAGTATCGGTAGAGGCTTTCGGCGTACGAGTCGTAGAGCGCGGCGAGCGCGCCTGCGTCGCGCTCACGCAGGGCTTCGACCAGGACACTGTCATTCATGTGACCGACGGTAATGGTTTGATAACTACAAGTTCCACCGGTTTGCCGACAACGACACGGACCGTATTCAGAATGTTAGGAACGGGAGTAAAGAGCGCCGGTCGACCTGCTTGGATAAATATTGATGAGCGCCTGTTTGTCCGTGTTCATGGTTCTCGACAATTCCCGGATCCCGAAATTTCCTAGATTACGGAATTCCCGGTCACGGCCGGGCGTCGCCGCCGGGCGGCTCGAGGCGTCCCCGGTCCTTCTCGAAAGGCGACGTCGTCGGCTCGGCCGTGTGCACCGGCAGGGCCCCGCCCAGCGCCAGATCCTCGTAGGGACGGCTGCTCGATCCCCACGTCCGCGCGACCAGCTCGGTCTTGGCAATCTTGCCGGTGTCGGCGACGCTCTCGATGTCGAGGACGAACCGGCGCCTGACCCCGTCGCGCACGTCGTCCACGAACGTGCTCCCGCCGCCGAGCAGCCTGCCGTCCTCGTCGCGCAGGAGCGCCGTGACCGCCAGCGTGCCCGCCGGGCGCCGGTACGGCGTGCCGACGTATCCGGTGACCAGGTACCTGCCGTCGTCCTTGCCGGCGGTCTGCACCCCGGAGATGGGGAACGGCCTGAGCTCCGAGACGATCCGGCTCGCCGGACGCCACTCGGCCGGGCGGTACTCGATGGTCACCTTGGCCGGCCTGCGCTCCGCGAGCGCCTGGCCGGTGAAGGAGAGCGACCCCGCCGGGGGCACGGCGTCCAGCGGCTGCTCGGCCCGGACGACCTCCTCGCCCTTGGCGTCCCTGGCGACCACGGTGGCCACCACGTGCTCGGCGAAGTGCCACGGGTTGGGATTGTCCAGCACCCCGGCCCAGTTCACGACGTAACCGTCGTACCGATCCCCGCCCTTGACGACGGAGGAGACCTGTTCCTTCACGGCCAGCGGCCGCAGCTCCGGAGTGACGTCCTTCTCCTCGCCCGAACATCCGGCGACGAGGAGCAGGAGGAGTGCGCTGACGACTCGAGTACTGTGGATCACCCAGCCGTCATAACCCCCTGTCCGGACGGCCTCCGCCCGGACACGCGGGGACGCGGGGAAGTCTTTAACGCACCCTCTCCGAGGCGCCCGGACGCACGCTCTCCGACACCGCCGGACGCCCCCGCCCGGCGGCGGCTCTCAGCGCTGGCGCACCACCCGGGTCTCGTCCCAGACCGGCTCCCGCGACTCGTAGACCCGCCCGTCGGAGCCGAAGACCAGATAGCGGTCGAAGTCGTCGGCGAACCAGCGGTCGTGGGTGACCGCGACCACGGTCCCGTCGAAGGCGTCCAGCCCCTCCTGCAGCGCCTCGGCGCTGGCCAGGTCGAGGTTGTCGGTCGGCTCGTCCAGCAGCAGCAGCGTGGTCCCCGACAGCTCCAGCAGCAGGATCTGCAGCCGCGCCTGCTGGCCGCCCGAGAGCGTCTCGAACCGCTGCTCGGCGATCCCCCCGGCCAGCTCGTAGCGGGCCAGCGCCTTCATCGCCTCGTTCTTCAGCTTCGCGTGCTCGGTCATGACGATCTCGCACGGCGTGCGGCCGATCAGCTCGGGACGGGCGTGGGTCTGCGCGAAGTGCCCGGGCACGACCCGCGCGCCGAGCCTGGCGACGCCGCTGTGCCGTACCTCCTCCCCGGCCAGCAACCGCAGGAAGTGCGACTTGCCGGAGCCGTTGGAGCCCAGCACCGCGACCCGCTCGCCGTACCAGATCTCCAGGTCGAACGGCTTCATCAGCCCGGTGAGCTCCAGGCCTTCGCAGATCACCGCGCGCTTGGCGGTACGGCCGCCTTTGAGCCGCATGCTGATGAGCTGCTCGCGGGGCGCCATCTCGGGCGGGCCCGCCTCCTCGAACCTGCGCAGCCGGGTCTGGGCCGAGTGGTAGGCGGCGGCCATGGTGTCCATGTACTTCGCCTTCTGCTTGAGCATGTTCACCAGGCGCTTGAGCTTGGCGTGCTCCTCGTCCCAGCGCTTCTTCAGCTCGTCGAGGCGTTCGTTGCGCTCCCTGCGGGCCTGCGCGTAGGTGCGGAAGCCGCCGCCGTGCACCCAGACGTTGCCCGACTCGACGGTGATGATCCGGTCGGCCGCGTTGGCCAGCAGCTCCCGGTCGTGGCTGACCAGCAGCACCGTCTTGGGCGTCTCGCGCAGCGCCTGCTCCAGCCAGAGCTTGCCCGGCACGTCCAGGTAGTTGTCCGGCTCGTCCAGCAGCAGGGTCTGGTCCGGCCCGCGCAGCAGCGCCTCCAGCACCAGCCGCTTCTGCTCACCGCCCGACAACGTGTTGACCTCGCGGTACTTGCACCGGTCGTACGGCACGCCGAGGGCGGCCATCGTGCAGGTGTCCCAGAGCACCTCGATGTCGTAGCCGCCCGCGTCGGTGTAGTCCGTGATGGCCTGCGCGTAGCGCATCTGGGCCTTCTCGTCGTCGCGCTCCATCATCACGAGCTCGGCGGCGTCCAGCGCCTCGGCCGCCCGCCGTACCCGCTCGGGAGCCACGCTGACCAGCAGGTCGTGCACGCTGCGCCCGTCCCGGATGCTCCCGATGAACTGCCGCATGATCCCCAGCCCGCCGGAGCTCGCGACGCTCCCCTCGACCGGCTGGACGTCCCCCGCGACCAGCCGCATCAACGTCGTCTTCCCCGCCCCGTTGGGCCCGACGAGCGCCGCCTTCACACCCTCCCCGACCCGGAAGGACACATCGTCCAGCAACGGCCTGCCATCCGGCAGCACATACGTCAGATGCCCGACCTCGACGTGTCCCACGACAATTCCCCTCCTGGATCCCCAGGGAGGGTACATGCCGTTTTCACCGCGGGACATCCGGTTTTCCGCCGGTACGGCGCAGCTCATGATCGGTACAGCCGCACGGAGAGGACGCCTCCCCCGAAAATCAGGGGATCAGGGCACGCAGAACCAGTCGGGGATGCGTGACAGGTCGACCACCGCGTAGCGCCTTCCCCCGGGTTCCAGCCAGAACAGGATCGGGTCGTCCGTTCCCCGCGCTCCCTGCTTGACGCCCTCGGACGAGTCGTCGGCTCCGTCCGCGCCGGCCCACGCCGACCTGCCGGTGCACCGGTCGTACACGACCGCGGACGGTTCCGTCCTTCCTCCCGAGATGTACACCGGTCCGTCGTCGTACACGTGCGGCGGGCCGAAGAGCCCGAACCTGTCCCCGATCAGGGGGCCTCCCGTCGCGGCGACGGTGGTGCGGCCCGAACCGTCCTTGCGTTCCACCGCCACCGTCGTCAGCTCGTAGGGCCGGGGAGGAAGCTGCTGGGCGCACCACTCGGCTCCGCAGTTCCGTGACTCCGGATCGAGCAGTGCGAAGGACCCCGGGAGCCTGTCCGCCTTGCCTCCGGTGAGCGGGACACGGTATCCGTCGTGGCCGCCGTCCCAGACGGCGTGGTCGCCCTCGATCACCAGGGAGTCCTCGAAACGGACGTCGCCGTGGCCGGTCAGCCAGGTCACCAGCCGCATCGGCCCGCCCGAGCGCGGCATGGTCCACAGTTCCATGTGCCGCTTGCCCGCGTTCCAGGGTTCGGAGCGGTAGATCTCGGCCGTCCAGGCGATCCGTGTCCGGCTCACGGCCACGCTCTTGATGTCGTAGCACAGGTCGCACTCGCCCCATTTCGGGGCCGTCGCCAGGACCCGGTGCTTTTTCGTGCGGCGGTCGTACACCACGAACCGGGCGAGTGCGAACGGAGTGATCATGAGCACCTCGTCCGTGTCCAGCATGGCGACCGGTTGGACGTCGAGCCCGTTGCCGAGCCTCGTGGGCAGTGTGAACGTCGCCTCGGGCCACACCTCGGCGGCCGTGTCCAGTTCGGGCGGCTCCGGCAGCACGGCGGGCCGTGGTGACGCCCGGCGGTCGACGGTGGTGAACGTGACCGTACAGGCGGCGACCGAACCGGTCATGCCCACGGAAATCAACAGAATCACCAGCGACCGGAGAACCCGCGGACGTCTCATGATCTGCAAGACGCGTGATCCACCGTTCCGGTTCCCGGGAGACCCGCAGGCGTTCAGGGCCGGTCTGCGTGTCTCATGGCGTGGAGGGCCAGGCAGGCGATCCAGATGCAGGCGGTGGCGGCCATGACGCGCTGGAGGAGGCCGGCGATGCCGGTCAGGGGGTCGACCTGGCCGAAGCCGATGGTGGACAGGACGAGGGCGGCGGTGAAGACGAGGCCGGCGACCGCGGAGAGGATCGACCATCCGGGCTCGTGCCGTACGGCGAAGCGGACGGTGAACACCGCGCAGGCGGCGATCAGGGCGGTGAAGCCGAAGACGGAGAACGCGTCGTGGAGGAAGGCCGGGGCGCCGGTGTACTCCCCCTGCACGGCGGGGGTTCCCGGGGGATAGCCGCCCACCGGGTCGGTGACGAAGACCCCCGCCCCGACCAGGCCCACCGCCCAGCCGCCGATCAGCAGCGGGCCCCAGAACGAGCCGCGGGCCGGACCCGTGGCGGTGCGGAGAACGCGGCGCAGGCCGACGGTGAAGGCGAGCGTCAGCAGGCCCGCGAGGATGAAGTTGACGCTCTGGATCCATCCGGCCCCGCCCAGCGCGAGCGAGCTGACCGGATGACGCAGCGGGTCGTAGTCGGCGCGGGCCGCGCCCGCTATGAGGAACGTGGCGACGAACAGCGGACCGGCAATCACGCCGCAGGCCAGCAGCCGTTTCGTGCGTGCGTCGGTACGCGGATGTCCGGAGGGCGGAGGAGCGGCCAGAAGTGTGGTTCTCATGCTGTCAATGTAGGTTGACATCGAGCAGGCGTCAACCATAGTTGACATGCGAATGCGCTTCCGTCACCGGCCCGCCCGCCGCGGAGGCCGTACCGTGGTCACAGTGAAGATCACCGTTCTGGGAGCCTGCGGGGCCTGGCCCGAGGCCGGGCAGGCGTGCAGCGGCTACCTCGTCGAGCACGACGGGTTCCGGCTGGTCATGGATCTCGGGTACGCGGCCCTGCCGCGGTTGCTGGAGCACGTGCCGGCCGAGCGGGTGGACGCGGTGTGGATCAGCCACGGCCATCCCGACCACTGCGCGGACCTGAACCCGCTGCTGCGCGCCCGCGCGCTGGGCGGCGAGCCCGTCGCGGCGCTGCCCGTGCTCGCGCCGCCCGGCGCGCTGCACGCGGTCCTGGCCCTCGACCGCCCCGGCATGCTGGACGGCGCCTGCGCCGTCGAGGACGTCGTCCCCGGCGCCTCGTTCGAGCTGGGCCCCTTCCGGGCCGACACCCGCCTGCTGCCCCACCACGTCCCCAACGCGGGCATCCGGCTGAGCGCGGGCGGAGCCGTACTGGCCTACACCGGCGACACCGGGCCGAGCCCGGAGGTGGTCGAGCTGGCCCATGACGCCGATCTCCTCCTGGCCGAGGCCACCTATGTCGAGGAGGTCCCGGGAGGGAACGCCCCCTATCTCACCAGCGCCCGGCAGGCCGGCGCGCAGGCGGCCCTGGCGGGCGCCGGACGGCTGACGCTGACCCATCTGTGGCCGGGAACCGACCGTGCGGCCGCCCGGCGGGCGGCCGCGGAAGGGTTCGGCGGGCCGGTCGACGTGGCCGCCGTCGGGCAGGTCATCGACCTCGGCGGCCGGGCAGAGGGGTAGGCCGGTGCGCCCGACGCCCGCTCAGGCCGGAAACCTTGTGCCGCCTCAGGCCCAGAACTCGTCGGTGGTGTACTGGTCGCCCGAGTAGACCCACGCCTCGACCGTCTTACCGCCCGCCTGGCGGAAGACGTTGACGCCCGTCGTGTCGAGCGACCTGCCGTTGCGCTCTCCCCGCAGGCGGACCAGCGCGGTGGCGTAGTCGTCACTCGCCATGATCTCGTACGGCTCCGCGGAGAAGGTGCCGTCCGTCTCCTCGAACAGGCGGTGGAAGAGCCGGATGACCTGGTCCTTTCCCTGGTAGTCGCCGGACAGGGGGTTTCGGCCGGGGAAGTGCCAGACGATGCCGTCGGCGAACATCACGTCGCGGATGTGGTCGAGGTCCCCCTTGGCGAACGCGGTGAACCCGTCACGGAGCAGGGCGACATTGGGATGTTCCTGCATGGTCGCCTCCTTCTGTAGACGTCCGGAACGCTACGCCGAGCGGGCGGAAGGAGCTGTCACGGTACGGGGAGAGTTTGGAGCACCGCACCGCACCGCACCGGCGCGGGCCCGGATGGCCCGGTGCTCCGGTCGCACCCCCTTCGGCCTCCGGCGCCTCCCGCCTCCGGTGGAGGACGAGCCCCGAACGGCTGCGGAACCTCGTGCTCGTGGCCGGAATCGCGGTCGCCGCCCTCCGGCTCGTCGTCTCCTCGTTCACGCCGACGTCGCCGTGACCCCGGGACTCCCGGGCCTTCCGGGGGTGCGGACGGGCTCGTCCGGTGGGCGCGGCGGTGCGACGATTCACCCATGGACGTGTCCTCCATGGACGTGATCGTGCAGTGGGTCCGCACGTCGTGGACCAAGCAGTCACGCGGCGGGTACGCCGCCGCGCTCCGCAACGCGCTGCCCGTCGGGTTCGAGCTGCCGGACGCCTCGCGCCCGTTCCTCCACGAGATCTCCATGCGGGAGGCCGACGGGTTCCGGCCACGATGGTCCGTGGGGCCCCTGCCCGGCGGCGGGAGCCGGAGCGTACGGCTGCGCGAGGCCGACGGACGCCTGCTCGTCTATCCGCTGATACCGGCGATGTTCACCCTGCCGCCGCGGCGCCGCCGCCCTCCCGGCGTCCGCCTGGGTCCGGGGCAGTGGGTGCGCTGGCAGCTCAACTACCGCTTCAGCAGCGCGGCCGGGATGGCCGACTGGACCTACCACCTGCACACGCTCAACGTCGCGTACGGCCCTGCGGAGCCGGAGGTGTTCCTGGGGACCCCCACGCGGTACGTCGACGAACGAGGCCCGCTGCGCTGACACCCGGAAAACCTCTGATGAACAGGGGATACGGGGATCTCCAAAAAATCTTGAAAAAAGAATCCGGGATCGTGTCGATCCGGGCCGGGGCCGTACGACGCGTGGGTGAAAAGCGAAAACGACCGGTTCCCGGAAGGACACCCACATGGCCGCCACGCACACCGCCCGCACCGACGCCGCCCGCACCTCCATCACCTCCGAGGCCGGCGCCGGTGACGCCCGCCGTACCACCCGCACCTCCACCCTCCGGCGCGTCCTGTGGGTCCCGCAGGTCCTGATCGCGGTGTTCCTGATCGCGGCCTCGGCGCTGCCCAAGTTCGTCGGCGAGCAGAACGCGATCACCACCTTCGAGCTGATCGGCTGGGGTCAGTGGTTCCGCTACGTGACCGGCGTCGTGGAGCTGGCCGGCGGGATCGGCCTGCTGATCCCGTCGCTGGCCGGAGCCGCCTCGATCGGGCTGATCGGTCTGATGGCCGGGGCCGCGGCCACCCAGATCCTGGTGATCGAGCCGGCCTGGGCGCTGCTGCCGGCGGGCTTCGCGGTGGTGTTCGCGCTGGTGGCCTGGGACCGCCGCGACCAGACCCGCGCCCTGGTGCGCACCCTGGTGGGCCGGCGCTGAGCCGGTCCCGGCCACGGACGACGGACCGACGACCCGTGCCCCGCGAGGGCACGGGTCGTCCGCGTTCGGGCCGGACGGATCCAGCCGGCGGAACAGATTCAGTCGGCGGCGGTGAGGTTTTCGCCGATCTTCTTCAGCTCGCGGTCGACCGCTTCGGCGCCGCCGAGATCCTTGGCGTAGTCGGGACTGAACATCACCTCCACCCGGCGCCCCTCGCCCACGCTCAGGACGAGGGTCGGGGTGCCGTCCCCGCCGTCCTCGCCGACCCCCTGCCTGACCAGGTAACCGGTCCGGTCTCCGACGGCGACCTCCGCGCCCTCTCCCTCGTCGCGGTACCCCTGCACCCTCTCGTCCACCTCCTGGACGGCCTGACCCTCGTGGACGTAGATCTGGACGCAGTAGAAGCCGTTCGAGTCGCCGTCGTAGTTCCACGAGGTCGTGTACTTGTCACCGAAGTCCAGCGACCAGTGCGACCACTGCAGGCGCTTGGGCAGATAACCCACCCTGAGGCTCTTGAAGGCCTTCCCGTCGCCCAGGTCCCCCAGATCGCGGGTCGGGGAGGGGGCGGGAATGGTGTCGTCGATGGCGGGAGGCTCCGGCGCGGCCTCGTCGGTGGCCTCCGGCCGCGACGTCTCGGAGGCCGGGGCCGGCCCGCTGACCGCGGGTTCCGGTACGGCGACGGAGTCCGGGCCGAGAACCAGATAGGCCGGTACGGCGGCCGCCGCGAAGGCCGCCGCGGCGACCAGGGCGGTGAACCCGATCCGCTTCGTCCTGTGCCTGCGCCGCGTGGATCGGACGACCCGGTCCACCAGATCCGGCGCGGCGCGCAGCCTCGCGGTCTCCTCTCCCATGAGGCGGTGGAGCTCGTCTTCAAGCGTGGACATTCCTGATCACTCCTTCCGCTGACTCCCCGCCGATCGCCGCGCGGAGCTTGGCGAGCGCCTTCGAGGCCTGACTTTTCACCGTGCCGGTCGAGCAGCCGAGGACCTCCGCGGTCTGCGTCTCGCTGAGGTCCTCCCAGTAGCGCAGGACGACCACCGCGCGCTGCCGGGGAGGCAGGGCCCGCAGGGTCTCCATGAGCACGTGGCGCAGGTCGACGTCGGTCTCCCGCGCCGACGGTTCGGGAGGGGTGTGCATCGGGATCATCCGCAGGATCGCCCGGCGCCGGGCGCGGTTGATGGCGGCGTTGACGATGATGCGGCGGACGTAGGGCTCGGGGTTGTCGTAGCGCACCCTGTCCCAGTTGCGGTACGCGCGTTCCAGCGCCGTCTGCAGCAGGTCCTCCGCCTCTCCCTCGTCACCGCACGAGAGGTAGGCGACGCGCAGCAGGCTCGTGGCGCGCGCGGCCACGAACGCGGCGAATCCGTCGTCCTCGGCGGCGTTCACGCCTGTTCGTCCAATCTCATGCCACCTAATACACGCGGAGGGTTACGGGCGTTGCCCGGAAAAGCGAACCATGCGCGGGCAACCTCCCGGACGGCCCAGGTGTATTAGGGATCACGAAACCGCACACGGAGGAAGCAGATGAGATTCGCGACCGTACCCGTCCGGTCCCTGATCGCGGCCGGGATCGGCCTGGCGGCGGTGGGCGCCGCCGCTCCGCCGAGCTCGCCGGCTCCGCGGAGCGCACCGAACCTGCGGCTCGCGGCCGCCGTACGGCCCGCGGTGGCCGCACCGGAGAGCGCACGACCGGTGAGGACCGCGCCGGAGGGCGCCTACTGGCACGTGCGGACGCTGTTCACGATGACCCATCCCCGGCAGCTCGGCAGAGGTTCGAACCGTTACTGGGTGGAGGAGTGGGGGATCAGCGAGACGTGGACCTCGCGCGACACCAAGAGCTGGTTCGGGTACCGCGAGTTGGGCGTGCGTCTGAAGAGCGCCGCCGACGAGGCGGCGTGGCGCCGCGACGGCTCCCCGGCCACCTGGCGTCGTACGGCGGACGGCATGACCGTGTCCCTGGCCATCGCCCCGGACAAGGGCAGGGTCACTCCCGTGAAGGGGCAGGTGAACGCCTTCATCCTGGTCGATCAGCGACTGACGTACGAGGAGTTGCAGCGGCTGCCCGCCGATCCGGCCGCGCTGAAGGCCTGGATCGACAAGGCCGTACGGGTCCCGCACGCGGATCCGAGGGCGAGAGTGCCCGAGGAGTCCGTCGACGGCCATGTGACGGGGGCGCTGTTCAGCCTGCTCTACGACCTCCCGGTGCCTAAGGAGGTCCGCACTGCGGCGTACCGGGCGCTGCCGACGATGCCCGGCGTCCGGCCTCTGGGGAAGGTCAAGGACTCCCGGGGCAGGACCGGTGAGGGCTTCTCCATCGTCCGGCGGTACAAGGGCGATCATGTGGTCACCCGACAGATGATCGTCGACACCGACGCGATGGTGCTGCTGGCCGAGAACGTGAAGACCACGATCGGCGGCAAGGTCTTCCCGAACAAGACCTCGACCCAGACCATGCTCCACGTCGGCTGGACCGACACCCCGCCGGCGGTTCCCGCCCTTCCGTGACCGCCGCGACCCGCGCCCTCCCGTCAAGGGGCATTCGCGATCCGAAGGCCCACCGGGCCCGGGATCGCGTTTCGGGACGGGCGCGGCGTACGGCGTCAGCGGTCACGGAGAAGAACACCGGAGAATTGAAATCCACGCCGTGACGACTTGTTCATCGATGGGAGATCGGTAATTTATTTCCGGCTGCTATGATGCGGGAAAGCAATTCAATTCTGCATTTAGCATCGTCGTTCCCGGCACCGGAAAGGAACGACGTCTCATGCACGAAGGACAGCCGAGCCAGACCGCGATCATGGCGGCGGCCGCCCGCGCGGCCCACCTGGTGGTGGACCGGGAGCCCTTCATCTTCCGCGACACCGTGGCCGCGTCGCTGCTCGGCGAACTCGCCGAGGAGATCATCGGCTACCACCGGATCCACGGCGACCACCTCATCCTGTCTGGCACCCGCGCCCAGGTGACGGCCCGCAGCCACTACACCGAACGCCGCCTGGCCGAGCTGGTCCGCGACGGCCTGGAGCAGTACGTGATCCTCGGCGCGGGCCTCGACACCTTCGCCCAGCGCTCCGGCCCGGCCGGGCGGGTCACGGTCTTCGAGGTGGACCACCCCGCCACCCAGCAGTGGAAGCGGGGCCTGATCGAGGCCTCGGGCCTCGACTGCCCGGTCTTCGTCCCCGCGGACTTCGAGACCGGCGATCCGCTGCCCGCCCTGACCGCCGCCGGGTTCGACCCGTCCAGACCGGCCCTGGTGAGCTGGCTCGGAGTGTCCATGTACCTCACCGGAGAGGCGATCGACGCCACGCTGGCCGCCGTCGGCCGCCTCGCCCCCGGCACCGAGCTGGTCATGGAGTACGCCCTGTCCGCCCCCCTCCGCGACGAACGGGGCGCCGCCTACGCCGATTCCGCCCTCCCGGCCGCCGCCGAACGCGGTGAACCCTGGCTGAGCTTCTTCACCCCCGACGACCTGTCGGACACGCTGAAGCGGCACGGCCTGGAGACGGCCGAGCACGTACGGCAGGCCGACAGCGTCATCCCCACCCTGTGGAACCGCTCCGACCCCCTGCGCCCCGCCGACCTGTGCCGCCTGACCCGCGCGACCGTCGGCTAACGCCTGCCCGTCCCGGGCTCCGCCGGGGCCTCCTCGAACAGGACCGGGCGCCGGGGCCTGTGGCGCTTGGATTCGTACATGGCCGCGTCCGCCCGCGCGATGAGGACGTCACCCGTGGAGCCGTCCGTGGAGCAGGCCACGCCGATGGCGGCGCTGAGCCGCGCCGTACCGGCCGACAGCACGACGTCGCCGTCCAGGATCCTGCCGACCCGTTCGGCGATGCCGACCAGCTCGGCGGGGTGATCGAGCCGGGGGC
Source organism: Paraplanobispora siamensis (assembly GCF_016863175.1). Classification (GTDB taxonomy): domain Bacteria; phylum Actinomycetota; class Actinomycetes; order Streptosporangiales; family Streptosporangiaceae; genus Planobispora; species Planobispora siamensis. The sequence continues at coordinate 145,437 of NZ_BOOJ01000030.1, forward strand.
AGATCAGCAGGAACTCGTCTCCGCCGATCCGGCCGACGACGTCGTCGCTGCGGAGGACGCTCTTGATCCGGCCGGCGGCGTTCACGAGCAGTTCGTCGCCCGCGGCGTGCCCGAGGGAGTCGTTGACGCTCTTGAACTCGTTGAGATCGACGAAGACCACTCCGGTGAGGTGGCTTCCCTCAGCGGAGAGCTCCCGGTCGAGGATCGCCAGGCTGGAGGCGCGGTTGTAGCACCCCGTGAGATGGTCGAACGTGGCCTTGACCCGCAGCTCCTCCCGTGAGCGCACGCTCTCGGTGATGTCCCGCACGCAGGCGAGCGCTCCGGGCGTGCCGTCCTCGTCCGACAGCCCGATCAGGGTGATCGCGCAACGGCGCTGCTCCCCCGCGGGCTGGACGGTGACCTCCAGCTCCCGGTCGGGGCCTCCGCCCAGGACGTTCTGGAGCGCCGCGTCCAGCATCGGGCGGTCCTGGTCGGTGACGCTCGCGAGCCGCTCCCGGGCGGTGCCCGCCGTACCGGTGCCCAGCATCGTGTTCAGCAGGGAGTTGGCGTAGACGACGGAACCGTCCTGCTCCAGCTGGAGCAGCCCGACGGGCAGCGAGTCGGCCAGCCTCCGGAACAGGTGCTCGCGCTGGCGCAGCGCCTCGTAGGCGGCCATCTCCTCGGAGACGTCGCTGATGTGGCTGATCATGACGGCGTCTTCGAGCTCCGGCGCCTCCTGGTAGATGTTCTCCACCTCGATCCACAGCCAGCTCCCGTCCGCGCAGCGGTGGCGGACCCGCACCCGCGAGCTGTGCTTGGTGCTGAGCATGTCGAGCCAGGCGGTGATGGAGCGCTGCACGTCCTCCTCGTGGAAGAAGTGCGTCGAGCGGGAGCCGACCATCTGATCCCTGCTCCAGCCGAACATCCTGGTCGCCCGCTCGTCGACGTCGGTGATGACCCCGTCGAACCTCTTGAGCATCCGCGCCGAACGGGGCCGCAGGGACGCCAGCGGCTGCTCGCCTCCGTCGGCGCCGGCGGCGGCCGTACCGGTGTCGAGATCCATGAGCACGCAGACGAACACGCCGTGGCGGTGCCGCATGTCGACGGCGGTCAGCTTGTAGCGGCGGCCCGGCTCGTCGCGCAGCCGTACGCTGACCGCCCCCACCCCCGTCCTGCCGGTGTGCTCCCAGGCCGCCACGGCCGCCACCACGTCCGCCGGGTCCAGCATCTCCAGGAGGTTGGCGTTGTCCTGCGGTACGGGGACCAGCCGGTCTCCGTCGATCACCAGCGAGGCGGGCGCCGGTATCCGCCTTCCGTCGGGCGCCAGTACGGCGACGCGTGCGTGCGGAAGCTCCAGCAGTCCGGCGAAGGTCTTGTCCCGGGCCTCGAACGAATGAACGTACTCGGTCACGAAGCCCTCATCGGCCCGCGGCGGCGTTTCCTGAGAATGCCCGCGCAGAACGCCTCGGTGTACTCGGCGTGATCAGCGAAGGGATCGGTGATCCGCGCGACGTACTGCGGGCCGTCGCGCACGATCGCGGCGGCGGAGTTGGCGTAGCTGACGGCGCTCTGGTCGCCCAGCAGGCTGGGACCGCCGACGAGGCCGTTAGCAAGGGTGTTAGCAAAAGGCCCCCACCGGATCCCGGTGAGGGCCTCTGACCTGGAGCCGCCTTGGGGAATCGAACCCCAGACCCCTTCATTACGAGTGAAGTGCTCTGGCCGACTGAGCTAAGGCGGCGTGCCACGCATGGTTCGCATGACTTGTGACAGTCTACATGGTCTCAGGAGCTGGTCGCGCCGACATATCACCTGATCCCGGAGAGGCGGCGCCGCTCACGGGTGCGCCCCGGCCGTCGTCAGAGGGTGATCGGTCACGATGGCCTCACGATGATCTCGATCGATCCGCGAGATACCGCTCTGTGGGCATGTGTACCGAATAATCACACCATGCGTTTCCGCTGGATCCCCGCGCTGATCATCGCATCCTCGGTCTCGACGCTCTCGGGTTGCGGCGCCGTCATCGACCGCGCGGTCTCCGAGGTCATCGGTGAGGAGACCTACATCATCACCTCCGAGTCGATGGAGCCCACGCTCGCGAAGGGCAGCCGGGTGACCGTCTCGATGGTCGGCGAGGGGGAGTACGAACCGAAGTACGGCGATGTCGTCCTGTTCGAGGCGCCGGAGTGGGAACGGGATTACTCCGCCATCAGCCGCGTCATCGGCGTCCCGGGGAGCACGGTGGGGTGCTGCGATCCGGCCGGCAGGCTGCTGTTGAACGGCAAGCCGCTGCGGGAGGACTACGTGCGTCCGGACGAGGATCCGATTTTCCCGGATTTCAGCGTCACGGTTCCTGCCGGACGGCTGTGGCTGATGGGCGACCACCGGGCCGTCGCCCTCGATTCACGGAGCTACCAGCTCAAGCCGGGCGGGGGGACCATCTCGGTGTCCGGCGTCCTCGGTGTCATCGAGGACGCCGGCACCGGATAGGAGGCCGGTTACCCCTCCGGGCCGCCCTCGGCGGTCGGGGCCTCCTCGCCGTACCTCGCGTCGTGCTGCTTGCGCGGGGAGCAGACCGAGGCCGAGGGGCACGCGCACCGGCGGCCGCCGTTCTCCAGCCGGACCACCACGGAGTCCGAGGGGACGTTGCGGCCCACCACGGTGCCCGGGCCCTCGGGGGTGTCGACCTTCAGGCCCAGTCGGGGCATCCTCGTGTGCGCCTCCGCGTAGAGCGGGTGCTCGTACTTCAGGCAGCACATCAGGCGTCCGCAGGCGCCCGCGATGCGCATCGGGTTGACCGGGAGGTCCTGGTCCTTGGCCATGCGGACGGAGACCGGCTCGAAGTCCTTCAGGAAGGTCGCGCAGCACAGGTCGCGGCCGCAGGGGCCGATGCCGCCCTGAAGGCGGGCCTCGTCGCGGGGGCCGATCTGGCGCAGCTCGACCCTGGCGCGCAGGTTGCGGGCCAGGTCGCGGACCAGGGCGCGGAAGTCGACGCGGTGCGGGGCGGAGAAGTAGACGGTGTAGACGTTGTCGGCGTCGAGATAGTCGACCCCGACGACCTTCATGGGCAGCGAGTGTCGTTTGATCAGCCGCTTGGAGACGCTCCTGACCTCCGCGCGGCGCCGTTTGTTGCTCTCGTCACGGGCCAGGTGCTCCTCCCCCGCGATGCCCGCGCAGACCGGCAGCCCGCCGACGTCCTCGCTCGTCCACTGCGGCGCCCACACGCACTCGGCCACCTCGGGCCCGGCGTCGGTGGGCACGAGCACCTTGTCACCGACCTTGGGACTGTGCTCGCCGGGGTCGAGGTAGTACAGCCGGCCGTAACGGGTGAAGCTCACGGCCATGATCATGCTCATGCGGCTCCCAGACCAAGCTAGTGGTACGGCTCACGCCCACACTACGCGCCGCCACCGCCCTCACGGGAGGGCCGCGGGGAGGCGGAGCCGTACCCCTGCCACGCGGGCGGAGCCGTACACCGTGCCTACGCACCTGTCACGCGAGCGGGACCGTACTCCCGCACCCGCCCGCAGGTTCCCTCACTCCGGGAACGAGCACTGGGGCTCGTCATCCTCTCCTGGGAGATGATTCTCGATCACCGACAACACGGACATGCGGTCACGGAAGCAGTTCTGATCGACGGCATGGGACACCCCGGGCACCTCGGACGCGGTCCGGGCCACCGCGGTGAAGTCCTCAGGGGCCGCGTCCGGCCGCATCAGGACGTGGAACGACTCCGGTATGTCCGAGGGCTGAACGACCTGGAGAAGGCCGGCGTCGTCCAGGAACTGCGCCCGGAAGCGCTCGTATGCCTGCCCGTGGTCCTCGAAGAGGACGCCCGCCGCCTCCGGCCTGGCCTCCAGCGTCCTCCGGATCTCCTCCTTCTCCGCCTCGCTCGGCGCCCCCCTGCCCAGGCAGGGGGCCATGGGCTGTTCTGCTGGCACAGGAAGACCCTGACCCCCACGGGCTCCGACGCTCCCGGGCCGCCCACGCTCATCATCACGGCACCCCCGGCCTGCCGTGTCATGGCGGACACCTCGCGGGTGTACGCGACCCACCCGAGCGCGACGACCGTCGCGGTGACGGACAACGCGGCCACGGCAATGCGGAGGAGCACGCGAGGACGGCGACGGGCGGGGACCGCCGTCAGCGGGCGGACCCCGGCGACGGTCGCGGTGGCGGCGGACAGGGCCTCACGCAGACGGTCCTCCACTGCGGACGGCTCACGGCGGCGCAGGACGGAGCGGGCGCCGTTCAGCACCGCCGAGCGGACGTAGGTCAGCGCCTTGCCCGGGTCGCGCAGGCGAACGCCTCCTGTACGACGTCCTCGGCCGTGGGCTGGTCCCCCACCATGAGCAGCGCCAGCCGTACGAGCCCGAGGTGGTGCTCGGCGAAGAGCGCCGCGACGTCGACGCGTTCCCCGGCCAGCGTCTTCCCGCAGGAGAGCAGCTCTATCTCGGGTTCCGGGGGACTCCCCGGCAATGACATGGTCACGTCACAGAGACGCCGTGGCGGGCCGCCTGCTGCTCGACCCCGCGAAATCCGGTACGGAACCCGGCACGGCGGAGATCAGCTCACGAGTTCGCTGAAGGCGTCCTCCCAGCGGTCAGCGATCATGGAGATGTCGTACTCGCGGGCGGTCTTCAGGGCGTTGGCGGCCATCCGGCGGCGCTCCTCCTCGTTGTCGATCATCCTGAGGAGTCCCTCGGCGAAGGCGTCGACGTCGTCCGGCGGGACGAGCAGGCCGTCGTGACCGGGGGTGATGATCTCCCTCGGCCCCCGCGGGCAGTCGAAGCTGACCACCGGCACCCCGCACGCGAACGCCTCGATGATGGTCATGCCGAAGCCCTCGAACCGGGAGCTGACCGCGTGGATCGAGGCCTTGGCGAGTTCGCCCTCGATGTCGCCCGTCGGGCCCATGAACGTGACGTTGTTGTGCAGGCGCAGCTTCACGGCGAGCTTGACCAGCTTGTCGCTGACCCGGCCCTCGCCGTAGATCCGCAGCCTCCAGTCCGGCCGGACCTCCGCCACGCGGGCGAAGGCCTTCAGCAGCCGGTCGTAGCCCTTGACGGGCACCAGCCGCCCGGCGGCCAGGATGATGCGGTTCTCCTGCTTGGAGCGCGGGCGCGGCCCGCCGGCCAGGCCGTTGCCGATGGTGAACACCTCGGTCCCGGTCCGCTCCAGCATCCTGCGGTAGTCCCGTTCGTCGGCCTCGGTGAGGGTGACGACCGCGTCGAGCTTCGGGTACCACTGCCGGATCTCCTCGAAGATCCCGGGCTTGTGCGCCTCGAAGTGCAGGTGCTCCTGGCCGATCGTGATGACCTTCCGGCGCGCGTAGCGGGCGGCCATGATGTTGAGCCCGGCCCGGGTGGTCACCAGCACGTCGGTGCGGAGCCTGCCCAGCTCGCGCCGGAGCACGTCGTCGCTCCAGGCGGTGAAGGAGGTGTAGGCGCGCTCCTCCGGGTGGATCAGCGCGCTGGGCTCCTGGCTCAGCCTCTCGGCCCGCTTGCGGTACGGCCAGCGGACCTTCGCCCCCGCCCTCAGGTCCACCAGCGAGCGGAGCCGGACCTTCGGTCCCAACGGCAGAAAGGGACGGTCGGCGTGCTGGAAGACGCTGATCACCTCGACCTCGTGCCGGTCGGACAACTCGGTGGCGAGATCGAAGGTGGCCCGGATCGTGCCACCCATTCCGTAGGCGTTGAGGATCAGAAAGGAGACCTTCACGTGTTCTCCCCCTCGATCGTGCACGCGACGGCCAGGCTGTCGGTGTCGGTGAAGTACGGCCGCACCCTCACCTGCCCCGCACGCTGCGCGGGGAACCTCACGCGGGCCTTCTTTCCCTCGACGTCGTCCAGCCGTGCGGCCAGCTCCAGCCGTACCCCGCCGACCTCGGCGAACAGGTCCCAGAAGACCCGCTGCCGCGTCTGGCCCTCGGCCATCGGCCCGATCGGAACGGTCCCGGAGAAGTGCCGCCCCGACGCGGTCCCGGCGCCCGTCACCTGCGGGCCCTTCCTCGCCACGGCCGTGAAACCGGCGGGCCGCTCGCCCGCGACCGGCTCGCCGTACGCGATGATCCCCTCGACCGCGATCACGCCGTCCTCCGGGCCGACCCTGGTCACCTCGACGTACGGCTCGACCTCGCGGACCACCACGGTGAGGATCCCCTGCGAGCTCCGGACCGCCCGCACCTCCTTGCGCCGGGGCGTGGCGGCGTAGGCGACCAGCCCGTCCAGGGAGAACCCCGGATCGTCGGTGACGACGGGCGTGCCGTGCTTGCACACCGTCCAGGTTCCCACCGCGAGACCGGCCAGCTCCACACCCGGGTGTTCCTCGCCGGTCTCCGCGTGCCGCAGGACGATGCCGCCGTCATCCGGTCCCGGCCACTCGATCCTCAGCGTGTCGTCGTCTTCCACCCGGCTCGTGACGGCCCTCCTGACCCCCGTCGGGACCACCTCACGATGTGTCTCCATATTGATCAACAGACCCCCGGCCCTCTCCCCGTCATCCCCGTAGCTCAGGACTCTTCTGGCTCGTTTGTAACAAATCGGCCGATTTTTGCTGGGAATTCTAACGATCTACCCGTGAGCTTTGAGGTGAATTAACGCCGATCGGTTCCCTTGATCAAAAAATCACGGAAAGGAATCGTTCGGGTACGGCTGGTACGGCCATGCGGAGGTCGGAACGGCCGTGTTCTCCCGGTTCTCCCGGGGCCGGAGATGAAAGCGTGAAGAAAGAAGGTCAGGGCTTGCGCAGGGAAAGCGTCATGGCCTCGACGGCCATCTGCGGATTGACGTTGGCGGCCAGCCGCCTGCGGCAGAGCATGATGGCGTCGATCCTGCGCAGCGTGTCCTCCGGTGTGGAGGAGCGGGCCACGGTCTCCAGATCGGCGCGGCGGTCCTCGTTGGCCAGCTCCACCTCCGCGCCGAACTGCACCGACAGCACGTCGCGGTAGAACGCCACGAGATCGAGCAGGGCCGCGTCGATGACGTCGCGCTTGGTACGGGTGGCCCGGGACTTCTGCCGGTCCTCCAGCTCCTTCAGGGCCCCGGCCCCGCCGCGGATGAGGCCGCGGTTGAGCCCCTTGCCGGTTGAGCCCTCGCCGTAGACCTTGCGCAGCTCCGTGATCTCCGACTCGTTCAGCTCCGAGGTGACCGCGGCGGCCTCGTCCTCGGCGGTCTTCACCAGCCGCTCGGCGGCCGCCACGCACTCGCCCACCCCGGTGAGCGAGGCCGGGATGGACAGCACCGCCTCGCGCCGCCCGCGTGCCTCGGCGTCCAGGGCCAGCCTGCGGGCCCGGTCGAGGTGCCCCTGCGCCGCCCTGGCGGCGAAGGCCGCCATGTCCGGCGGCACGTTCTCGCGGGTGGCCAGCACGTGGGCGACCGCGGCGGTGGGCGGGGTGACGAGCGTGACCACCCGGCAGCGGGACCTGATGGTGATCATCATGTCGTCCGGGGAGGGCGCGCACAGCAGCCAGACCGTCCGCGGCGGCGGCTCCTCGATGGCCTTGAGCAGCGCGTTGGAGGCGCCCTCGGTGGCCCGGTCGGCGTCCTCGAACAGGACCACCCGCCAGCGGCCCAGCGTCGGCGCCCCGGCGGCGCGCAGGATGAGCTGCCGGGTGTCCTTGACGCCGTAGGACAGGCCCTGCGGGCGGACGGTCTCCAGGTCGGGGTGGGAGCCGATCATCACCTGGTGGCACATGTCGCAGTGGCCGCACCCCCGGTCGGGGCAGAACAGCGCGGCGGCGAACGCCCGCGCCGCCTCCTCACGCCCGGATCCGGGCGGCCCGGTGAACAGCCACGCGTGGGTCATCCCCGTCCCGGCGCCCCCGGCCAGCAGCTCCGCGGCCCCGTCGGCGGCGCGGCGGAGCGTCCGCGCCGCGCGCTCCTGACCCACAAGGTCATCGAAGACTCCCACGCCGTCCAACCTACCGCCGGGGCCGCCCAGGTCAGTCGCGGATGGCCGGCATGGTCCCGGTGATGTCCTCGGACTCCCGGGGCACCGGGTCGGGCAGGATCTCACGCACCCGGTCGTGGATGGCCCCGGAGATCTCCTCCTGCGTCAGGGTGCCGTCGACGACGAGATAGCGGCCGGGGTCGGCCGCGGCCAGCGCCCGGAACTCGCGGCGCACCCGCTCGTGGAACTCCAGGGGCTCGGACTCGATCCGGTCGGCGGCCCCGCCCAGGCGGGTCAGGCCGACCGACGGCGGGGTGTCGATGAGCACCGTCAGGTCGGGCACCAGCCCGCCGGTGGCCCAGGCGTTGATCCGGGCCACCTCCTCCGGCTTCAGCGCCCTTCCGGCCCCCTGGTAGGCCAGGGAGGAGTCGACGTAGCGGTCGGAGATCACCATCGCCCCCCGGTACAGCGCGGGGAGGATGACCTTCTCCACGTGCTCGGCGCGGTCGGCGGCGTACAGCAGCGCCTCCGACCGGGCCGACAGGCCCTGGTGCACGGCGTCCAGCAGGATCGCCCGCAGCCGCATGCCGACCTTGGTCGAGCCGGGCTCGCGGGTCTGGACCACGTCGAAGCCCTGGTCACGCAGCCAGATGGCCAGCAGCCGCGACTGGGTGGTCTTCCCCGACCCCTCGCCGCCCTCGAACGCGATGAACATCCCGCGCGGCGGCTCGGCCCCCTCCGGCGCCGGCCGCTCGCCCCGGAACGCCGCGATCAGGTCGGTGACGATGGGCACTCCCTTGCGGTCGTCCATCTGCCGCAGCGCGAGGAGGCCGACGGCGACGGCGAGCAGCGCGCCGACCAGCAGCACCAGGTTGGAGCCGTCGAACCGGTAGACCGGCTCCTGCTCGATCCTGATCTCCCGCTCGCCGAAGAGACCGGCCAGCGTCGGCACGACGGCGACCACCAGCAGCAGGGTGACCCGGGCGAGCGACTGCAGGAAGGAGAACGTACGGCCCCGCAGGCCGTCCTCCACCTCCAGCCCGATCATGGTGTAGCCGATGATCCAGGCGATGCCCGCGCACGCGCCCAGCGCCACGGTCAGCAGGGCGACGATGACCAGGTTGTGGATGAGCGCGATCGCGGCGAGCACGAACCCGGCCATGACGATCGACAGCCCGAACAGCCGCCGCCGCGACAGCTCGCGCAGCAGCCTGGGCCCGAAGAACATGCCCGAGGCCATGCCGACGAAGACCGCCCCGAACACCACGCCGTAGGCCGCGTCGCCGCCGCCCAGCGCCTGCACGTAGATCTTGGCCACGCCGACCACCGCGCCGCCCGCGGCGAACGCGCCCAGCATGCCGATGACCAGGCCCCTGATGAGCCGGTCGGCGCCGATGAACCGCCACCCCTCGAAGATCTGCCGCAGCACCGACGGCGTGGGGGCGGTCCCGTCGACGTGGTTGCCCGGGATGTCGCGGAGCGTGAAGATGAGGAACGCCGAGATCAGGTAGGCCAGGGCGTTGATGATCAGCGCGAGGTAGGTGTCGCGGTCCTCGAAGTACGGCACGACCGTGCCCAGCGCGTCGTCGGCGACCGACAGCACGGAGAACAGCAGCGCCGCCACCGGGGCGGTGCCGTAGGTGACCAGCAGGTTGAGCTGGTTGGCCTCCTCCAGGCGCTCCTTGGGCACCAGGTTCGGCACCGTGGCGTCCTTGGCCGGGACCCAGAACAGGTTGACGCACTCCACCATGAACGTGGCGATGATCAGCCACGAGTAGTTGGCGCCGGTCAGGGGGATCGACAGCACCAGCGCGAAGCGCAGCAGGTCGGCGGTGAACATCGTCAGCCGCCGGTCGAACCTGTCGGCGAACGCGCCGGCGAGGGGGCCCAGCACGATGGCCGGCAACATCTTCACGACGAAGACGCCGCCGATGGCCAGGCTCTGCGTCTTGTAACCCTCGGCCGCGGTGAGGTTGCCCGCCAGCGCGGTCAGCGCCAGGAGGTTGAGCCAGTCACCCAGGCTGCACACCGACATGGCCGTCCACAACTTGCGGAACGGGGCGTTGGCCAGCACGTGGGGGGGCTTGCGGCGCGCGGTGCTCCGGCCGTGGGAGGTCATGATGTCAGCGTATCCAGGTGTTCGCCGGGCTGGGGAAGACACGAGCCAGACTGATATGTCCGGCTGCCCGTCGCATGAGGGTAGTACGTCCCGCCTGCTCCCCGTCGGCAGGCCACGCGGAGAAGAGCCCAGGCGGGCGGTCCGGGCAGGGCTCAGGCGCGCAGTTCGAGGAGGGTGATCTCCGGGGACGCGCCGACCCTGACCGGCGGGCCCCAGAAGCCCGCGCCGCGGGTGACGTAGACCTGGGTGCCGTCCACCTCGCCGAGCCCGGAGACCACCGGCTGCTGGATCGGGACGACGAGGTTGAAGGGGACCATCTGGCCGCCGTGGGTGTGCCCGGACAGCTGGAGGTCCACGCCGTACCCGGCCGCCTCGCGCGCCTGGACCGGCTGGTGGGCGAGCAGGACCGTGGACCGGGACCGGTCGCGCCCGCCGAGCGCCCGCTCGAAGTCGGGGCCGTCGTCCACGGTGGCGCCGGTGACGTCGTTGACCCCGGCGAGGTCGAGTACGGCTCCCGCGTGGGCGATCTCGACGCGCTCGTTGCGCAGCGGGCGGATGCCGAGCTCGCGCAGCTCCTCGATCCACTCCTCGGGGCCGTTGGCGGTGTAGTACTCGTGGTTGCCGGTGACGAAGTAGGCGCCGTAGCGGGACTCCAGGTCCCCCAGCGGGCGGGCGAGGGAGCCGAGTTCGGCCACCGTGCCGTCGACCAGGTCGCCGACGACGGCGACCACGTCGGCCTGGAGCGCGTTGATCATCCGGACGATGCGCTCGGAGTGCCTGATCCCGGTGAGCGGGCCCAGATGGATGTCGCTGACCACCGCGAACCGCAGGCCGGACAGGCGCGGGTCCAGCCGGGGCAGCGTGACCTTGACCGACTCGATCACCGGGTCGCCCAGGGCGGTCCGGACGCCGGCCCCGACCGTGACGAGGGCCCCGGCCCCGGCGACGGCCGCGGCCGTACGGGCGATGAACAGCCTGCGCCCGATCGCCTCCGGCGCGACCTCCGGCTCCGTGGGGGAGGGCGGGTCCGCCTGCTCGTCCTCCCCGCCCTCGGAGGCCGCGGGCGCGGTGGAGGCGGGAGCCGGGCCGGTCGCGGTGAGGGCGGCCGTGGCGACGGGGACGGTGCCGGGCCGGTCGGCGGTGGAGACGGCCCCGGCGGCGCGTCGGCGCTCGGAGCGGCGGAGGGCCAGCAGGGCCAGTGCCCGGGGGATCTCCAGGACCACCAGGAACACCAGCAGGTAGAACATCAGGGCGATCCAGAAGAAGCCCGGCCAGGCCAGGAAGTGCCCCCACTCGGTGCGGGAGCCGATGAGGGTCACCGGGACGAACGCGCCCAGGCCGATCAGGACCCAGGTCAGCACCCGGCGGGTCCGGCCGGGGACGGTGGTGGCCCTGACCAGGCGGCGCCAGAGGTAATAGTGGATCAGCACCGCCACGCTGAAGACCAGTGCCACGAAACCCACGACTGCCATCCCTGCCCCGCCCTGAACGCCTGCCCGCCGTTCCCGGCGTGTTGGACAGAACGCCGGGAACGGCGGATGCGTTCCCACCAGCCCTGAGAGGGCTCTCAGCTCGGGCGCCGCGGCCTGTGCGGCCGAGCCCCGGCGCCCGTACGGTCAACCCCGGCGCCCGCGCGGTCCAGGACCCGGCGCCCGTGCGATCAGGCCTTGGTGCTCGTGGTCCTGGCCGTCTTGGTGGTCTTGGCCGCGCCGGTCTTGGCGGCCGTCTTGGTCGTGGTGGTCTTGGTGGTCTTGGCCGCGGCCGTCTTGGTCGTGGTGGCGCGCGGCTTCTTGACCGCCGGTCCCCGCTCGCGGCGGTCGGCCAGCAGCTCGGCCGCGCGCTCGGTGGTGATCTGCTCGACCTCGTCGCCCTTGCGCAGGGAGGCGTTGGTCTCGCCGTCGGTCACGTACGGCCCGAAGCGGCCCTCCTTGACCACGATCGGCTTGCCGGAGACCGGGTCCTGCCCCAGCTCGCGCAGGGGAGGCGCCGCGGCGGCCCGGCGGCCGCGGGTCTTGGGCTGGGCGAACAGCTCCCTGGCCTGTTCGATCGTGACCGTGAGCAGGTCGTCCTCCGAGGCCAGCGACCGCGAGTCCGTCCCCTTCTTGATGTAGGGCCCGAACTTGCCGTTGTGCGCCTTCACCTCCTCGCCGTCGATCTCCCCGACCGTCCGGGGCAGCGAGAGGAGCTTCAGGGCGTCATCGAGCGTGACGGTGTCCAGGGACATCCTCTTGAACAGCGAGCTGATGCGCGGCTTGGGGGCGTCGGCCTTCTTCGTCCGCTTCTTCGCACCCTCGGCCGGCGCGGGCTCCTCGGGCAGGATCTCGGTGACGTACGGCCCGTAGCGGCCGTCCTTGGCCACGATCACGTTCCCGCTGACCGGGTCGCGGCCCAGCTCCCGCTCCCCGCTCGGGCGGGCGAACAGCTCCTCGGCCATCTCGGCGGTCAGCTCGTCGGGCGCGAGGTCCTCGGGGATGTTCACCCGGGCGCCGTCACGGTCGAGGTAGGGACCGTAGCGGCCCACCCGGATCATGATGTCGGTGCCCCGGATCGGGAAGGAGCTGATCTCCTTGGCGTCGATGTCGCCGAGGTCGGTGACCAGTTCCTTCAGGCCCTCGTCGCCGTTGTCGCCGAAGTAGAAGCGGCGCAGCTCCGGCACCCGCTCGGCCCGGTCGTTGGCGATGTCGTCGAGGACCTTCTCCATGTCGGCGGTGAAGTCGTAGTCGACGAGGTGGCCGAAGTGCTGCTCCAGCAGGTTGACCACCGCGAACGCCAGGAACGACGGCACCAGGGCGGTGCCCTTCTTGAAGACGTACCCCCGGTCGAGGATCGTCCCGATGATCGACGCGTAGGTCGACGGGCGCCCGATCTCCCGGTCTTCCAGCTCCTTGATGAGTGAGGCCTCGGTGTAGCGGGCCGGCGGCTTGGTCGTGTGCGACAGCGCGGTGAGGTCGGCCGCGGTGAGCCGGTCGCCCTCGGTCAGGGCCGGCAGGCGCTTCTCGGAGTCGTCGCGGTCGGTCGAGGGGTCGTCCGCGCCCTCGACGTAGGCCTTGAGGAAGCCGTGGAAGGTGATGGTCCGGCCGGAGGCGCTGAACTCGACCCGCTCGCCCGCGCTGGAGGTGCCGCCCACCTTGACGGTGACCGACTCCCCGACCGCGTCCTTCATCTGGGAGGCCACGGTCCGCTGCCAGATCAGCTCGTACAGCCGGAACATGTCACCGGTCAGGCCGGTCTCGCCGGGCGTGCGGAACTCCTCGCCCGAGGGGCGGATCGCCTCGTGCGCCTCCTGGGCGTTCTTCACCTTGCTGGCGTAGACGCGCGGCTTGTCCGTCACGTACGCCGCGCCGTACAGCTTGATCGCCTGGTTGCGGGCGGCGGCCACGGCGGTCTCCGACAGCGTGATGCTGTCGGTTCGCATGTAGGTGATGAACCCGTTCTCGTAGAGCCGCTGGGCGACCTGCATGGTCGACTTGGCGGAGAAGCCGAGCTTGCGGCTGGCCTCCTGCTGCAGCGTGGTCGTCCGGAACGGCGCGTAGGGCTTGCGGGTGTACGGCTTGCGCTCGACGGAGGTGACCGCGTAGGCCGTGCCCGCCAGCCGACCGGCCAGGGCCCTGGCGGCCTGCTCGTCCAGGTGGAGCACGTCGGCGTTCTTCAGCGTGCCGGTGCTGGCGAAGTCGCGGCCCTGGGCCACGCGCCTGCCGTCCACGCCGGTCAGCATGGCGGTGAACTCGTGCGGGACCTCGTCGCGGCCGGTGTCGAACAGCGCCTGCAGGTCCCAGTAGTTCGCGCTGGTGAACGCCAGGCGCTCGCGCTCGCGCTCCACGACCAGCCGGGTCGCCACCGACTGCACGCGCCCGGCCGACAGGCGGGGCTTGACCTTCTTCCACAGGACCGGGCTGACCTCGTAGCCGTAGAGGCGGTCGAGGATGCGCCGGGTCTCCTGGGCGTCGACCAGCCGCAGGTTCAGATCGCGCGGGTTGGCCACGGCGTCCTGGATCGCCCGGGGCGTGATCTCGTGGAACACCATGCGGTGGACGGGGACCTTGGGCTTGAGCACCTCGCGCAGGTGCCAGGCGATCGCCTCGCCTTCACGGTCCTCGTCGGTCGCGAGGTAAAGTTCGTCGGCATCCTTCAGCAGCTGCTTGAGCTTGCTGACCTGAGCCTTCTTGTCGGCGTTGACGACGTAGAGCGGCTCGAAGTCGCTGTCGACGTTCACTCCCAGGCGGGCCCAGGGCTTGCTCCTGTCCTTGTCCGGGATGTCGTCGGCCTTCTGGGGGAGGTCGCGAATATGCCCGATGCTGGACTCCACGACGTAGCCGCGGCCGAGGTACCCAGCGATGGTCTTCGCCTTGGAGGGCGATTCGACGATCACCAGGCGGGTTCCGCCGGCGTTGCCGTTCTTGGCTGGCACGCTGCTTCCTACCTCGCTGTTCGCATTGGTTCCCCGTTAACTTTCCCTCAGGGTTACCCGATCTGGATCCGGGACACTCCCAAGGAAAGCCGCAAGGACGCAGAATAAGGCCCAATGAGTGCCGACGTCCCCCAGCCCCACCCCTCGGAGACTAATCGCTGTGCTCGACTACTCCTACTTGGTTCTTCGTCTGCCACGCGGCACCTCCCGTGACGTCGCCCGGCAGATCTTGACCGAACACGCAGAATACGGCGGATGGGAACTCGACCGTCTGCGACTGTATCCCGACGGCCGCCGGGACGTCCGGTTGCGCCGCAAGGTCATCCGCGCGACCAGGACGATGTGATCCCGGGCACGGCCCCGGATATGGCTCTGCCCGTCCCGGGCCGCGCCCCCGGAACGGGCAGAGCGTCTGCGCATCCCCTCCGCGGCGGAGAGGTCGGCTTCCGCCGGGGCGGGATCGCTCCCGCCTAGATGGTGTGGTCGGCTCCCGCCGAGGCGGTGGGGTCAGCTCCTGCCGAGGCGGAGACGGAGACGGCGGGTCATCGCGAACGTCGCGGCGGAGGCGGCGGCGAGCCCGCCGAGCACCAGGGCCAGCAGCGAGCCGGAGTTCATCCCGGCCAGGGACGCGGGCTGCTCGGCGCTCATCAGGCCGAGGTCGTCCAGGGGCAAGACGCCGTCGGCCGGGAGGGAGCCCGCCCCGTGGTCCTGAAGGGCCTGGCCCGGGGCGACGGGGAGCTCGGACAGCGGGGGCAGGTTCTGCACGCCGCCGGCGACGGGCAGCGCGGGCCCGTTCGCCCGCTGCGGGAGGACACCGGCGTTCGCGGCGCCGTTCAGCGCCGGGACGACGGGCAGCGCGGGCAGCATCCCGCGGGTGTGGTGCTTGCCGGGCTTGGCGCCCCAGTCACCGCCGTAACCGTGCCCGGGGTGGGAGCCGCCGGGGTGCGAGCCGCCCAGGCAGCCCGCGGCGGCGTCGCCGAGGGCGGCCACGGCGTTGCCGCAGGCGACGATCGGGGCGGTGATGGGGGCGTTGAGCTGGTTGCCGCTCGCCGCGCCGTAGCGGCCGTCGGTGGTGTTCCCCTTGGCGTGCCAGCCGCTGTGCGGGCCGTGGTGGTAACCGGAGCCGGAGTGGGAGCCGCCCTTGCAGCCCGAGAACGCCTCGCCGAAGACCGAGACCGAGTTGCCGCAGACGTCGACGGGGGCGTTGACCGGCGCGTCGACCTGGTTGCCGCCGCCGACGGAGGACTCGCCGGAGGTCCGGCCGCCACCGCTCTTGCCGCCGCCGCCCTTGGTCGACGCGCCGCCCTTGCAGCCCGCGTCGGAGCTGCCGAACAGCGACACCGCGTTGCCGCAGACGTTGACCGGGACGCTGATCGGGGCGTCGACCTGGTTGCCGCCGAGCACGCTGTTGGCCCCGGAGGTCCGGCCGCCCATGCCGCCACCGCCGCTCTCGGCGGAGGCGCCGCCCTTGGAGCTCGCGTCCGCCTGGCCGAAGACCCCCAGACCGTTGCCGCTGATGTCGATCGGCAGGCTGATCGGCAGATCGAGCTGGTTGCCGCCGCCGACCGACTGGTCGCCGTCGGTGTCGGCGACGGCGGTGCCGCCGCCGAGAACCAGGACGCCCAGCGCGAGCAGCGCCGCCGAACTCGTGCTCTTAACCCGTGTACGCATGGTTCAGTTACTCCTTGGAGTTCTTCAGGGGGAACCTGACATCTCGTGTGCGGCGTGCGGGGGCATGCGGGATCTCGGCAGGAGAGCGCGCAGCGGACACCCGGCGACCGTCACGAGAATGGGAAGTTGCTCATCACCCGGGCACGGAGCGGCTCCTCATGGGCGTGCAGCCCGCGGGACGCTCCGCCCGGCCGGCCACCCGACGACAGCGGGAACGGAACCGGCCGAGAGAGAAGGATCAGTCGGGTGAGATGGAAGGGTCGTCCGCCGCTGTGCGGACGACGGGGGGAAGCACCAACGCCCGCGGGACGCGGTGCGCCCTCAGCTGCGGGTCGTAGACGAACCGTGCGACATCCCCCACGCTCGGCCCGGAAAGGCCGGATCCACCGCCGGTCTGAGGCACGAAGCCGTTGGAGCCCGCGCTGGGGTCAACGGTGGACGGTGCCGGGGAACCCGGCGCCGACTGGCGGGTGAGCCCGTCGACACCTCGCCCGGCCATCGCTTCGGCGTTGCCCGCCGACAGTTCACCGCTCTCCGTGGGGAAACCGCCGGCCTGGACGGCCGGCTCGAAGGGGGTGACGGCAAGAACGTCGGAAAGGGCTGCTCCCGTTGCCGCGGTGGTGTCCGCGACCGCCGGAGCAGTGCCGAAGAGACCGAAGACGACGGCGAGCAGCCATCCGGCGGCGACCATGCCGCCGATCGCGAAGGCCCGCCTGACCACCCGCCGGACGCCGGTCGCGAACCGCGCCGTCCGGTCGTCTCGGCTGGAGGTCACGTCGTCGCCGAGGACGGCCACGGGCACACCCCGCGTGACGGCGGGCACGAGGGCCCTCCACCGTCTGTGCGGCGTGCGTGCCACGCGACCTCCCGGAATTCGGTGCCGGGACCGCATGGCGCGGCCCGGCCTTCAACGGAGAGTTACGTTAGCACCACGTCCTGTCAGTGCAATGGTTTTCCGGAGAACGTCTCAGCAGGCGTCCAGGAAGCGGTCAAGGACCCGGACCCCGAACCGGAGCGAATCGACCGGCACCCGCTCGTCCACCCCATGGAACATCCCCGAGAAGTCCAAGTCGGCCGGGAGGCGCAGCGGCGCGAACCCGAATCCGCGCATCCCCAGCCGGCTGAAGGCCTTCAGGTCCGTGCCCCCCGACAGGGTGTACGGCACCGCCAGCGCGCCGGGGTCCTCGGCGACGAGCGCGTCGGCCATGGCCCGCACCAGCGGCCCGTCGAAACCGGTCTCGATCGCGATGTCGTGGTAGACGAACTCCCTGGTCACGTTGGGCCCGAGGAGCTCGTCGATGGTCGCGAAGAACTCCTCTTCGTGGCCGGGCAGGAAGCGGCCGTCGACGTGCGCGGTCGCGGTCTGCGGGATGACGTTGGCCTTGTACCCGCCCGCCAGCATCGTGGGATTGGCGGTGTTGCGGAGCGTGGCGCCGATCATCCGGGCCAGCGGGCCCAGCTTGGCCACGGTGGCCTCGGCGTCGTCGGGGTCGAACTCCAGGTTGAGGTTCGCGGAGACCTCGTTCAGGAAGGTCTTCACCGTCTGCGTCAGCCGTACCGGCCACTCGTAACGCCCGATCCTGCCGACCGCCTCGGCCAGCTCCGTCACGGCGTTCTCGCTGTTGAGCATGGACCCGTGGCCGGCGCGGCCGTGGGCGGTCAGGCGCATCCAGGCGATGCCCTTCTCCGCCGTCTCGATCAGATAGAGCCTGCGCGCCTCGTCGATGGAGACGCTGAACCCGCCGACCTCACCGATCGCCTCGGTGCACCCCTCGAACAGGTCCGGGTGCTTCTCCGACAGCCACTGCGCGCCGTACGTCCCGCCGGCCTCCTCGTCGGCGGTGAAGGCCAGCACGACGTCCCGCGGCGGGCGGCGGCCCTGGCTGAGACGCTGCCGGACGACCGCGAGGATCATCGCGTCCATGTCCTTCATGTCGACCGCGCCGCGCCCCCACACGCAATCGTCGGCGATCTCGCCGCTGAGCGGGTGGTGGGTCCAGTCGTCGGCGTTGAACGGGACCACGTCGAGGTGCCCGTGCAGCAGGAGGGCGTCGCGGGAGGAGTCCTCCCCCGCGATGCGCGCGACCACGTTCGCCCGGCGGTCGTCCGACTCCAATATGCGCGGTTCCAGCCCGACCTCGGCCAGCTTCTCCGCGACGTACTCGGCGGCGGCACGCTCGCCGGGCCCCGCGTTGTCACCGGCGTTGGTCGAGTCGATCCGGATCAGGTCACGGCACAGCTCGACGACCTCGTCCTCACCATTGAGCACGGTCATGTCGACTCCTTCGGTTTGGTACGGCTTGCGTCCCCATCCTGCCGCCGTGGACACCCGCCCGGCACCCCCCGCCGGACCTCGGCGGTTACCGATATGACGTGCGCTCAAAGGTTTGCTAACCTAGGTCCGCCGACGAGGGATGACGGTCTTTCGTGCAGGCACCACGTCCGGGTGGCGGAATGGCAGACGCGCTAGCTTGAGGTGCTAGTGCCCTTTGCGGGGCGTGGGGGTTCAAGTCCCCCCTCGGACACACCCTTTCACTACGTGAGGGCTGAGAAGGATCTCGGCCCTCACTTTTGTTTTCCCGGGGTGATAGGTCAGCCGCAGGCCGACTCGTCGATCGTCCGGACGAGGCGGTGCCGGGCGAACGCCCCGCGCCGACGGTTTGTCCGCCC
This sequence comes from Paraplanobispora siamensis, assembly GCF_016863175.1. GTDB lineage: Bacteria > Actinomycetota > Actinomycetes > Streptosporangiales > Streptosporangiaceae > Planobispora > Planobispora siamensis. The sequence continues at coordinate 164,171 of NZ_BOOJ01000030.1, forward strand.
GCTTTGCGGAACGCGGCACTAGCAGTCGGTCTTTCGCAGGGTGTCGCTGAGCATGCAGGCGTACCCGCACGCCGCGCCCGCCCGCGGCGGGCGCGGCGTGCGCGCCAATCCAGTCGGCTCCGTTCACCGAGCCGGGTCCGTTCACTGGGCCGGGTTCACTGGGCCGGCTCGACCTCGCCGGCCGCGCCGGCCTGTCCGCTGCCGAACACCTCGTCGACGAGCCGCTGCGTCACCTGCGGGAACACCGCCCCCATGGAGAGTTCGGCGTCGTCCACATAGTTGATCGCGGCGGTCAGGGTCCTGCTGCCGTCGGGCGTGCTGTACATCAGCGCCCCGTGGCCCGAGATGCCGCCGTTGTGGGTGATGACGGTACCGCCGTCCTCGGTCTCCTGCACGAACACGCCCAGGCCGTAGCCCATGTTCGGGATGCCCGTCGGACGCGGCGTGAACATCTCGGCCAGCAGCGCCTCCGGCAGGAGCCTGCCGCCCACCAGCGCGGAGATGAACGTGTGCAGGTCCCGGGTGGTCGAGATCATGTCACCGCCGCCGGAGATCCAGGAGGGGTTCTGGCGGGTGACGTCGACCGTCTTCTCCTGACCGGCGTCCTCGTAGCGGTAGTAGGCGTGGGCGTGCGGCTCGGGCACGTCCGGCTCGGTGCTGGGCGCCACGGTGCCCGACAGCCCGAGCGGGCCCAGGATCAGCCGCTGCATCTCCTCGGCGTAGGTGCGGCCGGTGACCTTCTCGATCAGCAGCCTGGCCAGCACGTAGTTGGTGTTGGAGTAGCTCCAGTCCGTCCCCGGCTCGAACCGGGCCGGCTTGGACAGCGCCAGCCGTACCAGCTCCTCCGGGCTGTAGGTCCTGAACCGGTTCTCCACCCACTCCCGGCCCGACCAGACGACCCCGGGCACGAAGTCCGGGTAGTAGTCGCCGGTGTGGTTGAACACCCCGCTGGTGTGCTGCAGCAGCATCCGCACCGTGATCCGCCGGTCCAGGCCGAACTCGGGCAGATAGTCGTCCACCGGGGTGTCCAGCCCGATCCTGTCCTCGGCCACCAGCTGCAGCACCAGGGTCGCGATGAAGGTCTTGGTGTTGCTGCCGATCCGGACGTGCCCGTCGGCCGGCGGTCCGTCGGTCCCGCCCAGCTCGGCGACCCCGGCGCCGCCGACCCACTCGCCCCGCTCGTCGTGCACGCGCAGCGACACCCCGACGAAGCCCAAATCGACGATCTCCTGGACGACCTTCTGCAGCTCCGGACGGTCCTGCCCGGCAAGGGTGGTGGTGGACATGGTGGTGCGCTCCTTCGGATCTTTAAGGCTGGTCCGGATCTTTAAGGCTGGTACGGAGTTCGGTCGTCAGGCGGCGTCGAGGGCTTCGGTGATCTTGCGGGCCATCTCGGCCATGGTGGGGCTGGGCGCGCCCTTCTGGGGCCGGCCGGCCGCTTCGACGGCGACGAGGACGGTGCGGCGGAAGTTGTCGGCCTCGGCCGGGGCCTGCTGCTTGAGCAGGCTCATGGACGCGGTCAGGGCCGGCAGCACCCGGTCGGCGAGCTCGGCGGTGGACTTGCCGCCCAGGCCCTTGGGCGCCTTGGTGAGCACGTGCCCGACCAGGCCGGTGGCGGAGGTCAGGGCGATGGAGGCCTCGGTGGCGGCCTTGTGGGCCGAGCCGGCGGCGCCGGCGGCGGCCATCAGCGAGACGGCGCCCCACGCGGCGGTGCGAAGGGTGAGGACGTCCTGGTCGATGAGGGTGACGGACATGGTGGTGTGCTCCTTCGAAGCTGTTACGGAATCTGTTAGGGGGTTCAGCCGGACGGCCGAACCGTTCATGGCTCAACCATCGCGAACCGCTCTGATACCGGGCCGTCACCGTCCTGACGCGGCCGCTGACACGACGGCGCGCACAACGCTGATATGTCGTGATCTGATCGCTAGACTCCTCGCCCATGTCTGAATCGCCCACAGCACTCGACATCGCCTTCGGCCTTCTGCGGGAGGGGCGGCTGGTCGACGCCGAGCAGGTCCTGGTGCGGGAACTGCAGGCCGTCGAGCGGAGCCACGGCCGTGGAAGCCCGGAATGGGCGTCCGCCCAGTGCGATCTCGGCAATCTGCTGTTCAGCTCGGACCAGGCCGACCGGGCGCTGGAGTGCTACCGCGCCGCGTGCGCCCACCCGCCCGTCGGTGATCGGGACAGGTATCAGGACTATCTGACCTACCGTCTCAACCTGGGCACCGTACTGGCCGCCGCCGGCCGGCTCGACGAGGCCGAGGCCGAGCTGCGCCGGAACCTCCAGGAGCGGCAGGGCTTCTACGGTCCCGAGCATCCCGGGTACGCCTTCGGGCTGCAGCAGCTGGCCGACCTCCTGCTCCGGCGCGGCGACCTCGATCAGGCCCGCCGGGCCGCCGAGGAGGCGGTCGCCGCCTTCTACCGCAACGGGCATCCGTGGATCGCCACCGCGCTGGCGCTGCGGGCGGAGATCGTCGTGACCGGGGGCCGGGACGAGGCCGCGTTCCCGGATCCGGGACCGCTGCCGGACGAGGTCGTCGCGGAGATCGCGTCCGCCGCGATGAGCCGGGCGGGCCGCGATCCCGTGATCGGCAAGGCGGTCCTCACCGACCTGGCCGCGGTGCTGGACGCGAGGCTGGGCCCCGATCACCGGGCGACGCTCAACGTGCTCTCCCAGCTCGCGAACATCAGCCACGACGCCGGTGACGAGGCGGGCCGGGTGGAGGCGATCACGAGGGTGCTCGCCTCCTACGACCGGCAGGGCATGGCGGAGGAGGCGGTGATGGCGGCCCTCGGCCTGGCCATGGCGCAGGACGACGCGGGCGACACGGCCGGGTCGCTGCGGACGTACGAGCAGGCGCGGGCCCGGGCCGAACGCATCGGCCGCCACGAGCTCACCGCCCAGGTACTGCGGAACCGGGGACTGGCGCTGTCGGCCGCGGACCGCCCCGCCGAGGCGGAGCGGTCCCTGCGCGAGGCCGTGGCCGAGGCCGAGCTCGGGAGCGACCCCGAGATGCTCGGCCGCTCACGTGTCGCGCTCGGGCTCTTCCTCCAGCATCGGGAGCGGCTGGAGGAGGCACGGACGGCGGTGGAGGCGGGACTGTCGACGCTGGACGTCGCGCACCCCGACGCGATCAGCGGACGGGGCCACCTCGGCGCCATCATGGACGGCCGTTCCTGCGGATGCGGTGACGTCCGGAGCGCGCTCGCCGCGGCGTTCCGCGAGTTCGTCATCGGCAGGCTGCCGGGCGACCTCCTCGAGGAGCTCGACGTGACCATCAAGGACGACGAGTTCGCGATCGCGGTCAGGCTCCGCAGGGAGCCGACCGAGGCCGAGCTGGAGCATCTGAACCGGCTGATCCAGAGCGCCGACGCCGAGTTCCGCGGCCGACTGGCCGCCCGGTAGTCCCGGCGTCCGACTGCCGGGAAAACCGGATGACATTTCGCGTCACGTGCTGGAGGGTTGAGCGGTCGACGGGTTTTGTCGGTGGCACCCGTCATTCTTGGATCACCACGACTTCTTGTGGTCGAAGGCTGGGACGCCAGCCGTGATCGTGTCATGTCCGACAACCCGATCGAGGTACCGTGTCCAGCCAACTGCTCGATTCACCCGCCAAGCCCGCGGCCGCCGCTGCCGGTCGCACGCCGCCCGTGATCCGGCTGCTGGTGCTCGCCACCTTCGTGGTCATCCTCAACGAGACGATCCTGATCAACGCGATCCCGGATCTGATGGGGGCGCTGCAGATCACCGCGCAGACCGCGCAATGGCTCTCGACCGCCTTCATGCTGACCATGGCCGCGGTCATCCCGATCACCGGATGGTTCCTGCAGCGGGTGTCCACCCGCAGTGCGTACGCCACCGCGATGGGCCTGTTCCTGCTCGGTACGGCGCTGGCCGCCGCCGCTCCGTCGTTCGAGGTGCTGCTGGGCGCCCGCATCGTCCAGGCGTCCGGGACGGCCGTGATGATGCCGCTGCTGATGACCACGCTGATGCAGGTGGTGCCCGAGTCGGACCGGGGCCGGGTGATGGGCAACGTCACGCTGGCCATCTCGGTCGCGCCCGCGATGGGCCCGGCGGTCTCGGGGCTGATCCTCCAGCTCGGCTCCTGGCGCCTGCTGTTCGCCGTGGTGCTCCCCATCGCCGCCCTGATCACCTGGCGTGGCCTGAAGCAGCTCCAGAACGTCGGCGAGCCCGAGTTCAGCACCATCGACTGGTTCAGCGTGCTCACCGCCGCCGCCGGTTTCGGCGGCCTGGTCTACGGGCTCAGCCGGTTCGAGGGCGGCGACGCCGGTGTCGCCGCCGCGATCGTGGGGGCCGGCCTGGTCACCATCGCCGTCTTCGTCCTGCGCCAGCTGCGCCTGCAGAAGCGCGGTGTGCCGCTGATGGACCTGCGCACGCTGCGCCACCGCACCTACACGATCGCGCTGATCCTGATGGCGGTGGCCTTCATGGCCATGCTCGGCTCGATGATCCTGCTCCCGCTGTACCTGCAGAACCTCCGCGGGCTCAGCGCCTTTGAGACCGGCCTCCTCGTGATGCCGGGCGGCCTGGCGATGGGACTGCTCGGCCCGACCGTCGGCCGGCTGTTCGACCGGTTCGGCGGACGGGTCCTGGTCATCCCCGGCGCGATCGGCATCATGCTCTCGCTCGCCGGTTTCACCCAGGTCACCATGACCATGCCCTACTGGCAGCTCCTGGGTCTGCACGCGCTGCTGATGGTGAGCCTGGCCGCGACCTTCACCCCGGTGTTCACCCTCGGGCTCGGCGCCGTTCCCTCGCACCTCTACTCCCACGGCAGCTCGATCCTGAGCACGCTGCAGCAGGTCGCCGCGGCCATCGGCACCGCGCTCGTGATCACCGTGATGAGCGCGCGGGCCGATGCCCTGAAGTCCACGGGAGTCACCGAGGCGGTCGCCACCCTCGACGGCATGCGGATGGCCTTCGTCATCGGCGCGGCGCTGTCCGTGGTCGTGATCATCGCCGCCCTGCTCCTGCCGGCCCGGGCCGACAGCACCTCCGAGGCCGGGCACCCCGTCCACTGACACCGGCGGTCTACCGCGGCAGCGGCCTCAGGGCCGCTGCCGCGGTAGACCTTTCCGCCGACCCGCCCGGCCGCGCCGGGCCCTCGGCGGCTCAGACGCTGAACCGCCGACCCATACGGTGAACCCCCGACTCAGACGGTGAACCCCCGACTCAGACGGTGAACCGCTCGACGACCGAGCGCAGCCGGCCGGAGGTGTCGCGCAGCGTCTGGGCCATCTCGCGGGTCTGCGAGGCGCTGGAGGAGGCGGTGTGGGCGGCCTCGGCGACGTCGGCGATGCCGTGGGCGATCTCGGTGCTGCTCGTGGCCGCCTCGTTCACGCTGCGGCCCATCTCGCCGGTGACGGCGGTCTGCTCCTCCACCGCGGCGGCGATGGTGGTCTGCAGTTCGCTGACCTGGGCGATGATCTCGCTGATCTGGCCGATCGCGCTGACCGCGTCCTGGCTCTCCGCCTGGATCGCGGTGATGCGGTTGCTGATGTTCTCCGTGGCGTCGGCGGCCTGCTGGGCCAGGTCCTTCACCTCGCCCGCGACCACCGCGAACCCCTTGCCGGCCTCGCCCGCCCGGGCCGCCTCGATCGTGGCGTTGAGCGCCAGCAGGTTGGTCTGCTCGGCGATGGCGGTGATCGAGCGGACCACGTCCTGGATCGCGTTCGAGCTCTCGCCCAGCCGCCGGACCGTGGCGTTGGTGCTCGTCGCGGTGTCCACGCCCGAGGCGGCGACCCGCGCGGCCTCCGAGGCGCTCTTGGAGATCTCGGCGATGCTGGAGGTCATCTCCTCCACACCGCCCGCCACCGTCTGGACGTTCCCGCTCACCTGGTCCGCCGCGGCCGAGACGGCCCCGGCCTGGGAGGAGGCGCGGTTGGCGTTGGCGTCGAGCTCCTCGCTCACCTGGGTGAGGCGCTCGGCCGAGCGGCCCAGCTCGGCCGCGCCGGAGTTCATGCTGCCGATGGCCTCGGCCATGATGTCGACCATCGCGTTGAGGCCGTGGCCGATCTGCCCGACCTCGTCGCGTCCGTCCACCGCGATGCGCGCGGTCAGGTCACGGCTGACGAGGCGGTTCAGGAAGGCCAGCGTCTCCCGCAAGGGGCGGGTCACGCTGAGCGAGACCCAGAACACCACCGCGGACACCACCAGCACGCTGACCACGCCGACGGTGAGCTGGGAGCTCACGAACTCGTCGAACTCGGCCGGAGCCAGGTGGTCGCGGGCGAAGCGCACGGCCGCCACGGTCTGGATGGTGACGACGAGCGCGCTCAGGCTGATGGCCAGGGTCATCAGCAGTGAACGCAGACTCGGGAAGAGCCTCCACACCCGGTTGAGCCCGGATGCGCGGGAAGAGGGAGAGGTGGTGGGCATACCGGCTTCATCGGCAGGTACGGCCCGGGGTTGCGGTTTTACGATCGGCCGTTTTCGTGACCGGCCTCGCCGTCTCCATGGCCGGGCCGGCCGTTCTCGCGGCGGAAGCCGTACGCGCGCTCCACGCGGGCGATCTCGATGTCGTAGAAGTCATACCAGCGGTCGCGGCCGAGCCGCTGCGCCTCCAGGTGCTCGGGGTCCGCCTTCCAGGAGGCGATGGACTCCTCGTCGGCGTAGTAGAGGACGGTGAGCTCGCCGCCGTCGGCTCCGGTGAGGGACTCCCGCCCCAGATAGCCGGGCCAGCCGCGGCCGAGCTCGGCCATGCGGGTGTTCATCGCCTCGTAGTTCTCGTGGTCCTCACCGCTCAGCCGGCTGCGGATGATGACCGCGTAGTACGGGGGAGCGGGTCGGGTGAACGAGGTGGACACGGGCCGCTCCAGAAGATGTAAGGAACGTTTTAGGTGAATGGTAATGACATCCACCGCCGTGCTCAAGATCGGATCGTCACCCGAGACCCGCCCGGCCGACCGATCAGCACGTTCCCGGCCCCCCTCAGCGGGTGGGCGGGAAGTTCTGCCGGCGGCGCAGGAACCATCCCGTGATGGGCAGCACTATCAGCGTGCCGATGATGGCTCCGAGGATGCCGCCCCAGTCGAAGATGTCCGTGTCGCCGATGCCCAGCAGGACGGTGAAGAGGAGATAGCCGACCAGGGCGCCGACGAGTCCGATCACGAGCGACACCAGCCAGGACATCGGCCCGCTCATGTGGCGGAACGCGTCTCCCGGCATCAGCATGCGCGCGACGACACCCGCCACGAAACCGAGCAGCAGGGCTCCGATCATTACGGCCTCCTAGGGTTCCTCGACCACGGGGCATCCGATGGTGCCGCCGCCGTACGGCCGGGCGGCTCCCCCACGACGGGTGATGACGTCCGCGCCGGACCACGCGGAGCCCTCACCCCTGCGACGGAGGATGGGACGGCAGCCAGTCGTAGATGACCGACGTCCGCAGCACCAGGTCCGCCAGGGACCGGTTCTCGCGGCTCACCGCGACCCAGAACAGCCCGATCGGGAAGACGGCGTAGGCGAGCGCCCGCACCAGCGCGCCCGCCAGCCGCATCCGTTCACCGCGGAAGTTCACCGCGCGCAGCCCCATGAGGTGGTTGCCGAAGGTGCGCCCCGTCGTGGCCCAGCAGCCCGCGAGGTAGAGGACGAGTATGACGAATCCCGTCACGACGGCGAGGCGCACCGGCGCCTGCGGAAAGCTGAATCCGAGCGGGTCGAGAAGGAACAGCAGCGTCGCCCAGACGGCGTACACCCCCACCACGGCGCCGACCACGACGACCATGTCGACGGCGGCGGCGACGAAGCGGCTCACCACTCCGGCCCGGCGCCCCTGGTACGGCCTCGCCTCCCGTGGCACGGGCGAGACGCCGTGCGGGGTCATTCCCGCACCTGACCGGACGCCGGCCCGGGCGGCGGCCAGGGAAGGTCCCGCCGGTCGGCGGACGGCCCCGGGACGCCGGAGGATCCGTCCGGAGGCATCGTCACCGCAGGAGTCCCACCCGGAGGCATCGCGACCGCCGGAGACACCGCGGCCGTGGAAGCTCCGTTCGGAGGCGTAGTGACTATCGGAGTCCCGTCCGGGGACACCACGACTGCGGGGATCCCGTCCGGGGATATCACGGCCGCAGGAGTTCCGCCCGAGGACGCCGCGGCCGCGGGAGTCCCGTCCGGGGACACCACGGCCGCGAGGGTCCCCTCCGGGGATATCACGGCCGCGGGAGTCCCGTCCGGGGAGCCAGGGACGGGCGGGAGTTCGTCCGGGGACGCGGGGGAACGGCGGCGTCGAAGGATCCGGCCGAAGACGCTCGCCACCTTCTCGTCCGCGCCGATGCTCTGCATCCGCACGCCGCGCACCACGCCGGAGGTCATCGACCCGGTGGAGTCCCGGATGATCTCCGGCAGGTCGATGGCGTCGATGACCTGCTCGGCGAGGCCGGCGAGATCGATCCGCGCGATGATCGCGTCCAAATCGATCCGCGCGGCGATCGCGTCCACGTCGATCCGCGCGGCGGCCTCGTCCAGGTCGATCCTGGCGGCGGCAGCGCCCAGATCGATGTGGGCGGCGGCCGCGTCCAGGTCCACCCCGGCGACCAGCGCGTCCAGATCGACGTTCTCGGCCACCACGGCCGTCAGGTCCAGGCGGCGCAGCGCCTGTTCCACGACGACGGGGACCAGGGCGTCGACCACTCTCTCGAGGTCGCGTTCGCCGCGCAGCCGTACCCGGCGCCCGCGGTCGGCGGCCTCCTCCACCCAGCGCGCCGGATGGTAACGCGGCGCCAGCACCGGCGGGTGGAGGACCATCCGGGCGACCGGGCGCGTCACGGTCATGACCAGCCGCCCCACCCTGCCGAGTCCCTCACCGACGAGGCTGCCCGTCCCGACCACGATGTCGAAGGCCCGATCCGGACCGCCGGGCGCCTTCCCGAGCGCGGCGCGCAGTGCCGTCGCGGCGACGTGCGCGACACCCACCGCGAGCCCGGCCGTCCGCGGGAGATCACTCGACGACTCCCGGGGTGCCGATCCATCGCTCAGCGACCCCTGAGCCACCGGTCCATCGCTCAGCGGCCCCGGGGATGCCGGTCCATCACTCGACGGCTCCCGGGGTGCCGATCCATCACTCGACGGCTCCCGGATCACCGGTCCGTCGCTCAACGGTCCCCGAGCCACCGACCCATCACCCGGCAGCTCCAGGAGCACCGGTTGATCATTCGACAGCCTCCGGGGCGCCTGTCCATCGTTCAGCGGCCCCCGGACCGCCGGATCGGCCGTATCGCCATCGGGTCTCATCTCGACTCCCGGGCCGGGACCGGCCGGATCGTTCCTGGAGCGGTCCCGTCGTCATGGTGTGCCTCGTGCCGGCTCTCTCCCCCGTCACGTCGCCCGCCCGGCCGGGGGCCGCGCCGCGGCCGGTACGGTGCGATCGCCGATGAGCACACCGTCCACTCGCGGACCTCGGCCCCAGACCACCCGAAAAGGGTGACTGCCCGTCCCGGACGGGCTCAGCGGTCGATCGTGTAGGTGGACTGGACGAGACCGGCGCCCAGGTCCCTGGTCGAACGGTGGGTCAGGGCGACGTCGCCGTCGAGGGGACCGAAGAGGGGAAGCCCCGTTCCCAGCAGGACCGGGACCGTGGTGATCGTGAGCCGGTCCAGCAGGCCCGCGCGCAGGAAGCTCTGGATCACCTGGCCGCCGTCCGCGTACACCTGCTTCGTCCCTCTCGCCGCCAGCCCGCGCACGAGTTCGCCCAGATCGCGGTAGACGGTGATGCGCGGGTCGGCGCCGGCCTCCAGGCGGGTGCTGAGCACGGCCACGTGCCTGCCGTCGTACGGCCAGCTGCCGACACCGAAGGTCAGGACCTTCTCGTAGGTGGCGCGGCCCATCACCACGGTGTCGATGCCGTCCATGAACTCCTGGTAACCGGTGTCGCCGGCGGCCTCCCCCCTGCTGGTGAGCCAGCCGATGTCACCGTCGGCGCGGGCGATGAACCCGTCCAGGCTGGTTCCGATGAACACCGACGAAGTGAACGGCCGGTGGGAGATCACGTGTGCCCCGCTCTCATCCTGCGGTGGGTCCCGGGTCGGGCCCGCCGCAGGTCCACAGTTTGTGAATGGCTGTTCGGTAACCCTATCCGGCGACTCTCGATTTGTAAACGAACATTCATTTAATAACTGTCCCCAGGATGCCCCCCGAGCCGTCGTCCGGCGGGTCAGGCGCGGTAGGGCCGCAGCAGCCGGTCGAGATCGGAGCGCAGGGCGTCGCCGAGCGGGCCGTCCGCCGCCATGGCCCACAGGATCAGCGTGCCGTTGTAGGTGACGTGCACCGCCCGGGCCAGTTCCTCCACGTTCTCTCCGGGAGCCAGTTCGCCCGCCGCCACGGCGTCGGCCAGAAGCCCGGCGATCTCGCGGCGCGTCTCGCGCGTGTGCGTGAGCGCGTGGGCGCGGAAGTCGGGGTCGGTCAGGTCGAGCTGCAGGAAAGCGAGGTTGTTGGCCATCTCCTCGGGTGTCCGCACATCCGCGGCCAGGCCGGCCAGGGCCGCGTACAGGGCGGCCAGAGGCGAGTCGTGCTCCCGGCGCGCGACGCCGAACGGGGCGCCGGCGACGCGCGCCGCCTGCTCTGCGACCGCCAGCAGCAGACCGCGTTTCGAGCCGAAGCGCTGCACGAGCGCGGCGGCGGAAAGACCCACCTGCTCGGCCACCACCGCCAGCGTCACCCCGGCGAGACCGTGGCGCCCGATCGCCCGGCCGGCGGCGGCCAGGATCGCCTCGTCGCTGGTCGTCCGGGGTCTCCCCACGGCGCCCTCCCTCGTTCGCATACGGCGGTACGGCGGGCTGCCACCGTATACCCCGCGCACCCGAGCTCGTGAAGGAACGGATGTCCACCGGCGGCCGGGAGGCGGCCCGCCCCACCCGGCACCGCCCCACCCGGCACCGCCCCACCCTGCACCGCCCCATCCTGCGCGGCCCCATCCTGCGCGGCCTCAGCCGAACCGCTTCATCCATAACGCCAGGTGTCCGCAGAGCTCCTCGAACAGGCCGGCCTCGGCCAGGCTGAACGCTCCTGCGACGCCCGTCCTGCGCACGGCGGTGACGGCGCCGAACGACTCGTTGCCGGCGGCCAGCGGGACGCATATCAGCGAACCCGCCCCCAGCCTCGTCGCCAGGCAGATCCCGTCGTCGTCCCGCCCGAGGATGGAGGGGTCGTCGAGATGGGCGCCGAGAAAGGGCTGCCCCGACCCGCGGACCCGCCTGGACAGCTCGGCCGGGCCCGACACCGAGCGCAGCAGCTCGCCGGAGGCCCGGTCGCGGTGCAGGACGACCTCCCGCCGCCACTGCTCCCCCTCCCCGGCCAGGTCGATGAAGATCCAGTCGGCGAAGTGGTCGAGCAGCGTCTGGCCCACCTGGCGCAGCGTCATGTCCTCCGACAGCAGCTGCCGGGTGAACGCGCTGATGAGGTCGCCGCGCTCGGCCTGGTCCCGGTACTCCTCCACCGTCGCCTCACGCTCGGACGCGGAGCCACCGGTCCCTTCGATCCCCTCGGCGAGCGGGATCACGACCAGGGTCATGGTCCGGGCGGCGCCCTGGACGTCCAGCCGGGTCATGGCGAGGGTGAGGTCGACCGGGTGGAGACGGCGCCGGATCACCCGGCTGCGCACCGTCCGGACGGCGTCCGTACGGCACACGGCGGCCAGGGCGGAACGCAGGGCCGCCCTGAACTTCAGATCGACGAAGACGGGGAACGGCCGTCCCACCGCGTAGGCGTGCGAGACGTCGAGCAACTGCAGGGCGCGGAGGCTGGCCCGCCTGATGACCGCCCCCTCACCCTCCAGCAGGAGGATCGGGACCGGCGCGTTCACGAACGCCGAGTGCAGGAGCCGTTTCTCCTCGTCCACGGTGCTCTGCGCCGCCAGCAGCTGCTCGGTGGACTCGTTGATCTCCTCCTGGCGGACCCGCAGTTCCTCGAAGGCGACGTCGAGCTCCAGCAGGGCCGCGTCCATGAGGCCCATGACCTCCTCGGAACCGTCCACGAGGGAACGCGACTCCCGCAGCTGGGAAAGCCGCTGCTGGAAACGGAGGATCTCCTGCTCGAAAGCCCGCGACTCCTGAGAGGCGAACACTGACTTCTCCCCCGACTTTCCCTATCGTGAACAACCCGGCGTCATGAGGCCTCGCACGGAGCCCGTACACCGGACGATCAGGCCTAGAGCACCACTCATATCAGCCGTAGTGGCGGAAAATTCCGAAGGTCGCGTCATGGAAACGTCAGGTCTTGAGACTCCGGACGACACTCCGGCCGGAGCGTTGAGCGCTCTCACGCTGCAGGCCGCCTCGGTGGCTGGAGTGTGCGGCGCGTCGGCCACGGTGCTGCACGCCGGGAACGACCCCCTGCTGGTCGCCTCGTACCCGGAGCTGGGAGAGATCGCCGAACTCGAACTGGAGCTTCACGAGGGCCCCACCTGGGACGCCCTGGCCCATGACGCGCCCCTCCACGTGGCCGACGCCCTGCGCGAGAGCCGCTGGCCCGGCTTCTGCGAGGCGATGACGCGGCGCGGGGTGCGCTCCTGCGTGGCCGCCGTCGCCTCCCTTCAGGGGACGACCACCGCGGTCACCCTGTACGGCCTGCGCCCCGGCGTGCCCGGCCCGGCCCACGGCGCCCTGGCGACGGCCTTCGCCCGCCAGGCGGCGCTGCTGAGCATCGGTTTCGACGTCAGGGACCGGGGACAGCGGACCGTCGAGGAACTGCGCAAGATCCTCGCCTCCCGCTGGCCGATCGAGCAGGCCAAAGGGATGATCATGCAGGCGCTGGCCTGCGACGCCGACGAGGCGTTCGCCGAGCTGCGCAGGACGTCCCAGAACTCCCATCTCAAGCTCCGGGAGGTCGCCCGTATGCTCATCAACCGGGATCTCGGGCAGAAAACGGAGGAGAGGGTTCGGCCCGAGGAGACGGGGTAGACAACCCCGCGCAGCACAAAAGCGCGCTGACGACTCTGCTTTACAGACGGAAACCGTTGTGAATTTGCGCTTCAACGTGCGTGCGCGTACCGATCGTGTCGTAGTGGACGTCGCAGGTGAGATCGACACCGAGACGGCGCTCGATCTCCAGGACTTCCTCCTCACCGTGGTCGAACAACGCGGACCGAGGCTGGTAGTGAAGCTGTCGCAGGTGACATTCATGGATTTCACCGGTATAGCGGCTCTCCTCCATGTCCGGACCGCCACCCGCTTCCGCGGGGGCGATCTGGCCATCATCGCTCCCAGCAGGCCGATCCAGCTCCTGCTGCGCGCTGCCTGCGTTGACCAGGTCTTCACCCTGCTGCCCTCCGGCAGAGGGGCGATACCGGCGGGATGAGATCCGGCGGCGCCGAACACCACGGATGACATGCGGGCCTCAGCCCGAGGCGGGGACGATCCCGGTCGCGGACCGGGGTCGTCTCCGTCATACGGCCGGCCGGGAGGGTTCGCCCTCCTGGGGCGCGATGTCGTCCAGCCAGGTCTGGTCGCCCTGGGCGGCGACCGCGTCGAGGAGCTTCAGATACTCCCGGCCGCGGTTGGTGATCCGGACGTAGTCCTGGAGGTTGAACCTGTCGTCGGGCGCCTCGTGGTCCCTGCGGATGGCGTTGATCCCCGCCTTCTGCACCGGGACCACGAACCGCATGGCGTCCAGCCGCTCCAGTTCCCTGACCATGTGGTTGGAGTACTGCACGTCGAAGGGTCCGTCGGAGTCCAGTCCCCGCAGGTGCCGGAGCTCGTGCTTGGTCACGATGCCCGACAGCGCCACCTGCATGACCTTGATGTCGGACTCGATGGCCCGCTGGCGGCTCTCGATGCGGCGCAAACGGATCCTGCTCGCCCCGCTCGCGTCGACCGTCAGGTCCTCGATCGAGTACTGCGACAGCACGATGATCGCCACCGCGAGCACGATCTCCGGTGTCGACAGCCGGTGGTCCTGCTCGACGAACCCGAGCGGCACCAGGATGAGATAGACGACCAGGAGCGTCGCCGCCACCACGGAGACGGCCTGCCGTACCAGCAGACGGCGCGGTGTACGTGATCCAGAGGGCATTCGCCGTCACATCCCCTCGGTCCGGGTGAACGGTATGCAAATGTGATTGGATTTCATGTCAATAAGCCGGACAGCGGCCGTTCATTCGCACCCGGAAGTGAATAAATCACCTTCGGATGATCTACGGACCCTCGCATCCGAAAGCTCTCCAGAGAAGTCCCGACAACGGACTCACCATCGCAACGGAGTTCCCTATATCGCTTTTCGGCCGGGCCACATTTCCCTATTCATGCCATTTAGATGGAGTAAGTCCTAAATGTCAATAACTCCCCTTATTTACCTTCCACCAGAATCCCTGTCAGTCTAATATCTGGATCTATGCCGCAGAATGCATCAGATCCACCGGACAAGGCAGTCCGGCTCTCTGAGCACACCGGCACCCGTGCCGGGCGCGGCTTTCAGGACGACTTCCACGACGGCTTCCGGGACGACGAGAGGTGGGAACCCGAACGTCTGCCCACCTCCGGATGGCGGAAGGTCGTCCTGTCCGGAGCGGCACTGGCGGTCGCGGGCGGCGTGGGGACATGGGCCGCCGTATCCGGTTCGTCCGAACCGGTGACCGCACCCGCCCGCTCCGCCCCCTCCGCCGCCCCCGCCGGGACGCCCTGGCAGACGGTCGTCCCTCCGTCGGCGGAGTCCCAGCCCTCCCGCATCACCGTCGAGGAGGCACGGCGCATCCACGACCGCTACGCCCGTGACCTCTCGATCGCCCAGGCCAAGAGGGACGCCCGCGCCATGGGCGAGCTGGAGCAGGGCCTGGCCCTGGAGATGTCGCGGGCGAGCTTCGAGACCGCCCGCATGCGGGGCGAGAAACCGGTCTCCGGTCTCTGGCCCGAGCCGGAGCTGCTGGTCCCCCGGGATGCGGGCGGGACCACCGGCTGGTTCGCGGCCGTCTCCCACCAGAAGGGAGTGGCCCGCATCAGCGAGGTGCTGACCGCCACCCCGGACGGATGGCGGGCGACGGCGTTCACCACCGACACCCGCACGCCGCCGGAACCGTTGCCCGGCGTCGCGACCGACTCCGGCGGCTACGCCACGAGCCTGCCGGAGAACGCCTCCGGCCTGCTGGCGACACCGCGCCAGGTCGCCCGGGCCCATCTGGCGAGCCTGGAGAGCGCCACCCCCGACCCCCGCTTCGCCGACGGTCCCTGGACCGACCGGGCCGTACGGTTCTGGCAGCAGGAGCGGGCCCGGCTGGAGCGGGCCGGATGGAGGCTCACGCTCTCCTTCCGGCCGGAGGGCCCGGTGCGCTCGCTGATGACCGACGACGGAGGCGCCCTGATCTGGTACGGCGCCCGGTCCACCGATCTGCGCCAGGCCCGCAGGGCGGGCGCGAAGGTCGCGTTGAAGGGATCGGCCGCCGTCCGCACCGACGGCGAGGCGTTCGCCCGTACGGCGAGCGCGACCTACGGCCGCATCTATGTGGCCCATGTACCACCAGCGGGTTCCAGTGAACGGGTCCGCGTGCTCGGCGAGTGGTCCGAAGTCCTGGAGAGCCACGGCACCTGACGTCCCCGGAAAGGAGCGGAAGGTTCACATGACGGCACCATCACGCAGGCCATCGCGGGCGACCGTGGTCACCGCGACCGTCGCGGTAGGGGTGTTCGGAGCCGGCGCCGGGCTGGGAATCGTCATATCCGGGCGGTCCCAACCGGACCAGGCGGAGACGGTACGGCTCGCCGCGGGCACCTACGTCCTGAACGCCGGAGCGGGAGCACGGACCTCCCAGTCCTCGCAGAAAACCGACGCGCCGCTCTCCCTTACGGGCTCGGACGAAGGCAGCACGATCACGATGCCGGGCGAGGACGATCCGGCTTCGGATGAGGACGAGACGGTCACCGCCTCGGGTGAGGAGAAGGCCGCCGGGACCGGGGACGAGAGCGACACGGCCGCCGCCCCGGGTGGGACCGGCCGGGTCTGCCTCACCGTCACCACGGACGGCCGCGCGGTCGACCCGGGCGACTCCGGCTGCACCGCCCTGCCCGCGGTCGGCGGCGTCCTGACCGCCTTCGTCCCGGGCAACCCCAGCGGAAAGCCCGCACCGACCAAGAAGACGGCCGCCCCGCCGAAGCAGTCGTCCGCCCCGCCCAAGAAGACGGCGGGCCCGCCCAAGCAGGCCGTTCCCGAGCCGCCGAAGAAGACGACGAACCCCGCGCCTCCGCCCGCGCGGCGCACGACGGCGACCAAGCCCGCCCCGGAGAAGACGAAGGCCGCTCCGGAGAAGACGAAGAAGGAGTCCGCGAAGCCGGAGAACAAGCCCGTGGAGCCCTCGGCCCCGAAGATCACCATCGGGGACATCACCGACGAGCCCGTTCTCCCCTCCGCCCGCCCGACCGCGTCCCGGAGCGCCGGAGTACCGGGCCCCTCCATGAGCAACCGGCCCCCGTCCCCGCCGCCCGGCAGACCCACACCCACGGTCACCGGTACGATCCCGCCGCCCGGCAGACCCACACCCACGGTCACCGGTACGATCCCGCCACCACCTGGCAAGCCCACACCGACGGTGAGCGTCAGCACAGCCCCGCCGCCCACCGCCACCGCCACCGGCTCCCCGACGGCCTCGGCGAGCACGGGGACTCCGACGCCCTCGGCGAGCACCGGCACTCCGACACCGTCGGCGAGCGTCAGCGACCCGGCCCCCTCGGTGAGCACCGGTACCCCCACGGCCTCGGCGAGCTCCGGCGTCCCCACGCCGTCGACGAGCACCGGTACGGCCTCGCCGCCCCCGGCCGACACCGGCCGGCCCGGCCCGCCCTCGGTGGGGACGCTGCGCCCGGCGGTGCCGCCCAGAGACGGCCAGAACCCGCCGGAGATGCGGGTCACGCCGACCCCCGGCCCCGGGGAGTCCTCGGCTCCGCCGCGCGACCGGCACCCCGACGACGACCCCGCGCCGCCCGACCAGCGCCCCGGTGAGAGCTCCGCGCCGCCCGCCCCGGGCCCCGAGGAGACCTCGGCCGAGTCCCCCGCGCCGCCCGCGGAGAGCTCCGAGCCGGAGCAGACCGAGGCTCCGGACCCGGGAGAGGACTCTCCCACCGCCCCGGCCCCGTCCGATGACGGCTCCGTCCACGACGACCCCTCCCTGCCCGTCTTCCGGAACCCCGAGCTGCTCAAGCGCGCCCGCGAGGCCCTGGGGCTGGACAGGAACATGCGCTACACCGACGCCGAGGGCGTGTGGGACCTCGACATCGCCCCGCCCGGCACCCCCGCGTGCCGTGACTACACCACCGCCGAACTCCGCCAGTTCCGCTCGTCCCGCGGCGGCGCGGCCTCGTCCGAGGGCGGCATCCCCCGCGACTCGTGCCAGTGGCCCGCCTTCATCCGCTGGCTCCTCGCGGAGCCGGCCCCCGGCGAGATCAGCAACTGGACCAAGTTCACCGGTCTCCCCGAGCGAGAGCTGGAGCTCGTGGTGACGGATCCGCCGAGACCGGGCACGGACCGCCCGCGCGTGCGGGACAACCGCCCGAAGCTGGACGCCGACCGGCCGGACACCATCGAGAACCCGCCCGTGCAGGACGACCGTACGGACACCGTCGGCGAGCCGCCGGTGCGGGAGACGGACCGGCCGGACACCGCGGAGAGCCCGCCGGCGCAGGACGAGGTCCCCACGACCCCGGACGGGCAGTGGCCGGGACCGGGAGAGGGGCCGCCGGGGCCGGATGAGGGCCGGCCGGACACCGGCGGGTACACGGGCCCGTGAACCCGCCCGTCCCCTCTCGGGGCACCGCACCCGGCCCCGGCCAGTGGGCGGCCTGGGTGAGCGAGCACGGCGCGCATCTGCTGGACTACGCCGGATACCACCTCGGCGAGGACCGGGCGCCCGCGGCGGTCGCCTCCGTCATCGCGGCGTGCGGCGTCCGGACCGTCCCCGGGAGCGTCTCGGCCCGGGCGTGGCTGCTGGCCGTACTCCGGCGTGACTGCTCCACCGCGCCCGGCCATCGGGATGGGTACGCCCCGGGCACCGGGCCGGGCCTGCCGGGCGCCGTGCTGATCGAGCGGGCATGGCGGCTCGCCGATCCGCTCGGCACCGAGGCCCTGCGGCTGATGTTCCGGCACGAGCTGAGCCCGGAGGATCTCTCCCACATCCTCGCCCTGTCCGTGGAGGAGGTCGACAAGCTCGCGACCAGGACCCAGGACGTCATCGAGATGCTGGTCAGCGCGCTGGACGGGCTGGCCCACGACCGCGCGCCCTGCCCGGAGCTGCGCCCGCTGGCGGAGTCGGCGTTCCCCGGCGGGCGGGCGGACCCGCTGCCCGCCTCCGACGACGCCGCCACCGGCCTGCTGGCTCACATCACCCGGTGTCCGGCGTGCACGCGGCCCATCAACATCCGCTACACGGTCCCCCAGATGATCGCCAACCCGCCGATCCACTCCCTGAGCCCGGAGACCGTCCGGCGGCTGACAGCCTCCCTCCTCTCCGCGGGCACCCGTTCGCCCACGGACCCCGGGCCGCTCGGCGATCCTCGCCTGGCAGCGGAGACGCCCCCGTCCGGCGACTCCCGTCCACCCGCAGAGGCCGGACCCTCCGAGGACCCGGAGCCCCATGAGGACTCCCCGCCGCCCGGGGACCCCGGGGCACGGGGAGACAGGCGGACGTCCGCGGCCGCCGGAGCACCCGGGCCACGACGGGGCACGGCTCCGTACTCGACGAACGGCCTCGACCCGGCCGGGCCACGCTCGGTGGACACCCCCGGTCCGGGCAAGGCTGGGCCGTACGGAATGGGCGGTGCCAGCCAGGGCAGCGTGGCGCCGTACGAAATAGACAGTCCCGCCCCCGACAGAACGGCACCGCACACCACGGACACCCCCGATGCGGGCAAGGCTGCGCCGCACGGGATGGGCGGTTCCGGCGCGGGCAGGGTGGCGCCGTACGCGATGGGTGGCCCCGGGCCGGGGAGGGCGGCGCCTCCGGAGCCTCCCGTGCGATCCTTCCCGGTCTCCGTCTCCCGGCGGGACGAGGAGACGCTGCCGTCCATCCCCCGGGCCCTGGTCGGCAAAATCGCTGTCCGGGAGGACGACACCCTCCCGGCCATCCCCGCCGTTCGGGCGGCCCGGACGGAGCCCGACATCCCCGCGGACGGAGCGGACCTGAGCGTCCCCGCCGATCCCCCGGTCCCCGCGACCCCCGCCCGGGCGAACCTCGACATCCCCGGTCTGATCCCCACCCCCGACACACGGCCCCTCTCCTGGGAGACACCGGGCCGGGAACGGCGTCGTGACGGGGTCTCCGGGTCCCGGCTCGCCGACGCGCTCGCGCTGGCCGGGGTCAGGGCCCGGGCCACCGCCATGCGGGTCGTCATCGTCGCCGTCGCGGGAGTGGCCGGGACCCTGACCGGGATGAACGTCCTGGGGCCCGCGCTGGGGAACGGGCCCGGAGCCGGGGTCCTGCCCTCGTCCCTGCCCCGGGCCGCCACGAGCAGCGTCACGCCCACCGCCCTCACCGGGCGGAGCGTCGTCGCGGCGCCCGGTGTCGCGGCCGGGGAGGGCGGTCTCGCGACCCGGTTGCGCATGCCCGCCGAAGTCGTCCTGGACGAGTACGGCAGGGGCAGCATGATCATCAGCTCCGTGTCGGGAGACGAGGTGCGGTGGCGCCTGTCCGCCCCCGGCCTGGCCGTGAGCCCCGCCGACGGAACCCTGAAACGGGGGGACACGGCCGTGATCACCGTGCGCGCCCTCCGGGTCCGCCACTGGTGCGGCGCCGCCGCCCCCGTCACCGCCCCGATGACCCTCCACGGCCCCGACGACTCGATCTCCACGGTGGTGCGCTGGCGCACCTGCTGACCAGCCTCCCGCCCCGCGAAAGGACCCCGGTCGTGACAGACACCTCTCCCCGGACCCCCGCGTCACCCGCCCCGCCGCAGGACGGGCCCGGCCCCCGGCCGAATCCCGGGCCGGGGCCACAGGACGGGCCCGGCCCCCGGCGGGACCCGGGACCGGCGGCACAGCCGGATTCCGGACCCGCGGCGCGACCCGATCCCGGACCCGGACCCGGACTCGCGACACGGCCCGCGGCGGTCCCGCTCACCGCGGAGAACCTCCTCACCAACCGCCGGCCCGAACCCTCGGGCGGATGGCGGCGGATGGTCTGGCGGCTCTCCGGCGGGAAGATCACCCCCACTGAGTCGGCGGCGGAGATCGAGCGGCGCACCCTCATCGCGCACGCCCAGACGCCGGTCGCCGGCGGGCACCACCGGATCGCGGTGATGAGCCTCAAGGGCGGGGTGGGCAAGACGACGACGACCGCCGCCCTGGGCAACACGCTGGCCTCCCTGCGAGGGGACCGGGTGATCGCCATCGACGCCAACCCGGACCGGGGAACCCTCGGCCTGAAGGTCGTGCCCGAGACCGCCGCGACCATCCGCACCATGCTCGCCGAGGCGCCCCGCATCATGCGCTACTCCGACGCCCGGGCGTTCACCTCGCAGTCCCCTGCCCGGCTGGAGATCCTGGCCTCCGACACCGATCCCGCCATCAGCGAGGCCTTCGACGCGGACGACTACCGCACGATCGCCGGGCTGATCGAGCGCTACTACTCGATCTGCATCACCGACTGCGGGACCGGCCTGCTGCACGGGGCCATGGGCGCGACCCTGGAGCTGGCCGACCAGATCGTGCTGGTCACCCTGGTCGCCGTGGACGGGGCGAACTCCGCCGCGGCAACCCTGGACTGGCTCAACGCCCACGGTTACTCCGCGCTGGCGGACAACGCCATCGTCGTGCTGAACGCGGTGGAGCCGAAGTCCGACGTGAACCTGGAGGTGCTGGAGCAGCACTTCACCTCCCGCTGCCGCGCGGTGGTCCGCGTGCCGTACGACCCCCACCTCAGGGAGGGGGCGGAGGTGGACCTGACCCGCATGCGGCCCGCCACCCGGGGCGCCTACCTGCGCCTGGCCGCCGCGGCCGGTCAGGCCTTCGGACTGCGTCCGGCCCGGAGCCGCTGATGCCGCCGGCCGTCGAGGGACCCGTCCTGGACGTCGACCTGGGCCCGCCGGGTCGCGCGTTCCGGCGGCGCGCCCTCGTGGCCCTGGCGGTCGCCGGGGCGCTCACGGCGGCGCTCTGCGTGTGGCTGCTCCCGGACCGCGGGTCCGGCGCGCCGCCGGTGTCCGGGGCCGGGTCGTCCGGGTCCTCCGGGCCTTCCTGGGTCGTACTCGCCCGGCCCTCCGGCTACCACGGCGATGCCGGATACCCCGTCGGCTTCCCGCGGACCACGCTCGGGGCGGTCTCGGCGGCGGCCGCCGCGCTGGAGGCCTCCTGGACCCTGGACGCCTGGCGGGCGGAGCAGGCCGCGGAACTGTACGCCCCCGCGGAACGGCGCGCGACCGCCCGCGACGACGCGGGCGCCGTCGTCCGCGGCTGGCGGGAGACCCTCGACCTCCCGCTCGACGGCGATCCCCCCGCGGGGGCGGCCCTGCGGACCGAGCCGATCGGCGTCCGGTGGAACGACAGCGCCGGGGACGAGGTGCTCGTCTCCCTCCTGGTCCGGGTGAACGCGACCAGGGGGACCGACGAGCCCGGCCCGGCCTACTCCGCCCCGCTCGCCGTGAACATGCAGATGATCTGGCGCCCCGGCGTCCGCGGCGGGAACGGCGACTGGGTCCGCGCGCTCGACCCCCCGCCCGCGGCCGCGCCCCCGATCGCGGAACCCGGCACCCGCGAGTTCGCCGCCGCCGGATGGAAGGCCGTCACCGGCACTCCCCCGTAGACCACCCCCCGCTCATGGATCGAGGAAGACCCCATGTCCCCACACGGCTCCCTGCGGCGCATCGCCCCGGCGGCGGCGCTGGCGGCGGCACTGGCCCTGATCACTCCGGCCGCGTCCGCGGCCCCGGGCACCGGCGCGGCCACCCTGGCCTGCCCCGCCTCGCCCGACGCCGCCAGCGCCGCCGCGATCCACGGCTGGGGCGCGCCGGACTGGTGCGCCGAGTTCGACGACTACCTGCAGGCCTCGGACTGGGTGTTCTACGACTCGCCCGGTCACGCGGGCAACGGCCGCCGCTCCTCCGGGCAGCTCTACCTGGGCGAGGGGACGCTCTACCTGTACGGCATGGCGGACGGCACCACGGCGGGCCTCGCCAGCCGGCACGTGCAGACCTACGGACGCTGGGAGGCCCGCATCCGCCTGTATCCGGGCGCCGGCTCCTATCACCCGGTCGCCCTGCTCTGGCCGCAGGAGGGCGGGGGGAACGTGCGCAGCGCCACCGGCGAGGAGATCGACTACCTGGAGGTCATCGACGACCCGGAGAGGCAGCGGCCGAACTTCTTCCTGCACACCCCGCAGGGACAGGAACAGGCCCACGCCCAGGTGGACATGACCACCTGGCACACCTACGCCGTGGAGAACAGCCCGCGGGGCGTCGTCGGCTACATCGACGGGCGGGAGTGGTTCCGCTCGGCCAACGCCACGCACAGCCCGATGTCGGCCTGCCTGCAGCTGGACTGGTTCCCCGGCCGGGGCAGCGCGGGAGAGGCCTGGATGGAGGTGGACTGGCTGCGCATCTACCCGATGTCCTCCGGCGGCACGGACTCCGGCAGCACGGGATGACTCGGCGCGGGACGCCCCCGGAGAGGCCTCAGAGACGCCTCTCCAGGATCTGCCCCGGCCACTCGCCGACCGTGAAGGGCTCGGTCCTGGTGAAGCCCTGGCTCTCGTAGTACCTCACCAGCCGGCCGTCGTCCCCGGCGTAGCAGTCGACCCTGACCAGGGAGATCCCCCGGTCGGCGGCCTCGGCCGAGGCCAGCTCCAGAAGGGTCGAGCCGACCCCGCGGCCGTGGAAGCGCCGGTCGATGACCAGGGCCTGCACGTAGAGCTCGGGCTCGGGAGCGGGGGCGATGTACGGCATCGGCCCGCCTAGGACGACGCAGCCCGCGGGCTCCCCGTCGATCTCGGCGATGCGCATCCCCCCGGAGGCCGCCCACCCGGTGATCCGCTCGACGCGGGCGGGATCGGCGGAGAACGGCTCGCTTCCCCACTGACCGGTACGGCCCTGCTCGGTGAGCCAGGCCACTGCGCTGTCAAACATCCTCAGAACAGCCTGAACATCGCCGACATCACCATTACGGGTAATCACCGGCGGATCGTAACAGGGTCACCCCAGTGCCGTGCGACACGCGTTATATGCCTGCCGGAGTTCTTATCCGACCCTTATCAGGGATTAGTACACTCGGCCACGGCTGTAACCGACTCCCCAGAAACGGGAGCACCCTGGCCCGTCCATCTCTGGAGTCACGTGAGCAGCGGTTCGATCGACGCGGCGGCGGAGCATGCTCCGCGGTGGCGGCGCCGGTGGGTGTGGTGGCTGGTGGCGGTCGTCACGGTCGTCGTCCTGGCGGTCAGCGCCACGGCGGTCGGCGCGTTCGTCAAGCTGACCGGGAACGTCAAACACGTCGAGGTGACCTCGGAGGACCTGGGGACCCGGCCCGTCAAGGTCGCCACCAAGGCGATGAACGTCCTCGTCGTCGGCTCCGACCAGCGCGACGGCAAGAACGCCAGGTACGGCAGGTTCGCCGGGGAGCGGACCGACACGATCATGCTCGCGCACATCTCCCCCAGGCGGGACAACGCGATGGTCATCAGCTTCCCCCGCGACTCGATGGTGCAGCTGCCCGCCTGCCGCGCCCGGCAGGGGCTGCCCGGCCAGCAGGCCCACATCGGCATGATCAACGAGTCGTTCAACTCCGGCGGCATCGCCTGCACCTGGAAGACCATCGAGACGCTGACCGGCATCCACATCGACCACTTCGTGAAGGTCGACTTCACCGGCTTCAAGGACATGGTCAACGCGGTCGGCGGGGTCGAGGTCTGCGTGCCCGAGCCGATCCACGACACCAAGGCCCTGCTGAACCTGCCCGCCGGGCGGCAGACGCTCATGGGCGAGCAGGCACTCGGCTACGTCCGCGCCCGCTACAGCCTGGGCGACGGGTCCGACATCGGGCGCATCCAGCGCCAGCAGATGTTCATCGCCTCCATGGTCAAGAAGGTCATGAGCGGCGAGACGCTCACCGACCCCACCAGGCTGTTCGGCTTCCTCAACGCGGCCACCAAGTCGGTCACCACGGACCCCGGCCTCACCGTGGGCGTCATGAAGGACCTCGCGGTCAGCGCCGAGGGCCTGGCCGCCGGGCAGATCCACTTCATCACGACCCCGTGGCGCTATTCCCTGGTCCACCCCGGCAAGGTGGAGTGGGTCGAGCCGCAGAGCCGCAGGCTGTTCTCCATCGTGGCCCGGGACAAGTCGATCGCCGACGCCGGGGTCAGGGGCGGGCAGACCAAGGTGGCGCGCTCGAAGATCCACATCGAGGTGCGCAACGGGACCTGGCGCTCCGGCCTGGCCACGGTGGTCGCGGCCAAGCTGGAGGAGCGGGGCTACCACATCGCCAAGATCGGCGACGCGCCGCGCAAGCCGCAGGCGAGGACCACGATCGCCTACTCCCCGAACGGCGCCACCAAGGCGCCGACCCTCTCCCGCGACCTGCTGGCCTCCCGGGGCCGGCTCGTCGAGGCCGCCCGGACCGGGCGGCTGGTCCTGACGATCGGCGACGACTGGCAGGGGCTCAGGGAGCTGTCCCCGGACGACGCCGCCGGTCTGAACGGCTTCGACGCCACGCAGGACTCCTGCGCGAACGCCTGACGGGCGCCGCCGCGGGGGGAGGCGGGGCCCGTCAGCGGAGGCGGCCGCCGGCCGAAGAGGCGGAGCCGGTCAGCGGGAGGCGTCGGCGGGGGCGGTGCTGAGCGGCTCGGCGATGTCCTCCAGGCCCTTGCCCTCGGCCTTGACCCCGAGGAACACCTCCACCAGCCCCGCCGCGATCATCAGGATCGCGCCGATGGAGAAGGCCAGCGCGGTGTCCCCGGGCACCCCGCTCTCGACCAGGCCGGCGAAGACGAGCGGACCGGCGACGCCGCCGACGAAGGTGCCGATGGCGTAGAAGAACGCGATCGCCATGGCGCGGGTCTCCATCGGGAAGATCTCGCTGACGGTGAGGTAGGCCGAACTCGCCCCGGCCGAGGCGAAGAAGAGCACGACGCACCAGCAGGCGGTCAGCGTGACCGAGGTCAGCGCGCCCTGGGCGAACAGCCAGGCGGTGCCGAGCAGGAGCACCCCCGATCCGATGTAGGTTCCGGCGATCATCGGGACCCGGCCGACCGTGTCGAACAGGTGGCCCAGCAGGAGCGGGCCGAGGAAGTTCCCGACCGCGATGACCGCGAAGAAGTAACCGGTGTTCGTGTCGATCCCGTAGAAGGTCGACAGGATCTGCGCGTACCCGAAGGTGATGGCGTTGTAGAGGAACGCCTGCCCGACGAAGAGGGAGAAGCCGAGGATCGTGCGCCGGGGATAGCGGGCGACCATGGTGTGCGCGATCTGACCGAACCCGATCGACTTGCGCTGGTGGATGGTCATCGACTGGGCGGGCTCCTCCAGGCGGACGTTCTTCTCCTGCTCCACCCGCTCCTCGATCTCGTCGACCAGCTGTTCCGCCTCCCGGTCCCGCCCGTGGATGAACAGCCAGCGCGGGCTCTCCGGCACGTGCCTGCGGACCAGCAGGATCGCCAGGCCGAGCACCACGCCCAGGCCGAAGGCGATGCGCCAGCCGATGTTCACCGCGAAGTTGTTCAGCAGCGGCACCGTCAGCAGCGCGCCGCCGGCCGCGCCGAGCCAGTAGCTGCCGTTGATGATGATGTCGATCCGCCCGCGGTAGCGGCTCGGGATGAGCTCGTCGATGGCCGAGTTGATCGCGGCGTACTCACCGCCGATGCCGAACCCGGTCAGGAACCGGAAGAGGAAGAACCACCACGCCGAGAACGACAGCGCGGTCATCGCCGTGGCCACCAGGTAGACGATCATCGTGATGATGAACAGCTTCTTGCGCCCGAAGCGGTCGGTCAGCCATCCGAAGAACAACGCCCCCAGGCAGGCGCCCGCCACGTAGAGGGCGGCGGCCGTACCGGCGACCTGGGTCTGGGTGATCTCCAGGCCGCTGCCCTCCTTGGCCAGCTGGGCCGAGAGGTTGCCGACGATGGTGACTTCGAGGCCGTCCAGGATCCAGACGGTTCCGAGACCGATCACGATCATCCAGTGCCATCGTGACCATGGCAGCCGGTCCAGCCGCGCGGGCACCTTCGTCGTCACGGTGCCGATCCCGATCTCGCTCATGACGGCACCGGCTACCCGGTAAAGAGCTGGTCATGCCCGGGAAAAGGGCGGCCCCTCCCGGAATCCCCGGCCGTGGCGCACTCGCGGTACGCGGGTATGCCCCTCCCGGACCGATGAGAACTTCCTCACCATCGGTCCCTCCGCTCCCGCTGACTAGGACAAACACCACTTATGGCTATACATTGCGCAGGCATCGGGAGACTTGGCCGGATTGAGGGGGCGCGATGAAAGCCCGTATCACGGGCGTCGCGACGTATCTGCCCGAACGGACGCTGACCAGCACGGACGTCGAGCGCCGGATCGAGGGGTACGTTCCCCACCGGGGGATCGTCGAACGGATGACGGGCATCCGTCTGCGGCACGTGGCGCGCGACGACCAGCAGGCGTCGGACCTGGCGGTCGAGGCGGTGCGCAGGCTCGGCCTTCCCGGCGGGAGCGGCCCGGACGGCGCGACCGGCCACGGCGACCCCGACCTGCTGATCTTCGCCTCGGCGTCGCAGGACATGGTCGAGCCGGCCACCGCGCACATCGTGGCGGCCAAGCTCGGTCTGTCGTGCCCGGTCTTCGACGTCAAGAACGCCTGCAACAGCATGCTCAACGGCATCCAGGTGGCCGAGGCGCTGATCCTGTCCGGCGCGCACCGCCGGGTGCTCGTCTGCTCCGGCGAGACCCCCTCGCGGGCGATCCGCTGGCAGGTCAGGGACAGGGCGCAGTTCGTCGACTCCTTCGCCGGGTACACGCTGTCGGACAGCGGGGCGGCCGTGCTGGTCACCGCCGACGAGGAGCGCGGCATCTTCTACCGCGACTTCTCGGCCGACTCCACGGCCTGGGCGATCGGCACCCTGCCGGGCGGCGGCTCGGCGCACCCGCGCGATCCGGAGTACTCCTACTTCCGCGGCGACGGCCGGCGGCTGAAGGAGGCCTTCGAGCGGATCGGCCCCGACATCTTCCTCACCGCCCTCAAGCGCACCGGCCTGTCCTGGGACGACTTCGCCGTGGTGGCGGTGCACCAGGTGGCGCTGCCGTACCTGCACTTCCTGGCGCAGGTGCTGGACATCCCCAGGGAGAAACTGGTGGTCAGCCTGCCCGAGCACGGCAACTGCGCCTCGGCGACGCTCCCGCTCCAGCTCGCGCTGGGCGGCTGGCGGCCCGGGGACCGGGTGGCGCTGCTCGGTCTGGGCGGCGGGGTCAGCATGGGCGTGATGTTGGCGGAGATGTGATGAACCTCGATGGGATGAACCTCTGGGTGATCGTTCCGGCGTACAACGAGGCGGCGGGCATCGAGGCCACGCTGCGGGCGCTGGAGGCGCAGGCCGACCGGGACTTCACCCTGGTCGTGGTGGACAACGCGAGCACCGACGGCACCGCCGAGGTCGTCAGGCGGCACGGCGTGGAGGTGATCTCCGAGCCGCGCAAGGGCACCGGGGCCGCCTCCGACACCGGCGTGCGCCACGCCATCGCCAACGGCGCCACCCACATCGCCAGGACCGACGCCGACTGCCTGCCCCGTCCCGACTGGGTGCGCAACATCCGCCGCGCGTTCGGTGACGGGCTGGAGATGGTCGGCGGCAGGCTCCGGCCGCGTACCGACGAGTTCCCGCTGAAGTTCTGGGAGCGGCGGTTCATCCCGCTCGTGGTCCAGGTCGCCGCGACCTTCGGCCGCTTCCGGCCGGGCAACCGGGACCCGCTGTACAAGGGCCCGTACGTGATGATGCCCGGCTGCAACCTCGCCATCACCGCCGACCTCTACCGGCGCGCGGACGGCTTCCCCAGGACCGCGATCGAGGAGGTCCACGAGGACCGCGCCCTGGTCAACCGGGTCCGGAAGATCACCTCGGCGTACGGCTCCCGCCGCGACGTGGTGGTCTTCGGATCCGTGCGCCGGCTGCGGGCCTACGGCCTGGCGGGCACCCTGGCCTGGTACGCCGACCACCGCTACCGTCCCGACGTGGTCGACGTGCG
This sequence comes from Paraplanobispora siamensis, assembly GCF_016863175.1. Classification (GTDB taxonomy): domain Bacteria; phylum Actinomycetota; class Actinomycetes; order Streptosporangiales; family Streptosporangiaceae; genus Planobispora; species Planobispora siamensis. The sequence continues at coordinate 192,305 of NZ_BOOJ01000030.1, forward strand.
ATGATCTCCGCCGCCCGTCCGCGGTCCGGCGCCCGGCGGAGCCGGCCGGACCACGAGGCCCGGCTCTATCTCGCCGCGCATCCCTTCGCCTATCCGCTGATGCGCCTGCTGGCCCGGTTCGGCCCGGTGGTGCGGGTGCCCGGACTGGGCGTGGTGGTCAACGACACCGCCGTGGCGCGGGCCGTACTGACCGACGAGCGCTTCCGCAAGGACGGGCCCGGCTCGCCGGGCGATCTGTGGACGCCGGTGCTGGGGCCGTCGGTGCTGCTGAACATGGAGGGACCCGGGCACCTGGCGCTGCGCAGGAAGCTGACGCCGCTGTTCACCCCCGGCTACGTCTCCGCGATGGTGGCGCAGGTGCTGAAGGAGCCGCTGGAGGCGCTGGACGCGCGGCTGGCGCGCGGCGAGACCGTCGATCTGGTGGACACCATGCGGCTGATGGCCGGTGCGGTGATCTGCCGGACGATCGGGCTGGGCCTGGAGTCGGGCGGGGTGTCCGAGGAGCGGGCCAGGGAGCTGTTCGCCGAGGGGGAGCGGGTCGTCTCGATGGTCTCACTGCGCTCGCGGCGGCTGTCGGAGCGGCAGGTGGCGGTCGCCCGGCGGGTGCTCGACCGGATCGGGGACATCGCGCAGGCCGCCTACGAGGCCGGGGACGAGTCCACGGTCATGGGCCGGATGCGCTCCCTGGGCCTGTCGGCGGCCGAGGCCAGGGGCGCGGCCGGGGCGTTCTTCCTCACCGGGACCGAGACGGTCGCCACCTTCGTGCCCCGCCTGGTCGCGCTCGTCCACGACCACGGCGTCACCGTGGAAGACCTCGACCGGGTGATCGACGAGGCGATGCGGGTCACCACCCCGACCCCGATGATGCTGCGCTCGGTGGCCGCCCCGGTGCGGATCCACCCCGACGGCGCGATCGGCGCGGCGACCGGCGGGGCGGGGAGGACCGGCGGTGCGGTGGCGCGGCCCGGTGACCGGGTGCTGATCGTCACCCACAACTGCGCCCGCGCCCACGGCCCCTTCGACCCCTCCCGCCCGCACCCTCCGGAGCTGCGCCACCTGTGGTTCGGCGCCGGTCCGCACTTCTGCATCGGTTACCCTCTCGCTCTGGCCGAGATCCGCGCGGTGGCGTCCGTGGTGCTGTCCCACCGCGTGCGGGTCGTACGGCGGCGCGCGGCCAGAGGGGTACTGATCCCCACCTACGAGCACCTGTGGATCACCGCCTCCTGACCGGCCTGCCCTCGCGGATTGGACCTCCCGCATGAACGACATCATCACCGGGATCATGGCGACCGCCGGGCGGGAGCCGGACCGGACCGCGATCATCGACGGCCGGGGCCGCGAGATCGCCTACGGCGAGCTGGCCCGCCGGGTGGAGGCCGTCCGCGCCGCCATGGACGACCTGAAGCCGGGCGACGGGGTGCTGTTCGCCGTACGGCCCGGCGTGAACGCGGTCGTGACGGCGCTGGGATCGGTGGCCGCGGGCGGGATGCTCGTCCTGGCCGACCCCGGGCTGGCCCCCGGCGTGCTGGCCGCCCGGATGTCCGCCACCCGGCCGGCGTGGGTGGTCGCCGAGTCGCTCCTGTACTCCCTGAGCGGCCCGCTGCAGGGCCTGGCCCACCGCCGCGGCCTGTTCCTGGCCCACCTGCGCCGGCCGTTACCCGGCCACTCCGTCCGCCACCTGTACACGGGCCCGTGGCTCCCCGGCGTCCCCAGCGGCGCCGTACGCCTGTCCCGCCTCCTGCGCGGAGCCGTACGGCCGGCCGGGCTCCCCGAGAGCTCGGCGGACCAGCCCGCGGCGGTGATCTTCACCTCGGGGACCACCGCCCACCCGAGAGGTGTGGTGCACACCCGGGGGTCGCTGGCGGCGGGGCTGGAGCTGTTCCGGGACGCGTTCCCGCTGGGCCCCGGGGACGTCGTCCACACCGACCAGCTGATGCTCGGGCTGCCCGCGCTGATGGCCGGGGCCACCTGGTCGCTCCCGGGCGGCGGGCCGACGGCCGAGGAGCTGGCGAAGCGCAGGGCGACCCACGCGTTCGCCGTCCCGGTACGGCTGGACCGCCTGCTCCGCGAGACTCCGCGGTTGCCGGAGACGTTGAGGTACCTGCTGCTGGGGTCGGCGCCCGCGCCCGCCGGGGTGCTGCGCCGGGCGATCGAGGCCGGTCCCGAGGTGCTGTCGGTCTACGCGATGACCGAGGCCCTGCCGATCTCGATCGCCTCGGCGCGGGAGAAACTGGACTGCGCCGGGGGAGACCTGCTCGGGGCGCCGCTGCCCGGAGTGGGCGTCCGGGTCGCCGACGACGGGGAGCTGTTCGTCTCCGGGCCGCACGTCGCCCCGCGCTATCTCGGCGAGGAGCCGCTGCGGGAGGTCGCCACCGGTGACCTGGTCCGCATCGAGGACGGGCGGCTGATCCTGCTCGGCCGCAAGAAGGACATGATCCTGCGCGACGGGTTCAACATCTATCCGGGCCTCTACGAGCCCGCGATCACCGCGCTGCCCGGCGTCGCCGAGGCCGCGATCGTCGGCCTGGCCGACCCGGACACCGGGGACGAGGAGGTCGTCCTGGCCGTCGTGCCCGACTCCGGCTACGACGAGACCCTCCTGTCCAAGGCCCTGCCCGAGATCGTCGACGCCGGGGCCCTGCCCGACCGCGTCGTCCGCCTGGACGCCCTGCCGCGTTCGGGCCGCGCCGACAAGCTCGACCGCGCCGCCCTGCGCGACCTGGTGGCCCGCCGATGAGGATCGCGGTGACGGGGGCGTCGGGCTTCGTGGGCGGGGCCGTGTGCCGGGAGGCCCGGGTCCGGGGGTGGGAGGTGCACGCCTTCGGCAGGCGGGCTCAGGTGGATCCGGGGCACGTCGGCGGCGCGCCGTACCGGTCGTGGGACCTCCTCGGACGGTGGCCCGAGCGGCCGGAGGTGGACGCGGTGGTCCACTGCGCGGGCAGCGTCACGGACTGGGGGCGGCCGGCGGAGATCTGGGCGGCCAACGTGGCCGGGACCCGCAACGCGGTGCGGGCGTTCACCGGGGCGCGGTTCGTGCACGTCAGCACGGCCAGCGTCTACGACCCCTTCCGGCCGACCGTGATGGCGACGGAGGACCAGGCGCCCGTCACGCGTTACGTCAACGCCTACGGCGCCTCCAAGGCGGCGGCGGAGGGGGCCGCGGCGCGGGCGCCGGGCGGGGCGGTCGTCCTGCGCCCGCACGCCGTCTACGGCAGGGGGGACACCACGCTGCTGCCCCGGGTGCTGGGCGCGGTCAGGGGCGGCAGGCTCCTGGCCGTGGGCGACGGACGGCAGCGGATCAGCCTGACCTCGGTCGGCAACCTGGTCCGGGCCTGCCTGCTGGCCGCCGCGGCGCCCGCGACCGGCGCCCCGCTGCGCGGCGTCTTCAACGTGACCGACGCCGAGCCGGTCGTCCTGGACGACGCCCTGCGCGCGATCCTGAAGGAGAGGGACATCGCCGCCACGCCGTACTATCTGCCGCTGCGGCTCGTGGAACCCGCCGCCGCCGTGACCGAGACGGCCTTCAGGCTGCTCGGGCGGGCCGATCCTCCCCGGCTGACCCGCTACGCCGCCGGACATCTGGCCGTGGAGCGCACGCTGGACATCACCGCCGCCAGGGAGGTCCTCGGCTACCGGCCCGAGGCGACGTCGTTCGCGGGCGCCGCCGGCTGGTGACGGTCCCGTCCCCCGCGCGTCGTATGGTCGGCCGGTCGGTCGGCCGGTCGGCCGGTCGGAATTTTCCCAGGTCGTCACTGGCGTGTGACATAGGGGTCGGCGCACCGGGGGATGTAGCACAGATGACGGGTAAGGGGGCCCGCGGCGGCGTCGGGGTGAGTTTGGCGTTCACGTTCGGTTCGGCCGTGCTGTGGGGATTGGCGCACCTGCGGGCTGGACGTCACCGGACGGGCGCGTTCCTGATGGCCCTCCACCTGACGCTCATGGCCGTGGGGATCACCATGCTGCTCACGGCGGGCCCGTTCCTGGCCGCCCTGGCCGTGCAGCCCGGATGGTTGTGGTTCTTCGGATCGCTGGGGACGTCCTTCGCCCTCGCCACCGTGCTCGTGGTCATCCGCTCCTACCAGCTCGTCCGGCCCAGGCCGCTGACCGGGGCCGCGCGCCGTCTGTCGGCCGTCGCGGTCGCGCTGCTGTGCGTGCTGCTGGTCGTCCCGGTGGCCTACGCCACCCGGCTCGCCTACGTCTCCCAGAAGGTGGTGAACTCGATGTTCACCACCAGCTCCACCCCCGTCACCGCCGACCCGTGGGGCGGGCGCGACCGGCTCGGCATCCTGCTGGTCGGCGCGGACTCGGCGCCCGGCCGGTTCGGCGTGCGCACCGACAGCATGACCGTGGCGAGCGTCGACACCCGCACCGGCGCCACCGTGCTGTTCGGCGTGCCGCGCAACCTGGAGCACGTCCCGCTGCCGGCCGGCCCGGCGCGCGACCGCTTCCCCTACGGCTTCGGCGGCGAGCCGCCCGGCACGCCGGGCCTGCTCAACGAGGTCTGGCAGTACGCCGAGGACCACCCCGAGATGGTCCCCGGCACGGCCGACGGCAGACGGGGTCCCGCACTGCTGAAGCGGACGGTCGGGGACATCCTCGGGATCGAGGTCGTCTACTACGCGATGGTCGACATGCGGGGCTTCGCCAGGATCATCGACGCGATGGGCGGGGTGCGGGTCACCGTACGCGACCCGATCGTGTACGGCAGGCACAACGAGGGCCTGATCGAGGCGGGCACGCGCAGGCTCTCGGGCGAGGAGGCGCTCTGGTACGGCAGGTCCCGCACCTACAGCGACGACTACGTCCGCATGGGCCGCCAGAAGTGCCTGATGAACGCCGTCGCCAAGCAGGCCGACCCGGTGACGGTGATCAGGAGCTTCGAGCGGCTGGCCGAGGCCGCCGCGAGCGCGGTCTCCACCGACGTCCCCCGCGAGCTGCTGCCCGATCTGATCACCCTGGCCGGCAAGGTGAAGACCGCGAAGATCGAGAGCCTCCAGTTCGTCCCGCCGCTGATCAGCACCGCCGATCCCGACTACCGCCTGATCCGGCGGAAGGTGACCGCGGCCCTGACGGACGAGCCCGCCGGGCCGGGGACCGCCCCGCGCGGGAACATGGCCGCGGACTCGCCTTCGGCGGGGTCGCCGGGTTCACCTTCGGAGCAGTCCCCTTCAGAGGAGTCCCCTTCGGAGCAGTCCCCTTCGGGAGAGTCGCCTCCGAGCGGGTCCCCTTCGGGTGAGTCCCCCTCACAGGAGTCCCCTTCAGAGGGATCATCTTCAGAGGGATCACCTTCAGAGGGGTCACCGGAGACGGATCCGGCCCTCTCGGGCAGCCCGGCGGCCTCACCGCAGGAGACCGTCACCCTCGACGACGCCTGCGCCTGACGACCCCTCAGGCGGGCACTCCCCTGGCCCCGGCCCTGGCCATGCGCGTGACCACCAGGTGGTGGAAGGGGCGGATCACGTTGAAGTAGACCGGCCCGGTCCAGCGGTGGTACTTCACGATGGTGACGACCCGGAAGCGGCCCGGCTCGGCGACCACCGCGAGCCACGCGGTGAGGTGCGACTCGGTGGCCCCCGCCACGAAGTACCGGTCCTCCTCCGCCTCGGTCACGGTGAAGAAGGCCAGCTTGCCGCCGGGCGTGAACGGGATCTCCTCGGGCCGGGTCCCCCGCGCCGACGGCAGTTCGCCCTGGCGCATGCCCAGCAGGCGCACGAACCCCGCGCGGATCCGGTAGAGCAGGCGCATCCAGCCGGGTTCGTAGGAGATGAAGCCGGCCAGGAACTCCCTGAGTGAGACGTCGCCCTCGACGGTCTTGACGTCGACGTGGTCCGCGTCCTCGGTCAGCGCGCGGAGCCGGGGGATCACCATGATCACTCCTTGTCGGAGGCGTAGGGACGCAAGGCCAGGTCGTAGACCTCGCGGATTTCCTTGAACGTCAGCGGCGGCACCATGTGGCCGGCGCCGACGAGGATCAGATAGAGCAGCCGCGCCATCGTGTCCGGCTCCTCGCCGCCGCGCTGCTCCCACAACACGCGCAGGTACTCCGTCCTGCGCCGGTCCACCCGCTCCTGGACCTCCCGTGCCTGCTCGTCCTGCTGGGCCCAGGCCCGCACCGCGACCTCCAGGTCCGCGGAGTCACCGGTGCGGCCGACCAGGTCGATCAGCCGCTCCAGCCGTACCGCGGCCGGCAGGTGCGGCTCCGACTCGACGACGTCGATGAGGCTCGTGGTGAACCTGGCCTCGAAGTGGTCGAGCAGCGCGGTCCGGTAGCCCGGCATGCCCCGGAAGTGGTGGTAGAAGGAGCCCTTGGTCAGCCCGAGGCGTTCGCAGAGCAGCTCGATCGTCAGCGCCGGCGCTCCCAGACTCGCCAGGATCACGAGCCCTTCGTCCAGCCAGTCCTGCTTGGTGGCCATGAGAGAACCATGCCATACGGTTTGGTATGTTCCGCCACCGCCCTCCCCGGACGCGCGTTTCCGCAGGTGAACCGGGAGACAGCGAGTCTTTGGCCGTACGGCCCGCGACACGCGCCCTCGCTTTTTCCCGTACGGCCGTCCCTCCGCCCCGCCCCGTGGCATCATGGTCACGCGCAGAAGTTGCAATGATTTTCATAATCAGATTGGATCGCGTCGTGAGAGTGGCATTCGTCGGGAAGGGCGGCAGCGGCAAGACGACCCTGTCGGCGCTGTTCGCCAGGCACACGGCGGCACGCCAGGACGGGCCGGTCGTCGCCGTCGACGCCGACATCAACCAGCACCTCGGCATGGCGCTGGGCCTGGAGGAGGGCGAACTGCCCCCTCCGCTGGGCTCCCACCTGACCGAGATCAAGGAGTTCCTGCGCGGCGACAACCCCCGGATCGGCTCGGCCGCCGCCATGGTCAAGACCACCCCGCCCGGCCGCGGCTCCCGGCTGCTGAGCCTCGACCCGGCCGACGACCCGATCCAGTCCCGGTTCTCCGCCACCACCCCCGAGGGCCTGCGGCTGATGGTCACCGGCCCGTTCAGCGAGGACGACCTCGGTGTGGCGTGCTACCACTCCAAGGTCGGCGCGGTGGAGCTCTACCTCAACCACCTCGTGGACGGCCACGGCGAATACGTCGTGGTGGACATGACCGCCGGGGCCGACTCCTTCGCCTCCGGCCTGTTCACCCGCTTCGACATGACCTTCCTGGTGGCCGAGCCGACCCGGCAGGGCGTCGGCGTCTACCGGCAGTACCGCGAGTACGCCGCCGACTACGACGTACCCCTCGCGGTCGTCGGCAACAAGGTCCACGGCCCGGGCGACGTCGCCTTCCTGCGCGAGCACGTCGGCGACGACCTGCTGGTCTGTCTGGAGCACTCGGCCGCCGTGCGGGCCATGGAGCAGGGCCGCCCGTTCACCCTGGACGACCTGGAGCCGGCCAACGCCGAGGCCCTGGCCGTCCTGCTGAAGCACCTCGACGGCCGGGAGAAGGACTGGGAGCGGTTCGGCCGCCAGGCCGTGGAGTTCCACCTGCGCAACGCGCGGGCCTGGGCGAACCGGGCCACCGGCGAGGACCTCGCCGCCCAGGTGGATCCGGACTTCGTCTTCGGGCCCACACGAGTGTCCCCCCAGCGCTAGCTGGAAGATCGAAATCCCCGCTCTAGTGTCTGAACGACCCCTTCTGAGAGGAGAACGCAGCATGTCGCTGACCGTTTCGAACGATCTTCTCGACCAGGCGAAGGCCGGTGAGGTGGACGACGCGGCGTTCGTCGCCTGCGTCCGCGACTCGCTGCCCTACGCCTGGTCGGTGATCAGCGAGCTGGTCAGGCAGAGGACGCTCACCGGCGCCGAGTTCGCCGACAACACCGTCCCCCCGCCGGACGAGACCGCCCGCGGCCAGCTCCTGCGCTGCCTGGCCAGCGACTCCATGCGCGGCGCCCTGGAGCGCCACTTCGGAGTGAAGCTGGCCTTCCAGAACTGCCACCGGGTCGCGGTCTTCGACCCGGCCGCCACCGCGGCTCACGCCGAGTTCGTCACCGCCAGGTCCCAGATCCTCAACCAGTCACCCGAACTCGTCGACTGCTAGCCGACCTCGCATTTCCTTCAGGGCGCGGGCCGTGAACCCGCGCCCTTCGATCTTCCGGAACCGGGGACGAGCTCAGTATCGGGTAGTAGGAGCAATACATGACCACTCGAACAGGTGAATAAGAAATGCGGGCCAACAGCAAAGGGCAGGTGACGGTCCCCGCCCATCTTCGCGAGAAGTACGGGATCTCCGAAGGATGAGCACCGACGAGCTCATGGAGCTACTCCGTGGCGAGTAGAACCCATCTCCACCCCGTCTCCCGCCGGCCGGACTTCTACATCGGTGCTCATGCGGCCGCGTGAAAGTATCGCCTGATCACCCGGGACGTGGCTCGCCACCGGACCCGCTTCCCGACCATCGAGCTGATCACTCCGGAGTCGGACGGCCTTCAGGACTCGCCGCGCGCTGGGGGAAACCCGGCCCGCGCGACGGGCGCTCCCCCGCCCGGAAGGCCGTCACCGCAGGCGGGGCAGGACCTCGGCGCCGAGTCTTCTGATGTTCTCCAGGGTCCGGGTGTGGTCGCCGGCGCCCTCGACCATGAGGATCAGGTGGCGCAGGCCCGTGGCGGCGGCGGTGCGCTCGATCGAGGCGACGCAGTGGTCGGCCGAGCCGACCGGGTGGGTCGTGCAGAGGAAGTCGACATATCCGGCAATATCGCGTTGTGGTCGAGGCCGCCCGTCCACCGGCACGTATCCCGCGAGCCCGGGGCCCAGCCAGCGCGGCATGCTCGCCCTCAGCTCCCGTACGGCCTGCGCCGTCGAGTCGGCCACGTACCCCACCGCGGCGGCGATGTGGCCGGGATCCTCATCCACCGGGGACCGGTCGCGGTAGGCGCCGATCATGGCGGCCTTCTCCTCGTCCCCCACGTGCATGCCCAGCAGCATCGGCAGCCCTCTCCCGGCCGCCAGCGCCGCCGTCCCCGGCGAGGTGCAGGCCACCACCGGCCGCATCCTGACCGCCGGGACCACCGGCACCTCCCGGAACCGGAAGAACTCCCCGTCCGCCGCGACGCTGTCCCCGCCCAGGGCCGCGCAGAGCAGGTCGAGCGACTCGGCGAAGCCCCGCTCGAACCGCTCCAGCCCCGTCCCGAACACCTCCAGGTCCACCCACGGCCCGCCCCGGCCCACGCCGAGGGTGAACCGGCCGCCGGAGACCCGGTCCAAGATCGCCGCCTGCTCGGCCAGGTCCACCGGGTGCCGGGTGGACAGCACGCTCACCGCCGTGCCCACCCCGATCCGGTCCGTACGGCCCAGCGCCACCCCGGCCAGCGTCACCGCCGACGGGCACACGCCGTACGACATGAAGTGGTGCTCGGCGATCCAGGCGTCGTCGAACCCGGCCTCCTCGGCGACGGTCACCGCCTCCACCGTGTCCCGCAGCACCTCGCCCGGGGAGCGGCCGGGGAATCCCGCCGCGACGAGGAAGACGCCGATCCTCACCGGCGCTATCCGAACAGCCCGAGCTGGCCCGCTCCGGCCGCGGTGTCGCGGTGCTTCCTGAGGTGGCGCCAGCGGGGCAGCTTGTCGAGATAGGACCACGACAGGCGGTGGTGCTCGGTTGGGCCGTGCTCGGCCAGGGCCCGCTGGTGGACCGGGGAGGGGTAGCCGGCGTTGCTGGCGAAGCCGTACTCCTCGAAGCCGAGGGAGGCCATGTGGGCGTCGCGGCGGACCTTGGCCACCACCGAGGCCGCGGCCACCGAGACGCAGGACAGGTCGCCCTTGATCTCGCACCGGACCTGCCAGGGCGGGCCCAGGTAGTCGTGCTTGCCGTCCAGGATCACCGCGTCGGGCCGTACCGGCAGCTCCGCCAGCGCCCGGCGGGCGGCCCGGCGCAGCGCCTCGGTCATGCCGAGCGCGTCGATCTCCTCGTGCGAGGCCTCGCCGTACCCGATGCCGGTCGCCCACGCGGTGATCTCCGGGACCATGGCGGCGCGCCGGGCGGGGGTGAGCATCTTGGAGTCGGTCAGCCCGGCGGGCGGCTCCGACAGGTCCGTGACCACGGCGCAGACCGCCACCGGCCCGGCCCAGGCCCCCCGGCCGACCTCGTCGATCCCGGCGACCAGCTTCGACCCGCCGCCGGACAGCAGGCGTTCGAGCTCATACGAGGGAGGCATGAGGGGAAGTGTAGGGGCCTGTGTTGATGGCCGTGCTGCGCACGGCGGCTCGGGGGCTCCTTGACCCGGCTCCCGTCCTCGTCACGTCCTCGCCGTGTTGACGGCGACGCTGGCGCGTCGCTGGTTCGGAGGCGGCTTGGTCCGGCTCCCGCCCTCCTCACCGGGGCTGCGGGCGTTCCTCGGTTGGTTCACCGGCGCCCCCTCGCGGGTTCACCGGTGGCCGGTTCGAGGGCGGTGAGGTCGGCGGCCAGATAGCGGGCGGCGGCGTGGACGGCGCGCAGGGTGACGGCCACGGCGGGGCGGTTGAGGCTGGAGGTGCGGGCGACGGCGTGGACGTCGCGGCCGGCCGGGGCGCCGGGGATCTCCCTGACCGCGATGCCGCGCACCCCGGCGGCCAGGGCCAGGGCCGGGACCGCGGCGATGCCGACGCCCTTGGCGACCAGGCTCAGGATCGTGCTGAGCCCCTCGAACTCCCACGGCACCGGCTGCGCCCCGCCGACCGCGGCGAGCATGCGGTCGACGGCCAGCCGGGAGGGCTCCCCGTCGGGGGTGGCCATCCAGGGCTCCTCGCGCAGTTCCCTCAGGTCCACCGGCTCCCCGGGGAAGGCCAGGCGGTGCTTGCGCGGCACCACCAGCACCAGCGGGTCGTGCAGCAGCGGGAAGAGCGTCACGGTCTCCGACCCGCGCATCCGGCCGCGCCAGTCGTCCACCAGCGCGATGTCCGCCTCGCCCGACCGCACCTCGTCGATCCCGCCCTCCGGCCTGCTCTGCGCCATCCGCAGGGCCAGGGCGGTGTACCGCCGCAGCGACCTGACCAGCGCGGGCGCGAAGGCCACGGCGGCGGTGGGGAAGGCGGTGACGGCGACGCGGCCCGAGGGGGTCCCCGCGTGGGCCGACAGGTCGGACTCGGCGTTCTCCACCATGGCCAGGATGCGCTCGGCGTGCTCGACGAGGCGGTGCCCGGCGTCGGTCAGCTCCGCGCTGCGGGCGGTGCGGTCGATCAGGACGGCGCCCGCCTCGCGTTCCAGGGCGGCCAGTTGCTGGGAGACCGCCGAAGGGCTGTAGCCGAGCGAAGCGGCGGTCGCCGCGATGCTGCCCCTGCGGGCGAACTCGCAGATCAAGGCAAGACGACGCAGATCGAGCATCGGATTTCCTTACGCCCACCCACACGAACCGAAGCTTGTACTGATGCCTTCTACCCCTGATTCTGGGAACGTTCCTAAGAGAAGGAGAAACATCCATGAACGTCACACTTTCTGCCACTTTGGCGGCAAACGAGGAGATCAACCGAAGACGCCGGTCAGGACAGCGCGTCCTGAACCTTGCCTTCGGCGAGGCCGGCCTGCCCGTGCACCCGTCCCTTCAGGAACGGCTGACGGTCGCGTCCGGGCAGAACGGGTACGGCCCGGTGGCCGGGCTGCCCGCCCTGCGGGAGGCCGCCGCCGGATACTGGGAACGCCGGGGGCTGCCCACCGACCCCGAGACGGTGGTCTGCGGCCCCGGGAGCAAGCCCCTGCTGTACGGCCTGCTGCTCGCGATCGGCGGGGACGTCGTGCTGCCGATGCCGAGCTGGGTCAGCTACGCCGCCCAGGCCGAACTGGTCGGGGCGCGCCCCCTGCCCGTCCCGGCGCCCCCCGGCGAGGGAGGGGTGCCGGATCCCGAGCGGGTCGTCTCGGCGGTCCTGCACGCGCGCGCCCGGGGACGCGACGTCCGCTCCCTGCTGGTCACCCTCCCCGACAACCCCACCGGGACGCTCGCCGCGACCGACGCGGTCAAGAAGATCACCGAGGTCGCCCGCGCGCTCGATCTGGTGATCATCTCCGACGAGATCTACCGCGACCTCGTCCACGACCCGGGCACCCCCTTCCTCAGCCCGGCCGATCTGGCCCCGGAGCGCACCGTCGTCACCAGCGGGCTCAGCAAGAGCCTGGCCCTGGGCGGCTGGCGGATCGGCGTGGCCCGGCTGCCCTCGGCCGAACTGCGCACCCGGATGCTGGCGGTGGCCAGCGAGATCTGGTCCAGCCCGGCCGCCCCCGTGCAGCACGCGGCGGCCTACGCCTACACCGAGCCCGCCGAGCTCCAGGAGCGGGTCGAGCGGAGCAGGCGGCTGCACGGCGCGGTGGCGCGGGCGGCGCACGCCCGGTTCGTCCGGGCGGGTGTGAGGGCGCACGCGCCCCACGGCGGCTTCTATCTCTATCCGGACTTCACCGGCCTGGACATCGCGACCTCCGACGAGCTGGCCGCCCGTCTGCTCGACCGGCACGGCGTCGGGGTGCTCCCCGGCCACGCCTTCGGCGACGACCCCGCGGCGCTGCGGGTGCGGGTGGCCACCAGCCTGCTGTACGGCGAGACGACCGAGCAGCGGCTGGCCGCGCTGGAGGCCCCCGACCCGCTCGGCCTGCCCTGGATCGCGGCCTCCCTCGACCACCTGGAGGAGGCTCTGGACGCGCTCGGAACCGGCGCGGAGGACGCCGCGGCGCGCCCCCGTCCCCGGCCCCGCGGCCGGGTGGTCTCCCGGCGCGCATCGGTTGCATAACGTCCCCGCGGAACCCGCTGGGGCGGGGACGGCGATGACCGCTCTGACCTGGGCTTTTACCCTCCCGATCGGCGGGGGCTGGCGGCTTTCCCCGATGCTCACCGAGATGTCGTGTGGCATTTGGTATTAGTCATGCTGGTGAGCCCTCATCATGTGCTCATGCCCGCTTTTGTCACCCTATCTGGGCGCTCCGTGCGCCTGGAGCCGCTCAGCCTCGCGGCCGTCGACGAGCTCGTCGCCGCGGCGGGTGAAGACCGTACGACCTACGCCTTCACCCGGGTTCCCCACGGCAGGGAGGAGATGGTCTCCTACGTGGAGGCCGCTCTGGCTGAGCAGGCGGAGGGCCGCGCGATGCCCTTCGCCATCCGGTGGCTGCACACCGACCGCGTCGTCGGTGCCACCCGTCTCATGAACCTGGAGTACTGGCAGGGTCCCCTGCCCTGGCCTCCGGGCGCGCGTGGCGCGGTGGGCGAGGTCCCGTCCGTGGCGGACATCGGTTACACCTGGCTGGCCGCATCGGCCCAGGGCACGGGTGTCAACCGGGAGAGCAAGTACCTGATGCTCTCCCTCGCCTTCGAGACGTGGCAGGTCCACCGCATCACCCTGAAGGCTGACGTACGGAACGTACGATCCCGGGCCGCCATCGAGGCCCTCGGCGCGCACCTGGACGGTGTGCGGCGGGCGGAGAGCCGAGGCGCCGACGACACGGTCCGAGATACCGCGTTCTACTCGATCCTGAGTTCCGAATGGCCGCTCGTGCGAGAACGCCTGCACGCGCGGCTGGGACTGGTCGAGGCCGCGTAGACCGTTCACGTCACTTCGAGCTTCATGGAGCATAAGGCCCACCCGATATTTTCGGGTGGGCCTTTGTTCATCTATCGGATGAGTGCTCATCTGCCTCTCCGAGATCACCCGGCCCGGCATGACCGCCCCCGTACGGGGTCATGCCCGGCGCTCATCAGCATCTCGATCCGGGCTCAACACCCGATTAACGGGCAATCAACGCACCGGTTAACGAGCTCGGCCGCGTTTACTACGTGAGCATTGAAGGATCTATCATTCCGTCATAAACCTTCCCGTTAGGGCGGAGATTTAGGAAATGGCTGCTCAGGGCAGCGGAGGCGGTTTGCGCTTCGCGGTACTCGGCCCTGTCCAGGCCTGGCGTGACGGTGCCGAACTCGACCTGGGCACCCCGCTGCAACGCTCCATTCTGGCGATGCTGCTCCTGCGCGAGGGCCGGGCGGTGACTCCGACCGAGATGATCGACGCGGTCTGGGGGGAGGAGGCCCCGCCCCGGGCGCTGGGCGCGCTGCGGACCTACGTCTCCCGGCTGCGCGCCGTACTCGAACCCGGGCGGTCGCCCCGCACCCGGCCCGAGCTGCTGACCTCCGTGGGACGGGGCTACGCGCTCCGCGTGGACGACGCCGCCGTCGACCTGGCCCTCTTCGAGAAGAAGACGCAGGAGGCCGAGGCGGCCCGGCGCGCCGGCGACCTCGCCGCGGCGGCCGAGTCCCTGCGCTCGGGACTGGCGCTGTGGACCGGCGAGCCCCTGGCCGGAGCCGTCGGCCCCTACGCCGAGCACCAGCGCGGCCGGCTCGCCGAACGCCGGATGAGCGTGATCGAGGCCCTCGTGGAACTCGACCTCGAACTGGGCCGGCACGCCGACGTCGTCTCCGAGCTCGTCGCGCTCACCGCCGACCATCCGCTGCGCGAGCGGCTGCGCGCCCAGCTCATGCTGGCCTACTACCGGTGCGGGCGGCAGGGGGACGCGCTGGCGGTCTTCGCCGACACCCGCCGGGTGCTGGCCGACGAGCTGGGCGTCGACCCCGGCCCCGAGCTGACCGCCCTGCATCGGCGCGTCCTGGCCGCCGACCCCGACCTCGCCCCCGCCGAACCGGTACGGCCCGCGCCCCCCGCCGGGCCGGCCGCCGACAAGACGGCCGAGGAGGAGAGCGCCCCGGCCGAGACGCCCAAGGTGCCCGACCTGCCGCGCCCGGCCCAGCTGCCGGCCGCGGTCAACGACTTCACCGGCCGCGGGCAGATCGTCACCCGGTTGCGCACCCTGCTGTCCGCGCAGCCCGCCGAGGGCGTCCCGGTGGCCGCGATCTCCGGCATCGGCGGCGTCGGCAAGACGACCCTGGCGGTGCACGTCGCGCACATCATGCAGGACCTGTTCCCGGACGGGCAGCTCTACGCCGACCTGCGCGGCTACGGCCAGGAGCCCACCCCGCCCGAGTCGGTGCTGGCGGCGTTCCTGCGGGCGCTCGGCCTGCCGCCCGACGTCATCCCGGACGGCCTGGCCGAGCGCTCGGCGCTGTTCCGCTCGCTGCTGGCCGACCGGCGCATGCTGGTGCTGCTCGACAACGCCCGCGACGCCGGGCAGGTCGCCCACCTGCTGCCCGGCTCGGCGGGCTGCGCCGCGATCGTGACCAGCCGCCACAAGCTGGCCGACCTGGCCGCGGCGAAGCTGTTCGACCTGGACGTGATGGAGCCCGAGGAGGCGCTGACCCTGTTCGGCGCGGTCGCCGGGGCCGAGCGGGTCTCGGCCGAACGCGCCGTCGCCATGGACGTGGTCGCCTCCTGCGGATTCCTGCCGCTGGCCGTACGGATCGTGGCGGCCCGGCTGGCGGCCAGACCCACCTGGACCGTTGCATCGCTGGTCCCCCGGCTGGCCGACGAGCGCCGCCGGCTGGACGAGATGCGGGTGGGCAACCTGGCGGTGGAGGCGACCTTCGCCCTGGGATACGGCCAGCTGGAGCAGGCGCAGGCGCGGGCCTTCCGGCTGCTGTCCCTGCCTGGAGGACCGGACATCTCGGTCTCGGCCGCCGCCGCCGTCCTCGACCTGGAGGCGACGGACACCGAGGACATCCTGGAGTCCCTGGTGGACGCCAGCCTGCTGGAGGCCCCCGCCGCGGGCCGCTACCGCTTCCACGACCTGCTCAGGCTCTTCGCCCGGCGCGCGGCCGAGCGCGGTCCCGACGCGCACGAGGGTCCCGAGGCGCTGCGCCGGCTGCTCTGCTTCTATCTCGCCTCCGCCAGCTCGGCGCACCGGCTGGCCTACGAGGGCAGCGTGGTCGCCGACCAGTTCACCGTCACCGGCCCCGGGCACACCTTCTCCTCCGCCGACGAGGCCGTCACCTGGCTGACGGTCGAGGCCGACGCCATCTTCGCGGCGATCGCCCAGGCCGCAGGGAGCGCCACCACCGCCGAGTCGCTGCTGCCCGCGGCCGACCTGCTGCTGGGCATGGAACCGCTGATGGAGGCCGGCAGCCACGTCCGCGAGTTCGACCTGCGCATCCGGGAGATGCTCGCCACCGCCCGGCGGCTGGAGGCGACCTCGTGCGAGCTGCGCTGCCGCTACATGCTCGGGCGGCTGCTGTTCGGGGCGAACCGGCTGACCGAGGCGGAGACCGAGTTCCGGGCCTCGCTGGACCTGGCGGCCGGGGGCGACCGGATCGTCGCGGGCGAGGCGATGAACGCGCTGGCCGTCGTGGTCGGGCGTCAGCGCCGCCACGTGGAGGCGCTGGCCTGGTTCGACTCGGCCCGCAAGGCCTTCAGGGAGATCGGCGGGCAGGGCGGCGAGGCCCTGACGCTCAGCTACTCCGCCCGCGACCACCTGTTCCTCGGCCAGCCCGAGGAGGCCATCGCCGCCGCCGAGCAGGGCCTGGTGCTGTTCAGCGAGATCGGCTCGGCCGCCGGCACCGCGCGGGCCCGCTATCACCTGGGCATGGTGCTGTCCCGGGTCGGGCGCCTGAACGAGGCGGTCCACCACCACGCCGAGTGCCTGGCCTTCTTCCGGGCGGGCAACCAGCGGGTGTGGGAGCAGCGGGTCTGCTCCCGGCTGGCCGAGACGTTCATCACCGCGGGCCGGTTCGGCGACGCCGTACGGCACGCCGAGCAGGCGCTGACCGTGAGCCGCGAGATCGGCCACCCCTACGGCGAGGCGCAGGCGCTGTGGGTGCTAGGCCGGGCCCTCGCCGGGCAGGGCGACGTCGAGCGCAGCCGTCACTGCCTGGGGCGCGCCCACGACCTCTTCGCCCGCCTCGGCGCCCCGGAGGCCGATGACCTGCGCGCCCTCCTCGACCGCGGCGAGGTCGGAAACGGTTCCGAGCCCGTCGTATAACTCGTCGTCGAGACGCGCCATCCACATATGGGTAAATCCTCTGTGTCTATTTGCGACGCCGACGCGTCGCGGCTCAGGGGCTCCTCGATCCGGCTCCCGCCGTCGTCGCGTCCTCGCTTCGCTGCGGGCGCTCCTCCGTTGGTTCACCGGCGCCCCCTCGCGGGGGACGTGGACGAGGTTCGACCGGTCGTCTCGGCCACCGCTCGGTGCGTAGGGGGCCCGGGTATCAACCGGTGCGCCTTGCGATGGCTAGCCGCCTCATGTCGACGACCGGCCGAACCTCACGAACACGGGCCCTTCACCCCCCGGGTCCGTGCCCATGACAAGAGAGTGACCCACCGCGTTAAACGTCGAATCAACAACCGATCGCCGGGTTATCCACAGGCTGTGGAGGATCAGGTTGTGGATATGTGGAAAAACCCCTCGGCGATCAGTGGACGGAGGCTCTCGGGGGCCTTTTCCAGCAGGTCATCGGGGTTCTCACCGGTCAGGTCGGCGATGGCGGCGAGCAGGGGAGCCAGTGGATAGTCCCCGTCGCAGACGCTCGCGAGGGCCGCTTCGACCGTGCCCACCTGGGTGCTTCTGCACAGCCCCGACGTCTGCCGGAGCACGATCGTGGAGGGGTCCTCGGCGCCGGGCGGGCCGGTCCGCTCCTCCACCACCCCCTCGGCCACCACCAGGCGCGCCGCGAGCAGTTCGGCGTCGGTCAGCCGGTGCGCGGCGGCGACCGAGCCGAGCACCCCGTCCACGTAGGCGCCCACCGGGAGTTCGACCCGCCCGGCGTACTCCTCCACCCGCACCACCGGATCCAGGCTGCCGGAGTCGTGCAGGGTGATCCAGCCGAAGCCGATCCCCGTGACGCCCGCCTCCTCGAACCAGCCGAGCCACTCGTCGTACAGCTCGTGGTAGCGGGGGGTGCCCTGCTCGGCGGCGTCGCGCAGCCACAGCTCGACGTACTCGGCCGGGTCCTGGACGTCCCGCTGCACCGCCCAGCCGTCGCAGCCGGTCCCGGTCAGCCAGCCGCCGACCCGGTCGCGCCAGTCCTCCCCCTCGACGTGCAGCCAGTTAGCCAGCAGCTGGCAGGTGCCGCCGGGGTTGAGGTGGCGGGGCGCCAGCCGTACCAGGTCCCGGCAGAAGCCGTCCGCCTGGAACCCGGACTCGCGGTAGGTGAACCGGCCGCCGGGGGAGATCACGAAGGGCGGGTTGGAGACGACCAGGTCGAAGCGCTCCCCCTCGACCGGATCGAACAGCGAGCCCTCGCGGGCGTCCACGTCCTCGATCCCGGACAGCGCCCAGCTCAGCCGGGCCAGCTCCAGCGCCCGGGGGTTGACGTCGGTGGCGACGATCTCCCGTGCCCGGCCGGCCAGGGGCAGCACCTGCACGCCGCAGCCGGTGCCCAGGTCGAGGGCGCGCTCGACCGGCCGGCGGGACGCGAGCTGGGCCAGGTTCGCCGACGCGCCGCCCGCGCCGACCACGTGGTCGGCGCGCAGCGCCGGGTCGCCGGGCCGGACCTTCCGGTCGGAGACGACGTAGCCGCCGCCGTCCCACGGCTGCAGGTGGACCGTCGCGACGATCCGGTCCCCGTCGGCGGCCACCAGGCCCGCGGCGGCCAGCTCGGCCGCGGGGAGCCCCTCGGGCGCCTCCACCGGGACGCCGAGCCACCACAGCCGGATCAGCGCGGCGAGCGGATCGCCGGCGCGGGTGGCGCGCAGGGCGGGGACGAGCTCCTCCCGGGCCAGGGCGGTGGCGGCCGTGTCGCCGAGCCGGGCGCGCACACCGTCGATGGTGTAGCCGGAGGCGAGCAGAAGCTCACGGAGCCGGTTCAGCGTGTCCTTCGTCGCCGTCATCGTCGTCCCACCAGTCTCTCGACACTCATGGCGACAAACCTGACACAGATCGGCGTAAGGCACCTGCAAGCGGCTCTCAAGTGTCAAGGTGTACTTCTTCGGGTAGCCGCCATATCCGTCCCCTAAGGACACGTCATGTTGATCCCCTGCTTGGCCTGTGAGTCCCGTTTCCGCCCCGATGAGTACTTTCGTGCCTGCCACGACTATCACCGGGGCATGGATCTGGTCTCCTGGACCTGCCCTCGCTGCGGGAACCGTGACGAGTTGCGGGTCCTGCCCGGAGAGCTCGGGTTCGGCTATCCCCGGCACGGCCGGTTCGACGTCAGCGACCGGGTGCGCGTGCCCGGCCTGCAGCGGCGGCGTCAGGACATGAGGCTGGACATCTCCCTCGACCAGAATGTCTGGCGCGTCCCCACCCGGTTGCGCCAGCTCGCGGGAGCACGCTGAGACCGGTCCCGGCGCCGGGTCGTGGACCCGGCGCCAGTCCTCGCGGCCAGTCCCGCGACTAGTCCCGTGACTAGTCCTCGTGGCGGCGCAGGCTCTGCCAGGCGGCTTCGCACAGGCCGGAGATCTCCTCCGGCGTGGGCTGGTGCGCCCCGGCGAACCACAGGCGGCACATCTCCATGGCCGGGCCGAGCCAGAGCACGTAGCACATCGTGGGGTGGACGGGCTGGAGCAGGCCGGCCTTCATGTGCGGCCGCCACCAGTCGGAGACCTGGCGGAAGAAGGCCCGGCGCGACTCCGAGACTTCCACGCCCCCCGGCTCGTCCCGCTTGGGCGGGCGCTCGCTGATCAGCAGGTGGGCCCGCTCGCGGTGCTCGCCGCACCAGTTCATGTGCAGGGCCACGATCGCCTCGATGCCCTCGCGCGCGCCCTCGTGGCGGCGCAGCTCGGTGATGAAGGCGTCCTGGTACATGTTCAGCGTGTCGGCGTAGAGCACGCCGAAGACGTGTTCCTTGCTGGCGAAGTGGTGGTAGAAGCTGCCGACGCTGACCCCGCTCTCCTCCCGGAGGCTGGCCAGAGTGGTCGCCGAGACACCGTCCTGACTGAATCGGCGCAGGGCTCCCTCGACGATCCGGGTCCGGCCGTCGCGTCCGTTCTTGGCACTCTTCACGAGGTCAATGGTGGAGCAACAGAACCTTGTTCCGCAAATGAGCCGACACACCTCAGGCGGGGTTGATCATAGCGGAGACCTCGACGGTGCCGGAAGCGGCCCTCATCGCGGCCTCCGGCCACTCCCTGCGGATCATCGCCAGCACCTTGCGGTTGCCGCCGAGCACGTCCATCCCCACGCTCCGCGCCCCGCCCGCCGCCGCGCGCCGCAGCAGCCTGCGCACCAGCCGCGACCCGAGCCCGCGACCCTGCCAGTCGTCGGTCACCACGACCGCGATCTCGACGTCGGACTCCCCGCCCCGGAAGCTCATCGCGTGCCCGACCACGGTGTCCCCGTACACCGCCAGCAGGACGTCGCGCCGCTCGTCCACCGCGAGCATGGTGCGCACCAGGCTCTCGGCCGGTCGGCCGACCCCGGTGAAGAACCGCAACGTCTGCGTGTGCAGCGACAGCCCGCCGAGGAAGCGGCGCAGCCGCTCCCCGTCATCCATGCGCGCCGGGCGGATCTCGACGCCGTCGCCCGGCAGGACCCGCACCGGATCACGGCGGGGTGGTGCCAGCTGGGTTCGTATCATGGACTCAGAGTCTCGGAAAGGGCTGAGTATGTCAAGTAGACTTAGCCGCGTTGGAGGTGACGCCATGGCCACTTACGATGCGGGCATGAGTAAGGCGAGCCTCGGCAACGTGCCCTTCCGGGTGGACAACTGCTCGATCGAGCGCACGCTGGGCGTCGTGGGCGAGAAATGGACGTTCCTGGTGCTGCGCGAGGCCTTCAGCGGAGTACGCCGCTTCGCCGACATGCAGGCCGCCACGGGCGCGCCCAGGCAGGTGCTGAGCGCCCGGCTCACCCGGTTGGTGGAGGAGGGCCTGCTGCGCAAGGTCCCCTACCGCGAGCCCGGCCAGCGCCAGCGCGACGAGTACCGGCTGACGGAGATGGGCAGGGACCTCTATCCGATCATGGTGGCGCTGATGCACTGGGGCGACCGGTACCTGTCCGAGCCCGACGGCCCGCCGGTGCTGCTGACCCATCGCGGCTGCGGCGCCCTCATCGAGCAGCGATTCCGGTGCGCGGACGGCCACGAGGTCGCCGGCCCCCTGGAGGTCACCCCGCTGCCGGGCCCCGGCGCGTCGGTCACCCCGGAAGCGCGCGCAGGCATCGGCGGAAGCTGAGCACCGAGACCAGCCCCGCGCCGCCGAGCAGGACCGCGACCGCCGAGGTCCGCACGATCAGGTACGTCTCCGTGGACTGGCTGAGCAGCAGCCAGAGGGTCAGCCCGGCGTTGAGGAGCTGGGCGCCGCCCCACAGCACCGACAGCCGGACGTAGAAGCGGCGCATGAGCGGGTGCTCGTGCAGGTGGCCGGGGAGCGGCACCAGGTCGGCCGCCACCCGCTGGATCAGGGGCCGCCGGAGCGGCGCGGTGAGCAGGAAGCCCATGCTCGCGCAGAACACGCCCAGGCACTCGGGCAGGAAGAACAGCACCGCGTTGCCGTTCAGGGCGGCCACCACGGCGCGGACCGTGATGGCCCCGGCCGCCAGCAGCATCATCCCGGAGACCGCCTCGCGCCGCACCAGCCGCCACGCCACCCGGCCGTAGACCCATGCCGTGGCCGCCGCGAGCCCGCCGTACAGGCCGGTGAACACCATCGCGACGTAGCAGACCACGACCGGGAGGATCATCCCCTCCAGCACCCGGGGTGCCGCGTGCCTGAGCACCGCTTTCAGCGAGATCGGCGCCAGGGCCGAACGGACGGGGGGAAGTGCCGGAGCCATGGGGGGCGAGTGGAGCAGGGTCATGGGGTGGCGGCTCCGCGGGTCGGGGACGGGTCTCAGCGACCGTACGGGATGCCCGAAGTGTCCGGCGGCGTTTCCCGAATTTCGGTGATCGGGACGGCCACGGGACAGCCGTCACCGGACGGCGCCGAGACCGGGGACGGGCTCCGCCCGTGGCCGGAGGACGGGGCGGTCGGTGCGGTGCCTACCCTTGGGAGCGTGTACCGGTTCCTGCTGACTCCTCGATGGATCGCGCTCCACGTCGTGGTCCTGCTGGTCATCCCCGCCTTCGTGTTCCTGGGCCAGTGGCAATTCGGGCGCTTCGAGGAGCGCTCGGCCAGCAGCGAGCAGATCACCGCCAACCTGGAGGCGCCGGCGGTGCCGGTGAACCGGCTCACCACGGCCGGCGGCACCGTGCGCACGCAGGACAAGTACCGGACGGTGACGGCCACCGGCGTCTTCGACCCGGCCCACCAGCTGCTCGTACGGCGCCGCGTGCAGGACAAGGCCGTCGGCTTCTACGTGCTCACCCCGCTGACCACCGGCTCCGGCGAGGCCGTGCTGGTGAACCGGGGCTGGGTGAAGGCCGGCGCCACCGCCGACGCCATGCCCGAGGTGCCGGCGCCGAGCACGGGTGAGGTAACTGTCACCGGGAGGCTACGTCCCTCCGAGACCGAGGAGTCCTCGGGCATCCGCGACCGCCCCGGGCTGCCCGCCGGGCAGGTGCTGCTGATCAACACGGAGTCGATCGGGAAGGGCCTGCCGTACCGGCTGCTGGGCGGGTACGTCGACCTGGTCGAGCAGTCCCCGGCCGCCGCCGCCGCGCCCGCGCCGGTGCCCGCCCCGGACGTCTCCGAGGGCGGCGGGCTGAACCTGGCGTACGGCGTGCAGTGGTGGCTGTTCATCGGGGTCGCGATCGGCGGGTGGGCGCTGCTGATCCGCCGGGAGGCCGCCGACCTGCGGGCCGAGGCCGCCAAGAAGCGCGCGGAGCCCCGTGAGGAGCCCCGCCGGGAGCCCGGGGAAGCCGGAGAACCCAAGAAGCCCGAGGAGCCGAAGGAGCCCGTGGAGGCCTGACCCCGCCGGCCCCGGGGCGTCAGGTCGTCGCCAGCCCCAGGCCGAGCATGACCGCCACGGCGAGCACGAACCCGCCCGTCCCGTCGATCCTGGCCCGCGCCGGCAGCACCTCGTACGGCCGCCCGCGCCACAGCGGGTACGGCTCCAGCAGGACGTACAGGAACGACCCGCCGGTCAGGAACATCCACGTCCAGGCGGGACGGCTGGCGTAGCGGTGGTCGCGGCGGGTGAGCATGAGCAGCCAGGCCAGCACCTCGGCCGCCACCGCCACCGGCGCGAACGGCTGCCACCACCGCCCGTAGGCCGGCGAGCCCGTGAACACCGCAGGCCCCCGGAAACCCCTGCCGCCGTCGGTCCGCACGATCTCGACCGAAGGCCCGGCCGCGGCCCGGACGCGGGCCATGAAGGCCTCCTGGCGCCGTTCGAGGGCCTCGGGGATCAGCCGGGTGGTGACGGGGTCCCAGACGTCGCCGGGCTGGTCGAACTTCGCCTGGCTCCAGGAGAGCGGGCCGCTCGACCACGTCAGGGAGCCGTAGGCGGGCCAGTTGCCGTCGTAGACCACCCTGGTCACGGTCCCGGCCCGCAGGTCGCCGATGAGCTCCTCGGCGTCCCGCAGGGCCGGGTTCTGGTTCAGGTGCACGATCACGGTCGACAGCGCCAGAACGAACAGCAGCGCGAGACGCGCGCCGTACGGCACCGCTCCCCGCACCGGAACAACCGCTTGCACCTGTACTCCCGCTCCCCCGTGACGCCGGCTTCCGCCAGGCTACGGCGCGTGGCGCGCCCTGTAGAACGCGCCCATAGAACCAGGGCGGCGGTTCGGCCGCCGTAAAGAGATCGGCCCCGCCGGAACGACATCTCCTGGGCAAGACTGATATTCCGGTTTTATCGGGGTAGGGAGCGTCCCCAGGACCCGCAGCGGGCGGCACCCTCACCGCGGGTCCGCGCCCCGGGGTCGCCTCCCTATCCCCCCTCCGGTGTCTCCGGGGCGCATCCGGCATCAACACGAGACCAAGCGGCTTGTCCAGTGTTATGCCAGCCCCGTACCGTTAATCGCGTGACGACGCCGCTGCTCCCCGACCCCGAGCCAAGGCGGCGGGACTATGTGATCATCTCTGCCGACGATCACCTGATCGAGCCGCCCGACATGTTCGAGGGACGGCTCCCCGAGAAATACGCCGACCTCGCTCCCAAGGTGGTCGAGACCGAGTCCGGCCATCAGGTCTGGCGGTACGGCGGAGCGACCTACCCGTGCGCCGGGCTCGACGTCGGCGCCGGGCTCCCCCGCGAGCAGTGGACGCTCGACCCGGTCCGGTTCGAGCACATGCGCCCCGGCTGCCACGACATCGAGGCCCGGATCCAGGACATGGACCGGGGCGGCGTCTGGGCGGCGCTGTGCTTCCCCGGGATGCTGGCCGGGGAGGCCGGCATGGTCTTCGCCAGGACCCGCGACCAGGACCTCGGCCTGGCCGTGCTGCGGGCGTGGAACGACTGGCACGTCGAGGTCTGGGCGGGCACCTACCCCGAGCGGATCATCGCCCTGCAGCTGCCGTGGCTGACCGACCCGGAGATCGCCGCCAAGGAGATCCGCGACAACGCCTCGCGGGGCTTCAAGGCCGTGCTCTTCCCCGAGTTCCCCTCCCGCCTGCGCCTGCCCTCGATCCACAGCGACCACTGGGACCCGTTCTTCCGGGCCTGCGAGGAGACCGGCACGGTCGTGTGCCTGCACGCCGGGAGCGGGTCCTGGGTCCCCGTGCCGTCCAAGGACACCCCGGTCGAGGCGATCACCACGCTCATGCCGGCCAGCGCCATGTTCGCCTGCGCCGACTGGCTCTGGTCGGGCGTGCCGCTGCGCTTCCCCGCGCTCCGGATCCTGATCGTGGAGGGCGGCGTGGGCTGGCTGCCGATGCTGGCCGAGCGCGCCGACTACGCGCTGGACCACCCCGTCGCCGGGGAGGCGCCCTGGGAGGGCGGCCTGAAGCCCAGCGAGGTCCTGCGCCGCAACTTCTTCTTCGGGACGCTCAACGACCACGCCCTGTCGGGCGTTCGCCTGGCCGTCGGCCTGGAGCACGTCCTGCTGGAGAGCGGTTACCCCCACTCCGACTCCACCTGGCCCGACACCCAGGAGTCCATCACCCGGAACATGGGCAACCTGCCGCCCGCCGACATCGCCCGGGTGGCCTACGGCAACGCCGCCCGCCTGTTCGGCCACCCGCTGCCCTCGCGCGCCTGGCTCAGGATGGAGGAGCTGTGACTCCCGGCGGGACCCTCCGGCGGCGCGACGGCTCCGGCCCGCGCCCGCCTCAGGAGAGGGTGGCCGGGATGCGCCTGCGCTCCCAGTCGACGTAGCGCCCGCTCTCACCGAGCAGCGAGGTCATCAGCCACAGGAAGACCCCGAAGTCGTCGACCACCCCGGCCAGGAGCAGGAACTCCGGGATCACGTCCACCGGCGAGAGCATGTAGAGCACGCCGAGGCCCATCATGGCCAGCCTGCCCTTGCCCATGCCGGGATACGTCCCGTTCATCACCCCGCTCAGCAGCCGGGGGATCGCCCGCAGCCTGGCGCCGATGCCCGGCGACCCCGGCCTCGCCACTTCCCTGTACGCCCGCCAGGCCTGAGCCGCCCGTGCCGCCTTCGCCATGGAACCCCTCCTCGGGAGCACGCTCGTCCGGCCGTGTCCCCTACCCGGCCTCAACACGATATAACGCGTGCCTCCCCCGCCGAGTTCCATCCGTACCCAGTACCCTTCCGCGGGACCGCGGGCATGGAGAGGGCGCCGGTACGGCGGGGCCGCCCGGCGCCTTCGGGCGGCGCTCAGCCCGCGTCGGGGGCCAGGTCGCGTACGGCCTGCGTGATCGGCACCTCGCCGCCGGGGATGGGGGCGAGCACCGGGGTGTCGAGGCCGTTGTCGACGTACTCCCGGATCCTGGCCCGGCAGGTGGCCGCGTCGCCGTGCACGATGAGGGAGTCGACCACCTCGTCGGGGATGGCCTTCAGGGCCGCCTGACGGTCTCCGGCCGCCCAGGCCTCGTGCATCGGACGCAGCACCTCGCCGCGTCCCAGCCAGTCGTGGAAGGCCGCGTACACCGGCACGGTCAGATAGCTGGCGAGCATCCACCGGCCCAGCTCCCGGACCTTGTCGGCGTCCTCGCTGACGCACACGAACAGCCGGGCGATCAGCTCGGTGTCCGGGCCGATCTCGGCGCGGACCTTCCGGACGTCCTGCGGGGAGAGCCAGTTGGTGATCGCGCCGTCGGCCTCCTCGGCGGCCAGGTGGAGCATCCGGGGCCGCAGGGCGGCGAGGACGATCTTCGGCTGGACCTTGGGGGCGTGCTCCAGCTTGAAGCCCTTGACCTCGAACGTCTCGTACTTCTCGGTGACCTTCTCGCCGGCCAGGGCCTTCTTCAGGAAGCGCAGCGTGTCGCGGGTCCGGGAGAAGGGCTTGACGAACTCCCCGGCGTTCCAGCGCTCGACGATGGCCGGGGAGGAGGACCCGATGCCCAGGACGAAGCGGTCGGGGGCCAGGTCGGCGAGGGTGGCGGCCGACATGGCGAGCAGGGCGGGACCCCGGGTGGAGACCGGGACGATCGCGCTGCCCAGGCGCAGGCCCGGCGCCCACTCGGAGGCCAGCGCGAGGGGCGTGAAGCCGTCGACGCCGTTGACCTCGGCCGACCAGACGTCGGTGTAGCCGAGCCCGGGCAGCTCGGCCACCAGCTCCTTCGAGCGGGCCAGTGAGCGGTCGTAGAAGGGGACCGTCATCCCCCAGCGTGCACCCGTCGCCATCGTGCTGCCTCCCATGGTCCCTCGTCGGTCCCTCGCCCGGGACTCCAGATTTCCAGAACGAGATTCTGGTGTAGCTTGCCGCACCCACCCGGGGAGGCGTCAACACACCGACCATACCAACCGGACGGTATGTTGCGGGAGACGGTCTCCCCGCCCCGTGGCGATCGGAGACCCCGGCGGCCCGCGCTCAGGAGCGGAGCTCGTGCACCCCGGCGATGAAGTCCCGTGCGATGCCCCGCAGGCCCGGCAGGTGGGAGAGCCCGACCAGCCGGTCGACCAGCGGCACGGTCAGCTCGATGAGCCGGTAGGTCTTGCGGCACCCCTCGGAGGTGTCGTGCACCCAGAACAGGACCACGCCCATCGACAGCAGCCAGAGCAACTCGGGCAGCTCCGCCCGCAGCTCGGCGTCCATCCGGTCGGTGCAACCCTCCACGACCCGGCGGTAGATCGCGATGGACGACTCCCGCGCGGGCGACGACTCGACGCTGAACGGGCTGAGCGGGTTGGTCGGCTCGGCCGCGTGCTTGAAGAACTTCACCGCGAACTCGTGGTACGGCTCGGAGACCCGCACCCACTCGCGCAGGACCCCGCCCAGGCGTCCGGCGAAGGAGCGCTCGGTGGCCAGCAGACCCTCGCACGCCGCCTCGTGCTCGGCCTGCGCCCGGTCGTAGTAGGCCTGGATCAGCGCCTCCTTGGAGGCGAAGTAGTAGTAGGCGTTGCCCACCGAGACGCCCGCCTCGGCCGCGATGGCCCGCATCGTGGTCGCCTCGTACCCCCGCTCGCGGAACAGCCGCAGGGCGGTCTCCACGATGATCTCTCGGGTCCTTTCAGATCCCCGGTTCTTCTGAATCGGCGCGGCCACGTTCGTCACTGTACGGCGGATGGCCGGGTTAGGTCATCGCGGCTCATCGTGATCGGCATCACAGCACAAAAATCATGCCGTGAGAGGAGTCGGCCGGTTTGGACCGTGGGGATTGCTCCTGTCGGCGGAAGGGCGAACCGCGACAGGGATGAGGAAATGAGAACACTCCCTCGTACACACCGGACGGGCCGGCCGGATGCCGGGACCCGCACGCCGGGACGCGGCGCCTGCGCACGGGCGGCCGTCGCCGCCGGGGCCCTGCTGGTCCTGCAGGCCTCCTTCGTCACGCTCCTGCCGGGGCCCGCGACCGCGGCCGACCGCCCCGCACGCCTCGACCACGACCAGGCCGTCAAACGGCTGAAACGGGCCGGCCTGAGCTGGACGTCGTCCGGGGGGTGCGCCGACCGCCGGAACCCGCGGTGCACCTCCTTCGACGCGTTACGGGTCGTCAGCCTGAGAAAGGTGATCAAACTCAAACGCCGCAGCGGCTGCCCGATCACCCTGACCGGCGGCACCGAGACGGGTCACGAGCACGGCCGCTACAGCCACTACACCGGCTACAAGCTGGACATCGCGCTCAACGGATGCGTCGACCGCCACATCACCCGGAGGTATCCCTTCCACGGCCTGCGCGACGACGGCGCACGGCTCTACCGCGCCCCGGGCGCGCTGTACGCCCGCACGTCGGACCACTGGGACATCCTGCTGCGCTGAGGCCGTCCCGGAGCCGTCCTGAGGCTCCGGGACACGACCGCGCCCCGGCGCGCCGTACGGGCGGCACCGGGGCGCGACCGGGGCCGTGCGGCGCCGGGCGCCGCACGGCCGTGATGACGTGATCCCGCGGGGTCTAGCCCGCGAACTCCGCCGCGACCAGCTCGGCGATCTCCGCGGCGTTGAGGGCGGCGCCCTTGCGGAGGTTGTCGCCGCAGACGAACAGGTCGAGCGTGTTCGGGAAGTCGAGCGCCTGGCGGATCCGGCCCACGTAGGTCGGGTCGGTGCCCACGACGTCCGCCGGGGTCGGGAAGACGCCGTTGGCCGGGTCGTCCATGACGACGACGGTCGGGGCGGCCTCCAGGATCCGGTGGGCGTCGGCGACGGTGATCTCGCGCTCGAAGGTCGCGTGCACGGCCAGCGAGTGCGTGGTGATCACCGGGACGCGGACGCAGGTCGCCGAGACCTTCAGGTCGTCGATCCCGAGGATCTTGCGGGACTCGTTGCGGAGCTTGATCTCCTCGGAGGCCCAGCCGCCGTCCTTGAGCGAGCCCGCCCACGGCACGACGTTGAAGGCCAGCGGCGCCGGGAACGGCGACTCGTCCTCGCCCAGCTTGTTCTGGATCGCCTTGCGCACGTCACCGGCGGTCTGCCCGACCGTACGGTCGCCCGCCAGCGCCTCGACCTCGTCGTAGAGGCGGGCCGAACCGGCCACGCCCGCGCCGGAGGCCGCCTGGTAGGAGGCGACGACCAGCTCGCGCAGGCCGTACTCCTCGTGCAGCGCGCCCATCGCCGCCATCATCGACAGCGTGGTGCAGTTGGGGGTGGAGATGATGTTCCGCGGCCGGTTGCGCGCGGCCTCGGGGTTGACCTCCGGCACGACCAGCGGCACGTCCGGGTCCATCCGGAAGGTGCCGGACTTGTCGATGACGACCGCGCCCCGCTCGGCGGCGATCGGCACCCAGGTCGCGGAGACCTCGTCGGGCACGTCGAAGATCGCGATGTCGACGCCGTCGAAGACCTCGGGGGTCAGCTCCTGGACGACCACGTCCTCGCCGCGGACCTGCAGGACCTTGCCCGCGGAACGGGCGGAGGCGACGAGCTTGATCTCGCCGTAGACGTCCTCACGGCTGGAGATGATGTCGCGCATGACGGTGCCCACGGCACCGGTCGCGCCGATAAGGGCAAGGGTGGGCTTGCGAGCGCTCATCGCCCGGTACCTCCGTAGACAACGGCCTCAACCTGGTCTGCGTCGAGATCGAACGCGCGGTGCGCGGCGCTGACGGCCGCGTCGACCTCGTCCTGCCCGACGATCACCGAGATGCGGATCTCCGAGGTGGAGATCATCTCGATGTTCACCCCCGCGTCGGCGAGGGCGGCGAAGAAGGTGGCGGTGACACCGGGGTGCGAGCGCATGCCCGCACCGATCAGGGACACCTTCCCGATCTGGTCGTCGAACTGCAGCGATTCGAAGCCGATGCGGTCCTGGACCTTCTTCAGCGCGGACAGGGCCGTGGGGCCGTCGCTCGTCGGAAGGGTGAAGGAGATGTCCGTCCGGCCGGTCGCCGCCGCCGACACGTTCTGAACGATCATGTCGATGTTGATCTCGGCGTCCGCCAGCGTTTTGAAGATCGTGGCAGCCTCGCCGACCTTGTCGGGAACCCCGACAACGGTGATCTTGGCCTCGCTCCGGTCGTGCGCGACGCCGGAGATGATCGGCTGCTCCATCTCTGTTCCCTCACTGTCGGGGTCGGAGACGACCCACGTGCCTTCCTTGGTGCTGAACGAGCTTCTGACGTGGATCGGAAGGTCGAACCTGCGGGCGTACTCGACGCAGCGCAGGTGCAGGATCTTCGATCCGCAGGCCGCCATCTCCATCATCTCCTCGTAGGAGATTCTGTCGATCTTGCGGGCGGCCGGCACGACGCGCGGGTCGGCGGTGAAGACGCCGTCCACGTCGGTGTAGATCTCACACACGTCGGCTTCCAGTGCGGCCGCCAGCGCGACCGCGGTGGTGTCCGAGCCGCCCCGGCCCAGCGTGGTGATGTCCTTGGTGTTCTGCGAGACCCCCTGGAACCCGGCCACGATCGCGATGTGCCCGAGGTCGACGGCCTCGCGGAGCCGCCCGGGCGTGACGTCGATGATCCGCGCCTTGCCGTGGGTGGAGTCGGTGATGACGCCGGCCTGGGAACCGGTGAACGAACGGGCCTCGTGGCCCAGGTTCGCGATCGCCATCGCCAGCAGCGCCATGGAGATGCGCTCGCCGGCGGTCAGCAGCATGTCGAGCTCACGGCCCGGGGGCAGCGGCGACACCTGCTGGGCCAGGTCCAGCAGCTCGTCGGTGGTGTCACCCATCGCGGAGACGACCACCACGACGTCGTTGCCGGCTTTTTTCGTCGCGACGATCCGCTGCGCGACCCGCTTGATGCAGGACGCGTCGGCGACGGACGAACCACCGTACTTCTGAACAACGAGCGCCACGAGATGTCTCCGAAGCAATCTAGGGCTGTGGAGTCATCAGTCTACTGGGGGACCGATATGGTCCCTCTGGTGTAGACCACTATGTGGACGATCACACCGTCGTGCGCTCTTCGGCCACGTCCAGGCGGGTGTGGGCGACGAGCGCCTGCAACGCCCGCATCGCCGCTCCGGCGTGGTTGCCCCAGGTGTTGAAGTAGGAGTACTGCCACCACCACAGGGCCTCCAGCGGGCGGCCCGCCCGATAGTGCCGCAGCCCGTGGTTGAGGTCGGCGGCCACCGCGCTGAGGTCGTCCGACAGGCGGTACGGCGTGACCGAGGTGTCCTTGTAGGGATCGAACACCTCGGCGTAGTCGTCGACCGGGCCCAGCCGCTCGGCCAGGGCCGTGCGCAGCGGGTCGACGTCGGGGTCCTCGCTCAGGTGCGGCTCCCAGTTGCCGGACAGGATCACGTCCTGACTGGCGCCGAGCTGCGCACCGGCCGAGCTGACCTGGGCGACCTCCACCAGCAGCAGCGGCAGGATGGCGTCGCCACCCTCGCCACCGGCCAGCCGGGTCAGGCCGTCGAGGTAGTTCTGCGCGTGCACCGCGATCCGGTCCGCGAACGCGCCCCATTCATCAGACATCCAGCAGCCTCCGTCCTTCGAACGCGCGGCCCAAGGTGACCTCGTCGGCGTACTCGAGATCACCGCCTACCGGCAGACCGCTGGCCAGTCGTGTGACTTTCAAACCCATCGGTTTCACCAGACGGGCGAGATAGGTCGCCGTCGCCTCGCCCTCCAGGTTGGGATCGGTGGCGAGGATCAGCTCCGTCACCTGGCCGTCGGCCAGGCGCGTCATCAGCTCCCGGATGCGCAGATCGTCGGGGCCCACGCCGTCGATGGGGCTGATCGCCCCGCCCAGGACGTGGTAGCGGCCGCGGAACTCCCGCGTCTTCTCGATCGCCACGACGTCCTTGGGCTCCTCGACGACGCAGATCACATGGAGGTCGCGCCGGGTGTCACGGCAGATCCGGCACTCCTCCTCGGCCGCCACGTTCCCGCAGATCCGGCAGAAGCGGACCTTCTCCTTGACCTCCAGGAGCGCGTGCGCGAGCCGTTTGACGTCGGTCGGCTCCGCGGCCAGCAGGTGGAACGCGATTCGCTGCGCGCTCTTGGGACCGACGCCGGGCAGCATGCCCAACTCGTCGATCAGGTTCTGGACGACCCCTTCGTACATGGCTCAGAGCCCGGGAAGCTGGCCGAGTCCGCCTCCGCCGCCCAGACCCTGGGCCAGCGGGCCGAGCTTCTCCTGCTGCAGGTCGGCCGCGGCCCGCACGGCGTCCCTGATCGCCGCGATGACCAGGTCGGCGATGGTGTCGGCCGTCTCCTGCGGGTCGCCGGGGTCGACGGCCTCCGCGCTGATCTTCAGTTCGAGCAGTTCGCCTCCGCCGTTGACCGTGGCCACGACCAGACCGCCGCCCGCCGAGCCCTCGATCTCCGCATCGTTCAGCTCCTGCTGGGCGCTCACGAGCTGCTGCTGCATGAGCTGTGCCTGCTCCAGCAGCTGCTGGAGGTTGACATCCCCTGGGTTCACCGTCGTGCGCTCCTCGTCCGTGACGTCAGTCGCAACCGAGCCTACGGGGTCGGGGCCGCATCGTGCACCGGCCCGGGTACGTGTTCCCGACGGCTTCCGCGATGACTTCCGCTGTGACTCCCGACGGCTTCCCCGAGGACGCGGACGTACCCCGCCCGTTCTCTCTGGCGGACCCGGCTCCCGCCGGGCCCCGGACCCCCCTCCAGACATCCGGGACCCGGCGGCACAACCACCGGAGCGGCCGCGCACGGCGGTGTGCGGTTGAAAGGTAACCGGGAGTGAGTTGCATACACGTTGCACCCGTTCGCTCACCCTGCGACGCCTGGTTTGCTTCAATGAGCGGACGGGAAGAAGGCCCTACCGCCGGGTTCATCCGGCCGTGGGCCGCAGACCGAGGGGCATCGAGGGGTGATGTATGACCAGCGGCCACCCGAGGTCCGTCCCGGTCCATCGGCAGGACGCCCATCCGACGCGATTACGCCGCCTGCACGAGGCCGCGCTGACCGGCGGGCCGTTGACGGGGGGCGAGGCGGACGACGCCCCGCGCGGTGTGATCTTCGACTCCTGGAGGCGCTCCCTCGACGCCGGCGTCGACCCCGGCATCACCGCGGCCCCGCTCGCCCTCGACAGGGACGACGTCCCCGAGGTGTGGTCCGCGCACCCGATGAGCAGGCTGCTGCCGCTCCTCACCGAGAGCCTCCTGCGCACGGCCGACGAGACCGCCCACATCCTCGTCATCACCGACGCGGAGGGGCGCGTGCTCTGGCGCGACGGCAACCACCAGGTGCTGAACCGCGCGGACGAGGTGTGCCTGGCCGACGGCTTCCACTGGGGTGAGGGCGTGGTCGGGACCAACGGCATCGGCACCGCCCTGGCGACCGGCCGGCCGGTCCACGTCCGCTCGGCCGAGCACCTGCTCAGCGTGCTCCACCCGTGGTCGTGCTCCTCGGCCCCGATCACCGACCCCGACAGCGGCAAGGTGATCGGCTGCGTCGACATCAGCGGGATCACGCGCGCTCTGCATCCGGCGACCGTCGCCCTCGTCGAGACCGCGGCGCGGCTGGCCGAGAGCCACCTGGCCCTGTTCATGCGCGAGCGCGACGACCGGTTCCGCACCCGCTACGAGGGCCGCCTGCGGGCGCTGCGCGGCGAGGCGGGCGCCCTGGTGACCACGACCGGCCGGATCGTCGCCGGTGAGCCCGCCGACTCGTGGAAGCGGATCGACCTGCCCCGCTCCGGGAACGCAGTGGTCCTGCCGGACGGCCGCACCGGCGTGCTGGAGCCGCTGAAGGGCGGCTTCCTGCTGCGTCTCCCCAACCGGGCGCACACGCCCGTGCTGGTCCTGTCGTTCCTGGGCGCCGAGCACCCCGTGGCGCGCATCGACGGGGCGACGGTGCCCCTGTCCCTGCGCCACGCCGAGATCCTCGCCCTTCTCGCGCTGCACCCCCGGGGCCTGACGGCCGACCAGCTCTCCTTCCACCTGTACGGCGACGAGGGCAACCCGGTGACGATCCGGGCCGAGATCCACCGCCTGCGCGCCCAGCTCGGCCCGGTCATCTCCGCCAAGCCGTACCGCCTGGCCTGCACCGTCGAGGCCGACTTCGTCGCCGTCAGGCGCTCACTCACCGGCGGCGCCGCGACCCCGTTCACC
The DNA here is from genome assembly GCF_016863175.1 of Paraplanobispora siamensis. Classification (GTDB taxonomy): domain Bacteria; phylum Actinomycetota; class Actinomycetes; order Streptosporangiales; family Streptosporangiaceae; genus Planobispora; species Planobispora siamensis. Next base: position 225,987 of record NZ_BOOJ01000030.1, read on the forward strand.
GGCGCCTACGGCGGCCCGCTGCTGCCCCGCTCGGAGTCCCCCGCCATCCGCCGCGAACGCGACGAACTGGAGGGCCAGGTGCGCGCCCGGGTGCTGCGCCGCGGCACCCCGGAGGACCTGTGGGCCTACGCCGAGACCGAAGGCGGCAGAGACGACGTCCAGATCCTCGAACGCCTGACCGCCACCCTCCCCCCCGACGACCCCCGGGCAGCCACCGCCCGCATCCGCCTGAACACCCTCGACTGACCGTGAGGATGTGGGTGAGCGCCTCCCGGTGGAGTCTGGCCCACCGTCTGACTGACCATGGTGTCTTCAAGCGGATCTGCCCACTCCGTCCGGGAGGCGACACCGCGGCCCCGCTTCGCCGGGCATCCATCTCCCGGCGCCGGTACGGCGGGGCGTGGTACGGCGAGCGTCGGCGCCGTCGTACGGCGAGCCGGCGGGTCAGCTGTGGTCGATCTCCTCGATGATCCGGCCGCCGAGTTCGCGCTGGATGAGGGCCATGCCGGTGAGCTCGTCGACGTCGGCGTCCGCGTCGTTCAGGGGGTCGACCTCGTCGGCCTCGGGGGCGGGTGCGCGGCCCGGGACGGCGTCGGGCCAGGCGGTCTTGTTGCCTGCGGCTCTGGGGCCCGTCTGGGCGGCGGCCCGGGCGGCCGAGCGGGCGGCGGCCAGGCCGGGGTTCGGCGGGGGAGGCGAGCCGGGGTCCTCCGGCATCGGCGCGTCCGGCCAGGACTCGTCCGTGGTGGTCCGGGCCGGGGCGACGTCGACGGCGGTCCCGGCCCTCGGGCTCTCGGGAGCCGGGCGGGCCGTGTTCTGCGGAGCCGGTCCGTTCTCCTGCTCGGGCGGCGCGGCCGGGGCGGGAACGGAGGCACGGGCCGTCGCCGTCTCGGGCCGCGGAGCCGGAGCGGGGGCCGGAGACGACGGAGCGGCCGGGGGCTGCGCGGGGGTGGGCGGCGCCGGGGGACGTCCGCCCGAGGCCGGAGCCCCGCCTCCGGAGCCGCCCACGACGGCCTCGACCTTCCAGCTGCCGCCCAGGACGTCCTGCAGGGCCGCCGCGACGACCGCGTCCTTGCCGCCGCCGACGAAGCTCCTCATCGCGCCGACCTGGAGGAAGCCGAGGGTAACGACCTTGCCCTCGACCCCGACGACCTGCGCGTGGCCGTTCAGCTGGGCCCAGGTGAACTTGCTGCGCTGCTTGACGCCCTCGAGCACCTGCGGCCAGGCCTGCTGGACGGCCATCGCCTCGGACCCGGACGGGGGCGCGGACGGCGCCTGCTGCGGCCGGCTCTGGGGCTGGTCCTGGGCCCGCGGCTCGGCCGAGGGGGCGCCGGGCCTGGCAGCGGCGGGCCAGTCGTCGTCCTGCCCGGCCGGGGCCGGTGCGGCGGAGACCGCGGCGGGCTGCGGGGCGGGCGCCTGGACGGGCGGCGCGGTCACGGCGGGCACGGAGACACCCGAGGCGCCGGAGGCCGGACCCGGCTGGGCCGGCGACCCGTGCGCGTACGCCGCGGGGGCGGAGGGCGCGCCGGTGACCGCTGTGGGAGGCACGTACGCCGCGGGAGCGGAGGGCGCGGAAGGAGAGGCGTACGCGGCCGGGGCGGAGGGCCCGGCAGAAGACGCGTACGCCGCGGGGGCGGAGGACGCGGAGGACGCGTATCCCGCGGGAACCGCCGCGCCGCCGTGCTCCAGCCGTTCCAGGCGGGCGAGCAGGGCCGCCTCGTCCTGCGTGGCCGCGGGCAGCAGCACCCGGGCGCACATCAGCTCCAGCAGCAGCCGGGGCGAGACCGCCCCGCGCATCTCGATCAGGCCGGCGTTGAAGACCTCCGCGGCCCGGGTCAGGTCGGCGGCGCCCATCGAGGCGGCCTGCGCCTGGAGCCGCTCCAGCTCGTCGGCCGGGCGGTCGAGCAGGCCGCTGCCGGCCGCGCCGGGCACGTTGGCCAGGATCACCAGGTCGCGGAAGCGCTCCAGCAGGTCCATTGCGAAGCGGCGGGGGTCGTGACCGCCCTCGATCACCCGGTTCACGGCCTGGAAGACCGCGGCGCCGTCCCGGGCCGCGAAGGCCGCGACCACGTCGTCGAGCAGGCCGCCGTCGGTGTAGCCGAGCAGGGAGACCGCGCGGGCGTAGGTGATGCCGTTCTCGTCGGAGCCGGCGTACAGCTGGTCGAGGATCGACAGCGAGTCACGCGCGGAGCCCGCTCCGGCGCGCACGACCAGCGGCAGCGCGGCGGGCTCGAAGGGGACGTCCTCGGAGGTGAGGATCTCCTCCATGAGCGTGCGCAGGGCCGCCGGGGGGATCAGCCGGAAGGGGTAGTGGTGGGTGCGGGACTTGATCGTCCCGATGACCTTCTCCGGCTCGGTGGTCGCGAAGACGAACTTCAGGTGGGGCGGGGGCTCCTCGACGAGCTTGAGCAGCGCGTTGAACCCCTCGCGGGTCACCATGTGCGCCTCGTCGATGATGTAGATCTTGTAGCGCGCCGACACGGGCGCGAAGAAGGCGCGCTCACGCAGGTCGCGGGCGTCGTCGACGCCGCCGTGCGAGGCCGCGTCGATCTCGATGACGTCGAGGTGGCCGGGACCGGTGGGGGCCAGCGCGACACAGGACTCGCACTCGCCGCACGGGTCGGGGGTCGGGCCCTTCTCACAGTTGAGCGAGCGGGCCAGGATCCGCGCGCTGGAGGTCTTGCCGCACCCGCGAGGACCGCTGAACAGATAGGCGTGGTTGATCCGGCCGCTCCGCAGCGCCTGCCGCAGCGGCTCGGTGACGTGCTCCTGACCCTTGACCTCGGCGAAGGTTCCGGGCCGGTATTTGCGGTAGAGCGCCAGACTCATCCAGGGAGCTCCCGCCTTCGAGGGGTCCTGCAACGAAGGAACCCCTCGCACACCCGCCAGAGCCCGCTTATCCTTGCTGCCTTCCGGCCCTGGGGAGGTTCACAGGATGACGCCGCGCGAGGGGTCCGGACACAGTCTATCCTCCCGCCGCAGTGCTCGGGTCCATGAATCCCGCGGACCGCGTCCTCCGGAGGTACGGGCCGCGCCCTTCGGAGGTCCCCTCGGTTCCCCCGCCCGACACTCCCGGAATGCCGCCCTCGGAATGGTGTGCGACGCACTCTCGAAAGTCCGCTAAGCTTTGCGGCGGAGGATTCGCCTAGTTGGCCTAGGGCGCACGATTGGAAATCGTGTTGGGGGCAACCCCTCAGGAGTTCAAATCTCCTATCCTCCGCCATCCCGAAGGGGCCGGACCACTATGTGGTCCGGCCCCTTCCGGCGTCCAGGGACGCCCTCCGGCCCGCTCCGGCCCTGGAACCTCGACGAAACCGGAACGCTCAGGCGTCCGAGGGCAGCTCCAGGACCCTGGCGTGCAGCACCGAGCGCTGGTGCAGGGCCGAGCGCAGAGCGCGGTGCAGGCCGTCCTCCAGGTACAGCTCGCCACGCCACTGGACCACGTGCGGGAAGAGGTCGCCGTAGAACGTGGAGTCCTTGGCGAGCAGGGAGTGCAGATCCAGCACCGCTTTCGTGGTGATCAGGGTGTCGAGCCGGACCTGCCGCGGCGGGATCTGCGCCCACTCGCGGTTGGAGAGGCCGTGTTCGGGGTAAGGCCGTCCATCGCCGACCAGCTTGAAGATCACCCATGTATTTTAGGAGAGATTCCGCCTCTTTGCCTGCTGCGGCATCCCCTTCTTACCTGCTCGGACCTTCCAGCCGGGTCGGCGAAGCCTTTTCAGATCCCTCCGGAGAAGGTGTCGCACCGGTTGGGATCGCCGGTCTCGTAGCCGGTGGTGAACCACTTGACCCGCTGCTCCGACGTGCCGTGCGTGAACCCCTCGGGATCGACCCGGCCCTGCGCGCGTTCCTGGATGTTGTCGTCACCCACGGCGGCGGCCGCGCTCAGCGCCTCCTGGATGTCGGCCTGGGTGAACGGCTTCTCGAACAATCCGGTCTCGTAGGCGTTCTTGGCCCACGCGCCCGCGTAGCAGTCCGCCTGCAGCTCCACCCGGACCGCCCCGCTCTCCGGGCCCTGCCGGTCGTTCTGCGACCGGCTGAGGGCGCCGGTCAGGTTCTGGATGTGGTGGCCGTACTCGTGACCGATCACGTAGGCCTGCGCGAACGGCCCGCCCTCGGCCCCGAACCTGCTCTGCAGCTGGTCGAAGAAGCTCAGGTCGAGATAGACCCGCTGGTCGTTCGGGCAGTAGAACGGCCCCACCGAGGAGTCGGCGGCGCCGCAGCCGGTGTTCGTCGCGCCGGAGAACAGCACGGTCTTGGCCGGCTGGTACCCGTCGACGACCGTGGGCCAGTACTCCTGGATGCTGTTGACCACGCCGACCACCCGGCACTCCTCGTTCTGGTCGGCGTCCTCTCCCGTCTTGCACTGCGCCCCCAGGTTCGAGCCGGGGCTCACCGGCTCGGGGTTCCCGCCGGTGATGTTGCCGGGATTGATCCCGAATATCAGCGCCACGATGAGCGCGATGATCCCCGCCGCGCCGCCGCCGACCGCGAGCCCGCCGCCGGGGAGCCTTCCCCGGCCGCCGCTCTCGACCTGCGAGCTGTCCAGCTGGACATCGTCCTTGAAATCCATCGCCGACGTCCCTTCACTCCGCTTGGGCACCCCCTCTGCCCAGAGAAGCGCCCGGCATGCCGCCGGCCGGAACGACCCGGCGGAGGCTCATTCCCCCCCAACCTCCAACATTCGTCACATTCTGTTAAATGAACATAGCTTTGAGTGATTATCGCAGCTCAGCGGCGGGTATCCCACAAACGTAAGACGCGATCGCCCGTCCTCCCGGGACACGGCACCGGCCGGTGAGAGCCGTGCGCCCGCTCCATCCCCCGCCCCGTGTGGCGCCGCCCGGGGCATGGTCATCCCCCGAGGAGAACCATGACCGACGACACCAAACGCGCAATCCGCACCGCCCTGCAGACCGCCGTGGGCGTCTGCGTGGCGCTCCCGCTGATCGTGGACGCGACGGGCATCCCCGACGCGCTGCCCGGCGTGGCGACCGCCCTGGCCGTGGCCGGGGCCTTCGCCCGCGTGATGGCGATCCCCGCCGTCCAGTCCCTGCTGCCCCGCTGGCTGCGCACGGACGCGCCCCCCGCGGTGGCGGAGCGGTAGGAACCCGTCACGATCACGGCGAAGAAGCCGGAGACAGGCGGGCACCGCAGACAGAGCGAAGGGCCTCCGGCCCGGTTTCCCGGATCGGAGGCCCTCCCATGGCGGTGGTGGTGGGATTTGAACCCACGGATGAGTTGCCCCATCACACGCTTTCGAGGCGTGCGCCCTCGGCCACTAGGCGACACCACCGCCGAGCAGCTTACCGGATAACCGCTATTGCTCGCGCGATCGGCGGAGCGCGAAGAAGTCCGTCAGCGCCTCGGCGCACTCGTCCGCCAGCACGCCCATGACGACCTCGGGACGGTGGTTGAGCCTGCGGTCCCTGACGACGTCCCAGAGCGAGCCCGCGGCGCCGCCCTTGGCGTCCACGGCGCCGTAGACGATCCTGTCGACCCGGGCCAGCACCGCCGCCCCGGCGCACATGGTGCAGGGCTCCAGCGTGACCACCAGGGTGCAGCCGCCCAGCCGCCACCCGCCCCGCTCGCGCGCCGCCGTACGCAGGGCCAGCACCTCGGCGTGGGCGGTCGGGTCGTGCAGGGACTCGCGGTCGTTGCCCGCCTGGGAGAGCACCGCCCCGCCGGGCCCCAAAACGACCGCGCCGACCGGCACCTCCCCCCGCTCGCCGGCCTGTACGGCCTGCGCCAGGGCGAGCCGCATCGCGGGGACGTAGGAGGCCGGGGACCCCTGGTCGGTCAACGTCCGTCAGCTCCCGGTGGTGCCGTCGCCGGCGCGCCCGTCAGCGCAGCCGGTCGAGCTCGTCGGCGAAGCCCAGCCGCTCGGCGATGACGGAGAGCGTGTCCGCGGGGAGCGCGCCCTCCTCCATGCTGAGCTCGATGAGCTCCTCGGGGGTCACACCCAGATCGTTCAGGAGCTCGAAGTCGCCTGCGGGCCGTACGCCCATCTCGGGTGTGTCGGTGTCGGGCGCGACCCCCGCCAGCTCGCTGAAGAGCGCGCCCAGATCGTCGGTGTGCCCCGCCTGGGCGTCGGACAGGAACGCGCGCGGCTCCTCCTCGTCCTGGTAGCGGACGATCGCGAACCACTCGTCCTCCACCTCGACGCACAGCAGGGTCAGTTCGTCACCGTCGAGAGCGAGGTGCTCCTGCACCGCGTCTCCGAGGTCGTCGACCAGCTCGACGTCGCCGAGATCGACCTCCGCACCGTTCCAACCCTTGGCGGTGCGGACGAAAGCAGCCGAGAAAACACTGTTGCCGGAGCGTCTGGAGGGCATGACCGATCTCCCCGAGATCAACCGAACACGGAGTCGATGGCGCGTTCGAACGGCTCGGAGAATCCGAGCCGCGCGGCGATGCTGGACAGCACATCCTCGGGAAGAAGGTCGATGTCTCCGGACAGGACGCCCAGCTCCATCTCGTCGAGCCCCAGGTCGGCGAAGATCGACAGGTCTCCCGCGGGGAGCGCCGTCTCCTCGTCCTGCAGGATCGCCTCGAGTTCGTCCTCGTCCGGCACCGGCACGTCGAGGTATTCGAGCACCTGCCGGGCGAGCGGGAAGTCCCAGGACGCGGCGATGTCTGAGAGGAAGACCTCCACCGTCTCGCCGAACACCCGTAGCGCCACGAAGAACTCATCCCCCACGGCGACCAGCCCAATCGCGCCGCTCATGCTGGGTTGCTGGCGCAGGGCGTGGATCAGGCCGTGGAGATCGGTCGTGAGCGCGACCGGAAGCATCTCCGCTTCCCAGCTGTCGTCTTCGCGATAGACCACGATGGCGAAGTCGAGTGCATCTTCGTCTGTCATCGTCATCCCCACCGAGCGGCCTGTATGGAGGTCAATGCTTTCAGACGCGCGGCATACCCGTATGCCTCTCCGGCCAAATTGTGATCAAATCCGCCCTCGCGCGTGTCGGGCCCGATCCGCTGTCCTGGTCACGCGCGGTCCGGGATACCGTTGACGGCCATGGAGACCCTGGTCGTTGACCACCCGCTTGTAGCCCACAAGCTGACCGTCCTGCGGGACGCGAACACCGACTCGCCGACCTTCCGGCGGCTGGCCGACGAGCTCGTGACGCTGCTCGCCTACGAGGCCACCCGGCAGGTCCGGGTCAGCGAGGTGACGGTGCAGACCCCCGTCGCCCCGGCCCGGGGCGTACGGCTGGCGCACCCGCATCCCCTGGTCGTCCCGATCCTGCGCGCCGGCCTCGGCATGCTCGACGGGATGACCCGGCTGCTGCCGACCGCGGAGGTCGGCTTCCTCGGGATGATCCGCAACGAGTCGACCCTCCAGGCCGAGACCTACGCCACCCGGCTCCCCGACGACCTGTCCGGGCGCCAGGTATACGTGGTCGACCCGATGCTGGCCACCGGCGGCACGCTGGCCGCGGCCATCGAGTTCCTCTTCCAGCGCGGCGCCGACGACGTGACCGCGCTGTGCCTGCTGGCCGCGCCCGAGGGCATCGCCTACCTGGACAAGGCGTTCGCCGGCAGCGGGAGGCCGATCCGCCTGGTGACGGCCGCCCTGGACGAGCGGCTCAACGAGCACGGCTACATCGTCCCGGGCCTCGGGGACGCCGGAGACCGTCTCTACGGCGTCGTCTGAGCCCGCACAGCCGACACGTCCGGACAACCTCTGCGGCGCCCGGACAGCCTCCGCGGCGCCGCCCCTGACAGCGCGGCCGGGCCGCCGGAAACCCCGGCGGCGTCCCGCCTCGCCGCTTTCCGCCCGTCGTTGGGGCGTTTCCTCCCCTCTATCGTTACAATCTGTCGTTGTATGGGTACGAAGAGTGCCGAAGCATCTCTTGCGCTCCATCGTGCCGAACGGCCGTGGGCGCACGTCGGGGGAACAGTGAGCGAGCGAAACAACCCGGTGCCGGAGCCGGATCCCTACGCGGAGGTCAGTGCCACGCTGCGGGAGGAGTTCTCCGCGATCCACCCGGCCGCCACGGTGACCCGCTGCATCGACGCGGCGCACTACGGCGCCCTGGAGATCACCGGGTACGCCCATCCCGGGCTCGTCGAACGCATCGCCCGCAAACACCTCGAGGTCCTCGCGCTGGTCGTCAGCGGACACGAGTGACCGGAACCGCCGGCCCCGCGGGCTTCGCACGGACGAAGACCGGATGGGTCGACACGCTTTACCCCGCCGGGGGCGTGGGTAATGTATACGTCGGGTGCAGTGGGTGAGTGGTGGCAGGAGGCCGCAGTGCAGGTCAAAACGATTATGAAGTACAGCGCCATAGGTTTCGCCGCGTTCTTCCTGTTCAAAAGACCGGATGACGCGGCAGGAGCGGTGAAGGGCGCTCTCGACTCCGTGTTCGACGCGGCCGACTCCCTGGCCCAGTTCGTCTCCCATCTGTCATGAGACTAGTGACCCACGGGGATTCAGCCCCCTCGTCGGTCAACCGCTACCTGCTCCCCCACGAACACCAGGTCATCATGGTGCGGCGTCACCCGGCCGTACTGCTCCGTCCCGTCGCCGAGGTCTTCGGCGGCCTCATCATCGCCGGCCTGCTCAGCACCTGGCTCAGCAAGCAGAGCGTCGACGGCGGCATCGTCATCGTCTGGTGGGCCTGGCTCCTGCTGCTCATCCGCTTCGTGTGGAAGGTGGCGGAGTGGTCGGTCGACTATTTCGTGGTGACCTCCAAGCGCATGCTGCTCACCACGGGCCTCATCACGCGCAAGGTCGCGATGATGCCGCTCACCAAGGTCACCGACATGAGCTTCCAGCGGTCCCTGCTGGGCCGAATGCTGGGATACGGAGAGTTCATCCTGGAATCGGCCGGTCAGGATCAGGCATTGTCGACCGTCCCCTACATCCCGTATCCCGAGACGCTCTACCTCGAGGTCTGCCAGATGCTATTCCCCAGCACTGACCCGTCGGATGATTAATGTCCCCATGACCGCTATGGCATAGGGAAGGGAGAGAGTCCGGCCTGGGATTCTTCTCTCGGGGTTACCCTATTCGACTTCTTCATGCAATCATGGCGGAGACATTGACCATCCCCCGCCCTGAGAGATCAGATGCCGAGTCAGGGAACCATCGGTGACCGTGTCCGCGGGTTGCGGCTGAGCAGGCGCATGTCACAGGCGCAGCTCGCCGGGCCAGACCTTTCCGACAGTTATGTCTCGCTCATCGAGTCGGGCAAGCGCACGCCCACCCCCGTGGTCGCGCGCCTCCTCGCCGAGCGCCTGGGCTGCACCACCGAGTTCCTTCTGCACGGCATCGAGCCGCGGCAGCGCATCGACACCGAGCTCGGCCTGCGTCACGCGGAGCTGGAGCTGCACCACGGCGACCCCGCCGTGGCGGCCGAGCGCTTCAACGAGATCGTCAAGGTGGCGGGCGAGGAGAACGCCATCCTCGCCGCCCACGCCCGGCTCGGACGGGCCCGCGCGCTGGAGGCCCAGGGCAGGATCGCCGCCGCGGTCGAGTCCTTCGAGAGGCTCCGCCGGGAGGCCGCCGCCCATCCGGAGCGCCTGGCCGACCTGCCCCTGACGGTCGCCCTGAGCCGCTGCTACCGCTACGGCGGAGACATCCTGCGCGCCCGCGACCTGGCGCTGGAGGCCCTGGCCCAGGTCGACCGGCTCTCTCTGGTGCAGGGCGGCATCGCCGTCGACCTGGCCGCCTGCCTGCTGGAGACCGAGGCCCCGCACGGCCGGCGCTCCCCGGGCCTGGCCTACGTCCGGCAGGTCATCCTGGCCAACGGCGTGCCCTCGGTGGCCGACCAGGACGAGCAGGTCCACGCCCTGTGGCAGGCGAGCATCACCGCCGCCGACGGCGAGGACTCGGCGTTGGCCGTCCGCCTGGCCGACGACGCGATCGCCACCGGCCACCAGGCCCGGATGGCCGTCAAGCTGGCCCACATCGCGACGGAGTGGGCGCGTCTGGCCTGCTCCTTCGACGACGAGCCGATCGAGGAGGCCCGGCGGCTGGCGACCACCGCCGGCGAGGTCTTCGCCTCCTTCTCGCGCCACGTCCACGACCACGCCAAGAGCCTGATCGTGCTCGCGACCGTGGAGCTGAAGAGCGGCGACCTGGACGCCTCCGAGCGCCTGGCCTCCACGGTCCTCGACCTGCTGGGCAGCCGCTCCGGCGCCACCGGCGCCACCGCGCGGCTGATGCTCGCCGAGGTCGCGCTGGCGCGCGGCGAGAAGAACGTCCTGTCCCTCCTGAACGGCGCCCGGGAGCTGCTGGCCGACCCGCAGCCCACCTTCCCCGGCTTCAACCGCGACGCCGCGCGGGTGTGGCGCCGCCTCGGAGACCTCTACGGCAGGGCCCGGGCCACCGAAGAGCAGATGAGCGCGTATCGTAAGGCGTTGGAAACCGTCGGAGTGCGCGACGCCCTCGTGGGCATGACGGTCGATCCCGCGCTGGCCCGATAGGACCGGCACGGTTAGACCTTCCTTGCTCCTGGAGCTGCGGATTTGGTTTTATGCCTCTGGAATAATTAGGGTCTATCAGTCATTGACTCATAGGATGATTGGTTCCCCCAGAGGAGGCGGACTGTGAGTCTGCGTACGGCGCAGCGAGCGTCCCTCGTCGACCAGGTGATCGATCAGCTCAAAGAGCAGATCACTTCGAACTCCTGGAAGATGAACGCCAAGATCCCCACCGAGACGGTGCTTGCCGAGCAGCTGGGGGTCGGACGCAACACCGTCCGCGAGGCCGTACGGGCCCTCACCCACGCGGGTCTGCTGGAGTGCCGCCAGGGCGACGGGACCTATGTCCGCGCCACGAGCGAGCTGTCGGGGGCCATGCAGCGGCGGCTGCGCACCGCCGAGCAGCTGGAGATCCTGGAGGTACGGCGGGCGCTGGAGGTCGAGGCCGCGCGGCTGGCCGCCACCCGGCGCACCGACGACGACATCGCCCGCATCGAGGGCGCCCTGGCCGCCCGAGAGCAGGCCTGGGAGCTCGGCGAGCCCGGCACCTTCGTCGAGGCCGACCTCGCCTTCCACATGGCGGTCGTGCACGCGACCCACAACCGGGTCCTGATCGATCTCTACGAGGACTTCTCGACCGCCCTGCGCGCCAGCATCACCGCCGCCGGCACCTCGCTCAACAGCAGCTACATCCCGCACGACGCGATCGCCCGCGCCATCGCCGCCGGTGACGCGAGCGCCGCCGAGCGCGCCGGCCACGCGTGCATGGAGCACATCCTGATCGCCCTGACCGACGCGCAGGACCTGCCCTCCTGACGCCGCGCGCCGGCCCCTCCCCGCGTCCCGCCCGCCTCAGGTCAGGCGCAGCGACATCACGAGATAGCGGAAGGCGGGGTCGGCGTCGCCGGGGACCTCGGCGATGAGGGCCGGGCGGGTGGAGGACTCCATGTTGAGGCGGACCAGCTCGGTCTGCACCCCCGCCAGGCCGTCCAGCAGGAACTGGGCCTGGAAGGCGATCTCGATGTCGTCGCCGGTCAGATGGGCGGCGACGGTCTCGGTGCCGCGGCCGATGTCGCCCCCGCCCGCCTGGAGGACCACCCTGCCCTGGGTGAACGACAGGCGGATCGCGGTGTTGCTCCCGGCGACCAGCGCCACCCGCTTGATCGCCTCGATGAACGGGGCCGTCTGCAGGTCGGCCCGGATGGACCAGTCGCCGGACAGCCGCGAGCGGTAGTCGATGAACTGCTCGTCGAGCAGGCGGACCGTGGTGCTCCTGCCGACGCTCTCGAAACCGGCGATGCCCTCGCCCAGCGCCATCGACACCTCGCCGCCGCGCAGCGACCGGGCCACCTCGACCAGCACCCGGGCCGGGACCATGGCCGCGGCCGTGACGTCGGGCTGCGCGGGACGCCACTCGAAGTCGCGGGAGGCGATGCGGTAACGGTCGGTCGCCGCCATGGTCACGCGGTCGCCGGAGACGTCCATCCTGACGGCGGTCAGCATGGGCAGCGCCTCGTCGCGGCTGGCCGCCGGGGCGACCTGGCCGACCGCCGCGGCGAAGACCCCGCCGCCGACCGCGCCGATCACGGGCGGCATCTCGGGCAGCGTCGGGAAGTCCTCGACCGGCATGGTCAGCAGGCCGAACTCGGCGCTTCCGCAGGTCAGAACCGCCTCGGCTCCGGTCGTGACGACCTCCACCGGCTCGTCGGGCAGGCTCCGCGTGATCTCCGCGAGGATCCGGCCCGGGATCAGCACCCGTCCGGGCTCCTCCACGTCGGCCTCCACGGACGCGCGGGCGGAGACGTCGTAGTCGAAGGCCGACAGCACGAGATCCTCGCCCGCTTCCAGGAGCAGGCCGGAGAGCACCGGGACGGTCGGACGGCTCGGCAGCACACGAGCGGACCAGGCCACGGCCTCGGCCAGGACATCGCGGTTGACCCGGAACTTCACCTGAGATCCCTTCTGGAGGAGGAAGCCGCATTCCACCAGAACCGTAACCGGTGGCACCGACATAAGGCTCGTGCGCGCCCCTCACGGACAGATCGCCCGGCCGCCGGGAAAATATCACCTCTCCGCATCCCTCAACTCCGCGGCGATCCCGCCGATGTTTCGACGGTGAACCCAGGGATGAACACCATGCGCCGGAAACTGACGCGGATGACCATCGGAAAGGCCCTGCACTTCGGCTTCGCCGTCGTCACGGTCCTGTTGCTGCTGCCCGCGGTCACCTCGGCGTGGTACCTGTGGCGGTCGTCGGATGTGGTGAGCCACTTCGCCGAGACCGGCATGCCCGCCTCGGAGCTGACCGGCGAGATCGACGGGCTGATGAACAAGTACCGCAAGGAGCAGTGGGAGTACCTCGCGCTCCCCGCGGACGACGAGGAGCGCGTCCCGACGGTCGAGGCCATGGCCGAAGAGGACGCCGAGATGAAGTCCCTGTTCGCCGATCTCAGGAAGCTGGCGCTGGACGGGGAGCACCTCGCCGCGCTGGCCGGCTACGAGCAGGACTGGAACGATTACGTCCGCGTCACCGGCCCCCTGGTCGAGCTGGCCGACGCGGGTGACATCGGCGCCGCCCGGGCCACGTTCGACACCGGCGCCGGCGACGAGCTGTGGGACGGCCTCAAGGAGGGCCTGAAGACGCTGCGGGCCCTGGACGCGCAGGACTCCGCCGAGAGCCGTGACGAGGCCCGGCTCGACGTCGTCATCGGCTTCTCCGTCCTGGGTGTGCTGCTGTCCCTGGCCGTCGCGGTCGCCCTGGCCGTACGGAGGATCCTGGCCCGGCGCATCTCCACCGGGCTGCGGAGCCTGTCGGTCGCCGCCGACGGCATCGCCCGCGGTGATCTGGACCAGCGTGTCGAGACGACCTCCGACGACGAGATCGCCGAGGTCGCGGCCTCGTTCGAGCGCATGGTGGCCTATCTGCACACCATGGCGGGCGTGTCGCAGCGCATGGCCGAGGGCGACCTGGCCGTAGACGCCGCGCCGAAGTCGCAGGACGACCGGCTCGGCCAGGCCTTCTCCGCCATGGTGACCACCCTCAACGACTCGATCGGGCAGGTGCGCTCCTCGGCCGGCGCTCTCGACACCGCCTCGCGCGAGCTGTCCGGCGTCTCCGACGGCGTGCGCGCCGCGGCGGGAGAGGTCGTCGGCAACGCCCAGCGCCAGGTCGACCTCGTCGACGAGGCCCAGCGGGCCGCGCGGCAGACCTCAGGCCTCGTCGACGAGGGCATCGGCACCGTGCAGCAGCTCGCGGGCGTGATGCGCGACCTCGACGGGAAGTCGGCCAGGATCGGCGACATCGTCGCGACCATCTCCCGCATCGCCGGGCAGACGAACCTGCTGGCCCTCAACGCCTCCATCGAGGCCGCCCGCGCCGGGGTCCACGGCTCCGGCTTCGCCGTGGTCGCCGGGGAGGTCCGCACGCTCGCCGAGGAGAGCAGCAAGGCCGCCCAGTCGATCGCGGAGGTGCTGAGCGAGATCCAGCAGACCAGCGCCGAGGCCGTGCAGGTCGTCGACGAGCACGCGCGCGGGGCGTTCGAGCGGATCGCCGGCGGCACCACGACGCTGCGGGCGGCGCTCGACGAGGTCGGCTCCTTCGCCGGGGCCAACATGGCCTCCACCGAGCGCATGGCCACCGCCACCGACGCCGTCACCGCGTCCGTCCGGCAGCTGACGGACACCGCCGACCGGCTCCGCGAGATCACCGGCCGGTTCAGGACGTGACGGTTCAGGACCGGGCGGCGTTGAGGTAGGCCAGGACCGCCAGGACGCGGCGGTTGTCGTCGTCGGAGGGGGCCAGGCCGAGCTTGCCGAAGATGCTGGCGGTGTGCTTGCCGACCGCGCTCTCGCTGAGGAAGAGCCGCTGGGAGATGGCCGCGTTGGAGCGGCCCTCCGCCATCAGCTCCAGGACCTCCCGCTCGCGCGGCGTCAGCGCGGCCAGAGGCTCGTGCCGGGCGGTGCTGACCAGCAGCTTGGCGATCACCTCGGGGTCCATCGCGGTCCCTCCGGCGGCGACCCGGCGCACGGCGTCGACGAACTGCTCGGCGTTGAACACCCGGTCCTTGAGGAGATAGCCGATCGCGCCGGACCCGTCGGCGAGCAGCTCGCGGGCGTAGAGCTGCTCGACGTGCTGGGAGAGCACCAGGACGGGCAGTCCCGGGATCGCCCGGCGGGCGGCCAGCGCGGCCTGCAGGCCCTCGTCGGTGAAGGTGGGCGGGAGCCGGACGTCCACCACGGCCACGTCGGGCCGCTCCCCGGTCAGCGCCTTCAGCAGCTCGGGCCCGGACTCGACGGCGGCCACGACCTCGAAACCGTGGGCCCGGAGCAGATGGACCAGGCCCTCCCTGAGCAGGTGGAGGTCTTCGGCGATGACGACGCGGGCGCTCATCGGCCCGGCTGGACGGTGCGGGGGATCACCGGTGCAACCATAGGCGATGCGGGGTGGCCTCGGCCATCCACCGCTGGCGGGAGTGCTGGATCGGGATCAGTACGGCCGCGCCGTACATGGCGGCGCCGAGGGCGATGTTGAAAATGATCACTGGCCACTGCAGCGGCTCGGGCAGGTAGAGGGCGTAGAACCAGCTCTTTTCATCGTGCTCGATGATCTTCATGATCGCCGTGACGATTCCCTGCGGGAAGAGCGGGAGCCAGGCGAAGCCCCAGCCGAGCCCGACGATCGCCCATTTCCACTTGGGCATCTGCGCCTTCGTGCCGGAGCTCTCCTCCCAGACCAGCGCGTGCGGCAGGTCGATGGTGACGATCGTCGGACCGCCCGGCGGACTGCTGATCGCCAGCACCCCGTCGAAGGCGGCCAGCCGCCGCTCGATGCCGCGCAGCCCGCTGCCCCGCTCCGGGTCCGCCCCGCCGGAGCCGTCGTCGGTGACGGTGATCCGCAGGTTCTTCCGATGGCTGCTGATGTCGATCCAGACGCGGTCCGCGCCTCCGTGCCGGGCCGCGTTGGTCAGCAGCTCGCTGATCGAGAAGTAGGCCGCCGACTCGACGGGCGACTCCGGCCGCGTCTTCAGGTCCACGGTGACCTTGACCTTCAGCGGGCTGTCCAGTGCCAGGGCCCGTACGGCGTCGCCCAGGCCGCGCTCGGACAGCACCGGCGGGTGGATGCCCCGGACCAGGTCGCGCAGCTCGGTAAGCGCCGTGGAGGAGGCCTCGCGGGCCTTGGCCAGCAGCGCCTTGGCCGCCGCGGGGTCGGTGTGCACCAGCGCCTCGACGGCGCCGAGCGTCATGCCGATGGCGACCAGCCGCGCCTGGGCCCCGTCGTGCAGGTCGCGCTCGATCCGGCGCAGCTCGGCCGCCTGCGAGTCGGCCGTCTCCAGGCGGGCCTGGTCGAGCTTGTGGATCCGGCTCGCCAGCATCGACTTGGCCGTGGGGCCGAGCAGGAACTCGGTCCACCAGCCGTAGAAGCGCAGCAGCCAGGGGGTCGCGGCGATCGCGGCGACGGCCGCCACCCCCAGGAGCAGCGCCACCGGATGCCCCTGCCGCGCCGTGTCCGCGGCGTACCAGCCGATGATCACGGGCAGCAGCAGGGCGGCGCCCAGCAGCGGGTTGAGCGTGGCCCAGAGCAGGTCCCGCCAGGTGGCCGGATCGCTGAACATCCACTTCCAGCGGTTGTTCCACTCGGGCACGCGGGGCGTCTTGTAGAGCTGGCGTTCATGGCGGTACCAGCCGTCGGGCTGGCGCCGGACCGGGGGCGGGGGCGGCAGGTAGGACGGCCCGATCTCGCGCCCGAGCCACCTGCCGCTCAGCCTCCTGGCCAGCGCCGTGCGCCGCCGGAGCATCCTGGCCCCCGGCGGGAAGAGGACGACGAGCCCCAGCGTGAACGAGAGCATGATCATCAGTGCGACCGTAACCGTCAGGACCGCGTCCGTCAGGGCCAGCAGCCCCAGAGCCAGGGACCGGCCGGTGGCTGCCGCGTATCGCCTCATGCCATGAGTCTCGGCGATCAACCGGGGTGTTGCCCAGTGGGGCCGCGCGCCGTACGGGGGTGGAGTTATCCCCACCCCCGCCCGGCGCCCAGGCCGACCCCCCTCGGTAGCCAGCCCGATTCCGCCCGATCCCCGTGATTTCTAACGTCGTTGCCATGAAGGTGATCGAGGTAGACAACCTCCGCAAGCGGTACAACGACCGGTTCGTGGTGGACGGCGTGTCGTTCACCGTCGAAGAGGGCGAGATCTTCGGCGTTCTCGGCCCCAACGGCGCCGGCAAGACGACCACCGTCGAGTGCGTCGCCGGCCTGCGCACCCCCGACTCCGGCAGCGTGAAGGTGCTCGGCGGCCTGACCGGGGACGCGCTCAAGGAGAAGCTCGGCGTGCAGCTGCAGAGCTCCGCGCTGCCCGAGCGGCTCAAGGTCTGGGAGGCCCTGGACCTGTACGCCTCCTTCTACGAGGTGTCCGTCGACCCGACGGCGCTGATCGAGCGGGTCGGGCTCGCCGACAAGCGCGACACCCGGTACGGCAAGCTCTCCGGCGGCCAGCAGCAGCGGCTGTCCATCGCGCTGGCCCTGGTCGGCAACCCCCGCGTGGCCATCCTCGACGAGCTGACCACCGGACTGGACCCGCAGGCCCGCCGGGACACCTGGGAGCTCATCGAGCAGATCAGGGCGGACGGCGTGACGATCGTGCTGGTCACCCACTTCATGGAGGAGGCCGAACGGCTCTGCGACCGGATCGCGTTGATCGACTCCGGGAGGGTGGTCGCCATCGACAGCCCGGCCGGGCTGATCTCCCGGATCGAGCACCAGCAGACCGTCAGGTTCCGGCCCTCCGGCCCGCTCGACGACGCCGTGCTGAAGGCCCTGCCCGAGGTGACCGGGGTGCACCGCGACGGCGACCGGGTCACGGTCACCGGCGACGGCAACCTGCTGCTCGCGGTCACCGCCGCCCTGGCCTCGGCCGGAGTCGTCCCCGCCGACCTCCGGGTCGAGCAGGCCACCCTCGACGACGCGTTCCTCGCCCTCACCGGCAAGAAGATCACTAACGGAGACGCCCGATGAACAAGATGATCCTGGTCGAGGCCAAGCTGTTCCTCCGCGAGCCCGGCTCACTGATCTTCGCGATCATGCTCCCGCTCGGGCTCCTGCTCGTCCTGGGCATGATCCCGGACATGCGGGAGGTCAGCCCGGAGATGGGCGGTCAGCGAGTGATCGACAACCATCTCCCCGCGATGATGACGATCCTGGCGGTGGTGACGATGGCGTTCACCGTGCTGCCCGGCACGCTGGCGGCCTACCGCGAGACCGGCGTGCTGCGCCGGATGTCCACCACCCCGGTCAGCCCGCTCCGGCTGCTGGCCGCCCAGCTGGTCAACAACCTCGTGGTCGCGGTGGTCGCCACGGCCCTGCTGATCGGGCTGGGCCACCTCGTCCACGGCACCCCCTTCCCCGGGAACCCGCCGGCCTTCGCCGCCGTGTTCCTGCTCGGCACCGCCTCGCTGTTCGGGGTGGGCCTGCTGATCGCCGCGCTGGCCCCCACCGCCAAGTCCGCGCCGGGTATCGGCTCGATCCTGATGTTCCCGCTGATGTTCATGGCGGGCATGTGGATCCCCCGGGAGCTGATGCCCGACCTGGTCCGGCAGATCGGCGACTTCCTGCCGATGGCGCCCTTCGGCCAGGCCCTGCGCGACACCTGGGCGGGGCAGGCGCCGCAGACGCTGAACCTGGTGGTGATGGCGGCGACCCTGGCCGTCACCGGCGCTCTGGCCGCCCGGCTGTTCCGCTGGCAGTGACGGCGCCGATGACGGGGGAGAGCCGGCGCGGGGCGGGGATCCGCTCCCGCGCCGGGCCGCCCGTCAGGACTCCGCCGCCCGTGCGTCGTAGGCCGCACGGGCGGCCTCGACCTGTTCGATGTGCGACTCGGCCCAGTCCTTGATGGCGCGCATCAGCGGGAGCAGATCCCCGCCCAGGTCGGTGAGCGCGTAGTCGACGCGGACGGGGACGGACGCGGTCACCGTGCGGGAGACCAGACCGTCGCGCTCCATCGAGCGCAGGGTCTGCGTGAGCATCTTCTGGCTGACCCCGGCGACGACCCGGGACAGGTCGCTGTAGCGCCTGGGCCCGTCGGCGAGGGCGGTCAGCAGCAGGCTGACCCACTTGTCGCTGATGGTGACGAGCAGGTTCCTGGCCGGGCAGGCCGCCAGGAAGGCGTCGTATTCGGCGCGGGCCTCCTGCCGCCGCTGCGCCGCCGTCTGCGTGGTCATAACGCTCCTCGGCGTACGGTACGCACCTTGGAGTGCGTACTTCCCCTCAGAGAGTAGCTCTTCGTAAGTTCGTTGCATCCCACCGCACTGTTTGCACCGTTATCAGGAGGTAGAGATGCGCGCCGTAGTGGTCCGTTCGTTCGGCGGCCCCGAGACTCTGGAGATCATCGACGTCCCGGTCCCCCAGGCCGGTCCCGGCCGGGTCCGGATCCGGGTCGAGGCCGCGGGCGTCAACCCGGTGGACCTCGCCACGCGTGCGGGCGCGCTGGTCCAGTTCGGGCTGATGACCGCCCGCGAGGTCCAGGGCATCGGCTGGGACGTGGCCGGGGTGGTGGAGGAGACGGGACCGGGGGTGGACGCCTTCGCGCCGGGCGACCGGGTGATCGGGATCAGCGACCGGCTCGACGTCTCACTGGCCGGCTACGCCGAGCAGATCGTCCTCGACGCCGACGCGGTCGCCCCCGCTCCCTCCAGCGCCACCCCGGCCGAGGCCGCGACGATCCCGCTGAACGGCCTGACCGCCGCCCAGGCCCTGGACCTGGCCGATCTGCGGGAGGGGCAGACGCTGCTGGTGACCGGCGCCGCGGGCGGCGTGGGCGGCTACGCCGTCGAACTGGCCGCGGCCAGGGGACTGCGGGTGGTCGCCGTGGCGGGCCCGCAGGACGAGGAGCTGGTCAGGAAGCTGGGCGCCGAGTTCTTCGTCCCCCGCGGGGCCGAGCCGGCCGAGGCCGTGCGGGCGCTCGTGCCCGGCGGGGTGGACGGGGCGATCGACGCGGCCGTCCTCGGTCTGCCGACGCTGGCCGCGGTGCGCGGCGGCGGCTCGTTCGTGGCCGTGATCGGCGGCGCGGCGCCCCTCCCCCTGCGGGGCATCCGGGTGGTCAACGTCTGGGTCCGCGCGGACGGGACGCGGCTCGCCGAGCTGTCCCGGCTGGTCGAGGAGGGCCGGCTCACCCCCCGGGTGGCCGCCACCCTGCCCCTCGCCGAGGCCGCGGCCGCCCACGAGCGGCTGGCCGCGGGCGGCCTGCGCGGGCGTCTGGTCCTGCAGCCCTGACGGGGGACGCGGCCCGGGGCCCGGCCACGGGGCTCTGGGGCTCTGGGGCTCCGGGCCGATGGACGGGCCGGGTCAGCAGTTGCAGTCGCAGCCGCAGCCGTCACCGCAGCACGAGCACGCCTCGCAACAGCCCCGGCAGGCGTCGCAGCACTGCCCGCAGATGTCGCAGCCGCCGCAGTCCAGGCGCTCCCCGCAGGACTTGTAGCGGTCCTCGTCCCACGGCGGCCGGTAGAGCCCGCAGGTGCAGGCCATGAAGCTGAGGGCGAAGCAGAGCCGGGGCCCGCAGCCGGGCTCCGGCTGCAGACGGGGGTCGCGGGGGACGACCGGGCCGGGGTCGTGCGGGCTCCTGGTGGGAATCCCCTGGGCGACCGGACCCGCGCCCTCCCGGGAACGGCACCGGTCCGCGGAAGCCCCCTGGCCGAAGACCCGGTCCACCGAGCGGCGGACCTCCTTGACCACCAGCGCCTTCACCAGGCCGCGCTCCTCCAGGTCGAGGTCGGCCACGGCCAGGCGCAGGCCGAGCAGCGCGTCGTCGCAGAGACGGCGGGCCTCGGCCAGGTCCGTCCCGGTGGCGAGCAGCGGGTTGTAGGCGCCGGTGGCGCGGTCCTCGGCGAGGTCCTCCACCGCGTCCACCAGGTGGGCGATCCGGCCGAAGCAGCGCCCGGCCTCGGCCAGGAGCTCGGCGTTGTGCGGCTTGCCCGCGAGGATCGCGGTGTGCGCGAACGCCGCGGCGACGGCGTCCTCGGTCGGCCCGGTCAGCTCCAGGAGGGTCAGGCCCCGCTCGGTCTCCAGGCGGGTCTGCCGCTCCACCGCGTCCGTCAGCGCGGCGGGGTCGAACCCGACGGCGGCGGCCGTACGGGCTCCGGCCGACTCCCAGCGGGCGGCCACCCGGCCCGCGACCGCGGCGACCGGCCGCCGCGCGTAGATCCCGTCGCCGTCGGCGATGTGGTCGCGGACCTTGCCCGAGGCCAGGATCAGCGAGGTCGCCGCCGCCAGCCGTACCCCCTCGGCCCGGGCGCCGACCACCTCCGCGCCGGAGAACCCGCGCAGCGCGCACGGGGCGGCCTTGCGGCGGGAGGAGCGCGCGGGGGACTGCGCCTCGGTCAGCACCGAGACCAGCAGCCCGTCGTAGTTGGTCACCAGGCGGGCCGCGTGGCCGTGCTCGTCGCGCAGCGCCAGGCAGAGGCCGCACAGGTGGGCCATCCACGCCGCGAAATGGCTGCCGCACATGCCGTGGCGGCACGGCCGAACGATCCCGAACATCTTCCCCCCGCAGTTACGCCGTACAGGTGCGACAAATGTGCCATACGCGACTTAAGAATGACTTGCAGACTTTATGCGGTGACCTGGGGCAATCCCTACCAGCCCATGACGCCGCGCGGGGCGCCGTGGCACCCTGAGGGCATGCTGACACTGGCGCACGTGAGCGACATCCACATCGACGACGCCCCCCGCAGCGCCGAGCGGACCCGCGCCGTCATGCGGCACCTGGACCGGATGCCCGGCCCGCTGGACGCCGTCATCGTCACCGGGGACATCGCCGACCACGGCGCGGCCGAGGAGTACGAGATCGCCAGGGAACTGCTGGACTGCGGCCGTCCGACGATCGTGTGCCCCGGCAACCACGACGACCGCGCCGCCTTCCGCAAGATCATGCTCGGGACCGAGGGCGACGGCCCGATCAACCAGGTCCTGCACCTCGACGGGCTCACCATCGCGCTGTGCGACTCCAGCATCCCCGGCCGGCCCGAGGGCCTCCTGGAGGACGAGACGCTCGCCTGGCTCGACACGGTGCTCTCCGCCGCGCCCGGCGTCCCCGCCCTCGTCGGCATGCACCACCCCGCCGCCGCCCTGGGCATCCCCTACGTCGACGGGATCGGCCTGCGCGAACCCGAGCGGCTGGAGGCGGTGCTGGAGCGCCATCCCCAGGTCGTCGCCGTACTGGCCGGGCACGCCCACACCCCGGCGAGCACCTGGTTCGCCGGACGCCCTCTGCTGGTCGCCCCCGGCGTCGTCAACACCGCGCTCACCCCCATGGAGACGGCCCGGCGGATCCCGGTCGACCTCGACATGCCGCCCCAGTTCTCCCTGCACGTCCTCGACGGCGGCCGTCTCGCCACCCACACGCGGCCGGTCCTGTGACCGCCGCGCGGCCGATCATCTGAGAGACCTCGCCGGACCCCGTGAACGGCCGTCCCCGGACGCCTCACGGACCGGCCGGGGACCTGTGGATTTCCCGTCCGATTGAACCGCGCGCGGGTCCGGCTCCGTACTGCCTGCCGACGGCGGAATCGCCCGGCGGCCCCCCACACCGGCGACCCCTCCGGTCACCGGCCCGGGGCCACCGGGCGTTGTCGCGGATCGAAGGACGCAGGCCATGATGCGGCAGAGCACCTGTCCCCCTCCTCCGTCCGACCCCCTCGGAGCGGAACCCATGTCGAGCGCTTCCCACCACGGTTCCAGGGGGCGGCAGAACTGGCTGCGCCGCCTGTGGCCGGCCGACGAACCGGACGGCGAACGGATCGTCTCCGCGCTGTACCGCGAGTACCACCGGCCGCTGCTCGCCTTCGTCTCCCGGCTCACGTGGGGGGACCTGCAGTGGGCCGAGGACGTGGTCCAGGAGACCATGATCCGGGCCTGGCGCGGCGCGGACCGGCTCGATCCCGGCGCTCCCTCCCTGATGCCCTGGCTGGCGACCGTCGCGCGACGTATCGTGATCGACGACCGACGCCGCAAGGACGCACGCCCCCACGAAGCCGACGAGGGGGTCCTGGAGAGTGTGCCGATGCCGGACCAGATGGAGAACCTCCTGCGCCAGGTGGTCGTGTCGGACGCCCTCAGCTCCCTGTCCCCCGCGCACCGCGAGATCCTGAGCGAGACGATCCTGAAGGACCGGTCGGTGAACGAGGCCGCCGAGGTCCTCGGCATCCCCGTGGGCACCGTCAAGTCCCGCGTCTACTACGCTCTGCGCGCCTTGCGCGTCGCGATGGAGGAGAGGGGCGTGACGCCGTGAGCCCGCAGGTCGAGCACACCGACGTGGGCGCCTACGCCCTGGGACTGCTGGAGGAACCCGACAGGCGCGCCTTCGCCGCGCACCTCGCCGGCTGCCCCTCCTGTACGGCGGAGCTGGCCGAACTGTCCGGGATGGCCGCGATGCTCGACGGGGTCGAGCCCGTCGGCGACGACCGCGACACCCGCGCCGACGCGGTCCCCGCCACGGTCATCGACATGGTCCGGCGGGAGAGGATCGCCGACCGCCGCACCCGCCGGGGCACGCTCGTGATGGCCGCGGCCGCCGCCGTGGCCCTGGTCTCCGGCGGGATCGTGGCGGGCGCCGCGATCGGCGGCGACCGGGTGACCGCCCCGATCACGCACCCCGGCCACGACTCCGAGCAGGGCCCCGCCGAGGAGTTCTATCACCGGGGCACGCCCGTCGCGGGCCGGGGCGCCCCCGGCGTCTCCGGCGGCCTGGTGCTGGAGACCAAGGAGTGGGGCACCCACGCCGCGATGGAGCTCAAGGGCATCAAGGGCCCGCTGGAGTGCGAGCTGATCGCCGTCTCCGGGACGGGCGAGCGGAAGGTCATCGCCGGCTGGTCCGTGCCGGACAAGGGCTACGGGGTGCCCACCTATCCCGAACCGCTCTACATACACGGCGGGACCGCGCTCCCGGCCGCCGACATCGACCGCTTCGAGGTCATCGCGAACGACGGCCGGACCCTCATCACCTTCGAGGTCTGACCCCGGGATCTCCATGTCCGGACGGGCCGGGCCACGTCGGGGACGCCGTGTCTTCCGAGTGAGTAAACATACGGATTCACCGGTTGAACCCCCCGCGGCCGCCTCCCCGTACAACCGGACGGCGGGCACGACCGGCGTCCCCCGCGGTCGACCGCACCCCCTGAACGCTTCATGGCGTCCGCGCGCGAGGGCCACGCAGACTCCCTGAAACGACGGCGCCCGCCGTACGGGGATCTCATCCCGTACGGCGGGCGCCCTTGTCACGGCCCACCGGCCCGGCGGCTCAGTGGGTGGCCATGTCGACGAAGCGGCTGTAGTGACCCTGGAAGGCCACGGTCACCGTGGCGGTGGGCCCGTTACGGTGCTTGGCCACGATCAGGTCGGCCTCTCCGGCCCGGGGAGACTCACGCTCGTAGGCGTCCTCCCGGTGGAGCAGGATGACCATGTCCGCGTCCTGCTCGATCGAGTTGTGGACGCTTATCCCGTTGGCCACGAAGTTGTGGGTGCCGAGAACGGTGGCGTCGTAGACGGGCTGTTCTCCCCGGCTCTCGATGGAGACGACCTCGTCCCAGAAGACATCGTTGGTAGCCAGCATCTCCAGCTCAGCGTCATCCAGGATCGCCGCGACCCGTCCCAGCCGCTCACGGCCGGGAGGGCGCTGCCACAGCGTGCTCCCGCAGAACTGAGTGCCCGGCTCCGCCGAGAACCCCCGGTGGGCCATGCCCTTCTCCGAGAGGGTCGTGCGCACCCTCTCCCACACCTCGCGCGGAACGGTGTCCACGTTGGTGTTTCCCTTGAGCAGGCGCAGTTCCGACGCGCAGCGCTCCGCCTGGACCGACCGCTCACCGTGTACCCCGATCTCGTCGAGGAACCGGAGCTGGTTCTCCGCACCGTAGATGAGCAGTTGGTAGCCCGGACGGTGGTCTCCCTTGCGAACCTCCTTGATCCGGGTCATCACGTTGAAGCGCAGCAGGAGCCGGGCCACATCGTCGATCAGCCGCCGACTGGTCGACGCGTAGTGGATCCGCGCCCGGCCGTGTTCCTCATCCCACCAGACGCAGCCGTCCGTGGCCCAGAGGTGCTTCAGGAACAGGCCGATCCGGATCTTCGGCAGCGAGAAGATCCTCTCGGGGACGGACTTCTCATGGCTCCGCATGCCGAAGGGCCCCAGGGAGTCCATCCACGCCGCGACGGGGTTCCGCTTGCCATGGGCCAGGCGGTACGGCGCAGGCGGCCGCAGGGTCGTCACCCTCGCGGCCTCGTATTCGTCGCGAACCGCCGTGACGCCGAAGTGCCCGGCCGCCTCCGTCATCGCCTCAAGGCAGGCTTCGTCCTTGCTCGCATAGCGGATCGGCTGCCTCTCCAGGCAGGAACCGTCACCGATCATGTGTGCCAGCAGGACGACCTCGTCCTCGGGCAGATCCTCCAGCCGTTCCGGCGCCGGAACGTGACGCGGAACCGCCAGCCGGGCCCCTTCGTGAAGCTCGCCCAGCGGACGCCAGCCGTCATAGGTCATGAACGGGTGATTGGCCGTCGCGCTGATCTCACGGCCGGACTTCAACTTCAGCCGGAAGACTTCTTTGATGCCGCTCGGGAACACATGCGTCATGGTCCGGGGGATGAGGCGCAGTCTCTCATCGAGAGACCACACGGGCACATCTCGCTCTCCGCTCTCCAGCAGTTCCCCCAGGGAGACCTCCGCCCCCGTGTCGGCGCGGAGGACCCGTGTGTCGGCGGTGAGACAGCCGGATTCGCGAAGGTCGCTGACCATGGGTCTCTTGTCCGTCCGCTGCTCGGGACCACGGTTCAGCTGGGAGATCGCGATGACCGGGACCTCCAGCTCCTTGGCGAGCAGCTTGATCGCACGGGAGATCTCGGAGACCTCGTTCTGGCGGCTCTCGGTCTTCTTGGGCGACGACATCAGCTGGAGGTAGTCGATGATGACGAAGCGCAGGTCGTGCCGTTGCTTCAGACGCCGGCACTTGGCCCGGATCTCCATCATCGACATGTTCGGCGAGTCGTCGATGTAGAGCGGCGCCTCGGCCACCTCGCCCATCCGCCGGGCGAGCTTGGCCCAGTCGTCGTCGGTCATCGAACCCGACCGCATGGCGTGCAGCGCCACCCTGGCCTCGGCCGACAGCAGACGCATCGTGATCTCGTTCCTGGACATCTCCAGCGAGAACACAACAGTGGTCATACCGTGCTTGATCGCCGCAGACCTGGCGAAATCCAGTCCAAGGGTCGATTTACCAATCGCCGGACGGGCGGCGACGACGATCATCTGGCCGGGGTGGAGGCCGTTGGTGAGGGCGTCGAGGTCCTGGAAGCCGGTGGGGACGCCGACCATCTGGCCGCTCCGGCCGCCGATGGCCTCCAGCTCGTCGAGGGCGCCCGGCATGATCTCGGACAGCGGGACGTAGTCCTCGGAGGTGCGGCGCTCGGTGACCTTGTAGATCTCGGCCTGGGCCCGGTCGACGAGGTCGTCGACCTCCTCGTCCTGCCCGCCGTAGCCGTAGGAGACGATGCGGGTGCCGGCCTCGATGAGGCGGCGCAGGATGGCCTGCTCGCGGACGATGCGCGCGTAGTAGCCCGCGTTGGCGGCGGTGGGCACGACGGCGGTCAGCGTGTGGAGGTAGGCGGCGCCGCCGACCCTGGCGACCTCGCCGCGCTTTTGCAGCTCGCTGAAGACGGTGACGGCGTCGGCGGGGTCGCCGCGGCCGTAGAGCTCGGTGATGATCTCGAAGACCAGCTGGTGGGCGGGGCGGTAGAAGTCGTCGGAGCGCACGATCTCGACGACGTCGGCGATGGCGTCCTTGGACAGCAGCATGCCGCCGAGCACGGACTGCTCGGCCTCGATGTTGTTCGGCGGCGTGCGCTCGAATCCCGACTCGAAGACCGGTGGCTCCGCAATGCTCACCGCGCACCCCCTTCCTTCGCGGTCCTGCCACCCCCATTTGTAGCCGACCGGTATGACAGTTTCGCCGCTCTTCGGAGCGGCAGCAACGCAGCCTGTCGACAATCCTGTGGATAACGTGTGGAGTTCCCCGCAGGAGGGGTGGACACGTTGTGGACAGTCCTGTGGATAATAGTTATCCACAGGACGGGACACCCTTCTCAGCAGGGGAAACTTCATCCACCGCCTGTGGAGGAAAGAAAGTCGGGCGACACGCCGAGACCGGTTCGGCATAGCGCGGGAGCGCGTCTCCCCGGTCCGGTACCTTGCGCCCTCCCGGCCCTCGTCCCCGGCCCTGCGTCCTCGTTCCCGGTCGTCCGCACTCCCGAAGAGAGCTTCCGAAACGGTAAGAAGCAGAATTAACGTGTGCCTCTTACTCCCCGTGCTCGCGACCGGCAGATCCTCCGGCTGGCCGTACCGGCCTTCGGAGCCCTGATCGCCGAACCGCTGTTCCTGCTGACGGACACCGTCATCGTCAGTCATCTGCCCGCGCCCGCGCTGGGCGCGCTGGGGGTGGCGAGCACGGTGCTGAGCGCCCTGGTGGGCCTGTGCGTGTTCCTCGCCTACGGGACCACCGCGGCCGTGGCCCGGCAGATCGGCGCGGGAGACGCACGGCGCGCGGTCCGCCAGGGGATGGACGGCCTCTGGCTGGCGGCCGGCGTCGGGCTGGCGGTCATCGTGGTGGTGTGGCCGCTGGCGCCGTACCTCGTCCAGCTCGTCGGCGCCGAGGGCGAGCTGGCCCGGCAGGCGGTGACCTACCTGCGGATCAGTCTGCTGGGCGTGCCGTCGATGTTGCTGGTGCTGGCCGGCACGGGGGTGCTGCGCGGCATGCAGGACACCGTGACGCCGCTGCTGGTCTCCGTGGGGGCGTTCGTGGTCAACGCCGTGCTCAACGTGGCGTTCGTACTCTGGCTGGGCTGGGGGATCGCCGGTTCGGCCTGGGGCACCGTCATGGCCCAGACCCTCGCCGCCGGGGTCTATCTGACGATGATGTTCGCCCGCCACCGGGCCCCGTTCCGGCCGGACCTGACCGGGATCAGGGCCGCGGGGTCGGCGGGGGTCGCCCTGGTCGTCCGCACGGCGTGCCTGCAGGCCGTACTGATCATCGCGACGGCCGTGGCCACCCGGATGGGGAACCAGCAGATCGAGGCCCACACGATCGTCTCGCGGATCTGGACGCTGCTGGCCTTCGCGCTGGACGCGATCGCCATCGCCGGGCAGGCCATCACCGGTCACGCCCTGGGCGCCGGCGACGCGGCGGGCGCGCGGGCCGCGACCCGCAGGATGGTCGTGTGGGGCGTCGGCTCGGGTGTGGTCCTGGGTCTCCTGGTGGTCGTGACCGGGCCGTTCCTGCCCGCCCTGTTCGACGCGGACGCGACCGTCGCCGGGGAGCTGTCGGCCACGTTGTGGGTGGTGGCGCTCCTGCAACCGATCGCGGGAGTGGTGTTCGTCCTCGACGGAGTGCTGATCGGAGCCGGGGACCAGGTGTATCTCGCCTGGGCCGGGGTGTGGACGACGCTGGCGTTCCTGCCCGCGGTGTTACTTGTGGTCACCCTCGGTGGAGGCCTGGTCATGCTCTGGGTGGCGCTCGGCGTTTGGATGGCGGCGCGCATGGTCACTCTGGGGCTGCGCGCGAACGGCGGCAAGTGGTTGGTGATCGGCGCGTGACCTGGTGGTGTCCACCACGTAATCGCTTACCTCTTGTTCCATCGTGACCCCCTGAGGCACTGTGAGTCGGGTCCGGCAACGAAGGTGTTGCCTATTCACGATTGGCCGCATCGTGCCCGAGGGTCACTCTCCGTCCATCACGCGCCGTCTGCATCCCAGTGAGGCGACCGGGCGCTGGACCGGCGCGCGCCACGGGCTGCCCAAGGCCTACGGCCAGGCCGACCTCGTCGTCCTCGGCATCGGTGTCATGATCGGGGCGGGCATCTTCAGCCTCGCCGGCCGGCAGGCGGCCACCATGGCCGGGCCGGGCGTGATCCTCTCCTTCATGATCGCCGGGATCACGAGCCTGCTCGTGGCCTTCTGCATCGCGGAGCTGTCCTCCGCGATGCCGGCCTCGGGCAGCGCCTACACCTTCACCTACGTCATCTTCGGCGAGGTCTGGGCCTGGATCGTCGGCTGGGCGCTGGTGATGGAGCTGCTCCTGGCCGCCGCGGTGGTCGCCCGGGTGTGGTCCCTCTACGCGGCCCAGATGCTGGGCGACTTCGGCGTACGGCTCCCCGAACCGCTCTCCGGGATCGTCGGCCAGACGGAGGGCTTCGACCTTTTCACCCTGCTCATCCTCGTCCTGCTGACGGGAGTGGTGGCGCTCGGCGCCCGGGTCGGCCTCCGGACCCTGTGGATCATCGTGATCGCGAAGCTGCTGGCCATCGGCGCGGTCATCGTCGTCGGCGCCGCCCACTTCGACCAGGCCAACCTCGCGGCCATCCCGGCCCCGTCCGCTCCGCTCAAGACGTCCGGAGGCACCCTGGACTCCCCGCTGCTCGGCCTGGTCTTCGGCCAGAGCACGGCGTTCGGCTGGTTCGGCATCTTCGCCGCCGCCGCCACGATCACCTTCGCCTACATCGGCTTCGACGTCGTGGCCACCGCCGCCGAGGAGGCCGAGGACGCGCCCCGGTCGATGCCGCGGGGCATCATCCGCAGCCTGGTGGCCACCACGGTCATCTACATCGCGGTCGCGGTGGTGATGGTCGGCATGACCCCCTACGACGAGATCAACGCCGACGCCCCGCTCGCCAGCGCCTTCCGCCAGGCGGGCGAGGGCTTCATGGTGCACATCATCAACATCGGCGCGGTCCTCGGCCTCACCACGGTCGTCCTGGTGCTGCTCGTCGGCCTGACCCGAGTGATCTTCTCCATGGCCCGCGACGGGCTGTTCCCCCGCCCGCTGGCGAAGATCAACCGCAGCTACCACAGCCCGACCAGGGCCACCCTGGTGATCGGCGGCACGGCGATCCTGCTGGCCGAGTTCGTGCCGGTGCTCACGCTGGAGTCGCTGGTCGTCATCGGCACCCTGTTCGCCTTCGTCGCGGTGGCCGCCGGAGTGATCCGGATGCGCCGGACGATGCCCGACCTGCCGCGGGGCTTCCGGACCCCGCTGTCCCCCTTCGTGCCGATCGCCTCGATCCTGGCGAGCCTGTGGCTCATGGTGAACCTCCAGGTCATCACCTGGCTGTACTTCATCGCCTGGATGGCCTTCGGCGTGCTGGTCTATCTGCTGTACGGCAGGCGCAACAGCGTCCTGGCGGGCGGCCAGCCGCCGCTCGAACCCCCGGCGGGCCTGCGGGGGCGGCACCGCCGCTGACGGGATCCGGCCCGGCCGGTGGGCCCACCCGGGTGAGCCCGGCCGTCCGTTACCCAAAAGCGATGTGATTCATCTCAAATCCCGCCGTCTCCCACCGAAGTTCCTCTCACGCTCCGAACTCGGAAGCTCACCTTCGGCAGGAGATGCAGAACATGCATGATGAGTCATGGCCGTGAGGTCGGCACGGCCTGTGAGAGCCGGCACCCGCCGGAGCCGCGTGACGGCTCTGGTGATCTCCCTGGTGCTGGGGAGCACCGCGTCACTGCACATCCAGGCGGGACCGGCAGCCGCCGCCACCCCGGCGGCGGAGGCCGCGGCCGAGACCGCGCTGGGCGTGAACATCGCGCCGGTGCGCGACTGGACCCCCGAGTGGCCCTTCGTCGACGCCTTCCGGACCTCCCGCCCGTGGATCAGCCAGCGGACGGGCGCAGGCTGGGGTCAGGGACCGGCGCTGCAACTGGACGAGCACGGCTGGGTGCGCAGCATGGAACCGGGCCAGTACGTCGACGCCGCCATCTTCACCAGCGGTGACTACCCGATCGGCACGTACGTCGTCACCTGGGAGGGCGATGGCGACGTGACGTTCTTCGGCGGCGGCACGATCACCAACCGCACCGCCAACCGCTTCGAGTACAACCCGCAGACCGCCGGGCGCACGGACTACACCCCCGGCGCCGGCGGGCGCTTCCTGCGCGTCACCCGGACCGACCCGGACGACTATGTCCGCAACATCCGCGTCTGGATGCCGGGGTTCGAGGCGACCGGCGAGGCGCAGGTGTTCCACCCGCAGTTCCTCGACAGCCTGAAGGGCATGAAGACGCTGCGCTTCATGGACTGGATGGGCACCAACGCCTCGCCGTACACCACCTGGGAGAGTTACCCCACCCCCGAGTCGTCGACGCAGACGCGCGGCGTGGCGGTCGATCTCATGATCGATCTGGCCAACCGCATCGGCGCGGACCCGTGGTTCAACATGCCGCACCAGGCGGACGACGAGTTCGTCCGGTCCTTCGCCCGGGCCGTGCGGGACAAGCTGGCGCCGGGGCGCAAGGCCTACATCGAGTACTCCAACGAGCTGTGGAACAGCGCCTACGCCTTCCAGCAGACTCCCTGGGTCCGCGGCAAGGGCCAGGAGCTCGGCCTGGCCACGGAGCCGTGGGTGGCCGGCCAGCGCTACCAGGCACTGCGATCAGTTGAGATCTTCCAGATCTGGAACGAGGAGTTCGGCGCCGAGGCCGGTACCCGCCTGGTGCGCGTGGCGGGAGTCCAGTCCGGCAACGTCGGCGTGGCCCACGACGTCCTCTCCTACCGGAACGCCCACGAGCACGTGGACGCGATCGCCGTCGCACCGTACTTCGACTGCGGCGACCAGTGGATCCCCGGCGATTCCCGTTCCTATTTCCCCGGGCACCCCACCGTCGCCCCGTACGTCAAGGAGGGCGGCGTCGACCGCCTGCTCCAGGCCTGCCAGCGCTCGATCGACGTGGGAGCGCGCGACCAGATCCTCCGTCACAAGGCGCTGGCCGACCAGTACGGCCTGTCCCTGGTGGCCTACGAGGCCGGTCAGCACCTGGCCGGCATCCTGGGCGCGGAGAACGACGACGCCCTGACCGCGCTGTTCGGCGCCGCCAACCGGCACCGGCGCATGCGCGACCTGTACGCCCGGTACCTGGACCAGTGGCGCGAGCTCGGCGGGGGCGCCATCGCGCTGTTCCTCACCACCGAGCACATGTCCAAGTGGGGGTCGTGGGGCCTGCGGGAGCGCCTGAGCCAGCCCCTGGCCGACGCCCCCAAGGCCCTGGCGGCCGACGAGTTCCTCCAGGCGCTGCGCCAGGTGCCGGTGCGGGTGTCCGCGCCGGCCGTCACCTCCCTGTCGCTCCGGTCGGACCTGGCCGCCGGCGGCTCCACCCTCACCGTCAGGGGCGCCAACCTGGCCAGCGCGAGCACGGTCCGCTTCGGCCAGGTCAACGCGCCGTTCCACACCGTCCAGGCCGACGGCGTCACCCACCTCGTCGTCACCACTCCCCGGTTCGACCAGGGCGGCGCCGTCGACGTGACGGTGACCAACCCGGCGGGTGTCAGCCCGGCGACGCCGGCGTCCCGGTTCACCTACCACCCGCCGCCGGCCGTGACCTCGCTCTCCCCCGCGACCGCCCTGACCGTCGGCGGCACCACCGTCACCCTCACCGGCACGGCGCTGACCGGCGCCGAAACGGTGCGGATCGGCGCGGTCACCGTCCCCGCGCGGGTGCTGTCGGCGACATCGATGGAGTTCACCGTCCCCGCCCGGACCCAGACCGGAGGGGTCGACGTCACGGTCACCACCCCGTACGGCACCAGCGCGGTGGTGCCCGCCGGCCGGCTGACCTACGTCAACCCGCCCAAGCCCGTGGTCGCCGATCTGTCAGCCTCCAGCGGACCGGCCCAGGCGCCCACGACGGTGCTGATCAACGGCTCCCACTTCCGCGGCACCACGAGGGTCACCATCGGTGTCCAGGAGGCGGCGTTCACCGTCCTGTCGGACTCCCAGATCCGCGCGGTCTTCCCCGCCCAGCCCCACAACACCTGGGTGAACGTGCACGTCTTCACGCCCGGCGGCCACAGCGACGCGCACGCGGAGACCGACTTCCGCTACATCGCCGCGCAGGTTCCCGCCGTGACCGGCCTGTCCGTCACCGAAGGCCAGGCCCACATCCCGCACACCGTGCTCGTCAGCGGACAGGGCTTCACCTGGGCGACACAGGTGACCGTCGGCGGCGTGCCGGCGCCGTTCACCGTCGTCTCCGACACCCGGCTGAGCGCCACCTTCCCCGCCAGGGCCTTCCAGGGCAAGGTCGGCGTGCAGGTCACCACCCCGGCGGGCACCAGCCCGATCACCCAGAGCGGCGTGTTCACCTACACCGCGCCGCGGCCGGTCGTGACCCGCCTGTCGGTCAGCCGCGGGCCAGCCAGGAGCCGAACCACGGTCCTGATCGACGGGAGCGGCTTCACCGCCGCCTCCCGGGTGACCGCCGGCGGCCTGCCGGCCTCGTTCACCCGCGTGTCGGACACGCGGCTGAAGGCGGTCCTCCCCGCGCGCACCGCCGGAACGGCGTACGTGCAGGTGACCGCCCCGGGCGGCGTCAGCGCCGTCGGCAGGGCCGCGGCCTTCACCTGGGTGGCGTCCCGGTGAGCCGCTGAACACGGGTCACCGGGTCAGGCCCTCCGGGCGTCGAGCACGCTCTTGAGGAACTCGCGGGTCCGGGACTCCCGGGGATCGGTGAAGATCTGCCCGGGGGTCCCGCGCTCCAGGAGCACGCCTTCGTCGAGGAAGCAGACGGTGTCGGCGATCTCCCGGCAGAAGCCCATCTCGTGAGTGGTCAGGATCATCGTCATCCCGCTCTCCTTGAGCTCCCTGATGACGCCGAGCACCTCCGCGACCAGCTCCGGGTCCAGCGCCGAGGTGACCTCGTCCAGCAGCATCAGGCGCGGGCGGGTGGCCATGGCCCGGATGATGGCCACCCGCTGCTGCTGGCCGCCGGAGAGCCGGTCGGGGTAGGCGCCGGCCTTGTCCGCCAGGCCGAACCGGCCCAGCAGCTCGCGGGCCCGCTCCTCGGCCTCGGCCCGGCCGACCCCGTGCACCTTGCGGGGGGCCAGCGTGATGTTGTCCAGCACGGTCATGTGCGGGAACAGGTTGAAGGCCTGGAACACGATGCCCATGCGCCTGCGCACGTCGTCGGGGTCGGCGCGGACGTCGGTGATCTCCACGCCGTCCAGGTGGATCGTGCCGTCGTCGACGGTCTCCAGCAGGTTCACGCAGCGCAGCAGGGTGGACTTGCCCGAGCCGGAGGCCCCGATCAGGCAGACCACCTCGTGGGGCGCGACCTCCAGGTCGATCCCGCGCAGCACGGCGTGGTCGTGGTAGGTCTTCCAGAGGCCTTCGATGCGCAGCAGGCTCACGGGCTCTCCCGGCTTCTCCGTGCGGTCGCTCTCACTCGGACCCTCTTTCAACGGTCGCCCCCGCTCACTGGCCGCGCCGCCGCTGGGAACGGGCCGCCAGATAGTCGGTGAAGCGGGCCATCGGGATGGTGAGCGCGATGAACAGCAGCGCCGACACCAGATAGGGCGTGTAGTTGAACTTGCTCGCCGCGTAGATCTGCGCCTGGCGCAGCGACTCGATCACCCCGATCGTCGAGACCAGCGCGGTGTCCTTCTGCAGGGAGACGAAGTCGTTGAGCAGCGGCGGGACGACCCGGCGCCAGGCCTGCGGCAGCACCACGTAGCGCATGGTCCTGCCGTGGTTCAGCCCGAGGGAGCGGGCCGCGGCCCACTGGCTGGGGTGCACCGAGTCGATGCCCGCGCGGAACACCTCGGCGACGTACGCGCCGTAGGCGAGGGTGAGGGCGATGACGCCCAGCGTGATCTCGTTCGTCGGCGTGCCCTGCAGGTTGAGCGCGGGGACGCCGAAGCCGACCAGCAGGATCACCAGGAGCGTGGGCACCCCGCGGAACACGTCGGTGTAGGCCACCGCCAGGGCCCGCAGCGGGAAGAAGACCGGCGCGCGGAGGTTGCGGGCGAGGGCGACGAGCAGGCCGACGATCAGGATGAGCGGCTCGGCGATCAGGAAGATCTGCACGTTCGTCCAGAACCCGTCGACCACGTCGGGCCACGATCGGGCGAAGGCCTCGGCGCTGAAGAAGGTCTCGCGGACCCGGGGCCAGCCGGGTGAACGGGTGACCACCGCGGCCACCACGCCGAGGAAGACGATCGTGGAGACCGTGGCGATCGTGCTCGACCGCACGGCCCGGATCCGCCGCGACCGCTCACGCTGAAGCTGCCGCTCGCTCTTGACCCAGGTCGCCGGCGCGTTCTCCGCCCCGGAGGCCCCGGTCTCCCGCGCGTTCTCCGCCCCGGCGGCCCCGGTCTCCCGCGCGTTCTCCGCCCCGGCGGCCGGTCCGGACGACGGCTCAGCCATCCGTGCCCGCCCCGCGCCCGAGGCGCCCGGGGCGGGTCGCCTCGGCTCCGGCACGCCGGTGAGCGGGAGTGCCGTGGGTCACTTCAGCTCCGGCGCGCCGGCGGCCGAGCCGAGCCACTGGCTCTCGATCTCGGCGAGCTTCCCGGAGGACTTCAGCTTGCCGAGGGCCTCGTCGACGCAGGAGACCAGCCGGCTGCCCTTCTCGAAGACCATGCCGAACTCCTCCGGCGTGCCGCCGGAGGCGTTGAACTGGCCGACGATCTTGGAGTTCTCGACCTGCGCCGCGGTGACGTAGAAGGCGGTCGGCAGGTCCACCACGATGGCGTCCACCTGCTTGTTCTTCAGCGCGTTCACCGCGTCGACCTGCTGGCTGTAGACCTTGGGCTCGGCGGTGGGCTGGATGACCTCCTTGACCGCGTCCAGGCTGGTGGTGCCGACCTGCACGCCGATCCTGGCCTCCTTCAGCCCGGCCAGGTCCTTCGCCGAGGCGAACTCCGAGCCCTCGACCGCGACGACGGCCTGCTTGACCGTGTAGTAGCCCTGGCTGAAGTCGACGACCTTGGCCCGGTCGCCGGTGATGGAGACCTGGTTGACGTCGAAGTCGAACTTCTTGGCGCCCGGGGCGAACGCGGCGTCGAACGGGACCGTCTGCCAGACCACCTCGTCCTTGGTGAAGCCCAGCTCGGTGGCGACGGCGTAGGCGACGGCGCTCTCGAAGCCCTCACCGTTGGCGGGGTCGTCGTTCTTGAACCAGGGCTCGTAGGCGGGCTTGTCGGTGCCGATGGTCAGCTTGCCCGCGGTCTTCAGCGCGAGCGTGTCCTTGGCGCAGGCGGCGGGGGCCGAGGAGCCCGCCGGCGTGGAAGGGCTCGCCTGGGTCGCCGGCTCCGACGCCGGCGCGCAGGCGACCGCGGCCGTGGCGAGGGCGCCGAGCGCGAGCAGCAGTGAGTGACGAGCCATGACAGACCTCCAGGAAGAGCACGTGCTCCTGAATTCTATGTATTTACGGTCACGTTTAGGGATATGACCATCCACCGCCTACTCCCCGGCCGCGCCGTAACCTCCGCGGGACCGGGTACACCCCCGGAGAAGCCGGGCATGATGCGGAAAAAGCAACGAGGGTCCCTCCCGGAACCGGGAAGGACCCTCGCCGTGTCGGCGGTCAGGCCGCGACGACCTCGATGTCGAGGGCGGCGGAGACCTCCGGGTGCAGCTTCACGGTGACCCGGTGGGAGCCGAGGCTCTTGATCGCGGAGGCGATCTCGATGCGACGGCGGTCCAGCTGCGGGCCGCCGGCGGCCTTGACGGCCTCGGCGACGTCGCCCGTGGTGACGGAGCCGAAGAGGCGGCCGGACTCGCCGGCCTTCGTCTTCAGGATCACCTTCAGGGACTTGAGCTGGCCGGCGACCTCCTGGGCGGTGCCCAGGTCGCGGATCTCGCGGGCGTCGCGCGCCTTCTTGATCGAGGCGATCTGCTTCTCGCCGCCGCGCGTCCACAGGATCGCGAACCCGCGGGGGAGCAGGTAGTTGCGGCCGTAGCCGTTCTTGACCTCGACGATGTCGCCGGGGGCGCCGAGGCCGGTGACCTCACTGGTGAGAATGAGCTTCATCTGTCCGGACCTCCTTAGCGCGCGGTGCTCATGTACGGCAGGAGCGCCATCTCACGAGCGTTCTTGATAGCGGTCGCCACATCGCGCTGGTGCTGGGTGCAGTTGCCCGTCACCCGGCGCGCGCGGATCTTGCCGCGGTCGGAGATGAACTTCCGCAGCAGCGCGGTGTCCTTGTAGTCGACGTAGGAGATCTTGTCGTGGCAGAACAGGCAAACCTTCTTCTTAGGCTTGCGCAGTGCCGGCTTGGCCATCGTGGTGCTCCTTTCAGAGCCCCGCCGTACGGCGGGAATGGTCGCTCGGATACTGGACTGGATTGGGTGCGATCCCGGGCGGTCCCGCAGGACCGCTCAGACGATCAGAAAGGCGGTTCGTCGCTGAAGTCGCCGCCGCCGAAGCCGCCACCGCCGCCGCCCTGCTGGGGGCCGCCGTAGCCGCCGCCCTGCTGCGAGCCGCCGTAGCCACCGCCGCCGCCACCACCGCTGTAACCGCCGCCCTGGGGGGCGGGGCTGGCGGAGGCCCAGGGGTCGTTGGCCGGGCCGCCGAAGCCGCCACCGCCGCCGCCACCCTGACGGGCGGTCTTGTTGACCTTGGCGGTGGCGTTGCGCAGAGACGGGCCGACCTCGTCGACCTCGACCTCGTAGACCGTGCGCTTCTCGCCTTCCTTGGTCTCGTAGGACCGCTGGCGCAGCCGTCCCTGAACGATGACCCGCATGCCGCGCTGCAGGCTCTCGGCGACGTTCTCCGCCGCCTGCCGCCACACGTTGCAGGTCAGGAACAGGCCTTCGCCGTCCTTCCACTCGTTGGTCTGCTTGTCCAGGAACCTCGGAGTGGATGCGATGCGGAACCGGGCCACCGCTTGACCCGCGGGGGTGAAGCGCAGCTCCGGATCGTCGACGAGGTTGCCGACGATGGTGATCGTGGTGTCGCCTGCTGCCATGGCTGCGTTGCCCTTCCTGCGGCCTTCGCTGGTTCTCGGCTCAGAGTACGGCTGACGCCCGACAAAATGCCGGGTGTTTAGTGAGCGTCCGGACGCAGGACCTTGGTGCGCAGGATGCCCTCGTTGAGGTTCATCTGCCGGTCGAGCTCCTTGACCGTGGCGGGCTCCGCGGTCAGGTCGATGACGGCGTAGATGCCCTCGGGCTTCTTGGCGATGTCGTAGGACAGCCGGCGACGACCCCACACGTCGACCTTCTCCACGGTGCCGCCGTCATTGCGGACGACCGTGAGGAACTGGTCGAGGGAAGGGGCCACCGTGCGCTCATCGAGCGAAGGGTCGAGGATGACCATCACTTCGTAACGACGCATGCTGGCTTCCAACCTCCTCTGGACTGTTGCGGTCACGACACCGTGCCGTGACAGGAGGACGCTGACGTCTTCACCTCCGACGCCCATTTCGGCGCTCGGGTGGAGGGCGGCTTATAACACGCCCATGCGACGCAGCCACGCCAGCCTACCAGCCTGTCAATGGTTGGGCGGACGCCCCGGGGGAACCCCACTATCGAGGAATAGGGGGTGTGATCCATGTCGCACGTCATCCGTCCCGCCGGCCCGTCGGGCTCGAAACTCACCCTGAACACCGACGGCGAGCGGCACACCGTGCAGAACATCCTGAGCGTCGCCACACTCGGCCTCGGGCTGGTCGCCTTCGTCGCCGGGCTCTCCCCCGCCGCGCACGTCATCGCGTCGTGGGCGGGAGCGATCGGTTTCTTCGGCGGCCTCTACTCCCAGTACATCTCGGCGACCACGCCGGAGCGGTCGCTCAACGTCGTGGGCATCGTGGCCTCGTTCGTGGGCGCGGCCTTCGGCGTCTACCACGGCGGGTTCATGCCGTAGCAGACGCCGACGGGCCACGGGACCGGCCCACGGGATCGACCGCGATCGGCCGTGATCGACAGGGCCGGACGACGGTCTCAGCCCAGGTGCAGATCCACACCGAGCAGGACGAGGAACCACAGCAGGACCGCGAGGAGAGCCTCGGCGATGTCCTTGAGGAGCGCCGGGGTGATGTAGTCATGCACCCAGGCCACGTAGAGGCCGACCAGAATGTAGATGAGACCGAGCAGACTGATCCCTCTGCGGTAGTAAGCCATCGAACGACTCCTTGGGGGAACGGCCCGCGGGGGCGGGCGGTGGGGCGCGTCCTGCGACTGCCCTGAGACGGTGCCGCGAAACGACCTCGAGCGTGAGCGGGAAAGCGGTCCCGGGCGCGGACGGGAAACGACCCCGAGCGTGAGCGGGAAAACGACTACGCTCGGACACATGCCACGCATCGGAGCCCATGTCGACCAGGACGATCCGCTGGCCCACGCCCGGGCGCGCGACGCCGAAGTGGTGCAGTTCTTCCTCGGCGATCCCCAGGGATGGAAGGGCCCGGTCATCGGCGAGCGGACCCGGGACATCAAGGACTCCGACGTGGAGGTCTACGTCCACGCGCCCTACGTGATCAACGTGGCCACCTCCAACAACCGAATCCGCATCCCCAGCCGCAAGCTGCTGGGCGCGCACCTGGCCGCGGCGGCCGAGCTGGGCGCCAGGGGGCTGATCGTCCACGGCGGCCACGTCAACGCCGGCGACGACCCCCAGAAGGGCTTCGACAACTGGCGCAAGGTGTTCGAGCGCATGGAGGAGCACGAGGTCCCGGTGCTCATCGAGAACACCGCGGGCGGCGGCAACGCGATGGCCAGGAAGCTGGAGCGCATCGCCCGGCTGTGGGACGCGCTCGACGGCTTCGACGTGGGCTTCTGCCTGGACACCTGCCACGCCCACGCGGGCGGGGAGGAACTGGCCGACGTGGTCGAGCGGGTCATGGCGATCACCGGGCGGATCGACCTGATCCACTGCAACGACTCGCGCGACGCGTTCGACTCCGGCGCCGACCGGCACGCGAACCTCGGCTCGGGCCAGATCGACACCGCCCTCATCCTCGAGGTGTGCCGCAAGGCGGGGGCGCCGATCGTGGTGGAGACCCCGTCGGCCGGGCAGGCCGACGACATCGCCTTCCTCAGGAAGAGCCTGTGATCCACAGGCCCTGATCCACAGACCCGGTGGACAATCCCCAGCCTGTGGATAACTTCCCTGGATTATTTCCATCCCGAACGGGGTAAGGAGCTCGGCCGTACCGGGCGCCCGGCTCAGCCCACCCAGGCGCCCTCGGTGAAGACCACGATGTTGAGCGCCATCAGCGGGCCCAGCACCATCGCGTATCCGGCGATGACGGCCGTCCTCCAGCGCGGTCCCGGGGTGCTCAGGCGGGCCATGAGCAGGAAGAGCGGCCACCACAGCAGGGCCGAGCGCGGGATCGACAGATAGTAGGCCGAGCAGATCAGCGCCCCCACCTGAAGCCCGACATAGACGAACTCGCTCCACCGCCGCAGACAGAGCAGGACCAGCACGAGCGTCACCCCGACGACCGCCCCGGCGATCTCCAGCCGGAACGCCCAGGCGTACTGCCCCGTCCCCATCGCCGCGTCCCAGGTCGTGACGAACGACTCCCACGGCCAGACCATCGTCCGGCCCCACCCGGCCTCCTGCGCGTGCTTCCACGCCAGCCAGTCGCCCGTCCTGCCGTACTGGTAGGCCGAGTAGGCCAGCAGCGGCAGGAACGGCAGCGCCAGCCAGGGCGCCTGCCGTACCGGCCGGTGCTGGGCGACGAACTCCACGATCAGCGCGAGCGCCAGGAACAGGCCGGTGATGCGCACGCAGGAGGCGCCTGCGGCCAGCGCCGCGGCCAGTGTCCAGTTCCCCTTGCGGGCGGCCAGCCAGGCCGGGATGGCGAAGGCCAGGAACAGCGACTCGCTGTACCCGGCGAACAGGAACACCGCCATCGGCCACAGGAGCAGGGCCAGCACCGCCCGCCACCCGGCCCCGGGCGGTCCCTCGAACTCGGCCAGCCGCGCCAGCGCGACCACCGCGACCGCGCCCGCCACGAAGGAGATGACCAGACCCGCGATCGTCCAGTCTCCTGTGATCAGGTTCACCGCGCGCAGCACCAGCGGCATGCCGGGGAAGAACGCCGGCAGCCCCGGATCCGGGTCGCCGCCCGGGACGCCGTCGTACCCGTGCTCGGCGATGACGCCGAGCAGCTCGGCGTCCCAGTGCGTCCAGCGCTCCAGGAAAGGATCAACGTTCACTCCATGCAACGTCGCTCTCATCCCCACCAGCACGGCGGCGACGAGGATCCCCAGCCGGGACGTCGCCCACAGCACCAGCGCCCCGGCCGCGGCGGCGCGTTCCCGCTCGGGTCCGGGTACGGCGGCGCGTGGCGGCACGGCGGGGGCGGTCATGCTGTGCGCGTACCCGGGATCAGCCGAGCGCGATCCGGAACCGGTCGGGGGCGCCGTCGAAGACGCCGCCGGCCGTGTCGTCGCTCCCGTCCTTCCTGATGACGTCGTGCTCCGGTTTCAGGATGTCCCGGACCACGAACGCCATCATGATCAGGATGGTGATCGCGCGGCCCCACACCGCCGTGAAGTACGTGTCGCCCGCGATCCCCAGGTGGGCCTTACCCTCCTGCAGGCCCACCAGATAGAGCCAGATCGCGAAGAAGTACCAGCACTCGGCCACCATCCACAGCGCGATCGGCTTCCAGTTGGGGCGGGCCAGCACCGCGAAGGGGATCAGCCACAGGACGTACTGCGGCGACCAGACCTTGTTGGTCAGCATGAAGGCGGCCAGCGTCAGGAAGCACAGCTGCGCCAGGCGCGGCCGCTCCCTCACCGTCAGCGTCAGCACGGCTATCGCCAGGCAGAACGCGCCCAGCGACAGCACGCCCAGCGTGTCGAGCCGGTCGGGGTCGCCCAGCAGCGGCCAGCCCTTCTGGTTGAAGAAGTACCAGAGCGAGCCCCAGTCGGCCGGGCGCTCCTGGCTGAAGACGTAGAACCGCTTCCAGCCGTCGAAGGCGAGGATCATGATCGGGAGGTTGACGGCCAGCCAGGCGCCCACCACCCCGCCGAGGGTCTGCAGGAACGGCTTCCACCGGCCCGTCCGCCAGGTCAGCAGGAACAGCGGGCCCAGGAACATCAGCGGATAGAACTTCGTGGCGATCGCCAGGCCCAGCAGCACGCCGGCCAGCCACTGCCGCCGTTTGGACCAGGCGAGCAGCGCGCCCAGCGCGAGCGCGTTGGCGGCCAGGTCCCAGTTGATGTAGGCGGTGAGGATCAGGGCCGGGGCCAGGGCGTACCACAGCGCGTCCCAGCGGCGGGCCGGACCGGCCAGCGCGGCCATCATGAGCACGCCGACGACCAGGCAGATCGCCATGAGGATGACGGTCAGGTCGTAGAACGTGGTCCCGGCCTGCGTGCTGCCCGGGTCACCCGGGATGATGCGCCGGAAGAACTCCATGATCCCGCCGATGCCGACGGGATACTCGACCGGATAGTCGAAGTAGGGGACCTGCCCCTCGTTGAGCCGCTCGTTCCACCACAGCGGGTAGATGTCCGTGTAGCAGAAGTTCGTGAACTGCAGCGTGCCGTCGTTCCAGGCGGCGTTGAAGCGGCAGGGCCACTTCCACAGGTAGGCGAGGACCGCCCCCAGCCCTGCGAACAGGGCCAGGGGCACGTAGGGGATCGCGCGGGCGCCGAACCCGGGCAGCGGGTCCCGGACCGAGTCGATGCTCTTCATCAGGGCCGGCGGCCACTCGGTGCGGGGCTCGGCATGACCGCCGCTCCCGGAGCGGTACCGGAGCCGTCATCCTGCCCGGTGCCCACATTGTTGCCCTGCGTGTCGCACGAGCCGTCCCACGGCACGCACTCGCGGCCCTCGGGGGTGTCCCACTCGTTGCCGTTGCCGTTCCCGTTGCCGTTGTCGTTGCCGTCCGGCGGCCAGTCGAAGTCGCCGCCGTTGTCGTTGCCGAACGGGTCGGTGGGTGTGGGCTTGGGCGTCGGCTTGGGGGTGGCCAGGTTGTTCGGGCTGCCGACGCCGGCCTTCGGCGGGAACTGCTCGATCTCGTACTTCGCGGTCACCGCGGCCATGTAGTCGTGCCAGATCTGGGTGGGGGTGCCGCCTCCTCCGATGAAGGAGGGCATCTCCTCCTCCTTCCAGAGGACAGTCTTGATCTTCCGGTTCGGCAGGCCGTACTTGTCCACCTTGAGCCTGCGCTTGCCGTCCATGGTGTACGGCACGTCCTTGGACATGCCGACCGCGGTGACGAGCTGCGGGGTGTAACCGACGAACCAGGCGTCCTTGTAGCCGTTGTTGGTACCGGTCTTGCCGGCCACCGGGCGCGACCCCAGGTTCGCCGCGCCACCGGTGCCGCTCTTGACCACGGCCTGCATGGCGTAGGTCGCGTCGGCCGCGGACTCGGGGCTGATGACCTGCCTCTGCGGGCGCTGCTCCTCGATGAAGACGCCCTCGCCGACCTTCTTCACTTCCTTGACGGTGTGCCAGGGCACGTGCTTGCCCTCGTTGGCGAAGATCGAGTAACCGGCGGCCTGCTCGACCGCGGTGACCGAGGCGCTGCCGATGGTGACCTGGTACTTCTGCTCGTCGACGGCGTAGTCCACGCCGTTCTTGCCGCCGTAGCTGGGGTTGCCCTTGGCCTGCTCGCCGACCCCGGCCTCCTTGGCGATCCTGGCCACCTCCTCGAGGCCGACGGCGTCGCCCATCTGGACGAAGGCCGTGTTCACCGAGCTGGCCATGGCCTTGACCATGTTGATGGCGCCGAAGCTCTGGTTGCCCGAGTTCCTGATCTCCGTGGTGCCCGGCATCTTGATGGGGCTCTTGCCGTCGACGTAGCTCTCCAGGGAGTGACCGGCCTCCAGCCAGGCCGCCAGGACGTACGGCTTGAACGCCGACGCCGCCTGCTTGGTGGCGTCGAAGGCGCGGTTGTTGAAGTCCTTGGTGAAGTCGTCACCGCTGTAGAAGGCGAGCACCCGGCCGTTCTTGGGGTCCACCGTGGCCATCGTGGCGTGGATGGTCGGGTCCAGGCCCGCGGTCTTGGCGTTCACCACGTCCCTGGCGGTCTCCATCATCTTCTTGTCGAAGGTGGTGACGACCCGGAGCCCGTCGGTCTCCAGGGCCTCCTCCGTGATGCCGTACCTCTCGAGCTCGCGCAGGACGATGTTGAGCATGTAGCCCCGCAGGCCCTGGTTGATCTCGGGGACCTTGACCGGCGCGAACTTCAGCTTCTCGAACGGGGTGTCCTTGTACTTGCCGTAGGCGCCCGGGTCCATCAGCGCCATGCCGCCGAGCACGTACCCGTAGCGCTCCTTGGTGGCCGCGAAGTTCTTCTCCTTCTCCAGGACGTCGAACCTGCTCGGGTTCTGGATGCGGCCGGCGAGGTAGGCGGCCTCGGGAGCGGACAGCTCCCAGACGTCCTTGCCGAAGAAGGTCCTGGCCGCGGCCTGGATGCCGTAGGCGCCCCGGCCGAAGTAGATGGTGTTGAGGTAGCGGGTGAGGATCTCGCTCTTGTCCAGCTCGCGGCTGACCTTGACCGCGACGAAGATCTCCTTGATCTTCCGCTGGATCGAGACCTCCTTGGTGATGCCCTTGTAGTAGTTGCGGACGTACTGCTGGGTGATGGTCGAGGCGCCCTGCACCTGGGCGCCGCTGACGGTGCTCCACACCGAGCGGACCATGCCGGAGAAGTCGACGCCGCCGTCCTCGCGGAAGCTGCGGTTCTCCGCCGCGATCACCGCGTCCTGGACGTGCTTGGGGATCTTGTCGATGGTCACCGGGGTGCGCTTGACGCCCAGCCGTGCGAGCACGGTCTTGCCGTCGCCGTAGTAGATGATGCTTCCCCGGTCGTTCACCGTGTCCTGGGTGTCCTGGGGGACGGGGGTGTTGGCGTAGGCCACCGCGACCATGCCGAAGACGCCCGCGGCGAGGACCACGAGGCTCGCCATGACGATCTTCCAGCTGGGGACGAAGCGCTTCCAGCCCTGACGCCCGGGACCGCGGTCCGGGCTCTTGGGACCGTCGCCCTCGCCGCCGCGCCCGCCTCCGCCTCC
This sequence comes from Paraplanobispora siamensis, assembly GCF_016863175.1. Lineage (GTDB taxonomy): Bacteria > Actinomycetota > Actinomycetes > Streptosporangiales > Streptosporangiaceae > Planobispora > Planobispora siamensis. Next base: position 270,190 of record NZ_BOOJ01000030.1, read on the forward strand.
GCCGCGGCCACCCCGGCCACCCCGGCCGCCGCGTCCGCCCCTGCCTCCGGCGTCACCTGCGCCGGACGGGGGACGGCCGTCTCCCGCGCCCGCGGCGAGCATGGCCTGGGTGCTCTCGAAGGCGGCCTCCTGACGGCGGCCGCTCGGACCGGTGTCCCGCTGACGCGTGCCATCCGGGCCCTGTCTACCGGGACCCTGCTGCCGGCCGGGCTGTGCCGGGCCCTGCTGACCGTGACCGGGCTGCCCCTGATCCGGCTGCCTCTGATCGGGCCGCCCCGGGACCTGCCGGCCGGGGGCCGTACCCTGCCTGGGCGCCGGAACCTGCCCCGGCCGGGGCGGGTGAGCCATGCCCGCCGGGCCGCCCTGCGGAGGGACGGGACCGCCGTGACGCGGGTCGGACCCCTGGACCGGCCGCCCCTGGGGCGGCTGCGGGACGCTCCTGCCCACACCGCCGGTTTGGCCCGGCGGGGGGGAGGGGACGGTACGGGGAGCGGCTCCTGGGTTCGAGCGACGGCGCCGCCCCTGGCGAGCCGATCCGTCCGGACGTTGCTGGCGTCCGCTCGGCTCCGGGTCATAGCTGTTGCTGTAACTCACGCGTCCTCGTTCGGTCATCGGTGTCTACAACGGCGTGCAGGCGGGTGAGATTACCTTCCGATCCCGGGAGATCTCAGCGCCTTGGCTCACTAGTAGCCGACCTCTTCAGGGGGATCTCCATTCCCACGGACGAGCGAGACCGTCAGGTTGCTCTGGGAGCAACCTTGGCAGACCTCTCCCATACAGACGTGGAATTCCCCGTATTCGCCAAGGGTCATGGGCGCGTGTGAACCACAGCTCACTACCGCTCCATGTGACCACATACGCGCCAGACTACGGCTTTTTAGCGTTTGCTCCCAACCTCTTGGGAAAGTCGTTGATTGCCGAGATATGTTGAGTCGACGTATCCTCCAGATGTATCGGCTCGATACATCGACACGAGAGGTGGTGGTTCCAGTGGCCGGTGGACGTGGTGGCGTGCTGGAGCTCGCCGTGCTCGGGTCGCTGCACGAGACTCCGTTACACGGCTATGAGCTGCGCAAACGACTCAATGCTCTCCTCGGAATGTTCCGGGCCTTCTCCTACGGCTCGCTCTATCCCTGTCTGCGCCAGCTGCTGACCGACGGCTTGATCACCGAGGAGGAGCCCGCTCCCGAGAGCGCCGCTCCCCTCACCGGCCGCCGGTCGAAGATCGTCTACAGGCTGACCGCCGAAGGGAAGGAACGACTGCAGGAGCTCCTCACCCAGGCGGGTCCCTCCGCCTGGGAGGACGAGAGCTTCGGCATCCACTTCGCCTTCTTCCGGCACACGGAGGCCGAGGTCCGCCTGCGCATCCTGGAAGGCCGCCGCAGCCGCCTGGAAGAACGCCTCGACGCCGTCCGCACCGCCCTCGCCCGCACCAGGGAACGTCTGGACAGCTACACGCTCGAACTCCAGCGCCACGGCCTGGAGTCGGTCGAGCGGGAGGTGCGCTGGCTCAACGAGCTGATCGCCACGGAACGGCGGGGGTCAGAGGAGCGCGGGACCGAGGAGAAGGCCGGAGAGAGCGGCGGGCAGCAGGCCACGCGAGAAGAAACACCCCGGACGTCCGCGTCCGGTACCGATGCTCCGGAGCGATCGACTGCTCCGGAGGACAACTGACCGATCAGAACAAGGGGAGCGAGTGCCATGGGTTCGGTGCGCGTAGCCATTGTCGGTGTGGGCAACTGTGCCTCGTCGCTCGTGCAGGGCGTGCATTACTACAGGGACGCCGACCCCGGTACCCGGGTGCCGGGCCTGATGCACGTCAAGTTCGGCGACTACCACGTCGGGGACGTCGAGTTCGTCGCGGCGTTCGACGTCGACGCCAAGAAGGTCGGACGCGACCTGTCCGAGGCGATCGTGGCCTCGGAGAACAACACCATCAAGATCTGCGATGTGCCGCCGCTGGGCGTCACCGTGCAGCGTGGCCACACCTTCGACGGTCTCGGTGAGTACTACCGCGAGATGGTCGAGGAGTCCGACGAGGCGCCGGTCGACGTCGTCCAGGTCCTCAAGGACAACAAGGTCGACGTGCTGGTCTCCTACCTGCCGGTGGGTTCGGAGGAGGCCGACCGCTTCTACGCCCAGTGCGCCATCGACGCCAAGGTCGCCTTCGTCAACGCGCTGCCGGTGTTCATCGCCTCCGACCCGGTCTGGGCGGAGAAGTTCACCGAGGCCGGGGTGCCGATCGTCGGTGACGACATCAAGTCCCAGGTCGGCGCGACCATCACCCACCGCGTGATGGCCAAGCTGTTCGAGGACCGCGGGGTGGAGCTGCTGCGCACCTACCAGCTCAACTTCGGCGGGAACATGGACTTCATGAACATGCTGGAGCGCAAGCGCCTGCAGTCCAAGAAGATCTCCAAGACCCAGTCGGTCACCTCGCAGATCCCGCACGAGATGGGCAAGGCCGACGTGCACATCGGCCCGTCGGACCACGTGCCGTGGCTGGACGACCGCAAGTGGGCCTACGTCCGCCTGGAGGGCCGCTCCTTCGGCGACACCCCGCTGAACCTGGAGTACAAGCTGGAGGTTTGGGACTCCCCCAACTCCGCCGGCATCATCATCGACGCCGTCCGCGCCGCCAAGATCGCCCTTGACCGCGGCATCGCCGGCCCGATCCTGTCGGCCTCCTCCTACTTCATGAAGTCCCCGCCGGAGCAGTACTCCGACGAGGAGGCCCGCGAGTACGTGGAGAAGTTCATCCGCGGCGAGGTCGAGCGCTGACGCCCGCCCTTTCCGCACCGAGCCCTCCGCCCCTGCCCGGGGCGGGGGGCTCTCCCGTTTTCCGCGGGTCTCGCCCGCGGGGACAGGACCGCCGGTCAGCGGGCGGCGGCGGGGAGGTCCGCGGGGTCGGCGGCCGGCCAGACGAGCGGGTCGGGACCCAGGTTGTCGAGGTAGGGCACCTGCTCGCGGCACCACGGGGAGATCGGCATGTCGTTGCAGAGCACGTCGTCGGCGAACTCCTTCCACGGCATCCAGCGCACGTCGTCGACCTCTTCGGGGTTGGGCGCGGCTTCACCCGAGACGACGGCCCGGTAGACCGGGCAGAGCTCGCGCTCGACGATGCCGTTGTCCATGACCGCCCGGTAGGAGAAGCGGGGCAGCAGGAGGTCGATCCGGGAGACCCGCAGACCCAGCTCGTAGGACAGGCGGCGGGTCACCGCCTCCGGGAGGGGCTCGCCGGGCAGGGGATGGCCGCAGCAGGTGTTGGTCCACACTCCGGGCCAGGTGAGCTTGTGCAGGGCCCGCCTGGTGAGCAGCACCCTTCCGTGCTCGTCGAACACGTAGCTGGAGAAGGCCAGGTGCAACGGGGTGTCGAGGCCGTGCACCTCGGACTTGGGCGCCGTACCGATCGCGTTTCCCGTCGGGTCGACAAGCACAACGCGTTCATCAGATGTCACTCGATCGAGGGTACGTGATCATGCAGGGTTATTACACCTGATCAGCGATACATGGCGAAAGGTGTGCATATGTCACATGACGTCGATATGCCTGCGCGTCCTGCGAAAACTCAGGGATGTTCCCGATGTCCCATGGGGGTGGCCACCGTAGGCTGATCGGGTGTCATTCGTATCCGATCTGCGCGTGGTCCTGCGGGGGCGGGACTTCCGGCGGCTGTACAGCACCCGCCTGGTCTCGCAGTTCTCCGACGGGATCTTCCAGTTCGCGGTGGCCGGGCTGGCGTTCTTCAGCCCGGAGCGCAGCACCAGCGCCGCCCAGATCGCCTCGGGCCTGGCGGTGCTGCTCCTGCCGTACTCCGTCCTCGGGCCGTTCGCGGGCGTGTTCATCGACCGCTGGTCCCGGCGGCAGATCCTGGTCGTCGCACCGCTGATCCGGGGCGCGCTCCTGCTGGCCGCCGCCGCCCTGCTCGCCTTCGACGCGCCCGAATGGCTCTTCTACGTCACCGCGCTGTGCGTGCTCGGTGTGAACCGCTTCTTCCTCGCCGCGCTCGGCGCCTCCCTCCCGCACGTCGTCCCGTCCGACCGGCTGATGGTGGCCAACGCGGTCACCCCCACCTCGGGCACCGTGCTGACCTTCGTCGGCGTGGGCGCCGGCTTCCTGCTCAGGAAGATCTTCGGGGCCGACGACCACGGCATCGCCGTGCTGATGGTCGTCTCCGGTCTCATCTTCGGCGTCAGCGCGCTGATCGCCAGGACGATGCGCCGTGAGCTGCTCGGCCCGGCCTACGACCCGAACCTGCCCCAGGCCCGCGAGGCCGTACGCCACGTGCTGAGCGGCCTGGCCGACGGCGCGCGGCACATCGTCCACCACCGGGCCGCCGCCGCGGCGATGGGCGCGATGGCGACCCACCGGTTCATGTACGGCATGTGCACGGCGATGCTGGTGATGCTCTCGCGCTACTACTTCGCCGAGAACGCCGAGGAGGCGCTGAACGCGGTGACCGTGGTGGTCGCCACGTCGGGGGTGGGCTACTTCCTGGCCGTGCTCGTCACGCCGTGGGCCACCGAGCGGCTGGGCATCGAGCGGTGGGTCCCCATCATGCTGGTCACCGCCGGGGTCCTGACGTTCGCGCTGTGCGCGCCGTTCCAGCAGTGGGGCTTCGCCGTCGGCGGCTTCATCCTCGGCATCGCCGGGCAGAGCATCAAGATCTGCGCGGACACGGCGGTCCAGCGGGACGTCGAGGACGCCTACCTGGGCCGCGCCTTCTCGATCTACGACATGCTCTTCAACGGCAGCTACGTACTGGCCGCCGCCCTGGCGGCGCTGCTGCTGCCGCCGAACGGCAGGTCGCTGCTCGTGCTCGGCCTCATCACCGCCGGATACATCGCGGGCGCGATCCTCTACCGCGTCGTCACGCCGCGCCGAGTGCCCGCGCCGCAGCCGTCATAGCGGTGGTGATCCGCTCCAGGTCGTCACCGATCGCGTAGGGCGGCATGGTGTAGATCAGGTGGCCGAACGGCCGGAGCCAGACGCCGTGCCGCATCACGATGTCCTGAATTTTCGAGACATCGACGGGAGCAGCGGTCTCGATCACCCCGATCGCCCCCAGCACGCGCACGTCCTTCACTCCGGGGAGGCCCGCGACCCCGGCCAGGCCCTCGGTCAGCCCCTTCCCGATCGAGGCGACCTCCTCGCGCCAGGGCCGCTCGGCCAGCAGGTCGAGCGAGGCCCCCGCGACCGCCGTGGCCAGCGGGTTGCCCATGAACGTCGGCCCGTGCATCAGCACCCCGATGCCCTCGGCCACCCGCTCGGTGCACAGCGTCGCGGCCAGGGAGAGATAGCCGCCGGTCAGCGCCTTGCCCAGGCACATGATGTCGGGCCGGATCCCGGCGTGGTCGCAGCCGAACAGCTCTCCGGTACGGCCGAAGCCGGTGGCGATCTCGTCGGCGATCAGCAGGACGCCGTGCTCGTCGGCCAGCTCCCGGAGCCCGCGCAGATAGGCCGGGTGGTAGAAGTGCATGCCGCCCGCGCCCTGGACGACCGGCTCCACGATGATCGCCGCCAGCTCGTGGGCGTGCCGGGCGACCGTCTCCGCCAGCCCGGCGAGATAGCCCGCGTCGTACTCCGCGGGCGGCCGGGGGGCGAAGACGTGCTGCGGCAGCGCCCCGGAGAACAGGTGGTGCATGCCGTTGACCGGGTCGCACACGGCCATCGCCCCGAAGGTGTCGCCGTGGTAGCCGCCCCTGACCGTCAGCAGGCGGCTCCTCCCGGTGAACTGGAAGGCCATCTTGATCGCGACCTCGACGGCCACCGAGCCGGAGTCGGCCAGGAACACCTTCGGCAGGCCGGTCATGTCCGCGAGCCGGTGCGCCAGCCGTACGGCGGGCTCGTGGGTCAGGCCGCCGAACATGACGTGCGCCATGTCCCCGAGCTGGTCCCTGACCGCCTGGTTGAGGCGCGGGTGGTTGTAGCCGTGGATCGCCGCCCACCACGACGACATCCCGTCGACCAGCTCCCGCCCGTCGGCGAGCGTCAGCCGTACCCCCTCGGCCCGCACCACCCGGTGCACCGGCACCGCGGGGGGAACCGCGGCGTAGGGATGCCACACGTGGTCGCGATCAAGACTCAGCACATCCACGCCGCCACCCTACGCGCCGGGCTCCGGCGGGGAAGGGGGTCAGGAGAGGATGCCGCTCTCCCTCGCCCAGGCGCGCAGGGCCTCGGTGGCGGCCTCCTTGCCGATGACGCCCTCGTCCATGCGCATGTCGAGCAGGAACTTGTAGGCGCGGCCGATCACCGGGCCCGGAGGGACGCCGAGGATCTCCTGGATCTCGTTGCCGTCGAGCTCCGGGCGGATCTTGCCGAGCTCCTCCTCCTCGGCCAGCCGGGCGATGCGCTCCTCCAGCTGGTCGTAGGTGCGCGACAGGGCCTGGGCCTTGCGCCGGTTGCGGGTGGTGCAGTCGGCGCGGGTCAGCTTGTGCAGGCGGTCGAGCAGGTGCCCCGCGTCGCGCACGTAACGGCGCACGGCCGAGTCGGTCCACTCGCCGCCGCCGTAGCCGTGGAAGCGCAGGTGCAGCTCGACCAGGCGGGAGACGTCGGCCACCACGTCCTTGGGGAAGCGCAGCTCCGTCATCCGCTTCTTGGTGATCTTCGCGCCGACCACCTCGTGGTGGTGGAAGGAGACCCGGCCCCCGGGCTCGTGGCGGCGGGTCTTGGGCTTGCCCACATCGTGCATGAGCGCGGCCCAGCGCAGGATGCGGTCGGGACCGCCCTCCTCCAGGTCGATGGCCTGCTCCAGCACGATCAGCGTGTGCTCGTAGACGTCCTTGTGCCGGTGGTGCTCGTCGATCTCCAGGCGGAGACCGGGCAACTCCGGAAGGACGTGCGCGGCGAGCCCCGACTGGACGAGGTGCCCCAGGCCCTCGCGGGGATGGGCGCCGCAGATCAGCTTGTCCAGCTCCTCGCGGATCCGCTCGGCGGAGACGATCTCGATCCGGTCGGCCATCGAGGTCATCGCGGCGAAGGTCGCCGGGTCCACGGTGAAGCCGAGCTGACTGGCGAAGCGGGCGGCGCGCAGCATCCGCAGCGGGTCGTCGTCGAAGGACCGCTCCGGCGGGCCGGGGGTGCGCAGCACCTTGGCGTGCAGGTCGTCCAGGCCGCCGTGCGGGTCGACGAACTCACGGCCTGGCAGCCGCAGCGCCATCGCGTTGACCGCGAAGTCGCGCCGGGCGAGGTCGCCCTCCAGCGTGTCGCCGTAGATCACCTCGGGCTTGCGCGAGCGGGGGTCGTAGGACTCGCTCCGATACGTGGTGATCTCCAGCAGCCAGTTGCCCTTGCGCGCGCCGACCGTGCCGAAGTCGATGCCGATCGTCCAGATGGAGTCGGCCCAGTCACGGATGAGCTCCAGGACCGTCTCGGGACGCGCGTCCGTGGTCAGGTCGAGGTCGTTGCCGATCCTGCCGAGAAGGACATCTCGGACGGAACCCCCCACAAGGGCGATCTCGTACCCCCGGCCGGCGAAGAGCTCACCGAGCTCGTCGACCACCGGGGCGATCTTCCGGAACAGCTCGCTCATGCCGTGCCGCTGGCTCTCAGTCAGATTTGAAAGGGACAAACCGGGTAGGTCCTTCGGTTAGGGATACGTTCCCTGCTGGGGATACGCCATGCAGCGATCACCAGGCTACGGTCGGTCAAGGGCCGGACGGAGCCGCGCGACGAGGCAAGGAGGACATACATGAAGGACGCCCTCGCGATCCACCGCTGGCTCCTCGCGCACCAGATCCATCATGAGATCGTACGCCTTCCACGCGCACTGACGTGTGCCGACGAACTGCCAGAGGTGCTCTCCGCGGACCCCGCGACCTGCGTGGGCGTCTCCGTCTTCGAAGTGACCACGAGGATCGGCCGCGAACCGGTGGCCGTCGTCTCGTCGGTCGACAACCCGCCCCGGCCCGGGGGGATCGGCGCCGCCCTGGGCGCCCGCCGGGTCCGCCCCGCCTCCGCCTTCACCGTCAACTCCGCCACCGACTACGCCGCCGGACTGGTCTGCCCGCTGCTGCTGCCCGACGGGCTGACCGTGCTGGTGGACGAACGGCTCGGCCAGGCCACCGGACTCGTCCACACCCCGACGGGCGAACGTCACACCGCGCTGCTCATCCGCGCCTCCGACCTGCTGCAACTCGTCTCCGGGAAGGCCGCCGACCTCTCACCGCCCCGGTCCAGGAATGAGGCAGTGACCGTCCAGCTCGCCGGATAGGCCATAGCATTACGGGCGTGCGCCGTTTCCGACCCATGGCCGCCCGGTGATCCGTAAGGCCGCGGCACTCGCCGTTCTCACCGCCACGCTGCTCTTCCCCGCGGCCGTGGCTCTTCCGAGTTCGGCGAGCGCCCAGACGAACGCGGCCGGCGCCGCGACGGGCACCGCGGAGCGGCAGAGCAGACAGAGCACGCACGTCGTGATCGAGTCGATCGGCCCGGAGGTGGCCCGCGAGCCGGCCGCCGAGATCAAGGTCTCCGGGTCCGTGGTCAACTCCGGCACCGAGACGCTGAACGGCCTGCGCACCCGGATGTACTACTCCTCGCAGCCGTTCGCCCAGCGTGCCCAGATGGCCGTCTATCTGACCGGGCAGGGCTTCCAGCCGGGCGCCTGGCAGACGGAGCGCTATCTTCCCCAGCCGATCCCGGCCGGGGGCAAGGTCCCCTGGGAGTACACCTTCACCCCGGGGGCGCTGGGCATCTCCCGGTTCGGCGTCTACCCGCTGATGATCGAGGTGATCGACTCCCTGGGCCGGCAGGTCGCCGTCCAGCGCACCTTCATCACCTACATGCCGCCCGGCCTCAAGGTTCCGCGCACCCGGCTGTCGGTGGTGCTGCCCCTCATCGACCAGCCGCGCCGGGCCGACGACGGCACCTTCCTCGACGAGGGCCTGCCCGCCTCCCTGGCCTCCGGCAAGCGCCTGGGCAACCTGCTCAAGCTCGCCCAGGACACCTCCTCCTTCGATGGCCTCACCTGGATGGTCGACCCCGCCCTGCTCGACGACGCGCGGGCCATGGGCCGGACGCACTGGTCGAAGTCCGAGGGCAAGGCCCGCAGCCGTCCCGGCGACCCGGCCACGGCGCAGTGGCTCGACGACCTCCGCTCCGCGCTGGCCGAGGTGCCCGTCGTGGCCACCCCGTACGCCGACCCCGACGTGGCCGCCCTGGCCCACAACGGCCTGGACGACGTCACCGGGACGGGCGTGACCACCGCCGGAAGGGTCGCCAAGGAGATCCTGGGCCGCGACGTCCCGACCAGCGTGGGCTGGCCGGTCGGCGGGATGATCGACTACGACGGCCTGGACCTCCTCGCCTCCGCCGGGGTGAACACCGTGCTGCTGGACGCGGCGAACCTGCCCGCCCGGCTGTCCCCTGACACCGCCACCACCTCCGCCGGCACGGCCACCGCCGCCGTCCCGGTGACGACCCCCGACGCCGTGGCGACCCTGCACAGCGTGAGCGGCCCGGTCAAGGCGCTGGTAGCCGACGCCGTGCTGAGCGAGGCCCTCGGCGCGGCGACCTCCGCCCCCGGCGCCGCCCAGCTCAACCGGCAGCGGTTCATCGCCGAGACGGCGATGATCAGCGCCGAGCCGGTCACCGGGCCCAGGACCGTGGTCGTCGCCCCGCCCCGGCGCTGGTCCCCCGATCCGGCCTACGTGTCGGGACTGCTGGAGACGGCCGCGCGCCTGCCGTGGCTGGATCCCACCCCGCTCGACGAGGTACGGCCCGCCAAGGCCGCCACGGCCCGCGGCGAACTCGCCTACGCCGAGCAGGACCGGCGCGAGGAGCTCGGCAAGCAGTACATGGGCAGCGTCAGGCGGGTCGGCTCCCGCGCGGACCTGACCGCGGCCGTCACCGTCGACGAGGACTTCGACGCCTTCGACATGGCGCTGCTGCGGTTGTCCTCCTCGTCCTGGCGGGACAGGACCGAGAACGCCAAGCCGTACGTCGAAAGGGTCCAGGAGACGATCGACGCCCACATCGCCAAGGTCTGGATCACCGGCAGCGAGCTGTCCCAGCTCCGCACGCTGGCCGGTAACGACGGCGAGGTGCCGATCAGCGTCCGCAACGAGGTGAAGAGCGAAAAGGGGGTCAAGGTCAGAGTCAGGGTCACCTCGCAGGCGCCCAAGCTGCTGAAGATCGAGCCCTACGAGGACGAGATGACCATCCTCAGCGACCAGATCGAGACCATCAGGATCCCGATGACCTCCGAGGGCAGCGGCCAGACCACGATAACGGTCCAGCTCACCACCGACGACGGCCGCAAGTACGGCCAGAAGGTCAAGCTGGTCGTGCGCACCACGGGTTACACCGGGTTCGCCCTGGTCATCGTGGGGGCTGCCCTCGTGGTGATGCTGGCCGCCGTGGTCATGCGCGTCCTGCGCCGCCGGGGGGCGCGCCGCGTCGCGGCGGCCGCGCCGGCCCGGCAGACGGCCGTCCCTGCCGGGAACGAGTCCTGACCCCGGAGTCTGAAGCAGTGGAACCAGCAATCGGCCGGAGAACGGAAGGACGCGCATGAGCAGGCTCCTGCGGGCCAGCGCCATCATGGCCGCGGGGACGATGGTCTCCCGCGTCACCGGCTTCGTCCGCACGGCGGTGCTGGTGGCCGCCCTCAGCAGCGCCCACATGGGCGACGCCTACACCATCGCCAACGCGATCCCGTTCATCCTGTTCGACTTCCTGCTGGGCGGGGTCCTCAGCAGCGTCGTGGTCCCGATGATCGTCCGGCGGCAGAAGGAGGACCCCGACGGCGGCCGGGCCTACGAGCAGCGGCTGATGACGCTGGGCACGATCGCGCTGGTGCTGCTCACCGTGGGGGCGGTGCTGCTCGCCCGGCCGTTGATCGGCCTCTACACCGACGACGGCTGGAGCGAGAGGAAGATCGAGGTCGCGGTCATCCTGGCCCAGTTCGTCCTGCCGCAGGTCGCCTTCGTCGGCATCGGCGCGCTCGCCGGGGCGATCCTGAACACCCGGGACCGCTTCGCCGCGCCGATGTGGGCGCCGGTGCTGAACAACATCGTGATGATCGGCGTCCTGGTCCTGTACTACGTGACGGCCGGCGAGGCGGGCGCGGACGTCGACCGGGTGACCGACGCCGACCTGGCCCTGCTCGGCCTGGGCACCACCGCGGGCATCGCGGCCCAGTGCCTGGTACTGATGATCTCCCTGCACCGGGTGGGGTTCCGCTTCCGGCCGCGCTTCGGCCTGCGCGAGGCCAGGCTCGGCGAGATGGGCCGGGCCGCGTCCTGGACCTTCCTCTACATCGCCATCACCCAGTTCGGCTTCCTGGTCACCACCAACCTGGCCTCCGGGGCGGGTGACGAGGCCCCCGGCGGTGGGCCCACCGCCTACGCCAACGCCTTCCAGCTCTTCCAGCTCCCCTACGGGGTCATCGCGGTCTCGGTGATCACCGCGATGCTGCCCCGGATGAGCCGGTCGGTGGCCGAGGGCGAGCTCGCCTCGGTCCGCGAGGAGTTCGCCTCGGGCGTGCGCCTGGTCTCGGTGCTGCTGGTGCCCGCGGGGCTGCTGCTGATGGTGCTCGGCCCCGCCATCACCGTGCTGATCTACTCCTGGGGCAACAACGACCTGGACAACGCCGTCTACATCGGCAACGTCCTGCAGGTCTTCGGGGTCGCGCTGGTGCCCTTCTCGATCTTCCAGCTGCTGCTGCGGGTCTTCTACGCCTTCGGCGACACCCGCACGCCCGCCTTCGTCGGGATGGGCAACACGCTGGTGAACGTCGCGCTCAGCCTCGCCGTCGCCCATTTCCTGCCGGCGCAGTACGTCGTGATGGGGCTGGCCTTCTCCTTCACCGTCTCCTACGTCGCCGGCACCGCGGTGGCCTGGACCCTCGCCTCGCGCCGCGCGGGCGGACTGAACGGGCGGGTGGTGGCTGGCGGGCTGTCGCGGATGTACACGGCGGCGATCCCGGGCGCGCTGATCGCCCTCGGTGTGCTCTGGCTCACGCAGGAGCTGACCGCCCTGAGCCCGCTCAGCGCGGCCATCATGCTCGCCGCCGGAGGCGGGGCGGGCATGCTCGTCTACCTGGTGGTGGCCCACCGGGCGCGCATCCCCGAGGTGAGTTCGCTCGTTGGAATGGTGGCGGGACGGGTACGTCGGTAACCCAGAGGTTTCGCTCGTTCGTCAGAGAAGGACAACACGGGTGGAACCACTGCGGCACTACCATGGTGCGACGCGTGTGGTGACATGCGGCTAATGGAAGCAGGAGGGCGTGGGCGGATCCACCCGGCATCGTGTGAGGCGTCCCGGCGTGCCCGCAGGGCGCGACGCTGACGCGTTCCCAGTTTCGGAGGAGTCATGAGCACCTCCGCGATAGAGCCCGGCGCGAAGCTGGCCGAGAGGTTCCGACTCGTGGACCGGGTCCACGAGTCGGGCGGGGCCACGCTCTGGAAGGCCATGGACGAGGTGCTCGCACGCCCCGTGGCCGTCCATACCTTCGCCCCGGACTTCCCCCGGCTGAACGAGGTCGTGACGGCCGCCCGCTCGGCCAGCAGGCTGACCGACCCCCGGCTGACCCAGGTCTTCGACGCCACCGAGGACGACGGGCACTCCTACGTCGTCAGCGAGTGGGTGAGCGGAGACACCCTGACCGACCTGGTCGGCACCGGATCGCTGGAGCCCGAGCGGGCCGCCGCCCTGGTCGCCGAGGTCGCCGAGGCGCTGGCCCACGCCCATGACGCCGGCATCCCCCACCTGTGCCTGACCCCCGACCACGTGGTGTGGACGGCCGGCGGCACGGTCAAGCTGCTCGGTCTCGGGATCGACGCCGTCCTGGTCGGCGTGGCCGACGACAACATGCGGGTCGACGACGCCTCCCGCGCCGACGCCGAGGGCCTGGGCCGCCTGCTGTACGCCGGGCTGACCGGCCACTGGCCGGGCGAGGACACCTGCGGGCTGCCCGTCGCGCCCACCGACGACGGGCGCTTCTGCACGCCGCGCCAGGTCACCGCCGGCGTACCGAGTTACCTCGACACCATCACCTGCCGGGCGATCCTGCCCGAGAGCAGGCGCGGCCTGACCCCGCTGACGACCCCCGCGGAAGTCGCCGAGGCCCTGGAGTCGGTGCCCCGGCCCACCCCCATGCCCGTGCCGCCGCCGGCGGCGCCCCAGTTGACCGCCTCCCGCTCCGAAGGGCTGGACGTCGCGCCGCCCACGGCGCAGCGCCCGGTCACGCCGATCCCCCGTCACCACCACCAGCACCAGGCTCCGGCCGGTGGAGGGGGGATGCTCGGCAAGGTGGCCATGGTGGCGGTCGTCCTGCTGGTGATGACCGCGGTCGGGCTGGGCGCCTGGACGCTCGGCCGCAATCTCGGCAACAACGGGACGCCGCCCGCGGACGCCACCTCCAAGCCCAGCTCGTCCTCGGCCCCGTCGGCCACCCGCGAGGTGAAGTCGCTGTCGGCCTCGGGCTTCGACCCGCTGGGCGACAACGACGAGCAGAACAAGCGCGCGGCCGACGCGGTGGACGGCAAGTCCTCCACCGACTGGCACTCCGAGACCTACGACTCGGCCGACTTCGGCCGGCTGAAGACCGGTGTCGGCCTGATGATCGACATGAAGGAGAGCGTCCAGGTCAAGGAGGTCCAGATCGACTTCGGCGGCACCTCGGGCGGCACGGTGGAGCTGCGGGTCGGCTCCTCCAAGAGCGTGGACGGCACCGACGTGGTCGACAAGACCTCCGACGTGGGCGGTAAGAAGACCTTCACCCTCGACTCGCCGAAGAAGGGCCGCTATCTCTTGATCTGGTTCACCGAGGTCCCCACCTACCAGGGCAGATACCGAGGTCAGGTGAACGAGGTGAAGGTGCTCGCGGTCAAGTGACGACCGTGTGACAGATGGTGCCATACCAGTGTGATTTGCTCTGGTTTACCCGGCTTCTTGCCGATCATCGGAGATTTCGTGGCACCATCTATCCCGTAGTGGTGTTCTCCCGGATCGGCATAGCAGGACTCTCCTTGTGAATTCCCCACCCGAGACCCCGCCGGCGGCGGATCAGCAGGCAGGACGGACGACCGTGTCCGACGCCGACCTGCTGAACCGGCACATCGCCGGGGATCCACAGGCTTTCAGTGAAATAGTCAAGCGGCATCGCGACCGCATGTGGGCGGTCGCCCTGCGCACGCTGGGCGACCCCGACGAGGCGGCGGACGCCGTACAGGACGCCTTCGTCTCCGCCTACCGCAAGGCCGAGAGCTTCCGCGGCGAGGCGGCGGTGACCACGTGGCTGCACCGCATCGTGGTGAACGCCTGCCTGGACCGCATGCGCAGGAAGTCGGTGCGCCCCGTCGCCGACGACGAGCTGATCGAGGCCGCCGAGCGCGAGACGCCGGTGCCCGACCAGACGACCGAGCGCGAGGTCTCCATGGAGGTCTCCTCCGCGCTCAAGCTGCTGCCCGCCGACCAGCGGGCGGCGTTGGTGCTGGTGGACATGATGGGCTACTCCGTCGAGGACGCAGCCCAGGTCCTCCAGGTGCCCAGCGGCACCGTGAAAAGCCGCTGCGCGCGCGGCCGAGCCAAACTTGTCCCAATTCTTTCGCATCTGCGGAACCGATCTGACCTATCTCGCGTCTCATCGGCGAAGGGAGCAGAACTTCGTGACGGGTGATACGCACTACGACCTGGAGATCCTGGCCGAACTGGCCGAGGGTCTCCTCGACGCCGCCACGGCTCTGCAGGTTCGCGAGCACCTCGCGATCTGCGATCCCTGTGGCGAGAGCCTTGCCGATCTCGCAGCGGTCCGCGAGATGCTCTCGGGGACTCCCACCCCGGCGATGCCGATGGGAGTCGCGCTCCGGATCGACCGTGCGCTGGCCGCAGAGGCCGAGAGCTTGCGTGGAGGTGGAGTGGGGCTGGTGGAAGCACCGGCCTGGGACGACATAATGCGCGACGCGCCGTGGGAGACGGAGACCCCGTCCCTCCCTGAGCCGGAGCCGGTGCGGCTGGGGGTCGTCGGCGACGACGGCACCGTCGTCCCGGTCACCCCGGCCAGGCGGCGCAAGGCCGCCGCGCGGCGCCGGTGGGCGATGCCCGCCGCCGCGGCGGGAGTGGCGGCGGCGGTGATCGGCGCCACGGTGGTGACGACCAGCATGCTGTCCGCGTCGGGAGGACCGAGCACCAATCCCATGATCGGTGTCCAGGCCGACGCGGCCCCGCCGAAGTACCAGCTGACCGACAGCAACTGGAACTACACCGACCAGGAGCTCAGCGGTTCGCTGCTGGGCTACATCGGCCCGGTGAACGCCGGTGGCACGACGGAGAGCTCGAAGATCGACCAGTGCGTGCGCCAGGTCGCCGCCAGGGTCGGCACGGCTCCCTTCGCGGTCGACCAGGGCTTCTACAACGGGCAGGAGGCCAACGTCATGGTCTTCTGGCACAACCAGGCCAAGAACCAGGTGCTCGTCCACGTGGTGGGCCCGGAGTGCGACCAGGTGCGCGAGCCCGCCCTCGCCCGCTGGAAGTAACAGCCTCGGCAGGGCCCGGCACGGATCCCGTCCGTGCCGGGCTTTTCCGTGTGCGGCGCCCGGGGTTTCCGGTGGCGGCGCCCGGGTCTTTCGGCGTGCGGCGCCCGGGTCTTTCGGCGTGCGGCGCCCGGG
>NZ_BOOJ01000031.1 GCF_016863175.1 Paraplanobispora siamensis
TCTTTCGGCGTGCGGCGCCCGGGGCGGTGAGGCTTTGCGCCCGTGGGGCGGCCTTTCGCATCCGGCGGGAATCAGCGGAGCCTAGGATCTGTTGACGCGACTGCAACGACAGAGGGAAAGGCGCAACGCGTGATGGACGTCCGGAATGTGATCATCATCGGATCGGGTCCCGCCGGTTACACATCGGCTGTGTACTCCGCGCGCGCCGACCTCAAGCCGCTGATCTTCGAGGGTTCGGTCACCGCGGGTGGCGCGCTGATGAACACCACCGAGGTGGAGAACTTCCCCGGTTTCCCCGACGGCATCATGGGCCCCGATCTCATGGACGGCATGCGCAAGCAGGCCGAGCGCTTCGGTGCCGAGCTCGTCGCGGACGACGTGCTCGAGGTCGACCTGACCGTCACCCCCAAGGTGGTCAAGACCGCCACCGGCACCTTCTACGCCAAGACCGTCGTCCTGGCCACGGGTTCGGGCTACCGCCAGCTCGGCGTGCCCAACGAGCAGCGCCTGTCCGGTCGCGGCGTCTCCTGGTGCGCCACCTGTGACGGGTTCTTCTTCCGCGGCCAGGACATCGTGGTCGTCGGCGGCGGCGACACCGCCATGGAGGAGGCGACCTTCCTGACCCGCTTCGCCTCCTCGGTGACCGTCGTGCACCGCCGGAACGAGCTGCGCGCCAGCAGGATCATGCAGGAGCGCGCGTTCGCCAACGAGAAGATCCGCTTCGTCTGGGACAGCGAGGTCGTCGACGTCCTCGGCGACCAGAAGGTCTCGGGTGTACGGCTGCGCAACGTCAAGACGGGCGAGGAGAGCGAGCTCGCGGCCACCGGCCTGTTCATCGCGATCGGCCACGACCCGCGCACCGAGCTCGTCAAGGGCCAGGTGGAGCTCGACGACGAGGGCTACATCAAGGTCGAGGCCCCCTCCACCCGCACCAACCTGGACGGCGTCTTCGCCGCCGGCGACGTGGTGGACCACACCTACCGCCAGGCGATCACCGCCGCGGGCACCGGCTGTTCGGCCTCCCTGGACGCCGAGCGCTGGCTCGCCGATCACGACAGCTGACCATCCACACCATCGGGAAACAGAAAGTAGGAATCGTGGGCGCCATCAAGAACGTGACCGAGGCCAGCTTCGAGAACGACGTCCTCAAGAGTGACAAGCCCGTGCTGGTCGACTTCTGGGCCGAGTGGTGCGGTCCGTGCCGCCAGGTGGCTCCGATTCTCCAGGAGATCGCGAACGAGCAGGGCGAGAAGCTGGAGATCGTCAAGCTCAACGTCGACGAAAATCAGGCAATTGCCCAGAAGTACGGCGTACTCCAGATCCCGACTATGAACGTCTATAAGAACGGAGAGGTTGTGAAGCAGATCATCGGCGCCAAGCCGAAGGCCATGCTGCTTCGCGAACTCGAGGGCATCATCTAGGGAGCCCCCGCGGCGGGGCCCCTTGGAGGGCCCCCTGCGGCCGGACGCTCCCCACGGCGGCCCGGCCGTACCACCGCTCTTCCGAGCGGCACACCCACCCAGTGAAAGCCCCCTCGCCCCACGCAGGGGGCTTTCGCGTATCCGCGGACGCTCCCGGCGGCCCGCGGACGCCTCCGGAAGCCCACAGACGCCCCCGGAAGCCTTCAGGACGTCCCAGAGGCTCTCAGGAGCCCTCAGACGGGGCGCAGCGCCCGCTCGGGGGTCATCGAACCCAGCAGGCGCTCCAGGGCCACCTCGACATCCTCACGCCACGAGACGGCGTTCTTGAGCTCAAGGCGCAGACGGGGGAAGCGCAGGTGCGGCCGGACGGTCTTGAACCCGACCGACAGGAGATACTCGGCGGGCATCACGCACATCCCGGCCTTCTCCCACTTCAGGTCGCCGAACGCCTCGATCGCCCGTACCCCGCGCCGGGTGAGGTCCTTGGCCACGCCCTGGACCAGCATCCGGCCGAGCCCGCCGCCGGAGAACTCCGGGATGATGTGCGCCGTCATCAGCAGCACGGCGTCGGCGCTGACGGGGGAGGTGGGGAAGGCCACCGAACGCGGCACGTACAGCGGGGGCGCGTAGAGCACGAATCCGGCGGGAACGCCGTCCACATAAGCGATCTTTCCGCAGCTGCCCCACTCGAGGAGGGTGGCCGAGATCCAGGCCTCCTTCTCCAGCTCCGGATCACCGGCTTCCACCGCCCGTTCCCCGCTCACGGGGTCGAGCTCCCAGAAAACGCACCGGCGGCAGCGGCGCGGCAGGTCATCGAGGTTGTCGAGAGTGACGTTAGCCAGCCGACGCGACACCTGTTGGCCCCAATCCTGGCGAGACTAGTGCGAAATACGCGCGAAAACGGCGTCCCTAGCTGGCATCGTAGCCCAGCGGGGGTCTTCGTTTCCGGGTCTCCGGTCCCGCGAGCGGGCGGCCGGAGCCGCTGACGTACCCTTGTTCACCTAGCTTGAGCACAAAGTGCTCCATACGACCTAGGAGGTGGACCGTGTCCCACGAGCCGGATCACGGTCGGACCGTCGCGGCCCACGGGTCGCGCATCGATGCCTACGTCGACCGGTACGCCGCACGAGCTGCCGGGATGGTCGCCTCCGAGGTCCGAGCTCTTTTCGCCGTCGCGTCGAGGCCCGAGGTGGTCTCGCTGGCCGGCGGCATGCCGTACGTCACCGCCCTCCCCCTGGACGTGGTGGGAGAGCTGGTCTCCGACCTGGTGGCCCGGCGCGGCCCGGTCGCGCTCCAGTACGGCTCCGGCCAGGGTGACCCGCACCTGCGCGAGCAGATCTGCGACGTCATGCGCCTGGAGGGCATCGAGGGCAACGCCGACGACGTCGTGGTGACCGTCGGCTCGCAGCAGGCCCTCGACCTGATCACCCGCATCTTCATCGACCCCGGCGACGTCATCCTCGCCGAGGGCCCGTCCTACGTGGGCGCGCTGGGCACCTTCGCCGCCTACCAGGCCAAGGTCGTGCACATCGCGATGGACGACGAGGGGATCATCCCCGAGTCCCTGGCGCAGACCATCTACGCCCTGCGCACCGCGGGCAACCGGATCAAGTTCCTCTACACGATCCCCACCTTCCAGAACCCCGCGGGCGTGACGCTCAACGCCGAGCGCAGGCAGCAGGTCCTGGAGATCTGCCAGCGCGCCGGCGTGCTGATCGTCGAGGACAACCCGTACGGCCTGCTCGGCTTCGACGGCGAGCCGATGCGCGCCCTGCGCGCCGACAACCCCGAAGGGGTCGTCTATCTCGGGTCGTTCTCCAAGACGCTGGCCCCGGGCTTCCGGGTCGGCTGGGCCCTGGCCCCGCACGCCGTCCGCGACAAGCTGGTGCTGGCGATGGAGTCGGCGGTCCTGTCGCACTCCGTCTTCACCCAGCTCGCCGTCGGCGAGTACCTGGCGACCCAGCCCTGGCGCGAGCAGATCAAGACCTTCCGCGAGCTCTACCGCGAGCGCCGGGACACCATGCTCTCCTCGCTGGAGGCGCTGATGCCCGCCGACTGCACCTGGACGCGCCCGCGCGGCGGCTTCTTCGTCTGGGCGACCCTCCCCGAGGGGCTGGACTCCAAGGCGCTCCTGCCCCGCGCGGTCGCCGAACGGGTGGCGTTCGTCCCGGGCACGGGATTCTTCTCCGACGGCAGCGGGGCCCGGCACATGCGGCTGTCCTACTGCTATCCCGAGCCCGAGCGCATCCGCGAGGGAGTACGGCGCCTGGCCGGGGTGATCGAGCAGGAGCTCCAGCTGCGCGACACCTTCGGCACCGGCAGCTACCCCGACCACATCGGAGTCGACACCCCCGGCCCCGACCTCGCCTGACCCCGTCCCCCGGCCCGGCATCCACCCGGGCCGGGGAACCCCAGTCCCGGGTGGTGCAGGCGGGACCGGTGAGGCGCGAAGCCTGCGGAGCACGGGTGCGTGGCCGCTCGCGGCGGAGTGCCGTACGGTGACTTCCGGCATCGTCGTTCGGCGATCGTCTCATGATGACCAGACGCGGCTCAGCGGCCCCGGTGCGGGCTCTAGGAGGTTATTCGGATGAGTGATCTGGGACATGTGCTCGTCCTGGCGGGCGGGCTGTCCTACGAGCGGGAGGTCTCCCTGCGCTCGGGCCGCCGGGTGGCGGAGGTGCTGCGCGCCGCGGGGGTCTCCGTCGAGACCCGCGACACCGACGCCTCCCTCGTGCCCTGGATCCTGGCCGAGTCGCCGAGCGCCGTCTTCGTCACCCTCCACGGCGGGGCGGGGGAGGACGGCGCGATCCGCTCGGTGCTGGACCTGCTGTCCGTCCCCTACGTGGGAGCCGAGTCCGACGCCTGCCGGATCGCCTTCGACAAGCCCACCGCGAAGACGGTGGTCCGTTCAGTGGGTGTGCGCACCCCCGCCTCGGTGACGCTGCCCAAGGAGACCTTCCACGACCTCGGCGCCTCCGCGGTGCTGGCCCGCATCGTCGCCCAGCTCGGCCTGCCCCTGTTCGTCAAGCCGTCCCGCGGCGGCTCGGCCCTGGGCGCCTCGATCGTCCGCACCGCCGAGGAGCTCCCCTCCGCCATGGTGGGCTGCTTCGCCTACGGTGACACCGCTCTGATCGAGCGCTACATCGAGGGCGTGGAGGTCGCCGTCTCGGTGATCGACCTCGGCGAGGGACCCGTCGCGCTCCCCCCGGTCGAGATCGTCCCCGACGACGGCGTCTACGACTACGCGGCCCGCTACACCGCCGGCCGCACCGAGTTCTTCGCCCCCGCGCGGCTGTCCCCCGCCGCCTCCGCGGCCTGCGCGGAGATGGCCGTGACCGCCCACACGGCGCTCGGCCTGCGCGACATCTCCCGCACCGACCTCATCGTCGACGCCGAAGGGCTGCCGCACTTCCTGGAGGTCAACGTGGCCCCCGGGATGACCGAGACCTCCCTGCTCCCGATGGCCGCCGAGGCCGCCGGGGAGGACCTGGGCTCCCTGTGCCGCGTCCTCCTGGAACAGGCCGCCGCCCGCGCCACGACCTGACGCCCTGTCGCGACGCCCTTCGCACACCCCATCGCGACACCCCTTCGCGGACACCCCTTCGTGAACACCCCTTCGTGAACACCCCTTCGCACACCTACACGCCCACGCCGCGGCCCGGCCGCCGTCCGCGCCGCGGCCCGGCGTCAGGTCTCTTCCCACCCCCGCGCCCCGGCTCGATCCCCGGTCTTCTCCCGCCCCGGCCCGAAGTACGGCCCCCCGCCCGACGGCCCGGCCGCCCGACGGCCTCCCGGGGTCGCTCCCCTACGCTGGGCCTGTGCTGACCACCACTTTCTTTCCCAAGAGCTTCGCCAGCGACAACCACGCGGGAGTGCACCCCGCGATTCTCACGGCCATCGCCGAGGCCAACGCCGGAGACGCCCCCGCCTATGGCGCGGATCCCTGGACCGAGGCGATGGAGGACGCCTTCCGTGCCGAGTTCGGCGACCAGGCGACGGCGTACGCGATGTTCAACGGCACCGGAGCCAACGTGGTGGGACTGGGCCTGATGCTGCGCCCCTACGACTCCGTCCTGTGCCCGGCCACGGCCCACATCAACACCCACGAGGGCGGGGCCGCCGAGCGCGTCCTCGGCGCCAAGCTCGTCCTGTGCCCCACGGACGACGGGAAGATCACCGTCGACGACATCCGCGACCACCTCTCCGTCATCGGCAACACCCAGTACGCCCAGCCCCGTGTCCTGTCCATCTCCCAGGTGACCGAGTGCGGCACCGCCTACACGGCGGAGGAGATCGCCGAACTCGCGGAGTTCCTCCACTCCCGCGGGCTCTTCCTGCACATGGACGGCGCCCGCCTGGCCAACGCGGCGGCCGAGCTCGGCTGCTCGATGCGCGCCCTCACCGCGGATGCCGGCGTGGACGTGCTCAGCTTCGGCGGCACCAAGAACGGCGCCATGGGCGCCGAGGCGCTCGTCATCCTGCGCCCCGAGCTGGACCCCCCGGCGCTGTTCCTCCGCAAGCAGGGCATGCAGCTCGCCTCCAAGATGCGCTTCGTCTCCGTCCAGCTGACCGCCCTCCTCACCGACGGCCTCTGGCGGGAGAACGCCGCCCACGCCAACGCCATGGCCCACCGCCTCGCCGACGGCGTCAGCGATCTGCCCGGCGTCTCCCTGCGCTGGCCGGTCCAGTCCAACGCCGTCTTCCCCGCCCTCCCGGAGAAGGCGATCACCGAACTCCAGCAGCGCTACCTCTTCCACATGTGGGACGCCAACGAGAACGTGGTCCGCTGGGTGACCTCCTTCGACACCACCCCCGAAGAGGTCGACACCTTCGTCTCCGACATCCGCACGGCCGTCAGCGCCCACTCCTAGCCGACACCCTCTGTTTCACGTGAAACAGCGGTGGGAGACGAGGACGAGCCTCGGACGATGTTTCACGTGAAACAGTGGCCCGCCTTCGACTCTGAAGGACAGGTCGGCACTCAGATCTCGTGAAGAACGGAACGGCCGCCATGTTTCACGTGAAACATGGCGGCCGTTCCGTTCGGCGCCTCCGAGAGGGTCTACTCCGGACGCAGGGCCTCCGGGGACATCGTCGCGATGATCCGCTCAAGGTCGTCGATGGTGGCGAACTCCACCACGATGCGGCCCTTGCGCCGACCGAAGTCCACCTTCACCCGCGTCTCGAAATGGTCGGAGAGCCGATCCGCCAGGCGGCGGAGTGACGGGTCCTCCGCGGGCTTCGCCCGGGGAGCGCGAGGCTCGGGAGGAGCCGGAGCGGCGGACACGTCGCCCACCGCCACGATCTCCTCGACCGCGCGCACCGTGAGCAGTTCCGCCACGATCCGGTCGGCGAGACGCTCCTGCGCGGCCGGGTTCTGCAGACCGGCCAGGGCCCGTCCGTGCCCCGCGCTGATCGTTCCGGCCGCGACCTTCAGCTGAACCTTCGGCGGGAGGGTGAGGAGACGCAAGGTGTTCGACACATGCGAACGGGAACGGCCGATCCGCGTGGCGAGCTGTTCGTGCGTCGCGCCGAAGTCGTCCAGGAGCTGCCGGTAGGCGGCCGCCTCTTCTATCCCGTTGAGCTGTTCGCGCTGGAGGTTCTCGATCAGCGCGTCGAGGAGGAGCTTGTCCTCCTTCGTCTCCCGGACGATCGCGGGGATCACGTCGAGGCCGGCGAGCTTGGAGGCGCGCAGCCTGCGCTCCCCCATGATGAGCTCGTAGAGGCCCTCGCTCACCGGCCGCACCACGACCGGCTGGAGGAGGCCTACCTCCTTGATCGAGGCGGCCAGCTCCTCCAGCGCACCCTCGTTGAAGTTCTCTCTCGGCTGCCGGGGGTTGGGCGTGATGTTCTCTACAGGGATCTCGGCGAAGTACGCACCCGCGACCGGTGCCGGGCCGACGTGGCCGTTGGTCTCCGGACGTCGCTGCCCGGCCGCCGGCTCCGGCGCCGTCATCGTCGCCGTCCCCGCCGCCGGGACCTCGGCCACCGGGGGAGCGGTCGGGATGAGTGCTCCCAGACCCCGGCCCAGTCCTCTCGGCTGCTTGCTCACTGTCCCTCCCCCGGCGTCGCGGTTCTGCTCCCAGTAGTGTGCATGACCTCAGCAGTGCTCATGACGCCGGTGCTCATGACGCTGCCGGCCGCGGTGTTCTCAGCGTTCACACCGCGGCGCCGCGGTAAGCGATCTCGCGGGCGGCGTCCATGTAGGCCATCGCGCCGCTGGAGCCCGGGTCGTAGGTCATCACCGACTGGCCGTAGCTCGGCGCCTCGGAGACGCGCACGCTCCGCGGGATCAGCGTGCTGAGGACCCGGTCGCCGAAGTGCGAGCGGACCTCCTCGGCGACCTGGGAGGCCAGGCGGGTACGGCCGTCGTACATCGTCAGCAGGATGGTGGACAGGTCCAGCGTGGGGTTCAGGTGAGCCTTCACCAGCTCCACGTTCCGCAGGAGCTGGCCGAGACCTTCCAGCGCGTAGTACTCGCACTGGATGGGGATCAGCAGCTCGTTGGCCGCCATCAACGCGTTGACGGTGAGCAGGCCGAGCGAGGGCGGGCAGTCGATGAGGATGTAGTCGAGCTCGATGGCGTCGTAGGCGGCCAGCGCCCGCTGGAGCCGGGCCTCCCTGGCCACCATGGAGACCAGCTCGATCTCCGCGCCCGCGAGGTCGATGGTGGCCGGGGCGCAGTAGAGGCCCGGCATCTCCGGGACCTCCTTCACCACCTCGACGAGCGGGACGTCCTCCACCAGGACCTTGTACATGTCCGGCACGTCGCCGCGGTGCTCGATGGACAGCGCCGTGGAGGCGTTGCCCTGCGGGTCGAGGTCGACCACCAGCACGCGCTGGCCGTGCATGGACAGCGCCGCGGCCAGGTTGACCGATGTGGTGGTCTTGCCCACGCCGCCCTTCTGGTTGGCGACGGTGAAGATCCTCGTCTTGGGGGGCCGGGGCCAGTCGCCGTCCCGCGTCCCCGGGGAGCCGCCGGAAGGGACCGTGGTGGTCGGAACCGTTGTTTCACGTGAAACCACTGAACTGAGTGCCTCTCGTACCAGCGGCGAGTCGCCGGGGTTAAGGGGGGTCTGGGTCACGGTCGTCGTCCTTCCAGCCGGTCCGGCCGGTCCGTCCGGCCTCGCTTCCTCCACCGGCCTCACTGCGCCCGGCCCCGCCACGGCGGGAGGGACCGGGGGCGGCCAGCCCAGACCGGAAGGATGTCCGGGCCGCCGGGGAAGAAGCTCCTCGGGCCAGCCGAGACCGCCCGTCATGGCGACGATCGCACTTTCACGGTCATCCACTGGCTCTACTCGCTTTGCTCTGTCCGTCTACTGGCCCCGCGCCTGCTTCGACCGTGGAGCACGGTCCTTCCGGCGAGAGGCCTGCCGCGCTCTGCCGGGGGCCCGACCGGCGACCACCCTGACGAGAGTTGCAGGCGGCTCGACCTTACCGTGCCCGACCGAGACAAGTTCGGCTGTCCGCACTCCACTGGCCCGCAATTGTGCTTCGGCTTCGGCCAATTCCTCCGCGGCGCGCTCCCCCTTCATCGCGAGCAGCTCTCCTCCCTCCCGCAGCAGGGGAAGAGCCCACTTGAGCAGACGGTCGAGCGGAGCCACCGCCCGCGCGCAGGCGACGTCGAACTCGCGGCGGCCCGCGAGCTCCTCTGCCCGGCCGCGCAGAACCTCGACATTCTCGAGCTTCAGCGCCTCCACGCACTCCTCCAGGAAGACCGTACGGCGCAGCAGAGGCTCCAGGAGGGTGACCGAGACGTCGGGCCGGACGATCGCCAGCACGAGGCCGGGCAGGCCCGCTCCGGAGCCGATGTCGACCAGCCGGACATCGGCGGGGACCGCCTCGGCGATCACCGCGCAGTTGAGCAGATGGCGGTCCCAGATGCGGGGCACCTCGCGAGGGCCGAGGAGTCCCCGCACCACGCCGGGGCCGGCCAGCAGCTGAGCGAACGCCTCCGCCCTGACCCAGGCGTCACCGGAGAAGACTTCGTGCGCGATCTCGGGCGGCTCGGACAACTGGTCGCTCACTGAACGATCACTCTTTTCTCAACATCCGCGGACCACCCCCTGCTGGGGGCTGAGCCGTCGCCGACAGTCGCTACGCGAAACAACGGTAGCCGACGCCCGGACAGAGCCGGTCTGGCGACGAGGCCGACATGAACAGGGAGGAGGCGAAGATGGCTGTGGTTTTCCCCACGGTCCCCCGCGACCACTCCACGCTCCCCCACGATGGTTTGTCCACGGCCCCCACGGCGTTCTCTCCACGACCGGGACACGAGCCCCGCGCGCCGTACGAGAACGCAAAAGCCGCCGTCCCCGAAGACCGGGGACGGCGGCCGGGCGACCGTCACGTCAGCACGGGGCGCCGGGCGCCCCGGAACGGCTAAGCGGGCAGGACGACCACGAAGCGGCGGGGTTCCTCGCCCTCCGACTCGCTCCGCAGGCCGGCCGCCGCGACGGCGTCGTGCACGATCTTGCGCTCGAACGGGGTCATCGGCCGCAGGGCCTTGGGCTCACCGGAGCGCTTGACCTCCGAGGCCACCTTCGTGCCGAGCTCCTTGAGCTCGGTGCGGCGGCGGTCGCGGTAGCCGGCGATGTCGAGCATGAGGCGCGACCGCTCCCCGGTCTGGCGGTGGACCGCGAGACGGGTCAGCTCCTGGAGCGCCTCCAGGACCTCGCCGTTGGCGCCCACCAGGTCACCGCCCTTGACGTCGACGACCGACACGACGGCGCGGTCACCCTCGACGTCCATGTCGATGTCGCCGTCGATGTCGGCGATGTCGAGCAGTCCTTCGAGGTAGTCCGCCGCGATCTCGCCCTCCTGCTCCAGGGCTGCGAGATCGGGAGCCGCTTTGGCCGCGGTCTCCTGCTGGGCCTCGGTCACGTCCAGCCACTCCTTCGTGCTGTCGGGATGGGGTCTTGGGGTCGCCCGGTCAGGGCTTCTTGCCGCCCGTGCGCTTGCTGCGGGGCTGACGGGTCCGGTGCTGCTGCTGGCGGATGACCTTGGGCCCCGGCGGCTCGGGCGGGCTCTCGGGCTCGGGGGCCGTCTTCCTGACCTTGCTGATCAGTCCCGGCTTGGGCGAGGGCGTCACCATGTTCCCCTTGGCGTCCATCACCGGCATCGGGTGGCGGCTGTAAAACCAGTGCTGCTGACCGAGCGTCCACACGTTGGTGGTCACCCAGTAGAGGATCAGGCCGAGGGGGAAGTTCAGAGAGAAGATCGCGAACAGCGGCGAGATGTACATCAGGATCTTCTGCTGCTGCGCCATCGGGTTGTCCGGCATCTGCGCCATCGAGCGGGTCACGCTCTGCCGGACGGTGAGGAAGGTGGTCAGCGAGCTGACCGCCACGAAGATCGCGATGACGACCTTGGCGACGATCGGGTCGGCGCCCAGCTTGATGATGTCGGCCGAGCTGGTGAAGAACGTCGCGGGGACCGGGGCGCCGAAGATGTGGGCGGCCCGGGCGCTGTCCATCAGCTCCTGGGTCATGCCGAACTTGGGAACCGGGCTGGTGGCCATCGCCTGCAGCACGGTGAACATCGAGATGAAGATCGGGAACTGCGCCAGAATCGGCAGACACCCACCGAGCGGGTTGGCCCCCGCCCCCTGGTACAGCGCCATGACCTCCTGGTTCATGCGCTGCTTGTCGTTCTTGTAGCGCTTGCGCAGCTCCTGGACCTTGGGCGCGAGCTCCTGCATCTTCTTCGACGAGCGCATCTGCTTGAGGAAGAGCGGGAAGATCAGGATTCGCATCAGCACGGTGAGCGTGATGATGGTCAGCGCCCAGTTGAGACCGCTGTCCGGCGGGATGAAGGTGCTGTATCCCGCATGGATCCAGGTGATGACTGTGGCGACGGCTGTGTACAGCCAATTGAGCCAGGACAGCTCCACCGAGCTAGCTCCCTTGCGTTTCGTGGGACCGGGTCGGGCGTGGGGGCACCGGGTCGAGACCTCCGGGATGGAATGGGTGGCAACGCCCGATTCTCCGGATCGTCAGCCATGCGCCGCGCAACGCGCCGTGAACGGCGATCGCCTCAAGGCCATAGGCGCTGCACGAAGGATAGAAACGACAACGGGGACCCAGCAGGGGGCTCACGAAGGCCCGGTAGAACCGGATAGGAGCCATCAGGGTCCTGGCGGCCGGGGAGGCCCCGGCGGTCTGCTCTTGCGCCGTCATCGTCGTCCGTCCATGTGAGCCGCGGAAGGCTCTCGCCGCCTCAGTAAACGATCCAGCGCGACGTCGAGTTCGGCGGCAAGGCGCTCGCTTCGCGCGGACGCGGCCGGTGGATTGGCGCGTACAACCAGCAGGCTACCCCGCGGAAGGCGATCGAGACGGTCTCGGACCAGGTGTCTCAACCGGCGTTTGACGCGGTTGCGGACGACGGAGCCTCCGACGGCACGGCTCACCACGAAGCCCACCAAGGGCGGTTCGTCCACGTCTCGGCGCATGCGAAAGTGCGCGACCAGTGTGGGGCGGCCGGAACGGGCGCCCTTCCTGACCGCGTCGGCGAACTCGTCGCCCCGGCGCATGCGGGACCCGGACGGCAACACGAGAGGACCTTATCGACCCTGGGCAGGTACGGCTTTCGCCCGCCGGGCGTGCCGGCGGGCGAAGGAACGCTGCCTGGCCCGGCGGACCGGGCACGGTGGACGGCGCGTCAGGCGGAGAGCTGAGCGCGGCCCTTGCGGCGGCGGGCGGCCAGGATCGCGCGACCGGCGCGGGTGCGCATACGCAGCCGGAAGCCGTGGGTCTTCGCGCGACGGCGGTTGTTCGGCTGGAAAGTACGCTTGCTCACGAGTGGGCTCCAGGCTTGAATGCACGTCCCCAGCACATGGGGACGCTCGACAGTGGCTGGCTTGCCGGATGCGGGGCATGCGAAATAGCCGTCGCGTGGCAAGCCGACCGTCGTACGTTACGGGGCGGACGCGTCCCAGGTCAAACCGGGATACCTCCGAGGGCGGGTCGCCGGGTGCTCCACAGGGTGCCTTTCCACTGCCGCAACTTTGTCCACAGGATGTGCACCCGGCCCACCTCGCACTACCACTAGGCTGTGGACAACGTCTTGAACACCGCTGTGGACACAGACTACTGTCGGCCCTTCCAACCCTTCTCTCTACTGCCAGAACACAGCTTGGCTGTCAGTACGGGGCTGTGTACAGCGTGTGGATCCGATGTGGATTACGCGGCTGGCGCCGCCGGGGATCCACACGGCGCCGACGTGTGGACGACGGGAGAATCCGATGCGCTCGGCGGCCATCGGTGTGGATGAGAACGGATCGCGGTGAGCTTGCGGGGGCCGCGGGAGGAGGACGGCCGAGCCATGGACGCTATGGACCTCGGCGCGGTGTGGGCACGGGCGCTGGAGAACTCCCTCAACGAGAGCGTCCCGTCCCAGCAGCGCGTCTGGCTCGGTATGACCAGGCCTTTCGGCCTCATGAACGACACCGTGGTGCTCGCCGCCCCCACCGACTTCGCCAGGGACGTGCTGGAGAACAAGCTCCGCCCCCTGATCAACCACGCCCTCTCCCAGGAGTTCGGCCGCCCCATGCGGATCGCGGTCGTGGTCGACCCCTCCGCCGCGGGCCCCGAACAGGGCGGCGCGCCCGGCAGGCCGGAGACATATCCCCAGGCTCCCGCGCAGGGTTATCCCCAGGGTGGTGGATCCCCCCAGGGTTATGCACAGCCCGCGAATCCCCCGTCCCACAACGCTTCCGGCCCTTCGCGCCACTATCCGGTGCCCGGCCCCGCCGGTCCGCCGTCCACCGAATATCCACAGCATCAACCACAGGCCCAGCAGTTCTCCTACCCCTATCCACAGGTGGAGGAGAACGCCCAGCCGTACCTCCCCGGCGAGCCCCCGGCGGGCCCGCAGCCGGCCGAGCAGAGCGCCGGATACGGCAGGGGCGGCTACATCCCGCAGCCCGCCCCGCCCCGCCCCGAACAGGACGCCTTCGAGCGCCCCGCGCCGAACCCGGCCCCCGCCCCCGCGCAGAACAGGTGGGAGTCGCGGGGGAGCGGCGGCGGCCGTACCCAGGGCGAACCCGGGAAGCTGAACCCCAAGTACACCTTCGAGACCTTCGTCATCGGCTCCAGCAACCGCTTCGCGCACGCCGCGGCGGTCGCGGTGGCCGAGGCGCCGGCCAAGGCCTACAACCCGCTGTTCATCTACGGCGACTCCGGGCTGGGCAAGACCCACCTGCTGCACGCGATCGGCCACTACGCGCAGAGCCTCTACGACGGCGCGCGGGTGAGATACGTCAGCTCGGAGGAGTTCACCAACGACTTCATCAACTCCATCCGCGACCACAAGGCGGACAACTTCCGCGGTCGCTACCGGGCTGTGGACATCCTGCTCGTCGACGACATCCAGTTCCTGGAGGGCAAGGAGCAGACGCAGGAGGAGTTCTTCCACACCTTCAACACCCTGCACAACGCCAACAAGCAGATCGTCATCTCCAGCGACCGGGCGCCCAAGCAGCTGGTCACCCTGGAGGACCGGCTGCGCAACCGGTTCGAGTGGGGCCTGATCACCGACGTCCAGCCGCCCGAGCTGGAGACGCGCATCGCGATCCTGCGCAAGAAGGCGATCCAGGAGGGCCTGGCCGCCCCGCCCGAGGTGCTGGAGTACATCGCCAGCCGCATCTCCACCAACATCCGCGAGCTGGAGGGCGCGCTGATCCGCGTGACCGCGTTCGCCAGCCTCAACCGGCAGTCGGTCGACCTGCAGCTGACCGAGGTCGTGCTCAAGGACCTCATCACCGAGGACGCCGGGTCGGAGATAACGGTCGCCACGATCATGGCCTCGACCGCCGCCTACTTCGGGCTGTCCATCGACGACCTGTGCGGCGGCTCGCGCTCGCGGGTCCTGGTCACCGCCCGGCAGATCGCCATGTATCTGTGCCGGGAGCTCACCGACATGTCGCTCCCCAAGATCGGGCAGCAGTTCGGCGGCCGCGACCACACCACGGTCATGCACGCCGACCGGAAGATCCGGTCGCTCATGGCGGAGCGCCGCTCGATCTACAACCAGGTCAACGAACTCACCACGAGGATCAAGCAGCAGTCTCGCAACGGATGAGGTTTTCCCACCGGTGATGCACAGCCTGTGGAAAACCTTGTGGATCAATGATCCGGTCGCTGCCGAAGATCGATAGAGGTCCCAATCATGATCAACATGGGGTCGGAGAACATGAGCAGGCTTTGGTGGGTGGGGACAACCCTGGGGAGAACCTGGGGAGAACCTGTTGGTAACTCGTGGACAACCTGGGGACGCCCTGTGAACGAAGTTTTCCCCAGGCACAAAACGGACTCGTACCCGGTGGATAACCTGGGGAAACCTCGTGGATAACCGGTGGACGAAGACCCCGCAATCTGGGGACGGCCTGTGGGTAGTCCGCGGCTGTCCCCAGGCCGCCAGGTTTCCCACAGGCTCCACCCACACCCCCGGTGGATGAAAAAACAAGGTCTGAGCTGCGGAAACACCGGTCGTCCACAGTTTCCACCGCCCCTACTGTGATGACTCCACTTATCTCTCATAAGAAAACTCAAGACCCATAGAAGAGTTCCGGGGGAGCGCACGTGCGGGACAGTGAACACTTGAAACCCAAGCAGCGAGAGCAGCGAGCGGAGAGCGCTCGACACACAGGAGGCAGATCCACGTGATGTTCCGGATCGACCGAGACGTACTCGCCGAGGCGGTCGCATGGACGGCACGCAGCCTTCCGGCGCGCCCCTCCGTGCCGGTGCTGGCCGGCATGCGTCTGGAGGTCACGGAGAGCGGCCAGCTCAAGCTCTCCGGCTTCGACTACGAGGTCTCCGCCGAGGTGACCCTCGAACCGCAGACGGGTGAGGCGGGCGTGGTGCTCGTCTCCGGCCGGCTCCTCGCCGAGATCACCCGGGCGCTTCCCGCACAGCCTGTGGATTTCGTGGTGGAGGGGGCCAAGGCCGTCGTCACCTGTGGCAGCGCCCGGTTCACACTTCTCACCATGCCTGTGGAGGACTATCCCTCCCTGCCGACGATGCCCCCGGCCGCCGGTCGGGTGGGCAGCGACGTCTTCGCCTCCGCCGTGAGCCAGGTCGCGGTCGCCACCGGCAAGGACGACACCCTGCCGATGCTCACCGGCGTGCGTGTGGAGATCGAGGGCGACACAGTGACCCTCGCCGCCACCGACCGCTACCGCCTGGCGGTGCGCGAGCTGAAGTGGCAGCCCGAGCAGCCCGACATCTCGGCGATCGCCATGATCCCCGGCAAGACCCTCGCCGACGCCGCGAAGGCCCTGGGGGCGACCGGCGCCGAGGTGGAGATCGCGATGAGCTCCGTCGGCGGCACCGGCGAAGGCATGATCGGCTTCTCCAGCGCCGGACGCCGCACGACGACGCGGCTGCTCGACCCCGAGTTCCCCAAGTACCGCTCGCTGCTGCCCACCGAGTTCTCCGCCCGGGCCGACCTGCCCGTCGGCAGCTTCGTCGAGGCCGTCAAGCGCGTGGCCCTGGTCGCCGAGCGCAACACCCCGGTCCGTATGGCCTTCCGCGGCGGCGAGGTCGTCCTGGAGGCCGGCAGCGGCGACGAGGCACAGGCTGTGGAAGTCCTGCCGGTCGACTTCGAGGGCGACGACATCAACATCGCCTTCAACCACCAGTTCCTGCTGGAGGGCCTGGGCGCGATCGACTCCGACGTCGCGCGCCTGCAGATGACCACCTCCACCAAGCCCGCCATCCTCACCGGCGGCAAGCCTGTGGAGGACGGCGGCGCACCCGACTACCGCTACCTGATCATGCCGATCCGCCTGTCGAGCTGAGGCGCCCCGCCGCCCTTCCCGCGTGGGGAGCCGTCCTCGCCCGCGTGGGAGAAGGGTGGAAACCGGGAAAGAGCCCGGAATGGTGATGATCAAGGCGTGCCTCAACGGGAACAGGAGACCCGGTGAGCACCCGGCGCTCCCTCTGACCCCCCTGCAACTGGCTGAGGCGGCCCGTGAGGTCCACGAGGCGGGGGCGGCCGCCGTCCACATCCATCCGCGCGACGAGGCGGGCAGGGAGTCGCTGAGCGCCGTCCACATCGGGGCGGCCGTCGGGGCGGTACGGCGGGCCGTCCCGGGCCTCCCCGTCGGGGTGAGCACAGGCCTGTGGATAACCGGCGGGGATGTGCGCACGCGGACGGAGGCGGTGCGCGGCTGGGACTCGCTTTCCACAGACGAGCGGCCGGACTTCGCCTCGGTGAACCTGTCCGAACCCGGTTTCCCGCATCTGTGGAAAGATCTTCAGCGGCTCGGCGTGGAGGTCGAGGCCGGAGTCTGGTCCGTGGCGGACGCCGAGGCGCTCGCCGGGGCCGGCCTGGAGTGCGTCCGCGTGCTCGTGGAGATCATCGGCGGTGACGCGCGCACCGCCGTGCCCCGCGCGCACGCCGTACTCCACCGGCTCGACGACCTGGCGGTTCCCGGTCCGAGGCTTCTCCATGGTGAGCACGCCCCCGCGTGGGTACTGGTGGATGAGGCCGGACGGCTGGGACTGTCCACGCGCATAGGTCTGGAGGACGTCCTTCAGGGTCCCGATGGCGAGCCCGTCGACGGGAACGCCCATCTGGTACGGCTGGCGCGGGCCCGTCCGGCACTAGGTGGATGATGGAACCCTGAAGGGGGTGCTCGAATGCAGATCGGCATGATCGGGCTGGGCAAGATGGGCGGCAACATGGCCGAGCGCCTGCGCCGCGGCGGTCACGATGTCGTGGGATACGACCGGGATCCGGCGATCAGCGACGTCGCGAGCCTGCAGGAGCTGGTGGACCGGCTCGAGGCGCCGCGCGCGGTGTGGGTCATGGTCCCGGCCGGGGCGCCGACCCAGGCGACGATCGAGGAGCTCGGCAAGGCGCTGTCGCCCGGCGACATCGTCATCGACGGTGGCAACTCGCACTATGTGGACGACCGCAAGCACGGCGAGGAGCTCGCGGCCGTGGGGATCGGCTTCGTCGACTGCGGGGTGAGCGGCGGCGTCTGGGGACTGGAGAACGGCTACGCGCTGATGGTCGGCGGCGCCGAGGCCGACGTCCAGCGGCTGATGCCGATCTTCGAGACCCTCAAGCCCGAGGGCGAGGACGGCTTCGTCCACGCCGGCAAGATAGGCGCCGGCCACTTCGCGAAGATGGTCCACAACGGCATCGAGTACGGCATGATGCAGGCCTTCGCCGAGGGCTGGGAGCTGCTGGAGGCCTCCGACGCCGTGACGGACGTGCCCGGCGCCTTCAGGAGCTGGCGGCGCGGCACGGTGATCCGCTCCTGGCTGCTGGACCTGATGGTCCGCGCCCTCGACGAGGACCCCGACCTGTCGGAGCTGCGCGGTTACGCACAGGACTCCGGTGAGGGCCGCTGGACGGTGCAGGCGGCCGTGGACCACGCGGTCCCGCTGCCCGTCATCACCGCCGCGCTGTACGCCCGCTTCGCCTCCCGCCAGGACGACTCCCCGGCGATGAAGGTCGTGGCGGCCCTGCGCAACCAGTTCGGCGGGCACGCCGTCACCGCCAAGGCCGGAGAGGTCGAGAAGGGCGCCGACTCCCCGGGTGCCGACGTCATCCCGCCGGTCGAGGCCCAGCGCTAGGTCCTCCGGCCGCCCGCACACGCGACCCGCGCTCCGTCCACAGAACGCGGGTCGCGTTCCACAGGCCGTCCCCGCCCCCTGCCCGCCCCCGTCCCGCGATGTTTTCCACAGGGCGGGGCCTTCTCCACAGGGGGGCGGGCGTCTCCTGCCCCGCGGGAACGGGAAGGTACTACCGTAACGGGGTGCACGTAGCCCACCTCTCGCTCACCGACTTCCGCTCCTACGACACCGTCGACCTCGGCCTGGAGCCGGGCGTCACCGCCTTCGTGGGACCGAACGGCCAGGGCAAGACCAACCTGGTCGAGGCGATGGGCTACGTGGCGACCCAGTCGAGCCACCGGGTCGCCACCGACGCCCCCCTGGTACGGCAGGGCACGGCGCGGGCCATCGTGCGCTCGGTGATCGTGCGCGACGACCGGCGGGCGCTGGTGGAGCTGGAGATCAATCCCGGCCGGGCCAACCGGGCCAGGCTGAACCGCTCGCCGGTGTCCCGGCCGCGCGATGTGATCGGGCTGCTGCGCACGGTCCTGTTCGCCCCCGAGGACCTGGCCCTGGTCAAGGGCGACCCCTCCGAGCGGCGCCGCTTCCTCGACGACCTGCTGGTGGCCAGGGCCCCCCGGTTCGCCGGGGTGCGGGCCGACTACGACCGCGTGCTCAAGCAGCGCGGCGCCCTGCTGCGCACTGCGGCCCAGGCCCGCCGCGGCAGCCGGGGCGGCCGGCGGGCCGAGAACGAGACGGCGTTCGCCGCCGCGGGGGCCGGAGACGTGCTGAGCACGCTGGAGGTCTGGGACGCCCACCTGGCCAAGCAGGGGGCCGAGCTGCTGGCGGCGCGGCTGGAGCTGGTGGAGGTGCTGCGCCCGCTGGTCGCCGCCTCCTACGCGGCCCTCGCGCCCGGGTCCGCCCCCGCCGGGCTGGAATACCGCGGCACGTTGTCCACAGGTGGGGACGACCCGTCCGACCGGGACGCGATCGAGCAGGCGATGCGCGCCGCGCTGCTGGAGGCGCGCGGCGCCGAGCTGGAGCGCGGCGTCACCCTCGTGGGCCCGCACCGCGACGACCTGTTCCTCGGGCTGGGCGAGCTGCCCGCGCGCGGCTACGCCAGCCACGGCGAGTCGTGGTCCTTCGCCCTGGCACTGCGGCTGGCCGCCTACGATCTGCTCAGGGCGGACGGCGGCGACCCCGTGCTGATCCTCGACGACGTCTTCGCCGAGCTGGACACCCAGCGCCGCCGCCGCCTGGCCGAGTTCGTCGCCTCGGCCGAGCAGGTGCTGATCACCGCGGCGGTCCCCGACGACGTGCCGGCGGAGCTGGCGGGGGCCCGGTTCGACGTGACCGAGGGGAGCGTGACCCGTGTCCGATGAGACGACTCCCGCCTCCGGATCCGGCGGGGCGGGGCCCGAGGCGGGATCCGCCAAGGGCACGGCGGCCAAGGGCGCGGCCCTGGCCAGGGAGAAGCTGGCGCAGGCGAAGTCCGACGCGGCCAGGCGGGGTCAGCTCCCCCGCCGCGAGCCCCGGCGCAAGGCGAGCGGGCCGGCCAGGGCCTCCGGCGACCCCCAGCTGCTCGGCCGGGCCATCGCCGACCTGCTCGCCGACCGCAAGTGGGAGGAGCCGGTGGCGGTGGGCGGGGTGTTCGGCCGCTGGCACGAGATCGTCGGCGCCGACATGGCCGCGCACACCAAGCCGCAGAGCTTCACCGACGGCGAGGTCCTGGTGCTCGCCGACTCCACGGCCTGGGCCACCCAGGTGCGGCTGCTGGCCGGGACGCTCGT
Source organism: Paraplanobispora siamensis (assembly GCF_016863175.1). Taxonomy (GTDB): domain Bacteria; phylum Actinomycetota; class Actinomycetes; order Streptosporangiales; family Streptosporangiaceae; genus Planobispora; species Planobispora siamensis. The sequence continues at coordinate 19,780 of NZ_BOOJ01000031.1, forward strand.
GCGGCGGCTGAACGAGGAGCTCGGCGACGGGACCGTCAAACGGGTGAACGTCCAGGGGCCGCAGGCCGGACCCCGCCCCAGCGGGGGCCTTCGGGTGACCGGAAGCCGGGGCCCGGGCGACACATACGGCTGAGTCCGCGCAAGGGCCGAAGGCGCCAAAACGAATCAGCGGCCTTTCTGGCGCGGTGACTTCCCTCCCCGTAGGGGGATGCTGGAAACGATGATCGACGCGCGAGAGAGGCTTTCAGGGCCCTTCAATGCCACATCATGCCCTCCGAGCCGCTAGAATGGACACGGATTCCGGACACGTCCGTTTGCGTGTCACCCCGGCGTGTGAGCCGACTCCCCTGGGTGGACGCATCGGGGCATTCACGACGGTGACGGACGGCGGGGCTGAGCGTTCTCCCGCCGCGTGTCCTCGGCAGGAGGATTTCACACTTGTCCTACGACGCTAGCTCAATCACCGTTCTCGAGGGGCTTGAGGCGGTCCGTAAGCGCCCTGGCATGTACATCGGATCGACCGGGGAGCGCGGCCTCCACCACCTCGTCTACGAGATCGTCGACAACGCGGTGGACGAGGCTCTCGCCGGGTTCGCCGACCGCATCGACGTCACACTGCTCGCCGACAACGGCGTGCGGGTCGTCGACAACGGCCGCGGCATCCCCACCGGCATCCACCCGGTCGAGAAGCGCTCCGCCGTCGAGGTCGTGCTGACCACGCTGCACGCGGGCGGCAAGTTCGACAGCCAGTCCTACGCCGTCTCCGGCGGTCTGCACGGCGTCGGCTCGGCCGTCGTCAACGCGCTGTCCGTCGCCATGGAGGTGGAGGTCAAGCAGCACGGCCACTACTGGCGCCAGCGCTACGAGATGTCCAAGCCCACGGCCCCGCTGGCCAAGGGCGAGGAGACCGACGAGACCGGCACCACGATCACGTTCTGGCCCGACCCGGGGATCTTCGAGACCACGGCGTGGAACTACGAGACGCTCTCCCGCCGCTTCCAGGAGATGGCCTTCCTCAACAAGGGCCTGACGATCACGCTGTGCGACGAGCGTCCCGACCACGTCAACGGCGAGCCCGTGCGGGTCGAATACCACTACGAGGGCGGCCTGTCCGACTTCGTGCAGCACCTCAACGGCAAGAAGGAGCCGGCGCACGCGTCGATCATCTCCTTCGAGGAGGAGAGCGACGGGCTCGCGGTCGAGATCGCGATGCAGTGGAACAACTCCTACTCGGAGTCCGTCTACAGCTTCGCCAACGTCATCAACACCGCCGAGGGCGGCACCCACGAGGAGGGCTTCCGCGCGGCGCTGACGTCGATCGTCAACCGCTACGCGCGCGAGCAGAAGTTCCTCAAGGAGGGCAAGGACGACAACCTCTCCGGTGAGGACGTGCGCGAGGGTCTCACCGCGATCATCTCGGTGAAGCTGTCCGACCCGCAGTTCGAGGGCCAGACCAAGACCAAGCTGGGCAACACCGAGGCCAAGTCGTTCGTCCAGAAGGCCTGCAACGACCACCTGCGCGCCTGGTTCGAGCGCAACCCGGGCGAGGCCAAGGACATCATCAACAAGTCCCTGCAGGCCGCCCGCGCCCGCATCGCGGCCCGCCAGGCCCGCGACCTGACCCGGCGCAAGTCGCTGCTGGAGTCCGGCTCCGGCCTGCCCGGCAAGCTGGCCGACTGCCAGTGGAGCGACCCGGAGAAGTGCGAGCTGTTCATCGTCGAGGGCGACTCGGCGGGCGGCTCGGCCAAGGGCGGCCGCGACTCCCGGTTCCAGGCGATCCTGCCCATCCGCGGCAAGATCCTGAACGTGGAGAAGGCGCGGATCGACAAGGTCCTGAAGAACGCCGAGGTCCAGGCGCTGATCACCGCCATGGGCACCGGCGTCCACGACGAGTTCGACATCTCCAAGCTCCGCTACCACAAGCTGATCCTGATGGCGGACGCCGACGTCGACGGCCAGCACATCAACACGCTGCTGCTGACGCTGCTGTTCCGCTTCATGCGGCCGCTGATCGAGGCCGGGCACGTCTACCTGTCCCAGCCCCCGCTCTACAAGATCAAGTGGGACCGCCGGGGCGAGGACGCCTCCTACGCCTACTCCGACGCCGAGCGCGACGCGATCATCGAGGAGGGCATGGCCCGCGGCAAGCGCGACCCGCGCCTGCACGACGGCATCCAGCGGTTCAAGGGTCTGGGCGAGATGAACGCCTCCCAGCTCTGGGAGACCACGATGAACCCCGAGACGCGGCTCCTGCGCCTGGTCACCCTCGACGACGCCGCCCAGGCCGACGACCTGTTCAGCGTTCTCATGGGTGAGGACGTCGAGGCCCGCCGCTCCTTCATCATCAGAAACGCACGTGACGTGCGCTTCCTCGATGTGTAGCGCCGGCGGCAGCCGTACAGCGTCCCGTCCCACTCTGAAAAGGATTCACACCCCGTGACGGAAGTGAGCAACATTCCGCCGGCAGAGCGCATCGAGCCGGTCGACATCCAGTCGGAGATGCAGCGCAGCTACATGGACTACGCGATGTCCGTCATCGTGTCCCGCGCGCTGCCCGACGTCCGCGACGGGCTCAAGCCGGTGCACCGCCGCGTGCTCTACGCGATGTACGACGGCGGCTACCGTCCCGACCGCGGTTACTTCAAGTGCTCCCGCGTCGTCGGCGACGTCATGGGCTCCTACCACCCGCACGGCGACTCCTCCATCTACGGCACCGTGGTACGGCTGGCGCAGCCCTGGGCGCTGCGCTACACCCTGGTCGACGGCCAGGGCAACTTCGGATCGCCCGGCAACGACATGCCGGCCGCCATGCGATACACCGAGTGCAAGCTCGCGCCGATCGCCATGGAGATGATCCGTGACATCGACAAGGACACCGTCGACTTCCAGCCGAACTACGACGGACGCTCCCAGGAGCCGCTGGTCCTGCCCTCGCGGTTCCCGAACCTGCTGGTCAACGGGTCGGCCGGGATCGCGGTCGGCATGGCGACCAACATCCCCCCGCACAACCTGCGCGAGGTGGCCGAGGGCGTCAAGTGGGCCCTGCAGAACCCCGAGGCCGGCGACGACGAGCTCCTCGAGGCGCTGATCGAGCGGATCAAGGGCCCCGACTTCCCCACCGGCGCGCTCATCGTCGGCCGCCGCGGCATCGACGACGCCTACCGGACCGGGCGCGGCTCGATCACCATGCGGGCGATCGTCGAGGTCGAGGAGGACGCCAAGGGCCGCCAGTGCCTGGTCGTCACCGAGCTGCCGTACATGGTCAACCCGGACAACCTCGCGCTGTCGATCGCCGAGTCGGTCAAGGACGGCCGGATCAGCGGCATCGCCGACGTCCGCGACGAGAGCTCCTCCCGGGTCGGACAGCGCCTGGTGATCGTGCTCAAGCGCGACGCGGTCGCCAAGGTCGTGCTGAACAACCTCTACAAGCACACCCAGATCCAGACCACCTTCGGCGCGAACATGCTGGCCCTGGTGGACGGCGTGCCGCGGACCCTCAGGCTCGACCAGTTCGTCCGCCACTACATCGCCCACCAGATCGAGGTCGTGGTCCGCCGGACCCGCTACCTGCTGCGCAAGGCCGAGGAGCGGGCCCACATCCTGCGCGCCCTGCTCAAGGCGCTGGAGCGGATGGACGAGGTCATCGCCCTGATCCGGCGCTCGCCGTCGGCGGCCGAGGCGCAGGGCGGCCTGATGACGCTGCTGGAGATCGACCAGATCCAGGCGCAGGCCATCCTCGACATGCAGCTGCGCAAGCTGGCCGCCCTGGAGCGCCAGCAGATCACCGACGAGCACGACTCGCTGATGGCCCAGATCACCGACTACCAGGCCATCCTCGCCTCCCCCGAGCGCCAGCGCACGATCGTCTTCGACGAGCTCTCGGAGATCACGGCGAAGTACGGCGACGAGCGCAAGACGGAGATCATCGCCTACGAGGCCGACATGTCCATCGAGGACCTGCTGGCCGAGGAGGACATGGTCGTCACGATCACCCGCGGCGGCTACGCCAAGCGCACCAACACCGACCTCTACCGGGCGCAGAAGCGCGGCGGCAAGGGCGTGCGCGGGGCGCAGCTGCGCCAGGACGACATCGTCGACCACTTCTTCGTCACCACGACCCACCACTGGCTGCTGTTCTTCACCAACAAGGGCCGCGTCTACCGGGTCAAGGCCTACGAGCTGCCCGACGCCGGCCGCGACGCCCGCGGTCAGCACCTGGCCAACCTGCTGGCCATGCAGCCGGACGAGGTCGTCATGGAGGTCCTGGCCATGCGCGACTACGACGTCGCGCCGTACCTCGTGCTGGCCACCCGCAGCGGCATGGTGAAGAAAACTCGCCTGTCCGAATACGACTCGCCGCGTTCCGGTGGCCTCATCGCCATCAATCTGCGCGACGATGACGAGGTGATCGCAGCACGGCTGGTGTCGGAGGAGGACGATCTCCTGCTGATCTCCCGCGACGCCCAGGCCATCCGCTTCACCGCCTCCGACGAGGCGCTGCGGCCGATGGGACGGGCGACCAGCGGCGTGATCGGCATGCGCTTCCTCGATGGCGACGAACTCCTCGCGATGAACCGCATCGCCGACGGCGAAGACGTTCTGGTCGCCACCGAGGGCGGCTATGCCAAGCGCACCCCCGCCGATCAATATCCTGTGCAGGGAAGAGGCGGCAAGGGTGTGTTGACGGCGAAAATCGTCAGCGCTCGGGGCAAACTGGTCGGTGCGGTCATGGTCCGGCCGGAGGACGAGGTCTTCGCGATCACGTCGGCCGGTGGGGTCATCCGTACCAGCGCCGGTGAGATCAAGCAGTCGGGCCGCCAGACCATGGGAGTCCGGCTGATGAATCTCTCCGAGGGAGACAGCGTTGTGGCTCTCGCCCGCAACGCCGAGGCGTTGGAGACCGAGGAAAACGGGGAAGGGGAGTAACCCGTGAGCGCCCAGGCCGGATCTGGCCCACGGACCGCCTCCCCATCGACACGCGAGCAGGTGACGGAGAAGATGGACAAGACCACTGAAGCGGATGTCGTCGAGGTGGTCGAGTCACCGGCCGACGGTAACGTGCCCGCGCCGGAGACCGACGACTCGGCGACCGACGATTTCAAAGGCAGGTCCAAGGTGACGACGACCGAGGACGACAAGCCGAGCGACTCCACGATGCGGATCCGTCCGGCGGCCGCCGAGGCCGGCAAGTCATGGGCGCCCGGGAAGGTGGCTTCTCCGCCTCCGCCTCCGCCTCCGAACCTGCCCCCCACCCCGGGGCAGCAGAGCGACGGGAGAGGGCCCGGCAACGTGCCGACGCCCCCGCTGGGGCAGGCCGTGCGGGGTCCGGGCGCCAACGCCTCGTCGCCCCCGCTGGAGATGACCGACCGCAAGCCCTCCGCCACCGCCGAGGCGCCCCGGACGCCGCGCAAGGCCCACCTGGTCCTGCGCCGGATCGAGCCGTGGTCCGCCATGAAGTTCAGCTTCGTGGTGTCGCTGGTCTGCTTCGTGGTGCTGTTCATCGCGGTCGCCGTGCTGTACATGGTCCTCAACGGCCTGGGCGTCTTCGACTCGATCATCCAGCTGGTGAACCAGCTCACCCAGGGCGAGGGCAACTCCCCCGCCAGCACCTTCAACATCGCCGCCTGGTTCGAGCCGGTGCGCATCCTCGGCTACACGGCCCTGATCGGCGCCGTGAACGTGGTGCTCATCACCGCCCTCTCCACCCTCGGCGCGGTCATCTACAACGTCGCCTCCGACCTGGTCGGCGGCATCGAGGTGACCTTCAGCGAGGCCGAGTAACGACCTGACCGCCACGTCCCCCGTCCGGGGGACGTGGCGCGAACAGGTCCCGGAACACGGTAAGCTTTTCCCTGTCCGAGCGAACGGATTCGCCTCCACATCCAGGATGCGATACGGTTTCCGCACGACAAGGGGCTATAGCTCAGTCGGTTAGAGCGCTTCCCTGATAAGGAAGAGGTCCCAGGTTCAAGTCCTGGTAGCCCCACCCAGATCGAAGGCCATTTCCCACAACGGGAAGTGGCCTTTCTGATGTTCCGGGTGATCGGTGGCGGTCGTCCCCCGGGGGCGGTGTGCTGTGGAAACCGAGCACCTCGTCCCGCGCCGGCTGAGTATCCCTACTCACGGCCCGGCGCCCCGGGGTGAACAGACTCGGAGCATGCGATTCATAAGAGCACTGACCCGTTACGTCACCCGCTACGACCGGGGGACCTTCGCCCTGTCCATCGCCGGCTCCTACGCGCTGATCGTCCTGGGCACGGTCGCCTATGTGGCGATCGCCACGCATCAGCCGGGCAGCCAGGGGCTGGAGGCGATCGTTCTGTTCGCCGTCACCGCCCCGGCCTCCCAGGTCCTCATGCTCCTGCCGCTCGACGCGCCCGAGTTCCTGTTCTCCCTGCCGGCGCTCGCCGCCGTCGGGCTGCTGCAGGCGTGGCTCCTGTGGATGATCGCACGAGGACGCAGGACGACCGGGTTTCCGGTGGGGGTCCCGGCCTTAAGTTGATCACTGAGATGGGCACGGGTGGAGCTCCCGTCCGGAGGCGGGCGGGGCTCACCTGCGTTCAGCTGTCCCGGCGTCCGCCGTTCCGGGTGCGGTGGCGCAGGAGGAGGAGACCCGTCCCGCCGAACAGCAGGATGGACAGGAGCGAGTTCGGGGCGATGCCGAACAGCACGTCGCCGTGACCCTCGAAGCGCAGGTGGCCGTTGAGCAGGAGCGGGGTCACCAGGGCGTTGCTGATCGTGTGGAGCACCACGCCGGGCCAGATCGAACCGGTCCGCACGCGCATCTCGCCGTAGAGGACGGCCAGCGCCATGATGCCCGCGAAGAAGACCGGCAGGTACCACGCCCACGGCAGCGACGTGCTCTGACGGAAGTCCTCCTGGGACATCCAGACCGTGTACAGCGGAAGGTGCCACAACCCCCAGACCAGGCCGACGAGCAGGTGCGGGGTGATGGCGCCGCGCAGGCCGAGGGCCATCGCGGTGCGCGTGCCGTAGCCGCGGAAGATGAACTCCTCCAGCAGGTTCTTGACCAGCAGGAAGCCCAGTGTGGTGGCGAAGGCTTCGGGGAAGGGCGGTGCGCCGGCGGCCGGGGTGGGGGAGAACGCCGCGACGCCGGTCACGACCGCGGCCGTCACCGCGACGGCGGTGGTGACCGGGGAGAGCGCCACCGCGAACCCGAACCAGCGGGCCCGGTCCGGGAACCGCAACGTGAGCCCCAGGGACCCCGCGCCGTCCCGGCCGGCGAAGTGGAGCACGAGCGCGGTCAGGGCAGGGACCGCGATCCACAGCCCCTGCCCGTTCGTGCCGCCGCCGGTGGAGGTCACGCTCCCGGTGCCGACGGTCTGCCCGGTGGCCCGGTCCAGGGCGGCGAAGAGCCAGCCGCCGCCGGCGGCGACGGCCGAGAAGACGGCGAAGTTGATCCGGGCGCGGAACCGCGAGACCGGACGGCGCCGCTCGGCGACGTTCCCGGGGCGGGCCTGCATGGTCATCATGGCTCTCCGTTCGTGGGGGTGTCGCCGACGGTGTCACCGTCGCCGGTGGTACCGCCGCCGTCAGCGGTGTCGTCGTCGGGGATGCCGTCGAGCAGGGCGAGGGCCTCGTCGACCCAGGCGATGACGCCCGCGGTGCCGTGCCTGCCGGCGGAGATGGTCATCAGGACGTACGGGAGGTCCGGGGTGCCCGCCTCCTCGACGGAGAGGTTGCGGGCCAGGCCGTCGTACTCGGCCAGGCTCCGCTCGGCGTCCGCCCTCGCCTCCAGCAGCAGTTCTCTGCATTTCCGTACGCCCAGGGTGCGGCCGAAGAACAGGCGCAGCAGGAGCCCGTTGCGCGGAGGCGTCGCCGTGATCGGCTCGCTCAGCAGCTCGCGCAGGCGCGCGGTGCCTGAGTCGGTGATGACGAAGGTCGACGAGCCGGAGCGCGGCCCTTCGCGGCGTTCCACGTGGCCCTGCTGCTCGAGGGCGTTGAGTGTCGGATAGATCTGCCCGAAGCTCTCGCTCCAGAAATGCCCGAGCACGTCCCTGATGGCCTCCCGCAAAGCGTAGGCCGTCATCGGCTGCATGCTCAGCGCTCCCAGGACCGCCGTCTCCGTCTGGCTCCGCCGTGCCATCGACACCCCCCTTGTATCTGTTAGAAATATCTAACAGATACAAGGAGCCGGGGCAATCCCCCGCATCAGATCTCCCGCGTCGAATCCTTCGCATCAGAGAAAACAGCGGAGCCCCCTCCCCGCCGGGCGGGGAGAGGGCGGTACGGCCGTCTGTCACGCGTCCGAGGCGGTGCCTCCCGAAGACGCGACCGAAGACGTGCCCGGAGACACGCCCGGGGACGCGTTCCGGACCGCGGAGACCAGTTCGGCGACGACGTCCGGGGTCAGCCCGATGCCGAAGCCGGAGAACTTGATCAGCGGGATCCCCAGCGCCAGGTTGATCAGCGCCGCGTGCCCGCCGGAGGCGTCGAGCAGGCCGGCGGCACTCTGCATCCGGGCGCCGAGCACCTCCGCGCCGACGGGGTGGGCCAGCCACTCGCCCAGGGTGGACATCGGCCCGAGCTCGTCCACCACCCCGTCCCCGGGGGTGGACGCCCCGGCCCGCAGGCGGATGTCACGAGAGGACGCGCCCACCTCGACGACGAAGCCGCCCGGGTCGATCCGCCAGTCGTGCCGGGACGGCGACCAGCGGGCGATGTCCCGGCCGGTGAGGGTGAAGGAGACCCGGCGCGACTCGCCGGGCTCCAGCCCGACCTTGGCGAACCCGCGCAGCTCGTGCCGGGGCCGGGACGGGGCCTGCTCCTCGAAGGCCACGTAGAGCTGGACCACCTCGTGGCCGAACCGGTCACCGGTGTTGGTGACGGTGGCCTCCACCGTCCAGGTGTTCTCGCCGCTCTCCACGACGACGAGGTCGTCGTGGGAGAAGCGGGTGTAGCTCAGGCCGTGCCCGAAGGGGTAGGCCACGGGGACGTCGAGGGTGTCGTAGTGGCGATATCCGACGTAGCGTCCCTCCCCGTAGACCACGTGCCCGTCCCGGCCCGGGAAGTTCAGGTGGGAGGGGGTGTCGGCGAGCTTGACCGGGATGGTCTCGGTGAGCCTGCCGCAGGGGCTGTGGAAACCGAAGAGCAGGTCGGCCAGCGCGGTCCCGGCGGCCTGGCCGGGCAGCCAGCCCTCCAGGATCGCGGAGGCGGCGTCCTGCCACTGCGCCACCCCGACCACGCCGCCGTTGGCCAGGACCACCGCGACGCGGGGGCAGACGGCCGACACCGCGCGCAGCAGGGCGATCTGGTCGGCCGGAAGGTCGATCGTGGTGCGGTCGAAGCCCTCGGACTCGGCGGCCTCGGGCAGGCCGAGGAACACCAGCGCGGTGTCCGCCGAGGCCGCGGCCGCCACGGCCTCGGCCACCAGGGCGGCGTCCGGCGCACCGTCGAAGGTGAAGCCGGGGGTGAAGGACAGCTCGGTGCCGGGACCGGCGGCGGCGCGCAGCGCGTCCCAGGGGGCGTCCAGGCGGGTGGGCACCACGTGCGAGCTGCCGTGGCCCTGGTAGCGGGGGCTGCGGGCGAACTCGCCGATGACGGCGATCCGCTGGGCGCCGGCCGGGTCGAGCGGCAGCAGGTCGCCGTCGTTCTTCAGCAGTACGGCGCCGGCCCGGGCGGCCTGGCGGCACAGCTCGTGGTGGGCGTCCTCGTCCCAGTCGTCGAAGCGCCGTGCGTCCTGGACCCGGCCCACCAGCCGGATGACGCGCCCGGCGGCGGCGGTGACCGCCTCCTCCTCCAGGCGGCCGGCCATGACCGCCGCGACGATCTGCTCGTCGGTGCCGGTCGGCGGCATCTCCAGGTCGAGCCCGGCGGCTAGGGCGGCGACCCGGTCGTTGACGGCGCCCCAGTCCGACATCACCAGGCCGTCGAAGCCCCATTCGCGCCGGAGCACCTCGGTCAGCAGCCGGCGGTTCTCGCTCGCGTAGACCCCGTTGACTTTGTTGTAGGCGCTCATCACCGCGTACGGCGCGGCCTCGCGCACGATGCGCTCGAAGGCGGGCAGATAGATCTCGCGCAGCGTCTGCTCGTCGACGTCGGCGCTCACCCGCATCCGGTCGGTCTCCTGGTTGTTGACCGCGAAGTGCTTGACGCACGCGCCGATTCCCAGCGACTGGATCCCGGCGACCACGGCCGCGCCCATCACCCCGCTGACGAGGGGGTCCTCGGAGAAGTACTCGAAGTTGCGGCCGCACAGCGGGGACCGCTTGATGTTCACGCCGGGACCGAGCACGACGTCGGCGCCCAGCGCCGAGGCCTCCCTGGCCAGGGCCTCGCCCACCCGGCGGGCCAGCCCGGGGTCCCAGGAGGACCCGAGCGTGACGGCGGGCGGGAAGCACGTGGCGGGGAGGCTGTCGTTCAGCCCGAGGGCGTCACCCGCCGAGGGGTCCTGCCGGCGGATGCCGTGCGGGCCGTCGGTCAGCGTGATCGCGCGGACCCGATCGTCGACGGGGGTGGTCTGCCAGGCGCTGCTCCCGGAGGTCAGCGACGCCTTCTCGGCCAGGGTGAGGTCGTGGGGGAGGTTCATGTGTCGGCCTCTGCGCTCGTGGTGGATGCGGATGACGGCTCCGAGCCGGAACGGCGGTCGGGAAGGGGCGGAACGTCGCGGAAGTCCAGGCCGATCCGGGCGAAGAAGGCCACCACGGCCGCGTGCATGTCGATCGCGGCGGGGGCGAGCAGCCACTGGGTCTGCAGTCCGTCCATCACGGCCACGAGCGTCTGGGCGGTCAGCGCGGGGTCATGACCGGGTGGAGCGCCGGTGCGGGCGGCCAGTGCCGTGAAGGCCTCGGTCAGCCCGGCGCGCAGGAGCTCGTAGCGCCTGACGAAGTAGGCGTGCGCGGGGTGGTCGGGGTCGGCCGCCTCGGTGGAGATCCGGGCGTAGAGGCCGACCGGGCCCGGGGTCCGCATGTTGCGGTGGACGACCCTCACCACCCCCCGCAGGAACTCCTCCGGATGCTCTCGGGGGGCGACCTGGGACAGGACCTCGGCGTCCTCCCGGTCGCGGTGGTCCAGCACCTCGATGAGCAGGGAGTCCTTGCCGGGGAAGTGGTGCAGGAGCCCGGCGTGCGTGAGGCCGGCGTGGGCGGCGATGTCGCGCAGCGAGACGGCGTGGAACCCGGATGCGGCGAACAGCTCGGCGGCGGCGGCGAGGATCCGCGCGCGCGTGCGCTCGCCCTTCGACGGCCGCCCGGCGGGCATCCGGGTCTGCTCGCTCATGGACGTCTCCCTCGGGGTGCGGCTCGGGGTCCTCCACGGGACGTCGTCGGTGGTACGGCGCCGCTGTCCGATCTCGCCGAGCCGGAACTTACCAAGTGGTAGATTTCGGTGCGGGAAAACCTACCACATGGTTGGTTTTGCGGGAACGGCCCCGAATCGCGGGGGAAGTCTCGCTTCCGCCCCACCCCCGCCCCCGGGGCGGCGTCCGGTCGGGGAGTAGGATCCGGCAGCGTCGACAGGGGTGCCGTGCCGCCGGGCATGTCCCCCGCCGACCCGCGGGCCGTCGGGGGTCGCGACGGTCGATCGGGTTCGAGTGGAGTCCTTGCGGGATGTCGGAGGTCGTCGGAGCCGTCGCCACGCTGGTGGCGGTCGCGTTCCTCGGCTATCTGGTCGGCGTGGGCGGGGTCCTGCGCCCGCAGGACGAGCTGGTCCTGTCCCGGCTGACCTTCCTCGTCGCCACGCCCGCCCTGCTGTTCACCACGGTCGCCGGCGCCGACCTGGGGTCGATCTTCTCGCCGGTGCTCGTGACGAACATCGCCGGCGTGCTGTCCGTCCAGATGGTCTTCCTGGTCGTGGCGGGCCTGCTCTGGCGCCGGGGACGGGGGGAGCTGGTCATCGGCGCGCTGTCCACGTCCTACGTCAACGCCGGCAACCTCGGCATCGCCGTCAGCGTCTACGTGCTCGGCGACGGCGCCCTCATCGCGCCGGTCCTGCTGTTCCAGCTCCTGGTGATGGCGCCGGTGGCGTTCCTGCTGCTGGACCGGGAGGCCTCGGGCACGACGTCCGTGCGCAAGGCGCTCATGCGCCCGCTGCGCAACCCGCTCACCGTCGCCACGGTGCTCGGCCTGGCGGTCGCGCTCACCGGGGTGGAGATGCCGGCCGTGCTCATGCGGCCGGTCGAGCTGGTGGCGGCGGCCGCGGTTCCGGTGTCGCTGATCGCGTACGGCCTGAGCCTGAGCGGCGCCCGGCGGGTCGAGGAGAGCGGGCAGTCCCGTGACGTCGTGCTGGTCGTCGTCCTGAAGTGCCTGGTGCAGCCGGGCGTGGCCTGGCTCGTCGGCCGTTTCGCCCTGGGCCTGGAGGGCGGGGCCCTGTTCGCGGCCACGCTGCTGGCGGCGCTGCCCACGGCGCAGAACGTCTATGTCTACGCGGTGCACTACGGTACGGCCAAGCGGCTGGCCCGCCATGCCGTACTGGCCAGCACCATGGTCTCCATCCCGATGATGATCGCGATCAGCGGCCTGCTCGGATGACGGGTACGAGCAGCTCCGGCCTCATCGATGGGGTCGGTACCGGCTCCGCGTAGTCGGCGGCTCTGCGCCCCGTAATCC
>NZ_BOOJ01000032.1 GCF_016863175.1 Paraplanobispora siamensis
GGGGATGTGAGGACGCCCCGCCCGCCGCACCCGGATCGCGGCGTACACGGGCATCCCGAAGAGCGCGCCGCGGCCCGCCGGGACCGCGGCGCGTTCGGCTGTTGCTTACTCCGGACGTATGGCCGGTCGGATAGTGTTGCGCGAACCTGACGTCTGCTTGAGGGATATCTGATGCGTCGCCGCAGCCTGGCCGTACTGGCCGCCGTTCCCCTGTTGTTCGCCGCCGCCTGCGGCACTCAGCAGGCCGACACCCAGGCCTCCACCGGCAGCGGTGTGAAGGTCACCGGTGAGATGGGCAAGAAGCCGACGGTGACCTTCCCCTCGGGAGCGCCCGCCAAGAAGTCCTCCGAGGTGACGATCAAGGAGGGCTCCGGCGCGGAGTTCAAGATGGGCGACAAGGTCCAGGTCAACCTCACCGGTTTCACCTGGAACGGCAAGGACAACGCCCCCGTCGGCTCGACCTACGACACCGGGGCCCCGGAGACCATCGAGATCGCCGAGCAGCTCCCGAAGGTGCTCAAGGACGTCTTCGTCGGCGCCAAGCCCGGCGGACGCTACCTGGCCGTCATGGCCGAGGACAGCCTGACCAAGGAGCAGATCGATCAGGCCAAGCAGCAGGGGCAGACCGACCTGACCCAGGTGTTCGTGCTGGACATGATCGGCCTGGCGCCCACGCCGCCCAAGCCGGTGACCGTCGAGGGCAAGGCCGCCGACCCCGGCGTCAAGGGCGTCACGGTGAAGAACCCCGAGCCCGGCAAGGCGCCGACCCTGACGACGAAGACCGGCGAGAAGGCCCCCAAGGAGCTGATCAGCAAGGTCGTCATCAAGGGCACCGGCCCGGTCGTGAAGTCCGGCCAGAACCTCATGGCCCACTACGTCGGCAAGATCTGGGGCACCGACAAGGAGTTCGACAGCAGCTGGGGCAGGGGTGAGCCGGCCACCTTCCCGATCGGCAACGGCAGCGTCATCAAGGGCTGGGACCAGACGCTGGTCGGACTGCCGGTCGGCACCCGCGTGCTGCTGGTCATCCCGCCGGACCTCGGGTACGGCGCGCAGGGCAGCCCGCAGGCGGGCATCAAGGGCACCGACACCCTGGTCTTCCTGGTGGACATCGTCGGCGTCTACTGAGCCGCCCGCCACCCGCGCAATCCACTGGGACGAGCCCGGTCACGCCCTCGGCGCGGCCGGGCTCGTCCGCGCTACTGACATCTCTCCTAATAGGGCGTTAAGGTGATCACACCGCCGAGCCAGGGGAGTCGGATGCGTATACGGACCTTGTTCACCGCGCCCCCCGCCGCGATCGTCGCCGTGCCCGCGGCGCTCCTGCTCGTGGCGGCCGGCGGCTGCACCCCGGGCGAGGGGGAGGCCGCCAGGAGCGTGCGGGCCGAGAGCTCCTTCGGGGCCAAGCCGAAGATCACCTTCCCGGAGGGGGAGCCCCCGGCGGATCTCCAGGTCGGCGAGCAGATGACCGGCACCGGGAACGTGGTCGCGGCCGACGACCTGGTCATCGCCCACTACACCGCGCACGTGTGGGACGGCCGGGACAACCGCCTGCTGGCCTCCAGCTTCAACCAGGGCGTCCCCGCCTCCTTCCAGCCCAGCCAGTCGATCACCGGCCTGAGCAGGGCGCTGAGCGGGCACCGGGTCGGCAGCCGCGTCGTGGCCGCCATCCCGCCGTCGGAGGGCTACGGCCCCAACCCGCCGGGCGGGATGACCGCCGACGACGCGCTGTTCTACGTGATCGACGTGCTGGGCGCCTTCCCGCCCGGCTCGGTCGCGACGGGCACCGGGGGACCCGGCGAGCTGGCCGGGGTCAGGGTCACCGGCGGCCCGGGGCAGCGCCCGGCCCTCGCCCTCCCGGCCGGGGGTCCCCCCTCGGGCCTGCGGAGCAAGATCCTGGTCCGGGGCACGGGCGCCGAGGTCAAGGCCGGCCAGCTCCTGGTCACCCAGTACGAGGGCTGGATCTGGGGGGCCGAGGGGCCCTTCGAGTCGACATGGGCGGCCGCGCGCCCCAAGGCCCTGCGGCTGGGCGGCGGCGGTGTCATCAAGGGCTGGGACAAGGCGCTGACCGGCGTCCCGGCAGGCAGCCGCGTCGTCATGGTCGTCCCGCCCGACCTCGGCTATCCCCGGGGCCTGCCGCCCCTGATCAAGCCCTCCGACACCCTCGTCTTCGTCGTCGACGTCCTGGCCGCCTACTGAGCCGCCTGCTGGGCCGCCTGCTGGGCCGCCTGCTGGGCCGCCTATCGGGGCGCCTATCGGGGCGCCCGCCGGACGGCCCGCCATGCGGCGGCCGGGCCTAGAATCCCGGCTGTGAGCAGCGATGACCTCGGCGCGGTGGCGGTACTCAACGATCCCGTACGGCGGGCGGTCTACGAATACGTGATCTCCCAGGGCCGCGAGGTCGGGCGCAACGAGGCGGCCGAGGCGGTGGGGGTGCAGCGCACGCTGGCCGCCTTCCACCTCGACAAGCTGGTCGAGGCCGGGCTGCTGGAGCCGGACTTCAAGCGGCTGGGCGAGCGCACGGGGCCGGGCAGCGGGCGACCGGCGAAGGTCTACCGCCGGGCGCCGGGCGAGTGGCAGGTGAGCGTCCCGCCCCGTGACTACCGCACGCTCGCGCTGGTGCTGGCCGAGGTGGTGGACCTGCTCGGCGGCGACGAGCGGGCCGAGCAGGCCGCGCGCCGTACCGGCGCCAGGCTCGCCGCGCCGGGCGGGGACCTCGGCGAGACCCTGCGGCGGCGCGGTTACGAGCCCTATCCGGAGGGCGATGACCTGCGGCTGCGCAACTGCCCGTTCCACGTGCTGGCCGAGGAGCACCCGCTGCTGGTCTGCTCGATGAACCTGGCGCTGTGCCAGGGCCTGCTGGCGGGACTGGGCCGCGATCCGGACGCCGCCCGGCTGGACCCGCGGCCGGGGGAGTGCTGCGTCGCCTTCTCTAAAAATAATGAGAATTGACATAGAAGGCCCGGGAGTGGTCTGCTGATGCCATGCATCTGGCACAGCTGAACGTCGCGCGCCTGCGCGCGCCCCTCGACTCCCCCGAGATCGCCGACTTCGTCAACCTGCTCGAACCCATCAACCGGGTCTCCGACGACGCTCCCGGCTTCGTGTGGCGGCTCAAGGGAGGGGAGGACCCCCGGGACACGGTCAAGCACGACTACGGCGACGACCTGGTGATCAACTTCTCGGTCTGGGAATCGCGCGAGACGCTGTGGAACTTCGTCTACCGCAGCGCCCACCTGCCGGTGCTGCGGCGGCGCAAGGAGTGGTTCCACCACATCGCGCAGCCGTACTCCGTGATGTGGTGGATCCCCGAGGGGCACATCCCCTCACTGGCCGAGGGGATGGAACGGCTGGAGCTGCTGCGCGAGCACGGCCCCGGCCCGCGGGCCTTCACCTTCAAGGACTTCTACGAGCCCGGGGCCGACACCGGCACGGACCTCTACGAGACCGCCGCCTCTTCCTGAGGGATCTGAGCGAGAGGTCACGGCCTCCGCCTACGGGGCCGCGGTCTCCTCCGGCAGCAGCCCGGCGGCCAGCCTGCCCGCGGCGGCCGAGGTCAGGAAGTAGGCCAGGTCCTCCTCCAGCCCCCGGCCCATCGTCGACAGCCGCACCGGCGAGTTCTTCAGCGCCTCGTGCAGCCCGTCCACGGGCACGGGGACCAGCTCGTGCCGCTCGCCCAGCGGCCCGGCCTGCTCGATCACCCGCCGGCCGAAGTCGCCCGGCAGCTCGGGCACCGCGACCCGGGCCGGGGCCAGGGCGACCCGGCCGTAGGCGGTCAGCGAGTGGTGGGAGACCCCGACGTGCCGATCACGCCGGTCGCCCTCGCTGACCCGCAGTGCCGCGACCGGCCGGCCGGAGAGCGCCGCGGCGGCGTTGACCGCCTCGCCGGCCGAGACCCCGGAGAACCCCCACCGGGTGCCGCCGCCCAGATTGCCCGGCCCCTGCGTGACGACCGCCACGTCGGCTTCCAGCACATGGCGGGCCGCCAGCAGCCCGGTGTGCGTCGTCACCGTCTCCACGTCGCCGCCGAACGCCTGGCCCGCCGTCACCACCCCGCACAGCCAGCCGGCCTCCCGCAGCTGCGCGCACGACATGGAGAACCAGGCGGGCAGCGCCCCGCCGTCGAGCATCACGTAGGCGACGCGGGCGCCGGGCCGCGAGCCGTACAGGCCGCACAGGATCGCCGGGAGCGCCGAGTGCAGGTCGGCGACGACCACCGGCATGCCGTCGAGGGAGTCGGCCTCCTCCAGGATGTCGTGGTGGGGCGAGTCCTGCTCGTCGGCGCCGAACACGGTGGCCTGCAAGGGGGTGTAGCGTGCCTTCACCAGATGTCCGGGCCCTTGCGGATCTTCTGGCAATCGTTCGGGAATCGCCACCACCATGGCGTAACCTCCCGTACCGAGACCCATCGCGAGCGCGGTCGTGTTCAGCAGGACCGCATCGCCGGGTTCCGGGCGTCCAACCAGGGCGGGATAGGCGAGCGCGCGCGCCTGACCCTCCTCGGTGACGACGTCGAGCTCCACCGCCCCCGGCCACTCGCGCCGGATCCGCACGACCTCGCCCCTGCGCCATCTGATCACGCGGGGAAGAGTAGCGTCATTTGAACAGGGAGGGAGGCCGGATGTCACGCCGGAAGACCGAGCGGTTGCTGAATCTCGTGATCTGCCTGCTCGCCACGCGGCGGCCGCTGAGCGCCGAGCACATCCGCCAGGCCGTTCCCGGCTACGACTCGGCCAACGATGAGGCCTTCCAGCGGATGTTCGAGCGCGACAAGAACGAGCTGCGGGAGATCGGCATCCCGATCGAGGTCCAGAAGGACCCGTGGGAGGACGACCCCGGCTACCGGATCGTCCGCCAGGCCTACGAGCTGCCGGAGATCACCCTGGAGGCCGACGAGGCGGCCGTGGTGGGCCTGGCCGCGCGGGTGTGGCAGCGGGCCAGCCTGGCCGAGGCGGCCAGCGGGGCGCTGCTGAAGCTGCGCGCCGGGGGAGTGGAGACCGACGAGACCGGCGGCATGCTCGGCGGCGCGCTGGAGCTGCGGGTCGACACCCAGGACCCGGCCTTCCCCGCGCTGTGGGAGGCGGTGCGCGACCGGCGCCCGGTCCGCTTCCCCTACCGCGTCGCGGCCGGCGAGAGCGTGCTGACCCGCACGGTCGAGCCGTGGGGCGTGGTCAGCCGCCGCGGCCGGTGGTACGTCGTGGGCCACGACCGCGACCGCGACGCGCCCCGGGCCTTCCGGCTCAGCCGCATCAGCGGGCCGGTCACCCCGGCCGGCCGACCCGGCACCGTGGTCGTCCCGGAGGGCGTGAACGTCAAGGAGATGGTCGGCTATCCCGACGAGCGGCCCCTGAACAAGCGGGCGGCCGTGATCCGGGTCCGCGAGGGCACCTGCCAGGGGCTGCGCCAGGTGGCCAAGGCCGTACGGCCCGCGGACGAGGGCTGGGACGAGCTGGAGGTCGACTTCACCGACCCCGAGCGGCTGGCCGGCTGGGTCGCCGGGTTCGCCGCCGACGCCCTGGTGGTCGGACCGCCGGACGCCCGCGACGCGGTGATCAGCCGCCTGAAGGGGGCCCTGGCGTGAGCGTGCCTGCAGGGGCCGTCCGGGCGGGCCGTACGCCCGCGCACAGCGAACGAGGAGCGGTGAGATGAGCACGGCCGACCGGTTGCCCAGGCTCCTGGCCCTGGTGCCGTATCTGATGTCCCACCCCGGGGCGCAGGTGCCGGAGGTCGCCAAGATCTTCGGGTTGAGCGAGAAGCAGCTCATCGACGACCTGCAGCTGGTGTGGATGTGCGGGCTGCCCGGGCACACGCCCGGCGACCTCATCGACGTCTCCTGGGACGGCGGCGAGATCGTCATCGACAACGCCGACACGATCGCCAGGCCGCTGCGACTGGGCGTGGACGAGGCCAGCGCGCTGCTGGTGGCCCTGCGGATGCTCGCGGAGATGCCGGAGTTCGGCGAGCGCGACGCGCTGTCGCGGGTCATCGCCAAGTTCGAGCAGGCCGCGGGGGAGGGCGCCGCCACGGTCAGCAGTCAGGTCGCGGTCGAGGTGGACGCCACCCCCGACGCGCTGCCGGTGGTCAACGAGGGGCTGCGGCGCGGCAGGCGGCTGTCATTGCGCTACTACGTGCCGGGCCGCGACGAGGTCACCCCGCGCGAGGTCGACCCGATGCGGCTGGTGGTGGTGGACGGGCGCTCCTACCTGTCGGGCTGGTGCTACCGGGCCGAGGCGGTGCGGCTGTTCCGGCTGGACCGGATGCTCTCGGTGGAGGTGCTCGACGTGGCCGCGGCGCCGCCGGAGGACGCGGTGCCCGACGAGGTGACGCCCGGGGTGTTCCGTCCCTCGCCGACCGACGAGCTGGTGGAACTGGAGCTGACCCCGGCGGGCCGCTGGGTGGCCGAGTACTACCCGTGCGAGAGCGTCGAGGAGCTCGGCGAGGGCCGCCTGCGGGTGGCGCTGCGCGCCCGCGACCAGGGCTGGCTGCTGCGGCTGGCGCTGCGCCTGGGCGACACCGGCCGGGTCGTCTCGCCCGCCTCGCTGGCCGAGACCGTGCGCGAGGCCGCCGCGGCGGCGCTGAACCGCTACGAGTCGGTGTCCTGAGACGGGGCCGCGTCTTTCGCCGCGGTCACGTACGGCGCGCGGCCGCGGTGACGCGCGGTCACGGTGACGCGCGGCTCTCAGCGCGGTCACGTACGGCGGCGGGGGTCGGTCCTGTGACGTCGCGATGGACGTTCGGTGAAGTGAATGTGCACGAATCCGCTCCCGCGGGCGGAGGGCCGACGGCCCGGTGCCGCGAGGTGATCTGTGAGCCCCGTCACTCCGCGAACCGCCGGGAGCGCTGCGCGCCTGGTCGGGGCGGGTCATCCGGTCGCTCGCGGCTCGGGCCGGGGGCAGGCGGCGACAACGGGCGGGACGATCGGCGGGTGGGATGAGCCGGACGGATACGGGACGATCCGGCGCCGGAAGGGATGAGTCTGCGCTCCGGGGAGCGTACGATCGGCACTGAGATTGCACGTCGTCTGGTTAAGGATGTGTCATGGCTGGCCTGGGTACCACTGAGCTGATCATCATCGGGGTCATCCTGGTGCTGCTGTTCGGCGCCAAGAAGCTGCCGGAGGCGGCTCGCGGGATCGGCCGTTCGCTGCGCATCTTCAAGGCGGAGACCGCCAAGCTCCGCGACGACGACGAGGCTCCCGCCGCGACCGCCACGGTCGTGCAGCCCCAGCCGCAGCCCGCGCCCCCGCAGCAGATCGTCGCGCCCGCCCCGGCGCCGGTCGCCGAGCCCTCGGCCGAGGAGCAGGCCCGCATGCTCGAGGAGCAGGCCGCCAAGCTGCGTGCTCAGGCGAGTGCGAACAAGCAGCAGTAGGCTGTCCCCGCACTCCCTGATCACCTCACCCCTCGGACCGGGATTCACGAATGGCGCTGCTGAAATGGCCCAAGCCGAGCCGTAACGGGTCCGTGTCGCCCGAGGACGCGGCCGAAGGCCGCATGCCGCTCATGGAGCACCTCCGTGAGCTGCGCAACCGGATCGTCGTCTCCCTGCTGGGACTGGTGGCCGGAATCATCGTCGGCTTCGTCTTCTTCGATCCGATCTGGGACTTCATCACCGCGCCCTACTGCAGCCTGGAGGCGTCGCAGATCCTCCGGGAGGGCGAGTGCACCTTCGCCATCCGCGGCGTCTTCGAGGCCTTCCTGGTCAACCTGAAGGTCGCGGCGATGTTCGCCCTGGTGGTCTCCTCGCCGCTGTGGCTCTACCAGGTCTGGGCCTTCGTGACGCCCGGCCTCTACCGCAACGAGAAGCGCTACTCGATCATCTTCCTCGCCATGGCGATCCCGCTGTTCCTGGCGGGCGCGGCGCTGGCCTACTTCGTCATGGACAAGGGCCTGGCGATCCTGCTCGGCTTCGCGCCGGGCAACGCCGTACCGCTGCTGGAGATGGACGACTATCTCAGCTACGCGCTGGTCATGCTCATCATCTTCGGCATCTCCTTCGAGATGCCCCTGCTGATGGTGTTCCTCAACGTCATCGGCGTCCTGCCGCACGCCACGGTGGCCCGGCACCGGCGCATGGTGATCTTCATCATGTTCCTGTTCGCGGCGATCGCCACGCCGAGCACCGACCCGTTCTCGATGCTCGCGCTCGCCCTGCCGATGGTGGTGCTGTTCGCCCTCGCCGAGGGGGTCATGTACCTCAGGGATCGCAGGAGTCCCGCGGATGACTTCTCTCACCTTTCCGATGACGAGGCGTCAGAACTCCCAGAAGACGAATCTCCTCTCGATTTGAATACGACCGATCCAGATTCGGCCCGATAGGGGATAAGTTCCGGTTTGTGCCCGGAGAGATCGCCGTACTCGTCAACCCCGCCGCCCGGGGCGGCCGCTCACGCGGCCTGCTCGCCCCCGTCCTGAACCGGCTCCGGCGGGAGGGGGCCGAGGTCTCGGTGATCGTCGGGGAGTCCCCCCAGGACGCCCTGGAACGTGCCTGCATCGCCGTGGCCGAGAGGCCCGACGCCCTGGTGGCCTTCGGCGGGGACGGCATGGTCCACCTGGCCGTGCAGGCGACGGCCGGGACCGACGTGCCGCTGGGCATCATCCCCGTCGGGACGGGCAACGACATCGCCGACGCCCTCGGCCTGCCCCGCAAGGACACCCTCGCCGCCGCCGAAGTCGTGCTCAGGCGGCGCATCCGCGAGGTCGACGCGGCCAGGGTCGGCGAGGACGAGTGGTTCGCCAGCGTGCTGTGCTGCGGTTTCGACTCCCGGGTCAACGAGCGGGCCAACCGGCTGTCGTGGCCCCCGGGCATGGCCAAGTACCTGGTCGCGATGGTGCAGGAGCTGCGCAGCTTCGCGCCGATCCCGTTCCGGATCGGCCTCGACGACGAGGTCGTCGAGTGCGAGGCGATGCTGGTCGCGGTCGGCAACACCCGCTCCTACGGCGCCGGGATGCGGGTCTGCCCGGGAGCCCTGCCGGACGACGGCCTGCTGGACGTGACGATCCTGGGCGCCTCCCCCAAGGGGCAGTTCCTGCGCGCCTTCCCCAGCGTCTACAAGGGCACCCACGTCGGCCACCCCGCCGTCACCGTCAGGCGGGCCCGCCGGGTGACGCTGGAGGCCCCGGAGGTGGTCGCCTACGCCGACGGCGAGCGGATCGGCCCCACCCCCCTCACCTGCGAGGTCGTCCCCGGAGCCCTGCGCGTCCTGTGCTGAGCCCGCGCGGGGCGGGCCGACGCCCCGCTCCGTCGGCGTGTCGCGGCGGGCCGTACGAGGGCCCGGAACCTATCCGGCCGAGCCCGGGTGGGCCTTGTGGTGCATCTCCGCGAACATCTCCTCCGCCTGTGCCGCCGTCAGCCCCGCGTCGAGCACCGGCAGGTAGATCTCCTCTTCCTCGGCGAAGTGGACCCGGACGAGAGCGTGCAGGCCGTACAGGATCCGCTGCAGGCCGCGGCGCTGCCCGGGGGCGGGAGGACCGGTCAGCGACGCCCGTGACCGCGCCGGCTCGCCGGTCAGCGCGACCACTTCCTCATGGTCCCTGCTCATGGTCGCCGTCGCCCCGGGCGCGTGCATGACCTCCTCGACTCTGGGGTACAGCACCGCGTCCTCCGCCTGTGCGTGCGGGATCAGGCGGTGGCGCAACGATTCGATGCCCGCACGAGATCCCGGTGTTCATCGCGCAACGGCTGTGCCACGACCATGACGACCACCTCCCTCTCCTCTCCGGCCCGGGACGGCCGGATGCGACCAAGTCTCGGCAGGGACAGGGAACCGGACAGAGGCTTGAGTCCCTCCGGCTTGAGTCCCGTCACACGGCGGCCGGTGTCAGGACCCCAGGGCGATCAGGTGCATCTGCGACGAGTGCAGCAGGTGGGTGTAGACCTGCCGGACGTCGGGGGCGGTCAGCCCGTCGAGGGCCTTCTGCAGCGCGGCGATGCCGGTCTTCTCGACCGTCCGGGCCGCGTTCAGCGCCTCCTGCGGACCGGTCGCGCCCTGGGCCAGCAGCCGGTCGTAGGTCGTCTTCACCGAGGGCGTGGCGAAGGTTCCGGCCGCCCTGCCCGCGGTCGGGTCGGCGAGGCCGTACCGGGCGAGCAGGGCGCGCACGGTCGCCAGGCGTCGCTCCTCCCTGACCGCGATCCGGTCCAGGACCGGCAGGTCGTGACGGTCGGCGAAGGCGGTGTAGAGGTCGCGGGAGAGCTTCTCCTCCTCGGCCGTCGCCGCCAGAGCGGTCTTCTGGGCGTTGCTGAGCGTCCCGCTCGGCGCGCGTGCGCCGGACAGGTGGCAGGCACCCGGAGACCGGTCCCGGGCGTCCGGTGAACCCGCGGCCGGTCCGGCGGAGGGTCCCCACAGGCCCATGCCGGGAGCCCCGCCGTCGCCGCCCATCATCCCCATGCCCGGGCCGTAGCCGCCCGGCCATGGGTCCGGCGTGGGCTGGACGGCGGAGACGGCGGTGGAGACTCCGTCGAAGGCCAGGGCGGGGACGGCGAACAGCGCGGCCCCCAGGCCCGCACCCGCGACGGCGAGGGCTGTCTTCCGCATGCGATTCATGATTCCTCCCGGTTCCCGTGCTCCATGTCTGTGCTTTCACGGTCCGCCTCCGGCGGGCAGATCCCGTGACGGCCGTGTGGAGACGGTGTGGAGACCCGGCGAGAAGGGCCTTTCGACCCTCGACGCCGTCATCGGCGGCGGCGTACATGTGGGGCATGGCCCAGAACGTGCTGGTCGTCGAGGACGACAAGGAGATCAGGGAGGTGCTCCGCCGCTACCTGGAACGGGCCGGGTACGGCGTGACGACCACCCCCTCGGGTGCCGAGGCGCTGCGGCTGTCGGCCGCGGGCGGCGTCGATCTCGTCGTGCTCGACCTGGGCCTGCCCGACCTGGACGGCGTCGACGTGCTGCGCACCCTGAGGGAGGAGGGCCGGATGCCGGTGCTGGTGCTCACCGCGCGGACCGCGGTGGAGGACCGCATCCACGGCCTGCGGCTCGGCGCGGACGACTACGTGACCAAGCCGTTCAGCCCCATGGAGGTGACGCTGCGGGTGCAGGCGGTGCTGAACCGGGCGCGCGGCGCCTCCCCGGACTCCGGGCCGGTCACCTACGGCGGCGGCCGGCTCCGGATCGACGAGGCCAGGCACGAGGCGAGCCTCGACGGCAGGCCGCTCGACCTGACGCTGACCGAGTGGGGCCTGCTCACCGCCCTCACCTCGGTGCCGGGACGGGTCTACTCGCGGTACGAGCTGGTCAACCGGGTGCGAGGGTACGAGTTCGCGGGCTACGACAGGAGCATCGACTCCCACGTGAAGAACCTCCGCCACAAGCTGGGGCCGTCCGGCGCCCGGATCGTGCAGACCGTGGTGGGCGTGGGCTACCGGATGGGAATCGACCGTGACCGGTGAGCGGGCCCGTTCGCCCGTCCCCTCCTGGCCCCCGGAGCCGTCCGGCATGGGCTCCCCGCCCGCGCCGTTCGGCCCGCTCGGACGGCGGATGCTGGCGGCGTTCGCCCTGGTGGCCTCCGTCTCGGTGGTCCTGCTCACCCTGGCCGCCCTGGTCGGCGCCGACCGCGGGCTCACCGCCGCCCGGCAGGCCGACCGGGTCCGGGTGACCGGCCAGGTGGCCCTCGCGGCGGGGACGGCGTACGCGGCGGCCGGGAACTGGTCCGGAGCCGACCTCGGGCCCGCCACGGAGATCGCCGCCGGGGCGGGCGCCCGCCTGACGGTCCTGGACCGGGGGGGCGCGGAGGTCGTCTCGCCCCCGGGCATGCACCGGGGGATGGGCGCCGGTCACGGCGCCTCGGAGGCCCCCGTCGTCGTCGGCGGTCAGACCGTGGGCCGGGTGCGGCTGTCGTACGGAACGCCGGTCGCCGCCGGGGCGCGGGAGGTGGCCTGGGGATGGATCGGCGCCGCCGCGCTGCTGGCCCTGACGGCCGCGCTGGTGGCCGGGGCTGTGGTGACGCGGCGGCTGACCGGTCCGATCCTGCGGGTGGCGCGCACCGCCCGCGCCTTCGCCGCCGGCGACCGTTCGGCCAGGACCGCGATGACCTCCCCCGGCGAGCTGGGCGAGCTCGGCCGCGCCTTCGACCACATGGCCGGGGAGGTCGCCCGGGCCGAGGCGACGCGGCGGCGCCTGGCGGCCGACGTCGCCCACGAGCTGCGCACTCCGCTGGCCGCCCTCCAGGCCGGTCTGGAGGAGCTCCGCGACGGCCTGGCCGAGCCCGTCCCGGCCCGCCTGGCCGTACTGCACGACCAGGCCCTGCGGCTGGGCCGCGTCGTGGACGATCTGGCCCAGCTGTCGGCGGCCGAGGCGGCGGCCCCCGCGCTGCGCCTGCGCGAGGCGGACCCGGCCGAACTGGTCCGCGGGGTGCTCCGGACCCACATGCCCCGGCTCCACGCGGCGGGCCTGTCCCTGCACGCCGATCTGGCCGGGGGTCTCACCGTCATGATCGATCCCGACCGCCTGCACCAGGCCGTCGGCAACCTGCTGGACAACGCCGCCCGGTACTGCCGCCCCGGCGACGCGGTCACCGTCACCGTCCGCGCGGGCGACGGCACCGCGGTCATCGAGGTGGCCGACACCGGCCCCGGGATACCCGCCGCGGAGCTGCCGCACGTCTTCGAGCGGCTCTGGCGCGGCCGTTCCGGCGCCGGGACGGCGGGCTCGGGAATCGGGCTGGCCGTGGTGCGCGAACTCGTCACCGCCCACCACGGCACCGTCACCGCGACCTCCGGCGCGTCCGGGGGAGCAGCCTTCACCGTCACCCTGCCGGCGGCCGCCCGCCGCGACGAGCATGCGCCGGACAGACCGGAATTGCGATATCGGTAGGCTGAAGGCATGACGACGCCTGCGGAACGCTACGCTGCCTTCCGTCAGAGCCAGGCCGAAAGCGGCCCGGCGCTGACCTCGTTCCGGGCTCTGTACGACTTCGGGCTGGACGAGTTCCAGCTCGACGCCTGCCGGGCACTGGAGGCGGGCGACGGGGTCCTGGTGGCGGCCCCCACCGGGTCGGGGAAGACCGTCGTGGGAGAGTTCGCGGTCCACCTGGCGCTGGAGCAGGGCCGCAAGTGCTTCTACACCACCCCGATCAAGGCGCTGTCCAACCAGAAGTACAACGACCTCGTCAAGCGGTACGGCGCCGCCAAGGTCGGCCTGCTCACCGGCGACAACAGCGTCAACGGCGAGGCCCCGGTCGTCGTCATGACGACCGAGGTGCTGCGCAACATGCTCTACGCCGGGTCCAACACCCTGGCCGGGCTCGGGTTCGTGGTCATGGACGAGGTGCACTACCTGGCCGACCGGTTCCGCGGCGCGGTCTGGGAAGAGGTGATCATCCACCTGCCCGAGTCGGTGCGCCTGGTGGCCCTGTCGGCCACGGTCAGCAACGCCGAGGAGTTCGGCGAGTGGCTCGGCACGGTCCGCGGCGACACCTCGGTCGTCGTCGACGAGCACCGTCCCGTCCCGCTCTGGCAGCACATGCTCGTCGGCCACCGCCTCTACGACCTGTTCGTCACCGACGAGGACGGCCAGCGGCCGCTGGTCAACCCGAACCTGATGCGGCTGGCGCGCGACGAGGAGCGCCAGGCCTACGGCAGGGGCCGGCGCGGCTACTCCCGGCCGCGCAGGCCCGGCCCGCCCAACCGGGCCGAGGCCATCGAGCGGCTCGACGCCGACGGCCTGCTGCCCGCGATCACCTTCATCTTCTCCCGGGCCGGTTGCGACGCCGCCGTGCTGCAGTGCCTGTACGCCGGCATCCGCCTCACCACCGACGCCGAGCGCCACGAGATCCGGCAGATCGTGGACGAGCGCACCGCGCACCTGCCCGACGAGGACCTGGCCGTGCTCGGCTACCTGGAGTGGCGCGACTGCCTGGAGCGGGGCCTGGCCGCCCACCACGCGGGCATGCTGCCCACCTTCAAGGAGGTCGTCGAGGAGCTGTTCACCCGCGGCCTGGTCAAGGCGGTCTTCGCCACCGAGACCCTCGCGCTGGGCATCAACATGCCCGCCCGCTCCGTGGTGATCGAGAAGCTCGACAAGTGGAACGGCGAGACCCACGCCGACCTCACCCCGGGGGAGTACACCCAGCTCACCGGCCGGGCCGGACGGCGCGGCATCGACGTCGAGGGCCACGCGGTGGTGGTCTGGCAGCCGGGCATGGACCCGCTGCACGTCGCCGGTCTGGCCAGCACCCGCACCTACCCGCTGCGCTCCAGCTTCCGCCCCTCCTACAACATGGCCGTCAACCTCGTCGGCCAGGTCGGCCGCGAGCGGGCCAGGTCGCTGCTGGAGTCCTCCTTCGCGCAGTTCCAGGCCGACCGGGCCGTGGTCGGCATCGCCAAGCAGCTGCGCCGCCACGAGGAGGCGCTGGAGGGCTACCGCGAGGCGATGACCTGCCACCTGGGCGACTTCCCGGAGTACGCCGCGCTGCGCAGGGCGCTGTCGGACCGCGAGGCCGAGCTGTCGCGCCAGCGCGGCGCGGCGCGCAGGACCCAGGCGCTGCGCTCGCTGGAGGCGCTGCGGCCGGGCGACATCATCCGCGTGCCCGGCGGGCGCCGCGCCGGGCTGGCCATCGTGCTGGACCCGGGCCTGAACTCCCGCGGCGAGGGCCCCTCCCCGCTGGTGCTCACCATCGGCAAGCAGGTCAAGAAGCTGTCGGCGGCCGACTTCCCGGTCCCGGTGGAGCCGGTCGAGCGCCTGCGCATCCCGAAGAACTTCAACTCCCGCTCCCCGAAGGAACGGGCCAACCTCGTCTCCTCCATGCACGCCAAGATCGGCGACCGCGACTTCGGCAAGCCCGTGCGCGCCCGCGACCACGCCGTCGAGGACGAGGAGATCCTGCGCCTGCGCAGGGACATCCGCCAGCACCCCTGCCACGGCTGCGACGAGCGGGAGGACCACGCCCGCTGGGCCGAGCGCTACTACAAGCTGCTGCGCGAGACCGAGGGCCTGCGCCGCAGGGTCGCCGGCCGCTCGCACGTCATCGCCCGCACCTTCGACAAGGTCTGCGGGGTGCTCGACCAGCTGGGCTACCTCGAGGGCGAGACCGTCACCGCCGAGGGCCGCCGCCTGGCCCAGCTCTACACCGAGCTGGACCTGCTCACCGCCGAGTGCCTGCGCGCCGGGCTCTGGGACGGTCTCGACCCGGCCGAACTGGCCGCGTGCGTCTCGGCGCTGGTCTTCGAGTCCCGTCAGGCCGACGAGGCCCGCCAGCCGCGCATCCCGGCGGGCGCCGCGCAGCAGGCGCTGGCGGCCATGGTCCGCCTGTGGGGCGAGCTGGAGGCGATCGAGAGCGACCACGGCCTGTCGTTCATCCGGGAGCCCGACTTCGGCTTCGCCTGGGCCGCCTTCCGCTGGGCCAAGGGCCACAGCCTGGACGCCGTGCTCGGTGACGGGATCAACGGCTCGGAGCTGGCGGCGGGCGACTTCGTGCGCTGGATCAAGCAGCTGCTCGACCTGCTCGGCCAGATCTCCGACGCGGCCCCCCGCGACAGCGCGATCAGGCGCAACGCGGGCAAGGCGATGGACGCGCTGCGGCGCGGCGTGGTGGCCTACTCCTCCGTCGGCTGACCGGTCGGCCCGCCGCAGGTGACCGGCCGGTCACGGATGTGTGACCGAGAGTGTGCGTAACGTAACCGTGAGGTCTGTTTCCCGGCGGGCCCGGCTGGAAATGCCATGTCACGACTGTTGACCGGTTACCAGCAAGACCCGTCCCACGGGACGGCCCCCGCGGGGCCCCACCCCTATCCTCCCCGCGAGGTCACCCCGCCGGATACGTCCGTGAAAGGAGCGCACTCGTCGACAAGCCCGACTCCCGCAAGACGGGGCCGCTCCGGAGGCGTCCGGTCGCGGCCCCGCTCGCGTGAGGGCCCCGACGGCTCCTTCACGAGACCGCGGCCGCCCGCTCCTCGGACCAGGCTGATCAGGCCAGGCTGAAGCGCACCTCCCGGGTGGCGGGGTCGGCGCGCGTCAGCCGTACCCGCACCGTGGCGCCCAGGGGGAGGTCCTCGCCGTCGCAGCGGGCCACCACCGGCGGGTCGGTGATCTGCACCTGGCCACCCGGGCGGTCCTCGTCCACGTCGATCACCACCGCCTCGAACGTCTGGCCCACCCGCTCGCGCAGCACCGACGCCTCGATCAGGTCCACGCACGCCCGCTCGGCCGCGGCCGAGCGCCGTCCGGTCGCCGCCATGACGCCCGGCAGCTCGCCCATGATCCGCTGGATCTCGTCGGGGACCGGCTCGCCCGCCGCGATCGCCAGGCAGATCTCGGTGGCGTAGCGGTCGATCAGGCGGCGCAGCGGGGCGGTCACGTGCGCGTACGGCGCCGCCACCGCGGCGTGGAAGGCGCCGGGCGGCGGCGCGCCGTTGAACGCCACGTACTCGGCCCCCCGCAGCAGCACCGTCGACTCCTGCAGGAACGCGGCCTGCTCGGGGATCTTCGGGTCGAGGTCGTGCACGACGTCGCCGTAGGAGGCCTCCTCGGCCCACGGGACCCCCAGGGCCGAGGCGATCCGGCGGACCCGGGCCACCTCCCCGGCCGGGGCGGGCGGCAGCACCCGCAGCAGGCCGATCTCGGCGTCCAGCATCATCGAGGCGGCGGCCATGCCGGTCAGCAGCGAGATCTGCGCGTTCCACGCCTCGGCCTCCAGCGGCACGCGCACCACCACCTGGTAGCCGTCGCCGTCGGGCACCACCTCCCGCTCGGGGGTGGGCAGCGTGACGCCGTCCCTCTCCCGCTCCAGCGCCAGGCGCAGCCTGCCGATCTCCGACAGCAGCCGCAGCGTGCCGTCGGCGGTGCCGGTGTCCACCGCCGCCTGCACGTAGTCGTAGTCGAGCCGCTCGCGGCTGCGCACCAGCGCCCGCGTCACGTCGGCGCCCACCATCCGGCCCTCGGCGTCCAGGTCGACGCACCACAGCGCGGCCGGCCGCACGGCGCCCGGCAGCAGGCTGGCCGCGCCCTCCGACAGGACCGGCGGGTGCAGCGGGATCCGCCCGTCGGGCAGGTAGACGGTCTCGCCCCGGGTGCGGGCCTCGCGGTCGATCGCGCTGTCGGGCCTGACGAACGCCCCGACGTCGGCGATGGCGTACCAGACGCGGTAGCCGCCGGGGCGCTCCTCCAGGTGCAGCGCCTGGTCGAGATCCATGGAACCGGGCGGGTCGACGGTGACGAGGGGCAGGTCGGTCCGGTCGGTCTCGGGCAGCCTGGGCACCTCGGCGACCCACTCGGCCTCGTCGACGACGGCGCGTGGGAACTCCGCGGGCAGCTTCAGCTCCCGGCGGATCCGCTCCAGGCCCTCGTCGAGTCGCGGACGTGACTCCCCGGTCACCCTGATGCTCTCGTACGGCACGGCGCTCAACCTACCCGTCCTCGGCATGTCGGTCTCATCGGACACTCCGGGCGTCCGCCGGCCAGCAGGCGGACGCCCGGACCACCACGTCTTCCCCGGCACGGCGCGGTGAATCGCCGCGGGCCCCCGCCGGCCGCGGCGGCTACGCCAGCCGGAGACCCAGCTGCATCCGCGAGCTGATGCCGAGCTTGGCGTAGATGTGCCCCAGGTGGTACTCGACGGTCTTGACGCTCAGGACCAGCTCACGCGCCACCTGGCGGTTGGTGAGGCCCCCGGCGGCCAGGCGGGCGACCGCGTACTCCTGCGGGGTGAGCCCCAGCGGCTCGGCCGGCGGCTCGCCCGGGACGCTCGCGCCGCAGGCGGCCAGCTCCTGCCGGCACCGGGCCAGGTACGGCGCGGCCCGCAGGTGCTCCAGGAGGCCGCGCGCCGTCTGCAGGTGCTCGGCCGCCTGCCTGCGGGCGCCGCCGCGCCGGAGGAACGCTCCATACTGCAGGTGCAGCAGGGCCTCCTCCAGCGGCTGGTCGATCCGCTTGATCCGGATCACGCCCAGCTCGAAGGCGGCCTCGGCCTCCTCCCGCCTGCCCTCCTCGGCCGCCAGCAGCCCGCGCAGCCGGGCGGCCGAGGCCAGGGCGGAGGCGCGGTCCCGCCGTTCGGCCAGCTCCTCGTGCTCGTCCAGTACGGCGCGCGCCCCCGCGAGATCGCCGGTCCTGACGAGCCCCTCCACCAGGAGCTCGCGCCACCCCATCACCCCGGGCTCGTCCACGCCGTCGCGCCGCTCCGCCCCCCGCAGCGGCGCCAGGGCCCGCACCACTCCGGCGCAGTCCCCGCGCGCGTGCCGCACCACCGCCCGGGCCAGCGCCGCGTACGCCGTGTTGCTCGCGTCGCACAGGTAGCGCGACCACGTCGCGGACGCCTCGGCGTGGGCCTCGGCCTCCTCCCATTCGCCCCGCCCGGCCAGCGGGAAGACGGCCAGCGCGTGGGACAGGCAGCGCATCCACCGCTGACCGGAGTCGGTCGCCAGCGAGACCGCCTGCTCCGAGTGGGCGATGGCGTCGTCCCAGCGCCCGCCGCGGTACTCGGCCTCGGCCAGGTAGGCGGTGGCCATCGGCCCCAGGTGCAGCAGGCCCGAACGGGCCGAGGCGGCGCGGGCGAGATCGTGCCGCGCCCCGTCCAGATCGTCGGTCCACAGGCGCAGGACCCCCCGGGCGACCAGGCCGTCCAGCAGCTCGGGACGGGTGTGGGAGGTCTCCTCCCCCACCGCCGCCACCAGGGCCAGACCCTCCTCGAAGCGGCCGCAGATCCCGTGGGCCAGGGCCAGCGCGTCGCGCAGCCCCGCCGGGTCGCCGCGCGGGCTCAGCGCGATGGACCGCCGCGCCCAGCCGGCCGCCTCGGCGCCCCTGGCCCGCACCAGGCACGACCACGCCAACTGCTCGGCGGCCCGGCGCGCCAGCCGGCGGTCGCCCTCCCGCCAGACCTGCGTGAGCAGCCGGTCGGCCCGCTCGCGCCGGCCGGAGGCCAGGGCGATCCGGCCGAGGACGTACTGCCGCTGCGGGGTCGCCGTCATCGTCTCCAGCGTCTCGGTCATGCCCTCCGCCTGCGCGATGTCGCCGCCCAGCAACTGGTACTCCGCCGCCCGCAGGACGCGCCGCTCGCAGGCCGGTCCGGCGGGCGTCAGCCGCCCCGCCTGGATGAGGTGGTCGGCCGCGGTGTTCCAGCGCCCGGCCCCGGCCTCGTCGGCGGCCAGCAGGGCCAGCTGCCTGGCCACCCGCTCGTCGGGCCCCACCGCCGCCGCGGCCCGGTGCCGCAGCGCCTGGACGCGGTCGGCCTCGATGGCGGCGGCGCCGGCGTGCAGCCGGGAGCGCCGCGCGGCGCCCAGGCGCTGGTACACCGCGGCGCGCACCAGCGGGTGGCTGAACACGACCGTGTGCGCCGAGCCGTTGCCGTGCTCCTGGAGCAGGCCCATGCTGACGGCCTGCTCCAGCGCCGCCAGCGGCGAGCCGATCCCGGCCAGCGCCGCCGCGGTCGTCAGGGAGCCGGACACGCCCAGCACGCTGGCGGCCCGGACGAGGTCGCGGGTCGCCTCCGCGCACCGGTCCAGCGTCTCCTCGACGAGCAGGGCGTAGGAACGCGGCGCGGGAAGCGGACGGTGCACGTCCTGCAGGTCCCGCGCGGCGACCTGCTCCAGCAGCGCGAGGATGTGCAGCGGGTTGCCCTGGGCGTGGGCGCGCAGCCGCTCGGCGGCGGCCGCGGTGAGCGACAGCCCGCCGTGCCGGTCGGCCAGGTCCCGCACCTCGGCCGTGGCCAGCCCCCGCAGCCGCAGGCGCAGCGTCGTCTCGTCGCACAGCAGCCTGCGCAGCCCCTCCGGCAGCCGCAGGTCCCCGGGGTCCTGGACGACGACCACGGCAAGTACGCGGTCGGCGCGCAGGCGGCGCAGGGCGAAGGTGAGCGCGGCCAGGGACGTGACGTCGGCCCAGTGGGCGTCGTCGACGACGATGACCACGGGCGGCCCGTCCTGCAGCAGGCCGATCCGGTCGAGCAGGGCCGAGCCGGCGACCAGCGGCCCCGCGGCGCCGTACGGCTCGCCCGGAGCCTGTGTCATGAGCTGGTCGAGCACCCCGTACTCCAGGGGGACCTCCGCCGCCTCGCCGCTCGCGCGCAGCAGGCATGTCTCCCCGGCCCCCGCAAGGAAGTGCCGGACGAACGAGGTCTTACCAATCCCGGCGGGCCCGTCCACCAGGACGATCCGGGGACGGCCCTCGCGGGCGTGGTCGAGTGCGGAACGAAGCTGAACGAGTTCCTGCCGGCGACCGACGAATGATGACATGGAACCTCTCCTCCCGATCCCCTGTCATTTAGGAGCGGGAAGAGGGGATCCTGATACACACCGGGTTCAGATGGTGATCCACTCGGTGGCGACCACGAGAGAGGGCAGCCGGCAGCGCAGGCTGAAGGCCCCGGTGGGCAGGTGCTCACCGCTGAAGCGGCCCAGCGGGTCGGCGGTGAGGACCATCGGCCGGCGCCCGTGGATCTCGATGCGCGCCGGCTGGGGCGGAAGCAGCCGCCCGATGATGTGGCCGGTCCCGCCGGAGACGGAGATCTCCAGCTCGATGGTGACCGGGGGGCTGCGGAAGGTCAGCAGCCGCGGCCGGCCCGGCCCGCGCACCCCGGCCGCCCGTTCCAGCGAGTCGAAGGCCAGCTCCGCCAGCTCGGCCTCCAGGGTGTGCAGCGCGTAGGCGTCGATCGCCGACTGCAGCGCCCCCGAGGGGAGCGGGTCGAAGATCTCCGCGGCCCGCCGCAGCTGGTTCTCCAGCTCCTGGTTCTCCCACTCCTCGTCCTTCACCGCACACCCCTTTCGGCCAGCAGGGTGCGCAGCTGCCGCAGGCAGCGCTGCCGGATGGGACCGATGCTCCCCACCGCCAGGCCGAGCGCCGCCGCCACCTCCAGGTAGCTGGGCGGCGGCGAGGCCATCAGCAGGCGCAGCAGGCGCTGGCACCGCTCCCCGAGCTCGTGGAAGGCCTGCCAGAGCCGGTGCAGGCGCTCCCGGTCCAGGGCCGCCTCCTCCGACTCGATCACCGCCTCCTCGGGGGTCGGTTCGTCGCTGAGCCGGTCGAACACCTGGGGGTTGTCGCTCAGCGGGAGCGGGCGGGCCGCCTTGAGCACCTTGAGGCACTCGTGCCGGGTGGTGCTGGCCAGCCACGCGGCGACCCTGTCCGGCTCACGGATGCGCCGCAGGTGCTGCGCCAGCCGGAACCAGGCCGTCTGGTACACCTCGAGCCCGTCGGCCTCGTTCAGCCGGTGCGCCCGCACCACCGACCAGACCAGCGGGCTGAGCCCCTCCACCAGCGCCTTCCACGCCGCGGCGTCCCCCTCCACCGCGGCCCGGAAGAGAGCACCTGCCGTCGCATGATCCACAGTTGATCCCCTTCACGCTCGGGAGCGGACTCCCACTTCCGTCACACGCCGTCAGGGTGAGGGGGTCTGCACCGGCGAACCCACCCAGCCCGGGGGCAGCAGCACCGGGACGGAACGGCCCCTGACCGAGGTCCGCCGACTCTCGGGAAGGCTCTCCATGTCCGTCCTGGCCTTCTCGAGAAGCGCCTTGGCCGCCTCGCGCGGCGGCAGGGCGTCGTTCTCTCTCATCCGGTTGGCGATCATGGCCGCCACCAGCGGGGTGGCGAACGAGGTGCCGCTCCACTCCGCCAGGCCCTCGGTGAACTCCACCCGGTTCGGGTTCCCGGAGGAGAAAGTCGTCTTCTCCGTCAGTTCGCCGACGTGCTTGGGGTACTGGCAGGTGCACAGGTAGGTCGAGTGGTAGCGGCAGCGGGGATAGGTGGAGTGCTGGTAGTCGTAGATCTCGGGCGGCGCCCCCGGCGCGCTGAAGGTGCTGACCAGGCGCTCGCCGGGCGCGTAGACCTTCACCCACGGCCCGTGGTTGGTGAAGCAGGCCCCCTGCCTGCCGTCGGTCCGCAGCGCCCCGACCGACACCACGGCGTCGCGGTACTCCTGCTGTGAGGCGTGGGCCGCGGGCCAGAACAGCTCCTCGCTGCCGTTGTTGCCCGCCGCGGCCACCAGCAGCGTCTCCTGCGTCCTCAGCTGGTTCATGAAGCGTTCGAGCCCGAGGAGGGTCTCGGTGAACGAGGCCGGTGTCCCGGCGGACAGGCTGATGATGTGGGGCCACTCCTGCGCCACCGCCGCGACGAGCCTGTCGCCGAGT
Organism: Paraplanobispora siamensis; assembly: GCF_016863175.1. Lineage (GTDB taxonomy): Bacteria > Actinomycetota > Actinomycetes > Streptosporangiales > Streptosporangiaceae > Planobispora > Planobispora siamensis. The sequence goes on from NZ_BOOJ01000032.1 coordinate 22,045, forward strand.
TCCTCCTCCGGGATGCTGCCCGCGTCGGACAGGGAGTTGAGCACCTTCACCCGGGCGTGCGGCGCCACGGCGGCGATCAGCCCGGCGATGAAGGTCCCGTGCCCGACGTACTCCCTGAGGATCTTCGTCTTCCCGTCCAGATCGAACTCGGGATCGTTCTGCTCTCCATCGACGTTCTGCAGCTGCGGATAGTTCCGGAAGCCGTCGACCAGCCCGGTGTCGATCACCAGGATCCTGACGGGATCCGCCACCTGTTGCGCCTGCGCGACCGGTCGCGGATTGAGCGGTCCGAGCGAGGGGACGGGCTCGTCACCGGGGCAGCAGTTCACCGTGATGGTGACCAGGTGATTGCGGGTGGCCATCTGCCGGCGCCGCTCGCGCTCCATCGGGCGCACCGCGCTCAGGGCGTCCGTCACGTTGGGATCGCTCCACAGGTCGCCGCTCTCCGGATCTCCGACCTGGATCCGGCTCACACCGCTCCGCTCGCCCGTCGAGGCCCTCCTGACCCCCTCCCCCCTGGTCGGACCGAAAGCCTCCCGGACCACCTGCATGACGTCCTCGGCGTCCTCGTTCCGGGTCAGGATGTGGCCCTTCTCGTAGAGATACTGCGGGGCGCCGCCGGGCCCGGCGGCGACGGGGAAGCCCGCCGCCCGCCGGATCACCTCGAACTGTTCCTCGAACCTGTCCGGTACGGCGGGTCCGTTCGGTTCCAGCGGCCTGTTCGGCTCCATGTCACACGACCCTCGGTGGGGGATTGTTGTCACCTAACACGAGCCGGTCGGAGGCCGGCTGATACACCCTCGTTCTCCTCCGCCCACCCGCACGGCACGGCGTGGACGCCCCGTCCTTCCACGTCTAACATCGATCCGTGGCGACGGGAAGGTCACCGAACCCGCGCTCTTCAGGCGACTCCCTCGACCTGCTCCCGCTGCTGTTCGCCAGCCCGAAGCGGGCGCTGGAGCGCGCGCGGGACCTGCTGTCGGCGGGTCCGTCCGCCCACGACGCCTCCGTGGCCCACCAGGTGATCGGTCTGTGGCACCGCGACTTCGGCGACATGGCGGTCGCGATCGGGCACCTGCGGCGCGCCCGCGCCCTGGCCGCCCGCGCCGGGTCACCCGACCGGGAGGCGGACGTGCTCGGGGCCCTGGGCGTGGCCCTCCTCCACGCGGGCCGCACCCGGCAGGGGCTGGGCGCCCTGGAGCGGGCCGTCGCGCTGGGCGAGGGCCTGACCGGCGCCCGGACCCTGTTCCGCCGCGCCTACGCCCGATGGGTCCTGGGAGACCACCACGAGGTGCTCGCCGACCTGCGCCGGGCCCTTCCCGTCCTGCGCCGCGAGGGCGACACGATCTGGACGGCCCGCGCGCTCACCCTGCGCGGGACCGTCCACCTGGCGGTGGGGGCGGTGGAGCGGGCCGAGACCGACCTGCTGGCCGCCGAGCTGTTGTGGTCGGGCACCGGCCAGGAGCACGACAAGGCCGACGCCGTGGAGAACCGCGGGCTGGCGGCCTTCCGCTCGGGCGACCTGCCCGCCGCGCTGCGCCACTTCGACGAGGCCGCCCGGCGCTACGAGCTGCTGGGCACCCCCATGATCATGCTGACCATCCGGCGGTGCGCGGTCCTGCTGGCGGCCGGTCTGGCGGGGGAGGCGCTGGAGGAGGCCGACGCCGCCGCGGAGTCGCTGCGCCGCAGGGGCGGGCACGCCACCCGGCGCGCCGAGCTCCTGCTGGTCGCCGCGTCGGCGGCCGTCGCGGCGGGCGACCCCGAGGCGGCGATCGTCCGGGCCACCGCCGCCGCCCGCCAGTTCTCCCGTCAGCGCCGCGGTTGGTGGCACGCCCACGCCCGGCTGACGCTCCTGCACGCCCGCCTGGCCACCGGCAGGGTCCACGGGCGCTCGGTGCGCGACGCCGCCGAGGTCGCGGCCCGGCTGGCGGAGCTGCGCTCACCGGACGCGGTGCGGGCGGCCCTGCTCGCGGGCCGTACGGCGCTGGCCCTCGGGCGGCGCCGCGAGGCCGAACGCCACCTCGCCGCAGCCGCGCGGGGCCGGAGCCGCGGTCCCGCGCTCGCCCGCGTGGACGGGTGGGTGGCCCAGGCGCTGCGGGCCGCGGCCGCGGGCCGTACCGGAGCCGTGCTGGAGGCCTGCCGGCGCGGGCTGGACCTGCTGGACGAGCACCGGATGACGCTGGGCGCCTCGGAGCTGCGCACCCGGGCGACCGCGCAGGGGGCCGAGCTGGCGCTGCTGGCCCAGCGGGTCGTGCTCGGCCGCGGTGACTCCCGGCGGCTGCTGGTGTGGAGCGAGCGCTGGCGGGCCACCGCGCTGGCCGTCCCGCCCGCGCGCCCGCCGGAGGACCCCCTGCTGCTGCGGGACGTGACGGCCTTCCGCGCGGTCAGCGACCGGGTGGAGGAGGCCCGGGCGCAGGGGACGCCCATCCCGTCGCTGGAGCGCGAGCAGCTCCGGCTGGAGCGGGAGATCCGCGCGCGCACCCTGCGGATGCGCGGCGAGGCGGGCGCGGGTCCGGGCTTGGGCGCGGGTTCGGGCCTCGGTGCGGGCGAGTGGCCCTTCCGGGTGCCGGAGCTGCTGGAACGGCTCGGCGAGACCCTGCTGGCCGAGATCGTCGCCATCGACGGCGAGGTGCACGTGCTGCTGTGCGGGCGCGGACGGGTGCGCAGGTTCCGGGCCGGGTCGCTGGCCGAGGCCGCCGTCGAGGCGGCCCACGCGCGGGCCGGTCTGCGCCGCCTGGCCTACCGCGAGCCCGGGGACCGGCTGGCCCTGCTGGAGGCCGGCGGGCGACGCCTGGAGGAGCTCCTGCTCGGCCCCGCCGTACGCCACCTGGACGGCGAGCGGGTCGTCGTCGTCCCGCCGGGGCGGCTGCACGGCGTGCCGTGGGCGCTGCTGCCGTCCCTGCGCGACCGCGTGCTCAGCGTCTCACCGTCGGCGAACGCCTGGCTCCGCGCGTGCCGGATCGAGCCGCCGCCCGAGGGCGTGGTGCTGGTCCGCGGTCCCGGGCTGATGACCGGGGGAGCCGAGGTGCCGGGCCTGGCCGCCCTGTACGGGTCGGCGCGGGTGCTGGAGAACGGGGAGGCGGCGGTGCCGAAGGTCCTGGCGGCCATGGACGGCAGCCGGCTGGCCCACGTCGCCGCGCACGGCACCTTCCGCGCCGACAGCCCGATGTTCTCCTCCCTGCGCATGGACGACGGCCCGCTCACCGTGCACGACTTCGAGCGCCTGCGCCGCGCGCCGTACCGGATGGTCCTGTCCAGCTGCGACTCCGGCCGCCTGGAGCCCGTCGGGGCCGAGGAACTGCTCGGCCTGGCCGCGGCCCTGCTCCCGCTCGGTACGGCGGGCATCGTGGCGGGCATCGTCCCAGTCGACGACGAGGCCGTCGTGCCGCTGATGCTCGGCCTGCACCGGCGGCTGCGCGAGGGCGGCGACCTGGCCGAGGCGTTGCGCGACGCCCGCCGCGCGCTTCCCGGCGACCCGCTCCACCAGGCGACGGGCTGGTCCTTCTCCGCGATCGGCGCGGTCTGAGCGGACCGCGCCGATCGGTCCCGGCGGTCAGTCCTTCCAGGACAGCGCCTGGGCCAGGCGCTTGAGCGGCCCGTCCAGGCCGTACTGCTTGCCCAGGGCCCGCAGGGTCAGCGGATCGCGCGGCTCGGCGGGGAGGGTGAGATCGATCCGGGGGAGCGGCACGTCGCAGACCACCCGGACCACGGCGGGGGCGACGGCCAGATAGTCGGCGGCGGCGGTGATCTTGGAGCGCTGGCCCGCGGTCAGGCCGCCGCCGGTCTCCGCCGCCTCCAGCAGCGCCTCCAGCGAGCCGAACCGGCTGATCAGCGTCGCGGCGGTCTTCTCGCCGACCCCCGGGACGCCGGGGAGGCCGTCGCTGGGGTCACCGCGCAGGACGGCGAAGTCGGCGTAGGAACGGCCGGGGATGCCGTACTTCTCGGCGATGGCGGCCTCGTCGACGGGCTGGATGTTCTTGATTCCCCTTACTGTGTAAAGGACCCGGACCGGTCGCGCGTCATCCACCAGCTGGAACAGGTCGCGGTCACCGGTGACGATGTCCACCCTTCCGGGCGAACCCGCGGTGAGGGTGCCGATGACGTCGTCGGCCTCGTAGCCGGCGGCCTCGACGCGGACGATGCCCGCCGCGTCGAGGACCTGCTCGATGACCGGCACCTGGGGGGCCAGGGTGTCGGGGGTCTCCTCCCCGCCGCCGGCCGCGACCCGGTGGGCCTTGTAGGACGGGATGGCCTCGACCCGGAAGGCGGGCCGCCAGTCGGCGTCCATGCAGGCGGCCAGCCGGTCGGGGGAGTGCTCCCTGACCAGCGTGGCGATCATGTCGACCAGGCCGCGGACCGCGTTGACCGGCATCCCGTCGGGAGCGGTCACCGACTCCGGCACTCCGTAGAAGGCGCGGTAGTAAAGCGAGGGCGTGTCGAGAATCATCAGTCCGGACATGGCCCTCATTGAACCAACCCGGACCGACATCCGCCGCCCGGCCGGAGCCGACCGGCTCCGGGGGGATCAGCCGAGCACGTCGACGGCGAGCAGGCAGGTGTCGTCCTCCGGGGCGCGCCCGCCGGCCGCCTCCACCAGGCGGTCCAGCCCGCCCTCAAGGTCGTCGCGGCGGATCCGGGCCGCCGCCTCCACGGCCAGCGCGAGACCCTCGTCGATGTCGCGGGCGCGCCGCTCGACCAGGCCGTCGGTGAACAGCAGCAGCAGGTCGCCCGTGCGCAGGCGCACACTGGTCCGTTCGTAGGCCAGGCCGGAGGCGGCGCCGAGCAGCACCCCGGCGGGCGGGTCGAGCTGGACGGCGGCCCCGTCGCGGACCAGGATCGGCGCGGGATGCCCGGCCTGACCCCAGGTGAACGTCCGGGTGGCCGGGTCGAGATGGCCGACGACCGCGGTCGCCGTCGCCTCGGCCATGCGGTGCAGGACCAGCTCGTTGAGCCACGTCAGGAGTTGGTCCGGCGGGCGGCCGGTGACGGCCAGGCCGACCAGGGCGTGGCGGAGCTGGGCCATCCTGGCGATCGCGGGCAGGCCGTGCCCGGAGACGTCGCCGACCGCCAGGACCGTCCGGCCGTCGGGCAGGGAACTGGCGTCGTACCAGTCGCCGCCGAGGCTGGCCAGCGTCCCGGCCGGCACGTAGCGCACCGTGACACGGGCGTGCGGCAGGTCGACGGCGGTGCCGGGGCCGGGGAGGATCGCGTCGCGCAGGGCGGCGTTGACGTGCCGCTGACCGGCCGCCTGGTCGATGATGTCCTGCAACCACCGGGAGGAGCCCGGCGGGGGGTGCTCGGCGCGTGTCTGCAACGCGGTGAGCTGGATGTTCTCGACGACCACGCGGCCGTCCGGTTCGTCACGCGGCCGCCGCAGGGTCCGGGCGGCGGCCGGTGAGGCCGGATCGGTCACGAGGTCGTTTCGTGGGTGGAGGGGTGGCTGTGAGCCGCCCACTACGCCGACCATGGAGCTCGCTCTCAGGATTCGGGTTCGGGCTTTTCGGCAGACGCCCGTCGACGAAATGTGAGCGCCATTGCACGGAGTGTAGTGACGTCGTCGCTCCGACGACAACATTTCCCGCCCCTGCCTCCTGCGACGGGTCCGGCGCGCCGGTGCCCGCGCCGGATCGGAGGACTAGATTGGTGCCGTGACAAAGGAGTCCTCTGATCTTTACCCCGTCGCCCGCCTGGCCGCAGCCCAGGAGGCGACCGCCGCGGCCGGCCTCGACGCCCTGCTGCTGACCCCCGGCCCCGACCTGCGCTACGTGACCGGATACGAGGCGCTGCCGCTGGAGCGGCTGACCTGTCTCGTGCTGCCCGCCCGTGGTGAGGCCTTCCTGATGGTGCCGCGGCTGGAGCTGGCCGCGGCCGAGCACTCCCCGGCCTCGCGGCTCGGCATCGAGTTCGTGGCCTGGGAGGAGACGGACGACCCCTACGCGGCGGTCGCCGCCCGGCTGGGCGCGGTGAGCAGGGTCGGGCTGGCCGACCGGATGTGGGCGATGCAGTCGCTGCGCTTCCGTGACGCGCTGCCCGGGGCCGAGCAGGTGCTCGCCGGGACCGTCCTGCGCGGGCTGCGCATGCGCAAGAGCCCGGCCGAGGTCGCCGCGCTGCGTGAGGCGGGCGCCGCGATCGACGCCGTCCACGCGCAGGTGCCCGGCTTCCTGAAGGCGGGCCGGACCGAGCGCGAGGTCGGCAGGGACATCGCCGAGGCCATCCTCGCCGCGGGGCACGCGACCGTCGACTTCGTCATCGTCGGCTCCGGCCCCAACGGCGCCAGCCCGCACCACGAGCTGTCCGACCGGGTCATCCAGGCCGGCGAGCCGATCGTGGTCGACATCGGCGGCCAGATGCCCAGCGGCTACTGCTCCGACTCCACGCGGGTCTACTCGATCGGTGAGCCCCCGGCGGGTTTCACGAAGTACTACGAGGTGCTCCGGCGCGCCCAGGAGGCGGCCTGCGCCGCCGTACGGCCCGGAGTGCCGTGCGAGGAGATCGACGCCGCCGCCCGCGAGGTGATCGCCGCCGAGGGCTACGGCGACTACTTCATCCACCGCACCGGTCACGGCATCGGCCTGGAGACCCACGAGGAGCCCTACATCGTGGCGGGCAACACCGAGCCGATGGCCCCCGGCTTCGCCTTCTCCGTCGAGCCCGGCATCTACATGCCCGGCGCGCACGGCGCCCGCATCGAGGACATCCTCGTCTGCACCGAGGACGGCGGCGAGCGGGTCAACCACCGCCCGCGCGATCTCGTCGTCGTGTAGGCCCTGGCAGGCCCCGGCGCCCGCACCGGCCCCCGCGCGGATCGGGGAGCGGGCGCCGGATGCCACAATCGGGGTGGCCGGCGATCCCGGCCGCCCCGTTGCCCCTGTTCCACGCCCATGACCTGGAGTGTGCGGAGATGTCCGTCGAGCGTGTCCTTCCCACCCCCGAGGCCCACGACCTGCTGGACCTGGTCCGTGACCTGATCGGCAAGGAGGTCGCGCCCCGGGCCGCGGCAGACGAGTCCGCCGGGCGCTTCCCCCGCGAGGTGTTCACCACTCTCGGCGCGGCGGGCCTGCTGGGCCTGCCGTACCCCGAGGAGCACGGCGGGGCCGCGCAGCCGTACGAGGTCTACCTCCAGGTGATCGAGGAGCTGGCGGCGGGCTGGCTGGCGGTCGGGCTGGGACTGTCGGTGCACACCCTGTCGTGCTTCCCGGTCGCCGCCTACGGCACCGACGCCCAGCGCGAGGAGCTGCTCCCGGCGATGCTCGGCGGCGAGCTGCTGGGCGCCTACTGCCTGTCGGAGCCCCACTCCGGCTCCGACGCCGCGGCCCTGACGACCAGGGCCGTCCGCGACGCCGACGGCTACGCCGTGGACGGGGTGAAGGCCTGGATCACCCACGGCGGCGCCGCCGACTTCTACACCCTCATGGCCCGCACCTCCCCCGACGGGGCGCGCGGCATCTCCTGTTTCCACGTGCCCGCCACGACGCCGGGACTGTCGTTCGGCGAGCCCGAGCGCAAGATGGGCATGAAGTCCTCGCCGACCGCCCAGGTCCGCTTCGACGGGGTACGGCTGGCGCCCGAGGCGCTGGTGGGCGCCGAGGGTGAGGGCTTCCGCATCGCGATGGCCGCCTTGGACGGCGGCAGGCTCGGCATCGCCGCCTGCGCCGTCGGCGTGGCGCAGGCCGCGTTCGAGGCGGCCTCCTCCTACGCCAGGGAGCGCAGCCAGTTCGGCTCGCGCATCGTCGACTTCCAGGGCGTGTCCTTCATGCTGGCCGACATGGCCACCCAGATCACCGCGGCCCGGGCCCTCTACCTGGAGGCCGCCCGCGCCCGCGACGCGGGCCGGCCGTACGGCACGCAGGCGGCGATGGCCAAGCTGTTCGCCACCGACGTGTGCATGAAGGTCACCACCGACGCCGTTCAGGTGCTCGGCGGCTACGGTTACGTGGAGGACTTCCCGGTCGAGCGCTACATGCGTGAGGCCAAGGTCCTGCAGATCGTCGAGGGCACCAACCAGGTCCAGCGCCTGGTCATCGGCCGCGCCATCGCCAAGAGCGACCGCTGACGTCCCGGTCCCGGCCTGCGCGGTGAGCCCGGCCCGGGTCGCCGACGGACAGGCCGGGGCATTTCAGGAGCGTCCGGTTACCCTGGTGGTGAGGTGTGACCGACATGTCCGTGACGCTCGTCTTCAACCACCGTCCGCGCATCGATCCCGCCCTGGAGGCCGAGACGGTCTGCTGGGTGTGCGGTGTGGCGGTCGACCCGGCGGACCGGTCCCTGCACCGGGGCGAGATCGCGCCCGCGCCGCCGGACCCGGACGATCTGCCCCTCCTGGAGGACGTCACCCGGATCGTCCGCGCCGAGCTGGCCGAGACCTCGATCTCGCTGACCGACGACCAGCTCGACCTGCTGGCCCGCCGCGCCGCCCGGGCCCTGTACCACCGCGGCGCCATCCGCGCACGCAACCGCTGGCACTCCACCTGACGGAGATCTCCGGCACGGACCGCAAGATCGTCGGAGACGATCATTAGTGTCCCGGCCATGTCTGACAAGGTCTGCTCCCCGCATCGGCAGGCGGCGCCGTGACCCTGTGGCCCCGCCTGCTCGACCGGATCGGCCCGTGAGGAGGATTGGTACAGGAATTAGCGGTGGCGGACTGAGCCCGGTGTCGGTTCGGTGACGAGCCCGGTCAGGTCGGCTGGTCGGGCAGGAGGCCGGCCAGCGCGGGGATCTTCGAGGTGGTGGCCGGGTCCTCAAACAGCAGCACCCCGTCGGCCGGGCGGAACCCCTCGGCGAAGCCTCCGGTCCGCACGAGGAGGCGGGCCTCGGTGAGGATGTGGCGCTGGCACAGCAGGGACTGGGCCGCGGTGGACACCCGCGAGTAGACGATCCGCACCGAAGGCTCCCCGGGGAAAGGGCGATGAGCTCTTCTCCCCATCGGGAAATCCGGTCGTCAATCCGAGCTTGAAAGCGACCGCTCGGGGTGTGCTTTCATCTCTGGTGTCCGGTTTTCTGGGCGGTGCGGGGCGGGTTCGGCGAGACGTCGGGAAACCTTCTGATTCCGACATCCAGAGAAGGCGCCAAGCGCGATCAAGCCCTCTTCGGGGCTATCGACACGTTTGTAACGGAGGGCTGTCTTATGGTGGGCGCGCAAGGCCTGCATGGGTGGTTCTACGCACGACTTTGGGAGCCAAGTTCAGCCGGTTCTGGTGCCAGGTGCAGGTCCGATAAAGAGTTTGATCGCGAACGGCTTCCGGTATCACGCGCCGCCCTCGCCGGCGAGCACGGACAAGGCCGTCAGGCTCGCCGCCCGTTCAGGTCATTCGTTCTCGACTCCGCCTCCGGGCGCTTCACATGGACATGCCGCGCTGCCCTCGGCGCAAGCAGCAGCCCACGCTGATGGTCCGCTTCTCCTACAAGATCGAGGAGGTGTGCCCGGGAATGCATCCCACAGTCCTTCGTCGATGTCGGGCTTGTGATGTATGGTCTGCATCGAGAGTTCATTGCATGATGAATTAGCTGGAACGAGTCGGAGTGCGGGAGCCCTCAAGGAGGACTTCGTGGATTCGGTACGCCAGCTCGCCATCGGCGCTCCGGCTCGCCGATACCGCGCGCACGTCGGCGCGGTGCTCGTATTGATCGCCTGGTGGGGATTCGGCAACCTATACGAGGCCATCGTGGTGGTGCCGTGGCTGTGGCGCCTGCCGCCCGGGTCGCTCCCCGGCGAATTCCAGCCAGGCAGTCCCGTGTTCTATTTCGTGCCGACGGGCGTCGCTCTGCTCGCGCTCGCCTGGACGCTGGTCATTCGCGTCTACCGGGATCCGTACCGCCCTGGACGTGCCGTGCTGGGCGCCAGTGCTCTCATCACGATCGCGGCCGCCGGTACCGGGATCCTGGTCAGCGCTGTCAATCCGACGTTCCGCGATCCTGCGGCGAGCGTGTCCGATGTGCACACCGCGATCGTGATGTGGGAGGCAGGCAATGCGGTGCGTCTCGCCCTCGCGGCTGCCGCGGCCGTCAGCCTGCTCCGTTGGCAGGCGTCCGCACCGGTTCCAGGACGATAGGCCGAGGCCCCCTCGCCAACGATGAGACGGTACCAAGCCCCACTGAACAAAAAATCAGCGTCAACGACGTGGTACCGCTGGTCGTGCGTACCTGGTACCGGAACCCGTTCGTAGAACCATGCATGGGAGGCGCACTCTGATGAACGGGCTTCGCCGTACTGGACGGGGTGCCTGGATGAACCCTCCAGGCCGGTGGCGCGTCCCTCTGATGGGAGGAGATCGCGTTTGACCGTCATCGCGTTGCTCGCGTCGTTGAGCGCCTGCGGCCAGTCTGGTGCCGGCCCGGTGTCCACTGTGGCCGGGACCGAGACGATCGTGTTGCCGCGGGCCGATCAGCCCAAAGCGCATCGGCCCACCCTGGAGCGGCTCAAGCGGGAGGCGGCGTCCTCGGGCCGGTCCCTGGAGGAGGTCGTCAAGCGGTACGCGGCCCGGGTGGCTGCTACCGCGTCACCCGAGCCGACGGACTTCGAGGGGTACGACCCTGCGGTGACCGACCCGGACGTGGCGATCGACGGCATTCCCTACGCCGAGCTGGCCGGCCTCGGGGCCATCGCCGAATCGGAGGGCATCTCCTACGAGGAGGCCATCGACCGCTTCGGCTCACAGTCGTCCAACAGCCGGGTGATCGACAAACTTAACAAGGAGTTCCCTGACGAGATCTCCGGCGTCAGATACGTCGACGACGACCAGCAGGGGCTGCGCGTCGGCTTCAAGGGGCCCATCCCGACTCGCGCGATCGAGCTGGCCAGGACCCTCCCCATGGAGGTCACCCTGATCGGCGGCAAGGGATTCTCGGCCTCGGAGCTCCAGCGGGCCCAGGACACGGTCGTCTCCCGGCTCCGATCCCGTCCTGAGGTGGCCACGATGATGGCGCACTCAGATGAGGAGACCGGCCAAGTCAAGGTCACAGTTCAGCCGAAGGCGATGCCGGACGATGCCGAGAAGTTCAAGCGCGGGCTTCAGCTCCCGCAGCTGGACAATCCGCACATCACCGTCGAGGTCACGCTCTCCGCCGATGCGGTCGCCGTTCGGCCGCAGTGAGCGCCACCGAAGCCTCCGACGAGCGCACGGCCCGAACCCAAGGTTGATCCTTCGCTCTGCTACCTGGCGGCTGGGGAGACATGTTCGGCTGCTGCTCAAGCCCCTTCCACGTCGTAGATGGCGGCGATGTCTGGTGACATTCCGTGACGTCGGTCAGATGTCCCTGACGCGATCGACGCACTCTCGTGCCGATGTGCGAGGGCTGCCGGTGCTAGGAGCTGTTCGAGGTTCGGATCATGTGGTTGAGGTGAGGAGCCTCAGCCACATGACCGAGCCTCGGAGATAGAGCCCGGCCTCGTAGCTTTCCGGGGCCTTGTCGTAGCGGGTCGCCAGACCCCGCCAGGTCTTGATCTTCTGGAAGCAGCGTTCAACGGTGTTGCGCTCCTTGTAGAGATCGCTGTCGTAGCCGACGGGCCGGCCGCCCCGGCTGCCCTTCTTCCTGCGGTTGGCGGCCTGGTCCTTCTTCTCCGGGATGACCGCCTTGACGTGACGTTTCCTCAGGTAGGCGCGGTTGGCGCGGGAGGAGTACGCCTTATCCGCGGCGACCGCGTCCGGCCGGGTGCGGGGCCGGCCGACCGGACCGGGAACGCGGATTGTGTCCATGACGGCGATGAACTGCGGGCAGTCGGCGGCCTGGCCGGGCGTGAGCACGAACACCAGCGGCAGCCCTCGGGCCTCGACCGCGGCATGGACCTTGCTGCTCAGCCCGCCTCGGGATCGGCCGAGCCCGGCAGCCGTGGCCCGGGCCCTGCGGCGTCGCCGCGTGGCGGCGCGATCGTGGTCCGACGACGCGTCCGGACCGTTCCTGCCGTCCGTGCTGGGTACGGTCGGTGGCGCATCACCCGCAGCACCGGCGGCTGCTGCTCCAGCGCAGCCCCCTTTTCCTCGGTCAGCGCCTGCTCCAGCGCATCCAGCGTCTCGCCGGCCACGGCCAGCCCGGCCGACTCCTGATGGGCCCGCACGATCGTGGAATCCACGCTGACCAGCTCCAGCCCGACCTGCCCGCGCGATGCCGCCTCGGCAATCAACGCGTCCATCAACCCTTGGAACACCCCGGCCTTGGCCCAGCCGTTGAACCGGGAATACAGCGTGGACCAGGGCCCATAGCGTTCGGGGACATCACGCCAGCCGGACCCGGTGCGAAAACGCCACAAGATCCCGTTGAACTGATCCCGCACCCGCCGCGGCAGCGGCCCGGTAGCCGCCACCGGTAGATGCGGCTCGATCAACGCCCACTCGGCATCCGTCACATCAAAGCGCGCCACGTCCGAGTTCTACCAGCCGCCACCGGTCCGCCACCGGGCCACACCTAGATCCGAACCTCGAACAGTTCCTAGGCCGGGTCGAGGTACATCGGTGCCGGCTCTCCGTAGTGCACCCGTCGAACAGCACCGGGCAGGGCTTTGCTCAGAGCCTGGGACGCGTCGACGGAACATCCGACGGTGAACTCGATCTCCTCGTCGACCTCGCAGGCCAGGCACCAGGCTTGATCTTCGGGCCATACGAGGTGGGGGTCTTGATAGCCCAGTGCAGAGCCGTACCAGGCGAGGGCGGGCGCGTCGCTCAGTACGTCGACAGGGCCGGTGAACAGCAGCATCTCCCGATGAGGAATGTCCACCCGCGGCGCTTCGGGAGCCGGCGGGTGCCCGCCCCACCCCTCCCAGATCGCCGCGTATCCGCTGGAAGGCGTGGCCGTGCATGTCGCGAGAGCCGCCAGTGCCACGCGAACGGCGCGATCTTCTCCCTGCGGGTCGACATCCTGCACCCCATGGGCAAAGGCGATACGCACATACGCATCGAAGCCTGGTGGGCCGTAGCGGACAAGATCCCACCAATCGACATCAGTGCGGAGCAGCCATCGAGCCGCGTCGGCATTCGGAGCGGGTCGCACCTCGGTCATGTCCTCAGTTTGTCGCAACCGCAGACGGTAACCGAGACGGGGCTTGTCACGGCGCGGTGGCCGGGTCGTCGACCACACCCGCGCCGCCACAAAGCGACGCAGTCCGTCCTCTCCTTCGGCGAAGTCTCGGTAGCGCAGCAACTCGCGGATCTCCCACGCGTGTTCGTACACCCTCTGCTGACGCTGTCCGTACTCGGCGAACTCCTCCGGAGCCACACCGAGCTGCTCAGCGACGAAAGGCATGACCCCGGAACGTACGACCCCTCATCCGGGCAAACCCGCTTCGTCACCGAACCGAAACGAAGATCAGCCAACTACCGCTAATTCCTGCACTCATCCTCCTCGCGGGCCTTCAAGCGAGGATGAGCACGCTCACCAGGTTGTTGCCGAAGGGCGATCCGTTGGACAGGATCCACACGCGCTTGTTGCCGAGCAGGGCCGCCTTGGCCAGTTCGAAGGCCCACTGCGGCCAGGTCGAGGAGTAACCGGTGTTGGCGTTCTCGTCGTTGAACTGGACGGAGTGGTTCCCGCTGGAGTTCTGGCCGGCGAAGGCGATCCGGCCGGTGAACGAGCTGATGCTCGCCTGGGTGACCACCTCCATGAGCTGCTGCGGCAGGCCGGGCCGGGAGACGTCCTGGATGACCAGCTCCGCCGATGCCTGTTCGAACTTGAGCGCCACGTCGGACTGCTGGCTCTGTTCCGGCATGTCGATCTCCTGACAGGTAGGAGTGGATATGTCTGACATCGATGCTGTAGCCATGTCCTGCCGGAGGGCTTCGGGGACCGGCCCGGGGAATTCCCCAGTCTCGGCCGGGATCGGGGACTCTTCCGACGCGGGGAAAGTCCTTCCTGGGAAAGTCCTGGGAGAGGCGGAGCGGACCTTCCGCGGCGGGGGACGAGCGGAGAAGGTGATCGTATGAGAACACGAGCCGTCATCACCGTGTTATCCACGCTGCTTCTCGTTCTTCTGGGCGTGCCCGCGACCGCGCAGGCCGACGGCGCGGCTCCGTTCCCCGAGGTCTTCCCGCTGCCCGACGGGTTCCAACCGGAGGGGATCGCCACCGGTCCCGGGCCGGCGGCCTACTTCGGGTCGCGCGCCACCGGCGACATCTACCGCGCCGACCTGCGGACCGGCAAGGGGAAGATCATCAGCAAGGGGCCGGGCACGCCGTCGCTCGGGCTCAAGACCGACAAGAGGGGGCGGCTGTTCGTCTCCGGCGGCACCGCCGGGAACGCGCGGGTGGTCGACATCCGCACCGGCGAGGTGATCAGGTCCTACACCCTGGCCACCGGCGCGTCCTTCGTCAACGACGTGGTCCTGACCGGCCGGGCGGCCTGGTTCACCGACTCGACCAACCCCGTCCTGTACCGGCTGCCCCTCGGGCGCCACGGGAGCCTGCCCGACGAGGCGGTGCGCCTGCCGCTCATCGGCGACATCGTGTACGGCACCGGCGTCAACGCCAACGGCATCGCCGAGACGCCCGACGGCAGGTCGCTGCTCATCGTGCAGTCCAACACCGGCACGCTGTTCCGCGTGAACCCCGCCACCGGCGCCACCACGCGCGTGGACCTGGGCGGGGAGACGCTGACCAACGGGGACGGGCTGCTGCTGATCGGCCGCACGCTGTACGTCGTGCAGAACCGCCTCAACACGGTGGCTGTGATCCACATCAGCCGCGACGGGTCCTCGGGCCGGGTCGTCGACCGGCTGACCGATCCGGACTTCGACGTGCCGACCACGGTGGGGGCGTTCGGCGACCGGCTCTATCTCCCCAACGCCCGGTTCACCACCCCGCCCACCCCGACGACCCCGTACACCGCGGTCTCCATCCCCAGGCGGTGAGCGGGCCGGATCCCCGGCGGTGAACGGGCCGGAAATCCCCTTCCCGTGATCGCCTTTTGCGGGGCCTGATCGGGCAATATTGGGCCATGACTGTGGACACTTGGCTCGTCGTCGGCCTGGACAACGGTGGAACCGCCAACAACGCCACCGTGATCGACTCCTCGGGGCGCTTCCTGGTCGACACCTTGGTGGAGAACCCGAGTTTCGTGCGGCAGGGGCCGGAGGTCGCGATCCCGGCGCTCGAGCAGGCGTTCGACAACGTGCTCGAACACGTCGGGGCGACCAGGGCCCAGGTCCGGGCCGTGGGGCTGGACACCCCCGGCCCGGCCAGCGCGAACGGGGTCATCTCCTCCAAGGGGGGCACCAACTTCGGTCACCCGGGCTGGCGCGGGTTCGACTTCCGCGGAGCGCTGGAGGCCCGCCTGGGGATCCCGGTCGTCTACAACAACGACGGCAACGCCGCGGCGCTGTACGCCCACCACCTGCACTTCGGGATCGCGGCCGCCGAGCGCTCCTCGATCTCGGCGATCGTGGGCACCGGGCTGGGCGGCGGGGTCATCGAGTCCGGACTGGTCGTCAGGGGGGCCGCCGGCATGGCCGGGGAGCTCGGCCACGTCCACATCCCGCTGCACGGGCTCCTGGAGGACGGCCAGCCCCTGCCCCGGTGCAACTGCGGCTTCGTCGGCGACGCCGAGAGCGTGGCGTCCCTGACGGGGATCGAGCTCAACCTGCTGCCGTTCTGGCTGAGCCGTTTCCCCGGTCACGAGCTCGCCGCGGTCGAGCCCGTCGGCAAGGCCGCCAAGCTGCTGCGGGGATACGCCGAGAACGGCGACGAGCTGGCGCTGAAGGTCTTCGAGCAGCAGGCGATGGCGCTGGGCCGGCTGTTCACGATCGCCGCCAACTTCACCGATCCCGACGCCTACTTCGTCGGGGGCGGCGTAGTGGAGGCCGCGCCGCACTTCCGCGAGTGGTTCCTGGACAAGGTCCGCGAGAACACCGTCCTGCGCGCCGAGCAGCGCGAGGCGACGACCATCTCCCTGGTCCGCGACCTGGACATGGCCGGAGCCCGGGGCGCGGCCCTGGCCGCCCTGGCCCACGCGCCCGGCCGCTGAGCGCCCGCGGGGCGGGCGGCGGATCCGGATCGTGACCATGGCCGGGTCACGGGGTGGTCGGTATCACGCTACCTTGGGCGGGTGGAGGAGATCGACCGCCGGATCGTGACGTTGCTGGCCAAGGACGGCCGGATGAGCTTCACCGACCTGGCCCGGGAGACCGGGCTGTCGGTGTCGGCGGTGCACCAGCGGGTGCGCCGGTTGGAGAGGCGCGGAGTCGTGCGGGGTTACGCGGCCCTGGTGGACTACGACGCGGTCGGGCTCCCCCTCACCGCGTTCGTCTCCATCAAGCCCATCGACCCGGCCGCCGCCGACGACGCCCCCGTACGGCTGGCCCACCTGAGCGCCATCGAGGCCTGCCACAGCGTCGCGGGCGACGAGAGCTACATCCTCAAGGTGCGCGTGTCCTCGCCCAGCGCCCTCGAGGAGCTGCTCAGCCAGATCCGCGTGGCGGCCAACGTCTCCACCCGCACCACGGTCGTCCTCAGCACGCCGTACGAACACCGGCCCCCGGACCTGATCGACGCCGAGGCCGAGCCGGAGCCGGAGAAGCACTGAGGCGCCGCGGCCTGACGGCGCTTCTCAGCCGGAGTCGGACGGCGCCTCGATCGGGAACAGGGTCGGGCTGAGCAGGTACTGCGCGCGATCGGGCGCGGGCCTTGGTGGAGGCGGAGCTTCCCCGCCTGAAACACTCGCGCGAGCTGTGGGTCCTCGAGTATGAGCTCCTGAGGGGGACGGACATCAGCCGGGCACCGGTGGGCAGAGGAGCGCCTGGGGCGACGACGGGTTGCTCATGGCCGGTCGTTCACGGGGAAGGCGAGGATGGATTCCGGTGCCGGTGGGCCGGAGCGTCACGTCCAAGGGCACGTGACCGGGTACGGCAGAGCAGCCGCCTGGACCGTCTGTGCTGGACCGTCTGCGTCGGGGCGCAGCTTGGGTGGGTGACACCCGGCTCACTGGGGACGTGCTTCACGGGTGGGCGGCACCCGGACCGTGGGGACGGCCCGGGTGGGGGTCACCTCTTCGGGCGGGCGATGAGCGACGTGATGATGACCATCAGGGCGATGATCGCTGCGACGATGACGATCGCTGTCGGCCAATCCATGACAGCCTCCTTTCGCGGAGCGGTCGTGTCACCGCTCCGGGCGCCGCGGGGCGGGCCGCTTCGGCGACTGAGGGCCGCTGACGGCCTTCTCTCCGCGGGTGCTCCCGATTCCAGCGTGGACGGGGACGTCACCGGGCGATACCGGCGAACGTCCCGCGGTGACGGGCCATAGGCCACATCCTGCGCGGCCTGGGAAACGGGTCACGGGCGGGCGCCGGGGGCGCGGCGGAGCGGGGGGAGCCCAGGCTCCGGGACAGGGCGCGGGCCGTGGCGCGCACCGCGGGGGACAGGCCGCGCGGTTCGGCTCCGCCCGCCGGGACGACGACCGACAGCGCCGCGACGACGCTGTCGTCCCCGCCGTGTACCGGTGCGGCCACGGCGACCACCGGGCCCGGCTCCGAGCGCTCGACGACCGCCAGTCCGGTCCTGCGCACCTCCGCCAGAGTCCGCCGCAGGGCGGCGGGGGAGACGGGGACGCCCTCGGGTTCGTGGACCAGCGGCCGGGCCAGGATCCGGTCCTGGAACTGCGCCTCGGCGTGCGCCAGCAGTACCAGGCCGACGCCGGTGGAGTGCAGGGGCAGCCGGCCGCCGACGCGGTAGAGCACGTTGACGGCGTCGCGGGCCGACAGCCGCTCGACGAGCAGCGCCTCGGCGCCGTCGCGCACCGCGAGCAGGACGTGCTGGTGGGTCGCCTCGTACAGGTCCTCCATGTACGGCAGCGCCACCTCGCGCAGCCCGTGGCCGCGCGGGGCGAGCGAGGCCAGCTCCCACAGGCGCAGGCCGATCACGTACCGGCCGTCGGCGCCGCGCTCCAGCGCGCCCAGCTGCAGCAGGCGCCGGGCCAGCCGCAGGGCCGTGCTCGGCGGCGTGCCGCTGGCCCGGCTCAGTTCGGCCAGGGTCATGGAGCGGCGGGTCGCGGTGAAGGCGGTGAGCAGGGCGAAGGCCCGGTCGATCACCGGTTCGCCGTGCGCCGGCCGGCGGCCCCGGGGCGCGGGGGAGGCGCCGGAAGCGTTCGTCACCTGTGCAGTGTGCCGTACGACCGCAGCGTGCCGTACGACCGCAGCGTGCCCCACGGCCGGAACGTGCCTCGCGGTGCGCCCCGGAAATGGACACCGGAAGGGACGCGGGGGCGCCCTCGGACAACGCCACCGGAACATCGCACCGCGCGTGCCGTTCAATGAAATTCCGGCTGGTGCGGACGGGGACGCCGCCCTAGTTTTTCCGGTCAGCGGGCATGACGCCCGTCACACGGAGAACCGATCCGATTGCGGGGAACGCCGATGACCGCGCAGTTCGCGCAGCCCGGCGCCGAGGGCTTGGCCCTCCCGGGTGAGCCCGTGCGGCTGATCGAGGGCGCCGACCACCTGTGGACCGGACTGGAGGACGGCGAGCCCCTCTTCCGCGAGGCGCTGGAGTTCGCCCGCCGCCTCCTGCAGCAGGTCCCGGCCGGCACGGCCTGAGACCTTCCACCGTGAACCCCCGACGAGGAGCCACCACCCCATGAAACCGGCCGTCACCGGATCCCCGCACGAGCGGCTCGACGCGCTGCTGGCCCAGGTCCTCGACTCCCTGGGAGGCGAGGACGAGCGGCTGCGCGAGCTGGTCGCGAGCATCGTCACGCACCTGCACGCCTTCGTGCGCGAGACCGGGCCCACCGAGGCCGAGTGGCTGCGCGCCGTGGACTTCCTGGTCCGCACCGGGCACGCCTGCACCGACAGGCGCAACGAGTTCATCCTGCTGTCCGACATGCTGGGCCTGACCTCGGCCGTCGACGAGGTCAACCACACCGGCCCGCCGACCATGACCCCCAGCTCGGTCGAGGGTCCCTTCCACTCGCCCGCCCCGCCCCGCGAGATGGGCGCCTGGATCGCCGAGGGATCCGAGCGTGACCGGGGTGAGGCCGCAGTCGTGCACGGCAGGGTCACCGACTGCGACGGGCGCCCGCTGCCGGGCGCCGTGCTCGACGTCTGGCAGGCCGACGACGCCGGGCTGTACGACAGTCAGGACGCCGCGCAGCCGGAGGGCAACCTGCGGGCCCTGCTGACCACGGGCGAGGACGGCTCCTACTGGTTCCGTACGGTACGGCCGAGCAGCTACCCGGTGCCCACCGACGGCCCGGTCGGTGAGCTGCTGCGCGCGCTGGGCCGCCACCCCATGCGCCCGGCCCACGTCCACATCCGGGTCGAGGCGGCCGGGCACCGGCCGCTGACCACCCACATCTTCGTCGACGGCGACCCCTACCTCGGCTCCGACGCCGCCTTCGCGGTCAAGGACGCGCTCGTCGCGCCCTTCCGGCCGTGCGAGGACCCGGCCGCGGCGGACCGCTTCGACATGAAGGGCCCCTTCCTGGAGGCCGAGTTCGACATCCGGCTGGTCGCGGAGGACCTGCGGCCGGTCGCGGAAGGAGACACGCGTTGAGGCTCATCGGCATGGTCACCGGCGGGGACCGCGGCAGGCGGCAGGTCACCGTCGGCGTCGTGACGGACGGCGCCGTCACACCCCTGGCGGAGGTCACCGACTTCTACGCCGACCTGCCGCACTGGCTGGAGGAGGCGCGCGCGGCGGGAAGGGGCGCGGTGCCGCTGGCGGAGGTGGAACTCGCGCCGCCCGTGCCCCCCTCGGCCCGGGTGCTGTGCATCGGGCTCAACTACCGGGCGCACGCCGCCGAGGGAGGGTTCCGGCCGCCGGAGCACCCGACCGTGTTCGGCCGGTGGACCGCCTCGCTGTCGGTGACCGGCACGCCGGTGCCGGTGCCCGCCAACGAGCCGGGACTGGACTGGGAGGGCGAGGTCGCCGCGATCGTCGGCGCCCGGCTGGCCGACGCCGGCGAGAGCGAGGCCGAGGCCGGCGTCCTGGGCTACGCCGTCTTCAACGACCTCACCGCCCGCACCGCCCAGAAGCTCACCACGCAGTGGACGCTGGGCAAGAACGCCGACCTCAGCGGGCCGATCGGCCCCATCGTCACCGCCGACGAGGCAGGGAGCCTCGCCGACGGCCTGCGCCTGGTCACCCGGGTCAACGGCGAGGTCATGCAGGACGGCGACACCCGGGACATGATCTTCACCGTGCCGGAGCTGCTGTCGCGGATCAGCGCCACGATGACGCTCCACCCCGGCGACGTCATCGCCACCGGCACCCCCGAGGGCGTCGGCTACGTCCGCACGCCGCCGAGGCTGCTGACGCCCGGCGACGTGGTGGAGGTCGAGGTCGAACGGCTCGGCCTGCTGCGCACCCCCGTCACCGACGCCTCCGCGCGGAGCGGCGCATGACCCGGCCCGCGACGCAGGTGACGATCGCCGGCGGCGGCCCCGCCGGCCTCGCGGCGGCGGTCGAGCTCGGGCGGCGCGGGATCCGCACCTGCCTGGTCGAGCCGCGCATCACCCTCGACGACGACCGCCCGCGCGCCAAGACCACCAGCATCCGCACGATGGAGCACCTGCGCCGCTGGGGCGTGGCCGACCGGCTGCGCGCCGCCGCGCCGCTGCCGGTCTCCTGGTCGCAGGACGTCGCCTTCTGCACCGCCCTGCTCGGTACCGAGCTCACCCGCTTCCGCAACGCCTTCGGGCTGTACGCGGACCGCGACGAGCGCTGGGCCGAGCCCGGCCAGCAGGTGCCGCAGCCGGTCGTCGAGCGGGTGCTGCGCAAGGTCGTCTCCGAGCTGTCCTGCGTCATGTTCCTGACCGGGCACACGGTCACCGCGATCGAGCAGGACGAGCGCTCCGTGCGCGCCACGGTCGCCGACGGCGACGGCTCCGCCCGCGTGATCGAGGCGGAGTACCTGCTGGGATGCGACGGCGCGGGCGGCGTCAGCCGTACGGCCGTCGGGGCCGCCTACACCGGCTCCTCCGGCGAGCGCCCCAACCTCAGCGTCGTCTTCCGGGCGCCCGGCCTGGGGGAGATGGTGCCCCTGGACCCGGCCGTGCAGTACTGGGTGATCAGTCCGGAGGTGTCCGGCCTGATGGGCCGGATGGACCTGGACGACCGGTGGTGGGCGATCATCCAGCGGGTCGACGTGCGCACCTCCGCACCGGACCCGCAGGAGCTGGTGCGCTCCCTCATCGGGCCGGAGTACGGCGGGCCCGTGCACGTCCTGGGCACCGACCCTTGGGTCGCCCGGATGCTGCTGGTGGACCGCTATCGTTCGGGCCGGGTGTTCCTGGTCGGCGACGCCGCCCACCTCAACCCCCCGTGGGGCGGGCACGGCTTCAACACCTGCGTCGGCGACGCGGTGAACATCGGCTGGAAGCTCGCCGCCGTGCTCCAGGGCTGGGGCGGCGCCGCGCTGCTGGACAGCTACGAGGCCGAGCGCCGCCCGGTCGCCGCGCAGACCATCGCCGACAGCTCCGCCCAGGAGAAGCTGCTCGCCCCCTCCTTCGCCGGGCGCCCGCTCACGGGCACGGGCGCCGAGGCGGAGCGCCTGCGCGCGGAGACGGGCGCCGCGCTGCGGGTCAAGGCCGGGGAGTTCTACAGCGAGGGGCTCGTCCTCGGCTATCACTACGCCGGCTCCCCGGCGGTCGTCGACGACGGCTCGCCCGTGCCGTCCCACACCCCGCAGGTCTACCACGGCTCGGCCAGGCCCGGCGCCCGCCTGCCGCACGCCTGGCTCCGCGACGGCCGTTCCCTGTTCGACGTCCTCGGACCGGGCCTCACCCTGCTGCGCCTGTCCGCCGACGCCGACCCCGCCGTGCTGGAGGGCCCGGCCCGGGCGCGCGGCGTGCCGTTCACGGTGGCCGACCTGACGGGTGAGGACCTGCTCGACCGGTACGGCGCGCCGCTGCTGCTGGTCCGTCCCGACCAGCACGTCGCCTGGCGCGGGACCGGCGACGCCGACGGCGTACGGATCCTCGGCACCGTTCTGGGCACCGGCCCGTAGGCGGCGGCCCGCCCGCCCGCGTGAGGCTCGCGGCGGGCCGCCGTACGGGAAGGACCTCGGCACGGGGCGGCCGGTCACGCACCCGCGACCGGCCGCCCCGCGCCGGGCCGTCTCACAGGTCGGTGGCGATGATCTTCTCGATGTTCCGCTCGGCCAGCGCCGTGATGGTGACGAACGGGTTGACGGTGGTGTTGCCGGGGATCAGCGCGCCGTCGATGACGTACAGGCCCGGATAGGCCGTCAGGCGGCCGTAGTTGTCGGTGGCCTTGTTCAGCACCGCGCCGCCGAGCGGGTGGTAGGTGAGGTGGTCGCCCCAGATCTTGTAGGTGCCGAACAGGTCGGTCCGGTAGATCGTCCCCTCCTTGGAGTTGATCTTGTCGAAGATCGTCTTGGCCATGGTGATGGACGGCTGCTTCCAGGCGGCCTGCCAGTTCAGGTCCACCCTGCTCGCCGCGGCGTTCCAGGAGAACTGGGCGCGGTTGGGGTTGTTGGTGATCGACAGATAGAACGAGGCGTAGGTCTCGATCCCGGTGGGCAGCGGCGCCACCTCGGCGAACGCGCCGCCGGCCGCCCAGTTGTCGATGCCGCAGCAGGGGATGGACGACTGGAGCGCGCCGGTCGGGTCCCACAGGTGGTTGGCGCGACCGCACATGACGTTGCCGTTGTCGCCCCAGCCCCTGCCGACCTCGCCGTTCAGGTTGGGCAGCGCGCCGGTGGCCTTCAGCCTGACGAGCAGCTTGCTGGTGCCGACGCTGCCTGCGGCGAAGAAGACCCGGTCCGCGGTCACGGTCTTGACGGTCGTGACGGCGCCGGTGGTGTTGAGCTGCTCGACGGTGACCGTGTAACGGCCGCCGGAGGCCGGGGCGACGGAGGTGACCCTGTGCAGGGGGGAGACGGAGACCCTGCCGGTGCTCCTGGCCCGTGCGAGATAGGTCTGCTGCAGGGACTTCTTGCCGTGGTTGTTGCCGTAGAGGATCTCCCCGGCCAGCGCCGACTTCGTGACGGTCCCGGCCGCCTCCTGCTCCATGTAGTCCCAGTCGTAGACGTCGGGCACGAAGACGAAGGGGAAGTTGGAGCGCTGGGCGTGCTTGCGGCCGACCCGGGCGTACTGGTAGCAGGCGGTGGAGTCGAACCAGGCCGGGTCGACGGTGCCGACCCCGAGCTCGGCGTTGGCGCGCGGGTAGTAGACGTTGTACATCTCGTCGGGATTCACCGACGGCAGGACGGCGCCGAAGTTCTCGCGCCGGGGCGTGACGGCCATGCCGCCGTTGACCAGCGAGCCGCCGCCGACGCCGCGGCCCTGGTAGACCGTGATGCCGCCGAACTCCTCGGCGTCCAGGATCCCGGTGTAGCGGGGGATGTCGCGGTCGATCGGGAAGCCGAGGAAGTAGTTGAGCGGCGCCTTGGTCCTGGTGCGCAGCCAGTAGGACCGATAGTCCGGCTCACGCGTGTTGCAGAAGATCTTGCCGTCGGAGCCGGGGGTGTCCCAGGCCATGCCCATCTCGACCATGTGCACGTCGACGCCCGCCTGGGCCAGGCGCAGGGCGGCGACGGCGCCGCCGTACCCGGTGCCGATGACCAGGGCGGCGACGTGGGCTCCGGAGGGGATCGGGGCGACCGGGGCGGTCTGGGCCCAGGCCGCGGGAGTACGGCCGGCCAGGGCGGCGGCTCCCAGCAGGGAGCCGGTCCCGGCGATGAAGCCGCGGCGCGAGATCGTTCGGGGGACGGGGGATCCGGTGGTGTCACCCATGTGACGGTCCTCACTCTCGACGAAATGAGAAATGGTCGTGCTCGGGGTTTCTCGCGCCTTGAGATATGGGGTCGTGCTCGTCTACACGGGTTCGTCTGCCGGGAGGGATGTCTGCCGGGAGGGTTGTCTATGGGAGGGTCGTCCAGGAGAAGAGCCGTCTACGGGGAGGTTCGTCGCGTCAGGGCGTGGGCGTCCGCTTTCCCGCGGGAGAGGAGCCGCCGGTCAGCACACACACGGTGTCCAGGCCCAGCACGTGGTTGAGCCGGCCGAAGGCCAGCCAGGAGCCGATGCTCATGCTCAGCTCCACGATCTCGGTCTGGCTGTAGTGCCCGGTCATCCGGTTCCAGAACTCGTCGTCGAGGCCGTGGTGGTCCAGGGCGTAGCGCTCGGCGTACTCGGCGGCCAGCCGGGTGCGGTCGTCGAAGGCGCCGGTGGTGCGCCAGTCGGTCACCGCCTCGGCGAAGTCGTCCTCGACCTTCTGCCCGTCGCGCTCGGTGCGCCAGTCCAGGCAGAAGGCGCACCCGTTGATCTGCGCGATCCGCAGCCGGGCGGCCTCGAACTCGCGCAGGCCCAGGGTCGTGTGGGCGTACACCGCCAGCGAGAAGTTCGAGGCGGCCACCCCGATGCCGGGGACCATCTCGCCCCACACGTACCCGATGGGGTCCTTGCCCTCGGGGATGTCGATCCTCACGGCCGCCTCCTCGCGAGCCTGCCGGGCCGCAGCGGGACGTCGAGCGCGTCGTAGATCCCGGGTTTGGCCTCCACGAGCCAGTCGACGGCGTTGACCAGCCGGCTGACGGCGGTCGCGTTCCCGCCGGCGGAGCGGTTGCCGCTCTCGTCGACGGCCTCGACCGTGACCTCGATGTGCGGACGGCCCTCGATGATCACCCGGTGCGCCCCGTCGCCGTCGGGCGGCGTCGGCCAGTCCGGCGCGCAGGAGGGGTGGATGCGGGTGACGTGCTCGATGACGATGCGGGGCTCGCCCCCGACGATCCCCTGCACCTCGAACCGGATCGCGCCCTGGGTTCCGGCCTCGAACTCGCCCATCGTCGCGGTGCCCACCGTGGACTCGAGCGGGCGCCGTTCCACGGTCTCGCGGATCTCGTCGAGCTCGACGTCCAGGGCCCGGGCCATCAGCCGTACCTGCCCGCCCCACACCATGGTCGGGACCGTCGGGGCGATCATCGGCGGCTCGTAGTCCATCGGCTGGCCCATGCCCACCAGGTAGCGGACCGCGTCGGGCTGGTCGTAGGTGGTGTAGTCGAAGATCTCCTGGCAGCGGATCACGTCCACGTCGGCGGCCAGCCCGCTGATCAGCAGCGGCAGCACGTCGTTGCCCCAGCCGGGGTCGACGCCGGAGACGAACAACGATCCGCCGCCCTCCGCGACGGCGGCCAGCACCGGCTCGCGCATCTCCGGCGGGGCGTTGCGCTGGTCGTAGAGCGCGTACAGCGAGGGGGTGACGACCACGGCCCCGGCCCGGACCGCACTGACGACGTCGGCCAGGGCCTCGTCCGGGCGGATGTCGCCGGAGGCGGCGTACACCACGGCGCGGGGGCCGGCGGCCAGCGCCGCGCCGGCGTCATCGGTCGCCTCGACTCCCAGGACGCGGCCGAGGCCGGCCAGTTCGCCGGCGTCACGACCGGCCTTGGCGGGATCGTGGACGATCACCGCGGTGAGCTCAAGCGCCGGATGGGCCTCGACGGCGCGGATGGCCGCGCGGCCGATGTTCCCGGTACCCCAGACGATCGTGGGTATCATGACCGGAGCGTAGCAAGCGCTTGGTTCAGTGCATAGACCTCCTCACAACGCCGGATCAATCTTGTGCGGCCGTGGTGTTCTGGACGGCCACCGCGTCTCGTGCGGCCACCGTGCGGAACCCGGCGTTGGCCATCGAGGAGTCCGGCGTGTTCGACGAGCGCGCCGCGTTGCGGTAGCGGTTGCAGTAGGAGTCGTGGCACAGGAACGAGCCGCCGCGCAGCACCCGGGCCGTGCCCCGCCGCGGGCCGCGCGGGTCGTCGGCGGGGGAGTGGGCGTAGTAGTCGGGGGCGTACCAGTCCGCGCACCACTCCCAGACGTTGCCGACCGTCTGCCACAGCCCGTAGCCGTTGGGGCCGAAGGCACGCACCGGGGCCGTGGTCAGATAGCCGTCGTCCATGGTGTTGCGCGCGGGGAAGTCGCCCTGCCAGATGTTCACCGGCCACCCCCCCTCCGGTAGGTCGTCGCCCCACGGGTAGCGGGCGCCCTCCAGGCCGCCACGGGAGGCGTACTCCCACTCGGCCTCCGTGGGCAGGCGCCGCCCGGCCCAGGCGCAGTACGCCGTCGCGTCGTTCCAGCTCACGTGCACCACGGGATGGTCGGGATCGGCCTCGGACAGGGCGCCGCCGGGGTGGCGCCAGTCGGCGCCGCGCACGCCCAGCCACCAGGGCACGCCGGGGACCGGCCCCATGACGTCCTGCGGGCGGGCGCTCAGCGCCAGGTGGAAGACGGCCGAGAAGCCGTACACCTCGGCCTCGGTCCGGTAACCGGTCGCCTCGGCGAAGACGGCGAAGTCGGCCGTCGTCACGCAGGTCGCGTCGATCGAGAACGGCCGCACCGTGACCCGGTGGACGGGCCGCTCGCCGTCGGCCGGGTTGCCGTCGCCGGCCGGGTCGCCCATCAGGAACCCGCCGCCCGGCAGACGCACCTGCTCGATCGCGTGCACGCCCGGCGACCCGGCCGCGTGCGCCCGCCGTACTCCGGCCGCGTGCGCATCTGACGACCCGGCCGCGTGTGCGCTCCGCGCCTCGATCGTCGGCGCCTCGACGCGCACGGGCTCCGGCGGCCCCGCCGTACCGGGCGTGCAGCAGCTCCCCGACACCTCACACCCCCAGGTAGTCCGGATCGTGATAGACGTTGCGCGGCTCCGCCGGGTCCGCCTCCAGGTCGTACGGCTCCCACTGGCCGCCGTAGGCGGAGACGCCGGTGCCCGGGACGCCCATGCCGTCGTTGTGGAAACAGATGATCTCGTAGCGCGCCGTCCGGTAGCCGTAGTGGGCCGGCGCCTTGTGGAAGATGTCGTCGTGCTCCCAGTGGCGGTAGTACATCCCCTCGGCGGGCGGCGGTCCCGGCTCGCCGGTCAGGTCCGCCGGGGAGCTGCGGCCCTGCATGCGGGGATGGTGGGCGACCACGGCCGCGTCGAGCACGGTCTGCGCGGAGCAGTACATCAGGAGGGCGTCGTCGGACTCGCCGGGCTCCCGCAGCCAGTCGACGACCCGGCCCGCGTTGTCGTCCGCCGAGGCTGCCACGGCCAGACAGTCTTCCATCAGATCCTCCCGGGGACCGTCGTCCTCAGGCGATCGTGAAGCACCCGGGCGCAACGCCGCCGCCGAGGCCGGTCTCAACGAAGCATCCTGGATGCGGGTCGGGGGCCGGTGCGGCGCGGTGCTGCACCAGACCGAGTTCGGCAGGGAGGGGCCCAGGCCCGGCACCACCCTGCCCACCGCGGTGGCCAAGGGCCCCATGTCCGGAGGCCCGGCCGCCGGGACCACATGGCTGCGCCTGCTCTATCACCACGACGCCGCCAACGCCGAACACGACGATCGCCGTGGGGAGACGAGGTCTCCGTATGCCGCGGAAGGCCGAGGGCCTCGGTCGAGCCGGGGGGTCCAGGTGCCTAAGGGTGTCGAGGGCCTTGGTCAAGCTGGATGATCCGGGTGCCACGGGAGGTCGAAAGCCCCGGCTGAGCTGGGATGATCCGGTGTCTCAGGATGTCGGGGGTCTCGGTTGAGCCGGGATGATCCAGGTGCCGTGGGAGGCCGAGAGCCTCACCGATGACGGCGCCGAGTGTGACGCCGGGGAGCGCTGATATCCGGGGAGCGCTGATGTGCGGGGGCGCTGATGTGCGGTGTGGTCCGGCCGGGTAGTCGATCCGCGTCCGCGTGTGCCGGAGGGCGGGCGCTGGGATGGCGCGGTCAGGACGCCCGGGAGGGGCGATGGGCGGAGTAGGGGGACGGAACGTCGACGGCCTCGGCCAGGGTGTGGTCAGGACGCCCGGGAGGGGCGGTGGGCGGAGTAGGAGGGGCGAGAGGGGACGTCGACGGCCTCGGCCAGGGTGTGCAGGAGGACGGCCAGGCGGTGGCGCAGGAGGTCGGGGGAGCGCCGCCGCCCGGGGCCTCGGCGGGCGAGTGTGCGGGAGCGCCCGGCCTCGGCGATGCGCTCGGAATGCCGGGCGAGGGCGTAGCGCAGGATCATGTCGGTGTTCATCGCATGCCTTCCGATCTGGTGATGGAGATGTCGCCGCTGAGGCTGCGGATGCCGAGTTCGATCGTGTTCTCGTCGTCGGCGGGCTGGTCGCCCTGGTCGAACGGGACCAGCTCAGAGTTGATCTTTCCGGACAGCGATCCGACGTCCAGCCACGTCGCGGTGCCGTCGGCGACCCCGATCGCGACGTCACCGGAGGTGGTGTTCGCCGAGACCCGGCCCCGGACGATCCGGTGAACGCGGATCCGTCCCGAGGTCGACTTGGCGACGACGTCGCCGCCGGCCTCGCCGAGCTCGGCTTCCCCGGACACGGTTGTCAGGCCGGCCGGGCCGCCGACCGTGCCCAGCCGTACCACTCCCGAGATGGTCTCCACCGAGGCGGCACCTTCAGTGACGTCGCATCTGACGTCACCCGACGCCGTCTTGACGCGCAGCTCCGCCGCGCGCTCGATCGTGACGTCACCGGAGGCGGTGGAGATCTCGACGTCGTACAGCGGCCCGGACGTGGTCACGTCGGCCGAGACGGTGCCGGCGCGCACGTGGGATCCGGCAGGCAGCGCCACGACGACGTCGACGGTGGGGGCCCGGCGGAGGACCCGCCGGTCGGGTGTCCTGAGGCTGATGGTGTCGGCGTCGTGCTCGACCTGGATGGATCGGGCGTAGTCGAGGTCGGAGGGATCGGCCGGCTGTACGTCGACCCTGGTGTCCTCGCGGTCGGAGGCCGTGACCCGGAGGCTGCCGCCCACCAGGTGGGCGCTGAAGGTGATCGGGCCTGGTGTGGGAAATGTGGGCATGGCGAAGCTCCGTCTCGGTGGAGAAGGGTGAACGGCGGTGGGAGCGGTGCCCCGCGCCGCCGGAGCGGGGGTGGTGCCCCGCGCCGCCGACCCGGTCGGTGACGACTTGGCAGCTCCGCGACGGGTGAGGTCCCGGATCTGCCGGGCCGGTCCGCGACGGGTCGGCCCCGGATCTTCCTGGCCCACCCGGGACGGGTGGGCCTCCGATCTGCCGGACCGGGTCAGCGGCTCCAGCCGGTGAGGCGCCTGCCCGGACCGTGCGTGCCCGGGCCGGGGTCGGACAGGGCGGCGGTGAGGGCCCGGACGAGCCAGGCGTTCACCGAGACGCCGGCGCCGGCCGCGGCCTGCTCGATGCGGGACTTCAGCGCTTCGGGGAGGCGCAGGGTCATCCGGGCGGTGCCCTGCTCGGCCTCGCCCGGCGGGGCGGGAGGCTCCGGCGGCAGAGGCGGGTGCGGCGGCGAGGGGGCGTGGGGAGGGCCGGGCGGACCGGGTGGTCCCGCGGGCGGGCGGCCCGTGGAGAACGGGAAGCCGGGCGGGAAGCGCCCGGAGAAGGGGAAGTCCGGCGGGAAGTGCCCCGGGAACGGGGAGCCCGGCGGGAAGTCATGCGGCCCGGCGCGCTCGTGCTCCTGCGGCAGGCTCACCACGAACTGCGGTTCCCTGCCGCGGATGCGCACCTCGACCACGCCGGGATCGATCTCCCTGGTGACCTCGTCGGCCGCGTCGGAGAGCACGTCCATGAGCGTGAGCCGCACCGCCGGATCGAGCGCGGAGGCCAGGCGCTCGGCGGCCTCGCGCACCTCGGGGCCCGCCACCTCGGCCGCGGCGGCCAGTTCCCGGCGCAGGTCGGCGATGTACGATGTCAACTCCATGACGTCATCATGGCATCATTGTGACGTCACTTCAAGGCCTGCCGACGTCAAAATGGCGGCGAGGATGGACGCGGACGGTCTGTGCGGCGCGCGGACACGGCAGAGAGGCGGATGCGACAGGAGTGCGGGCGCGAGGATGAGCGCAGGGCGGGCACAAGGAGGAGGATGAACGCGAGCGGCGGATGCGGAGCCGGATGCGGAGCGAGACGGGGAGAGTCGATGAGTGAGATCTTCGACGAGGTGGGCGTGCGCGATCTCTACCACCGGCTGCTGGACTCGTGGCGGCGCAACGACGCCGAGGAGTACGCCGCGCTGTTCGTCGAGGACGGCATGATGGTCGGGTTCGACGGCAGCCAGGTGGCGGCCGCCGAGATCCTGGACCACCTGTCGGCGATCTTCGGCGACCACCCGGTCGCCACCTACGTCGCCAAGGTGCGCCGGGTGCGGCCGCTCGGCGCCGACCACGCGATGGTGCAGGCGATCGTCGGGATGGTCCCGCCGGGCGCGGACGACCTCAGGCCCGAGGTCAACGCCTTCCAGACGCTCGTCGCCGAGCGCCGCGGGGGGACGTGGCAGATCGTGATGTTCCAGAACACCCCCGCCCAGTACCACGGCCGCCCCGACCTGGCCGAGCGGCACACCGCCGAGATCAGAGAGGTCCTGCGGGCGGGGACGGACGGCGGACCGGTCTGACCCGGCCGTCCGAGTGACCGGGGCGGGCAGGGCGATCCGCGAACCGCCCGGGAGCCGGGGACTGTTCTAGGGGAGGGCCGGTTCCAGGGTGGGCTGCGGGGCGGGGACGATGCGCATGCGCAGCCGTACGGACGAGCGGCCCGGGTGCTGGGAGATGGTGAACTCGTCGCAGAGCCGGCCGATCAGCCACAGCCCGAACCCTCGTGAGGCGTCGGCGCCGGGCAGGTGGCGGCGGGTGTCGAGCGGGGACAGCCGGCCCATGGCGTCGGTGATCTCGACGTGCACGTCGGTCCCGTCGTGCGAGAGGGACACGGTGCCCCGGCCGCCGCCGTGCTCCAGCACGTTGATGACGGCCTCGTTGGTGGCCAGCAGGAGGTCGTCCAGGCGGCGGCCGCGCAGACCGGCCCGCTTCGCGGAGTCGGTGATCCGGTCGCGGAGGGTGGAGAGATCCGCAGTGATCGCCCACTGGCGGAGCTGAACGCTTCTCACTGATCTCCCCTGCGATGTCGTGCCCGGTGCCGGCTCATTCTGCCCCGGGTCAGTAGATTAGCGGTCGCCCGCCGGACGCTTGCTGCCGGAGTTACCCATTCCAGCCCGGATCATTGATGCTTTTCCCTCCGGGCCGGTAAAAATCCCACCAAGCCCGGCGGACCGGAGGTCACCGGGAGGCGGCGGCCAGGGCCTCGTGCGCCTCGGCGAGGGTGGCGTGCAGGGAGAAGGCGCGCGCCAGCCCGGTCAGGTTCAGGATCCTGTTCAGGCGGGCGTTGGCGCCGACGAGGGCGACGACGCCGCCCGAGGTGGTGATGGTCTGCCGGGCGTTCAGGAGCATGCGCAGGCCGGTGGAGTCGCAGAACGTCAACTGGCTCACATCGGCGATCAGGTTGCGGCAGGCGCCGAGGTCGTCGAGTGCGTCCTTCAGGTGGACCGAGGTGGTGTAGTCGAGTTCACCGGTCAGCCGAAGCACGCACGCCTCCGGCTCCTCATGGTCGAGGGCCCAGGTCAACGAGCTGGTCGGGGCACTCACTACGGCTCCTCACGGCGACGGGCCGGCCGGCGGGGGACGGCCATGGACGATCAGCCTATGGTACGGACAGGGCCAAGATAGCGGTGTCGTCGGCCAGCCCGGCACCGAAGTCGGCCAGGAGCCCCCGCATGACCGTCACGATCTCCTTGGCCGCCCGGCCCGCCAGCGGGGCGAGCAGCCCGCGCAGCCGTTCCTCGCCGAACAGGTGGCCGTCGGGGGTCCGGGCCTCGGTCAGGCCGTCGCTGTGCAGCAGGAGCGCGTCCCCCGGGTTCAGGCGCGTCCGCACGGTGGTGATCGTCGGGTCGTCGAAGACCCCCACCACGCATCCGTCGGCCGGGTGCAGCGCCTCCACCTCGCCGCCGGCGCGGACCACCTGGGCCGGAGGGTGTCCCCCCGCCGCCAGCACCAGGTCGAACCCGGGGCCGTCCGGAGTCAGGAGGCCGAACTGGACGGTGCAGTAGCGCGGGTCGCCGGGCTGCTGCTCCTGCAGCAGCACCGTGTTGAGATTGTGCAGCACGCCGACGGGGTCGGGGTCGTAGGTGGCCGCGGCGCGCAGCGTGTAGCGCGCCAGCGAGGTCAGCGCCGCCGCCTCGGCCCCCTTGCCGGACACGTCCCCCAGGAACAGGCCCCAGCGCCCGTCGCCCAGGGCGAAGACGTCGTAGAAGTCGCCGCCGACCCGGTCGCTGGAGGCCACGTGATAGTAGGCCGCCAGCTCCAGGCCGGGCACGTCCGGCAGGATCGACGGCAGCAGCGTGCGCTGCAGCGTGCTGGACAGCAGCTCCAGGCGCTCCTGCTCCCGCTCCAGTTCACGGCGCATCCGCCGCTCGCGCGCCACCGTGGCCATCGCCGCCAGCCGTACCTCCAGCTCGTCGGCCACCAGGGCGGCCAGGTCCTGCAGCGTCGCGAGCTGCGCGGCGTCGACGGTGCGGGGGCGGACGTCCAGCACGTTGACGGTTCCCAGCCGGTAGCCGTCGGAGGTGATGATCGGGGCCGCGGCGTAGAAACGGATCCCCGCCGGGCCGTCCACCAGGGAGTTGTCCATGGTGCGCGGGTCGGTTCGGGCGTCGGTGACGACGTACGGCTCGCCGCACAGGATGGCCGAGGCGCACAGGCCGGGCTCGCGTCTGATCTGGTTCATCCCGGCGGGCAGCCCCCGCTGGGCTTTGAACCAGATGCGGTCCTCGTCGACGATGGTCACGGTGGCCATGGGGACGTCGAACGCGCGGGCGGCCAGCGCGGCGACCCGGTCGAAGGCGCCGTCGGGCGGGGTGTCCAGGATCTGATAGCGCCGCACCGCCGCCAGCCTCCGGACCTCGTCCCCGGAGATCACCGACATGCCGTCTACGTGCGCCTTTACCACCTGTCCCCCTTCGCTCGACGCCGTCCCCTTCCCGGAAGATGACTGGATCGGTACAACCCCGGTGAAGGTCCCAATATCATCCATCCAGTCCGTATCGGTATGAGCGAGGGCCGCGGCGGGCGTCCAGCCGGATCCGGTGATCATTTTCTCCTATCCGCGAAGGGTCCGCCACCATCGAAGATCCTCAATTGGGGGACTCTATCGACTTCTCATAACAACCTAATGTATCTGGATGATTACACTATGTGTAGATTCAGGGTGTCTAGAGGATACCGGCAAAAATCGGGAAACCACCCCATATCTCCCCCATGGGCCCCGTGGCCGCGACAGGCGAGACCGTACGGCGTCGCGGCGCAGCGTCCCGCCCGGTCGGCCGGCCGAAAACCGGGTGCGGATCTTCGGTGTGGTGAGGTGTGATCGGGGCTATGGCGATTGTCTTGGATGAGCCGGGAACCGACGGGCTGAGCGAGGTCGTGGGCGCGCTGCGTGAGTGGCAGCGCGACGGGGCGCCGGTGCAGCTGCACCCGGGGGACCTGGGCTGGTTCTGGCGGTTCGGTGACGAGGCGACGGCCGCGGCGGTCCGGACGTGGAGCAGGGACGGGCGGATCCTCGCCGCCGGGCTGCTGGACGGCGCCGGGCTGCTGCGGCTGGCGATCGCGCCGGACGCCCGGCGGGACGGGGAGCTGGCGCGGCGGCTGGTCGAGGACGTGAGCGAGCCGGAGCGCGGCGTACTGGGCGAGGGGAGGGTGAACGTCGAGGCGCCGACGGGCGCACTGGTTCGGGATCTGCTGTTCGGGGCCGGCTGGAAGGCCGACGAGCCGTGGACGCCGCTGCGCCGCGATCTCACGCAGCCGGTGAAGGACCCGGGCGTGCGGATCGAGGTGATCGGGCCGGAGCGGGCGCACGTGCGCGCCGCCGTACAGCGGGCGTCGTTCGACAGGTCGACGTTCACCGACGAACGCTGGCGGGCGATGGCGGCCGGCTCACCGTACGCCGAGGCCCGGTGCCTGGTCGCCTACGACGATCAGGGCGACGCGGTGGCGGCGGTGACGGTGTGGTCGGCCGGTCCGGGCAGGCCCGGGCTGCTCGAACCGATGGGCGTGCACCGGGAACATCGCGGTCACGGCTACGGCAGGGCGATCACCGTCGCCGCGGCCGCAGCCCTCCGGGAGCTGGGCTCGTCGAGCGCGGTCGTCTGCACCCCGAGCTCCAACGTCGCCGCCGTCGCCACCTACGAGTCGGCCGGCTTCCGGCGACTCCCCGAGACCCGCGACTGCTACCGGGACGCCTGACCGCGTGCTCGGACCGGTTCTGGAAGGCGCCCGGCTCGGCCCGCCGGCCGGACACCTGCCGGATGGCGGCGTCCGGAGCCTCGACGGAGCCGCACCGGGCCGGCGTCAGAGTTGCTGGCCGGTCTTCGGGTCGTAGCGGACCTGCACGGCCACGACCTGGTCGGTCGGGAGCACCTCGATCCACTGGTCGAAGATCTGGTACGGCTCGGCCGGGCGGAAGCCCCCCTCGAGCGGGTCGAAACCGGTCTCGAAGACCTCCTCGGTGGCCAGCAGGTTCGCCACCGAGGTGTTGGACGCCTGCAACCCGGCCGAGAGCAGTTGCAGGACCTCGCCGACCTTCTTGCCCTGGTACTCGGGCGGGTCGCCCGGCTGGAACGGGTAGGGCAGGTCGAAGGCGGCCTGCCCCTCGACCTCGACGAGCCACTTCAGGGCGGCGACCTCGTGCCCCGGCCGCACCGGCAGTACCGCCTTGGCCCAGGCCGCGTTGAGGAACTCGTTGCGTCGCTCGTCGCCGTCGATCTGGATCAGCCAGCCCAGGGAGCTGCCCAGCGGCGCGGGCTGCGTCTCCTCGGTGATGAGGTAGTCGATCCGCCACTCGGGGGTGGCCTGGCCCTGTGGGTCGAGGGCGTTGTTCCGGTCGGTGTGGGAGTACCAGCTCACCACGGTCTCGCCCGCCAGGGGCGCGGTCTGGTCGGCCGCCCACGGCGGCGGGGGAACCGGGTACCGGCCGAGACTGGACGGGGTGGGGTGGGTCACCCCGGTGCTCGGCCGCCAGAAGTCGGGGGCGACGAAGTACAGCATCTCGTCCACGTCGAACAGCTGCCGGATCAGCTCCGAACCGAGGTGCGGGTCCGCGCCCAGGGAGAGCCTGCGGATCAGGGTGCCGAAGACCGTCTGACGTTCCTCGCTGCGCAGATCCTCGGGCGGCCGGGAGCGCATCGTGCTGACCTTCTTGAGACGCTCGCGCACCGCGTGGCCGTACGCCTCGTGCTGGAGCTGGGCGACCTGTCTGGCGTAGGCGGCCCGGGCCTCGGCGTTGGCCGCGTCGATCGCCTGGACGGCCGCGGCGGTCGGCGTGTAGACGATCGAGGCGTCGAAGGGCAGGGACTTCCTGCCCTGGAAGTTGGCGTGGGTCAGCCGGAGGCCCAGGCTGTTCCTGGCGGGGTCCGGGTTGGCGGGCATGCCCAGGTCGGTGTGCGAGGTGGTGAACTGGACCTGGGCGCCGCGGAAGTCGATGGAGGCGATCCGGTTGACCTCGTAGCCCGGGGGCGGGGGCGGGAGCGGGAAGTCGAACCGGAACTGGATGATGTTGTTGATGCCGACGTCGGGCTTGTGGATCCCGTGGTCGCGGTTCTCGTCGGAGAGCTTGTAGGTGTTCTCCGCCTCGTCGTCCGCCCCCTGGTGCAGGACGAAGGGGAGTGACAGGGGATAGGTCACCTTCTGGTCCTGCGGGCGGGGCTGGATCTCCGGTTTCTGGACCCCGGTCAGGTCGGGCGCGGCGACCACGTCGACCATGTCGCCCAGCCCCAGGCCGCGGCCGGGCGCGTCGAGGTAGACCTGCCAGCTCAGCCGTGCGCCGATGTGCTGGAGCTGTACGCCGACCTTGCGCATCTTGCGCCGCAGCTCGTAGTTGACGAGTTCGGCGGTGGTGTTCTGCACGACGTAGCGGCGGCTGGAGGTGTCGGTGACGTCGGTGACCGTCTTGAACGTCGTCTTGAAGTTGCGCTTGATCTCGCTGGTGACCTTGGAGCTCTGCGTGCGGGCGTGCTTGTGCGTCTCCTCGGCGGACCGCTTGACCGTGCTCTGGGTGCTGAAGCTGGCACTGGCGTCGGCGTGGTAGATCGGGGCGTTCACCCCGCCGGTCGCGCTGACCCCGAGCTTGGTGTCGTTGGCGTTCTCCTCCTTGACCGCGTCGGCGATGTCCTCCTGCCGGGTCAGGCTCTCCTCGACCTTGCGGGAGGTCTCCTCCGCCTGCTCGGCGACCCGCTCGACCAGCGTGCGGCGGGTGCTGGTCTCCACGACCTCCACGGTGCCGCCGGGACTGATCCACAGGTGCCCGGCCGGAGCGCCCAGGAAGGTGTCGAACTCGAAGAAGTACTGCCGGAAGAGGTTGACCAGTCCCACCGGGGACAGCACGCCCTGGGCGGCGGCCTCCAGCCGTCCGGCCAGGGCCGCGAGTTCCCGGCCCTCCAGCGTGCGGGCCGCCGCTCCGGAGAAGGCCTCCCGGCTCAGCCCCGGGACCTCGTAGCCGGTGGTGCCGGTGGCCGCCCGCAGGGTGTTCTGCGCGCCGAACCAGCCGGCCAGCGGCTGGTAGACGCCGAAGGTCTCACTGGCGTACGGCAGCGTGCCCGCGAAGTCGGTCAGCGGGCGGCCGTTGAACACCGGCCGGCCCTGCACCGGCGCGGTCAGGACCTGCACCGGGGCGTGGGCGCCGCCCGGGGTGGTGGTGAAGGGCAGAGACACCACCGGCTGGTTCGACTGGATCCTGACGAGCAGCATCTCGCAGGTGGACTCGGCGGCCGGAGCGACGAACGAGATGGTCTGGGCCCCGGCCTGCCCGGTGGTCCGCCCGACGTACTGGCGGGTCGAACCCGGATCGCGCCGCAGGAAGGTGCCGGTCAGCTGGGGGAGATCCGGGTGGAGACCCGGATCCTGCACGTCCACGGTGGCGGGCAGGCTCAGCGCGATCTGCTGGTTCGCCGGGATCTCGCCGGACGGGCTCGGATCGATCCTGTACGACCAGATCCGGAAGCCCGTGTCCGGCCCGGGCAGGGCCGTCTTCCCGGTGAACGTGACGACGATCGCCATGAGATCCCCTTAGATAGGCCGCCCCGGGCCGCATGTGTCCTCGGCGGACCGCGCCTCTTCCTGAACTGCCAATGTGCCACGCGATCCCGTGGATTAACAGTGCGTGTCCTCATCAGGACTCTCCGTACCGTTCGGCCTCTGTGGCGTCTAAGCTCGGAAGGTCCCGCACCGTCCCCCGCCCGGGAGCCCGGATGGCCGTCACCTGCAAAGTCTCCGTGGTCGACGTCAACGGCCGGCCCCTGGCCGGGGCGCGGGTGCGTCTGGGGCCCGCCGGCGGGCTCACCGACCCCGCCGGGCGCTGGAGCGCCGACCTCGACCTCGACCCGGCCCGGCTGGTGACGCTGGAGGTCGACCACGGCCAGCACGTGGCGGAGAGGTGCGCGTTCACCGGCCTGCCGGGCCGCGCCTCCTGGGACAACGCCCTGGTCACCCCGACGGTGAGCGGCCAGGAGGTGCTGCTGGCCGTACGGCTGGGCCGGATGGACACCGCGCCCACCGTCAATCTGCCTGCCGAGCAGGTCGCCGCTCTGATGAGGACCCCGGCGCGCGACCCCGGCGGCGTGCTGCTGACCGGCGTTCCCCGGTTCCCGGGGGTGTTCGGCTACGCCCGGCACTGGAACGACATAAGAGCGGTCCAGGTGCCGCGGGCGCAACTGCTCCCGCCGAAGCCGGTGGCCCCGGGGACGAGAGGATGGAAACGGCTGCAGAGCGATACGGCGCACGCCGACCTGGCGGCCTTCGGGCGGTTCTACTGGCTGGAGTACGCGCCCCGGCCCAGCCGGCCGCGCTACGCCGTGGCGGTCTGGTCGCCGAACCTCTCCGACGAGACGCCGCCGCCGACCCTGGACTACGTCGTCTTCTACAGCCCCACCACCGAAAACGAGGAGTACCGGGGCGTGGCCTACCCGTACGGGCTGGTCAGCCAGGCGGCGCCGTTCCAGAAGTACATGGAGCTGGCGAAGAAGTATCTGCTCGACGAGTTCTTCTTCGCCTACGAGATGGTCGCACAGCACAACCGCGCGGTGCTGGTCATGCCCATCGCCGACTACGGCGACCTGGGGCCCTTCAGCAGCGGGGAGGGGCTGCTGCGGGCGCTGCGGGAGATCGGGCTGTTCCTGCACCGTCAGTGCCGGACCAGCCGGCTGGGGCTGCGCCCGCCCAGGTCCGCCCACCCGATGGAGCTGGCCGGGCCGAACCTGCGCAGCAACACCGCGGCCGTCGTGTCGGAGGGGTTCGGCGCAGCCCCGGCGGTGGGCAGGGTGGCCGTGGCCGGGTTCAGCACCGGGATCACCGCGGTCAAGACGCTCATGTGCGAGAGGGGCTGGGACATCTCGACCGTGGAGCTGTGGTCGACGGCCAGGGGTCTGTGCACGCCGGTCGCCAAACGGCGGAACGTCACGCTGGACTCCACCCTGTGGGGCGTGCCGGCCGGCGGCGGCGTGATCCCCAGCGGAGCGTGGCGCGAGTCGTGGCAGGAGCTCTGGGATCTCGACGGGTTCCATCCGTCCGCCGGCGGCTGGTCCCCCTACCTGGACCTGCTCCAGCGCTGGCTGGGCGAGAACGGCTCCCGGGTGCTGCGCAGCTATCACACCTCCAGCCGGGTGCCGCCCAACCCGCTGACCGACCCGCACAGTGTGTGGAAACACCTGACCGGGCCGAAGCTGGATGTGCGGATCACCCTCCCCCCGGTCGCCGGCATCGGAGCCGCCCAGCAGTTGCAGAACGACCGCTGGACCAGCGTCACCGCGCAGGACGCCTACCTGGGCGGCGGTTCCGATGAGGAGCCGGTGTTCATCGACCCGCACCACACCACTCCGCGCGTCGGCTTCCCGCACGCGCTCAGCCTCTCCAAGGTCGGGCGGGCCGTCAGATGACCGCCCTTCTCGACCGGGCGTCGCGGCCGGCCGGGGTGCGGGTCTCCTTGACCGTGGTCTTCCCCCGTGGTTCGCATTCCGGATAGGGAGGGGCGGCCCGGTTCGCTTTTCGTGCTGATGATCACCGCCGTCAGGTGCGGCGCGATCTCCCTCGACCTGGATCAGCGCTTGACGTCATAGACCAGCTTCAGGATCCCGTTCGAGTAGCTCTCCGACTCCCGCAGCGTCAGCATGTGCTTGTCTCGGTCGGCCCGGCCGAACAGGCTCTTCCCGGCGCCGAGCAGCACGGGGAAGACGAGCAGGTTGTACCGGTCGATCAGGCCCGCGTCCGACAGCCGCCGGGCCAGCTCCGCGCTCCCGTGGATGAAGATCGCGCCGCCCTCGCCCTCCTTGAGCGCGGCGACGTCCTCGGTCGAGCGCAGGATCGTGATCGATCCCCATCCGTCGACGATGGCGTCGTCGGGCAGCGTGGCCGACACCACGTACTTGGGCAGCTCCTTGTAGTCGGCGTGGTCCTGCGAGCCGGGCCAGGTCGTCGCGAACGCCTCGTAGCTGCGCCGGCCGAACATCAGCGCCGTCGTGTCGGCGAGTTCCTCACCCTTGAGCGACCAGGCCTCGGGGACGAACTCGAGGTCCTTGAACACCCACCCGCCGCTGCGGTGCTCCTCTCCCGGCCCGCCGCCGGGCGAGTCCACGACACCGTCCAGCGACATGAAACCGGTGTAGACCAAGTCACGCATTGTGCTGTCTCCTCATGTTCGGGCGAATTGCTGGGTACACGCTAGACCGTGGTCGCGGTGGCCGTCTTGGACAGAAACGACAGCGGCGCCGAAACGCGTACCGGAACACCGCCGCGACTGGAGCCGCACCCGGCTTCAGGACCCGCTCCTCTAGGAGTGAGGCCCGTGGTTGCGGGGGGTGCGCTGGTCGGCTTCGGCGGCGAGCTGGCTCTCCACCATGGCGCACCAGCGGTGCCATTCCTCGAGCTCGCGGTGTTCGGCGACGTCGCCGGCGTTGGCCTGGGCCAGCAGGCGGTGCGCGTCGGCCGCGGAGGTGTGGGCGTTGGCCAGCGCGTGATGGCCGTGATTGGCTCGGGCTTCGGCCATGGCCAGACCGACGGCCAGCTCTCCCAGTGCCCGGTGCCGCTTCTCCTCCGAAGGGTCGAGGTTGCCCGGGCCAACCTCTGGATCTTCTGCCCTGCCATCCATACTTGCCCGCATGCCCGCTATCTCTGGGATATAGCACGTATCACGAAATATCAGCCCAGGCGATAGGGAAGTCCTGCGCCCTGTTTCGGCCAAATGTCCATCAGCGCAGGTGGTGGGCTCGGCATAGGCATCCCCGCCGACGGCGTGGCGCGACCGGCCGGAGCGGGCGATCTGTCGATAGTGAATGGCGTGTGGAACGTGGTCAGGCGTCGCCTCCGGCAGGTCCCCTGGGCGCAGGCCGCCCCGGCGGTGCTCGCCGCGGCGCTGGTGGCCGTCGTGGGCCTGGTGCTGTCGGGCCTGTCGGGCGCCGTGCTGCAGCGTGCCCAGCAGCGCACCGCCGATCAGGGGATGGACCGGCGCGCGGCGCTGGTGAACGGGGCGGTGACGGCGGAGGCCGGGCGGTACGTGGACGCGCTGCGCATGATGGCCGCCGCCATGGGGGCCTCCGAGCCGCTGACCAGGGCCAGGTTCGTCCGGCTCACCCGGCCGCTGCAGCAGATGCGGCTGGCCGGCGCGTCCTCGATCGTGTTCCTGGTGGCGGCCGGCGACGAGGATGTCCCGCGGGTGCAGGAGGAGTGGCGCGAGCGGGGGGCGGCGGGACTGAACCTGGCCGCCGAGGGCACCGGGCGCGAGCACATCTTCTCGATCTTCAACGAGCCGCTGAACGGAAACCGGCGGCAGGAGGCCGGCATCGACGCCACCCAGGCGGCCGAACCCTCCCAGGCGCTGACCGAGGCGCGCCGCAGCGGCCAGGTGACGGTCTCCGACACCTACTACCTGCTGGGAGACCGGGATCTGCCGGCGGAGCACCGCCAGCTGTCGTTCGTGCTGACCGTCCCGATCCACACGGAGACCCCGGCGGACGGAGGGCGGCGCAGGTTCGTCGGCTGGGTGCTGATGGCGTTGCACGGGCAGGACTTCATCGGCGAGACCCTCCAGCGCATCACCCAGGGCACGTTCGACGTACGGCTGCGCGCGCGTCACAGCGGCGGCGCCGTGATGACCGTCGCCACGCTGACCGCGACCGGCGCCCGCCGATCTCCCCCCGACATGAGCCGCACCGGCGAGGTGCGCGTCGCCCAGCGGACCTGGCAGCTCGAGGTCGCCGCCGCCGGGGCGTCGCTGCCCGGGGCGTCCGGGGCGCTGCC
This sequence comes from Paraplanobispora siamensis, assembly GCF_016863175.1. GTDB lineage: Bacteria > Actinomycetota > Actinomycetes > Streptosporangiales > Streptosporangiaceae > Planobispora > Planobispora siamensis. Next base: position 63,033 of record NZ_BOOJ01000032.1, read on the forward strand.
GGCCACCGTGGCCACCACCGGGACCGTGGTGAGCCTGCTGCTGGCCGCGCTCGTGTTCGTCCTGGCCGGCAGTCGCGCGCGGGCACGGGCGCAGGTGGTGGCCGCCACCGCCGAGCTGCGCGCCGCCGAGGCCGGGGCGCGCCGTCAGAGCGGGCTGCTGGCCGCGGTGCTGGACAGCGTGGGGGACGGGGTCGGGGTGATCGACGAGAAGGGACGGTTCCTGCTGCACAATCCGGCCGCCAGGCAGATCCTCGGCATCGACCATGATCTTGACGACATCGAGGAGTGGCAACGCCGCTACGGCGTCTTCACCCCCGACGGCTCGGCCCCGATCCCGACCGGGGAGCTGCCCGTGATGCGCGCGCTGACCGGCCAGAAGGTCGAACGGGTGTCGATGATGATCCGCCACCCCGGCCGCCCGGAAGGGGCGATCATCTCGGTGTCGGCCCAGCCGCTGGACCCGGCGGCCGGGCAGACGGGCGCGGTGGCGGTCTTCCACGACATCACGGACAGGACCCGGGCCGACGAGCGGCTGGCCGCCGCGTCCGCGGCGCTCCAGGAGGAGCTGGTCCGGCGCACCGCGAGCGAGGCCGAGCTGCGCGTCGCGCGTGACGAACTGGCCGTGCAGAAGGCCTATCTGACCCAGGTGCTGGACGCCATCGACGTCAACGTGATCACCTGTGACCTCGACGGCGTCATCGTGCACGCCAACCGGGTCGCCCGCAGCGCCCTGCCGCCCGCCGACCGGCCGCTGACCATCGCCGAGACCACTCCGGTGGTGCACATGACCTACTCCGACGGCTCGGCGATGACGATCGAGCAGACTCCCCTGATGCGGGCGCTGCGCGGTGAGGTCGTCGACCTGGAGATGACGGTGACACCGCCCGGCTGCGGCCGGCAGATCGTCATGATGCACGCGCGGCCGCTGCGGCACACCGACGGGAACCTCATCGGCGCGGTGGCCTCCTCCTACAACATCACCGCGCTGCGCGAGCGCGAGGCCGAGCTGCAGGCCTTCGCCGGTGTCGTGGCCCACGACCTCAAACGCCCGCTGAGCGCGGTGCGCGGGTTCGCCGAGCTGGTGTACGACGACCTGGCCGAGGAGGCGGAGCCCGCCGGTCCCGGCGCCACCGGTCCCGACGCCACCGGTCCCGGCGGGCCGCGCGGGGCGACCGGCCGGGGCGGGGGTCGGGCCGCGCTGCGCATGCGGCACCTGGACCGCGTGCTGTCGGCGACCGCGCGGATGAGCCGCCTGATCGACGACCTGCTCCTGTACGCCGCCGCCCGCGACGCCGCCGTGAACCCGCAGACGGTCGACCTGGACGCGATGGCGCGCGAGGTCGTGGCCGAGCACGTGGCCGCCGCCGGAGCCGACCGGGCCGGTCCCGCCCCGCAGGTGTACGTCGGCACGCTTCCCCACGTGCTCGCCGACCCTCCGCTGGTCCGCCAGCTCGTCGACAACCTGATCGGCAACGCGATCAAGTACACCCCGCCGGGGCAGGCCCCGCGCGTCGACGTCACCCCCCACCCCGCGCCGGAGGGCTGGGCCTGCGTCGAGGTCGCCGACCGGGGCATCGGCATCCCTCCCGGCCAGCACCAGGCGATCTTCGCGGGGTTCCACCGGGTCGCCACCGCCTACAGCGGGACGGGCCTGGGACTGGCCATCTGCCGGCGGGTCGTCGAACGCCACGGCGGCACCATCGTCGCCGAGGACAACCCCGGCGGCGGCGCCAGGTTCCGCTTCACCCTGCCCGCCGCCCCGCAGCCCTGACCGTAGCGGGCCCTGCGGCACGAGGCCGGGCCGTACGGAGGCGGAGCCGTACCGTCCCGAGCGGGATCACCCCGGCCGGTGCCGCCGGTAGTAACGGGCGACGCGCGCCCGGTTGCCGCAGCGTGCGGCCGAGCACCAGCGCCGGCGCGGATGCGCGGGCAGGAACAGCATGACGCAGTCGTCGGCCTCGCACTCACGGACCCGGATGATCGCCGGATCGGTCAGCAGACCGGCCACGGCCTCGGCGAGCATGGTCGTCAGTCGGGCGCCCGGGGCGCCGGGGCGGCGGGTCACGGCCGTGACTGACGCGCCGTCCCAGGACAGCTCCCTGACGGCGGGCGCCGCGGCCTGCGCCCGGTTGAGCCCGCGCAGGGCGGCCTCGGGCGGGCGCTCGCCCCGCCGGGCGCGCTCGATCGCGGCGGCGGCGTGCTCGCGTACGGCGTGCACGGCCGACAGGTCGGACGGGGCGAGGGCGGAGGTCTCGTCCTCGGTCAGGCCGGGGAGCCGGTCGCGCTGGAGGGCCAGCCACGAGCGCAGCGCTTCGGGATCGGCCAGCAGGTCGACCGGCCCCTGCGGGGTGCGCGGCCGGGTGTTGACCAGGTCCAGGGCGAGGGGCTCGCCGGTCAGCGGCACGAGATCGCTCATGACCTAATGCTACATGGGTGGGTTGACCCATTAGATAGAGATCGGTTACTACTAATGCATATTCGCTTAGAGGAGGCATGTGAAATGACGTTCCCGGCCATCGCCCGCACGCTGCACCGCCACATCGACGTCGACGGGGTGCAGGTCTTCTACCGCGAGTCGGTTCCCTCCCGGGCGGACGCCCCCGTCATGCTGCTGCTGCACGGCTTCCCCTCGGCCTCGCACCAGTTCCGCAGGCTCATCGACACGCTCGGCGACCGCTACCGGTTGATCGCCCCCGACTATCCCGGCTTCGGCCACACGGTGACCCCGGACGGGTTCGCCTACCGTTTCGACGCCCTGGCCGACATCGTCGAGGGCTTCGTCGAACGGCTCGGCCTGACCCGGTTCGTGATGTACGTCTTCGACTTCGGCGCGCCCGTCGGCTTCCGGCTGGCGACCAGGCGGCCCGAGTGGATCGCCGGCCTGGTCGTGCAGAACGGCAACGCCTACGAGGAGGGACTGTCACCCGCAGCCCGGGACTTCATCGCGCTGCGCCCGCAGGACGAGGGGGCCGGGGAGACCGTGCGGGACCTGCTGACGCTGCCCGCCACGCGCGGCCAGTACGAGGGCGGCACCGCCGACCCGCGGCTGGTCGCCCCCGACGGCTGGACGCTGGACCAGCACTTCCTGGACCTGCCGGGGCGCAAGGAGGCGCAGGTCGCGCTGGCCTTCGACTATCACGCCAACGTGGGAGAGTATCCGCGGTGGCAGCGGTGGCTGCGCAAGCGCACCCCGCCCACGCTCATCGCCTGGGGCGTCAACGACCCCTTCTTCACCGAGCCCGGCGCCCGCGCCTACCTCCGCGACGTCCCCAGCGCCGACCTGCACCTGTTCGACACCGGGCACTTCGCCCTGGAGGACAGGCTTCCCGAGATCGCCCCGCTGATCGCCGCATTCCTCGACCGCGTCTGGGCCGGGGCCCCCGTCACGGCCCGGAGCTGAGGCCGGGGCCGTATCGCCGGGGCCGTACCGCCGGATCCGCCTCGCCCCGGTCTTCAGCCCGCCGCGGCGCCCCGGGTCGCGGCGCGGAAGTGCGCCCGCAGCCGCTCCCCGGCCTTCCCGGCCGCGCCGAGCCGGTCCAGGCCGAGCAGGGCGGAGCCCACGATGGGCGGGACGTCGACGACGACCAGCTTGGCCTGCGGAGCCTGCCCGGCGAAGCGTTCCTCGAGCATGGCGCTCAGGAGCGGGTCGCGGGCGGTCAGCACGCCGCCGCCCAGGACCACCTCCACGGGGGAGCCGAGCAGGCCGAGCCTGCGCAGCGCGACCACCCCCAGGATCGTGACCTCCTCGGCCAGGCGCGCCACGACGGAGCGCGCCACCGCGTCGCCCGCCTCGGCGGCCGACATCAGCACCGGCACCAGATCCTGCAGCCGGGCGTAGGGGAGGTCGCCGAAGTGCACGGCCAGGGACACCTCCTCCACGGTGCGGGTGCCGAAGTGCCCGCGCACCGCGCGCTCCAGCGCGGTGGCCGGGCCGCGGCCGTCCTCGGCGCGCACGGCGTGCCAGAGCACCTCCTCGCCCAGACCCAGGCCGCCGCCCCAGTCGCCGGTGAGCCTGCCGAGGGCGGGGAATCGGGCGACCTGCCCGGTGGGGGAGACCCCGACCGCGTTGATGCCGGCCCCGCAGACCACGGCCACGCCCGACGGGCCCGAGGCGCCGGCCCGCAGCAGGGCGAAGGTGTCGTTGCCGACCACCGCCTCCCGGGCGTAGCCCCGGGTGAGGATCTCCTCGCGCAGGGCCCGCTCCTCGGCCGGCAGGTCCGCGCCCGCCACGTAGGCGGCCACGTGGTCGGCGTACGGCGCCGCCGCGCCCGGGCCGAGCATCCGCCGCGCGATCTCGCCTATCACGTCGATCGCGGCGCCCACCCCCGCGCGCTGCGGCTCGAAGGCCGTGCCCCGGCCGGTGGCCAGGACTGAGCCGTCCTCGCCGATCAGCGCGACGTCGGTCTTGCTGTTGCCGCCGTCCACGGCCAGGACGGTCCTCACGCCCGCGCCCAGGGCAGGTGCCGCCGGTTGGCCTCGATCAGGCGCCGGGCCAGCTCCTCGGCCGGGGCGGCCTGGCCGACCAGCGGGTGGGCGAGAAGCGCGTCGGCGACCCGCTCGCGGCCGCCGTGCAGCGCGGCCTCCAGCGCCAGCGTCTCGTAGGCCGTGACGTGGGCGATGAGACCGGCGTAGAGGGGCTCGACGGCCGGTACGGCCAGCGGCACGGCGCCGGAGGCGGTGATCGTGGCGGGCACCTCGATGACCGCCTCGTCGGCCAGGAACGGCAGCGTGCCGTCGTTGCGCAGGTTGACCACCTGCGCGTCGCCCCGGTCGCCGAGCAGCGAGGCGATCAGCGCCACGGCGGCCTCGGAGTAGAACGCGCCGCCGCGTTTCTCCAGCAGCCCGGGCTTGGTGTCCACCGACGGGTCGGCGTACATCTCCAGCAGCCTGCCCTCCATCGCCGCGACCTCGGCCGCCCGCGAGGGCTTGGCCCGCTGTTCCTCCACCACGAGGTCGTGGGCGTAGAAGTAGCGCAGGTAGTAGGAGGGCACCACGCCGAGCCGGCGGATCAGGCCGGCCGGCAGGCCGACGTCCTCGGCGATCTCCTCGCCGTGCTCCTCCAGCAGCGCGGGCAGCACGTCCCGCCCGTCGAGCAGGACCGTCCGCTCCCACGTCAGGTGGTTCAGGCCGACGTGGCCCAGGGAGATCCGCGCGGGGTCGACGCCCAGCTTCGCGGCGAAGCGGCGCTGGAAGCCGATCGCCACGTTGCACAGGCCGATGGCCCGGTGACCGGCCTCCAGCAGCGCCCGGGTGACGATGCCCACCGGGTTGGTGAAGTCGACGATCCAGGCGCCGGGCGCGTGCTCGCGGATCCGCGCGGCGATGTCCAGCACGACCGGCACCGTGCGCAGGGCCTTGGCCAGGCCGCCCGCCCCGGTGGTCTCCTGGCCGACGCACCCGCACTCCAGCGGGAGGGTCTCGTCGACCTCGCGCGCCGCCTGGCCGCCCACGCGCAGCTGCAGGAGCACGGCCACCGCCCCGGCGGCGCCCTCCTCGACCGAGGCGGTCGCGGTGACCTTCGCCGGGTGCCCGGCGCGCGCCAGCATCCGGCGGGCCATCCCGGCGACCGGGCCGAGCCGGCGGGTGTCCGGGTCGACCAGCGCGATCTCGGTGAGGGGCAGTTCGTCCCTCAGCCGTGCGAACCCGTCGATCAGCTCCGGCGTGTACGTCGAGCCGCCCCCGACAACGGCGAGTTTCACCCTTTCACTCCTGTCAAGGTGACGCCCTCGATGAAGACTCTCTGGGCGAGGAAGAAGACAACGATCACAGGTGCCATGACGAGCAGCGTGGCCGCCATGGTGAGGTTCCACTGCACGCTGTGCAGGGCCTTGAAGGACGCCAGCCCGATCGACAGCGTCCAGTTGTCCAGGTTCGTGGAGGCGTACAGCAGCGGGCCGTAGTAGTCGTTCCAGCAGTAGAAGAACTGGAACAGCGCCACCGCGGCGATCGCGGGCCGGGCCATCGGCAGCACGACCCGCACGAGCGTGGTGAAGTCCGAGCAGCCGTCGACCCGGGCCGCGTCGGTGTAGTCCCTGGGGATCGTCAGCAGGAACTGGCGCAGCAGGAAGATGGAGAAGGCGTCGCCCAGCAGCATGGGCAGGATCAGCGGCCACAGCGTGCCGGTCAGCTCGGCCCGGGCCCAGATCAGATAGACCGGGACCGCGACCACCTGCGGGGGCAGCATCATCATCGCGATGACCGCCAGGAAGGCGGCCCTGCGCCCGGGGAAGCGGAAGCGGGCCAGCGCGTAGGCCACCGGGATCGACGACAGCAGCATGAACGCGGTGCCCAGGCCCGCGTACAGCATCGTGTTGCCGATCCACAGCAGCAGCGGGGACCGCTCGAAGATCTCGGTGAAGTTGCCCCAGTTCCACGACTGAGGCCACAGCTGACTGGTCAGCGCCTGCTGGTCGGTCATCAGGGCGGTGAGCGCGATGAAGACCAGCGGCCCGATGAACATGATCGCCAGCGCGACGGCGAGGGCGTGCGTGGCGATCCAGTACAGGATCCTGCGCCCCCGGACGCGTCGGGCGGTCCGGCCGCGCGGGCGGGAGGCCGGGGCCTGGGGGCGGGTGGCCAGGGCGGTGCTCACGAGACCTCCCGGTCGAAGGCGCGGAAGCGGCGCAGCAGGATCAGGGTGAAGACCATCGAGGCGGCGAACAGCAGCAGGGCGAGCACGCACGCGTACCCCATGGAGAAGTCGCGGAAGCCCGCGTGGAACAGCCACTGCGGCAGGGTCAGCGTGGACGTCTCCGGATAGCCGGGCGTGAAGCTGCTGCCGGGGGAGTCGGTGGCGCCGGAGGCGACCCTGGCGGCGATCATCGCCTGGGTGAAGTACTGCAGGGCGTAGATGACGCCGGTGACCGCCGAGAACACCAGCACCGGAGAGATCGTCGGCAGCGTGATGCTCCGGAACTGCCGCCAGGCCCCCGCCCCGTCCAGCGCGGCCGCCTCGTACAGGTGCCGGGGCACGTCCAGCAGCGCGGCCAGGAAGATCACCATGGTGTTCCCGGCCCCCCACATGCCCAGCAGGGTCAGGCTCGGCTTGGACCAGTCCTTGTCGCCGAACCAGTCGGGGCCGGTGACGCCGACCAGCTCCAGGAGCTGGTTGACCGGGCCGGTGGCCGGGTTGAGCAGGAAGACGAACGAGACCGTGCCCGCCACCGTCGGGATCAGCGAGGGCAGGTAGAAGATCGTCCGGAACAGGCCCGCGCCCGCCTTCAGCCGGGTCACGAGCTGGGCCAGCCCCAGGGCGAACAGCACCTGGGCGGGCACCATGAAGACGACCAGCCACAGGGTGTTGCCGATGGAGACGAGCGCCCGCTCGTCGCTCAGGAAGTAGCGGTAGTTGTCCAGGCCGATGAACTCCAGCGTGAACAGGTCGTAGCGGTGGAAGGAGAAGTAGACGGTCGCGGCCAGCGGGTAGAGGAAGAAGACCGCGAAGCCCGCCAGCCAGGGCGACAGCCACACGAGGGCCCGGAGGCCCTCGCGGCGCCGCCACGCGCGCGGCGCCGCAAGGACGGTGCTCACCGGCCGGTCACCCCCCGGAGAGCTTCAGCTTGTCGTTGATCTGCTTGTCGACCCCGGCCAGCCCCTCGTCGAGGTCCTTGACCGAGCCCTTCTCCCAGGCCTGGACGAAGGAGCTGAAGGCCTCCTGGTTGAAGACGCTGTTGACGTTCGCCGGGAGCGTGCTCGTCTTCGGGTGGGAGAAGATGTCGAGGAAGGTCTGGAACTGCGGGTCCTTCTTCAGCTCCGGCGACTCCATCGCGGCCTTGGTCGTCGGCACGTTGCGCAGCGCGTTGGAGAGCGTGACCAGGCCCTTGGTGTCGGTGGTCAGATACTTCACCAGCTCCCAGGCGTGCTGGGGGTGCTTGGCGCCCTTGGGCACGCCGATCACGGTGCCCGCGGTGAAGCCGCTGCCGTACAGCTCGGGCCGGTCGTCGGCGACGGGCAGCGGGGCGGTGCCGTAGTCGAGGTCCTTGGCGTCATTGGCGATCATGGCGTTGCGCCACTCGCCGTCCAGGACCATGGCGACCTTGCCCTTGTGGAAGGGATGCTCGGCGCTCCACTCGTCGCCCAGGCTCTTGCGGAACTTGTCGAGCTTGTCGTAGCCGTACCAGTCGATGAGCTCCTTCTGCCACTGCAGCAGCCGCTTCCACGCCGGGTCGGAGCCGATGGCCGAGGTGCCGTCGGGGTTGTACCACTTCGCCCCGACCATCGGCCCGAGGTGGGCGGGGGAGTTCTCGTAGTACTGCACGCTGGGGATGAACCCGGCGACCTTGATGGTGCCGTCGGCGTCGCGCACGGTGAGCTTCTTGGCCAGCTCGGCCAGCTCGGTCAGCGTCTTGGGCGGCTCGTTGCCCTTCATCAGCGCCTTGTTGTAGTAGAGGCCGTAGGCGTCGGCGAGCATCGGCATCGTGCACCGCTTGCCCTCGAACTCGGTGTAGGCGCGGGCGGCCTCGGGCAGCACGCTCAGATCGATGCCGTCCTGCTCGATGACCGGGGTCAGGTCCTGGAACACCCCGCTCCTGCACCACTGGGCGACGTTGTCGGTGGTGAAGGAGGAGGCCACGTCGGGCGCCGTGCCGCCGCGGACGGCCTGGGTGATCTGGTCGTCCTGGACGCCCTTGGTAAGTTTGACGGTGATCTGCGGGAACTTCGTGCGGAATCCGGCGATGGCGTCCTCGAACGCCTTGACCTCGCTGTCGGCGCTGAAGCCGTGCCACAGTTCGAGGGTCGCGGCCGGCAGGGCCGCGGCGGCCGAGCCGGAGGCCCGGGGCTGGGAGCCGAGCGCGGGCGCGCTCTCCTTGCCGGCGGTGCAGGCGGTCAGGGCCGTGCCGGTCATCACGATGACGGGCACGGCGAAGGTGATGAACCGTCGGTTCACGACAGTCGCCTCCTTGCGTGGGGGGATACAGGAGGGCTCGGACGGGATCAGGAAGGAACCGTGGAGCTGAAGACCTCGTCGCGAGTGGTGGTGAGGGCCAGGTCGAGGGCGCCGGTCAGGACCGGGTTGCCCTCGACGGTGGACAGCAGCAGGGGCGGCCGGGGGACGGTGAGCGCGTGCAGCTCGTGCTCGACGAGCTCGCGGAGCGTCTCACCGCCGGCCATGAAGGTGCTCCCGGTCAGGACGACGACCTCGGGGTCGACGACGGCGGTGATGGCGGCCAGGCCGACCGCCAGGCGGGCGGCGATGTCACGGAGTCCGGCGCGGGCGTCGTCGGCCCGCCGGCCCTCGCCTTCGGAGGCCCGTACGGCGTTGCGCACGGCCGCGGTGAAGCCGGCGCCGCGCACGCCGTACGACCTGAGGATCTTCAGGACGGCCGGGCCGCCGGTGAGGGCCTGGAAACCGTGGTCGGCGTTGCGCCCGACCTCGCGGGCGGTGGGGGCGCCGAGCGCGGGCATGTAGCCGACCTCGCCCGCGCCGCCGGTGGCCCCGCGGTGCAGCCGCCCGCCGAGCACCAGCGCCGAGCCGAGGCCCTCGTCGGCCCAGAGCAGCACGAAGTCGCGGCGTCCCCGGGCCACGCCGCGGTTCTGCTCGCACAGGGCGACCAGGTTCACGTCGTTCTCGACGGCGACCTCGACGCCGAGACCCTCGCGCAGCGTGGGCACCAGGTCGGGGATGTGCCAGCCGGGGATGTGGCCGCCGTAGCCGAGCCTGCCGGTGACCGGGTCCAGTGCGCCCTGGATGCCGATCACCACGCGCCGCACGTCGTCGGGCGCGCCGGCGCCCTGGAGCGCGGCGCGCAGCCTGCCCACGATGTCCTTGCCGGAGCGGCCCGGGGTGGGCAGGCGGTGCTCGCCGATCACGGTCCCGGTGATGTCGGCGACCCTGGCCTCGATGCGCGAGGGGGTCACGTCCACCGCGGCGACGTGGGCGGCGTCCGGGTTGAGGCGGTAGACCTCGGCCGTGCGGCCCGGCATGCCCTCGCGGATGCCGTCCAGGACCACCAGCCCCGCGGCCTGCAGGCGGGCCAGCAGCTGGGAGGCGGTGGGCTTGGACAGGCCGGTCAGGGCGCCGATCTCCGGGCGGGTCAGCGGGCCGCGTTCGAGGAGGGCCTGGAGCGCGGCGCGGTCGTTGATCGCGCGCAGCAGGCTCGGGGTGCCCGGTGTCGGCTGTGCCACAGCCCCTCCAGATCCGTCGGCTCGGTAGTTAGGAAAGTTTCCTAACTCGGAATGAATGTAGGGAGCCGCGGAGGAGGCGTCAAGCGTGAGATGGCAGCCGCGATCAATATGTGACGGTGGTCAGCGCGCGGCGGCGGAGACGGGGGAGCGGTGCGGTGCGTGAGGTAAGTGGAATGCGGTGACCTCGACGGACCTGCTAGGGTGATGGTTTGTCACAACAACCAGCACAACAAGCTTAATCAAGCTCTATGGCCCGGAGTATCCCATTACTATCAACGATAATGGAGCGACGGCAACCCGTCAAATCGAGCTCGCCAAGGAGCAGGAGTACGTCTCCTCCCTGTATGAGCGGCTCGATCTGCTGCGCGAGCGCACCCAGCGGCAGCTCGACGGAGTGCTGGCCCAGGGTGGGGGCGGCACCCACCAGAACCGCTCGGAGCGCGACACCTTCGCCGGGATGTACGCCGAACGGCTGGCGCGGCTGTGGGCGGTGGAGAACAGCCTGTGCTTCGGGCGGCTCGACAACGCCGACCACACCTCCCTCTACATCGGCCGCATCGGCCTGGCCGACGACGACCAGCGGCGCCTGCTGATCGACTGGCGGGCCCCGGTGGCCCAGCCCTTCTACCGCGCCACCCCCGCCGCGCCGATGGGCGTCACCCGCCGCCGCCACCTGCAGACCAAGGGCCGCACGGTGATCGGCGTCGACGACGACCTGCTCGACCTCGACAACCTCACCGACGAGGACGTGGCCACGCTCAACGGCGAGGCGGCCCTGCTGGCCTCCATCGGCGCCCGGCGTACCGGCAGGATGCGCGACATCGTGGCGACCATCCAGGCCGAGCAGGACCGCATCATCCGCTCCGACCTGAACGGCGTGCTGGTCGTGCAGGGCGGTCCGGGCACCGGCAAGACCGTGGTGGCCCTGCACCGGGCGGCCTACCTGCTGTACACCCACCGCGAGAAGCTCGCCCGCCGGGGCGTGCTCATCCTCGGCCCCAACCTGACCTTCCTGCGCTACATCGAGCAGGTCCTGCCCTCCCTCGGCGAGACCGACGTGCTGCTGTCGACGGTGGGGGAGCTGTACCCGGGGATCACCCCCGGGGTCGTGGAGCGTCCCGAGGTCGCCGCGCTCAAGGGCGACGAGCGGATGGCCCAGGTCGTGGCGCGGGCCGTACGGGAGCGGCAGCGGGTGCCCCGCAAGCCGATCGACATCAAGCTGGACCGCTACACCCTCAGGCTGGACGGCCGCACGCTGGAGGCCGCGCGCAACCGGGCCTCCCGCTCGCGCAGGACCCACAACGAGGCCCGCGCGGTCTTCGTCCGCCACCTGCTCAACGCGCTCGCCCGGCAGGCCGCCAAGCAGCTCGGCAAGGGCATGATCGACGACGACGAGCTGGCCGACCTGCGCGAGGACCTGCGCACCGAGCAGCCGGTGAAGGCGGCGCTGAACCGGCTGTGGCCCTACACCACGCCGCAGCAGCTGCTCATCGGGCTGTTCACCTCCCGCGAGCGGCTCGACTACGCCGCCGCGGACCTGGGCCCGGCCGAGCGCGGGCTGCTGCTGCGCGAGCCCCCGCGCAAGGGCGAGAACTGGTGGGCCGAGTCCGACGTGGCGCTGCTGGACGAGGCCGCCGAGCTGCTCGGCGGCATCGACCCCGCCGTGCTGCGGGCCGGGGCGTGGATGGCCGAGGAGGAGCAGGCCGCGGCCCGCGCGGCCGAGCAGGAGGAGGGCCGGGCCCAGCTCGCCTACGCCAAGGAGGTGCTGGAGCTGACCGGCCTGTCAGACATCATGGACGCCGAGAAGTTCGCCGCCCGGCACCTGGACGACGAGTTCTACCTCACCACCGCCGAGCGCGCCGCGGGCGACCGCACCTGGGCCTTCGGCCACGTCATCGTGGACGAGGCGCAGGAGCTGTCGCCGATGGACTGGCGGATGGTCATGCGGCGGATCCCGACCCGGTCGATGACGATCGTCGGCGACCTGGCGCAGACGGCCTCCCCGGCCGGGGCGCGGTCCTGGGGGCAGGTGCTCGACCCCTACGTGGCCGGGCGCTGGCGCGCGGAGAGCCTCAGCGTCAACTACCGCACCCCCGCCGAGCTGATGGCCGTGGCCGCCGACGTGCTCCCGCTGATCGGGCCGGGGCTCACCGCGCCCTCCTCGGTCAGGGAGACCGGAGAGCTCCCCTGGGCCGCCTCCCCGGTCGAGGCCCTCGTCCCGGCGGTGAAGGCGGAGCTCGTCGAGGGCGGGCGGCTGGCCGTGATCGTCCCCGCGTCCCTCATGGAGGAGCTGGGCCGGCAGGTCGCCGCCTCCGTCGAGGGCGCGGTCGCCGGACCCGGCACGGCCGCGCTGGACGCCCCCGTGGCCGTCCTGACGGTCACCGACGCCAAGGGACTGGAGTTCGACACGGTCATCGTGGTGGAGCCGGCCCTGATCCTGGGGGAGTCGGCGCGCGGGGCGAGCGACCTCTACGTGGCGCTGACCCGCGCCACCCGCCGGCTCGGGGTGATCCACACCACTCCGCTGCCCGGAGCGCTCGACCGGCTTGAGCGCCGCCAGATCACGTGAGAGCATTGGTAGCTCTCGTCGATCATGTCCCAGCTGCGGAATCTGGCGTTTTCGCAGCTGGTGACGGGGTTGACATCTGGACCGAGGTCGGTAGTTTGCTGCCCGGTCCAGCACGGGACTGGCCGGTTGGCCGTCTCCGGCATCGCCGGTTCCTGCGTCCGCGGCGGAGCGAGACTCCGCCCGAACAGCCAGGTGCAGCAGTCGGCGGTCCGCCGGGGCGGGGCACCCCAACCGGGCGGGGGATTGGACCCAGGAAGGGTCTGGACGCCCAGTAGACAACGGCAATCCGCGCTCGCCGCCGACGGGACGGAACCGGTCCGAAGGGCGGTCCAGGCCCTCTTCCCGCTCCCGTGCCGCCGCAAGCGCCGGGGTGGTCTCCAGGGCAGGAGACCACCCCGTTGCCGCATCGGGCGGGTCTTCCAGGACGCCGCGGGGTCCCGCGGGTTTTCAAGGACCGTTCCGCAGGCCCCTTCAGGACCTCCCGTGCAGAGCCGGTGCGGGAACGCCGTTGCGCGCCGGGCTGCCGTTCTCGTGCCGCTCCGTCTCCTGCCGCTCGGTCTTCCGCTGCTCCGTCTTCTGCGGGGCGGACGCCGCCTCGGCCTCCTCGGGCGTGTGCCGGCACTGGCAGTAACCGTGCTCGACGATGAGCCTCGCCCGTGCGGAGGTGAACTGCCGGCGGTCCGTGGCGGGCAGCACGCCCTTGCAGGCCTCGCACTGCGTCGTCGGCTCACTCATCGCCTTGCCCCTTTCGCTGTTCCCACCCGGCAAGGAATGCCTTCCCTCGCGAGTCAGCGCCTCATACCCGCTACGGGCACCAGAATGCTCGCCGTTGCTCATTTTTGGACGGGCCATGCCGGTTCTTTACCCTCCGGAGGGGCGGAGGCGGTGCGCGGCCGGGGAGGGACGCAGGTGGCAGGAGGGTTTGGGGCCCGCCGGCAAGGGCGGTAGCGTTCGGGCTAGCCGCCCGGACATCGCAGGCAACCCTCCGGACCGGCCCGCCCGACCATCGCAAGGAGCCCCGCCCGTGGTGCAGGAGAAGACGGTCCCCCCGGCCGGGGAACGACCCGCGGCCTCCCGGCCGGTGACCTCCGGCGCCTCCCCGGGGCGGGACGTCCTGGCCCGGGCCGCCGCGGCGGCGGCCGGCGGGCTGCTGCTGTACCTCGCCTTCCCGCCGATCGGCCTGTGGTTCCTCGCCCCGTTCGGCGCCATGCTGATCCTGCTGGCGGTGTACGGCTGCCGCCCGCGCCGCGCCGCCTGGCTGGGCGCCGTCGCCGGGCTGGCCTTCCTGCTGCCCGGCCTGCGCTGGGTCAGCCCGATCGGCACGGACGCCTGGTTCGGCCTCGTCGCCGTCGAGACCCTCTTCTACGCCGTCTGGGCCGTCGCGGCGGCCGCGGTGACCCGGCTGCCGCTGTGGCCGCTGTGGACCGCCGCGCTCTGGGTGGCGATGGAGTGGGCCCGCGGGGCCTTCCCCTTCGGCGGGTTCCCCTGGGTGCGGATCGCCTTCAGCCAGGGCGGGTCGGCCTTCACCCCGTACGCCGCGCTCGGCGGGGCGCCGCTGGTGAGCTTCGCGGTGGTGCTCTGCGGCGGCCTGCTGGCCCTGGCCGCCACGCGTGGGCTCCCCGCTCTGTCCGCCTTGCGTACGGCTCCGGCGGCGCCCGCTCCGTCGCGGGCGCTGGTGCGCTCCCTCGCCCTGCCGCTGGCCGGGGCGCTGGCCGTGCCCGCCGGGGCGCTGGCCGTCCCGCGGCCCGGCGACGAGGGCAAGAGCGTGACCATCGGCGTCATCCAGGGCAACGTGCCCGGCCGGGGCATGCACCCGCTGGGCGACGAGCCGGCCGTGGTCCTGCGCAACCACACGACCAAGCTGCACGAGATGGCGCGGGCCGTACGGGAGGGCCGGATGCCCAAGCCGGACATCGTCGTGCTCCCGGAGAACTCCACCGACATCGACCCCTACCGGAACGACTTCGCCCGTCAGGAGATCGACGCGGCGGTCAAGGACATCGGGGTGCCCGTCCTGGTCGGCGCCGTTGTCGCGATCGGCGACAGCAACCGCGCCACCCGCAGCCTCGTCTGGGATCCGGTCACCGGCCCCGGCGCCTACTACGACAAGCAGAAGCTGGTGCCGTTCGGGGAGTTCACCCCGATGAAGGACCTCGTGCTGGCGCTGTTCGAGCGGGCCGGCCTGGTGGGCAGGCAGTCGGTGTCCGGCACCCGCGACGGCGACCTGCGGATGGGGCCGGTGACGATCGGGGCGATCAACTGCTACGAGGTCGCCTTCGACGAGGTCGTCCGCGGCACCGCCAGGACCGGGGCCAGCCCGCTGGTGGTGCAGACCAACAACGCCACCTACGCGCTGACCAACCTGCCTCCCCAGCAGCTGGCCATGTCCCAGCTGCGCGCCGTGGAGCACAACCGGGCCGTGGTCACCGCGGCGATCACCGGCATCTCCGCCTCGGTGACCCCCGAGGGAGTGGTCACCTGGGAGACCGCCGAGCTGGTCCAGGACATGGCGGTGCTTCAGGTGCCGGTGCGCACCGAGACCACTGTGGCCACGAGGGTTGGCGCTCTGCCCGAGTGGGCCTTGATACTGATGGGTACAGTCGCGTTGGGCGCGCTTCTGGTGCTCCGGAAGCGCCGTCCGGCGCACTCCGCGACGCAGGAGGGTGATCAGCAGGTGGGAGACGCATGATGGAGCGGATGTTCGGCCGGGTGCTCGTCATCGTCCCGACCTACAACGAGCGGCAGAACCTGCCGATGATCACCGAGCGGCTGCGCGCGGCGGTCCCCGAGGCGCACCTGCTGATCGCCGACGACAACAGCCCCGACGGCACCGGGCAGATCGCCGACGAGCTGGCGGCCGGGGACGACCACGTGCACGTCCTGCACCGGCCGGGCAAGCAGGGGCTGGGCGCCGCCTACATCGCGGGCTTCCGCTGGGGCCTGGCCGAGGGCTTCGACGTCCTGGTGGAGATGGACGCCGACGGCTCCCACCAGCCCGAGGAGCTGCCCAAGCTGCTCGACGCGCTGGCCGACGGCGCCGACCTGGCGATCGGCTCCCGCTGGGTGCCCGGCGGCAAGGTGGTCAACTGGCCCGGCTCGCGGGAGTTCCTGTCGCGCGGGGCCAACATCTACACCCGGGTCATGCTCGGCCTGCCGGTGCGCGACGCGACCGCCGGCTTCCGCGCCTACCGGGCCGCCACGCTGGAGAAGGTGGGCCTGGCCGACGTCGAGTCGCAGGGCTACTGCTTCCAGGTCGACCTCACCCTCCGTACGGCCAGGCACGGGCTGCGGGTCGCCGAGGTGCCGATCACGTTCGTCGAGCGGACGGCCGGCACCAGCAAGATGAGCAGAAAGATCATCTCTGAGGCGCTCCTGCGGGTCACCGTCTGGGGCGTCTCGGGCCTGCCCCAGCGGCTGCGCCGGCCACGCTGAGGGCGAACACCCGCCCGCCGCCCGCAGAACCCGGAACGCGGCGGCGCCCGCGGGCGTTGTCACAGTGGTACGGCTCCCGGCGAGCCGTACGGCTTCACGCCCCGAGTGAGGAAACGATGCGCCTTCTGCTGTTCCTGGCCTTCCTGGTGGTTCCGGTCCTGGAGATCTGGATGCTGATCCAGGTCGGCCAGGTCATCGGCGGCCCGCTGACGGTCGCGTTGCTGCTCGCCGACAGCCTCCTGGGCGCCTGGATCGTCCGCAGGGAGGGCCGCCGGGCCTGGAAGAGCCTGCAGGAGGCTCTGGGGCGGGGCCGGATGCCCGAGCGGGAGCTCGCCGACGGCGCCATGATCGTGGCGGGCGGCGCGCTGCTGCTCACCCCCGGCTTCCTCACCGACATCGCCGGCTTCCTGCTCGTGCTGCCGTTCACCCGGCCGCTGATGCGCAGGCTCGGCTCCTGGTTCTTCGCCCGCCGCATCCGCACCCTGGCCACCAGGGCGGCCGAGCCCGGCCTCCACATGGGCTTCGGCCCGGCGGGCTCCGTCTTCGACCCCTTCGCGGGCGCCGGCCAGGCCGGGGGATCGCGCCCCTCCGGCCCGGTCATCCACGGTGAGGTCATCCACGACGACCGCACCGGCCCGGTCACCCGCGACACCGGCCGCGACCTCCCGAACGCCTGAGACCCGGCCGCGCGCCCGCGGCCGTCAGTCCCGGCCGGAGCCGTCGGCCGGGGCGCCGGAGCCCGCGTCCGCGCTGAGGGCCGCCAGACGGCGCAGGGAGAAGCGGAAGAACGCCTCGTTCAGCGGTCGCAGCAACTTCCAGCCGAGCCGGCCGGCCGCGCCGAGCGGCAGGGCGAGATCCTCCTCCCAGACGATGGTGCTGCCGCCCTCACGGGGCAGCACCCGGAAGACCCCGGTGCCGCGCACCAGGCGTCCGGTGTGCCGGACCGCGACCGTCGTCGGCGGGTCCCACTCGGTGATCTCCATGGTGTCCAGGAAGCCGATCGGGCCCACCCCGGTGAAGGCGGCGATCCCGCTCCCGGCGCCGCGGCCGTCGCCGGCCGTGACGCGCGCGTGGGTCAGGACCATCCACTCGTCGTGGCGGGGCCAGTCGGTCAGCACCGCGAAGACCCGGTCCGGGCTCGCCTGTGCGTTCATCGAGACGCTGATGCGGACATGGTTCACCCCTCCATGATCGCCCGGCCGCCCGCGGGATCGGCGCCGGGGTCGGCCATGACTCGCGGCTGAGCCGGGAGGGAGCCGGGTGATCTGACGTGTTTCTGGCAGATGTCGTTAAAGGTGATGTTCTAGTTATTCGGCGCGTCCGACGGTAGGCTGCCACGGCCGATATCGCAGCGACGGGCCACCGGTAGGGAGCGTTCGATGACGGATGGCGAGAACGGGACTCCGGGTGTCTCCGAAACCGCGGAGTCCATGCTCCTGCCGCGCCGCGGCGACGCCCTCCGCTGCGCCCACCAGAGCGCCCGGCGCCGGTGCGTCCTGCCTCCCGATCACGCGCTGGAGCACGTCTACCCGCACCAGGCGGTGAACGCGGTCAGGATCGCAGCAGCGCGTCACGCATCCGCGCCGCAAGCCACTGCCTGAAGGAGTCCTCGGGCCAGCCGCACTGGATCACCAGCGCGTTGTAGTGGGCCGGGTCGTTGAGGACCCACAGCACGTCGGTCGCCCGCCGCAGGTCCAGCTCCGGGCGGAGCGGCCCGAGATGGGCCAGCCGCTCGACCACCATCGCGGCGCCCTTGCGGCGGTTGTCCTGCAGGGTGTTCCAGACGTCGGTCACCTCGCCCGCCGTGTCGGCGGCCCGGCGGACCGTCTCGAAGATCGGGGCCGCGCGGCCGCCGATCAGGGTGCACACCCGGGCGTAGGCGTCCAGGAGCTCGCCCTGGGTGGTGGCCTCCCACACGGGCCGGAACCACGGCCTGTCGGCGACGGGGACGGGGGCGTCGTCACCGGCCAGGGCCTCGTCGAGCACCTGGCGCAGCAGCGCCGGCTTGGAGCCGAAGACGGCGAAGACGGTGGGGCGCGCGACGCCCGCGGCGGCGGCGACGTCCGCCAGCGAGGTCGCGGCGTAGCCGCGCAGGACGAACAGCTCACCCGCCGCGGCGACGATCGCCCGGCGGGTCCGTCGCGCGCTCTCCTCGCGCAGCGGGGAACGGTACTGCCGCCGCGACCGCCCGTCCTTGACGCCCCCCATGTTCGTGGATACTACTGAATTATTCGATAGACCTCCGTCTACCGAATGCTGGGAGGCCAGGAGGGGGACTTCCCGGCAAAACCGGAACCCCCGGCACCCGTCATGGGCGCCGGGGGTTCCGGTCGTTCCCGCTCTGTTCCCGAACGGTCAGGCGCTCTTGCGGCGCTGGGCGCGAAGTATCGCCAGGCGCTCGTTGAGCACCTCCTCGAGGTCCTCGATCGTACGGCGCTCCAGCAGCATGTCCCAGTGGGTCCGCGGGGGCTTGGCCTTCTTGGCCTCGGGCAGCTCGCCGTCGACCCGCAGCGCGGTCACGCCGCACATGCGGCACTCCCAGGTCGCCGGGATCTCCGCTTCAGCCGCAAGAGGGACGTCGAATCGATGGCCCTTCGGGCAAATGTAGGACACCTCCTGGCGCGGGGCCAGATCGGTGTTGCGGTCGTTCTCGTAGCTGGTCGCCCCGAGTCGGGTACCGCGCAGCGCACGCTCGCCCATGTCTCAATGCCTCCTGAGGGCCCCGTCGTGAGGGGTTCGTCTCCCACGGCGTACAACGCTTGATACCGTGTGTGGATTCCCACCCACGACGTGATCCAATCGCGTGTTTTCAACGTGGTCGTCTGGAGACCCTTTTCTGGAGGTTTCGCCGAGGTTCCCCGGAGGTTCCTCAGAGGTTGTCCGAAGGTTCCCCGGAAGGTTCCTCAGATGCGTTCGGGCACCGGATTGCCCGCCGCGCGGATGGCCTTGGGAAGGTTGATCGCGGCCAGGCCGGCGAGGCCGACCACGAAGAAGATGACCAGGGTGAGGATGCCCAGCCGGTAGCTGTCGGTCAGCTGCAGGGCCAGGCCGAGGGTGAACGAGCCGAGGAACGTCGAGCCCTTGTCGCTGATCTCGTACAGGCTGTAGTACTCCGCCTCCTTGCCCCGGGGGATCACGTGGGAGAACAGCGAGCGCGACAGCGCCTGGGTGCCGCCCATCACGATCGCGATGGCGAAGCCGAGCGCGAAGAACGCCGCCGCCGAGCCCTTGGGCAGGAAGTACGCGATGGTCACCACGATGGTCCAGGCCACCAGCGCGGCCATCACGACCCGCTTGGCCCCGAAGGAGCCCGCCAGCCTGCCCAGCAGCAGCGCGCCGCCGAAGGCCACGAACTGCACCATCAGGATCGCCGCGATGCGCACCGTCTGGTCCAGGCCGAGTTCCTTGTCGGCGTAGGTGGCCGAGAAGGAGATGACCGTCTGCACGCCGTCGTTGTAGATCAGGTAGACGACCAGGAAGGCCAGCGTCAGCGGGTAGGCGCGCAGGCCCTTGATCGTACGGCCCAGCTGCCGGAAGCTGCCGATCACGGCCCGCCCCGCGCTCTCCGTCCCCGGGGCGAGGGCCCGCCGGTTGCGCAGCCGCAGCATCGGGATCACCGTGAACCCGCCCCACCACAGGCCGGAGGAGGCCAGCGCGATGCGGACCGCGTCGCCCTCGGTGACGCCGAAGGACTCGTGGTAGAGGAACAGCACCAGGTGGATCACGAGCAGCAGGCCGCCGCCGAGGTAGCCGAAGCCCCAGCCCCGCGCCGAGACCCCGTCGCGCTCGTCGGGCGTGGCGATCTCCGGCAGGAACGAGTTGTAGACCACGAACGCGGCGGCGAAGCTGACGCTGGCGATGATGAACAGCCAGCCGCCCAGCAGATAGCGGTCGCCGGACAGGAACCAGAAGCAGACCGTGGCCCCCGCGCCCAGGTAGGCGAAGACCCCCATGATCTCCTTCTTGCGGCCGGTGTGGTCGGCCAGCGCCCCCACCATGGGCATCAGGATGATCTGCAGGATGGCGGCGACGCCCACCACGAACGAGTAGTAGGCGCTGGGCCGCACGTCGAACCAGAGAACCGGGATGTACTCCGCCCCGGCGGCCTTCGCGGCGGTCTCGGCGATCGTGGTCAGGTACGGGCCGAGGAACACGGTCAGGACGGTGGTGGGGAAGGCCGAGTTGGCCCAGTCGTACCAGTACCAGCCGCGTTGCTCGCGGCGGCGGGCCTGGGGGGTCTCTTCGACGGCCGGTGGGGCGGTCATGGGCGGTCCTCGGTTCGTTCGGGGGTGGGGGGAGGCCCGGTACGGCGGTGCGCCGCGCCGGAAAGGTCGCTGGATCGGATGTCGTCGAGGCCCGGATGCCACAGGAGCGCCCACGGGGCCCGCGCCGGGCGGCCGCGGGCGGTCAGGCGGCGAGCTCCCGCGGGTACCACTGGCCCCGCGACCGGAGCACCTCGCGCAGGCCGGAGATGTTGTCGGTCATCACCCCGTCCACGCCCATGTCGAGCAGGCGCTCCATCGCCCGGGTGTCGTTGACGGTCCACACGTGGATCTGCATGCCGAGGGCGTGCGCCGTACGGATCAGGGCCGGGGTGGTGACCCGAAGCCCCCGCACGCCCACCGGCACCTGCGCGCACGGCACCCCCGCGCGGGCCAGCCGGGTGAGCAGGCGGCCGTAGGCCGAGGTCACCGCGGCGGCGCGCAGCGTGGCCACGCCCCGCGGGCCGAGGGCCGAGCACACGTCCCGCCCGATCGCGGCGCGGGCGCGGGCGAGCCGCTCGTCGGAGAAGGAGGTCAGGCAGACGCGGTCGTAGGCGTTGGTCCGCCTGATCACCTCGGCCAGCGGGGCGATGGCCTCCGACTCCTTGACGTCGATGTTGAAGCGCGCCTGCGGCCAGGAGCCCAGCAGGTCCTCCATGAGCGGGATCTCGTCGACGCCGCCGATCCGGGCCTCGCGCACCGCCCGGTACGGCAGGGCGGCGATCCGCCCGGTCCGGTCGGTCACCCGGTCCAGGGTGTGGTCGTGGAAGGCCAGCAGCACGCCGTCGGCGGTGGCGTGGGCGTCGGTCTCCAGATAGGTGTAGCCGAGCTCCACCGCGCGGGCGAAGGCCGCGTGGGTGTTCTCCCGGCCCTCCGACGCTCCGCCCCGGTGGGCGAAGGCGAGAGGTCCGGGATGGTCGAGGAAGGGGTAACGGCGCTGCACGGCAGGAGTATGCCCGGTATGGGAGCGGCTCGTCATCGCACGTGGGTGAACGTTTGGGTCACGGGCCTCCAAAACGTCGCTTCCACCCGGTGCCGCCGTCGATCCGGGACCGCGGAGCGAAGGACATGTGACACCGAGGTGACAGCGGGCTGAAAGCACCGGACGCCACCCTGGACTCCGCCGGCTGAGGAATATCCGGACGTGCGATTGGAACGGAGCGAAATGAATACCCACGTGCAGGAGTTCAGTGTGCAGGACCGATACTGCGGTCCGAAGGGAATGGTCAACGGCGGGTGGATCTCGGGCCTGCTGGCCAGTTATCTGCCGTCCGCGGGCGCGGTCGAGGTGACGCTGCGGGCGCCGACCCCGGTGGACGCCGGCCTGCGGATCGAGCGCGCCGGCTCCCGGGTGGAGCTCTTCCACGGGACCGAGCTGCTCGTGGAGGCCGTCCCGGCGGAGGAGGACCCGCTGCCGCCGCCTTTCGTCCCCCTCGACCAGGCCAGGAGGGCCGAGCGGCACTTCGTCGGCGCCGGATCCCACCCGTTCCCGGACTGCTTCGTCTGCGGAGAGCGCGAGCCCGGCAACGGGATGCGCATCCACCCCGGGACGGTCGGCGCGCCGGGCACCGTCGCCGCCTCGTGGTTCGCCCACCCGGTCCTGGCCGAGTGGGCGGCGTCCATGCCGCTGACCCATGTGTGGGGGGCGCTGGACTGTCCTTCGGGCTGGGCGCACCTTGAACCGGGCGGGGTGGCGCTGCTGGGCAGGATCACGGCCCGGGTGCACCGGCAGGTCGTTCCGGGCAGGACCTATGTGGTCGTCGCCCGCAGGCAGGGGCGGGAGCGGCGCAAGCTCTTCGCGAGCTCGGCGGTGTACGAGGTGGACGGAAGGCTGGTCGCGGCCGCGGGGGCCACGTGGATCGAGATGTGACCGGGGCGCGGTGACCTACATGGCGGCCTTCTGGCGGGACGTCGCCAGGGCGGCCGCGGTGCGCTCGTCGGGGCTGGTGCCGCCCCAGACCCCGTGCATCTGACGGGTGCTGATGGCGTAGTCCAGGCACTGCGCCCGCACCGGGCAGCGGCGGCAGACGGCCTTGGCGTGCTCATGCTGCATCTGCCCGGGGCCCTGGGGCGAGATGGGGAAGAACAACTCCGGATCCTCGCTGAGGCAGGCGGCCTGACGGGACCAGTGGGTGATGAAGGAGATGTCAGTGTGAGAAGACATAGTGAATCCAATGAGAGTCTGGGAGAAACCCGACTACCGTCGGCCCAACTGCTCATTCGGATGCCCTTGCCTGTCGGGTTCATACGATTTCGGGAGAGAAAAATACGTAAAATTAGGACCGGGAAATCATGATCGTCGCAGCAGCGAGATAACCGCCCGTTCCACTCCGCCCCGCGTGGCGAGCTGCCCGAAACCTGCCTCGGCGCCCAGTTCGGTGAGCGCCCGGGCGATCGTCCGTCCCCTGTGGTAGGCCTCGATGACGCGGGGGTCCACGTAGGAGGCCCGGGCCACCGCGGGCGTGTTGCCCAGATAGCCGGCCACCTCCTTCATCACCCTGGCCACCGCCTTCTCCCTGCCGTGCTTGGAGCGCATCCGGGCGGAGACGGCTAGGCCGACCGCGGCCAGCACGGTCCCGTGCCAGGTCCGGAAGTCCTTGGCCGACACTTCGCACTCGAACGTCTCGCGCAGGTAGGCGTTGATGTCGTCGCTGCGCACGTCGGTCCAGCCGGAGCCGTTCTCGTAGCGCAGCAGCTCCCCCTCCTCCCCGGCCCGGTGCAGGGAGGTGATCACCTTGCACACGTCCGTGTCGATGATCTCCACCTCGCGGTGCTTGCCGCCCTTGGCCGGATAGGAGCAGGTGACCCGGCCGCCGGCGCAGGCGACGTGCTCCATCCTGAGCGTGGCGAGCCCGAACGACTCGTAGGACTCGCCGCCCACCCGGAAGAAACCGACGTCGAGCATCCTGGCCGCCGCGGCGAGCACCCGATCGCGCGTCAGCTCCGGCTGCTCCAGGTGCTCGGCGACGCGCTCGCGGAACTTCGGCAGCCGCTCGGCCATCTCCAGCACCCGGTCGAACTTGACCCGGTCCTGCTCCTGGCGCCAGACGTCGTGATAGCGGTACTGCCGGCGCCCGGCCGAGTCGGTGCCGACCGCCTGGATGTGCCCGTCGCGCGTCCGGCAGATCCACACGTCGGTCCAGGCGGGCGGGAGGGCCAGCGCCTTGATCCGGTCGAGGGTACGGCGGTCGCGGACCTGCCGGCCGTCGGCGTAGTGGTAGCTGAAACCCCGTCCCCGGCGGCGGCGCAGGATGCCGGGCTCGGCGGGATCACTTTGGCGCAGTTCGGTCATGGGCCCCCTCTACCCAGACTCCCTCAACCGAGACGGGCGGACGGGTCCCCGTAAATGAAGAACTGGAAAAGGGGAATGTGCGTGTCCGGAACGCGTGGCGGAGTGGAGCGGACCACCGGCCCCCGGTGTTCGATCGTCTCGCGCCTGCTCGTTCCGCGGGGCGTCGCTCCATGGCGCACCGTTCCGCGGGGCGCCGTTCCGCACCGCACTGTCGCACTGTTTCGCAGGCACATCGCCGAGATCGGGGAGATTTCGTGGACAAGCTGACCGAAGAGGCCAAGGAGCTGTTCCGGCAGCCGTGGCACGCCTGGGTGGCCACCGTACGGCCCGACGGCTCCTTGCACAGCACCGTCGTCTGGGTGGACGTCGAGGGCGACGACGTCGTGTTCAACACCGCCGTCGGCCGGGCCAAGGAGCGCCACCTGCGCGCCAACCCCCAGGTGTCGGTGAGCGTGCTGGACCCCAAGGACCCCTTCCACCTGGTGAGCGTCTCCGGCACCGCCGAGCTGGAACCGGAGGGGGCCGACGAGGTCATCGACCGCCTGGCGAACAAGTATCTGGGCGTGGAGACCTACCCCTACCGCCAGGAGGGGGAGCAGCGCATCACGGTCCGGGTGACCCCCCAGCGGGTGATCTACAACCCCGGCGGCTGATCCGCCGCCCCGCCGCCGGGAGTCCCCCCTTCCGGCGGCGCCCGCCGGGTCCGGACGCCCCTGCTCGCGGGCGCCGTACCCGGCGGAGACGTGTCGCGCCCGGCGGAGATCGGGAGCCGGGATGACGGCTAGCATGTCGCCCTGAACCGTGACAAACGGAAGGGCTGGGTGTTGAAGGATCTCGGAGACGGGTTCCGCGCCTTCTGGCGTGAGCGTCATCTGTGCACGCTGACCACCATGCGGACCGACGGCTCCCCGCACGTCGTCCCGGTGGGGGTGACGCTGGACGTGGACACCGCCACGGCCCGCGTGATCTCCTCGGGAGGCTCCCGCAAGGTCCGCAACGTCCTGGCCGCCGCGGACGCCGGGCGGGATGCCCGGGTCGCCGTCTGCCAGGTGGACGGGCGGCGCTGGTCCACCCTGGAGGGGTACGCGGTCGTCCGCCGCGACCCGGGGTCGGTCGCCGACGCCGAGCGCCGATACGCCGAGCGCTACCGGACGCCCCGCGAGAACCCCGCCCGCGTCGTCATCGAGATCCAGGTCACCCGGGTGATGGGCAATGTCTGACGCCCTCACCGTCGTCGGCATCGGCGCCGACGGCTGGGCCGGGCTGTCGCAGGCCGCCCGCCGCGAACTGCACGCCGCCGAGGTCCTCATGGGCAGCGCCCGCCAGCTCGCCCTGGTCCCCGAGCCCACCGCCGAGCGGGTGGTGTGGCCCTCGCCGCTGCTGCCCGCGCTGCCCGCGCTGCTGGCCGCCCACCGGGGCCGCCGCGTGTGCGTGCTGGCCAGCGGCGACCCCATGTTCCACGGCATCGGCACGACGCTGGTCCGCCTGCTGGGCCCCGGAGGGGTCCGGGTGCTGCCGCATCCGTCGTCGGTCTCGCTGGCCTGCGCCCGCCTGGGCTGGGCCGTCGACCGGGTCGAGGTGGTCAGCCTCGTGACGGGTCCCGTCGAGGCGCTGCGCGCGGTGGCCGGACCGGGCCGCCGCGCGCTGGTCCTGGCCGCCGACGGCCGATCCGCCGGCCAGGTCGCGCAGCTGCTGACCGCCGACGGGTACGGCGCCAGCCCGATGACCGTCCTGGAGCGGCTCGGCGGCCCCGAGGAGCGCGTGGTCTCCGGTACGGCGGAGCGCTGGGCGCTGCCGGTGACCCAGGATCTGAACATCGTCGCCGTGGAGTTCCGGGCCGGTCCCGCAACGGTCCCGCTGCCCTGCGTCCCCGGCCTGCCCGACACGGCGTTCGAGCACGACGGCCAGCTCACCAAGGCCGAGGTGCGCGCGGTGACGCTGTCCAGGCTCGCCCCCGTCCCCGGCGAGCTGCTGTGGGACGTCGGCGCCGGGGCGGGCAGCATCGCGATCGAGTGGATGCGCGGCCACCGGGCCAACCGCGCGGTCGCGGTGGAACGCGACCCCGAGCGCGCGGCCAGGGCCGCGCGGAACGCGGCCGGGCTCGGCGTCCCCGGCCTGAACGTGGTGAACGGACCCGCCCCCGACGCGCTCGCCGGGCTGGAACGGCCCGACGCCGTCTTCATCGGCGGCGGGGTGACCGTGCCCGGAGTGGTGGAGGCCTGCTGGCGGGCGCTGCGGCCCGGGGGCCGCCTGGTGGCCAACGCGGTGACCGTCGAGTCCGAGGCCGTGCTGGCCTCCTGGCACGGCGAGCTGGGTGGCGACCTGGTACGGCTGGCGGTCAGCAGGGCCGCCCCGGTGGGCGGCTTCACCGGGTGGAAGCCGCTGATGCCCGTGACGATCTGGACGGCGATCCGGCCGCAGGAGGAACGATGACGGTCCGCTTCATCGGGGCGGGGCCCGGCGCCGCCGACCTGATCACCGTGCGGGGCCAGCGGGCGATCGCGGCCTCGCCGGTGTGCCTGTACGCCGGGTCGCTGGTGCCGGAGGAGCTCCTGCGGGACTGTCCGCCCGGCGCCCGGCTGGTGGACACCGCGAACATGACGCTGGAGGAGATCGTGGCGGAGATGCTCGCCGCCCACGAGGCCGGTCACGACGTGGCCCGGCTGCACTCCGGCGACCCGTCGGTGTTCAGCGCGATGGCCGAGCAGATGCGCCGGCTCGACGCCGCGGCGGTGCCGTACGAGGTGATCCCCGGGGTCCCGGCCTTCGCGGCGGCGGCGGCCTCGCTGAAGCGCGAGCTGACCGTCCCCGGGGTGGGCCAGACGATCACGCTGACCCGGACCTCGGCCCGGGCCACTCCCATGCCCGAGGGGGAGGACCTGGGCACGCTCGGCCGGAGCCGGGCGACGATGGTGCTGCACCTGGCCGTGCAGCGCGTCGAGGCGGTGGTGGAGGAACTGGTCCCCAACTACGGGGCCGACTGCCCGGTGGCGGTGGTGGCCAGGGCCAGCCGCGAGGACGAGGTCGTCCTGCGCGGCACCCTCGCCGACATCGCCGGGCAGGTCCGGGCCGCCGGGATCCTGCGGACCGCCGTCATCGTCGTCGGCCGCGTTCTGACCGCCTCGGAATTCCCGGACAGCCATCTGTACTCGGACGCCCGGTGCCGTCCGGTGCTGAGCCGGTCATCGGGTGATGAATAAGACTAATCATAATTTTTTTGCATTTTTCTAAGAAATCGATGCAGAGCCGTGACCTCTCCCGTAACAATGACCTCCGGCACGCGGACCCACCGAAGACGTCGTCGAGCCGGACATGATCCGGCGCGGAGGTCGGGATCATGGCTAGTGCACATTCCTCGGGCCGGGGCTTACGAGGCGCGCGCAGAGCACGCCGCCGCAGGGCGCGATTAGGCGCCCGCGCCGCCCTCGTCTGCGCTCTGCTCGCCGCGGTCCCCGTCGTCGTGGTCGCGACCCGCGGCGGCGAGGCCCCGCCGGTGTCCGAGCGGACCGTCCTCGCCGCGGTGGAGGAGGAGCGGGAGACCTCCCTGTGGCCGGAGAGGGGCGAGATCGAGAACGCGGCGTCCTACTCCGGGGCCCCGGTCGAGCTGGGTACGCGGTTCACCGCCCGGCGCGACGGCTGGGTCGCGGGGGTGCGGTTCTACAAGATCGGCGCCGTCGGCGGCGACTACACCGGAAGCCTCTGGGACTCCCGGGGCCGCAGGCTCGCCCGGGTCACCTTCGGCCCGACCGGGGCCGTCGGCTGGCAGGAGGCCCGCTTCGCCACGCCCGTGGCGGTGAAGGCGAACCGGGTGTACACGGTCTCCTACCGCAGCCGCAGCGGAGCCTTCGTCGGCACCAGGTGGAGCAGGCCCGTCGTCTCGGGGCCGCTGAGCACGACCGCGCGCCGGTCGGGCGTCTACACCTACGGCGGCGGCTTCCCCGACCGGTGGAACCGCAGGAACTACAACTACTGGGTGGACGTCATCTTCCGCTGGCGCAGCCCCGGCACGCCTCCCCCCACCGCCACGGCGACGCCCGCGCCGTCCGCGCCGTCCGTGACGCCCACCGCGGCGTCGCCCACGGTGATCTCGCCGACGGTGGCGTCTCCCACGGTGGTCTCGCCCACGGTGGTCTCGCCCACGCCCGTGGAGCCGACGTCCAGCGCGACGGTGACCGTCGAGCCCGTACCGAGCGTCACGCTCAGCGCCGACCCTTCCGCGACGCCGACCGGGACGGCCACGCCGACCCTCACCCCGACCTCCACCCCGACGGTCACCGGGACGGCGACGGCGACCCCCACTCCGACCGCGACGGCGAGCGCCGAGCCTCCGCCGCGCGGCGCCTGCCCGGACCATCCGACCCCGGCGTGCACGGGGGTGCCGCCCGGCACGAGGCTGAAGCAACTGCCGCTGAGCTTCCACGGTGACACCTACCGGGTCACCCAGGACGACACCGTCCTGGACGGCGTGCACATCCCCGGCGACCTGCTGATCACCGCCGACGACGTCGTCATCAAGAACAGCCGGATCGACGGCGGCGTGCAGGACGAGTACGCCCGTAAGACCTACTCCTTCACCATCACCGACTCCACCGTCGGCCCGGAGAAGGGCTGCCTGACCGCGCCCGGCATCCAGACCGCCAACTTCACCGCCAAACGCGTGCACGTCCGCGGCCACGGCGACGGCTTCAGCGTCTCCGGCGACAACGTGCGCATCGAGGACTCGTACGTGCTGCTGTGCTCCAACCCCGGCGACCACGGCGACGGCATCCAGACCATCGGCGCGGGCAGGGGGCTGGTGGTCCACCACAACACCTTCGACCAGCGGCAGGCCAAGGACGTCACCTCGCCGATCTTCCTGGTCGACACCGGCACGGTCGACGTCGAGGTGACCGAGAACCTGGTGATGGGCGGCACCTACAGCATGCGCCTGCTGCACGCCAACGGAAAACAGATCATGAAGGGCAACAGCGTGGTCGACAAGTCCTGGGAGTACGGCCCGCTGGTGGTCGACTGCGCCCGGGTCGACTTCTCAGGCAACGAACTCGTCAGGATCGACCAGAACTACCGCATCACCTCGATCGTGTCCCCGCTGAACTGCACCTGACGGGAACCGGCACCGCTGACGGCGGCGGTCACCCCGTTCCGGGAGCGGGAGGCGCCCTGAAGATCGCACATGGCACCATCCCCGACATGACCGGTTGGGTGGGTGAGGAGGACCGATGCCCTTCGACGCGGTGCTGTGCGACTTCTACGACGTGATCGGTTTCACCGACCTGGCCGAGCACGAACAGCGCGAAAGCGCCTGCGGCCTGGCTCCGGGCACCACGGAGAAGATCGCCTTCGCCCCCGGCCTGGCGCGGCCCGCGGCGCTCGGGCAGATCACGGTCGAGCAGTGGACGCAGGCCATCGCGGACGGCCTGTCGTCACTGACCGGCCCGGTGGAGGCCGGGGCCCTGGCACGCGGGTTCGTCGGGGCGGGCTGCCGGATCGACCAGGAGGCCGCCGGCCTGCTGATGCAGGTACGCAGACACGTTCCCGTCGTGCTGGTGTCCAACTCGACCGCTCAGATGGACGCCGTGCTGGAGGCGGCCGGTCTGAGCCGCGCCTTCGACGCGGTGATCATCAGTGCCCGCGTGGGGGCGGCCAAGCCCGACCGGCCCATCTACGAGGCGGCCGCGCGGGAGGCGGGAGCCGTCGCCGACCGCTGCCTGTTCGTCGACGACCGGGCCGCGAACGTGGAGGCGGCGGTCGCACTGGGCATGACCGGTGTGGTGTACGGCGGGCCCGCCGATCTGGCGGCAGTCCTGGCCCCGCTGCTGGAGTAGACCGCCGTCACGGACGGCACAGTGCGTGCCCGAGGCCGGACGCGTCACCGGGTTCGCGGTCCGGTTTTTCGCTCCTGTAGGCGTTTGCCGGATGCGGTGCCGAGGGCGCGGTTATCGTGGCGGCATCCGTTGACACCGCCTTGGGGGAGCACCATGTCCGAGCAGCTGTGGCCTGCGCGTGTGCGTGCCGAATTCGCGCAGTGGGTGCTGGATCTGCGTGCCGAGCATCCGGGGGTCGGCGCGTCGCTGGACCAGCACATCGCCGCGGTGCGGCACTCGCTGGCCGAAGTGGGGCAGCAGCTGAACGTCGCGGGGCTGCTGGGGTATCTGATCGGTTTCTGGGACGGCGCGCACGACAAGGGCTGGCGGGCGCCGCAGCCGGGTCAGCCGCTGGACTTCGCGACGCTGCGGCTCAGTGCGCTGTGCCTGATGCTGGAGGCGGAGCCCGCCGCCTGATCCGGTCCGTTCCGGGAGGGACGTCCTCGTAAACCGAGGGTGGGGCGTCTCCGTTGACGTCCCACCCTCGGTCGCTCGGTCATGCCTCACCTGAGGCTCCCGCCCGGCCGGGCGGGAGCCTCAGCCTCAGCTCTGCGGCGGAGTCTGGCCCGGGTAGGACTGCGGGCCGGGCATGGGGCCGACCGCACCCTCGACCGGCGCCTGCGGAGCCGGAGCCGGAGCCGGAGCCGGGGCCGGAGCCGGAGCCGACGTGGCGCTGCCGGCGCTGGCCGGACGGGCGGCCTCGGGCACCTCGACGGTGGCCATCGCGTCGGTGCGGCCGCGGTCGTAGGCGGCGGCCTGCTGACGGATGACGCCGGTCTCGGCCTCGGCCCGGTTCAGCCAGTTCTCCCAGCGCTGACGCATGGGGCCGATCAGCCCGCCGCCGACGCCGACGATGAGGATGCCGGCCACGGTGGCCAGGAAGGCGATCAGCACCGGCGTGGTGACGGTGGTGGCCACCTCGATCTGGTTGAGCGCGGCGATGACGCCCAGGCCGATGATGAACACCGAGGCGATGGTGGCCAGGGTGCGGCCATAGGACAGGCCGCCCAGCGCGCCGGAGATGATGTCCTTGACGGCGCGGGCGATCGCGGTGGCGATGACGATGATGATGATGGCCACCGCGGCCTTGGGCAGCCAGGCCACCACGCCCGCCAGCAGGTCGCTGACCGGGTTGGGGCCGAAGACGGAGAAGCCGATCTGCAGGGTGATCAGCAGCACCGCGTAGTAGATGAGCTTGGCGATCAGGTCGGAGGCGTCATAGCGGCTGCGCTGCAGCGCGCGGCCGATGCCACCGCGTTCGACCCACCGGTCGAAGCCGATGCGTTCCAGGATGGCGTCGACGCCCTTGTGCAGGAGCTTGGCGATCAGCCAGCCCACCAGCAGGATCACCAGGAAGGCGAGGAACTTGGGGACGAAGGTGGCGATCGACGCCCAGGCGTCGGCGATGCCTCGTCCGAAATCGACGGGAGCGGCCATATGGGGGCCTCCTGATACTTCGGGGGGATGCCCGCCGGAAGGCGGGCCGTTCGGCGACCTCGGCTACCCGGTGATCGCCGTCCTATACCAGAACCGCGTTCGATCTGTTACGCAGAGCATCTGGCGCCCGGGTTGTGAACCCGGGGGCGGTACGGCGGCGCGTGCCGCGCGACGAGGACTGCCTGGGCGGCCGGAGCGGTGCGGGGGTTCTGTCACAGCGGTCTGCGACGCTGACCCACGACGGAAACGATCGCTGTGACGGGGAGTGGGACGTGGGCTTCGTGGGCGAGGTCTGGCGGCTGCTGCGCGGAGAGGAGACGGTCGGGGAGATCACCATCGTGGACACCGACTTCCCCTGGCTGATCGGGGAGTTCACCCCCGGCCCGGCGTTCGCCGCGACCAGGCACCTGTTCGATCGTGATCTCGAGTCGATGGACCGGGAGGATTGGGACGGCTGGGAGGAGGCGTACCGGGAGATCCGCCGGACGCTGACGCTGGTGTCCCCTTCGGGACCGGTGGCGGAGTTCCTCCTGCACATCGAGGAGGGCGAGGCGTGGTTCCGCTGGAGCGCCGAGCCGTTCGAGGAGACGTAGACGTCCGGGGGCGTGGCCGTTCGAGGAGGCGCAGGCGTTCGAGCGGCGCGGGCGTCTGAGGAGGCGTGGCCGTCCGAGGGACGTGGGGAGCGGGCTGTCAGTCGTCCTCTTTCTCGCTCAGCGGGCGGACCTCGGCGACGGGCGTGCCGGACACGCAGGTCACGTGGACGGCGGCGCTGCGGTCCTCCGACTCGAAGACCACCGAGACGGTGGCGGCGGGGCCGCGCTCGACATCCTCGACGCCGTACCCCTGGGCGGGGGTCCACGACAGCAGGAGCGCCCGGCCCGCGTCGCAGGCGGCGGCAACCGATCCCTCGGCGTAGGCGAAGTTGCCGGTGGCCGCGTACGGTCCCGACGGGCTGGGGAAGGCGACGGCCGGGGGCGGGGAAGGGCTGGTCAGGGCCTGCTCGACCTCCCGCAGGGTCATGGAGCGTACGGCCTCGCCGGTGATGTCGGTGCCGATCAGGGACACCGCCCAGATCCCGGTGAGGGTGGTGAGGGCGGCGGTCGCGAGCCAGCCGCCCGCGGCGAGCAGGGCGCGCCGGCCGTCCGCGGAGAAGAGACCGCGTCGGCCGGACGCGGAGAACAGGCCGCCTCGGCCGGGCGCGGAAGGCGGGTCCCGCCGGTCCTCCGGCGCCCCGTCCCGCGTGATCATCCGCATCGGCGGGCTCCCTTCGGTCCTGCGCAGTCCGTGGGAGGCTCTTTTCCACTCCGCCGCGTCATTATCCGGCCCGGGAGAGGGTAGTGCGCCGACGTGGCCCACCTGCTCCTTGTCGAGGACGACCCCCAGGTGAGATCCGCGCTGACCCGCGCCCTCGCCGACCACGGTCATGCCGTGACCTCGGCCGCGGCCGGCATGCCGGGGCTCACCCGGGCTCTGGAGGACCGGCCCGACCTGGTCGTGCTCGACCTGGGTCTGCCCGACGTCGACGGATGCGAGGTCCTGCGCATGCTGCGGGCCGTCGCCGACGTCCCGGTCATCGTGGCGACCGCGCGCGACGCCGAGCCGGAGATCGTCCGGGCGCTCGACGCCGGCGCCGACGACTACGTCGTCAAACCGTTCAGCGCCGCGCACCTGGACGCGCGGATCCGGGCGGTGCTGCGCCGGGGCCGCGACGCCGGAGCCGAGGCGGCGCCGGTACGGGTCGGCGGGCTGCTCATCGACCCGGCGGGCAGGGAGGCGTTCCTCGACGGGACCCGCCTCGAACTGACGCCCAAGGAGTTCGACCTGCTGCACTATCTCGCCGCCCGTCCCGGTCAGGTCGTCTCCAAGCGGGAGCTGCTGGCCGAGGTGTGGCGCATGGCCTACGGCGGCGGGGACAAGACCGTCGACGTCCACCTGTCGTGGGTACGCCGCAAGCTCGGGGAGAGCGCCCACCGGCCCCGCTATCTGCAGACCGTCCACGGCGTCGGCGTGAAGCTCGTCGACCCCGAGGCCTGAGCGGCCGCGGGATGAGACGACGCCTGGCCCTGCTCGCGGTGGCGACCGCCTCGCTGGTGCTGGTCGCCTTCCTCGTGCCGCTGGCCGTGCTGGTGCGGACGCTGGCCGCCGAGCGGGCCACGGCCACCGCCACCACATGGGCGCAGTCGGTGGCCACCGCGGCGGCCCTCGGCGACCGGGACACCCTCGACGCCACCGTACGGCAGGCCAACGGCGCCGGCGGCGGCATCCCCGTGACGGTCTTCCTGCCCGGCAACCGGTTCCTCGGCGCCCCGGCGGCCCGCGGGCCCGGTGTCGAGCTCGCCGCCCGCGGGCGCAGCATCACCGTCGACACCCCGGCGGGCCGGGAGATCCTGGTGGCCGTGCAGGGCGGGGCGCGCGGCACCATGGTCGTGCGCGCCTTCGTCAGCGAGGAGCGGCTGCGGCAGGGCGTCGGGCGGGCCTGGCTGGTGCTCGGCCTGGTCGGGCTGGCGCTGCTCGGTGTGGGCATCGCCGTCGCCGACCGGCTCGCCCGCTCGCTGATCCGGCCGGTCGGCGAGGTCGCGGGCGTCTCCCGGCGGCTGGCCCGCGGCGACCTGGACGCGCGCGTGGAACCGGCGGGCCCGGCCGAGATCCGCGAGGTCGGCAGCGCGCTCAACCACCTGGCCGCCCGCATCCGCGAGCTGCTCACCCGCGAGCGGGAGGCGGTCGCCGACCTGTCCCACCGGTTGCGCACGCCCGTCACGGCGCTGCGGCTGGAGGTCGACACCATGCGCGACAAGGACGAGGCGGCCCGGGTGGGGCAGGCCGTCGACAGCGTCCAGCGCATGGTCGACCAGGTCATCCGCGAGGCGCGCAGGTTCGACCGGGACGGGGCGCCGAGCTGCGACGCCGCCCAGGTGGTCGCCGAACGCGTGGCCTTCTGGTCCGCGCTGGCCGACGACCAGGACCGGCCGCTGCGGGCTGGGATCGCCGACGGGCCGATCACCGTGGGGGTGAGCGGCCCGGAGCTGGCGGCCTGCGTCGACCTGCTGCTGGAGAACGTCTTCGCCCACACCCCCGACGGCACGCCGTTCTCCGTCGAGCTGACGGCAGGGGCCGGGGACGGGGCCCGGCTGGTGATCGCCGACCGGGGGCCCGGCTTCGCCCATCCGGCGCCGGTCGACCGCGGGGCGAGCGGGGGATCCTCCACCGGCCTCGGGCTCGACATCGCGCGCCGTACCGCCGAGGACTCGGGCGGGCGGCTGCTGGCCCGCTCGCTCCCCTCCGGGGGCGCAGAGGTGACCCTCGAACTCGGCTCCGGCCCGGCTTAACGATTCTTTAGGAATCTTGCAGGACCTCGCTAGCAGCGCGGCAGGCAACCTCGGAGAGCCACCGCGAATCCTCAGGAGTCGCGACATCACCGACAATGGAGCAGCCCTGATGCGTAAGCCAGTGATCGTTTTTACCGGACTCGCCCTCGCCGCGATCGTGGCCGGAGGCGGGGTCGCCCTCGCCGAGATCGACTCCGACTCCGAGTCCCCCTCGCCCGCGGCCACGGCCACCCCGGCCCCGGAGACCGACGACGACGCGGGCGCCTCTGGGGAGGCCGAGGACGACGCGGACCTCAAGAACAAGCCCGCCGTACTGGCCGAGCAGGCCCAGCGGACCGCGCTCGAGCGGGTGAGCGGCGGCTGGGTCGTCTCCGCCGAGCTGGGCGCCGAGAACGGCACCGCCTCCTGGGAGGTCGAGGTCGCCGACGGCGCCGGGGCCGCGAAGGAGATCGTGGTCGACGCCACCACGGGCAAGATCGTCTCCGAGGCGGCGGCCGACGCCGACGACGCCCAGGAGAACGGGACTCAGGAGAACGACGCCCAGGAGAACGGGCAGGACGACGACTGACGGCGACTGATGACGACTGATGACGACCGGCGGAGACGGGCGGCGAGCGGACAGGGCGGCCCGTCCGTCTCCGCGCCGGCCGGTGGAGGTCCCGGCGCCCCGCGCGGACCGCGGGCGCCGGACGGGTATTAGTGCGTGGTCACGGCGGCACGCCGGACGTGTACTGGCACAGGCGCCGCCCGGAAGGGGACCCCGGGGGCGCCTCATGTCCATGCGATGAGGAACCTTCCGTGAAATCCGCCCTGGTGTACCTCGCCAAGTTCGCTCTGCCGGCCGCCGTCGCCGGCGCCATCGTGGCCGGGCTGACCCCGGTCTCGGCCACGCCCGCCACACCGCCCGCCGTACCGTCGCCCACCCAGGTCCGGCCCGATCCCACCGCCACGGCCCTGATCGAGTCGGCTGTCGAGTCGGCGTCCACCCCACCGGCCAGGCCGGAGCCCACCGCGACGGCTCTGGTCGAGCCCGCCCCCCTCGTACCGTCGCCCACGCAGGCCCGCCCCGATCCCACCGCCACGGTCGCGGTCCGGCCCACGCAGCTCGACGCGGACGACCCCGGGCGGTGACGGCCGGCGCTTCCACACCCCGGCGCAGCCTCAGCCGTCGAGCAGATGGACCAGGTGCGCCGCGTGCGGGCGCCAGTCCAGTCCCGCCGCCTCGGCCCAGGCGTCGTCGTGGCAGGTCCGCAGGTGGCGCTCGCCCGCGTCGCCGATCACGGTGATCACATCGCCGCGCTCACCCCGGGCCCGCATGCGGGTGACGAGCTCCAGCGCGCCCCACAGGTTCGTTCCGGTGGCGGGGCCGACCGCCAGCCCGGTCACCTCGCGCACCCGGCGGGCGGCCGCCACGCTCGCGGCGTCGGGAACGGGGATGACGAGGTCGACGACGGAGGCGGTGAAGGCCGGTTCCATGCGCGGCCGGCCGATCCCCTCGATCCGTGACGGCATCCCGGTGGCGTAGTCGGCGGCGTCGGTGACCCAGCCGGGGAAGTAGGCGGAGTTCTCCGTGTCGGTCACGGCCAGCTTCCCCGGGAGCCGCCGTTCGCGCAGGTGGCGGCCTATCGCGGCGGAGGTGGCGCCCGTGCCCGCGCCGACCGCGATCCACGCCGGGCACCGGTCCGCCTGGCCGAGGAGCTCCTCGACCAGGCTGTCCCCGTGCCAGTCGACGTCGGCGGCCGCGGCGTAGTAGTCCATGTAGTGGGCGCCCGTCTCCCCGGCCAGCTTCGCGGCCTCGCCGTACACGGCCAGCGGGGGATGGATGTGCACGCAGGAGCCGCCCAGCCGCTCGACCTCCGCCCCGGAGGACCTGCGCGGCATGACGGCGGTGTACGGCAGGCCGAGCAGCCCGGCGCAGTAGGCCTGGGCGGCGGCCATCATGCCTCCGGCGGCGTCCACCACCGGGGTTCCCCGCGTGATGCGGCCGTCCGTGACGGCGGTCCTGAACAGGGCGCGGGCCAGGCGGTGCTTCAGGCCGCCCGCCGGATGAACGGACTCGTCCTTCAGCCAGAGCCGTACTCCCCAGCCGTCGGGCAACGGGAACGGCCGCAGCGGGGTGGGGCCGGTCCGCGCCCTGTCCTCCTCCAGCCGCGCGACCGCCTCCGCCGCCCACGCATCGATCATGAACGGGAATCCATCCCGCCCGCCGCGCGGCCCGCGCGGTGCCGCCGTACCGCGTCACGGTTGGCGCACCGCTGGGAGCAGTAGCGCTGCCGCCCGGTACGGGAGGTGTCGGCGAAGATCGTGGTGCACTCGGTCACGGCGCACCGCCGCAGCCGGTGCATGCCCCGTCCCACCAGGTGCAGCGCGGTGCCCACCGCGATGAGCGCGAACAGCACGGAGCCGAGCGGCTGCCGGTCGTCGCGGTAGTGCAGGTGCCAGCCGCTGCCCGCGTGGTCGGTCAGGCGCGGGTAGGCGGCCGACTCCGTCAGCATGCGGTTGACCAGTTCGGCGCGCTCATGATCGCCGGTCGCGTCGACGACCTTCTCCCACGCCTCCAGTACGGCGTGCGTGCGCTCCAGGTCCTGCGGCGTGACCGGGCGATCGAGCACGAGCCCGGCGGCCTGACAGCGGTCCGCGAGCTCCCCGGCGGTCGCCGGGCGCCGGTTGGCCAGGTCCGCGGCCAGGTTCACGGCATCCTCGCCGTAAGGGTTGAGATGCATAAGACCATTACACCAGTCTGATCCGCATGACGCATCACACCGGTGTACGGCAGGCCTCGCAGGACGACGTCGCCGAACTCGTCCGCCTGCGGGCGCTGCTGTTCGAGGACCTCGGCGGAGACTTCTTCAACCCCCCGTCGGCGGGCGGCGGCTGGCGGGATGCCCTCGCCGCGGTTCTGAAGGAGAAACTGGCGGAGGACGACGCGCGGATCCTGGTCGTGGACGGTGGCGACGGCCTGGCCGCCTGCGGCATCGGCACCGTTGAGCAGTGGTTTCCCGGCCCGCACTCGCGCAACGGCCGGGTCGGGCACGTGATCGGCGTGGTAACCGATCCGGCGTACCGGCGGCGCGGCCACAGCCGCGCGATCATGCGGGGCCTGCTCGACTGGTTCCGGGAACGCGAGGCCGTCCGGGTGGACCTGTACGCCTCCCGCGAGGGCGAGCCGCTCTACCGGGAACTCGGCTTCTCCGACCACCCCGACCCCGCGCTGTACCGGCGCCTGTGACGGGCGCCCGGATGAGCGGCGGCGAGCCGGCGCACCGCGCGGGGCGGTACCGGTGGGTCGTCCTCGCTGCCGCCACCTTCACCCAGGCCGCCTCCGGGTTCTTCGTGCAGGGCATCGGGGCGATGGGCGTCCACCTGCAACGTGATCTGAACCTGAGCACGGCCCAGCTTGGCCTGTTGCTCTCGGCCGCCCAGCTGGTCCCTCTGGCCGGGCTGCTGGTGGCCGGGGAACTGCTGGACCGCTACGGCGAGCGCTGGGTCGTCGGAGCGGGCGCCTGCGTCGTCGCCGTGAGCCTGGGCGTGGGGAGCGCGGCGCAGGGGTACGCGTCCCTGCTCCTGGTCCTGCTGATCGCAGGGGCGGGATACAGCACCGTCCAGCCCGGCGGCAGCAAGTCGGTGGCGTCGTGGTTCGACGCGTCCCAGCGGGGGCTGGCGATGGGGATCCGCCAGGCGGGCCTGCCGCTGGGCGGCCTGCTCGCCGCGGCCGTGCTCCCCGTCCTGGCCGCCACCTTCGGCTGGCGCGTGACGCTCATGGCCGGCGCGCTCGTCGCGCTGCTGGGAGCCCTCGCCTTCATGGGCCTCTATCGGCACCCGCCCGCCCGACGCCTCCGGCCGCCCGTCCGAACCCTCCGCCGGGACGGCGCCCCCCATGGCTCGGCGCCGCACGCCCCGCTCGCGTCGCGCTTCGGCGCCCGGTTGCGGCCGCTGCGTGACCCGTCCACGGTGAAGATCGTCCTGTCCGGGACGAGCCTGGTCTCGGTGCACGGCGGCATAGGCGTCCTGACGGTGCTGTACCTCCACGAGGTGACGGCTGTCGAGGCGGGCACGGCGGCCCTCGTCCTGGTCGCGGCCCAGGGGGCGGGAGCCGCCGGCCGCATCTGCCTGGCGGCCCGGAGCGACCGCAGCCGGTCGGGGCGCTACGCCTCCGTCCTGACCTGCATGGTCGCCGTGACCGCGGGGATGCTGGCGCTGATCACTCCCATGGGGCGTTCGCCGGTGGCGGCCTGCCTGGTGTTCGTCTGGCTCGGGTTCTTCGGGATCGGCTGGTACGGCCCCTGGGTCGCCTACGTGGCCGAGTCGGCGCCGCCGGGCCGGACGGGGTTCGTCCTCGGCTCGGCCATGGCCGTCAACCAGATCGCCGTCATCGCGGCGCCGCCCGCACTCGGCCTGCTCAAGGACCTGACCGGCAGCTTCACACCGGCCTGGGCCCTGCTCTCCGCGATGACCGTCATCGCCCTGGCGGTCACGGCCCGCGGAGAACGCCGGCGTCGGTCAGCGCCCGGTCGCCGATGAGTCCGGCGGGAGGACGGGGGCCGGCACGGGGCCGGCCGAGGGCTCGCCGACGAAGGTCCGGAAGAGCCGTTCGTGATCGATCCCGACCGTGATGAACGTCCGGCTGCCGGGGGCGGGGAGGGCGCCCCACGCGCCGCTCTCGTCCCGGACCATCTCGACCTGCGCCCAGGAGGCGGCGGCGCCGTCGATGGCGAGGCAGGCCGCGGTGGGGTCGTGCAGCAGTTTCCCGCCCGGCTTCTTGCGCAGATAGCGCTCCATGCCCTCGAACAGCAGGGACAGACCGGCGGAGCGGTCGCGCAGGGGCCGTAGCCGTTCGTGGAACCGCCGGTCGTAGACGACGCCATGGGTGACGTTCTTGGACACCAGCTCCCGCCGCCCGATGCGCTCACCCGAGGAGAGCGCGAGCCGGGCCGCCCGCGGGTCGCCGTTGAAGTTGAACGTCGGGCACGTGAGGCGGCCGTCGAACTTGGGCAGCCGGTGCTCGGGCGCCACGACGTTGTCCCCGGCGAACCCGCCCTGGGCCACCCAGCGGCTCAGCCGTGCCTGCGGGTACTCGTCGAGCAGTCGCCCGAGGTTGCGCAGCGGCCCGCCGGTCAGGAGGACGGCGCCCGGATGCTCGCGCAGGCTCCGGGCGATCAGCTCGGCGGGCGCGGCGTCGGCGTCCTCCGGAGGGGGAGTGCCGAGCCAGCGGTGGTGGAAGGCCGACACGTGCTCCTTGCCGGTTCCGGGATCGGCGGCGCCGACCGGGACGTCGTCGCGGCCCAGCCGCCGGAGCACGTGTCTCACCAGCCCACCTGGGCCGGGGAACCGGGGGTGACCGTGACGGCGCGCAGCCGTACCGCCGGGTGCGTCGCGACCAGGCAGAGGGTCAGCACGTCGTCGGGGTCCTGGGTCTCCAGGTCGAAAAGCAGATCCGGTGTCACGCGGCGCCCCCTCGTCTCCGGCCGTACGGTGCCCCCCTTTCCTGGGGGCACCCACGGTTCCAGAGACTCCCGCGCGTGGCGTCACCACGCAGGACGGGCGATCGCCGGTCTCCTCTCACCATGCGGGGTCGTGCCGGTCAGCCTCCTGACGGAGCCGCCGTCACCCGCGTGAGGGACACCGTACGGCGCCGCCCGGTCCGGCGTCGGACGGAGGGCTCAGTGGTGCCTGGGCACCGTCACGGGCGCGCTGAACGGGAGCACGAAGAGGGGTCCGGTCACCACGGCGCGCTCGCTGCCCGGGCCGAAGGGCAGGTCGGCGATCTGCCGGCAGGTGCCGCGGTCCTCGATCCCGTAGACGGCGTTCTGGCCGTCGCGTCCGGAGTTGAAGCGGCCGATGAGCGAGATGCGGTCCCGCACCCGTCCCTTCTCGTCGACGAAGAAGCCGTGGATCGGCGCCGTGGCGGAGAAGCCGTCGGCGGTCATGACCTCCTGCACCAGATCGGAGATCAGGAAGCGCAGCGTCCTGCCCTCGGCGTCGGTCACGGTCCCTTCGAGCACGCCGACGAACGGGGTGAAGATGCCCGGCGAGCCGGTGGCGAAGCCCTCGGTGTACGGCAGCGGCCGCTTGGCGAACTGCGAGATCCGCCAGGTGCGCTCGAAGGTGCCGGTCTTGATGGTGTACGTGCCGTTCTTGCACTCGAAGGGGCGCAGCGTGCGCCCGGTGAGGTCGATGGTCTGCCGCTCGATCGGGTTGCCGCTGGCCGGGTCGCCGAACCTCTCCTCGTCGATGCGCACGTCGATGTCGCGCGGTGACAGTTTCAGCACGAAGCCGGGGCCGATCGCCGTGACCCGGAACCGGCTCTCCTTGATCTTCAACCCGGGGGCGCCGGGCTGCTTGGGGGCGTCGGGCCGCGCGTGAGCGGCGGTCACGGGCAGGAGGCCGACTGTCAGTGCGGCGAGAACGGTGACGGCGCTTCGGATGACGGGGATACCGGGACTCATGGGCCCTCCCTCGCAGTCGCGATGATCAAGGCATCGTATAGCGGGCGCCGAACGCGTGTCGATCATGCGGACCGGCCGGGACCCTGTCCGGGCGGGCATCGGCGCTGGTCGCTGCTATATTCACGCGACACGGCGCACCCCTGCCGGGTGGTCGGCGACGTGCGGTCCCGCAACGGACGGAGGACGATGACCCCTGAGCGGCGCCCGGTCACGCGGGAGGAACTCGAGAAAGCCGCCCGGGGGCGGAGCAGGGTCGAAGACGTCGCCACGTCGGACCCCGACCTCACCGGCGCCTGGCTGCCCCGCCTCGAGGCGGACTTCCTCGACGCCTCCGGGGCGGACCTGTCCGGGGCCAACCTCTCCGGCGCCCACCTCACGGACTGCGACTTCGTCGGGGCCCGGTGCGGCCGGGCGGGGTTCAGCGGAGCCACGCTCTTCCAGTGCCGGTTCGAGAACGCCACCGGCGACGGCGTCTCCTTCTTCGGCGCGCAGTCCACGATGAGCCGGTGGCGGCGGGCCGACCTTCCCCGCGCGTCCTTCCAGCAGGCGCTGCTGTCCCACGCCGACTTCCGGGAGGCCCGCCTGGAGGAGGCGGCGTTCGACCTGGCGAGGGGTGAGGAGGCGACCTTCCGCGGCGCCCGGCTCGCCCGCGCGTCGTTCCGGGGCGCCGGGCTGCCGGGGGCGGACTTCCGCGGGGCCGACCTGCGGGAGGCGGACTTCAGCCTCGCCGACCTCACCGGCGCCGACTTCACCGGGACTCTGCTCGACGGGGCGTTGTTCGGCGGTGCCGCCGTGGATTCCGCGCGTTTCGACGGGGACGGGCCCGTCGTCGAGCCGCGTCCGCCCGCCGTCGACCGTGCCTCCGCCGTACGGGAGTACCTGCGCCGCGCCGACGCCCGGCGGGCCGTCGAGCTCTACCGCCGCCGCCCGGGGAGCTGGGTGTGGGAGGCGCTGGACGGGCAGGGCCTGGACCGGGCCGCGACCGGGGAGCTGCTCCGGCTGCTGCTCGCCGACGACGCGCTGCTCGTGCTGCACCGCGCCTGCCGGGCCGCGGCGGACCTCGCCGGGCAGGAGGGCATGGCGCTCGACGTCGTCGGGGAACTGTCCGCGCTGCTGGCCTGCGGCACCGCGGTGCACGTGCCCGAGCACGGAGGCCAGACGCGCTTCACCATGGATCCCGGCGCCGAGGCCGCGTTCGCCCTGGGCCGTCTCATGCGTCACCCGGGCATCGGACCGGCCGCCGAGACGGCACTGCGCACGGGCCTGTACGGCAAGGCGGTCGTGACGGAGCGCTGCGCCGCCGGTCTGGTGGTGCACCTGGCGGGGGAGGGCCGGTGGGAGGAGATCGGCGAGATGCTCTCGTCCGACGGGCCGCGCGTCCGCAAGGGCGTCGTCCTCGGTCTCGAACGGCGTCTCGCCGACGCGGGACAGGCCGCGAAGGACGCGCAGACGAGGACGCCGCCGCCGCAGGACGTGCGCTCCGCCTTCGCGCTGCTGGAGGAGCTGTGCGCGCACTCCGACCCCAAGATCGCCGCGCTCGCCCGGACGCGCAGACGGTCCGTCGACTGGATCCGCCGGTACTTCACCGGCTTCGACGGCCCGTAGGCCGCGGGCCCGCCTCGGCTTCAGGACCCGCTCGTCCGGCTCACCCGGCTCCGGGGCCTACTCGTCCGGCTCGCCGACCGGTTCGAGCACGAAGACCGGGATCTGGCGGTCGGTCCTGCGCTGGTAGTCGGCGTAGTCCGGATAGGCCTCCACCGCCCGGCGCCACCAGAGGGCCTTCTCGTCGCCGGACACCTCGCGTGCCCGGTAGGTCCCGGTCACCGTACCGTCCTGGAGCTCGACGACCGGCCCGGCGACCAGGCCGGCGTACCACTGCGGGTTGACGGGCGCGCCGCCCATGGACGCCACGGCCGCGTAGCGCCCCTCGTGCTCGACGCGCATCACCGGCGTCTTGCGGACCTTGCCGGTCTTGGCGCCCCGGTAGGTCATCAGCACGACGGGCCGGTCCTTGATCGTGACGCCGTCGGTCGTGCCGGTGCGGAGGATCTGCTCGACCTGCTCGCGGACCCACCCCAGCGCGCTCGGCTCATAGTCATCTGTCGACATCAGGCCATGGTCGGCAGCGCGCGGCGATCGCGCAACCGGGGCGGGCCGGCGGGCGGGCGAGGTACGGGCGCGCCTGGTGTCCACGTTGCCGGTCAGGGCGTTGAGGATGCCCGGCAGCTCGGCCACCGTCTCGGCGGGCAGGCCGGTCACGGTCTCCTCCGCCAGGTCGCACCACAGCTGCTTGACCTGCTCGGCCAGCGCTCTGCCGCTGTCGGTGAGCTCGACGATGCTGGCGCGCTTGTCGGAGGGCGCGGGCCTGCGGCTGATGTGGCCGGTGGCTTCGAGCTTGCGGGTCATGAGCGTGACGCTGGGCGGCTCGCAGCCCAGCGCCTCGCTGAGCTGGGCCTGGATCATCGGGCCGGTCCGGTCGAGTTCGAGCAGGAGCACCTCCTGACCCGGGTGCAGGCCGAGCGGGGCCAGCAGCGTCGCGGCCCTGGCCCGGTGGCGCAGGCTCAGCAGGCGGATGGCCTGGTTGAGGGCGTCGGCCGATTCGAAGTCCATGGCTCTCCTTGACAGATTAGTTATGCGGATAACATTATGCGCATAACGTTATCCGAATAACTAATCCTATACCGGGGGAACCGGCATGACGATGAGAGTCTCAGTCATCCACTACGGCGGGCCGCGGAGGGGGAAGCAGAGGGGGGAGTCGTGACAGGCGCCGGCACCGCGACGCGGCGGGGCGCGCCGTATACCGGCTCCGCATGGATGATCATGGCGCTGGCGTGCGCCTGCCAGTTCATGGTCATCCTGGACGCGTCCATCATCAACGTCGCCCTTCCCTCGATCCGGCGGGACCTCGGCTTCACGCCCACCGCCCTGCCCTGGGTGGTGAACGGCTATCTGCTCACCTTCGCCGGGTTCATGCTGCTGGGCGGCCGCGCCGCCGACCTGTTCGGCCACCGCCGGATGCTGGTCGCCGGGCTGTCGCTGTTCTCCGCCTCGAGCCTGGCCGCCGGTCTGGCGACCACTCCGGAGATCCTGGTGGCCTCCCGCCTCGCGCAGGGCCTGGGGGCCGCCATGCTGGCCCCCGCGACGCTGGCCGTGATCAACACCGGCTTCCCCGAGGAGCGCGCGCGTGCCCGGGCGTTCGGCGCGTGGTCCGCCGCGGGCGGGGTGGGCGGGATG
Organism: Paraplanobispora siamensis; assembly: GCF_016863175.1. GTDB lineage: Bacteria > Actinomycetota > Actinomycetes > Streptosporangiales > Streptosporangiaceae > Planobispora > Planobispora siamensis. The sequence continues at coordinate 107,023 of NZ_BOOJ01000032.1, forward strand.
GCCGGCGCGGTCGCGGGCGGCGCCATCACGACCGGCCTGTCGTGGCGGTGGGTCTTCCTCGTCAACGTGCCGATCGGCGCCGTGCTGATCGCCATGGCCGTGATGTCGCTGGCCGGCACGCGGACCGGCCGGCGGGAACCGCTCGACCTCGCCGGCGCGGTCACGGGTACGGCGGGGCTGGCCGCGCTGGTCTACGGGGTCATGCAGAGCGCCGATCACGGCTGGGCCTCCCCGCCGGTCGCCGGGCCGGTCGTGGCGGGCCTGCTCCTGCTCGCCGCCTTCGTCGTGGTGGAGGCGCGTTTCGCGGCTCATCCGATGATGCCGCCGCGGTTGTTCGGGATCCGCGGGGTGGCCGTCGGCAACGGCATGCTGCTGCTGTTCGGCGCGACCGCCATGGCGATGTGGTACTTCACGTCGCTGTTCCTGCAGAACGTCCTCGGCTATGACGCGCTGCAGACCGGCCTCGGGCAGACGCCCGCGGCGGTGACGTTCGTGGTGGTCGCGCGCCTGGCGGCCGCGCTGCTGCCGCGGGCCGGGGTGCGCCCCCTGGTGATGGCCGGCTGCGGCTGCTTCGTGGCCGGGTTCGGCTGGCTCGCCCAGGCCGGCGCCGGCAGCGGCTACCTCACCGGCGTGCTCGGGCCCACCCTGCTCGTCGCGGCCGGCATCGGGCTGACCTTCCCCACCCTCATGGCCGCGGCGACCGCCGGCGTTCCCGGGGGCGACGCGGGGACCGTCGGCGGCCTGGCCAACACCGCCAACCAGGTGGGCGGGTCGATCGGCCTGGCGGTGCTCGCGTCGGCCGCCGGTGCCAGGGCCGCGGCGGAGGCCGAGGCGAGCTCTCCGGCCGCCCTCGCCGCAGGCTACGACCTGGTCTTCCTCATGGCGGCCGGGCTCGGCCTGGCCATCGCGGCGGTCAGCCTGCTGCTGCCGCGGCCGGCCGCGGGTGACTCGGACGCAGCGGCGCCGCGGACACCGGACTGAGCGGCGCCCCGGATCCCGGAATCCGCCGACCGCGGGACTTTCCGGGACACTGGACGCGATGACCCATCCGAAGGGAGAGCATGAACTCACGTTCCGAGGCGGGCAGCCGCCTGACCGCCCTGGGCACACAGTTGCTCGAAGTGCACATCTGGCTCCGCGAGATGCTGGAGGACCTCCGGGACGGCATCGACGACTACTTCGACGGCAGGGGACTCCCGCCACGGGACCTGCGCGCCCACTGCCTGTCCTTCTGCACGGCGTTGACGCGCCACCACACTGGCGAGGACAGGGGCGCCTTCCCGCTGATCGCCGAGGAGTTCCCCGAGCTGCGCAAGGTGCTCTCCGACCTGCGCACGGACCACAACCAGCTGGACTGGCTGCTGGGGAACCTGCAGAAACTCCTCGACTCCCTCCCGGAGGAACCGGACCCGGCCACCGCCGCCAAGGTGCGCGAGGAGGTGGACGCGCTGTCGGCGATCATGCAGACGCACTTCATCTACGAGGAGAAGAAGCTGATCTCCGTCCTCAACTCGATGGACGTGCCCGAGTGGCGCGAGAACCGGCCCGCCTTCCTGCTGATCGACGACGAGGACTGATCGACGGAGAGGACGGACCCGGTGAGGAGGGGATCGACGGCGGGGGCGTGATCTAGGCCCGGCCGACGATGGTGCCGGCGCGGTCGATGACCACCACGTCGACCGCGACCGGCGCCCCGCGCAGCACGGACTCGGCGGTACGGCGGGCCCGCTCGGCGACCAGGTCCCCCAGGGGCAGGCCCTCCTCCTGGCACAGGCGCAGCGCGTGCAGCGCCGTGTTGGCGGCCAGCACCCGCCCGGCCAGGGCCTCGTCGCCGCCCGCGGCGCGGGCGAGTTCGGCGAGCAGGGCCGGGTTGACCTGGGAGCGTCCCGAGTGCAGGTCGAGGTGCCCGTCGGCGAGCTTGGACAGCTTGCCGACGCCCCCGGCGATCGTCAGCCGCGGCACGGGATGCCTGCGCAGGTACTTCAGCACCGCCCCCGCGAAGTCGCCCATGTCGAGCAGCGCGTCCTCCGGCAGGCCGTACAGCTCGGCGGCGACCTTCTCGGAGGTGCTGCCGGTGCACCCGGCGACGTGGGCGTACCCGGCCGCGCGGGCCACGTCGATCCCGCGCCGGATGCTGTCGATCCAGGCCGAGCAGGAGTAGGGCACCACGACGCCGGTCGTGCCGAGGATCGACAGCCCGCCCAGGATGCCCAGCCTCGGGTTCCAGGTCTTCCGGGCCAGCTCCTCGCCGCGCTCCACGGAGATCTCCACGACCACGTCGCCCGTGCCGCCGTGCCGGGCGGCCACCTCGGCGACGTGCTCGCGCATCATCCGCCGGGGGACGGGGTTGATCGCGGGCTCGCCCACCTCCAGCGGCAGGCCCGGCTTGGTGACGGTGCCGACGCCGGGTCCCGCGACGAACACCACGCCGGTGCCGGGGGCGCCGTGCCGTACGGTCGAGGAGATCAGCGCGCCGTGCGTCACGTCGGGGTCGTCGCCCGCGTCCTTGACCACCGAGGCCGTCGCCGCACCGTCCGCGAGACCCTCCCGGGCCAGGGCGAACGCCGGGCGCTGCCCCTTCGGCAGCGTGATCTCCACCGGGTCGGGGAAGTCGCCGGTCAGCAGCGCCGTGTAGGCGGCGGCGGTCGCCGCCGTCGCGCACGCTCCGGTGGTCCACCCGTGACGCAGGGGCGCGCTCACGGCTCGCGCACCGGCCGGTACGGTGTCCCGGTGCCGCGGGACGGCCGGGCGGTCGCCCCGGCGCAGGAGGTCCCCGGCGCGACGGACGGCGGGGCCTGGGCGCCCCGCGGAGCGAGAGGCGGAGGGGTGACGGCGTGCTGAACGTGCTCGTGCTGGGCGGCACCGACGAGGCCAGGCGGCTGGCCGCCGCACTGGCCGGGCGGGAGGGGACGCACGTGGTGTCCTCGCTGGCCGGACGGGTGCGCGATCCGAAGCTGCCGGTGGGCGAGGTGCGCGAGGGCGGCTTCGGCGGCCCGGACGGGCTGGCCGCCTGGCTGGCCGAACGCGGGATCGACGTCGTGGTGGACGCGACGCACCCGTTCGCCGCCCGGATGACCGCCTCGGCGGTCGAGGCGGCCGGCCGGGCCGGGCTGCCGCTGCTGATCCTGCGGCGGCCCGGCTGGAGTCCGGGTCCCGGCGACGACTGGCGGCAGGTGCCGTCCCTGCACGCCGCGGCCGAGCTGCTGCCCGCTGTGGGGAAGCGGGTCTTCCTGACCACCGGCCGCCGCAGCCTGCCGGTCTTCGCGGGCCTGGCGGACCTGTGGTTCCTGGCCCGCTCGGTGGACCCGCCCGAGGGCCCGATGCCGCCCCGGGCACAGGTGCTGCTCAGCCGCGGCCCGTTCACCGTCGAGGGCGAGCTGGCCCTGATGTGCGAGCACCGCATCGACGTGGTGGTCACCAAGGACAGCGGCGGCGAGATGACCACGGCCAAGCTCCACGCCGCCCGCGAGCTCGGCCTGCCGGTCGTGGTCGTACGGCGCCCGCCCGCGCCGGACGGCGTGCCCGCGGTCCAGAGCGTCCAGGAGGCCCTCGCCTGGCTGGAGACCGTCGCTCATGCCGGATAGCGCCGGGGGGTGAAGACCACCCGGCGGCCGTCGCCCCGGTCGGCCACCCGGGTGGTCGACGACCCGATCAGCAGCAGGCAGCGCATGTCCACCGCGGCGGGGTCGAGCTCGGCGAGAGTGGTCACCGTCATGCTCTCCCTCGCCCCGCCGACGTCGCGGCCGATGATCACCGGGGTCTGCGGCGAGCGGTGCTCCAGCAGCAGGTCACGGGCCGCGGCCACCTGCCAGGTCCGGCTCTTCGAGGCCGGGTTGTAGATCGCCAGCACCAGGTCGGCCCGGGCCGCCGCGCTGATCCGCCCGGCCACCACGTCCCACGGCTTGAGCAGGTCCGACAGCGACAGCACGCAGTAGTCGTGGCCGAGCGGCGCCCCGGCCCGGCTGGCCACCGCGTGCGCCGCGGTCAGGCCCGGCAGCACCCGTACCGGCACGCCGGAGAACCGGGGCTCGCAGGCCACCTCCAGCACCGCGCTGGCCATCGCGAACACCCCCGGGTCGCCCGAGGAGACGACCGCCACCCGGGATCCGGCCATCGCCAGCTCCAGGGCGTGCGCGGCCCGCTCGGCCTCCACCCGGTTGTCGGTGGCGTGGCGGCGCTGGCGCGGGTTCGGCGGGATCCGGTCCAGGTAGGGGCCGTAGCCGACGAGCTCGTCGGCGGCGGCCAGCGCCTCCTGCGCCTCCGGGGTCAGCCACGGCCGTCCCGCCGGGCCCAGCCCGACCACCACGACCTCGCCGGTCCGCCCGGCGGCGTCCTCCCGCGCGGCCGTGCCCGGCTGCCCGGCCGTGTCCGCCCGCGTCGCCGTATCCGCATGACCGTTCCCGGCCGCCGCATCCGCCGGTGGGGGCAGCGCCGCGTTGACCGGGCTGGTGATCAGGGCCAGCGAGAAGTACGGCACGCTGTCCGGGTCGACCTCGGCGAGCGGGGCCAGGCGCTGGCCGCCGGTGGTGGCCCGCTCGACGTACCAGGCCTCGTCGAGGCGGCCCGCCTTCTCCAGCGCGTCGCGGACCTTGGTGAAGGTCCGGCCGAGCTTGAGGACCGCCGCTGAGTCGGTGGCGGCCAGCCGCTCGGCGAGCACCTCGGCGGGCAGGGTGCCGGGCAGGATCGTCAGCGTCTCGTCCCGCTCGACCAGCGGCCGCCCGAGGACCGCCGAGGCCCCGCTCACCGAGGTCACGCCGGGGACGACCTCGGTGACGTAGCGGTGCGACAGGCGCTTGTGCATGTGCATGTAGGACCCGTAGAACAGCGGGTCGCCCTCGCACAGCACCACCACGTCGCGCCCGGCGTCCAGGTGGGCGGCCAGCCGCAGCGCGCACTCGGCGTAGAAGTCGTCGATCGCCCCCTGGTAGCCCCCGGGGTGGTCGGTGGTCTCCGTGGTGAGCGGGTAGATGAGGGCCTCCTCGATCTGACCCTCCCGCAGGTACGGCGCCGCCACCGAGCGGGCGATGCTCCGGCCGTGCCGGGCGCTGTGGTAGGCGATCACGTCCGCCGCGCCGAGCAGCCGGGCGGCCTTGACGGTCACCAGCTCCGGATCACCGGGCCCGAGCCCCACCCCCCAGAGCCGTCCCGTCCGGCCCGCGGCGGGGCCCGGGGAGACGCAGGACTCGGGGGAGGCGGAGGCTTCCGGGGATACGGAGGCCTCGGGGGATGCGGCGTCCGGCGGGGTGGACCCCGTGGTCTGGTCGGTCATGCCGGTCACTCCTCCTCGCTGGCGATCGCGTTGACGGCGGCGGCGGTCATCGCGCTGCCACCGCGGCGGCCGTGCACGACCAGGTACTCCAGGCCCGCCGGGTGCTCGGCCAGGGCCTGCTTGGACTCGGCGGCGCCGATGAACCCGACCGGGACGCCCAGGACGGCGGCCGGCCGCCCCGCGCCCTCCTCGACCATCTCCAGCAGCCGGAACAGCGCGGTCGGCGCGTTGCCGATCGCGACCACCGAGCCCTCCAGCCGGTCCCGCCACAGCTCCAGGGCGGCGGCGCTGCGCGTGGTACCCAGTCTCCCGGCGAGCTCCGGCACGCGCGGGTCGCCGAGGGTGCACACGACGTCGTTGCCGGCGGGCAGACGGCGGCGGGTCACCCCGGAGGCGACCATCATCGCGTCGCACAGCACGGGGGCCCCGGCGTCCAGCGCGGCCCGCGCCGACGCCACGACACCGGGCGACCAGCCCAGGTCGGCGACCAGATCCACCATGCCGCAGGCGTGGATCATGCGGACCGCCACCCGGGCGACGTCCTCGGGCAGCCCGGCCAGGTCGGCCTCGGCGCGGATGGTGGCGAACGAACGGCGGTAGATCTCCGCGCCGTCGCGGACGTAGTCGATCACTTTTCCCCTCTGCCCGCCGCCACCGCGGCGGCGGTCTGTTCGATGTCCGCACAGGTCAGGCTCCGGCCGTCCAGGTCCACGCGGTAACCGTCGCCGGTCGCGACCACCTCCACGACCCGCCCCCTGGGGCGACCGCAGCGCCGCTCGCAGCCCGCCCAGTGCACCGGGAGCGTACCGCCCCCGGCCCCGGCCGTGTCCCGGCCCTCGCCCGCGGACCACTCCCCACGCCCGGACGGGGACTGCTCCCCGTTCCCGGAGGGGGCCTGTCCCTCGCTCCCGGGCGAGGGCTTCTCCCCGCGTCCAGAAGGGAGCGGCTCCCCGTTCCCGGGCGAGAGGGGCCCCTCGGGGGCGGAGCCGGAGGCGACGATGGCCGCGATGGCAGAGGCCGCGTCGGCCTGGACGTCGGCCAGGGACTTGGCGCAGCCCGGCCGGCCGGCGCAGGCGCTCACCCCTTCCCACGGGGATCCGGGGCCGGTCACCAGCCCGGCGCCGGAGAGCCCGGCGATCGCGGCCTCGGCCTCGGGACGGGTCAGGCCGGGCAGCACGACGCCCCGCCACGGCGTGAGCCGTACCTCGCCCGAGGCGGCGACGTCGGCGAGCACCTCCGCCTGGGCCGAGGTCAGCCGCCCGAGCGGCACCGTCACCCCGAGAGCGACGCGGCCGTCCCGGCCGGGAACGATCCCCGCGGGCCCCCGTACGGCGGGCCGGAGCCGTACCGGCTCCCCGGAGCGGAGGCCGAGGGCGGCGCGGACGCGGGCCGTCACCGCGGCGGGGCCACCGGGCAACTCCTTGATCCGCCAGGCGGTGATCCCCCGGGCGGCCAGGGGCTCCAGCTCCGCCAGGAACGCCTCGGCGACGGCGAGCAGGGCCTGCACCGCGGCGTCCATGGGCACGCGCAGGCCGCTGTCGGCGCCCGCGACGATCAGCGCGGCCTCCTCCGTGCCGACCGGCAGCAGCCCGGCGTCGGCCCCGAGCCCGGCGACGTCGCCCCGCCCGTCGTCCAGGGCGAACAGGAACCGCCCGGGGAGGGCCGCCAGGGCGGGACGGGCGCACAGCATCCGGTCCAGTTCGGCGGCCGGCGGGCCGACGTCCACCGCACTCGACCCGTCGCAGCCGGTCAGCGGGGAGGCCAGGATGTTGCGGACCTTCTCGTGGGTGGGAGAGGGCAGCAGCCCCGCCCGCGCCATCCGGTCCGCGAAACCGGACACCGTCCTGGACCCGGATGCCTGCCCCGAGGCGATCGCGACCGTCCTCGGCTCCGCCTCGGCGCCGGGGAAGACTCCCGCCGGTGCGGACGTGCGGGCCCCGGGCGCCGTCGTGCTTTCGGGGCCCGCCTGATCCGCGGAACCGGGCGTCGCCGCGCTTTCCGTCCCCGTTCCCGTTCCGCTCCCGGATTTCGTGTCTGCTCCGGCGCCGGTCCGGAGACCGCGCACCTGGACGTTGGCGCGCGAGGTCAGCTCGATGACGCCGGTGCCGTGCTCGGCGGCGGCGTGGGCGAGCTCGCGCAGCTGGGCGGCTGTCAGCCGGCCTCCGGGAACCCGGATCCGCGCCAGCCCGCCGTCGGCGGCGCTGTGCATCTGAAGGGCCCCGGGACACGCGTCGAGGCGCGATCGTCCGGAGAAGTCGGGAATGACCACGCAGAGGATGCTAACGCCAGTTTCCTGCGGAGATCGGACTGCCGTAGTCTCGTCGTCAGCGATGGCAGAGGGAGGAAGCCGGTGTGAATCCGGCGCGGTCCCGCCACTGTGACCGGGGAGCGAACCCCGCTCGTGCCACTGTCCGAAGACGGATGGGAAGGCCGGGGGGAGCGGCGATCCGGGAGCCAGGAGACTCCGGCCGTCGTGTCCGACGACGACCCGGGGCGAGGACCCCGAGGGAGGAAGCCCCCGTGTGCCCTTCGCCATGCCCCCGCCGCCCCGCGACGCCGCGGGGCCGTACCGCACGGGGCACCCCATCGCCCCGCCCCGCCGCCCGTCCGGCCTCGCACTCCGCCCCCCCGGCCGGGACGTCCGGCCTTGCACCCTTCCCTCCGGCCGGGGCGTACGGCCCGGTCCGCCGTCGCCGTGAACTCCCAGGGACGTGACGCATGATCCTGCTGCTGTCGACCTCCGACACCGACCTGCTCAGCGCCCGCGCCAGCGGGGCCGGTTACCGGCTGGGCAACCCCGCCCGGCTCTCCGCCGACGACCTTCCGCCCCTGCTGGAGGACGTCGAGCTGGTCGTGGTCCGGCTGCTGGGCGGCCGCCGGGCCTGGGAGGAGGGGCTGGACGCCCTGCTCGCCGGGCCACGGCCGGTGGTCGTGCTCGGCGGTGAGCAGATGCCCGACGCCGAGCTGATGGAGCTGTCCACGGTGCCCGGCGGTGTCTGTTCCGAGGCGCACGCCTACCTCGCCCACGGCGGCCCGGCCAACCTCGCCGAGCTCCACCGGTTCCTGTCCGACACCGTGCTGCTGACCGGCCACGGCTTCGCCGCCCCCGCGCCCACCCCCTCGTGGGGCGTGCTGGAGCGCGAGGCGCGCCGTACGGAGGGGCCGGTCGTCGGCGTCCTGTACTACCGGGCCCACCACGTCGCCGGGAACACCGCGTTCGTCGAGACCCTGTGCTCGGCGATCGAGGACGCGGGCGGGCGCGCGCTGCCGGTCCACTGCGCCTCCCTGCGCACGGCGGAGCCGGAGCTGCTGGAGACCCTGCGGCAGGCCGACGCCCTCGTGGTGACGGTGCTCGCGGCCGGGGGCACCCGCCCGGCGACCGCGTCGGCGGGCGGCGACGACGAGGCGTGGGACGTCGGGGCGCTGGCCGAGCTGGACGTGCCGATCCTGCAGGGCCTGTGCCTGACCAGCAGCCGCGCCGTGTGGGAGGCCAACGACGACGGCCTATCCCCGCTGGACGCCGCCACCCAGGTCGCGATCCCCGAGTTCGACGGCCGGATCATCACGGTGCCGTTCTCGTTCAAGGAGATCGACGCCGACGGGCTCACCGTCTACGCGGCCGACCCCGAGCGGGCCGCGCGGGTGGCCGGGATCGCGGTACGGCACGCCGTGCTGCGGCACGTCCCCGCGGCCGAGCGGCGGATCGTGCTGATGCTGTCGGCCTACCCCACCAAGCACTCGCGGGTCGGCAACGCCGTCGGCCTGGACACACCCGCGAGCCTGGTCAGGCTGCTGGCCGCGATGCGCGAGCACGGCTACGACATCGGCGCCGAGGACGAGCTGCCGGGCGTGACCGCGCAGGACGGCGACGCGCTGATCCACGCGCTGATCGCCGCGGGCGGGCAGGACCAGGAGTGGCTCACCGAGGAGCAGCTGGCCGCCAACCCGGTGCGCATCGCGGCGCGCGACTACGCCGCGTGGTACGGCACGCTCCCGCAGGACCTGAGGGAGGGGATCGAGCGGCACTGGGGCCCGCCGCCCGGCGAGCTGTTCGTGGACCGCTCGCGCGATCCCGGGGGCGAGATCGTGCTGGCGGCGCTGCGGGCCGGCAACGTCGTGGTGATGGTCCAGCCGCCGCGCGGCTTCGGCGAGAACCCGATCGCCATCTACCACGACCCCGACCTGCCGCCGAGCCACCACTATCTGGCCGCCTACCGCTGGCTGGCCGACGGGTTCGGCGCGCACGCCGTGGTGCACGTCGGCAAGCACGGCAACCTGGAGTGGCTGCCCGGCAAGTCCGCCGGCATGTCCGCCTCCTGCGGCCCGGACGCCGCGCTCGGCGACCTGCCGCTGATCTATCCGTTCCTGGTCAACGACCCGGGCGAGGGCACCCAGGCCAAGCGCCGCGCGCACGCCACGCTGGTGGACCACCTGGTCCCGCCGATGGCCCGCGCCGACACCTACGGGGACATGGCCCGGCTGGAGCAGCTCCTCGACGAGCACGCCTCCATCGCCGCCATGGACCCCGCCAAGCTCCCCGCGATCCGCGCCCAGATCTGGACCCTGATCCAGGCGGCCAGGCTCGACCACGACCTCGGCGTCGAGGACCGCCCCCACGAGGCCGAGTTCGACGACTTCCTGCTGCACCTGGACGGCTGGCTCTGCGAGGTCAAGGACGTCCAGATCCGCGACGGCCTGCACGTCCTCGGCGCGGCCCCGGAGGGCGGGACCCGCGTCGACCTGGTCCTCGCCATGCTCAGGGCCCGCCAGATGTGGGCCGGCGCCCAGGCGCTCCCCGGCCTGCGCGAGGCCCTCGGTCTGACCGAGGACGGTACGGCGGGCCGTACCGGAACCGACGAGGCCGAGACGCTGGCCCGCTCCCTCGTCGAGGCCATGGAGGCACACGCCTGGGACCCGGAAGCCGCCTCCGAGGTGACCGCGACCATCCTCGGCTCCGCCTCGGGTCGGGGTGAGGCGTCTGCCGGTGCGCAGGTACACGCCCCGGACGCCACCGGTGACGTCACTCCGACCTCGGACGGTTCCGCCTCCTACCTGGACGGTGTCGCCGCGATCTCGGACGGCTCCGACTCCCGCTCGGAGGGCGTCGCCGTGGTCTCGGACGGATCCACTCCGGATTCGCAGGCCGCTCCGGCTTCGGAGGACTCCGCCGGGCCTGGGGCGCAGCCGGGGTCCGGGGCGGAGCCGAGGTCCGGGGCGGAGCCGAGGTCTGGGGCGCAGCCGGGGTCCGGGGCGGAGCCGAGGGGGAGCGCGCCGGCGGGGCGGGAGCAGGTGGAGCGGATCCTGCGGTTCGCCGCCACCGAGATCGTGCCGCGGCTGGCGCGGACCACGGATGAGATCGGGGCGATCCTGCACGCGCTCGACGGTGGGTACGTGCCCGCGGGGCCGAGCGGTTCCCCGCTGCGCGGGCTGATCAACGTGCTGCCGACCGGGCGGAACTTCTACTCGGTCGACCCCAAGGCCGTGCCGAGCAGGCTGGCCTGGGAGACCGGGCAGGCCATGGCGGACTCGCTGCTGGAGCGCTACCGGGCCGACACGGGGGAGTGGCCCCGGTCCGTCGGGCTGTCGGTCTGGGGGACCAGCGCCATGCGCACCGCGGGTGACGACGTGGCCGAGGTGCTGGCGCTGCTCGGGGTCAGGCCCGTCTGGGACGAGGCCTCGCGGCGGGTGACCGGCCTGGACCCGATCCCGCTCGACGAGCTCGGCCGTCCCCGCATCGACGTCACGGTCCGCATCAGCGGGTTCTTCCGGGACGCGTTCCCGCACGTGGTGGCCATGCTCGACGACGCCGTACGGCTGGCCGCGGGCCTGGAGGAGCCCGAGGAGGACAACTACGTCCGGGCCCACGTGCTGGCCGACGCCGACCGGGGCGACCGGGCGGCCTTCCGGATCTTCGGGTCCCGTCCCGGGGCCTACGGCGCCGGTCTACTGCCGCTCATCGACAGCCGCAACTGGCGCGACGACGCCGACCTCGCCGAGGTCTACGCCGTCTGGGGCGGCTTCGCCTACGGCCGGGGCGTCGACGGCGTCGCGGCGCGCGAGGACATGGAGACGGCCTACCGGCGCATCGCGGTGGCGGCCAAGAACGTCGACACGCGCGAGCACGACATCGCCGACTCCGACGACTACTTCCAGTACCACGGCGGCATGGTCGCCACCGTGCGCGCCCTCACCGGCCGGGCCCCGGCCGCCTACATCGGCGACAGCACCCGTCCCGACGCCGTGCGCACCCGTACCCTCTCGGAGGAGACCTCCCGGATCTTCCGCGCCCGGGTGGTGAACCCGCGCTGGCTGGCCGCCATGCGCCGGCACGGCTACAAGGGCGCCTTCGAGCTGGCCGCCACCGTCGACTACCTGTTCGGCTACGACGCCACCACGGGCGTCGTCGCCGGGTGGATGTACGACAAGCTCGCCGAGACCTACGTCCTGGACCCGGAGAACCAGGCCTTCCTGGCCGAGTCCAACCCGTGGGCGCTGCACGGCATCGCCGAGCGCCTGCTGGAGGCCGCCGACCGGGGGATGTGGGAGCACCCCGATCCGGAGATCCTCGCCGGTCTGCAGGAGGTCTATCTCAAGGCCGAGGGGGATCTGGAGGACGGTCGGGGATGATCCGGGCCGGGGATCGGGACGCCGGTCCCCGGCTTCAGTCTGGGCCCCGGTGGAACCCCGCCCGGATGGCCGCCTGCTCTGTGCGGAACAGATGGGTGGCGCTCAGCGGGTCGACGGAGTAGCCCCGCTGCCCGGCCACGCTGTAGGTGTAGCTCGCCGCGAACTTTGTCGCGACGACCGGCGGACGGCCGCAGACGACGAAGTACAGCGGCCACCTCGCCATGGGTGCCAGGAGCGGGGTGAAGGCGGTGACCGCGAGGACGGCGCCCACGGCGGCCAGCGCCTGGGCCGGTGCGGACAGGGTGGGGAACGGGCCGATCGTCCTCATCACGAGCAGGGCCGGCAGCGCGAGGAGGAACTCCAGCAGCAGGAAGATCCCGTACGTGATACCGAAGGCCATGGAGTTGCGGAACCCGAAGAACGCGATCCACAGCAGGTAGCACAGCAGCGGGAAGATGAACAGGAACCCGGCCATCCATCCGGTCACCTGCCAGAACGACGCGGTGTGCATGGTTGTCTCCTTCCGCCGTCCGGCAGACCGTACGGCGGGCGGGAGGCGGGCGCCTGAGTCGGATCACCTGGTCCGGCTGCTCATCCGCGCTCGGGATCCGTGCCGTTCGTCCGCGTCCAGGACCTTCGGGATCCGTTCCGTTCGTCCGCGTTCAGAACCCTGCCGTCCGTCCGGGTTCCGGGCCCGCGCCGCCCGGCCGGGGCCGGAACCGCGTGGGCGGCCCCCGTCATGACCGCGACGCCACGGGCTCCGGCTTCCCGGCCGGGGCGGAGGGCTCCTCGTCGATCAGGGTGTTCTCGTCGAACGGGGCGTCGCCGGACAGGACCTCGGCCGCGCGTTCGCGGTCGAACTCGCCGGTCCACGTGCCGACCAGGACGGTGGCGACCGCGTTGCCGGCGAAGTTGGTCAGCGCGCGGGCCTCGGACATGAAGCGGTCGATGCCGACGATGAGGCCGACGCCGTCGACGAGGTCGGGCCGGTGGGACTGCAGGCCGCCGGCGAGGGTCGCCAGGCCCGCCCCGGTGACCCCGGCCGCCCCCTTCGAAGCGATGATCATGAAGACGAGCAGGGAGATCTGCTCGGCCAGGGACAGCGGCGCGCCGGTGGCGCTGGCGATGAACAGGGTCGCCATCGTGAGGTAGATGGCGGTGCCGTCCAGGTTGAAGGAGTAGCCGGTCGGGACCGTGATGCCCACGACCGGGCGGCTGACCCCCAGGTGCTCCATCTTGGCGATCAGGCGCGGCAGCGCCGACTCCGAGGAGGAGGTGGACAGGATCAGCAGGAACTCGCGGCCCAGATAGCGCAGCAGGGACAGCAGGTTGACCCGGGCGACCAGCCAGAGCAGCGGGCCGAGCACGCCCAGCACGAACGCCAGGCAGGTGATGTAGAAGGCGATCATGATCGTGCCGAGGCTCTTGAGCGCGTCCACTCCGGTGGCGCCGACCACGGCCGCGATGGCGCCGAAGGCGCCCACCGGGGCCGCCCACATGATCATGGCCAGGATGCGGAAGACGAGGCGCTCGATGTGGCGGATGCCGCGCAGGATCGGGGTGGCCTGCTCGCCCATGGCCTGCAGGGCGAACCCGGTGAGCAGGGCCACCAGGAGGGTCTGCAGAACCTGGCCCTCGGTGAAGGCCGACACCAGGGTGGTCGGGATGATCCCGAGCAGGAAGGTGACCGTGTCGCTCTCGCCGCCCTTGGCCGCCTCGGTCTTGGCGGCCTGGCGCAGCTCGTCGGTCAGGACCAGGCCCTGGCCGGGGTCGATCAGGTTGCCCACGACCAGGCCGATGGCCAGCGCGACCGTGGACATGGCGATGAAGTACCCGAGCGCCAGGCCGCCGACCCGGCCGACCTTCGCCGCCTGGGTGACCGAGCCGACGCCGAGCACGATGGTGCAGAAGATGATCGGGCTGATCATCATCTTGATGAGGTCGACGAAGGCCGTGCCGAGCGGTTTCAGAGCGATGCCCACGTCGGGGGCCATGAGACCGACGACGATTCCGGCGACCACCGCGACGATCACCGCGATGTAGAGATATTTGGTCCTGTCCTGCCTGGTGGTGCTCATCAGGGCTCCCGCCTCGGTGATAATCCGTTCGAGCGACTATCTGCCCAGGCTGTGACCCTCGTCACTATTGCGTACATTTCGGTCGTGAGCGAAAAGAAGGAGTCCCGGCGCGGACGGGGCTGGAGCCTGGCCCGCCAGATGCTGGTGCTGCAGATGGTGGTGGTCGGCGTGACCGTGGCGGGCGGCACGCTGCTGACGTTCCTGCAGGCCCGCGAACTGCTGGTAGAGGAGGCGACCCGCGTGGCCAGGGCCGTCACCGTCAGCGTGGCCGACTCCCCGTCGGTCCCGGCCTCCCTCGGCGATCCCGCGGCGCTGCAGCCGTTCGCCGAGCGGGTCAGGCGGGAGACCGGGGTCGACTTCGTCACGATCATGAGCCCGGACGGGCTGCGCTACACCCATCCCAACCCGGCCGAGATCGGCCGCCGGTTCCTCGGCACGACCGGGCCCGCGCTACGGGGTGAGGTCTTCACCGAGACCTACACCGGGACCCTGGGCCCGTCCGTCCGCGCCGTCGCCCCCGTGTTCGACTCCGGCGGCCGGGTCCGCGCCCTGGTCAGCTCGGGCATCACCGTCGACAGGATCGGCGCCAGGCTGCGCGGGCAGGCGGTCGGGGCCGTCGCCATCGGACTGCTCGGCCTGGCCGTCGGCGTCGCGGGCTCCTTCCTGGTCGGCGCGCGGTTGCGCAGGCAGACGCGGGGGATGGGCCCGGCGGAGCTCAGCCGGATGTACGAGTACCACGACGCGATCCTGCACGCCGTACGGGAGGGACTGCTGCTGGTCGACGACGCCGGCCGGGTGACGCTGTGCAACGACGGCGCCCGCGACCTGCTGGGCCTGCGCGACGACGCCGAGGGCAGGCCCGTCGGCGAGCTGGATCTGCCGTCCTCGCTCGCCGAGACGCTGCTGGCCCGGGAGAGCAGGACCGACGAGATCCACCTGACCGACGAGCGGGTGCTCGTGGTGAACGTGGCCGTGGTCCGCTCGGGCGGGCGCTCGCAGGGCACCGTGGTCACTCTGCGCGACCACACCGAGCTGCAGTCCCTGGCCGGCCAGCTCGACGCCGAGCGCGGCTTCGCCGAGTCCCTGCGCGCCGCCGCGCACGAGTCGGCCAACCGGCTGCACACCGTGATCACCCTGGTCGAGCTGGGCCGGATCGAGCAGGCGGTGGCCTTCGGGACCGCCGAGCTCAGGGCGGCGCAGCAGCTGACCGACCGGGTGGTGGGCGCGGTGCGCGAGCCCGTGGTGGCCGCGCTGCTGCTGGGCAAGAGCGCCGAGGCCGCCGAGCGCGGGGTGGAGCTGACGATCAGTCCTGACACCGAGCTGGACGTCACCGGCCTCGACGAGCGGGACCTGGTGACGATCCTGGGCAACCTGATGGACAACGCGATCGACGCGGCCGCCTCGGGTGCCGCCCCGGCGCGGGTACAGGTCGGCCTGCGCGCCGACGGGACGACCTTCGTGGTCAGCGTGGGCGACAGCGGTCCAGGGCTGGCCCCGGGGGTGGCCGGTGAGGCGTTCCGGCGGGGCTGGAGCACCAAGGGCGACGGCCGGGGCCTGGGCCTGGCCATGGTGGGTCAGGCGGTGCGCCGTCTGGACGGCACGATCGAGGTCGGCGACGGCCCGGGTGCGGTCTTCACCGTACGGCTGCCGCTGAGGGAGCGGAGCGCTGGATAATCTCCTACGACCGCCGGAGGAGAGGGACACGACATGATCTCCGTGCTGATCGTCGAGGACGAGGAGATCACCGCCGAGGCGAACCGGCTCTACGTGGAGCGGGTGGCCGGCTTCCGGGTCGCGGGGGTGGCCAGGTCGGGCGGCGAGGCGCTGCGGTTCCTGCGGCGTGAGCCGGTGGACCTCATCCTGCTGGACTTCTATCTGCCCGACATGCACGGCCTGGAGGTGTGCCGCGCCCTGCGGGCGGGCGGCGTGCCGTCCGACATCATCGCGATCACCTCCGCCCGCGACCTGGCGATGGTGCGCTCGGCGGTCTCCGCCGGCGTCGTGCAGTATCTCCTCAAGCCGTTCACCTTCGCCTCCTTCAGCGAGAAGCTCACCGGCTACGCGCGCTTCCGCGCGTCGTCGGGCGAGGCGATCGGCCAGGGCGAGGTGGACCGGGCCCTGGCCGAGCTGCGCGGGCCCGGCGGCGGCGACCTCCCCAAGGGGATGACCGCGGTCACCCTGGAAGCCGTGGCCGAGGAGCTGCGCCGCTTCCCCGAAGGACGCTCGGCGCAGCTGGTCGGCGAGGCGATCGGCGTCTCCCGGGTCACGGCCCGCCGCTATCTGGAGCACCTCGTGGAGACCGGCGCCGTCCGCAAGGTGCCGCGTTACGGCGGGGTGGGCCGGCCGGAGTCGCTCTACCGGATCACCTGACGCCCGCCGGGGGTGCGGCCCGCCATCCGCCGGCGGGCGGGCCATACCCCCGGGACGGTTCCGGGGACGGGGCGGGGCTCAGTCGAGCTCGGCGCGGCCCACCCGCCAGTAGCCCATGAACGCCACCGACCTGCGGTCGACCCCTGCCTCCTGCACCAGGAGACGGCGCAGGAGCTTGACCATCCCGGCCTCGCCGGCCAGCCAGGCGTAGAAGCCGTCACCCGGGCGGGAGACCGGCTCGGGCACCTCCCACAGGATCTCCGCGTCCACGTCGACGTCCTCCAGGGCGGCCGGCGCGCCGCCGGAGACGGCCAGCTCCCGCAGGGCCTCCCGTACGGCGGGCACCAGCAGGTCGCCGTGGCGGGCTCCCTCGCCGGTTCCCTCGCGCGGCAGCCAGGTGACCCGCACGCCCGGGGCCAGGTCGAGCGGGAGCGCGTCGCCCGCCTCGGGCACCTCCAGCAGGATCGTGGCCTGCGCGTCGGCGGGCAGGGCCTCGGCGATGGCGGCGATAGCGGGGACCGCGGTCTCGTCGCCGGCCAGCAGCATGTGGGTCGTCCCGGCGGGGGGAGCCCACTCCTGCCCGCCGGTCGGCCCGTCGAACGCCGCGTTGGGACCGATCACCACGGCGCGGTGGCCGGGGGCGGCGTAGGTCGCCCACCGGGAGGCGGGGCTGCTGTCGCCGTGGAGCACGAAGTCGACGTCCAGCTCCCCGGCGGGCTGCCGTACGGCGCGCACGGTGTAGGTGCGGATCGGGTTGCGCAGCGCCTCCGGGAGCATCCGCCAGCGCTGGTACCAGTCGGAACCCTGGCCGATCGGGCTGAAGGTGCCGTCGGGCAGCGGGAGGACGACCTTGATGCGCTGGTCGTTGCCCTTGTCCGCGAACAGGGTGAGGTCGTCGCCGGTGAAGGTGATCCTGACGAAGCTGGGGCTGAGCCGCCGGACGCGCAGGACGCGGACGTCGAAGGGACGGTAGGCGGAGATCTCCTCCGCCTGTTCCGCGGTCTGCTCGGTGGTCACGGTCATGGGCGCCGCTTTCGCTCGAAGGTACCTGCCAAGAGCAACTTAGCTTTGCCTAACCTTATTAATCAACTTCCGAGGGGGTCGGAGCGGCCTCGGAATCCCGCGGCGGGTACGGGTGCCGTCCCCGTCTGCGGTGCCTGCCGCCGGCCGACGGGCGCGGCTGCCACCGGGCGGCCAGGAAGGTCCAGCCCACGACCAGCGCCAGCAGCATCGTCAGCGGGGCGGGCTCCAGCAGGGGGAACGTCCCGTCCGAGTCGTACAGGACCAGGGACACCGAGTTGGCGGCGGGCGTGGGATCGACCTCGACCGGCTTGGGTCCGGAGGCGTTCGCGTCCTGCGGGGGGATCTGGTTGAGGGTCTCCTTGACCTTGCGGGGCAGCCCGTAGCCGACGATCTTCTCCCCGTCACGGGCCTTGCGCTTGAGCCAGACGCGGTCGACGTTCGCCTCGATGGTGTGGATCGTTCCACCCTCCACGCGCTCCACGACGCCCACATGGTCGATGCCCTTGATGTCCTTGCCGCCGGACCAGTCGAAGAAGACCAGCGCCCCGGGCTCCGGCACGTCCGACCAGGCGCCGTTGGTCTCGAACCAGCGGGCGTGGGAGGGCGTCCAGGCGAACTGGCCGACGTACTCCTGCACCCCGGCCCGCTCCGCGGCCCAGGCGATGAACATGTCGCACCACGGGGCCGAGCGGTACTGGGGGTCGCCGACCTCGGCGGAGTACCAGTGGCCGAACTTGGTGTGCTGTCCTGGGCGTTCGCGGTAGCCGAGCTCGGCCACCATGACCTTCAGCAGATCGTCACCGATCGGATCCACGGCTGCCCGTCACTCCGTTCACTCGCCCCCGCCCTCAGGTGAAGGTCACCATCCGATAACGCCGAACTGTATTCGCGTAAACCCGTATAAGTCGGGCGAATGGCTAATGAATGCCGGATTCGATGGATGAAGCGACATGAAACGGTCCATCGCTTACCATGCGCGTCGGTCTCCGGTTGAGGCCTATTAAGACAAGCGCTTGTTTGGTAGACAGTGGGCATGGCCGAGAACGCGCCCGACGTCTTCGCTCCCGCGAGGCTCGGGCCGATCACTTTACGAAACCGCCTGATCAAGGCCGCGACGTTCGAGGGCAGGACCCCGGAGGCGCTGGTCTCCGACGACCTGGTGGAGTTCCACCGGCAGATGGCCGCCGGAGGGGTCGGCATGACCACGGTGGCGTACTGCGCCGTCGCCCCGGAGGGCCGTACCCAGCGCAGGCAGATCTGGATGCGGCCCGAGGCCGTCGCGGGGCTGCGCCGCCTGGCCGATGCCGTACACGCCGAGGGCGCGGCCGTCTCCGCGCAGATCGGGCACGCCGGGCCGGTGGCGAACCCGGCCTCCAACCGGCTCCCCGCGCTGGGCCCGTCCCGGCGGTTCAACCCGCTGGGGATGACCATGACCCGCGCGGCGACACCTGACGACATCACCCGCGTCGTGCGGGCCCACGCCGACGCGGCGCGGCTGGCCGCCGAGTCGGGCTTCGACGCCGTCGAGGTCCACTTCGGGCACAACTATCTGGCCAGCGCGTTCCTCAGCCCCCGCCTCAACCGGCGCGACGACGCCTACGGCGGGAACCTGGCCGGCCGGGCCCGGATGGCCCGCGAGATCGCCCGCGCCGTACGGGAGGCCGTGGGCGGCCGGATCGCGATCCTCGCCAAGCTCAACATGGACGACGGGGTCCGCGGCGGCCTGGTGCCCGAGGAGAGCCTGCAGGTCGCGGCCTGGCTGGAGGAGGACGGCGGGCTCGACGCCATCGAGCTGACCGCGGGCAGCTCACTGCTCAACCCGATGTACCTGTTCCGGGGCGAGGCGCCGGTCAAGGAGTTCGCCGCGGTCTTCCCGCAGCCCCAGCGGCTGGGCGTGCGCCTGCTGGGCGGCCGTCTCCTGCGGGAGTATCCCTACAGGGAGGCATACCTCCTCGATCAGGCCCGCGCCTTCCGCGCCGCCCTGCGCACGCCGCTGGTCCTGCTCGGCGGGATCACCGGGATCACCGGGATGGAACTGGCCATGCGCGAGGGCTTCGAGTTCGCCGCGATGGGTCGGGCGCTGCTCATGGACCCCGATCTGCCGAACCGCGTCCGCGAGGACCGAGCCGTCGTCTCCGGCTGCACCCACTGCAACCGCTGCATGCCGACGACCTACCGCCGCACCCGCTGTGTCCTGGTCGAATAGTATTCACCGGGTATCACGTGACGGGGGCGGGTTCTCGATGTTCGACGACAAGACGCAGGAGACTCTGCGCCGCCTGCTGGACCTCGCCGAGCACCCCTCCACCTCGCAGGAGGAACGGACCCTCGCGATCGCCCGCGTCCGGGCCCTGATCATGGTCCCGGAGGACGACGCCCGCCGCGCGCCGGTGACCCCGGCGATGGAGGCGGGCCTGCTGCGCCGGATCGCGCCGCTGGCCCGGCGGGTCGACGAGGACCTGGTCGAGGAGGTCCACGGCGACCTGTACACCTTCAGCACCCGCTACCGGGTCATCGGCGAGGTCGCCGAGGAGATGGCCCACCTGCTGGAGCGCTGGAGCGCCGTCCCCGCCGCCAAACGCCACCGCCACGAGGAACCCGTCCGGGTCGCCGCCGCCAGGCTCGCCTACCTCCTCCAGCGCCGCGACCTGTTCCGCTCCTCCCGCTGGAACGGCCGCCCCCGCTAGGGGGTGTTCCCGGAGCGGTGAGCGGGTACGGCGGCGCACGCCGGGCCGCGGACCCGCCCCACGGGCGGGCAAACCCGGCCTCCCCTGAGCAAGCTCGGCCACCATGAGCACCCTGGCGTCGTGGACACCCTGATGCCATAGGTGGGCGCGGCT
The DNA here is from genome assembly GCF_016863175.1 of Paraplanobispora siamensis. Classification (GTDB taxonomy): domain Bacteria; phylum Actinomycetota; class Actinomycetes; order Streptosporangiales; family Streptosporangiaceae; genus Planobispora; species Planobispora siamensis. Next base: position 127,230 of record NZ_BOOJ01000032.1, read on the forward strand.
GCCGTAAGACGCGGCTCGGGTGGGCGACACCCGGCCCACCGCGAACGTGCCTCACGGGTGGACGGCACCCGCTTTACCGCGGACGTGCGCCTCACAGGTGGGTGACACCGGCCTGCCACGGGCCGTTGGCGGCGTGGGTGGCATTACGCCGGCTCGCGTGATACCTGCTTTGCCTTGCCGGGCCTTCGTGGCGGCCGCTGTGGGGGAGCGGGACGCAGGCGTCGTTTGAGCCCCTGTCGGCATGCGCAGTCGACGTCCGGGCATGGAAGCGCAGTGGGTCAGTCAGGTGGGTCCGCCAGGTGGATCCGCCAGCGGCTTCATCCGGGTCCAGCTGGCCCAGCCGCGCTCGCGCATCAGGTCCATGAGCCGCTTGGACCGTGGGTCGGACTCGAGGGCGAGTGCGTCCAGAAGTTCGAACGGCAGGTCGTCGTGCGTCATGTCGTCGAGGTCGGTCTCGCCGGAGGTCTGTGCCTGCTCGGCCAGGCCGGCGGCCATGACGTCGGCGATTTCCTCCAGACGCGGATCGTCGTCCGCGTCGCTTTCCGACATCTCCGACAGGATCCGATAGAGCCAGACGACTTGCGGGTCATGGAGCTGCGCGAATTTCTCGGGCATGATCTCGCGGATGTGATCGGGCCAGCGGGCCGCAAGCAGGATCCACCCGTCCCGCTCACCCTCCACCACCCGCTCCGCCACTCCGATCTCCCGGAGCCGGTCGAGATAGGAGACCACCTCCGGCGGGAGGACCAGACTGTCCCCGGAAGCGAGCTGCGCGATCTGCCTGCGGCTGGTCTCAAGCCGTTCGATCTCCTCGCGCAGGTGGCGGTCGATCCTCTGGACCGCCTCGGCGAAGGTCGACGCGTCGGCTTCGAGCATCCGGCCGATCTGGGACAGCGGCACGCCCGCGTTGGCGAGGGTGCGGATCTTGATGAGGGACACGACTGCCATTGCGCCGTACCGCCGGTAACCCGACTCGTCCCGCTCCGGCTCGGGCAGGAGCCCGATCTGGTGATAGTGCCGTACCGCCCGTACCGTGACGCCGGCATACGCCGCCAGTTGACCGATCGTCAGCATGCTCCGATCCTGCCTCCGATTCGCCCGGACCCGGTCCGTCCGGCTCAGGAGATCCTGCGACGGTAGGAGATGTTGGCGAAGACGCAGGCGACGACGAGGATGCCGACGCACCAGGCGAGGGCGATCCAGATGCCGGTGCCGACCGGCTTCTGGGTGAACAGGTCCCGGATCGTGTCGACGATGGGCGTCACCGGCTGGTGCTCGGCGAAGGCGCGCACCGGACCGGGCATGGTCTCGGTGAGCACGAACGCCGAACTGAGGAACGGCAGGAACATGAGCGGGTAGGCGAACGCGCCCGCGCCGTCGGGGGACTTCGCCGTGAGACCGGGGATGACGGCGAGCCACGTCAACGCCAGGGTGAACAGGATCAGGATCCCGGCGACCCCGAGCCATGCCCCGACTCCCGCCCCCGAGCGGAAGCCCGCCAGGAGAGCGACGCCCACGACGACCGCGAGCGAGATCAGGTTGGCGACCAGTGAGGTCAGCACGTGCGCCCACAGCACGGAAGAGCGTGCGATCGGCATGGACTGGAACCGCTCGAAGATGCCGCTCCTCATGTCCATGAAGAGCCGGAACGCGGTGTAGGAGATGCCCGAGGCGATCGTGATGAGCAGGATGCCGGGCAGCATGTAGTTCACATACGAATCCGACCCCGTTCTGATCGCGCCGCCGAACACGTAGACGAACATCAGCATCATGGCGATCGGCGTGATCACGGTCGTGATGACGGTGTCCGGGCTGCGGATGATGTGGCGCAGGGACCGTCCCAGCAGGACGGCGGTGTCGCCGAGGAAATGCCTGTTCATCGTGCGTCCTTACTCGTCCGGGCGGTCGCTGCGGTAATCGCCGGTCGTCCGCCGTCCTTGCGGCGGTCCTGGCGGTCTTCGCCGTTCTCACGGCCCTTGCCGTCTTCGCCGTTCTCACGGCCCTTGCCGTCTTCGCGCTCTTCGCGCTCTTCGCGGTCCTCGCCGTCGTCGCCGACCACGGCGAGGAAGACCTCCTCGAGGGTCGGCTGCTTCTCGACGTATTCGACCTTGACGGGCGGGAGCAGCCGCTTGAGCTCCTCCAGGGTCCCGTTCACGATGATCCGGCCCCGGTGCAGGATCGCGATCCGGTCGGCGAGCTGCTCGGCCTCGTCCAGATACTGCGTCGTGAGCAGCACCGTGGTGCCCCGCCCGGCGAGTTCCTTGACGACCTGCCACACCTCGATGCGCCCTTGCGGGTCGAGCCCGGCGGTCGGCTCGTCGAGGAAGATGACCGGCGGATTCCCGACCAGGCTCATCGCGATGTCCAGGCGGCGGCGCATGCCTCCGGAGTACGCCGCCACCTTCCGCGCGCCCGCGTCGGCGAGCGAGAAACGGGCGAGCAGGTCATCCGCGATCCGGCCCGGATTCTCGAGGTGCCGCAACCGGGCGACCAGCACCAGGTTCTCCCGTCCGCTGAGGATCTCGTCGACCGCCGCGAACTGCCCGGTGAGACTGATGGACTCGCGTACGTCGGCGGCCTGCGTGGCGACGTCGAAGCCGTTGACGCGGGCGGTCCCCGCGTCGGCCCTGAGCAGGGTGGACAGGATCTTCACGGCCGTGGTCTTGCCCGCCCCGTTGGAGCCGAGCAGGGCGAAGATGCCGCCTCGCGCCACCTCGAAGTCGACGCCGCGCAGCACGCGCAGCTCTTTGTACGATTTCTCCAGGCCCTGTACGTGGATCGCGGGCCCCTGGACCTGATCGGTCGTCGGCGGGATGCTCATGGCTGCCAGCATGGAGGGCTGACGCAGCGTCAAGGTCAAGCCCGCGGGAGAAGACACGGGCCCGGTCCGGAGTGATCCGGACCGGGCCCGTGCCGTACGGTCTACCGGGCGGGTCAGTGACCCGCAGTGCTCTCCATGATCAGGCGCTCGTCGCCCGACAGCGTGTTGAGCGGCTTCTCCTTGATGAACAGCACCGCCACCAGCGCGAGCGCGGTCAGCGGCACGCCGATGAGGAACAGCTCGGCGGTGGCCGTGGCGTACACGTCCTGGATGACGCGGACCACGGGGGCCGGCAGGGTGGAGATGTCCGGGACGGAGTGGCTCTCACCGCCGCCTCCGCCGCCGGCGGCCGCCGGCGGGCCGAGCTTCTCGGTCATGAGCGCGGTGATCCGGTTGGCGAGCACCGCGCCCAGGGCGCTGACGCCGACCGCGCCGCCCATGCTGCGGAAGAAGGTCAGCACCGAGGTGGTGACGCCCAGGTCGTGGGCGGCCACGTCGTTCTGCGCGGCGAGGACCAGGTTCTGCATGAGCATGCCGACGCCGATGCCGAGCACCGCCATGTACACCGACAGCAGCAGCGTGCTCGTCTGCCCGTCGATCGTGGACAGCAGACCCATACCGGCGAGCATGACGACGCCGCCGGCCACCAGGAAGCCCTTCCACCGGCCCCACTTGGTGATGAGCTGGCCCGCCACCGTCGAGGAGACCAGCAGGCCGAAGACCATCGGCAGGCTCATCAGGCCCGCGACGGTCGGGGACTTGCCGAGCGCCACCTGGAAGTACTGCGACAGGAACACCGTGCCGCCGAACATCGCCACACCGACCAGCACGCTGGCCACGGTGGCCAGGGTGACGGTGCGGTTCCTGAAGATGGACAGCGGGATGATGGGCTCGGCGGCCCGCGACTCCACCCACAGGGCCAGCGCCAGGGTGACCAGGCCGCCGCCGACCAGGCCGGCGGTCCACCAGGAGGCCCACTCGAACTGGTTGCCCGCCAGCGACGACCACACCAGCAGCGTGCAGACGCCCAGCGTGATCAGGAACGCGCCGAGATAGTCGACCTTGACTTCCTTGCGCACCACGGGCAGGTCCAGCGTGCGCTGCAGCAGCACGATGGCCAGGATCGTGAACGGCACGCCGATCAGGAAGCACCAGCGCCAGCCGAGCCAGGAGGTGTCGACCAGCACGCCGCCGATGAGCGGGCCGGCGACGGTGCCGACGCCGAAGACGGCGCCGAAGACGCCGGCGTAGCGGCCGAGCTCACGCGGCGGGATCATGGCCGCCATCACGACCATGGACAGCGCGGTCATACCGCCGGCGCCGATGCCCTGCACGACGCGGCTGACGATGAGGATCTCCACGTTGGGGGTCAGACCCGCGATCAGCGAGCCGACCACGAACAGTCCCAGTGAGAGCTGGATCAGGAGCTTCTTGCTGTACAGGTCGGCCATCTTGCCCCAGAGCGGCACCGTGGCCGTCATGGCCAGCAGCTCGGAGGTGACGATCCAGGTGTAGACGGTCTGCGAGCCGTTCAGGTCGGTGATGATGCGCGGCAGGGCGTTGGCCACGACGGTCGAGGCCAGGATGGACACGAACATGCCCACCATCAGCCCCGACAGCGCCTGCAGGACCTTGCGGCGGGAGGTTTGGGTGGGCGCGTCCACGAGAGTGGGCGGCTCACTGGTGCTGGTCATTCTTCCTCGGTTTCTCAGGCGGGAGAGGTCAAGCAGGGATGGTCGAAGGGAGGCCGGGACTCACCGGGTCGGGGCTCGACAGGGGACTCGACAGGGGGGACTCACCGGGGATCTGGCAGGCCGGCGGCCAGCCGGTCGAAGGCCTCGTCCAGCAGACCGGCCAGCGGCGGGACGCCGTCCGCGGCACTCCAGCGGATCATCGCCACGCGGAAGGCGGCGGAGGCCACGGCGGTGACGAGCGCGGGATAGCCGTCGACGGCGGGATCGACGCCGACCCGCTCGGCCACCGCGGCCGTCAGGCACCGTTCGGCCTCGGCGTTGCCGGCGATGAGCCGTGGCAGCAGCGAGGGGTTCTGCTCCAGCACCCGCAGCCGCAGCAGCCACTGCTCGCGCTCTTCCTGCACGAGCTCGGCCACGGACCGCAGCACCAGGCGCAGCGCCTGCAGGGCGGGCTCCGAGGCGGGTACGGCGGCCAGCTTCTCGGTCAGCTCGGCCTCGTTCTCCGGGCTGCGCCCGATGAGGGCGTCTTCCTTGGAGGGGAAGTAGTTGAAGAACGTGCGGGAGGAGACGTCCACAGCCCCGGCGATGTCCTCCACGGTCACCTGGGCCAGACCGCGCTCGGCGACCAGTGTCAGAGCGGCACGCTCGAGTGCGGCCCGGGTTTCGAGCTTCTTGCGGCCTCTGCGGCCCAGCTCGTCACTGCTGTTCACGGTGGGCACAACGACGGGGGAGGGAAGAAAATTTCAGGATCTGAAAAATTTCATGATGTGAATTCCGGTGCGGATCCGGGCAGGCCGGGCCCCGGGTGCCGCCGGGCGTGCTCGCCCACCAGACGCGCGACCAGGTCGGGGTGGCTCAGGGGAATCCAGTGCCGGGCCCGGACCCGGTGGACGTCCACCACCGGAGCCCACCGCAGGGCGGTCTCGGCGGTCTCCGGTCTCACGTAGGCGTCCATGAGGGGCACCACGAGCCGCACCGGCACCGGCGTGCGCCGCTCCCGCGGTTGGCGCAGCCGGGCGGGGATGTTCGCGCGGTAGAGCTCCAGGCCCGCCACCGCGTCGATCCGGTCGGAGGGGCGGTGCCGCTCGGCCCGCGCCAGCAGCCGCCCGCCGAGCCCGGACCGCCAGGCCAGCTCGGGCAGGACCGGCAGCCGGAAGAACCCGATGTACCACGACGACAGCGTCTGCCGTACGGTGCGCAACCGGCCGGCGGTCCGCGTCCAGTGGCCGATGTGGTCGAGGCAGGGCCCGGAGATCGAGGTGTAGGAGGCGAAGAGCTCGGGCATGGTGCACACCGCCTCCCAGCCCTGGATGGACCCCCAGTCGTGCCCGGCCAGGTGGACCCGCTCGCCGGGGCTCACCGCGTCGATCACGGCGCGCAGGTCGGCCATCAGGTGCGCGAAGCCGTACGGCTCCCGCCCGCGCGGCCGGTCCGAGGATCCCGCGCCCCGGACGTCGTAGGTCACCACGTGGAAGCTCTCGGCCAGCCGTACGGCGACCGGCTCCCAGACCGTGTGGTCGTCCGGATAGCCGTGCACGAGGACGAGGGTCGGATTCGCCGGGTCGCCCTGCTCGTAGACGGCCAGGCCGACGCCGTCCCCCTTGACCATCCGCACGGTGAGAGCCTTTCCGCCGAGCTTTATTAGATAATTAGTCAATAATGTGACCGGAGTTCTCCCCGGTCAACCGGCCCGCGGAGCTCCCCGGTCGACCGGTCCCGGGGCGGCCCCGTTCCGTCCGGCCGGACGGGGGACGGGGCCGCGCCGTTCTCACCCTTCCACCTTCTCCGCCGTACCGGACGCCGTGAGGTCGAGCCGGTCGAGGGGCTCGGTGGCGGGGCCCTGCAGGATCGACCCGTCCACGTCGAACCGCGAGCCGTGGCAGGGGCACTCCCAGGTGCGCTCGGCGTCGTTGAAGCCGACGACGCACCCCAGGTGGGTGCAGACCGCCGAGACCGCGTGGAGCTGCCCGTTGTCGTCGCGGTAGACCGCGCAGCGCTGTCCGTCCACCTTCAGGACCGCCCCCTGCCCCGGGGCGAGCTCCGTCACCTCGTCGGCCGATCCCGCACCGAACCGGCCGCCGACGAAGTGGGCGGCGACGGAGGCCTGCATCTTCAGCGCGCTGCCCGCCTCCCGCAGCGGGTGCAGCCGCCGGGGGTCGTACAGCCGGTCCCAGGGCCGCTTGCGCCCGGCGATCTGCTCGGTGAGCAGCAGGCCGGACATGACGCCGTTGCTCATGCCCCAGCCGCCGAAGCCGGTGGCGACGTAGGCGTGCCGGGCGCCGGCGTGCAGCGGGCCGACGAAGGGCACGCCGTCGGTGGTGTCGTTGTCCTGGGCCGCCCAGCGGTAGGCGATCTCGGTCGCGCCGAACCGCTCCGCGGTCCAGGCGGCCAGCCGGTCGAAGCGCTCGCCCACCGAACCGGCGCCGGGCTTGAAGTGCTCGCCGGTGACGATCAGCAGGCGCCGGCCCTGCTCGTACGGCGACGTGCGGACCGAGCGGGTGTTCTGCTCGGTGGTGATGAACATGCCCGCGGGGTCGCTCGTCTCCGGGATCACGGCGGCGACGACCAGTTCGCGGCGGGGCTCCATCCTGGCGAACAGCAGGGCCCGGTCGAACACCGGATAGTGGGTCGTGACGATCACGTCCCGGGCGGTGACCGTCCTGCCGTCCGCGGTCCGCAGGCGGCACGGCTCGCCCTCGTCGAGGGAGACGACGCGGCTGCCCTCGAAGACGAGCGCGCCGCGCGAGATCATGGTCTCGGTGAGCCCGAGCAGGTACTTGCGGGGGTGGAACTGGACCTGGTCCTCGACCCTGACCGCCCCGGCGATCGGGAAGGGCAGCGTGGAGGAGGTCGTGAACGAGGCCGGCAGGCCCGCCTCCGCGGCCGCCTCGGCCTCGGCGCGGACCTCGTCCACGCTGTCCTGCGACTCGACGTAGGTGTAGGAGGGGACCCGTTCCAGGTCGCAGTCGATGCCCAGCTCCCCGGCGGTGGCGACGACGTGCTCGACGGCCTCCCGCTGGGACCGGGCGTACAGCGCCGCGGCCTCCGCGTCGGCGGACTTGGCCAGCTTCGCGTAGATCATGGTGTGCTGGGCCGAGAGCTTGGCCGTGGTGAACCCGGTGACCCCCGCCGCCACCCGGTCGGCCTCCAGGACGGCGACCGACCGCCCCGCCTTCGTGAGCTCCCAGGCGGCGCTGAGCCCGGCGATGCCCGCGCCGACCACGGCCACGTCGACTTCGATGTCTTCGTTGAGCGCCGGATATGACCGGCCCATAGCCGATTCCATCCAGAAGGATTGCGTCATGGCCTGCCCCTGCCCGGGCGGCGCGACATCACTCCTCCGTCAGCGGGAGCCCGCCTGTGCTCCATCCGCATCCGCGAAGACCTGCCCCGACGGCACTGTTGCGCAAACTTGATTGTTTTTCAGCGAGTTGGAGCAATACTAAGCACACCGGCGTCCGCATTCTCTCCAGCTGGTATAGACCAGCTGGGTAGCCCGGGGGTCAGCGTTGCGAAACCGATACAGGGCGGTATGGACCAGGTGCCCTCCGACACTTAACGTTATCCGCACCGCGGAAGCCCCGGGAGGACGGCCGGTCGGAAGATCGGCACCGCTCTGTCTCCGCTGCTTCCGCTCGCCGAGGGTCCTCGGCGCCCCGAACTGGTACGGACCAGTGTGGTCCGTGGATGACCAAGGTGGTAGTCACGTGAACAAGAGACTGTTCGGCGCGGTCACAGTCGGGCTGTCCGCCGCACTGGTAATGACCGCCTGCGGCTCCGAGAGCCCCGCCGGCGGCGAGAAGGCGGCCGACGGCTCGGTGACGCTGAAGATGGTGGCCGCCGACTACGGCGACGGCCCCACCGCCGAGAACAGCGGTGAGAAGTTCTGGAAGGGCGTCGTCGACGAGTTCCAGGCGGCCAACCCCGGCATCAAGGTCGACGTCCAGGTCATCAACTGGAACGACATCGACAAGCAGGTCGCCACCATGGTGCAGAACGGGCAGGTGCCCGACATCCTGCAGACCGGCGACTACTCCGGCTTCGTCAAGGACGGCCTGCTCTACAAGACCGACGAGGTCCTGTCCCCGCAGACCTCCGCCGACATGCTGGAGAAGTTCGCCGAGTTCGGCAAGGTCGACGGCGTCGGCTACGGCATCCCGTTCGTCTCCTCGGCCCGCGCCCTGTTCTACAACAAGGACCTGTTCGACAAGGCCGGCATCGCCGAGCCGCCCAAGACCTGGGACGAGCTCAAGGCCGCGGCCGAGAAGCTCAAGGCCGCCGGGGTCAGCCAGCCGTTCGGCCTGCCGCTGGGCAACGAGGAGGCCCAGGCCGAGTCGTTCCTGTGGTTCATGGGCAACGGCGGCGGCTACAAGGACGCCACCGGCCAGTGGGCCATCGACTCCGATGCCAACGTCGAGACCTTCACCTACCTCAAGGGCCTGGTCTCGGATGGCCTGACCACCCCCAACCCCGGCACCAAGAACCGCAAGGACGTCTGGGCGGACTTCGCCGCGGGCAAGGTCGGCATGGTCAACGGCGGACCCATGTCGATCCCGATCTTCGAGAAGGGCGGCCTGAAGAACTTCGGCGTCGCCCCGATCGCGGGCAAGAGCGGCCCGCTCGACACCACTCTCGGCGTCGAGGACTGGATCATGGCCTTCAACAAGAACGGCCGCAAGGAAGAGATCAAGAAGTTCTTCGACTTCTTCTACGGCGGCACCGCGGCCCAGAAGATCAGCGACACCTACAAGCTGCTCCCGGTGACCAAGTCCGGCATCGAGAAGCTGTCGTCGGACGAGAAGCTCAAGCCGTTCCTGGAGGCGCTGCCCAACGCCACGTTCTACCCCTTCCAGGACCCCAAGTGGTCCGAGGTGAACACCCAGATCAAGCAGACCATCGGCAGCGCCATCGACGCTGACCCCAAGGCGGTCCTCGGGGCTATCCAGAAGGTCGCCACCGCGAACTAGCCCGGTTCGATCTCCGGTCCGATCACCGGCGAACGGATGCGGCGCGCGTCTCCTCCGGGCGCGCGCCGCATCCGGCGCCCACCGAAAGCAGGACTTATGCAGCAGACACTCACCCCGGTGCGGGTGATGCGCGCGCTGGGCCCGCTGGCCTGGATCGGCCCCGCCATCGTGCTGATCGGCGTGGTCGTCGTCTGGCCGGTCGTGGTGATGATCCAGTCGTCGTTCCTGAAGATCAGCCGGTTCGGCGTGGTCCAGGGGACCAACGGGACCGACAACTACACCAAGCTGTTCGCCGAGCCCGACTTCTCCGGCGTCATGGTCAGGAGCCTGGTGTGGGTGGTCGCGGTGGTGGGCATCACGGTGGTGCTCTCCCTGGGGCTGGCGCAGCTGTTCAACCAGCGCTTCCCCGGCCGCCGCTTCGCCCGCTGGGCGCTGATCGCGCCGTGGGCGGCCTCGGTGCTGATGACGGCGATCATCTTCAAGTGGATGCTCGACCCCGAGGTCGGCCTGATCAACATGATCCTGCACAAGGTCGGCGTGCTGGACGCGCTCGGCGGCGCCGACGCCGACCCGCTCGGCAACGCGTCCACCGCGATGCCCTGGCTGGTGTTCGTGGCGGTGTTCGTGTCGCTGCCGTTCACCACCTACGCGCTGCTGGCCGGCCTGTCGGCGATCCCCTCCGACGTCTACGAGGCCGCCAAGATGGACGGCGCCTCGAAGATGCGCACCTACTGGTCGATCACGCTGCCGCTGCTGCGGCCCGCCCTGACCGTGGCGGCGCTCATCAACGTGATGAACGTCTTCAACAGCTTCCCGATCATCTGGGCCATGACCCACGGCCAGCCCGGTTACTCCACCGCCACCTCGACCATCTTCATGTACATCCTCAAGGGCTCCGACATCGGCGAGTCGGCGGCCATGTCGGTGGTCAACTTCGGCATGGTGATCATCCTGACCGTCATCTTCCTGAAGGTCAGCAAGTGGCGGACGGAGGTCCGATGACCGAGCCGAGCGAGGTCGTCAGCGAGCACGGCACCCCGGTCACCGGGCACGGCACCCCGGTCACGAGGCCGGCGAAGGAGGTCTCATGACCCTCACCGAGAGCGCTCCCGCGGTCCGGCCGGCGGCCGTGCGGCCCCCCGCCCCGGCGCGGCGGCTCCCGTCGATCAAGACCGCGGTCGTGGCGGCGAGCGCCTACCTGATCGCGTTCATCTTCCTGTTCCCCTATCTCGTGATGATCCTCACCGCGCTCCGCCCACAGGAGGAGCTGCGTGAGGCGACCTTCTTCCCGGAGACGTTCGCCTGGTCCAACTTCGCGAACTTCTGGACCGGCGGGCTGGCCCAGAACCTGGGCGTCACCCTCCAGGTCGCGGCCGGATCGACGATCATGGTGCTGCTGGTGGCCCTGCCGGCCGCGTACTACACGGCGCGGCACGAGTTCCGGGGTCGTACGGCGTTCCTGATCCTGGTGCTGATCACCCAGATGTTCCAGCCCACCGCCATGCTGGTCGGCATCTACCGCGAGTTCTACCAGTTCGGCCTGGTCGACTCGATCTGGTCGCTGATCCTGGTCAACAGCGGCTTCAACCTGGCCTTCGCGGTGTGGATCCTGCACGCCTACTTCTCCTCGATCCCGCGGGAGCTGGAGGAGGCGGCGTTCATCGACGGCAACGGCCGCTTCGGGGCGCTGTTCCGGGTGACGCTCCCGCTGGCGATGCCCGGCGTGGTGACCGCCCTGATCTTCACCTTCATCGCGGCGTGGAACGAGTTCGTCGTGGCCCTCACCCTCACCACGACCCCGGCCAACCAGCCGCTGACCGTGGCGCTGAACTCCTTCATCGGCCAGTACCAGGTCGACTGGCAGAACCTGTTCGCGGGCTCGGTGATCGCCACCATCCCGGTCATCATCCTGTTCGCGCTCATCGAGAGGAAGGTCGTCGGCGGCCTGACCGCGGGGTCGATCAAGTGACCGGCCTCCCGGTAGGGTGCACCCCGATCTCGATCTAGCGGAGGGCGGGCGAGATGCGGCGGTCGCGACGGCTCCGGTTCCCGAGGCCCGTGGCGGCCGCCGCGGTCGCGGTCGTCCTGCTGTCCGTCGCGGCCGTTCTCGTGACGGCCGCCGCCGGGCACAGAGGCATGGTCGTCGCCTACGACGGGGGTTCGCCGGACGGCGAGCTCCCCTCGGACGAGTGTCACCCCTGGTCGACCAACTCCGTCCGGAGGTACACCGATACCCGGCCGCAGGATCGCGAGAAGGCCTTCCTGTGCCTGGCCACCGAGTCGATATACGGACTTCCACCGAAATTTTCCGGCATGGGAGACCGCGAGGCGCTCGCCTACGGCAGAGAGCTGTGCGGGGTGATGAACCTGGAGGTGACGGACCCCCGGGTCAAGGCCCTGCTCGACCGGACCGGGAACGGGCCGTACTGGACCACGCAGACGCTGGAGGCGCTGGTCTACCTCTGCCCCGAAGGAGTGGCCCGGCACGATCCCCGGCTGGTGCAGTCGGAGGAGCAACTGCTCCAGGAGGAGAAGGAGTCCCTGGACGAGGCCGCCGCCGGGTGCCGGGACCGGTGGAAGGGGCCGAAGCCACGCAACTGGCACGTCGGCGTGGTCTTCGTCGAGGAGGGTTCCGACTACTACGTGGGCGACCCCGGCGGGGAGTGGGGAGAGGTCGTGGCCGGTTCCGGCGGCGGCGTGCTGGAGGTCTACCGGGAGTTCATCCGGGTCTACACATCCACTCGGAACGACCTCATCTGCGTGACCGTGCTCACCTTCGACAAGGCCCCGCCGCTCCTGCCCCGGGGTTGGGACCGGATCGTCGAGGCCGGGGTCCGCAGCCCCGACGGCCGGCTCATCGCCAAGGGTTCCGAGGTCTTTCCCACCACGTTCAACCTCGCCGCGGCCGGGCCCGGCCGGTACCGGGTCAGGATCTACACCCGCGACCACGAACAGTTCCACCCGGACGATCCCGACCGCCCCGGGGTCGAACACCTCGTGGTCGTCTTCCCCGGCCGTTCGGGCAAAACCGTGGTCCACCGCCGCTGAACTGCGGGTCGACACGATGTCCGAAACCTGACTGAATTCGGTCTTGTGCCGTCTATGGTTTCTGAACCGGTACAGGTCGAATGTGAAAGACGTCGCTGAGAGTGCGAAGATGCACGCCTGACCTGCTTTCAGCGACAAGCATCGGGAACGCGGGACAGCGCGGCGAGGGTTTCGGTCCGACCTTTCGATTCAACTGGAGGGGTGAGATTGACCACGGAGGACGCTACGGTTACCGCGGGAGACATCGCCAGGCTGGCCGGCGTCGGGCGCGCCGCGGTGAGCAACTGGCGCCGCCGGTTCGGTGACTTCCCCGCGCCGGTCGGCGGCACCGCCTCGAGCCCTCTTTTCTCCCTCTCCGAGGTCGAGACCTGGCTGCGCGCCCAGGGGAAGCTGCAGGAGCTCCCCGGCGACGAGCTGCTGTGGCAGCAGGTCCGGAACTCGGCCGACGACCTCCAGCTGCTCTCCCTCGTCAGCAGGCTGGCCGCCGCCATCGCGCACCGCAAGCTCGGAACGCTCCTGCGGGGGGACGACGCCGAGATCGCCGGAGCCCTTCCCGAACTGGTGACGGACAAGAACGACGTCCCGCTGATCCGCGCCACCGCGGAGCTGGCGGCGGAGCGCGGGCCGCAGGAGGCGGTGGAATTCCTCTACACGCGCTACGCCCAGGCGCATTCGCGCCGGGTGCAGGTGATCTCCCCTGACATCGCCCGGCTCATAGCGGCGTTCGTCGAACCTCGGGCCACCCAGGTCTTCGACCCCTCATGCGGGCACGGCGGGCTCCTGATCGCCGCCGGCGGCGAGCCGGGGAAGGTCCGGACGGTGGGCCAGGAGCGCGACGCCGCCGCGGCCCGTCTCGCCGGGGCCCGGCTGGCCGTGCGGGGCATCCCCGCCGACGTCCGGACCGGAGACGCCCTGACCCGCGACGCCTTCCCGCACCTGCAGGCCGACGCGGTGCTGTGCAGCCCGCCGTTCAGCGAGCGCGGCTGGGGCTACGAGGAGCTGGCCAACGATCCGCGCTGGCAGTACGGCCTGCCCCCGCGAGGGGAGTCCGAGCTGGCCTGGGTCCAGCACTGCCTCGCCCACGCCCGGCCGGGCGGTCAGGTGGTCGTGCTGATGCCGCCCGCCGCGGCGAACCGGAGATCCGGGCGCCGGGTCCGCTCCCAGCTCATCCGGGCCGGCGCCCTGCGGGCGGTCGTGGCCCTGCCCTCCGGGGCGGCGCCGCAGTCGACCATGCCGCCCCATCTGTGGCTGCTGAGGCGACCGGTCGCCGGAGACCGGGCACCCTCCCACGTGCTGATGATGGACGCCACCGAGTCGCGGGAGGCGGTGATCCCGATGTGGTACTCCTTCGAGGAGGACCCGCACCGCGAGACCGCGGGCGGCGGCCGTACCGTCCCGGTCATCGACCTGCTCGACGACGAGATCGACCTGACCCCGGCCCGCTATCTCGCCCGGTCGGTCGTCAGCCCCGGCGGCGTCGGCAGGACCCGCGAGGAACTGCTGCGCGCGACCGACGAGCTGACCCGGCTGCTGCCCTCGGCCGCCGAGTCCCCGCACGGCCCCTTCTCCATGACCTCCCTGGGAGAGCTGGCCCGCGCGGGGAGCCTGCAGATCCTGCAGACCCCGGTGCGGATGGAGACCGGGTCGGGGGAGCTGAGACTGCTGACCGCGGCGGACGTGGTACTGGGACGGGAGCCGACCGGCCTGGGGAACGAGGAGCCCGGCCTGCTCGTCGCCCGGCCCGGCGACATCGTCGTGCCCGTCGCGAGCCGTGTCCCGGCCGCCAGGGTGATCGACGAGGAGGTCGCGCTCGGCCCGAACCTGACCGTCGTCCGGCCCGACCCGGAGTTCTTCGACCCCTACTTCGTCGCCGGCTTCCTCAAGGTCTCGGCCCGCCAGCCGTCCGCCTCGGCCTCGGGCGCCTCCCGGCTGGACGTGCGCCGCGCGCAGCTGCCCCGCCTCTCCCTCACCGAGCAGCGGCGCTACGGAGAGGTGTTCCGGCAGCTGGAACGTTTCGAGGGCGCGCTGCGCCGGGCGAACGAGGCGGGCGAGCTGCTGGGGCGGATCGTCCTGGACGGGCTGACGAACGGTGACCTGCAGCCCGACCCCCGCCGGTGAGGACCCCCGCCGGTGAGGACCCGCGCTCACTCCGCGCGTTCGAGGATGACGAGGGGGATGTCCCTGGCGGTCTTGGCCTGGTAGCTGTCATAGGTGGGGAAGACCTCGGCCATCACCGGCCAGAGCGCCCGCTTCTCCTCGGCGGAGGCGGTGCGGGCCCTGGCGGCGAACTTCTCCGGGCCGACCTGGACCTCGACGGCGGGGTCGGCGGTCAGGTTGAGATACCAGGCCGGGTGGCCCGGAGACCCGCCGTTGGAGGCGACCAGGAGGTGGCGGTCGCCGTCGCGGCCGTAGATGAGGGCGGTACGGCGTAGCTTGCCCGATCTGCGTCCCCGGGTGATCAGCAGCAGGGTCGGCATTCCGTGGTAGAGGTGCCCCTTCGCGCCGTCCGACTCGACATAGGTGCGCACGTGCGCGGCCACCCAGCCCGTGGGGCTGTCGAGGATCTCTTCCGTACGCCCGTCCATGGGCACCTCCCCGTTGCAGTCGATCTTCCAACTCTAGAGGGTGCGCGGCCGTACGGTGTCCCCGGACGGCCGGGTTGCGGTCACCCGGGTTTGCGCGCCCGTACGGCCAGCACGAGCGGTGTCGGGCCGCGGCCCTCGGCGAACCGCTCCAGGACCAGGCCCGCCTCCAGGAAGGAGTGCATCAGCTCCGGCAGGGGCCGGTGCACGGCGCCGACCCTGGCCCGCACCCCCTGGTCCGTCCAGGAGTCCTTGGTCCAGTGGCTGTCGAGGTAGCCGGGGCGGATCACCACCGCCTCCCGGTCGCCGTGGTCGGCGAACCCGCCGCAGAAACAGGGATGGACGCCGATGTGCACCAGCATCCCGCCCGGACGCAGCACCTGGGCCGCCTCCCGCAGCACCGCCGGGTATCCCGGCATGTCGGTGTGGACCATCATCGACAGGACGGCGGGGACGGAGCCGTCCGCGATCGGCAGGCGCTCGGCGTCGGCCCGGGCCACGGGCAGGCGGTCCCGGGCGTGCCGCAGCATCCCGGCGGACAGGTCGACGCCCAGCGGGGTCCAGCCCAGCGCGCGGACCCGGGCGGCGTGGAAGCCGGTGCCGCAGCCGATCTCCAGGCACGGGCCGCTGCCCGCGCCGAGGAGGTCGCGCAGGAGGGGATCGACGCCGAGGGGGTCGCCGCCGCTCTCCGCATGGGCCCGCCACCCGCCGAGGAAGTCGTGCTCGTACCAGTCGGCGATCTCGTCGTAGGCCGCGGCCGGCGTCATCGGCCCCCTCCTTCGCGTGCGGGCCGGCCCGGCTCCGCCCCGGGTCGGAAGGCGCATTCCGACCCTACGGTCGCCTACGGGAGATCCATAGCCTCCCGGCGTTCGCCCGCCGCTGAAGCCGCCGAAGCCCTGACCGCAGCCCCCGTCGCCGAAGTCACGGCCTCCGCTGAAGCCGCCATAGTCCCCGTCCCCGCCGCTGAAACCGCCGAAGTCACCGCTGCCTGAGCCGACTCCGGAACCGGCTCCGGGCGCTCCAGCGCCGCGCGCAGCGCCCCCAGGAACTCGCCCGCCTCGCGGCCGTTGACGAACCGGTGGTCGAAGCACAGGCCGAGGGAGACGACCTTCCTGGTGGTGAAGCCGTCGGGCGTCTCGACGACCTCCGGGCGCGGGGCGGTGAGGGAGAGCGCGCAGACCTGGCCGGGGAAGATGATCGGGACGGCCATGATGACGGCCTCCTCGGTGTGCAGGGTGAGCATGATGGATCCGCCCCGCAGGTCCTCCTCCCGCAGGCTCCCCTCCATCGCGGCCCGGCGCAGCCGCATCAGGTCTCGGGCGATCTCCGCCAGCGGCCGTCCGCCCGCGTCCCGGACCACCGGCACGACCATCCCCCTGCCGACGTCCATGGTCACGCCCACGTCGGCGGTGACCGCCGGCCGGGCCCGGCGGTCGTCGACCGGGGTGGCGAAGAACAGCGGGAAGCGCCCGAGCAGCTCGCCGGTCGCCTTGACCAGCACCTCGGGGATGCCGATGAGCGCGCGCAGCCGTTTGGTCTCCCGGCGGGCGAAGGCGAGCGTCTCGGTCACGTCGACCCGCATCACGGTGAACGCGGCCGGGATCTCCCGGTGGGAACGGGCCACCACCTCGGCGACCCGCCGCTGCCCCCGCGACAGCTCGATGAGCCCTCCGGCCGCGGTCTCCCCGGATGCGGACCCCCCGGCCTCCGACCCCGCGGAACCGGGTGCGACCCCTCCGGCCGCGGTCTCCCCGGATGCGGACCCGGCGGTTTCGGACACGAGCCCCGCGGCTGCGGGCACGGTCGCCCCGGCGGCGGTGCCTTCCGGGGCGGGGGAGGAATCTCCCCGTGGAGCGGGGGCGGTGGATCCCCGAGCGGGGTCGGTGGATCCCCGAGCGAGGTCGGTGGATCCCCGAGCGAGGTCGGTGGATCCATATGCGGTGCCGGCGGATTCCGCTGCCGGGCCGGACAGGAGGGGTTCCAGGTCGGCGCGGCGGATCACCGTACGGCCGAGGGCTCTGACCTGCTCCATCGAGATGCCGTGCTCGTCCATGAAGCGCTGCGCGGGGGCCGTGACGACCGGGTCCCGCCCATCCGGGCTCGCGCCGTCCTGCGTCCCGCCGCCTTCCGCGCGCTCGCCCGCGTCTCTCGCCCCGCCGTCCTGCGGGGCGGCGGCCGGGAGATCGGCTCCGCCGAGACGGGCGATGACCTGGCCGGGCTCGCACTCGGCGCCCACTGGCAGGAGGTGCCGCAGGACGCCGTCCTGTTCGGCGGTGAGCTCCTCGGCAGCCTTGGAGGTCTCCAGCACCGCGACGGGGTCTCCGGCCCGGACGGCCTGGCCGTCCGCGGCGGCCCACTCCACCAGCAGGTAGGCGGAGTCGTTGTTGTTGAGCTTGGGCACCCGGATCTCGGTCAAGAGAGGGCCTCCATGATCGCATGCCTGATGTGGCCGGGCTGGACGAGGACTTCGCGCTCCAGGTGCGGGGCCGCGGGGATGACGCTGGGCGCCGAGGCGACCAGGGTGATCGGCCGGCGCAGCGTGGACCACAGGCGGGGGTGGAGCACCCGGGCGACCTCAGCCCCCCAGCCGCCGCCCTCCGAGCCGTCCTCCACCACGCACACGTGCCCGGCGCGCTCCAGGCCGGGCAGGTCGGGCAGGGGATACAGCTGCGAGGGGACCAGCAGTTCGCAGACCACGTCCTCCTCCAGGAGCAGATCCCGCACGGCGGCCAGGGCCCGGTGGACCATCCCGCCGTGGACGATCAGCGTGCAGTCGGGCTCGGCGGCGCCCTCCAGGAAGACCCGGGCGACCCCGCCGGTCACCTCGTAGCGGAACAGGTCGTCCACCACGCCGTCCTCGTACATCCTGCGCGTGTAGAGGACCTTGTCCTCGAACAGCAGGCAGGGCCGCCCGAGGCCGAGCATGGTCTCCAGCAGCCGGCCGGCGTCGTGGAAGGGGCTCATCTCGAACACGTGCAGGCCGGGGACGCCGAGGAAGTGCTTCTGCGGGCTCTGGCTGTGGGTCGGGCCGTAGCCGCGGTTGCCCCCGGAGGGGCAGCGCACGACCAGCGGGATCGGCACGGGCCTGCCGTACATGGAGGTGGAGGCGGCGGCGAAGTTCACCAGCTGGTCGAAGGCCAGGGTGGCGAAGTCGGCGAACATGATCTCGACGATCGCCTTGCGCCCGGCCAGGGCCAGCCCGGCGCCGACCCCCACGATGGCGCCCTCGCTCAGCGGGGTGGAGCGCACGCGGTCGCCGAACCTGCCGGACAGGCCCCGGGTGACCTTGAAGGCCCCGCCGTACGGGTCGGTGATGTCCTCGCCGAGGACGTGCACGCCCGGGTCGGCCGCCAGCAGGTCGTGCAGGGCGCGGTTGAGGTGCTCGGAGACGCGGGTCACGGCCGCTCCTCGTGCAGGACGGGGTCGGGGTGCTCGGGGACGCGGGTCACGGCCGCTCCCACACCGACGGGGGCCGGGCGGAGACCTCGGCGGCGGCGCGCTCGACCAGTTCGCGCATCTCCCGGTCGAGGCGGCCGAAGGCCTCGGGGAACAGGCCCGCGTAGCGGGTGTACCAGTCGTGGTCGGCGGCCAGGGCGATCTCCTCGGGGGTTCTGGTGTCGTCGCCCTTGCTGTGCGGGCCGATCCGGTGGGTGGCGAACTCCACGACCAGCGGGACCGACGCGCGGCGCACCTCGGCGACGAGGGGGGCCAGCTCCGCGCGGATCTCGGCGATCTCGGTCGAGACCGTGCGGTGGTGGGGGATGCCGAAGGCGGCGGCGCGACCGGCCACGGTCCCGGCCATCTGCGCCGTCGTCGGGGTGGACTGGGCGATCCCGTTGTGCTCGACGACGACCAGCAGCGGCACCCGCCACAGCCGCGCCATGTTGAGCGCCTCGTAGACCGATCCCTCGCCCCAGGTGCCGTCGCCGATGTAGACGCACGTCAGGGCTCCGGTGCCCTTGAGCGTGAGCGCCGTGCCGACCGCGACCGGCAGGCTCTCACCCTGCACCCCGGTGGACAGGAAACGGCGGTGGTAGATGTGCTGACTGCCGCCCACCCCCGAGCACAGTGCGCCCTCGCGGCCCATGATCTCCGCGAGCAGGCCGTGCGGGTCGGTGTGGCGGGCCAGGAAGTGCCCGTGGCCGCGGTGGTTGCTGAAAACGAAGTCGTCGCTTTCCAGCAGCGCTTTCAGGGCGACGGGAATGTACTCCTGACCCAGGCAGGTGTGGGTGGTGCCGCTCAGCTGCCCCGCCTCGAACAGCCGCAGCAGCGTCAGCTCGAAGTGCCGGATGAGGAGGAGGAGCTGGAGGTCCTCCTCCGCCGGCGGCGGTGCGCTCCGCGGGCTCGCGAAGGGGGGAAAGGTGTCGATCACGTGTGCGCTCCTGGCATGGCGACCGCGGGCACGCCCGGTCGCCCCGGTACGGGGATCGGGGTGGGAGCGCTCCCAGCGGAGCGTAGGAGGAGTGGAGGGGGCTGTCAATCGATTCGGCACAATCGTGAAACCCGGTAAATACGGCAAATCGCCCGTAGCTGCGTAAACAAGTTAACTACTCCTTTACTCGGATTGTTCGGATCCGAAAACATGCGAGAAACCTTGACTCATTTGACGGGGCGTCCCTAGCCTCCTCCGTGGGAACGCTCCCACAGATTCGTACTCCTGTGCGAGAACCTGCCACGCCCGGAGGATCTCGCTCACCTCTTCTGAGGACTTCGGTCATCCGTGACCGATCTCCTGAGATCTCCTGATCCGCCGACCACCAGGTCTCCCGATCCGTGGACCGTCATGTCCGCTGCCGGGCCGGCCGCCGGGTCTGCTGATCGACCACCTCGGTCATCCACCGCACGGAACGGCCGCCTCCCCCTTCGGGACCGGGCCTGCCCGCCCGTGCGGACCTCCGGGGCCGTCCACGAGGACGGCCCCGCCCTCCGCCGTCCCGGAACGCATGTGGTTCCCTCTTCGCCCGTACGGAGGCGCCGTGACGCACACAGGCCTGTCGCCGGCCAAAAAGGCACTGCTCGCCCGGCGTCTGGGCGGCCAGGCCGTCGCGGAGACAGTCCCGCCGCGCCCGCCCGGCACGCCCCCGCCGCTCTCCCCGGCGCAGGAGCGGCTGTGGTTCCTGGAGCAGTACGCGCCGGGGACCTCCGCCTACACCGTCGCGTTCGCCGCCCGGCTGGAGGGGGAGATCGACCCCGAGGCCCTGGATCGCGCCCTGCACGACGTGGCGGCCCGGCACGAGAGCCTGCGCATGCGGCTGGTCACCACGGCCGACGGCCGCCCCGAGGTGGTCGTCGACGAGGAGCCCTCGGTGGAGCTGCGGGTCACCGACGACCCCGCCGCCCTCGACGAGGAGCCGGCCCGGCCCTTCGACCTGGAGCGCGGCCCGCTGCTGCGGGCCCTGCTGGTCCGCCTGGCCCCCGACGTCCACATCCTGCTGCTCACCATGCACCACGCCGTCACCGACGGCTGGTCCTGCGACATCGTCATGGAGGAGCTGCTCACCCTGCACGCCGCCCACCGCGAGGGGCGGCAGGCCGGGCTCGCCCCGGTGCGGCTGGGCTACGGGGACTACGCGCACTGGCTGCGCGGGCGCGCCGAGGACGGCGCCCACGACGCGGACGTCCGCTACTGGAAGGAGCGGCTGGAGGGGCTGGCCCCGCTGGAGCTGCCCACGGACCTGCCGCGCCCGGCCGAGCAGCGCTGGGACGGCGCCACCTGCGGGATCGCGCTGGACCCCGGGCTCAGCGAGGCCGTGGCCGCGGTGGGCCGCGCCTGCGGCGCCACGCCGTACATGACGCTGCTGGCGGCCTTCGAGGTGCTGCTCGGGCGCTACGCGGGGCAGCACGACTTCGCCGTGGGCAGTCCCGTCTCCGGACGCGACCTGCCCGAGCTGGAGCGGGTGGTCGGGGTCTTCGTGAACTCGCTGCCGATGCGCGCCGACCTGACGGGCGACCCGACCTTCACCGAGCTGCTGGGCAGGGTCAGGGAGACGGCCCTGGACGCCTACGCCCACCAGGGGCTCCCCTTCGACCGGCTGGTCGGGGAGCTGGCCGTGGAGCGGGACGTCAGCCGCTCGCCGGTGTTCCAGGTCATGTTCGCGCTGCAGAACTACCGCTCCAGGCCGCTGGACACCCCCGGCCTGACCATGACGCCCTTCCCGGTGGAGATGGGGACCAGCCGGTTCGACCTGGCCCTGTACCTGTTCGAGACGCCCGAGGGACTGCGGGGCAACCTCACCTACAGCACCGCCCTGTTCCGCCCGGACACGATCGAGCGGATGGCGGCCTGCCTGGAGACCCTGCTGCGCTCGATCGTGGCCGACCCCGGCGCGCGCGTCTCAGAGCTGGAGCTGCTCCCGGCCGAGGAGCGCAGCCGGGTGCTGGCCTTCGGCTCCTGCGACCCGGCTCCGCCCTTCGAGGCCGGGCTGGTCCACGAGGTGATCTCCGCCCAGGCCGGGCGCACCCCGGACGCGGTCGCGGTGACGGCCGGCGGGCGGTCGCTGACCTACGCGGAGCTGGAACGGCGCGCCGGGCTGCTGGCCCGCCGGCTGCGGCGGCGGGGGGTGCGCACGGGGGACCGGGTCGCGATCTGCCTGGAGCAGTCGGCCGAGCTGGCCGTCGCCGTCCTGGGCGTGCTCAAGGCCGGGGCCGCCTACCTGCCGCTGGACCCCGACCACCCGCGCGACCGGCTGGCGTTCGTGCTGTCCGACGCCGGGGCGGTCGCCGTCGTGGCCGATCCCGGGCTGCGCGACCGGATCCCGGACGACGCGGTGATCGTGCCGCTCGGCGGGGCGGGGGAGGACGAGACCGAGGACGCCGACGGCCTCGCGGACGGCGAGCTCATGGACGGCGAGACGGGCGGTGAGACGGCCGGCGGGGTCACCCCCGACGACCTGGCCTACGTCATCTACACCTCGGGCACCACCGGGCGGCCCAAGGGCGTGGCCGTACAGCACCGGCAGGTCATGGTCTACCTGGCGGGCGTGCGGGAGCGGCTGGAGATCGAGCCCGGCGGCGTCTACGGGCTCCTGCAGTCGCTGGCCTTCGACTTCGGCGTGACCGTCTTCTACCTGTGCCTGATGACGGGCGGCACGCTCCACCTCATCCCCTCCCGTACGGCGGGCCGCGAGCTGGCCGCCTACCTGCGCGAGCACGGCGTCGGCCACCTCAAGCTCACCCCGTCCCACCTGGCCGCGCTGCTGACCGACGCGCCCGCCGCCGAGCTCCTCCCGGACAAGCTGCTGATCCTCGGCGGCGAGGCGGCGCCCCAGGGCTGGGCCGCCGAGCTGGCCGCGGCCGGCCGGTGCCGGGTGGTCAACCACTACGGCCCGACCGAGGCCACGGTCGGCGTCACCACGTACGCGGTCCCGCCGGCGCCGCACCCCGCCGCCCCGGGCGCCGGGGGTCAGGCGGGCCAGGCGGGTCAGGGTACGGCCCTGCCGATCGGCAGGCCGCTGCCCGGAGCCCGCGTCCACGTGCTCGACGACGCGCTGCGCCCGGTGCCCGTCGGCGTCCCCGGCGAGATCTACCTCGGCGGCGACCGCCTGGCCCGCGGCTACCTGGGCCGTCCCGGCCTCACCGCCGACCGCTTCCTGCCCGACCCCGAGGGCGGGCCGGGGGCCAGGATGTACCGGACCGGCGACCTCGGCCGCTGGCTGCCCGGCGGCGACCTGGAGTTCCTCGGCCGCCGCGACCTGCAGGTGAAGATCCGCGGCTACCGGGTGGAGCCGGGCGAGATAGAGACCGTGCTGGCCGAGCACCCCGGCGTGGCCCACGCGGTGGTGGAGCCGCGGGGCGAGCGCCTGATCGCCTATCTCGTCGGCGCCGACCGGCCGCAGACCGGTGAGCTGCGGGCGTGGCTGGCCGAGCGGCTCCCGGACTACATGCTCCCGGCCCGCTACGTCTGGCTGGACGAGCTGCCGCTGAAGTCGCACGGCAAGGTCGACCGGTCGAAGCTGCCCGAGCCGGACGCCGGGGACGACGGCCAGGAGGCGGCCGAGTACGTACCCCCGGCCGCCGGGGCCGAGGAGATCATCGCCCGGATCTGGGCCGAGGTCCTGGAGGTCGACCGCGTCGGCGCGCTGGACGACTTCTTCGACCGGGGCGGGCACTCGCTGCTGGCCATGCGGGTGATCGCCCGGCTGCGCAAGGAGATCCCCGGCCGGACGGTGACGGTGCTGGAGCTGTTCAAGCACCGCACGGTCAGGGACCTGGCCCGGCTGCTCGAAGGCGGCGACGACGGGCCCCGCGGGCTGCTGCACCGGCTCACCCCGGCCAGGACGACGACCTCCACCCTGGTATGCGTCCCCTACGGCGGCGGCAGCGCGGTCATCTACCAGCCGCTGGCCGAGGCGCTGCCCGAGGACTGGGCGCTGTACTCGGTGGCGGTCCCCGGCCACGAGCTGGGGGAGGAGTCCCGGCCGCTGGAGGAGGTCGCGCAGGGATGCGCGGAGGAGATCCTCGCCGGGGTCGAGGGGCCGCTGGTCCTGTACGGGCACTGCGGGCTCGGCGTGATGCTGGTGACGGAGGTCGCCCGCAGGCTGGAGGCGGCCGGCCGCGAGATCGACGCGATCTACCTGGGCGGCATCTTCCCCTTCGCCCGTCCCGGGCGCGGCCTGGGCCGGATCGGCCACCTGATGGACCGGCTCACCAGCGACCAGGGGCGGATCAACGCCCTGGCCGCCGGCGGCCTGGACCTGGATGACTTCGACCGCGACCAGCTCAAGCTGCTCATCCGCAACCGCCGGGAGGGCACGCGCGAGGCCGAGCGGTACTTCACCCGGCTGTTCGAGGAACGGACCGAACGGCTGCGCGCCCCGATCATCGCGGTGGCGGGGGAGCGCGACCCGGCGATGGAGTTCTACCAGGAGCGCTATCTCGAGTGGCGGCGGCTGTCCGACACCGTGGCCTGCGTCGTCCTGGACGAGGCCGGGCACTTCTTCCTGAAGTACCGCGCCCGGGAGCTGGCCGCCATCGTGACCGGCACCCACGGGGCCGTCGCCGCGGGCCGTACCGCCGAGCTGGAGCGCAAGCAGGACTCCACCTGGTGGCTGCAGGGCGCCGTCGGCCCGCACACACAGCAGGAGGGGCCGCGGCTCCAGGTGGTCGACGGGGCCGACCACCTGGCCGGGGCGACGGCCGGGGGAGGGCCGGAGCCGAGCATGCGGCGCTTCCTGCTGGTCGCCTCCGGGCAGCTGATCTCGATCACCGGGTCGGCGCTGACGGAGTTCGCGATCCCGATCTGGATCTATCTCACCACCGGGTCGCTGGCGCGCTTCGCGCTGTTCGCGGTGCTCGGCCTGGTGCCCGGCATGCTGGTGGCGCCGCTGGCCGGGGCGATCGTGGACCGCTACGACCGGCGCAAGGTGATGCTCTGCGGCGACATCGCGGCGGGCGGCTCGCAGCTGATCCTGGGCATGCTGCTGTGGACGGGCAACCTGCAGATCTGGCACATCTATCCGCTGCTGGTGTGCCTGTCGATAGCCCTGACCTTCCAGCGCTTCGCCTACGGCTCGGCCATCCCGCAGCTTGTCCCCAAACGGTTCCTGGGCCACGCCAACGGCGTGGTGCAGATGGTCACCGGCACCGCCCAGCTCGTCGTGCCGCTGATCGCCACCGGGCTGATGGCCTCGATCGGGCTGGAGGGCATCCTGATCATCGACGTGGTGAGCTATACGCTCGCCACGCTGATCCTGCTGACGGTCAAGTTCCCCGCCGCCATGCCGTGGCGGCGCCGCGAGGGCGTGGTCGCCGAGATGCTCGGCGGCATCCGCCACTCCTGGGGCAACCGGGGCTTCCGCGGGATGCTCGTCTTCTTCGCGGTGCTCAACGTCTTCCTCTCGCCGCTCTTCCTGATGATCTCCCCGCTGGTGCTGTCGTTCGCCACCCTCGACGACGTCGGCCGGGTCTCGTTCGCGGGCGGGCTCGGGGTCTTCCTCGGCGGGCTGACGATGACCGTCTGGGGCGGGCCGCGCCGGCGCAGGCTCTGGGGCGTCCTGCTGTCCACACTGGCCCTGGCCGTCTTCTGCCTGGCCATGGGCCTGCGGCAGGACCTGGTCCTGATCGCCGTGGGCGCGTTCGGGATGTCATTCTGCCTGACCGTGCTCAACGGCGTCTACGCCACGATCATCCAGGTCAAGGTGCCGCAGCGCTTCCACGGCCGGGTGATCGCGCTCAACACCCTGGTGGCCTGGTCCACGCTGCCGATCGGCTTCGGCCTGGTCGCGCCGTACGGCTCGCAGGTGTTCGAGCCGCTGCTCGCGCCGGACGGCCCGCTCGCCGGCACCGTCGGAGCGGTGATCGGGGTCGGGGAGGGACGCGGCATCGCCTTCATGTACCTCTGCTTCGGCCTGGCCATCGCGGCCGTCGCGCTGGTCGCCATGCGGGTGCGGACGCTGGCGCGCTTCGACGAGGAGGTGCCCGACGCCGTCCCCGACGACCTGGTCGGGGTCGAGGCCCTGCAGAACCGCCTCCGCGCGGAGCGGGCCGGAGACGACACCGAGCGGACCGCGGGCGACGCCACTGCGGACACCGCACAGAAAACCACGGATAAGGAGGAGGTCCGGGCATGAGTTTCCTGGTGGTGCTCAACGACGAGGAGCAGTACTCACTCTGGCCGGCGGGCCGGGAGCTGCCCGCGGGCTGGCGGGCCGAGGGCTTCGAGGGCGAGCGGGAGGACTGCCTCGCCCACATCGAGCAGGTCTGGACGGACATGCGCCCGCTCAGCGTGCGGCAGGCCCGCGGATGAGCGGCCCGCTGGCGGACAGGATCGCCGAGCTGGTCTGCGCCGCCTCCGACGGGCGGCTGCCCGCCGAGGAGGTCCTGCGCTCGCAGGGCTCCCTGTCCGCGCTCGGCCTGACCTCGCTGGGACTGCTGCGGCTGATCGACGCGATCGAGGACGAGTTCGGCGTCGTGCTCGACCTCGGCTCGGGCGCCCACCTCGACAGCTTCCCGCTGCTGGTCGGCCGCGTGGCGGAAAGCACCCCGTGACCCCGCGCACGGTTCCCCAGATGCTGGCCCTGCGCGCCGAGCAGGAGCCCGGCGGGGCCGCGATCGTCGTCGAGGGTGAGGGGACGCTGACGTTCGGCGAGTGGGAACGGCGCTCCCACGCCGTCGCGCACGGGCTCCTCGACCGCGGCGTGCGGCCCGGCGACCGGATCGGGCTGCTGTTCGGCGGCCGGGACTGGGTCGACTTCGCCGTCTCCTACTGCGCGGTCCAGCTGGCCGGGGCGGTGGCGGTGCCGCTGTCGGACCGGCTGGCCCCCGCCGAGGTGCGGCACATGCTCGACCACTGCGAGGCCTCGGCCGTCCTGTGCGGCCGGGACCTGAAGGCGCCGGACGGCGAGCGCTGGGCGGCCGCCCCGGCCGAACTGGAGGGCGGCACGGCGGATCCCGTCGCCGTGCCCGTCGGGCCGCAGGACCTGGCCCAGATCCTCTACACCTCCGGCACGACCGGGCTGCCCAAGGGCGTGGGCGCCACCCACGCGAACCTCACCTTCGGGTGCGAGACGCGCCCGAAGCGCCGCAGGTTCGGGCACTCGCGCCACCTGCTGCACGCCTTCCCGATCGGCACCAACGCCGGGCAGACGATGCTGATGAACGCGCTGGACGCCCGCCCGGCCATGCTGACCCCGGCCCGGTTCACCCCGGCCCGGTTCACCCGGCTGATCGAGTCGTACGCGGTCGGCACCGTGTTCGTCGTGCCGGCCATGGCGATCGAGCTGCTCAACGCCGGGCTGCACGAGCGGCACGACCTGTCGAGCGTCGTGCTGCTGGGCTCGGCGGCCTCGGCCCTTCCCCCCGCGGTGTCCGTACGGCTCTCCGCCGCCTTCCCCAACGCGACGGTGACGAACTACTACACCTCGACCGAGGCCGCCCCCGCCCAGACCATCATGATCTTCGATCCGGCCCGGCCCGACGCGCTCGGCCGCCCGGCGTTCGGCGGCGCGCTGCGGATCACCGGCCCGGACGGCGAGGCGCTGCCGCCGGGGGAGGCCGGGGAGGTCTGGATGCGCTCGCCCGCCGTACCCCGCTCCTACTACCGAGACGAGCAGGCGAGCGCCGAGTCCTTCCGCGGCGGCTGGGTGCGAATGGGCGACCTGGGCTATCTGGACGCCGACGGCTATCTCCACCTCGTCGACCGCGAGAGCGACGTGGTGAAGTCGGGTGCGTTCAAGGTCTCCACGTTGCAGGTGGAGGCCGCGCTGTACGAGCATCCGCAGGTCGCGGAGGCCGCGGTGGTGGGCGTCCCGCACCCGGTGCTGGGCACCGTGCTCGCCGCCGCCGTCGTGCCCCGCTCGGCCGGGATGTCCGAGACGGGCCTGCGGGCCTTCCTGATGGAGCGCCTGGCCGGGCACGAGCTTCCCGACCGGGTGCTCGTCGTCGACGGCCTGCCCCGCAACCAGTCAGGAAAAGTCATCAAAAGGGAGTTGCGGGGGCTCTTCGACGCCGCCGTGACGGGTCAGACGGAAGGCACGTGAGATGTCGGTGTCCCTGGTAGAGGAGTGGGAGCGGGCCTCGCTCGCCCAGCACGGAATGTGGATCACCGAGCGGACGGGCGCGGGCGGCCCGGTCTACCGCATGCCGCTCGCGGTCCACCTCGACGGCCCGCTCGAGGCGGAGGCGATGCTCGCCGCCTGCGCCGCCGTGGTCCGCCGCCACCCGATCCTCGCCTCGGCGCTGGCCGAGCGGGACGGGCAGGTGTGGACCCTCCCCGCCGAGGTCCCCCCGCCGATCCTGTTCGAGGACGTCTCCGGCGACGGGCCCGGCCCGCAGGCCGGTGTCACGATCACCGGGGCCCTCGCGGAGCTCACGGCGGGCCTGCCCGGCTCGCCGGAGTGGATCGCGGCCCGCGCCGCCGAGCCCCTCGACGTGCGGACCGGGCCGGTGTCGCGCTTCACCCTGTTCCGGCTGGGACCCGACCGGCACCTGCTGCTGGTCGTGGCCCACCACGCGGTCTTCGACGGCATGTCGAAGGACGTCCTGCTGCGCGACCTGGCCGCCGCCTACGGCGGCGCCGGACTCGGCCCCCTTCCCGTCCCGTACGGCGAGGCGGCCCGGGCCGAGCAGGACCGGGTGGAGGCCGACCTGGAGGCGGCGGCGGAGTTCTGGCGGCCCCGCTGGCACGACCGGGACGTCCTGCTGCCCGGGGCCGGCCGCTCCTCGCTGCGGGCCGCCCCCGGCGACGCCGTGGACCTCGCCCTCGGCGGGGAGGTGGCCGAGGCGGCCGGGCGGCTGGGCGTCACCCGCTTCGAGCTGGTGCTGGCCGCCCTTCAGGCGCTCCTGCACGCCTACGGCAATGAGCCGGTCACCGTGGCCGTGGACCTGTCCACCCGGACCGAGGAGACGCGCGACCACATCGGGCCCTTCGTCAACGAGCTGCCCGTGACCTGCGCGCCGTACGGCGGCACGTTCGCCGAGTTCGCCGAGGCCGTCAGGCGGGAGCTGCGCGCCGTCTACCGTTACCGCCACGTCCCGCTGGCGCGGGCCCTGGGCGGGATCGGCCCGCGCACCGCGCTCACGCCGGTCTCGGTGAGCTACCGGGCGCGCTCCGGCGGGGACCCGGTCTTCCCCGGCCTCGACGCCCGCGTCGAGTGGGCGATGTTCAACGGGACCGTGCGCAACACGCTGCACCTGCAGGCCGTGGACGGGCCCGCGGGACTGTCGGCGCGACTGCAGTTCAACCCCGCGGTCCTCGACCGCGCCGGATGCGAGGCCGTGGCCGGGCACCTGCGCGACCTGCTGGCGGCCGTGGCCGTCCGCCCGGACGCCCCGATCGGCGAGCTGCCCCTGCCGCGGCCGGCGCAGGCGCAGGCGCAGGTGGACGCGGCGGACGCCGGGAGCGGGACGGAGACCGCGCCCGCCGGGCAGCCGGCGGCGGGCGCCGGGACGGACGCCGCGCTCGTCGAGCAGGTCGCGGCGATCTGGCGTGACGTGCTGGGACTGGAGGAGGTCCTGCCGGACGACGACCTGTTCGACCTCGGCGGGCACTCCCTGACGATCACCCAGATCATCGCGCAGGTGCGCGACCGGATGGGGATCGAGCTGTCCTTCGAGGTGTTCATCGACGACCCGACCGTGACGGGGGTCGCCGACGAGATCGCCAGGTCCCGATGACGGCCGGGACCACACCGGAGCGGGCGGTGACGCTGGAGTTCGCCGGGGCGCGGGGCGGCGAGGCCCCGCTCAGCTGGGGCCAGCGGGCCTTCTGGCGGCTGATCACCTGGCTGGACGAGGGCGACCCGTACTACAACATGCCCTGGACCCTGCCCGTCCACGGCAGGCGCGACCTGGACACCGTCCTGAACGCCCTGCGCGGGCTGGTCGAACGGCACGAGAGCCTGCGCACCACCTACCACGAGACGCCCGCCGGGCCGGTCCAGCGCGTGGCGCGCGAGGGCAGGCTGACGGTCGGCGTCCTCGAGGCCGGGGACGAAAGGCCCCTGGCCGTGGCCGGGCGGCTGGCCGCCGAGCTGGCCGCCACTGGGTTCGACTACGCCGGGGGACAGGCCGGGGAGCCGCTGATCCGGTGCACCGTCGTCACCGGCGCGGGACGGCCCCGGGCGGTCGCCTTCGCCCTGACCCACCTGGCGGTGGACGCCTGGGCGCTGGAGATCCTCGCCACCGACTGGAGGGCGCTGCTGGCCGGGGAGGAACTGCCCGACCCCGTCTGGCAGCCGCTGGACCAGGCGGCCTACGAGCAGGGCGAGGGGGCCGTGCGCGGGCAGCGGGCGCTGCGGCACTGGCGCGCCGCGCTGGAACGGGTTCCGCTGACCCTCTTCGACTTCCCGCAGCGCACCCCCGAGGAGCCGAGGTTCGTCCGGGTCGGCATGGAGTCCGCCGCCGCGGCCCTGGCCGCCCAGACGCTGGCGGAGCGGTGGTCGGTCAGCACGGCCAGCGTGCTGACCTCGGCCAGCGCGGTGCTCCTGGCGACCCTGACCGGTCACCGGGAGGTCGCCATGCAGCTCATCGTGGCCAACCGGCACGATCCGCGGACCGCCGCCATGGTCGGCACCGCCGTACAGGACGGGCTGTTCACTCTGGCGCTGACGGAGGGCACCTTCGCCGACGCCGCGCGCGCCGGGCACGGGCAGGCGCTCACCTCCTACCGGTACGCGCACTACGACCCGCCCGCGATGCGGGCCCTGCGCGCGGAGGTCGGGCGAGCCCGGGGCGGGGAAGTCGACCTGTCCGGCTACTTCAACGACACCCGGGCGATCGGCCACTGGCCCAACCTGCCCGCCGGGGACCTGGCCTCCCTGGCCGGACGGACCAGGACGTTCTTCGTCGGCGCGTGGCCGATGGTGGAGGCGACCGCCTTCTTCGCCACCGGTCCCGCCACCCACACCTGCCAGCTCTACCTGCTGGTCGACACCGCGTTCCTGTCCCGCTCGACGGCCTACACCCTCCTGCGGGGCATGGAGACCCTGCTGGTGCGCAGCGTCACCGAGGACGTGCCGCTGGGCGAGGTCGCCGCGCTGTGCGGCATCACCCCGGTGACGAGGGACGGGCAGCCGGTACCGGAGGCCGCCCGATGACCGCGGGCGGGCCGGACGCCGTGGAACGCCGGGCGGCGCTGCTCGCCCGGCTGGCCGAGCTGCCGCCGGAGCGCCGCGAGGCGCTGCGCGCCCGCACCCTGGGCGGGGCCGCGCAGGCGTCGCGCTCGTGGCCGCTCTCCCACGGGCAGGAACGGCTGTGGTTCCTCAACCGCTTCGATCCGGCCGACACCTCCTACAACACCCCCTGGTGCGTACGGCTGCGCGGCGCGGTCGACGCCGGCGCGATCGCCGCGGCGCTCACCCGCGTCGCCGAGCGGCACCACGTGCTGCGGGCCCGGTTCCTGTCGGCCGACGGCGGGCCCGTGCAGACCGTCGGGCCCGCCGGGCCGGTGCCGCTGGAGCTCGCCGAGGTCGCGGGCGACCCGGCGCCGGCCGTGGTGGAGTTCGTCAACCGGCCCTTCGACCTGGAGACCGGCCCGCCGCTGCGGGCGGCGCTGATGCGGCTGGAGGACGGCGACGCCCTGCTGTGCATCGTGCTGCACCACATCGTGGTCGACGGCTGGTCGCTGGACGTCCTGATGCGGGAGCTGGCCGAGTGCTACGCGGCCGGGCGCGAGGGGCGCGAGCCGGTGCTGGAGGAGCTGCCCCTGCAGTACACCGACTTCGCCGCCGAGGACAGGGAACGCGACCGCACGGCCCAGCTGGAGTACTGGACCCGCACGCTCGCCGGGGTCCCCGTACTGCACCTGCCGGCCGACCTGCCCCGCCCGGCGCGCCGGACGGGCCAGGGAGGGCAGGTGCCCCTGCTGGTGCCCGGGGAGGCGCTCGACCGGCTGGAGAAGGCCGCCCGGCAGGGACGCTGCACCCTGTTCATGGCGTTGCTCGCCGCCTACCAGGCCGCGCTCGGGCTGCTGGCCGGGCAGGACGACCTGTGCGTGGGGGTGCCCGTCGCGGGACGGACCAGGACCGAGCTGGCGCCGCTGATCGGCTACTTCTCCACCACGCTCGCGCTGCGCGCCGACCTGTCGGGCGACCCGCCCTTCAGCGAGCTGCTGGGCCGTACCCGCGCCTCGCTGCTGCGCGGCATGCAGCACGCCGACGCGCCCTTCGAGCAGGTCCTGGGAGCGCTGCGGCTGCCCCGCGACCTGAGCCGCCCGCCGCTGTTCCAGGCCATGTTCAACCTGCACAACATGCCCAAGGACGACCTGCTGCGCCCGACCATGGGCGACCTCGCGGTGGAGGTCTACCCGATGCCGGCGACCGGCCGGACCAGGGCGGAGGTGTCGGTGGACGCCTGGCGCACCGCCGAGGGGCTCGGCGGGGTCCTCGACTACGCCGCCGACCTGTTCACGGCCGCGACCGCGCGGCGCTTCGCCCGCGCCTTCACCACCGTGGTGGAGCGCGCCGGGGCGGACCCCGGTCTGCGCCTGTCCGAGCTGGGAGACCTCTGAGATGACGATCGGTGACTTGAAAGGTGTGCCACGCGTGGTGACGACGCTGGAGCTGATACGGCGCTGGCGGGACCTGGCGCCCGACGCGGTGGCGGTCAGCGGGCCGGGAGGCCCGCTCACCCACCGCGAGCTGCACGAACGGGTCGACCGCCTGGCGGCGGTCCTGCGCGGCCGGGGCGTCGGCCCGGAGGTCCCCGTCGGCCTGTGCATGGAACGCGACGTGGCCATGGTCGTCGCGGTCCTCGCCGTCTGGGCCGCGGGCGGGGCGTACGTCCCGCTCGACCCCGCCTTCCCCGAGGACCGGCTCCGCCTGATGCGCGAGGACGCCGGGGTCGGGCTGGTGCTGACCGGTCCCGGCGTGGACGGGCGGCTGCTCGACGGCGTGCCCCGCGTGCTGACGCTCGCCCCGGACGGCACGGTCCCCGGCGGGAGCCCCGACCCGGGCGTGCCGATCCCCGACGCGGCGGTCTCCGGCGGGATCACGGGGCCGGCGGGAGACCTGGCCTATCTGATCTACACCTCGGGGTCCACCGGGCGGCCCAAGGGGGTGGCGATCCCGCAGAGCGCCGTGGTCAACCTGATCAGGTCGTTCGGCGCCCTGCTCTCTGTGACCCCGCAGGACCGCTGGCTGGCCGTCACCACCCTGTCGTTCGACATCTCGGTCCTGGAGCTGCTGCTCCCGCTGGCCTGCGGCGCCCGCGTGGTCGTGGCCCCGGCGCGCACGGCGGCAGACGGCCCGGCGCTGCGCGCGCTGGCCGCCGCGGAGCAGGCCACGATCATGCAGGCCACCCCGGCGACCTGGCGCCTGCTGCTGGAGTCCGGCGGGGTGCCCGGGTCGATCACCACCCGGCTCTGCGGTGGCGAGGCGCTTCCCCGTGACCTGGCCGACGCGCTCGGCGGGACGGGCACGCGCCTGTGGAACGTGTACGGCCCGACGGAGACGACCGTGTGGTCCACGGCCGGGCCGGTCGCGTCCGCGCCGGCCCCGGTCGACCTCGGCGAGGCCATCGCGGAGACGACCCTGTACCTGCTGGACCCGGACGGGAGGCCCGTGCCGCAGGGGGAGGAGGGAGAGCTCCACATCGGCGGCGCGGGGGTGGCGCGCGGCTACCACGGCATGCCCGCCCTGACCGCGGCCCGCTTCCTGCCCGACCCGTTCGCCGGCCGGCCCGGCGCCCGCATGTACGCCACCGGCGACCTGGCGCGGATCGGCGCCTCGGGACGCCTGGAGTATCTGGGCCGGGCCGACCAGCAGGTCAAGATCCGGGGCTTCCGGATCGAGCTCGGCGAGATCGAGACCGTCCTGCGGTCGGCAGGCGGGGTACGGCAGGCCGCCGTCGCGGTGCACGAGGGGCCCGACGGCCTGCCCCGGCTGGTCGGCTATCTCGTCCCGGACCCCGGACCCGCAGACTCCGAGGCCTCCGAGCCGGAGGGGCTGCGCGAGGAGGCGCGCGCCCTGCTGCGGTCGCGGCTGCCCGAGTACATGGTCCCCGCGCATCTCGTGATCCTGGAGCGGCTGCCGCTCACCCCCAACGGCAAGCTGGACCGCGCGGCGCTGCCGCCGCCCGCCGGGGCGCCGGTCTCCGGCGTGCCGTACCGCGCGCCGTCCACCCCGGTGGAGGAGGAGATGGCCGCCGTGTGGGCCGAGGTCCTGGGCCTGGACGAGCCGGTCGGCGTGGACGACGACTTCTTCGAGCTGGGCGGGCACTCGCTCACGGCGGCCCGGCTCGTGGCCAGGCTGCAGGCGCGCCTTGGCGTCGACGTGCCGATCGCGGAGCTGTTCGAGCACCCCACCGTCGCCGGGCTGGCCCCGCGGCTCGACGGCTTCGGCAACGGCAACGGCTCGGATCTGGACGACCTGGCCGCGCTCCGCGAGCAGCTCGACGGCCTCACCCCTGAGGAGCTCGCGGCCCTGTTCGACGAACTGGCGCCGGGCGCATGAGGGCGCCCCTGTCCCCGACCCAGGAGCGGCTCTGGCTCCTGCAGCGCCTCGAACCGGACAACGCCTCCTACACCGTGTACCTCGTGCGCGGCCTGCGCGGGCCGCTCGACCGGGCCGCGCTCGCCGGGGCCTTCGACGACGTCCTGGCCCGCCAGGAGAGCCTGCGCACCCGTTTCACCGAGGAGGACGGCACGCCCTGGGCCGTGGTCGACCCCCCGGCCCCGGCGGTGATCGACTGGCCGGTGGCCCGGGACCGGCGGGAGGCCGAGCGGCTGGTGGCCGAGCGGGTCAACGCGCCGTTCGACCTGGCGCGGGGGGTGCCCCTGCGGATCGCGGTGATCCGAGTGGCCGACGGCGGTCACGGCCCCGGCGACCACGCCCCGGACGGCGGGCGCCACTCCGGCGATCGGGCTCCGGACGACCACGCCCCGGACGACCGCGCCCCGGACGACGGGCACGGCTCCGGCGACCGCGCTCCGGGCGGTGAGTACGGGCGGGACGACGAGCATCTCCTGTGCGTCACGATGCACCACATCATCTCCGACGGCTGGTCGCTCAACGTGATCCTCGACGAGCTGGCCGCGTACTACACGGCCCGCGTCTCCGGCACCGAGCCGGACCTGCCGCCGTTGCCCGTCAGGGCCGTCCACCACGCCCTGTGGCAGCGGAGCCGGGCCGGGCGCGCGGTGCCGTACTGGCAGGACAAGCTCGCCGACCCGCCCCCCGCCGAGCTGCCCTTCCGCGGCGAGCGGGCGAGCGGGCGCGGGGAGTTCCACGGCATCCACCTGCCGCCCGCCACGGCCCGGCGGCTGGAGGAACTGGCCCGGCAGCGGCGCACCACCCTGTTCGCCGTCCTCATGGCGGCCTACCAGGTGCTGCTGTCACGGCACACCGGCCTGACGGACGTCCTGGTGGGCAGCGTCATAGCCGGCCGCGACCGGGTCGAGCTGGAGTCGATGGTCGGATACGCCTCGCAGCCGGTGATCCTGAGGGGCGACCTGGGCGGGGACCCGTCCTTCGCCGAGCTGGTCACCCGGACCCGCGGCGACGTCCTGGACGTGCTGGGCGCCTCCGCCGTGCCGTTCGAGCGGCTCGACACCCCGGCGGAGTCGCTGATGCCGTCGATGCTGATCCTGCACAGCCAGGACGGCGGGCCCCGGCGGGGGTTCGGGGACCTGGAGGTGACCGGGTTCGACGCCGGATTCCGGCAGGCCAAGATCGACCTGCAGGTCGAGGCGTGGTCGGGCGCCGACGGGCTGGGGATCACGTTCTGCTACGACACCGGGCTGTTCGAGGACGAGGCGGTGCGCCGCCTGGCCGGACGGTTCACACGGTTGCTGGAGTCCGCGGCGGCCGATCCGCACACCGCCGTCTCGGACCTGCCGATCTGGACCGCCGAGGACGAGGAGGAGATCCGCGCCCTGGCCGGGCCACCGGACGGCTCCGGGACCGCGGACGCCCCGGCCGTGCCGGAGATGATCACCCAGGCCGTACGGCGGGCGCCCGGGGCGGTGGCCGTGCTCTGCGGGGAGGACCGGGTCACCTACGGCGAGCTGGACGCCCGGGCGGACGCGCTGGCCGGCGCGCTCGTGCGGGCCGGGGTGCGTCCCGGCGACGTCGTCGGCGTCTGCCTGCCGCGCTCGATCGAGATGATCACCTCGCTGCTGGCCGTGTGGCGGGCCGGGGCCGCCTACCTCCCGCTCGACCCGGCCGACCCCGACGAGCGCCTGGCCTTCTCCATGGAGGACGCCGCGGTCACCCACGTGATCACCCGGCGGGAGCTGCCCGCCGAGCTCCGAGGGACCGCGATCGACCCCGGCGCCGCGGCGGCTCCGGTGAACGCTCCCGTGGAGGCCGGCCCGGCGGACGCCGCCTACGTGATCACCACCTCGGGCTCCACCGGGCTCCCCAAGGGCGTGCTGGTGGAGCACGGCGCCGTCGCCGCCCGGGTGCGGTGGATGTGCGCGGACTACGGCCTGGGACCGGGCGACCACGTGGTCCAGTTCGCCTCGCTCAGCTTCGACGCCCACGTGGAGGAGATCTTCCCCGCGCTGGCCGCCGGGGCCGCGCTGGTGCTGCTGCCCGAGGGTGCGACGAGCCTGCCCGACGTGCTGGGCTCCCCGGCGGGCGAGCGGGTCACCGTACTGGACCTGCCGACCGCCTACTGGCACGCACTGGTCGAGGAGCTGGAGGAGATCGCCTGGCCGCCGGGGCTGCGCCTGGTGATCCTGGGCGGGGAGCAGGTCGCCGGGGCGGCGGTCGGGCGCTGGCGGGAGCGGTTCGGCGACCGGGTCCGGCTGGTCAACACCTACGGCCCCACCGAGGCCGCGGTGATCGCCACGGCCGAAGACCTGGACGCCGGGGCGGTCGCCGGCCGCCCGCCGATCGGCCGGCCGATCGGCGCGACCTCGGTCCGCGTGCTGGACGGACGGGGGCGGCCGCTCCCGCCGGGCGCGGCGGGTGAGCTGGTCATCGGCGGGGCCGGGGTGGCGCGCGGCTATCTCGGCCGGCCCGCCCTGACCGCCGCCGCCTTCGTCCCCGATCCGTACGGCCCGCCGGGAGCGCGCCGCTACCGGACCGGCGACCGGGCCCGATGGCGCACGGACGGGCGGCTGGAGTTCCTGGGACGGCTGGACGGCCAGCTCAAGGTGCGCGGCTTCCGGATCGAGCCCGGCGAGGTGGAGAGTCGTCTGCTGGCCCATCCCCAGGTCGGGCAGGCGTTCGTCACCGCGCGCGACGGCGAGCTGGTCGCCTACGTCACAGGCTCCGCCGACCCGGCCGACCTGCGCGAGCACCTGGAGCGCGTCCTGCCCCGCCAGCTGGTCCCGACCGCCTGGGTCCGGCTGGACGCCCTGCCCCTGACCGCCCGGGGCAAGATCGACCGTGCGGCGCTGCCCGAGCCCGCCGCGGCGCCCGCGCCGGAGCGCGTCCCGCCGCGCGACGACGCCGAGCGGCTGGTGGCGGGGATCTGGGAGGAACTGCTCGGCGTCACCGGTCTCGGCGTCTTCGACGACTTCTTCGCGCTGGGCGGCCACTCGCTGCTGGCGACGCGGGTGGCCGCGCGGATCCGCCGGGCGACCGGGGTGGAGGTCCCGATCCGGACCGTCTTCGCCCGCACCACCATCGCCGCCCTCGCCGCCGAGGTGGAGACGCTGCTGATCGAGGAGCTGGCGGGGATGACCGAGGAGGAGGCGATGAACCTGCTGGGCGGCTGAGCGCCCGGGCCCGATGCGGGAGCCGTCCCGTGCCGGGCCCGCGGCCGTACGGCGATGAAGGAAAACTGCAGAGAAGGAAAGTTACAGAAGCCTCACGCCTCGTGGAGATTATTGACGGCGATTCGGCGCGCCCGTATGGTCCGGTCAAAGTCCCGATCTTTCGGGCTCCAGCAGACCCCCCACGGAGCGGTTCATGAAGCGTCTAGCAGCGGTAGCGGCGTTGCTCAGCCTTGCCGCCGTCACGGCATGCAGCAGTGGCAACACGCCGGGTAAATCGTCCGGCGGAAGCGGCGGTGGCGGCGTCTACACCACGATCGACGGCCTGCGCCCGGGCATCGACGCCAACGCGCCGATCAACCCGTTCAACCCGAAGGGCAACGCGTTCCGCGGCTACAACTCGATGTGGCTCGCATGGACCAAGAACCACCTGACCGACCCCAACCAGTTCTATCCGGGCATCGCGGAGAGCTGGGAGATCGCCCCCGACCAGTCGTCGATCACCCTCAGGCTCCAGCCGGGCAACAAGTGGTCCGACGGCAAACCGGTCACCGCCGAGGACGTGAAGGTCTCGATCGGGCTGGCCTACACCCAGGGCGGCACGGCCTACGCGCTCGACCCCGCCGCGGCCGGCACCGCCTCCGACATCGAGGTGATCGACGACAAGACGATCAAGATCACCCAGTCGGCGGAGAACCCGAGCGTCACCTTCGTCCGGGGCGTCATGGAGACGATCATCGTCCCGGCCCACGTCTGGGGGAGCCTGCTGCCGGCCGACTTCTGGGACAAGCTGAAGACCGCACGCGGCGACGGCGCCCAGGCCGAGGCGGCGCGGGCCGAGATCACCGGGCTGGCCGAGAAGGTCATCTCCTTCGCCCCGGCCAAGGACGTCTCCGCCGGCCCGTTCACGCTGGAACGGGTCAACCCGGGCGAGGCGCTGCTGGTCAAGAACAGGCACTTCCACAACGCCGCCAACGTCGCCCCCGACCAGGTGAAGCTGCTGCACTACGCCGGCAACGAGCAGATCTGGAACTACCTGATCGCCGGCCGGCTCGACAACGCCCCGTTCACCGCGGTCCCCGCCGAGGTGATGAAGCGCATCGTCCGGACGCCGGGCAACGAGGTCGTCAAGGGCTACTCGCCGGTGGGCAACGCGCTGGCGTTCAACCAGTCCAGGAAGCCCTACGACAACGTGCACGTCCGCCGGGCGCTGGCCTACCTGATCGACCGCGAGCAGGTCACCAAGGTCGCCTCGCCGGAGGGCGGCATCGCCTCGGTGACCACCTCCGGCATGCACCAGAAGGCCGCCGCCGAGTGGCTGGGCGACGCCTTCACCACGCTGGAGCCGTACAAGGCGGACCCCGCCAAGGCCGAGGAGGAGCTCAAGGCCGCCGGGATGAGGAAGGAGGGTGGCAAGTGGGCGATGCCCGACGGCTCGCCCTGGAAGATGACCATCCACGTGCCCGCGCCGTTCTCCGACTGGCTGGCCGGCGCCAAGTCCGTCGCCAGCCAGCTGGGCGACGCCGGGATCGAGGCCGAGGTCGTCACCACCGCCGACTATCCGCTCTATCTGGAGGAGCTGGCCGCCGGCAAGTACGACACCGGGTTCTGGCTGGTCGCGCTCGGGCCGGCGCCGTACAACATCTACCAGCGCCTGTACGGCACGCCGAACGGCTGGCAGCTGTTCGGCGGCAAGCTCAAGCACGTCGCCCCCGGCAAGGAGGGCAACTGGATGGGCGGCCCGGAGACCGTCGAGGTGGACGGGGAGAAGATCAATCCCGGTGAGCTGGCCGTCAAGCTCAACTCCGCCCCCGAGGCCGAGCAGAAGGAGATCATCGGGACCCTCGCCAAGGCCGCGAACCAGGACCTGCCGGTGATCCAGATGTGGGACTACGTCAACACGCAGTTCGTCAACACCTCGCGCTTCACCGGCTTCCCGCAGGCCGAGAGCGACGCGCTGCGCCTGACCTCCGGCGTCTGGATCCAGCTCGGCATGATCAAGAAGAAGTAGGCGATGGTGCTCATCGGGGTCCGGGCCCGTCCCGGAGCGATCGCCGTCGCGCGCCGGCTCGCGGGCCACCTGGCCCGCGGGCTGGCCATGATCCTGGTCGTCACGTCGATCAACTTCGTGATCATCAGGAACATCCCGGGCGATCCCATCGCCGCACGCTACGAGAAACTCGTCGAGCAGGGCATGTCGCCCGACCAGGCCGAGCGCGCCACGGCGGTGCTGTACGGCTTCCTGCCCAGAGGCAGCCTGTGGGAGCAGTACGTCGACTACATGGGCGGGCTGCTCACCCTGGACCTGGGCCAGTCGCTGAGCACGCCGGGGGCCGAGGTCACCGGCATGCTCGCCGCGGCGGCCACCTGGACCGTCATCCCGGTCCTGGCCGGGACCCTGCTGAGCTTCCTGCTCGGCGTGACCATGGGCGTCTACGCCGCCATCCGGCGCTCGGGCCGGTTGGGCGACGTCCTGGCCATCTCCGGCTCGCTCCTGCACGGGGTGCCGCAGTACGTGCTCGCGCTGCTGCTCGGCGCGATCTTCACCACCCTGTGGCCGATCCTGCCGGGCAGCGGGACGGCCGACATCATGATCGAGCCGGGCCTCACCGCCGAGTACGTCGGCTCGCTGGCCGAGCACGCCACGCTGCCGGTGCTGACCTACGCGCTGGCCTCCTACGGCGGCTGGATCCTGGCGATGAAGTCGAGCGTGGTGACCGTGCTCGGCGACGACTTCATCCTGGCCGCCGAACTGCGCGGGCTCACCCGCGGGATCGTCTTCCGCTACGTGGCGCGCAACGCGATCCTGCCGCTGTTCACGATCCTCGCGCTCTCGCTGGGCC
Source organism: Paraplanobispora siamensis (assembly GCF_016863175.1). Classification (GTDB taxonomy): domain Bacteria; phylum Actinomycetota; class Actinomycetes; order Streptosporangiales; family Streptosporangiaceae; genus Planobispora; species Planobispora siamensis. Next base: position 167,284 of record NZ_BOOJ01000032.1, read on the forward strand.
TGCTCTTCGGCGGCGCGATCTTCATCGAGCGGATCTTCACCTATCCCGGGCTGGGGCTGCTGCTGCTCGACAGCATCACCGGCCGCGACTACGCGCTGATGGGCGGGGCCTTCCTGCTGATCACGGTGGCCATCGTCATCGCCAACATCGTGGCGGACATGCTCTACACCGTGATCGACCCGCGGGTCCGCTCCGGAGAGGAGTCCGCATGACGGCCCCGATCGTCGTCGCCGGCGGCTCCCGTGCCACCCTGCGGCGCAACTTCTGGAGCGGCGTCTGGCGGGTGCTGCGGCGCAAGCCCAGCCGGATGCTGGGCGTGGTCATCCTCATCGGGTTCGCGTTCATGGGGGTGGCGGGACCGCTGCTGTACCCCGAACGCCTGCCCCGCGACGACGACGCGCTCTACGCCCCGCCGAGCTGGGAGCACCCCTTCGGCACCGACTTCGAGGGCACCGACGTGCTCGCGCTGGTCGTCACCGGCTCGCGGTACGTGCTGACGACCGCCCTGGTCACCGCGGTCATCACCGTGGTGCTCGGCACCGCGATCGGGCTGTTCGCCGGGTTCCGGCGCGGCCGGTGGGACAGCGCGCTCATGCGGATCACCGACATGAAGCTGACCGTCCCCGCCCTGCCGCTGCTGCTGGTGCTGTCCACGGTGTGGAAGTTCGAGAGCGCCGTGGAGATGGGTCTGGTGCTGGGCCTGCTCGGCTGGGGCGGCGTGGCGCGGGCGGTGCGGGCCCAGACCCTGTCCCTGCGCGAGCGCGGCTTCGTCGAGGCGGCCAGGGGCCTGGGCCTGCCGACGGCGCACATCGTCGGGCGGGAGCTGCTGCCCGGCATGGCCCCGTTCATCGCGATGAACATGCTCATCGCCGTCACCGGCGCCGTGTACGCGCAGGTGGGCCTGTTCTTCCTGGGCGTGCTGCCGTTCGAGGCCGACAACTGGGGGGTCATGCTCAACCTCTCCGTGTTCGGCGGCGGCGCGCTGACCTCCACGGCGGCGCTGCCGTACATGATGGCGCCCCTGCTGGCGATCCTGCTGCTCACCCTGGGCATCGTGCTCGTGGTCGACGCCATGGACGAGATCTTCAACCCCCGGCTGCGTGAGGAGTGAGGGTGCCTTCGACCCCATCGGACACCCGTGCGGACAATCCGCCGGACACCCTCGGGCGCGGGGCGCCCGGCGTCCGGATCAGCGGGCTGTCGGTCGTCTACCGGACCCCGGCAGGGGAGCTGCCCGCCGTACGGGGGATCGACCTGGAGCTGCCGCCCGGGACGATCACCGGTGTGGTCGGCGAGTCCGGATCCGGCAAGTCCACCCTGGCGCTGTCGCTGCTCAACGCGGTCCAGCCGCCCGGCAGGATCAGCGCGGGAAGCGTGGAGATCGACGGTCTCGGCGACGTCGTGACGCTGCGCGGGGAGGAGCTGCGCCGGGCGCGCGGGCGGCACGTCGGCTACGTCTTCCAGGCCGCCCAGAACTCCCTCAACCCCCTCAAGCCGGTCGGCAAGCAGCTGCTGGACCTGGGCCGCTCGCACGGCGTGGCGGACCTGCGCGGCCTGGTCCGCGAGGCCAGGGACCTGCTCGGCCGGATGGGGCTGGACGGCGCCCGCGTGCTGGACTCCCGCCAGCACGAGCTGTCCGGCGGCATGCGCCAGCGCGTCGGCATCATGTTCGCCCTGGTCCTCAACGCCCACCTGGTCGTGCTGGACGAGCCCACGACCGCGCTCGACATGATCACCCAGGCGACGATCCTGCGCATCATCCGCGAGGTCCACGAGGAACGCGGGCTCACCACGCTGGTCATCACCCACGACCTCGGCGTGGTGGCGGAGGTCGCCGACCGGCTGGCGGTGATGTACGGCGGGCGCGTGGTCGAGCAGGGGCCCACCCGGCAGGTGCTGGGCGAGCCCCTGCACCCCTACACCCGGGGGCTCATCCAGGCCATCCCGCGTCTGGTCGGCGACATCGGCGAGGCCAGGGCGCTGCCGGGCCGCCCGCCGACGCTGGCCACGATCCCCGCCGCGGGCTGCGTGTTCAGGGAGCGCTGCCCGCTGCGCACGGACGTCTGCGTCACGCAGGAACCGCCTGAGGTCGCCCACGGCGCGCGGCTCGTGGCGTGCCACGCTGTGGAGGGCGGCACCGGGGAGGATCGGGCCGGCGCGGGGAACCATGGCGGACAGGACGGTGCGGGGGAGCCGGAGGGGCGGGCGGTCACCGCCGGAGCGCGGGAGGAGCAGGTGTGATCACGGGACAGGGCGTCACCAAGACCTTCAGGCAGCGGGGCGGCGTACTCGGCGCACGGGAGGTGAGGGCGCTGCGCGGCGTCGACTTCACCGTCGGCCGGGGAGGTGCGGTCTCCTTCATCGGCGAGTCCGGCTGCGGCAAGACGACGCTGGGCCGGATCATCGCCGGGCTGGAGGGCCACGACTCCGGCGAGATCACCATCGACGGCGTCGCCATGTCGTCGCTGCGCCCGCGGGCGCGCCGACCGTACTTCCGCCGCATCCAGCTCATCCACCAGGACCCGTACTCGGCGCTCAACCCGACCCGCACGGTGTACCAGGCGCTGCTGGCCCCGCTGGCCCTGCGGGCCGGGCAGACCGGGCGGACGGCGTCATGGGTCGACGAGCGGGCCGGGGAGCTGCTGGGCCTGGTCGGCCTCGATCCCGACTACGTGCTGCCGCGCTATCCCCACCAGCTGTCGGGCGGCATGCGCCAGCGGGTCGTCATCGCCCGCGCCCTGACCGTCGACCCGGAGATGCTCGTCGCCGACGAGGCCGTGTCCATGATCGACGTGTCGCTGCGGCTGGGCATCCTCGCGCTGCTGAGGGACCTGCGCGAGCGGCTCGGGGTGAGCGTGCTGTTCATCACCCACGACGTGGCGACCGCCCGCTACATCGGCGACGACGGCGAGCTGTACGTCATCTACCGGGGGCAGGTCGTCGAGCGCGGCCCCGTGGAGACGATCATCTCCGCCCCCGTGCACCCCTACACCCAGGCGCTGCTGTCGGCGATCCCGGTGCTGCACGGCCTGGAGCGGCCCGGGGAGCAGCCGGTGGCGCCGACCGGGACGCTGGAGGAGGACAAGCCCGACGCCGGGTGCCTGTTCGCCCGGCGCTGCCCGTTCGCCACCGCGCGCTGCGCCGCGGAGGTCCCGGCGCTGGGCCGTACCGGTGACATCCCCCAGGAGCACGCCTGTTTCCATCCCGAGGCCCGCAGCGTCGTGGCCGTGCCGGCGGACCGGGCATGAACCCGGTGGGATGGGACGGCGAGCCCGGCGAGCGGGCGGGCCGGACCGTCCGGGAGGCGTCCCCCGCCGAACTGGAGGTCCTCGGGGAGGCGGCCTCGGCGGCGCTCACCCTCGACCCGGGGGAGGGGGCGGCCCTGGTCGCCCGGCTCGTGGCGCCGCCGCCCGGACGCCGCTGGACCGTTCTGACGACGCCCGGGTGCGACGCGGTCGTCTTCGCCTCGATCTCCGAGCGCGATCCCGCCGTCGGGCACATCGACCTGCTCGCCGTACACCCCTCCGTCCAGGGGCGGGGGCTGGGCAGGGCGCTGGTCGGCGCGGCCGAGGAGTGGCTGCGGGCCGAGGGGGCGGCCGAGGCCCGTTTCGCGGGCAACCCGCCCTGCTACGCCTGGCCGGGCATCGACGTGCGCCACACCCCCGCCGCCTGCCTGGCCGAGAGCCTCGGCTACGAGCGCTACCACTGCGCCTGGAACATGACGGTCGACCTCGGCGCCGCGGACCTGTCCGACGGTACGGCGCGCCTGACCGAGCGGGGCGTCACCGTGCACGCGGCCGGTCCCGCGGACCGCGCGGCCGTGGCCGCCTTCGTCGCCGCGCACTGGAGCGAGGCGTGGGCCTGGGAGGCGGCGCAGGGCACGGGCTGCCACTACGCCGCCCGGGACGGGGAGATCATCGCCTTCGCCGCCTGGGGCGCCCGCCCGGCCTGGTTCGGGCCGATGGGCACCGCCCCGGCCGCGCGCGGCCTCGGCGTCGGCCGGGTGCTGCTGCGCCGCTGCCTGGCCGAGATGCGGGCGGCGGGCCTGGAGAGCGCGCAGATCTCCTGGGTGGGCCCGCTGGGCTTCTACTCCCGAGCGGCCGGCGCACGGGCCGAGCGGGTCTTCTGGCTCTACCGCCGTGACCTGCGGTGACGGTCGCGTGCCCGATATCGCGAGAAGACGATTTACATTTTATGAGCCTTCGATGAAGATTAGCGACATGGGGCGTCATGATTGATCCGTTTGCCGGTCTGTCCACCGAGCAGAGCGATCCTCGCTACAGCCAGATCGACCGGCTCTCGACCGAGCAGGTGGCCCGGCTGATGAACGCCGCCGACGCCACGGTGCCCGCCGCGGTGGCCGAGGTGATCCCGGAGATCTCCGCGGCGATCGACGCGATCGTCGAGCGGATGAGGAGGGACGGGCGACTGATCTACGTGGGGGCCGGGACGTCGGGCCGGCTGGCCGTCCTGGACGCCTCGGAGTGCCCGCCCACCTTCGGCACCGATCCGGAGCTGGTCCAGGGCGTCATCGCGGGCGGCGTGCCCGCCCTGACCAGGTCGGTCGAGGGGGCCGAGGACGACGCCGGCGCCGGCGCCGGCGCGATGGGGGAGCGGGAGGTGGGCCCGCTCGACTCGGTGGTGGGCGTCTCGGCCAGCGGGCGGGCGCCGTTCGTGCTCGGAGCGCTCCAGGAGGCCGCCCGCAGGGGAGCGCTGACCGTGGCGCTGTCCTGCAACGCCAGGACCCCGATCTCGGCCGCGGCCCGGTACCCGATCGAGGTCATCGTCGGGGCGGAGGTCGTGACCGGCTCGACCCGCCTGAAGGCGGGCACCGCGCAGAAGCTGGTCCTCAACATGATCTCGACGATCACGATGATCGGGCTGGGCCGGACCTACGGCAACAACATGATCGAGGTGTCGGCGGCCAACTCCAAGCTCGCCGACCGGGCCGCCCGGATGGTCAGCGACATCACCGGCGCCGACCTCTCGGCGGCCCGCCCCGCCCTGGAGGCGGCGGACTGGAACGTGAAGGTGGCGATCGTGATGATCCAGCAGGACCTGGACGCCGACGATGCGCGGGCCCTGCTGTCGACGTACGGTGACAGCCTGGAGGCGGCGCTGGCCGCCGGAGGGGTGCGCGGTGCTTGAACGGGTGCTCGCCGGAGCCGTGCCGCAGGTGTGCTCGGCGGCGGTGGCGGTGATCGCCGTGGGCGGGCGGGTGGTCGCGGCGGCGGCGACGGGCGAGGCCGTACGCTACGCCGGGGTGTCGGAGGAGCTCGTGCCGGGGCCGCCCCCGGCCCGCCGTGACTCGGTCTTCGACCTCGCGTCCGTCACCAAGCTGTTCACCACGGCCGTCGTCCTGTCGCTGGCGCAGGAGGGGCGCCTCGATCTCGACGAGCCCGTCGCCGCCCGGCTGCCCGCCTGCTACGGCGGCCACCCGCGGACCACGCTCCGCCATCTGCTCACCCACACCGCGGGCCTGCCGCCCGGCCGCCGGGTGGACCGGGAGCTCCCCGGCGCCGGTCCGGAGGTCCACGCCGCGCGGATGGAGCGGATCCTGTCCACGCCGCCGCCGTACGCGCTCGGCGAGCGCTATCTCTACTCCGACCTCGGGATGATCACCGTCGGCCGGGTGGCCGAGCTCGCCGGGGGAGCGCCCCTCGACGAGCTGCTCCGCGAGCGCGTCACCGGCCCGCTGGGCCTGGCCGACACCGGCTACCGCCCGCCCGCGTCGATCCTGCCCAGGACCGTCGCCACCGAGTACAAGGCCGAGCGCCCCCACCCGGGCTGCGTGCGCGGGGAGGTCCACGACGAGACCGCCTACGGCCTGGGCGGGGTGGCCGGGCACGCGGGCCTGTTCTCCACCGCCGACGACCTGCTCCGGTTCGCCGAGACGCTGCGCACCGGCGGAGCCCCGATCCTGGGCGCGGACAGCGTCGCGGAGATGACCCGCGACCACGGGGTCGGGGACCCCGACTTCCGCCACGGCCTGGGCGTGCGGATCGGCGACCCGGCCATCGTCGGCCCGCTGCCCGACGCCTACGGCCACTCCGGCTTCACCGGCACCTCCCTGGTCGTCGACGCGGCCCGCGCCCTGACCGTCGTCCTGCTGACCAACAACGTCCACCCGCTGCGCGGGCGCCCCGGCATCCGGGCCCTGCGTCACGCCGTCGCCGCCGAGGCGCTGCGCCTGTCAGGGGACGGGGACCTGTCAGGGGAGGGGCCGGATCATTCCCGGGTCGTAGACCGCGGTCCCAGAGGCCGGACCGGACCGGTCGGCTGAAGGGCCGATCCGCCCGGCGGGCTCCCGATGGAAACCTGATCACCGGGGGACGGCGGCCGGTCATCGCCGGACGCCGTCCCCGCGACCATCCGGCGGCACGTGGGGATCGGGCAGATGAGAGCGGAATCGGGGACCGGCGGAGAACGGGCCGGGCACGGGAGCCGGTTGCGGCGGGCGGCCCGGATCGCGGGCCGGGCGGCGGCCGTCCTGCTCGCCCTGGCCGGGATCGCCTACGGGGCCGAGACCGTCGCCGGGGCGGGGGACGGCACCCGGCATCCGGCGCCCGGCCGGCTCGTCGACGTCGGCGGGCACCGGCTCCACCTGCACTGCGAGGGACCCCGTTCCGGCGGTCCGACCGTCCTGCTCGAAGCGGGGTGGGGCGAGTCCTCGGCCAACTGGTCGCAGGTGCGCTCCGCGCTCGCCGCCCGCTCGATCCGGGCCTGCGCCTACGACCGCGCCGGATACGCCTGGAGCGAGCCCGGTCCCGGCCCCCGGGACGCCGCCAGGGCCGCGGCCGAGCTGAACACGCTGCTGGAGCGGAGCGGCGAGACCGGGCCGTTCGTCCTGGCCGCCCACTCCTACGGCGGCAACGTCGCGCGCCTGCTGGCCGGCCGCCACCCCGGACGGGTCGCCGGGATGGTCCTGGTGGACGTCACCGACGCGTCGGGGAGGTCGGACGCCGCGACCGAGCAGGCCGTCCCGCTGATGATCGGCCAGATGCGCCTGTACGGCCTGGCCGCCCGGCTCGGGCTGGTCCGGGTGGCCGGGGACCGGCTGCTCCCGCGGGGCACCCCCGCGATGGGCCGCGAGCACGCGGCGGTGGTCTACGGTCCCGGCACGATGGCGGCGGCCGTACGGGAGGCGGAGGCGAGCACGGCCGGTATCCGGCAGGTCCGCGCGGCCGAACGGCCGGGAGCGTGGGGGGACATGCCGGTCGTGGTGATCGCCGCCGGGAGCGCAGGCCCGGCCGGGGTCCACGAGGCCCTGGCCGGGTTGTCCGCCCGCGGCCGGTACGTCCGGGCCGCGACCGGCGAGCACTACGTCCACCTCGCCCAGCCGCACCTGGTGATCGATGCCGTCGCCGGAGTGGTCGCCGCCGCCCGGCCCTGAGGTCTCAGCTCTGCGGCTGCGCGGGCAGGGGCGGGGACGGGGGCGGGACCGGCTGGTGGCGCGGGTCGGCCAGGTCGTGGGCGGAGCGGGCCAGCCAGACCATGGTCAGGGCGTCGGCGGTGACCGCGGCACTGGTGTAGACGTCCCCCATGTCCGTCAGCAGGCCCGCCAGCACGAGACCGAGCGGCGCCAGCAAGGCGGCCGCCGCGCCGTACAGCGCCACCCGCAGCCACCGCTCGCCCTGAGCCGGGGCGACGAATCCGGTCGAGCCTCCGGGCGGAAAGCGGTTGGCGGTGACGCCCGCTCGCCCGGCATCATGGCCGGATGCTGATCAGGGAAGTCACCGCGGAGGACTGGTCCGCCATCTGGCCGTTCTTCCAGAAGATCGTCGCGGCGGGTGAGACCTTCACGTATCCGGTCGAACTCGGTGAGGAGGAGGCCCGGGGCTGGTGGGTGCTGCCGTCGCCGAACCGGACGGTCGTCGCCGTCGACGAGGCCGGCACGGTCATGGGGACGGCCAAGATGAACAACAACCAGTGGGGCAACGGATCGCATGTCGCCAGCGCCAGCTACATGGTCGATCCGGCGCACTCCGGGCGCGGCGTGGGCCGGAGGTTGTGCGAGTACACGCTGGACTGGGCGCGTACGGCGGGCTTCCGGGCGATGCAGTTCAACGCGGTCGTGGAGACGAACGTGCGCGCCGTGGCGCTGTACCGGTCGCTGGGCTTCGAGGTGCTGGGCACGGTTCCGGAGGGTTTCCGGCATCCGGTGGAGGGATTCGTCGGGCTCCACGTCATGCACAGGACTCTTTGAGGGTCACGCCGGGAGGGCGTCGTGGTCGGCCCTGCCGATCTCGTGGACCGCGACGGGCCGCCCGGTGGCGGGCACCAGGGTCTCGAACCCGAAGCGCATCCCGAGCTTGTCCATCACCCGCTTCGAGCGCAGGTTGTCGACGTGCCGGATGCTGACGACGCGGTCGAGCCCGCAGCCGTCGAACCCGAAGCGCAGCATCGCCCGGGCCGCCTCGGTGGCGTAGCCGTACCCCCAGCACTCACGCCGCAGCCGCCACCCGATCTCCACGGCCGGGAGGACCTCCGGCAGAAAGGCGGGCACGGTCAGGGTCACCCACCCCGCGAACTTCCCGGTCTCGGCGATGACGACGGAGAGCATGCCGAAGCCGCGCTCGTCCCACTCCTGCCGGACGCGCGCGATCCCCGCCGCGGTCCGGTCGCGGTCCGGCGGTGGGACCGAGCCGTCGCCGATGTACCGCATGACCTCCGGGTCGCTGTTCATCACGGTGAGCGGCTCGACGTCCTCCTCGCCCGGCCGGCGCAGGAGGAGTCGTTCGGTCCTCGTCGGGATCATCCGGCAATCGTCTCAGAGCGATATGCCGGAGATCGAGGTGTTCCTGCCGTGCGGAAAGCGGCCGAGCCGCGCGAGCGGCCGGTCGCCCCCGGTTACGCTGTGGCCATGACCTGCTCCCTCGCACGTGACCGCCGATAGCATGCCGATCTCTCCCTTCCTCGCCTCGCTGCGGGCCCGTGTCGGAAACGACCTCCTCATCCTGCCCTCGGTGTCCGCCTGCGTGTTCGACGACGACGGCCGCCTGCTCATGGCGCGGCACGAGGACGGCCGGTGGGCGCCGCCGGGCGGGCTGATCGAGCCCGACGAGGCCCCCGCCGCCGCCCTGGTCCGCGAGGTCCGCGAGGAGGTCGCCCTGGAGGTGGAGATACGCGGTCTCATCGGGGTCTACGGGGGCCCCGAGTTCCGGACGCGCTATCCCAACGGCGATCTGGCCTCGTATGTGATCACGGCGTACGGCTGCGCGGTGGTGAGCGGCGAGGTCGTCCCGGACCAAGAGGAGATCAGCGAGGCCCGTTTCATGGCCGAGCACGAGATCGGCGGCCTGCGGCTGACCGACTGGGCGCCCGTCGTGCTGCCGGAGGTGTTCGCCTGGTGGCGGGCGCCCGGGAAGGCCTCCTGACCGGGCCGGTCCTCACTCCCCCGATCCGCCGGAGCCGGAGCCGGAGCCGGAGTCGGAGTCGGCTGACGGATCCGGATCCGGATCCGGGTCCGGGGCCGGGAGGGGCCGGGTGACCGAGTCGATCCGGTGCACCCGCCCGTCCGGCGCGAAGCGCGCGAACATGTAGATCTCCGTCGTCACGGCTTTCCCCTTCCGCATGACCGCGTGCAGGGTGTAGCGGGCGGCGGCCCGGTCGCCGGACACCAGCGTCTCGTGCACCTCCACCCGCAGGAGGCGCCCGTTCCTGCGCGCGGGGCGGACATGGGCGACGAGCCTGTCCCGGTCGAGGGCGATCCCGTCGTTGACGTGAACGATCTCGGGTGTGTAGTAGCGGTCCAGGATCACCCCGGGCTCCTCCTGCCCGAAGGCGAGCTCCTGCGGCAGGACGGTCAGCACGGCGACGAGACGTTCTTCGAGGTCCATGCCGGCAATCGTCGCCCGGCGGCGTGCTGCCGGGCGTCGTTCCTGGGGCGGCTTCCGCGGCTGCCGCCGGGGACGCAGCCGGCGCGGGTCTACGCCGCCGGGAGTAGCGGGAGCTCCCTCCCTCCGGGGAGGCGGGCGGGCCGGGAGCGGGGTTAATGTGCGGGAATGAGCAGTGATCACGCAGGGCCGCGGACCTGGCGGGGAGGGACCGGGCGACGCCGGGATGTGCCCGAGGCGGCGCTCGCGGGGGCGGTCACGGTGTTCCTCTTCGCCGGAGCGCTGTCCGCGCCGCCGCCGGCTCCCCGGCCGCAGGTCGCGGACTATCTGCTCATCCTGGCCGGCGGGTCGGCGATCGCCGTATGCCGCAGGGCGCCGGTCGCGGCGCTGCTCGTCGCCGCGGCGTGCATGACCGTCTACTCCCTGCGGGCGCATCCCGGTCCCCCGGCAGCGGTACCGGTCCTGGCCACCGTCTACGCCGCGGTCGGAGCGGGCCACCGGGCGCTCGCGGCGGGCACGGCCTCCGTCTTCCTCGGCGTCTTCCTGGCGACCGATCTGAGTGCCTCCGCCGGGCAGCCCGCCGAACAGGTCACCCAGCGCACCATCCTGTTGCTCGGCTGGTTCGTCGCCGCCGCGGTGGCCGGGACGGTGTCCCGGCACCGCCGGGCCTACCTCCACCAGGTCGAGGAACGGGCGGCCGAGGCCGAGCGCACCCGTGAGGAGACCGCGCTCCGCCGCGCCGGAGAGGAGCGGCTGCGCATCGCCAGGGAACTGCACGACTCGCTCACCCACACCATCTCGATCATCAAGGTGCAGGCCGGGGTCGCCGTCCACCTCGCGCGCAAGCGGGGGGAGGAGGTGCCCGCCGCTCTCCTGGCGATCCAGGAGGCCAGCCGGGAGGCGATGCGCGAGCTGCGCGCGACCCTGGAGGTGCTGCGCGACCCCGGTGACGAACCGGCTCCCAACGGGGTCGAGCGCCTGGCCCGCCTGGTGGAGCGGGCCCGCGCCACGGGCCTGTCCGCCACCCTCGTGGTCAGGGGATCCCGGCGGGACCTGCCCGCCGAGGTCGACCGCGCCGCCTACCGGATCGTGCAGGAGGCGCTCACCAACGTCGCCCGCCACGCCGGCCCGGCGTCGGCGTCGGTGTGCGTCGGGTACGGCCCCGGCGAGCTGAGCGTGCGGATCGACGACGACGGCGGCGGCACCGCCCGGGACGCGGCTCCGGAGCCCGGCGTGGGACTGACCGGTATGCGCGAGCGGGTCACGGCGCTCGGCGGGCGGCTGCACGCCGGTCCCCGTCCCGGGGGCGGCTTCACCGTCCACGCCGTCCTGCCCACGGGGGAGGATCCTGTCGAGGAGACGGAGTCCCCTCCGGAGGATGCGAGCAAGGAGAGATCGTCCGTGGAGGGTACGCCGTGATCCGTGTGCTGCTCGCCGACGACCAGGCGCTCATCCGCGCCGGGTTCCGTGCTCTGCTGGAGGCCGAGGACGACATCGAGGTGGTCGCCGAGGCGGCCGACGGGGCGCGGGCCGTCGAGCTCGCCGTACGGCACCGGCCCGACGTCGTCCTCCTCGACATCCAGATGCCGGGGACGGACGGCATCGAGGCGACCCGGCGGATCGCGGCCGATCCGGACCTGGCCGGGGTGCGGGTGGTGATGCTGACCAACTACGGCCTGGACGAGTACGTCTTCGACGCGTTGCGCGCCGGAGCCGCCGGGTTCCTGGTCAAGGACACCGAGCCGGAGGACCTGCTGCACGGCGTCCGCGTCGCCGCGCGCGGAGACGCGCTGCTGTCCCCGGCGATCACCCGCCGGCTGATCGGGGAGTTCGTCGCCCGGCGTCCCGCGGCGTCCTCACCCGGGCTGGGGGCCCTCACCGCCAGGGAACGCGAGGTGGTCGCCCTGGTCGCCCGCGGCCTGTCCAACGACGAGATCGCCGCGCACATGGTGATCAGCCCGGCGACCGCCAAGACCCATGTCAGCCGGGCCATGATCAAACTGCACGCCCGCGACCGCGCCCAGCTCGTCGTCCTGGCCTACGAGTCGGGTCTGGTCACCCCGCGGAACACCCCGTCGCTGTGACGTCGGCGTTGTGATCCGGTCGTCCGTGCGGTTTCCGGACCGGCCGGCCTTTCCCGCCCTTTCTTGCGACTGCTATATTGCAAACTGCAATATAGAGAAAGGCATCACCATGGCGCGACGCCCCGATCTGGTCGGCCTGACCGTGCTGGCCATGCTCTCGGTGCGCGCCGCCCACCCGTACGAGCTCCACCGCTTCATCGTCGACACGCATAAGGACTACGTGACCGGCCTGCCCAGGAGCCTCTACCACGCGGTGGAGAAACTCGCCGGCGAGGAGCTGATCGTTCCGGTCGAGACCGGCAGGCAGGGGCGCCGGCCGGAGCGCACGGTCTACGAGATCACCGACGAGGGCCGCCGGCAGCTGGCGAGCAGGCTCCACGCACTCCTCGAGACCCCCCACCCCGACCGCCGTACGTTCACCGCGGCCGTCTCCCTCGTCGGCACCCTTCCGGCGTCCGGCGCGCTGCGGGCCCTGCGCGCCAGGGCCGCGACGATCGAGGGACTGCTGGCCGGGATGGACGCGCACCTGCGCGCGATGAAGGACGGCGGCCTGCCCGACCTCCTGATGATCGAGGTCGACTACGAGCGCGCGCTGAACGAGGCCGAGCTGGCCTGGGTGCGGCGCGTCATCGCCCGCCTGGAGTCGGGGGAACTCGACTGGGCGGGCACCGTCCGGCAGGACCTGCTGTCGCAGGTGCTCGACGGACCGTGAGAAGAGGGCCGCCGGGGTGCGCCAACACCCCGGCAGCCGGACATCCGAACAAGGCGCCTGCCCTGCCTGGACTCGCGACCTCCAGGATAGGCGCCGCGACCATGAGGACGACCATGAGGAATCGCGCCATGTCCGTGAACACGGAGATCGCCGGCCCGCCGGGCCGGGCCGGGGGCCGCGCCGTACCCGCCCCCGACGGGGACGCCGGAGCGGCGAGATGAGAGGGAAGAAGCTGATCGCCGAGGTCGCCGGAATCGTCGAGGCGCCGGTCGCCGTGGTCTTCGACGACCTGACCGGCGCACTCCTGCCCGACGGCGGGCGCACCGGCCGCTTCACCGTCGAGGATCTGCCCGGGCACACCTCCACCGTCGAGGTCGCCGGCCACACCGTCTCCTTCCAGGGCGGCTGGTGGTACCGGGGCGAGTGGAGCGTCGAACCGCACCCCCGGGGCTCGCTGCTCGTGCACCGCGTCTTCAACGTCGCGCAGTCGATGCGGTGGGGGGTGCCACTGGCCAACCGCTTCTTCGTCGGCTTCGCCGGCAGCACGCGGCGGGCGTTCGCCGAGAGTCTCACCCAGACGGGCCGCCGCCTGGGCTGCGCGACCCGTCTGGCCGCCCCCGGGACTTTCTGAAACCACGACCGGGATTCGGCGGCGGTGGCCGCCGGATCCCCGGTGCCGTGTCTCCCGGTGCGCGCGGCTGGTAGTGTCGGTGATCCAGATCCGCAACCCTCCCGCGGTCGCCGGGGCGGCGCAAGATCTCCACTTTCGCATTGGAGGGTCTTGCCATGGGTGGAATCGAGCGGGTCACGAGCGCGTCGCGTCCCCTTCTGCACCTGCTGACCGTCGTCGGCGCCAGGAAGGACGCGGGCAGCAGTCCCACCGGGATCGTCGGGCGGAGCCTGGCACGGCAGCTGCTGGCTGCCGGGGATCGGGTGCGGGTGCTCGCCGAGGCCGGTCAGCCGGACGGCTGGCCCGACGGGACCGAGGTCGTCGAGGGGTCCGTCATCCGGCCGGCGGAGCACGCCGGGGTCTTCGCCGGAGCCGACGGCGTCTTCCTGGCCGGAGCCGTACCGGCGACGGTGCCGGACGCGCTGGCGCTCGCCCGGGAGGCCGGTGTGCGGCGGATCGTCGTGCTGTCCTCGCACGGGCCGGAGTACGAGGAGGCCTACCCGCCGGAGACGTGGTTCTGGCTGGCCGTCGAGCGGGCCGTCGAGCGCTCGGGCATGGAGTGGACCCACATCCGTCCGTCGGCGGTGATGGGGGCGATGATCGAGGGCACCTATCCGGCCACGGGCTCGGACTGGCCGGACACGATCCGCAGCGAGCGGACCGTGCGCGAGGCCTTCCTGGACGACGGCTGCTACCCCTTCATCCACGAGGACGACCTGGCCGCCGTCGCGGCGGCGGCGCTGCGCACCGGCGACCACGCCGGCGCGGTCCTCGAGGCGGTCGGACCGCCGATCGCCACCCGCGCGCGCGTGGCCGCCATCGCCGAGGCCATCGGGTGCGACATCGTCGCCGTCGACCTGCCACCGGAGGCGGGCCGCGCGCGCTGGAGGCGTCGCGGCTGGCCGGACGGCGGCATCGACGTGACGCTGTACGCCCTCCAGGAGTACGGCGCGCGGTCCGCCGAGCTCACCCGGTGGACGCTCGACCAGCGCCCGTCCGTGCGTGAGATCATCGGCCGCCCGCCGCGCGGCTTCGGCGAGTGGGCGGCCGAGAACGCCCACCTGTTCCGCTGAACGCCCACCCCGTCACGCGTGGCCGGCGGCCTCGGCGCCGACGGCCAGGGGAACGGCGGGCGCCGTCTTGCTGTAGCCCAGCGCCTCGGTGATCTGACCGTCGCGTACCCGCATGAGATTGACTCCGCGCACCGAGTCGGCGGGGCCGTCGCCGTAGCGGTAGCGCCAGCGGATCGTCGCCCGGTCCCCGTCGACCGCGACGTCCTCGGGCTCGAACTGCATGGTGCGGTCTCCGGCGAGCGCCCGCCAGAACGCCAGGCACGCCTCGCGCCCTTCGACGCGCTCCCCGTCGGGAGCGGGCTGGATCGCCTCCATGACGCAGTCCTCGGCGACCAGGTCGGCGAGGATCTCGGGGGCGTGGTGGACGAACGCGTGGTTGAACCGGTCGATGACCTCGGCCGTGGTCCGGATCGGCATTGCGGCTCCTAGAGATAGAACGATCGATCTACCCGTTTATATAGACCGGTTGATCTACTCGTCAACGGCTGCGATGCTGTCCGGATGAGGACGCGCACCGGGCCGGGACCCCGAGAACGTCTCCTGGAGGCGGCCCGGGAGCTGACCTACCGTCAGGGGGTCGGCGTGGGCGTCGACGCCCTGCTGAAGGCCGCCGACGTGGCGCGCCGCTCGCTGTACGAGCACTTCGGCGGCAAGGACGGACTGATCGCCGAGGTGCTGCGGCGCAGCACCGCCGAGGACGAGGAGAGATACCGGCAGGTGATGCGGTCGGCCGGGGACGATCCGCGCGCCCGGCTGCTGGCCGTCTTCGACGAGCTCGCCGAGGTCGTCCGGGGGCCGGACTTCCGGGGCTGCCGTTATCTGGCCGCCGATCTCGCGCTGGCCGACCCCGGGCACCCCGCCCATGCCATCACGCGCGACTACCGTGAGCGCGTTCACCGGCTGCTGGAGGACGAACTGGTCAGGCTCGCGCATCCACGGCCCGCGCACGCCGCAGACCAGCTTCTCCTGCTCGTCGACGGTGTCCTGGCGGCCGGTGCGACCAGGCCCCGGACCGAGCCCGCGCGATCGGCGCGCGAGCTCGCCGAGCACGTCATCGACGGCGGACGCCCCGCCTCAAGCTGACCGGAGGCCGTCCGGGCCGGCGGCGGGGACCGGGCGGGCGGTCGGACGCGTGGGCGGTCAGGCGGGCGGGCGCTCAGGCGGGCGGGCGCTCAAGCGGGCGGGCGCTCAGGCGGGCGGGCGGACCCGGCGGTTGCGGATGGCGTCGTCGTGGTCGAGGTGGGCGAGGACGGCCGCAAGCACCGCGCGGGTCTCGGCGATCCGGTCCGCGCCGAACCGCTCGGCGAGCTCGGCGTCCAGCGCGGCGCGCCGGACGCGGGCCGCCTCGACGGCGGCCGTGGCGTGCGGGGTCAGGCGGAGCAGGCGGGTGCGGGCGTCGCCGGGGGCGGGCTCGCGGGTGAGCAGGCCGCGGCGTTCCATGTCGCCGACGGCCTTGGACGCCGCCTGCTGGGTGACGCCCATGCGCTCGGCCAGGGCGGTGATGGACAGCGGCGCCCGCAGGAGGTGCTGGATGACCACGCCGTCGTTGAAGCGCAGGCCGCCGAAGCCGTCGTCCGCCAGGCGGCGTTGCACCTCCTCCGTCATGGCCCAGCCGGCGAACAGGGCCACCAGAGACAGATCGAGGGCCTCCGCGCTAGGATTCACAACCATGGTTGTGAATTCTAGCATTCCGCCCGCCGCGTTACTCGACGAATTCGTGAGGATCGCCCACCGCGTCGTGTGGTGCAGCCTCGCCACCGTGGACGGCCGCGGCCGGCCGCGCTCGCGCGTCGTGCACCCGTACTGGGAGCGGACCGGCGCCGGCGTCGTCGGATGGGTGTTCACCCGGCCCGCCTCGCCCAAGGTGGCGCACCTGTCGCGCTGCCCGTACGTGTCGTGCTCGTACTGGGACCCGGTCCAGGAGGTGGCGGTGGCCGAGTGCGAGGCGGCCATCGCCGACGACGAGGCGACCAGGGAGAAGGTCTGGAGCCTGTTCGAGGACGCCGACGAGCCGCTCGGCTACGATCCGCGCATCATGGGCGTGGAGGACCACCGCGACGAACGCGTCACCGTCCTCAAGCTGACGCCCTGGCGGCTCGGCACGCTCAAGGCGGCCTGGCGGCGCCCCGCGGACGACCGTCCGCCGGGACGGCCTTCCTGACAGGACGGCGGCCCGAAGGGCTCCATCGCTGAACGGGCTCTCAGCGTCTCTCAGCGAGATCAAAGCTCGTACGGGACAGACTTCTCCGGACTGTTCGATCAAGGTGACCGCGGGAGTCCGGATGGCGGGTTCGCCGAGCAGATGGCGAAGGTGGCGAAGGTGGCCCTCGTGGGCGGGATACGCCGCCGGCGGGCTGGCCGCCGTGTACGGCGCCGCCCTCGTGGTGGCCGCGTCGGCGGGATACCGCTCGTTCCTCGGCCTGCCGGACATCGGCCTGCCGGACCTCACCTGGCCGGGTGCCGGAATCCTGCTGGCCGGGTCCGTCGTCGCGGCCGCCGCGGTACGCCCGTGGGGACGGCGGGTGCCGCCCCGGGCCGTGACGGCCGGAGCGTGGACCGTGGCCGCGCTCGCCCTGACGGGCAGTTGCTGGGTCCTGCTGAACCTGGTCGAACTGGTGTTGACCGGTTCGGTCCGGAGCGTCGACGGTGACAGCGACTGGGTGACCTTCGGCGAACGGCTGTGCCTGGCCGCCGTCGGAGCGCTGTTCGCGGCCACCGCGCTGTCGTACGCCCGCCGTACGGCCGGCCGTTGCGCGCGTTGCGGTCGCACGCACGCGCCGGAGACGGCGGGGCTGCGCTATCCGGAGGCGCACGCGGCGCCGCCCGCGGTGCTGCGGACCGCCTACGCCGGCTGTTGCGCGTTCCTTCCCTATCTGACGCTGCACACCCTCGGCGCGGCCGGTTACCCCGGGATCGAGCCCGGCGGGTACCGGCCGCCCTGGTATGCGCTTGCCGCCCTCGTCTGCGGCATCGCGCTGGCGCTCTTCCTGCTGCTCGGACTGGTCCGGCCGTGGGGGATGGTCTTCCCCCGCTGGACGCCGTGGCTCGCCGGCAGGCGGGTACCCAGGTTCCTGCCGCTGGTGCCGGTCTGGCTGGTGGCCCCGACTCTCGCGCTGTACGGCACCGGCAGCCTGATCCTGGCCGCCGCCGGTGTCCTGCGGGACGACGGGGGAGGGGGAGTGCTCGGGCTCGGCGGGGCGGCCTCGCTGGCGTTCGCCGGATACGGGTGGGCGCTGGCCGTCGCGTCCGTCTCCTACCAGCTTCGGACCCGGCCGTCCTGCGTCGTGCGGCGGTGAGGACGCCGGGGGCTGGGAGCGCGGGTCTCCGGTTGAGAGACTCGAAGGATGGACGGGCACCTGGAGCGGCGGGTCGAGGTGGTGGCGCTGGTCGCGTCGGCCGGAGGGATGGACGCGTTCTCCGCGGTGCTGCGGGACCTGCCGGTGGAACTGCCGGTGGCGGTGCTGGTGCAGCAGCATCTGGGCGGCCAGGCGAGC
The DNA here is from genome assembly GCF_016863175.1 of Paraplanobispora siamensis. Lineage (GTDB taxonomy): Bacteria > Actinomycetota > Actinomycetes > Streptosporangiales > Streptosporangiaceae > Planobispora > Planobispora siamensis. Next base: position 185,153 of record NZ_BOOJ01000032.1, read on the forward strand.
GTGCTGCCCAGGGTGCTGTCCCACCGCTGTGACCGGGAGGTCGGCTGGGCGGCCGACGGCGCGGTGCTGGCGCCTGGGCGGGTGACGGTGTGCCCGGCGCGGACCCGGCTGGAGGTGCTGCCGGACAGCACGTGCGTGCTGACGCCGCTGACGTCGCCGGGCGTCCGGCCGCATGACTCCCTGCTGGCCTCGCTGGCCGACTCGTACGGGTCGGGGGCGCTCGCGGTGGTGCTGAGCGGTGCGGGCAGCGACGGCGCGGCGGGGACGGCGGCGGTGAAGGCGGCCGGCGGCACGGTGCTGGCCCAGAGCGAGGAGACGGCGGAGTATCCGGCCATGCCCAGGGCCGCGGCCGAGGCCGGCGCCGATCTGGTGCTGCCGCTGCACGAGATCGGCGCCGTGATCGTCAATCTGGTGCGGGGCGGGCCGCTTCCCCGTCCCAGCTCAGAGACCGAGGCGCTCTGGGAGGTCTTCGGCGGCGGCTCGGTGATGGAGGGCATCGCACGCGGGATCGACTGGTCGCGCACGCCGCTGGGCTCCGTGAGCACGTGGGGGCCCGTGCTGCGGACCATGGTGCGGCTGGTCATGTCCGCGCCCCAGCCCCTGGACCTGATCTGGGGCGAAGAGCACATCGTCCTCTACAACGACGGCAACATCGGGCAGGGCGGGGCGAGGCACCCCGAACAGTTCGCCCGCCCCAGCTTCGAGATGTGGCCGGAGGCCCGGTCCATGCTGGAGCCGCTGTACGACCGCGTGATGCACGGCGAGCCGGTGCACCTGCCCGGCAGCCGCCGGGTCCTCAGACGCCGGGGCAGACCCGAGTACGCCTGGTTCGACGTGTCGTACACACCCGTGCGCGACGAGCACGGCGCCGTCACCGGGATGCTCCAGACGTCCCACGAGCGCACCGCCGAGGTGCTCGCGGTCCGCCGGCTGCAGACGCTCAACCAGCTCGGGGCCGCACCGGCCGCGCACAGCCGCCGGCAGGCCCTGCAGGGGGCGCTGACGGTGCTCGAACACGCCGACGACATCCCGTTCGCCGCGGCGTACCTGATCGACGCGGCCGGCGCCCGGGCGAACCTGGTCGGGGCCGCGGGAGTCGAGGAGGGCGGGGCGATGGCGCCCCGGGAACTGCGGCTGGCCCCCGGCGACGAGTGGCCGCTGCGCCGGGCCGTCACGCGGCAGAGCCCGGTGGTGCTCGACGACGTCGGCGCGCGGTTCCGGGGACATCTGATCGGGCCCGAGCGGATCACGCCGGAGTACGCGGTGCTGCATCCGCTCTACGACCAGGCGGAGGACGGGGCCGTCGGAGTGCTGGTGCTCGGTGTGCACCCGCGCCTGCCGCTGGACGATCCGTACCGCGAGTTCCTGAGGCTCGCGGGGGACGCGATCGCCGCGCGGGTGGCCGACTCGCACGCGCGTCAGCGCGAGCGGCAGCGGCTGGAGAAGCTGGCCGAGCTGGACCGGGCCAAGACCGAGTTCTTCTCCAACGTCAGCCACGAGTTCCGTACTCCGCTGACGTTGATGCTCGGCCCCCTGGAGGAGATGCTGCACCGGACCGGGGAGCTGCCCGAGGGCATGGCGGGCGAGGTCGAACTGGTGCACCGCAACGCGCGACGGCTGCTGCAGCTGGTCGGCACGCTGCTGGACTTCTCCCAGGTCGAAGCCGGGCGGCTGCGGGCACGCCCCGCGCCGGTCGACCTCGCGCGGCTCACGGCCGGGGTCGCCGCGATGTTCCGCGGCGCCGCCGAGGCCGTCGGCCTGAGGCTGGCCGTCGAGACGCCGCCCCTTCCCGGACCGGTGTGGGTGGACGCCGAGATGTGGGAGAAGATCGTCTCCAACCTGATCTCCAACGCGCTGAAGTTCACCTGGGAAGGCGGCGTCGAGGTCAGGCTCCGCGCGCTGCCGCAGCACGCCGAGCTCGTGGTGCGCGACACCGGCGTCGGCATCCCCGCCGAGGAGCTGCCGTTCGTCTTCCAGCGCTTCCACCGGATCCACGAGACGCGGGGGCGCACCCACGAAGGGGCCGGGATCGGTCTCGCACTCGTCCACGAACTCGTCCGCCTCCACCACGGCCGGGTCCGCGTCACCAGCGCGGCCGGCTCGGGGTCGACGTTCACGGTGTGGATCCCGCTCACCCGCCGGCCGTCGCCGCCGGAGACGCCGGCGCGGACGGCGGGGACCCGCATCCCGGTGGCCGCGACGATGGCCGAGGAGGCGTCGCGATGGGGCCGGGAGGAGACGGCTCCGGCGCTGCCGGCGATCGACGACGCGATGCCGCGGCAGCCCCTGCGGTGCTACGCGCCGGGCGCGCGCATCCTCGTCGCCGACGACAACGCCGACATGCGGGACTATCTCGTCCAGCTGCTCGGCGCGCACTGGAGCGTCGCCGCCGCGCCCGACGGACATGAAGCGCTGCGGCGCGCGCGTCACGACCAGCCGGATCTCGTCGTGGCGGATGTGATGATGCCCGGCCTGGATGGATTCGCCCTCCTGGCGGCGATCCGCGCCGACGAGCGGCTCCGTACGACGCCCGTCGTCCTCCTCACCGCCCGGGCCGGTGAGGAGACCGCGATCGAGGGCCTGCTCGCCGGGGCCGACGACTACATCGTCAAGCCGTTCTCGGCACGTGAGCTGCTCGCCCGTGTCGGCGGTCAGCTGGAGCTCGCGCGCGTGCGCCGCCGTACCGCCGAGCTGAACGTGTTCCGGGTGCGGTTGTCCGACACCCTGCGAGGGCTCTCGGACCCGCGTTCCATCAAGAGGACGGCGTGCCGGATGCTCGTCGAGCAGCTCGGCGCCGGACGCGCGTTCTTCGCCGAGATCGACGGCGTGTCCCGCGAGTTCGTCGTCGACTCCGGCTTCTACCGGCCCCCGGCCCCGGAGATCACCGGCCGCTTCCCGCTGGACGCCTTCGAGCCGTTCGCCACCGAGTACCAGGCCGGCCGGCCCGTCGTCATCGAGGAGGTGCCGACGGATCCGCGGCTGGACGAGGCGGTCAAGGCCCGCCTCCGCGAGCTGGGCATCGGCGCCTCCGTCGGGATGCCGATGCTGCGCTCCGGAGAGTTCCGCGTGCTGCTCGGCGTCAGCCAGTCCACCGCGCGCGCGTGGAGCGAGGAGGACGTCGCGCTCGTCGAGGAGACCGCCGGGCGCGCCTGGGCGGAGGTCGAGCGCGCGGTGGCCGAGGAGGCGCTGCGCCTGTCCGAGCAGCAGCTGCGCATGGCGGCGCGCTCGGCGCGGATCGCCGCCTTCGAGGTCGACGTGGCCACGGGCAGGGCGCGCTACGACGACAACGCCGCCGACGTGTACGGCTTCGGCATGGAGGGTGACGAGACGCCGCACGACTGGATGTCGCGCGTGCGGGCGGTGATGGAGCCTGAGGTCGCGCAGCGGCACCGGGAAAGGGTGCTGGCCACGATGCGCGGCGAGGGGGACCTGCACAGCGAGCTGCGGCTGTCGAACCCGGTCACCGGCGAGCCGCTCTGGGTGGAGGCGCACGCCACCCTGCTGCGCGGCCCCGACGAGCCGGGCCGCGTCGTCGGCATCGTCCGCGACATCACCGAGCGCAAGCGCGCCGAGGAGGCGCTGCGCGACAGCGAGGAGCGCTTCCGCGGTCTGGTGGAGTCCTTCGCCCAGGCCGTGTGGGAGACGGAGGCCGACGGCGTCGTGACCCGCGACAGCCCGACCTGGCGCGCGTACACCGGGCAGGCGCTCGGCGAGTGGCTCGGGTACGGCTGGCTCGACGCCGTCCACCCGGACGACCGCGAGCAGGTTGAACGACGGTGGCGCGAGTCCGTCATCGCGCGGCGTGAGGTCAACGCCGAGTTCCGGCTGCGTCACGCCACCGGCGGATGGCGCTGGACGAACCTCCGCGCCGTCCCGCTCCGGGGCGACGACGGTTCCGTCCGCAAGTGGGTCGCCATGAACATCGACATCGACGCGCGCAAGCGCGCCGAGGACACGCTCCGCGACCCCACGCGGAGATGACCGCCACCCGGCTTCGGGAGAGGCCCTAGTCGTCGACGGCCTTCGTCAGGACGGCGAGAGCGCGCATGACCGCCTCGCGTTCACCGGCGGGGATGCGGTCCAGCGCGGCGTCGAAACGGGTCCGGCGGGCCTCGGCCAGGCGCTCGGCCGCCTGGTGTCCCTCGGCCGTCAGCCGCAGCAGGACCCCGCGGCCGTCGCCGGGCGCGGCGGCCCGTTCGGCCCAGCCCCGCCGCACCAGCTGGGCGACGATGCGGCTGGTGGTGCTCTTCTCCAGGCGCAGCCGGTGCACGAGTTCGACCTGCCGCAGCTCCCCCTCGCGGGCCAGCTCGCCCAGCGCGTGCGCCTCGGAGACCGGGACGGGAGTGCCGCACGGGGTGCGGTCCGGCTGGTGCAGGCCGAAGGCCCGGACGAACCGGGCCACCGCTTCCTGGAGGTCTGCTGCCTCGGACGACATGGTTCGACCGTACAACCACCTGATCCGGCGGCGCAAACCACGCGACCACGCGACCACGCGACCGCCCGGCTCACCCGGCTCACCCGGCTCACCCGGCTCACCCGGCTCACCCGGCTCACCCGGCTCACCCGGCGGGAGGTACGGCCGCGCGCCCCGATATTCGGGTGCCCGCCCGAACCGGACCGGTGATACTGCTCCGATGCGCCACCTCGCCTATCCCAAGATCCCCGCGATCGGATCATCCGGCCCGGCGGCCGCCCGGGGTCACCGGGAATGGGTGGCGACGGAGAAGCTCCACGGAGCCCAGATGGTGATCGCCTACGACGGCCGGAAACTGTCCGTGGGCAAGCGCAAGGCATGGCTGCGCGAGGACGAGCCGTTCTTCGGCTGGCAGCTCCTGCGCGCCGCCTTCGCCAGGGTGGGGGAGGCCGCTCTGAGCCGGGGCGGTGCGGCGGTGCGCGTCTACGGCGAGCTGTACGGCGGCCGCTACCCCCACCCCGAGGTCCCGCCGGCGCCGGGCGCGGCCCCGGTCCAGACGGGGGTGTGGTACAGCCCGGAGATCCGCTTCGCCCTCTTCGACGTGCTGCGTCACGAGGACCCCGACGATCCCGGAGTCTTCCTCCCGTACGCCGACGTCGCCGGGATCGCCGCCGACGCCGGTCTCGACGTCGTTCCGCTCCTCGCCGGGGGAGGCCGGCCGGAGATCGAGGCCCTGCCGGTTCGGTTCCCCACCCGCGTGCCGCGGATGCTCGGTCTGCCGGAGCTGCCGGGCAACCTGGCCGAAGGGCTGGTGCTCCGGCCGGACGCCCCGTCGGCCCTCGGGCACCGCCCGGTTCTCAAGCGGAAGATCGAGGAGTTCGACGAGCAGCGCTTCGACCGGAGCCGTCCCTGGGATCCGCACGCGTTCCTCACCTTCGAGGAGCTGACCCGGGTCGCCCAGGCGATGGTCAACGAGCCGAGACTGGCCGGCGCGCGGTCCAAGGCAGGGCCGTCCGCCCTTGAGGCTCTCCTGGACGAGGTGGTCCTCGACGTCATGGCGGACCTGTCCATGGCCTTCCCGGCGGCCGTGGCGGCCCTCGGCGAGGATGAGAACCGGCTGCAGGCGGCCGTCCGCGGCGCGGCGATGATCCGGGCCGGTGGATTCTGTCGGGGGTGAGGTTCACACTCGGCGCATCTTCTCCGTTTCTTTCTGGAGGTCTCGATGGCGAGGGGCAGATCACCAGGATCACCGGCGCGCAGGCGCGCCGCCCGGCGGAGCCGGAGGAAGAGTCAGCTCAGCCCGGCGTGGCTGCTCGTCCCGGTGGCCGCCGTCGTCGCGGTGCCCGCGGCGTCGGAGGCCCTGTCCTCGGTCTGGGCGGTGCTGCTCGGTGTCGCCGCCGGGCTCGCGGTCGCGCTGGCCGCCGCCGTCCTGGTGGTGCGCCGGATGGGCGCGGCCTACCGCAGGGACGCGCTGCTGCGCGTGGGACTGGACCGGCTGGACCCGCGCCGGTTCGAGGAACTGGCCGCCGAGCTGCTGCGGCGCGACGGCTTCGGCCGGGTCCGCGTCGTCGGCGGGGCCGGGGACGGGGGCGTGGACGTGTGCGGTGTCGCGCCGGGCGGCCGGCCGTACGCGGTCCAGTGCAAGCACTACACCCGGCCGGTCGGCCCCGGCGCGGTGCGCGACTTCGTGGGCGCGTTGCAGTCCCGGCCGTACCGCGGGCACCAGGGAGTCCTGGTGACCTCCAGCCATCTCAGCGCGCAGGCCGCCGGTACGGCCCGTGAGCACGACGTCGTCGTCATCGACCGGGACCGGCTGGCCGACTGGCTGCTGGGCGCCTACCGTCTCGGCTCCGGCCGGGGGGCCGCACCGGCCTGGCTGGCCCGGCTGCGCGGCGGCAGGCGGGCGGAGGAGAGCCACGAGCCGGCGGGGGAGGCGTGGTGATCGCCCGGATCTGGTGCGCGACCGCGACGCCCGAGGGCGCGGACGCCTATGAGCGGCACTTCGCCCAGTCGGTCCTGCCCGCCCTGCGGGGCGTCGCCGGGCACCGCGGCGCCTACCTGCTGCGGCGCGACGGCAGCCATGTCGAAATCCAGGTGGTGACCCTGTGGGAGTCGCCGGACGCGATACGGGACTTCGCCGGCCCCGAGATCACCGCCGCCGTCGTCGAACCGGAGGCCCGGGCGGTGCTGATCGACTATGACAGGACCGTCACCCATCACACCGTCGTCGTCACCACGGCCGGCTGACCCCGGTCACCCGCCCGGGGGCCTCAGGCGACCTTGGCGGAGGCTGCCGTCCAGGTGTTGCACGCGCCCGGGCTGCCCGAGGCGTAGCCCTTCTCGAACCAGTAGAGGCGATTGGCGGGCTTGCCGTCCCAGTCGAACCTGTCGTACTCGGGGGGCGTCTCGGCGTCGAGGAGGGGCTTCCAGTCCTTGGCCGAGCGGCCCAGGGTGATGGCTCCGGCGGTGGCCGCCAATGCGCGGATCGTCGTGGGCGATGATCGTAAAGGTGGCACGGTCCAGGTGGCCGGCGCTGTCTCATCCCCGCCCGGGCCGGGTGCGCTCCAGCAGCGCCTCGGCCTCGGCCCAGGGGGCGTCGTCCCCGGCGGGCTCGTAGCGCCTGAGCGGCTGCGCCGCCGACAGGGCGCGCATCTCGGCCAGGTCGGCCACCAGGCCGGCGGTCCGGGCCTGGACGAGGATGTTGCCCAGCGCGGTGGCCTCCACCGGACCGGCCACCACGGGCAGGCCGCAGGCGTCCGCGGTGAGACGGCACAGCAGGTCGTTGCGGCTGCCCCCGCCCACCAGGTGGATCACCTCGACCTCCCGCCCCGACAGGGCGACCGCCTGCCGGATGGCCCGGCGGTGGCCCAGGGCCAGGCTCTCCAGGATGCACCGCACGACCTGCGGTGGATCGGCGGGAGGCTCCTGGCCGGTGCGCCGGCACTCGGCGGCGATCCTGGTCGGCATGTCGCCCGGCGGCAGGAACGCGGGCGTGTCGGGATCGACGACCGCGGCGAACGGGCGCGCGGCCCCGGCCGCGGCGAGCAGCGGGACGAGCTCCGGATCGCCCCAGGCGCGCAGCGACTCCTGCAGCAGCCACAGGCCCATCACGTTGCGCAGATATCTGACGGTCCCGTCGACGCCCGTCTCGTTGGTGAAGTCGGCGGCCAGGCTCTCGGGGGTGAGCACGGGCTCGCTCAGCTCGACCCCGGCCAGCGACCAGGTGCCGCAGGAGATGTAGGCGAAGCGCGATCCCGCGGCGGGCACGGCCGCGACCGCGGAGGCCGTGTCGTGCGAGGCGACCGTGGTGACGGCGGTGGTCCAGCCGAGCTCGCCGGCGACGTCGGGGCGCAGGGTCCCCGCCGGGTCGCCCGGCGCGCGCAGCGGGGGGAAGATCCGCTCCGGCAGGCCGAGGTCCTTGATCAGCGGCCAGGCCCACCCGTGGGTGCGCACGTCCAGCAGGCCCGTGGTGGAGGCGTTGGTGAGCTCGGCGCCGATCTCGCCGGTGAGCCAGTAGGACAGCAGGTCGGGGATGAGCAGCATGCGCTCGGCCCGCTCCGGCCGGTCGGCCAGGAGCTGGTAGACCGTGTTGAACGGCAGGAACTGCAGCCCGGCCACGTCGTACAGCTCGGCGGCCCCGACCGCGGCGGTCACGCGCTCCATCACCCCGTCGGTACGGCCGTCGCGGTAGTGCACCGGGTTGCCCAGCAGCGCGCCGCCGGAGTCCAGCAGTCCGTAGTCGACGGCCCAGGAGTCCACCCCGACCGAGTCCACCGGGCCGGCCAGGCGCAGGCCGTGCACGACCTCGCGGTAGAGGCCGAGGATGTCCCAGTGCAGCGTGCCGCCCACCCGGACGGGACGGTTGGGGAAGCGGTGGGCCTCGGACAGGCGCACGCCCTCGCCGGAGAGCTCGCCGAGCATGACCCGGCCGCTGGAGGCGCCGAGGTCGACGGCGGCGAAACGGCTCATCGCGTCGACTCCCTGACGATCAGCTCGGGCTGGAACATGATCTGCTGGTGCGCGTGGGTGGCGGGGTTGTCGCACTCGTCGAGCAGGAGCTCGGTGGCGACCCTGCCCAGCTGGTAGGTGGGCTGGCGGACCGAGCTGAGCGAGACCGCCGAGGCCGCGGCGAAGTCGATGTCGTCGTAGCCGATCAGCGCCACGTCGCCGGGCACCCGTACCCCCGCGTGCAGGAGCCCGCGCAGCATGCCGAGCGCGAGCAGGTCGTTGGCGCAGAAGACCGCGTCGGGCAGACCGCCCTCGGAGATGAGCTTCTCGGCGGCCTGCTGGCCGGCGCGGGGGGTCATCGCGGCCATCTCCACGACCCGCAGCGGCCGCCCGCCGAGCGCCCGCTCCGCGCCGAGGCGCCGGTCCAGGCACTGCCGGATGGTCAGCGGGCCCGTCACGTAGGCGATGTCCGTCGCGCCTCCGGACAGCAGGTGGGCCACGGCCGTCTCGCCGCCGCCGATGTCGTTGACGGCGACCGAGCACTGGTCGGGCCGGTGCGCCGGGTGGTCGACCAGCACGACGCTGATCCCGCGGTCGCGCAGCCGGTCGAGCCGGGTGGGGTCCTCGTCAGAGGGGGTGATCAGCACCCCGCGGACCCGCTGCTCGGCCAGGACCAGCAGGTTGCGCTCCTCCTTGCTCCGGGAGCCGGCGGAGTTGCTCAGCAGTACGGCGTAGCCGCGGTCGCTGGCCACGTCCTCGACACCGGCGGTGACGTCGGTGAAGAACGGGTTGCCGATGTCGATGACCGACAGCCCCACGGTCTTGCTGTGCCCGGCGCGCAGCGTCGAGGCCGAGCCGTGCCGGACGAACCCCAGCTCGCGGATGGCGGCCTCGACCCGGGACCGGGTCGAGGCGGACACCTTCTCCGGCCGGTTCAGCACGTTCGACACGGTCCCCGGGGACACGCCGGCGTGTTCGGCGACTTCCTTGATGCCCACCGCGCTCATCGTCGGTCCCACCGCTCTCTGGCCATGGACCTTGATTAAAACGTAACAACTACCGCTGAGCAAGAGCTTCCCTCTTCAGGACGCCATCGGGCGGAAACATCCAGGAAACCGGCTATTGACGGGGAAAGGCAGCTGACCTAGTGTCCACTCAAATTTGAAACGTTTTTCTCGAACTCCCGTGGAGGGAGCTCATGGTCGACAAACCCCCCGCCCTGGCGTTGCGTTCGGTGAGTAAATCGTTCGGAGCCGTGCAGGCGCTGCGCGAGGTGTCGCTGCAGCTGTACGCCGGGGAGGCCCACGCCCTCGCCGGGGAGAACGGCGCGGGCAAGTCCACGCTCGTGAAGACCCTCTCCGGGCTGTACCGCCCGGACTCCGGTCAGATCCTGCTGGACGGCGAGCCGGTGGAGTTCCACGGCACCGCCGACGCGCAGCGGGCGGGCGTGGAGGTGATCTACCAGGAGCCGACGCTCTTCCCCGACCTGTCGGTGACCGAGAACATCTTCATGGGCCGCCAGCCGCGCACCGGCCTGGGCCGGATCGACCGGCCCGCCATGCGGGCCCGCGCGGTGGAGCTGTTCGGCAGGCTGGGCGTCCCGCTCGACCCCGACCAGCCGGCCCGCGGCCTGTCCATCGCCGACCAGCAGCTCGTGGAGATCGCCAAGGCCCTGTCGCGGTCCGCCCGGGTCCTCATCATGGACGAGCCGACCGCGGCGCTGTCGGGCAACGAGGTGGCCCGGCTGTTCCGGGTGGTCAAGGCGCTGCGCGAGCAGGGCTGCGCGGTGCTGTTCGTCTCCCACCGGCTGGAGGAGATCTTCGAGCTCTGCCAGCGGGTCACCACGCTGCGGGACGGCGCCTTCGTCGCGAGCGACCTCATCACCGACATCACCCCCGACGACCTGGTACGGCGCATGGTGGGCCGGGAGCTGGAGGCGTTGTTCCCCAAGCTGGAGGCCGTGCCGGGGGAGGTCGCCCTCACCGTGCACCGGCTGACCCGCGAGGGCGTGTTCACCGACGTCTCCTTCGAGGTGCGCAAGGGGGAGATCGTCGCCCTGGCGGGCCTGGTGGGGGCGGGCCGCAGCGAGGTGGCCCGGGCGATCTTCGGCATCGACCGGTGGGACGCCGGCCGGGTCGAGGTGGCCGGACGCCGGCTGCGCCCGGCCAGCCCGTCCGCCGCGATGGCCGCGGGACTGGCGCTGGTGCCGGAGGACCGGCGCCAGCAGGGGCTGGTGATGGACCTGTCGATCGAGCGCAACATCGCGCTGGCCGGGCTGTCGGCCGTACGGCGCGGCGCGCTGATCTCCCGCGCCGCCGAGCGCGACCGGGCCCGCGACTGGGCGCTGCGGCTGCAGCTGAAGTTCTCCCGGCTGTCGGACGCGGTCGGCGTGCTGTCCGGCGGCAACCAGCAGAAGGTCGTGCTGGCCAAGTGGCTGGCCAGGAAGCCGTCGGTGATCATCGTGGACGAGCCGACGCGCGGCATCGACGTCGGGACCAAGGCCGAGGTGCACCGGCTGCTGTCGGAGCTGGCGGCGGAGGGCGTCGCGGTCCTCATGATCTCCTCCGAGCTGCCCGAGGTGCTCGGCATGGCCGACCGGGTGCTGGTGATGCACGAGGGCCGGCTGGTCGCCGAGATCCCCCGGGCTGAGGCGACCGAGGAGAGCGTGATGGCCGCCGCCACCGGAAGGAGCGCGGCATGAGCGGCCCGGAGACCGGGCTCGCGGCACCGGCCGCCGGGTCGGCGGCGTCGCCGCGGCCGCCGGCGCCGCGCGGCGACCGGCTGGTCAGCCGGGTGGCGCGGGTGCGCGAGCTCGGCATCGTGGTCGCCCTCGGCGTGCTGTTCGGGTTCACCGGCGCGGTCAACCCCGCGTTCCTGTCCTTCGACAGCCTGCGCGACATCCTGCTGAACTCCTCGATCGTCGCCATGCTGGCGGTCGGGCAGACGCTGGTGGTCATCACGCGCAACGTCGACCTGTCGGTCAGCTCGGTCGTGGGCCTGTCGGCGTTCGGCGGGGCGCTGATCCTGGCCGACCACCCCGGGGTGCCGATCCCGCTGGTGATCGCCGGCTGCGTCCTGCTCGGCGCGCTGTGCGGCGCGATCAACGGCCTGCTCGTCGGCGTGGCCGGGGTGCCCGCCCTGGTGGCCACGCTCGGCACGCTCTACACCTTCCGCGGCATCGACTACGCCTGGGCGGGCGGCCGGCAGGTGAACGCCGCCGACATGCCCGAGGGCTTCCTGTCCCTGGGCTCCGCCTCGGTGTCCGGGCTGCCGCTGCTGGCGCTCGTCGCGCTGGTGACGGTGCTGGTCGTCGGCTGGATGCTGCGCAACCTGCCGGCGGGCCGCGAGCTGTACGCGATCGGCTCCAGTCCCGAGGCGGCCGTGCTGGCCGGCATCCGGGTCCGGCGCCGGATCATCGCGGCGTTCGTCGCCAACGGCGCGCTGGCCGGGCTCGCGGGCGTCATGTGGGCGGCGCGGTTCGGCACCGTCGACGCCACCGTGGCCACCGGCAAGGAGCTCGACGTGATCGCCGCCGTGGTGGTCGGCGGCGTGGCGATCTTCGGCGGGAGCGGCACGGTGTACGGCGCCGCGCTCGGCGCGGTGCTGCTGGCCAGCATCACCAGCGCGCTCGCCGTCCTGCGGGTCGACGCGCTCGCGCAGACCGCCATCAGCGGCGCCCTGATCATCGCCGCCATCGTCCTCGACCGTGTCCTGGCGCTGCGGGTGGCCGCCGCGCTCCGCCGCCGGAGGTACCGCGATGCCACGTGACCTGGTCCGCCGCTGGGAGGGACTGATCTTCGTCCTGCTCGTCGCCGTCGTCCTGTGGGCGTCGGTGTCGGTGGACGGCTTCGCCAACCCCTCCAACGTGTCGTTCCTGCTGCTCGACACCACCGAGATCGCCCTGATGGCGCTGACCATGACGCTGGTCGTCGTGGCCGCCGAGATCGACCTGTCGGTCGCCTCCACGCTCGGCCTGTCCTGCGCGGTGCTGGGCTGGTTGTGGAACGCCGGGCTGCCGATCGAAGCGATCATGCCGATCTGCCTGCTGGCCGGCGCGCTCTGCGGAGCCCTGAACGGCCTGCTCGTTACCCGCCTCGGGCTGCCGTCGCTGGCCGTGACGATCGGCACGTTCGCGCTCTACCGGGGCCTGGCCTACGTGATCCTCGGCGACCAGGCCGTGGCCGACCTGCCGTCCGCCTACACCGGCCTGGCCACCCAGACGCTGGGGCCGATCCCGCTGGTGACCATCCTGGTCGCGGTCCTGGCCGTGGTGGCCGGGACGGTGCTGCACGCCACCGGCGTCGGCCGGTCGATCTTCGCGCTGGGCGCCAACGAGGAGGCCGCCTACTTCTCGGGCGTGCGGGTCAAGCGGATCAAGTTCTGGCTCTTCGTCGCCTCGGGCGCCTGCGCCGCGCTGGCCTCGCTCGTCTACACCTTCCGCTACGCCAGCGCCCGCGCCGACAACGGCGTCGGGCTGGAGCTGGCCGTGGTGGCGGCGGTCCTGCTGGGCGGGGTGTCCATCTTCGGCGGGCGCGGCACGCTGCCCGGCGTGCTCATGGCCGTCCTGCTGCTGGGCGTCGTACGCAACGCGCTGATCCTGGCCGACGTGGCCAACGAGGTCCTCAACTTCGTGACGGGCCTGCTGCTCGTCGCATCCGTGCTGGCGCCGAACCTGGGGGCGGCCTGGCGCCGGCGCTCCTCACCCCAGAAGGAAGGGAAGTCGGTTTCATGACAACGCGCACCCCCTGGCGCCGCATGGCGCTCGTCGCCGGACTGGCGCTGATGGCCACCGCCTGCGGCGGCACCACCAAGAGCGACGTGGCGCAGCAGACCTCCGCTCCGGCGGCCGCCCCCGCGTCGTCGGCCGCGGCCGACCCCAACGCGCCGATCAAGCAGGGCCTGAGGATCGCCTTCCTGCCCAAGCAGGTCAACAACCCCTACTTCACCACCGCGAACACCCAGGGCATCGCCGCCACCGAGGAGTTCGGCGGGGAGGGAAAGGAGGTCGGCCCGTCCGAGGCCAGCGCGTCCTCGCAGGTCTCCTACATCAACACGCTCATCCAGCAGAAGCAGGACGCGATCGTCATCTCCGCCAACGACCCCAACGCGGTCGTGCCGGCGCTCAAGCAGGCCAGGGCCGCGGGGATCAAGGTCGTCAGCTACGACTCCGACACCGCCCCCGAGGGGCGCGACATATTCGTCAACCAGGCCAGCGCCGAGGACCTCGGCCGCACCCAGGTCCAGCTGCTGGCCGAGCAGATCGGCCGCAAGGGCAAGATCGCGATCCTGTCCGCGACGCCGAACGCGACCAACCAGAACACCTGGATCGACTTCATGAAGGACGAGCTGGGCAAGCCCGAGTACAAGGACATGGAACTGGTCAAGATCGCCTACGGCAACGACGACGACCAGAAGTCCTTCACCGAGACCCAGGGCCTGCTGCGTTCCTACCCGGACCTGGCCGGCATCATCTCCCCGACCACCGTCGGCATCGCCGCCGCGGCGCGCTATCTGTCGGACTCGCCGCACAAGGGCAAGGTGAAGCTGACCGGCCTGGGCACCCCCAACCAGCTGCGCCAGTTCGTCAAGGACGGCACCATCGAGGGCTTCGAGCTGTGGAACCCCGGTGACCTCGGCTACCTGGCCGGCTACGCCGCCGCGGCGCTGGCCTCCGGCCAGATCACCGGCGCCGAGGGCGAGAAGTTCAAGGCCGGAAAGCTCGGCGAGTACACCGTCGGCGCCGACGGCGAGGTCCTGCTCGGCAAGCCCACGGTCTTCAACAAGGACAACATCGACGACTTCGACTTCTGATCCGTGACCACACCCCGGTACGGCTCCCGTCGCGGGAGCCGTACCGGGACCGAGAGGACATCCGTTGGAACGCGTCTGTTTCCTGTTGAAGGTCCGGGCCGAACGGCTGGCGGAGTACCGGGAGCGGCACGCGGCCGTCTGGCCGGAGATGCTCGAGGCGCTGCGCGCCACCGGATGGCGCAACTACTCCCTCTTCCTGCGCGAGGACGGCCTGCTGGTCGGCTATCTGGAGACCGACGACTTCGCCGAGGCCCGCGAGGGCATGGCCGCCACCGAGGTCAACGCGCTCTGGCAGGCGGAGATGGCGCCGTTCTTCGAGGACCTCGACGGGCGGCCGGACGAAGGCATGCGACCACTGACAGAGGTGTTCCACCTTGACTGAATCGGGGACTCCCATGGACATCATGTCCCGCCTGCGGGCACAGCACATCGAGACGCCCTCGTGGGCGTACGGCAACTCGGGAACGCGCTTCAAGGTCTTCGCCCAGCAGGGCGTGCCGCGCGACCCCTACGAGAAGCTCGCCGACGCCGCCCAGGTGCACGCCTTCACCGGCGTGGCGCCGACCGTGGCGCTGCACATCCCCTGGGACCGGGTGGACGACTACGCCGAGCTGTCCGCCCACGCCCGCGAGCTCGGCATCGGCATCGGCGCGATCAACTCCAACGTCTTCCAGGACGACGACTACATGCTGGGCAGCGTCACCCACCCGGACCCGCGGGTGCGCCGCAAGGCGACGGACCACCTGCTGGAGTGCGTCGACATCATGGACGCCACCGGCTCCGACACGCTCAAGCTGTGGTTCTCTGACGGCCTGAACTATCCCGGCCAGGACGACATCCGGGCCCGCCAGGACAGGCTGGCCGAGGCGCTGGCCGAGGTGTACGGGCGGCTGGGGGAGGGACAGCGCTTCCTGCTGGAGTACAAGCTGTTCGAGCCGGCCTTCTACGTCACCGACGTGCCCGACTGGGGCACCGCCTACGCGCACTGCGTCAAGCTCGGGCCGAAGGCGCAGGTCGTGGTGGACACCGGGCACCACGCGCCCGGCACCAACATCGAGTTCATCGTGGCGTTCCTGCTGCGCGAGGGGAAGCTGGGCGGTTTCGACTTCAACTCGCGCTTCTACGCCGACGACGACCTGATGGTGGGCGCGGCCGACCCGTTCCAGCTGTTCCGCATCATGTGCGAGGTGGTGGGCGGGGGCGGGCTGGACGGCGGGGTGGCCTTCATGCTGGACCAGTGCCACAACATCGAGCCGAAGATCCCCGGCCAGATCCGCTCGGTGATGAACGTGCAGGAGGCCACCGCCAAGGCGCTGCTGGTGGACCGCGAGGCGCTGGCCGCGGCGCAGCGGTCCGGTGACGTGCTGGGCGCCAACGCCGTGCTGATGGACGCCTACAACACCGACGTGCGGCCGCTGCTGGCCGAGCTGCGCGCCGGGATGGGGCTGGAGGCCGACCCGATGGCCGCCTACGCCCGGTCGGGCTACTTCGAGAAGGTCGCCGCCGAGCGGGTCGGCGGCACCCAGGCCGGCTGGGGCGCCTGAGAGGCCTGTCCGAGGCACGTCCATCCGGTGGAGGGCCGCCTGTCCGAAGTGTGCCCGCCCGCCGGGAGGTACCCGCTGTTGTGATCATGTTCGTTTGTTTGGGGGATATTTCATGACATCGTCACCGGTTGAGCAGCTGCTCGGCCGTTCCCACGCGCTGGGGGCCGACCCGCGCAACACCAACTACGCCGGTGGCAACGCCTCGGCCAAGGGCACCGCCACCGACCCGGTGACCGGCTCGGACGTCGAGCTGATGTGGGTCAAGGGGTCGGGCGGGGACCTGGGCACGCTGACCGCCGAAGGGCTGGCCGTACTGCGCCTGGATCGGCTGCGGGCGCTGACGGGGGTCTACCCCGGGGTGGAGCGCGAGGACGAGATGGTCGCCGCCTTCGACCACTGCGCCTTCGGCAAAGGCGGCGCCGCGCCGTCCATCGACACCGCCATGCACGGCCTGGTGGAGGCCGCCCACGTCGACCATCTGCACCCGGACGCGGGCATCGCGATCGCGACGGCCGCCGACGGCGAGGAGCTCACCCGGGCGATCTTCGGCGACCGGGTGGCCTGGGTGCCCTGGCGGCGGCCGGGCTTCCAGCTCGGGCTGGACATCGCCGCGATCAAGCGGGACAACCCGCAGGCGATCGGCGTGATCCTCGGCGGCCACGGCATCACCGCCTGGGGCGCGACGTCGCAGGAGTGCGAGGCCAACTCCCTGGAGATCATCCGCACCGCCGAGGCCTACATCGCCGAGCACGGCCGGCCCGACCCGCTCGGGGCGGTGATCCACCCGCCGGTCGAGCCCGCCGTACGGCACGCGCGGGCCGCCGAGCTGTTCCCGCTGGTGCGCGGGCTGTGCTCGACCGACGCGCCGCAGGTGGGCCACTACACCGACAGCCCCGAGGTGCTGGACTTCCTGGCCCGGGCCGGGCACCCGCGCCTGGCCGCGCTGGGCACCTCCTGCCCGGACCACTTCCTGCGCACCAAGGTGCGCCCGATGGTGCTGGACCTGCCCCCGGACGCGCCGCTGCAGCAGGTGGCCGACCGGCTGCGCGAGCTGCACGCCGCCTACCGCACGGAGTACGCGGCCTACTACGACCGGCACGCGGGCCCGGACTCCCCGCCGATGCGCGGGGCGGACCCGGCGATCGTGCTGGTGCCCGGGATCGGCATGTTCTCCTTCGGCAAGGACAAGCAGACCGCCCGGGTGGCCGGGGAGTTCTACGTCAACGCGATCAACGTGATGCGCGGCGCCGAGGCGCTGTCGTCGTACGCGCCGATCGACGAGGCCGAGAAGTTCCGCATCGAGTACTGGGAGCTGGAGGAGGCCAAGCTGCGCCGGATGCCCGCGCCCAAGCCGCTGGCCACCCGCGTCGCGCTGGTGACCGGCGGCGGTTCGGGCATCGGCGCGGCCACCGCCCGGCGCCTGGCGGCCGAGGGCGCCTGCGTGGTGGTGGCCGACCGTGACCTGGGCGCGGCCGAGAAGGTCGCCGCCGAGATCGCCGCCGGGGCCCACCGGCCCGGGGACAGGGCGGTCGCGGTGCGGGCCGACGTGACCTCGGAGGAGGAGGTCGCCGAGGCGGTACGGCAGGCGGTGCTGGCCTTCGGCGGGGTGGACCTGGTGGTCAACAACGCCGGGCTGTCGCTGTCGCGCTCGCTGCTGGAGACCACCCTGGCCGACTGGGACCTGCAGCACGGCGTGATGGCGCGCGGCTCGTTCCTGGTCTCCCGGGAGACCGCCCGGGTGATGATCGACCAGGGCATGGGCGGCGACATCGTCTACATCTCCTCCAAGAACTCGGTCTTCGCCGGGCCCGACAACCTGGCCTACGGCGCGGCCAAGGCCGACCAGGCCCACCAGGTCCGGCTGCTCGCGGCCGAGCTGGGCCAGCACGGCATCCGGGTCAACGGCGTCAACCCCGACGGGGTGGTGCGCGGCTCGGGCATCTTCGCCTCCGGCTGGGGCGCCAACCGGGCGGCGGTCTACGGGGTGGAAGAGGAGAAGCTGGGAGAGTTCTACGCCCAGCGCACCCTGCTCAAGCGCGAGGTGCTGCCCGAGCACATCGCCGCGGCGGTCTTCGCCCTGACCGGAGGTGAGCTGTCGCTGACCACCGGCCTGCACGTGCCCGTCGACGGGGGGGTGGCGGCGGCGTTCCTGCGCTGACGGCCGTGCCTCCGGGCTGACGGCCGCTCCTGCGCGCCGTCAGCCGTTCTCCGTGCTGACGGGCGGGTCCGGGCGCCACCGGCGTCCGGGCCCGCCCGCGGCGGTTGACCTCAAGTTTGGTTGAGATCTTAGCGTTCCCTCGAACGACCCGATCGTCGGCGAAGGGAAACGGCTGTGAGTGAATCCGATGTGATCCTGGTGACCGGGGCCACCGGCAAGGTGGGCGGGCAGGTGGTGTCCCTCCTGCTGGAGGCGGGGGCGCCGGTGCGGGCGCTGGTCCGGGATCCGGCCTCGGCGGTCCTGCCGTACGGCGTGGAGGTCGCCGCCGGTGACCTGGCCGACCCGGCGAGCCTGGACGCCGCGCTGAAGGGGGCCGGGTCGGTCTTCCTGCTCTGGCCGACCCTGGCGGCCGACCACGCCGCCCCCGCCACCATCGGTGTGATCGCCGGATCGGCGCGCCGCATCGTCTACCTGTCCGCCAACGGGGTCCCGGAGGAGGCTCCGGACGATCCGCCGCGGGAGCTCGGAGGGATCATCGGCTCCCACGCGCTCATCGAGCGGCTGATCGCGCGTTCCGGTGCGGAGTGGACGTTCCTGCGGCCCACCGGGTTCGCCGCCAACACCCTGGGCTGGGCCGACCAGATCCGGGAGGACGGTGTCGTGCGGGCGCCCTTCGGGCGGGCGGCGAGGTCGCTGATCCACGAACGGGACATCGCGGCGGTGGCCGCCCGGGTGCTGACCGAGGAGGGGCACTCCGGAGCCCGGTACGTGCTTACCGGCCCGCGGGCGGTGAGCCAGATCGAGCAGGCGCACGCCATCGGGGAGGCGATCGGCCGGGAGGTGAGGTTCGAGGAGGTCCCGGCCGAGACCGCCCGCGAGCAGATGCTGGCCGCCTGGGGCGACGCCCCGACCGTGGACGGCATGCTGCGGGCCTGGGCGAAGATGGCCGAGGAGCCCGAGCCGGTCACCGCAACGGTGGAGGAGATCACCGGTACGCCCGCGCGGACGTTCCGGGAGTGGGCGGCCGACCACGCCGCCGACTTCGGCCCCCGGGCCTGAGGACTTTCCCCTGTCCCCGAGGGGACGGCGGGGCTACCCCCGCTGTCCCGGAGGGGTGGCGAGGCTTTCCCGGCCGGCCGATCTGGGTCACGGGCGTTCCCGCGGCCACCCCCTCTTGCTAACCTTGCGAACCAGGCCGAGAGGCGCTGCAACGGGCCCCGCCCGCCACGCTCGGCCTGCATCCACGGCATCAAGGGCGCCTCCGATGATCGGAGGTGACGAGATGCGATCGAATCGCGGTGACGCGGCCCGTGCTCTGAAGGAGATCCTCGACCGGCGGGTCGCGGTGCTCGACGGCTCCTGGGGCGTGATGCTGCAGGGCTCCGGGTTCACCCCGGCCGACTATCGCGGCGAGCTGCTGGCGGACCATCCGTACGACGTGACCGGCGACCCGGACCTGCTGAACCTGACGCGCCCGGACGTCATCCTGGACGTCCACCGGCGCTATCTGGCGGCGGGCGCGGACATCACCACGACCAACACCTTCACCGCCACGAGCATCGCCCAGGCGGACTACGGCCTGCAGCCGCTGGTGCGGGAGATGAACCTGCAGGGGGCCCGGCTCGCGCGCCGGGCCGCCGACGAGGTGGGCGGCCGGTTCGTGGCCGGCTCGGTCGGCCCGCTCAACGTCACGCTCTCGCTGTCGCCGAAGGTGGACGACCCCTCCTACCGTACGACGTCGTTCGACGAGGTCCGCGCCGCCTACGCCGAGCAGATCCAGGCGCTGGACGAGGGCGGCGTCGACCTGCTGCTGATCGAGACGATCTTCGACACGCTCAACGCCAAGGCCGCGATCGCCGCCGCGCGCGAGGTCGCCCCGCACCTGCCGCTGTGGATCTCGGTGACGATCGTCGACCTGAGCGGGCGCACCCTGTCGGGGCAGACCGTCGAGGCGTTCTGGCGGGCGATCGAGCACGCCGAGCCGCTGGTGGTGGGGGTGAACTGCTCGCTGGGCGCGGCGGAGATGCGCCCGTACGTCGCCGAGCTGTCCCGGCTGGCCGGCGTCTACACGGCCGCCCACCCCAACGCCGGGCTGCCCAACCCGTTCGGCGGCTACGACCAGACGCCGCAGGAGACCGGGCGGCTGCTCGCGGAGTTCGCCACGTCCGGGATGGTCAACATCGTCGGCGGCTGCTGCGGGACCACGCCCGCGCACATCGAGCGGGTCGCCGCCGAGGTCTCCGGCCTGCCGCCGCGCCCGGTCGCGGCGCCCGCGGCGCGCACCCGCCTCAGCGGCCTGGAGCCGTTCGAGATCGGCCCGGACACCGGGTTCGTCATGATCGGGGAGCGCACCAACGTCACGGGCTCGGCGCGCTTCCGGCGCCTGATCGAGGCCGGCGACTACCAGGCCGCCGCCGACGTCGCGCTGGAGCAGGTGCGCGGCGGGGCCAACCTGCTCGACGTCAACATGGACGCCGACCTGCTCGACAGCGAGCGGGCCATGACCACGTTCCTGAACCTGATCGCGACCGAGCCGGAGATCGCCCGCATCCCGATCATGGTCGACAGCTCGCGCTGGAGCGTGCTGGAGGCCGGTCTCAAGTGCGTGCAGGGCAAGGGCGTGGTCAACTCCATCAGCCTCAAGGAGGGCGAGGGCCCGTTCCTGGAGCAGGCCCGGCGCATCCGCGACTACGGCGCCGGCGTGGTCGTCATGGCCTTCGACGAGAAGGGCCAGGCCGAGACCGCCGAGCGCAAGGTGGAGATCTGCGCCCGCGCCTACGACCTGCTCACCCGGGAGGCCGGCTTTCCCGCCGAGGACATCATTTTCGACCCCAACGTGCTCGCCGTGGCCACCGGCATCGCCGAGCACAACGGCTACGCCAAGGCGTTCATCGACGCGTTGCCGCTGATCAGGGAACGCTGTCCCGGGGCGCGCACCAGCGGCGGCGTCTCCAACCTGTCGTTCTCCTTCCGCGGCAACGAGGTCGTGCGCGAGGCGATGCACTCGGCGTTCCTCTTCCACGCCGTGCGCGCCGGGCTGGACATGGGCATCGTCAACGCCGGCCAGCTCGCCGTCTACCAGGACATCCCCGCCGACCTGCTCGAACTCGTCGAGGACGTCATCTTCGACCGGCGTCCCGACGCCACCGACCGGCTGGTGGCCTTCGCCGAGACGGTCAGCGGCAGCGGCACCCGCCGTACCGTGGACCTGTCCTGGCGCGAGGCCCCGGTGGAGGAACGGCTGGCGCACGCGCTCGTGCACGGCGTCGTCGACTTCGTCGAGGCCGACACCGAGGAGGCCCGCAAGTCGGCGGCGCGCCCCCTCGACGTGATCGAGGGCCCGCTCATGAGCGGCATGAAGATCGTGGGCGACCTGTTCGGCGCGGGCAAGATGTTCCTGCCGCAGGTGGTCAAGAGCGCGCGGGTGATGAAGCGGGCGGTGGCCTACCTCGAACCCTTCATGGAGGCCGACAAGGAACGGGCCCGGCTGGAGGGGCGCGCCGAGGGCGGCAGGGGCGCCGGCAACGGGAAGATCGTGCTGGCCACGGTCAAGGGCGACGTGCACGACATCGGCAAGAACATCGTGGGCGTCGTGCTCGGCTGCAACAACTACGAGGTCATCGACCTCGGCGTCATGGTCCCGGCCGACAGGATCCTCGACACCGCGGTCGCCGAGGGCGCCGACGCGATCGGGCTCTCCGGGCTGATCACCCCGTCGCTGGACGAGATGGCCGGCGTGGCCGCGGAGATGCAGCGCCGCGGGCTGAAGCTGCCCCTGCTGATCGGCGGCGCCACGACCTCGCGCCAGCACACCGCGGTGCGCATCGCCCCCGCCTACGACGGCACCACGGTCCACGTGCTGGACGCCTCCCGCGTCGTCGGCGTGGTCTCCGACCTGCTGGACGACGAGCGGGCCGGAGAACTGGCCGTGCGCAACCGCGCCGAGCAGGAGCGCCTGCGCGAGCAGCACGCCGCCAGGGAGCGCAGCCCCATGCTGAGCCTCGAGCGGGCCCGGGCGAACCGCGAGCGGGTCTCCTTCGAGGAGCTGCCCGTGCCCGCCTTCACCGGGGTCCGCACGGTCGAGCCGGACCTGACCGCCCTGCGCGAGATGATCGACTGGCAGTTCTTCTTCCTGGCCTGGGAGCTGAAGGGCAAGTATCCGGCGATCCTCGACCAGCCGGTGGCCCGCGAGCTCCACGACGAGGCCAACGCGCTGCTCGACCGGATCGCCGCCGACGGCTCCCTGCGGGCCCGCGGTGCCTACGGCTTCTGGCCCGCCCGCTCCGAGGGCGACGACATCCTCATCGAGGCGGGCACGCCGTACGACGGCGGCGTCCTGCGCCTGCCGATGCTGCGCCAGCAGACGGCCAAGCCCGAGGGGCGGGCCAACCGCTGCCTGGCCGACTACGTGGCCCCGGACGGGGACCACATCGGCGGGTTCGCGGTGGCCGTGCACGGGGCCGAGGAGCTCGCCGCCGGGTTCGCGGCGCGCAACGACGACTACCGCTCCATCATGGTCAAGGCCCTGGCCGACCGCCTCGCCGAGGCGTTCGCCGAGCACCTCCACCTGCGGGCGCGGCGCGAGTGGTACGAGCCGGACGCCGCCCCCTCGCTGGAGGACCTGCACGCCGAGCGCTTCCGCGGCATCCGCCCCGCGTTCGGCTATCCCGCGAGCCCGGACCACAGCCAGAAGCGGGACCTGTTCGACCTGCTGGGCGCCGAGCGGATCGGCATGGGCCTGACCGAGTCGTTCGCGATGACCCCCGCCGCCAGCGTCAGCGGGCTGCTGTTCGCCCACCCGTCCTCGCGCTACTTCACCGTGGGACGCCTGGGCAGGGACCAGGTCGAGGACTACGCCCGGCGCCGGGGTCTCGACCTCGCCGAGGTCGAGCGGTGGCTGCGGCCCAACCTCGCCTACGACCCAGAGTGAGGCGTCAGCGGGAGTCCCCGGCGATGGCTTGAGGGCCGGGGGAGCGGCGGGCGGGGTTCTCGACGAGGACGGTCCGCCCGCCGGGCTCGCGCTCCAGGAGGGCGAGCGCGGCGGGCCCGGAGCGGATGTGGCCCAGGCACACGACCCGGGCCGGGCCGATGGAGGCCCGGTTCGGCCGGTGCATGTGACCGCAGAAGTACCAGTCCGGCCGGACGCGCTCACACAGGTCGCGCAGTTCGGGACGGCCTACGTGCTCGCCCAGGTCGCGGCCCGCTATGCCCGAGGGCCAGTCGTGGGTCAGCAGGACGTCGACCGGTCCCTGCCGGCGGGCGGCCGCGGCCACCTGCTCCAGCTCCTCGCGGGTGTAGTAGTTGCGCTCCTTGAGCGTCTCCCTGGGAGCCCCGGGGACGTCGGTGACGCGCGGCGCGTAGATGCCCGACAGGAACGCCACCCGCAGCCCGGCGACCTCGGCGGCCCCGGCCCGGCCGAGGAAGTAGGCCTCGCCGCCGCTCCACCAGCCGGGGCCCTCCGCGTCCAGCGCCGGCCAGGGCTCGTGGTTGCCGCCGATGAAGTACAGCGGCGCCCCCAGGTCGAGCTGCCGCTGCGCCACCTTGGGGAAGTCGCCGAGCGTGCGGTACTTCGCCGGGCCGTGCACCCCGGCCGCGTCGATCTCGTCACGGTTGGGCTCGACGTCGCCGACCGCGAGGATGGCGTCCAGGGGCCCGCGGGCCCGCTGTACGGCCGCCGACCATCCGGCCAGCCGTTCGAACTGGCCGTGCACGTCGCCGACCACCAGCACCCGCGTGGGCCGGGCCTGCGCCCCGTCGCCGCCCGTCATGATCCGCCCCCTCCTTCGACGACCACCCGACGCTATGCGGACCGCCTGCCCCCGCACCACCGGTTTAGGCGGCGCCTCGCGGAGACGGTGATTCGGGCCGTGCCCCCCGGAGACGGCGGGTTCAGGCCGTGCCCTCGGAGACGGACGCCGGGTCGCCCCGGCCGACCCGCCCGTGCTCGATCCGCAGGGCGGCGGCCAGGGCGACGTGGTCCTCCCAGGGGCGGGCGACGACCTGCACCGATCCCGGCAGGCCGGCCACCGTCCCCGAGGGCACGACGACGACCGGGGCGCCGGTCAGGCTCCACGGGAGCGTCCAGGCGTAGTCGGCCTCGGCCGACTCCCGCCAGGGCGGCGCGGGCTCGGTGACGGCGGGGGTGAGGAGCACGTCCAGGTGGGCCGTGGCCAGGAGCATGCGCCGGCGGAAGCGGTCCCAGTCCCACAGCAGCCGCACGTTCTCCGCGCCCGGCAGCTCGGCGCGGCCCCAGTGGCGGCGGGTCAGCTCCAGGGCCTCGCGCCGTATGTCCGGCACCGGTTCACCCGCGACGATGGCGCCCGCCGCGGCGAGCGTCTCCACCGCCAGCGCCATGGGCTCGTCGTCCTCCGCGCCCGCCGTCACGCCGACGCGCAACCCCCTCATCCCGACCGCGCCGGGATCGCGCAGGGGCACCGGCGGCACCCCCGCGTCCATGCCGTCGGGACCGGCGATCACGCGGAGCGCGACGGCGAGGTCGCCCACGTTCGAGGCCAGCGGGCCGATGACGGTCCTGCCGTCCTCCAGCGCGCCGCAGCGCGGGAAGTGGCCGGTGAGCGGGACGCGGCCGAACGTGGGCTTCAGCGCGGCCACCCCGCACCACGCGGCGGGCAGGCGCAGGCTGCCGCCGGAGTCGCTGCCCAGCCCCAGCGGCACCGTCCCCGCCGCCACCAGCGCCGCGGTGCCCGAGGAGGAGCCGCCGGGCGCGCGCGAGGGGTCGCGCGGGTTCCTGGTCACGCCGTGCAGGGCGTTGTCGGCCATGGCGCTGCTGACGGCGACCACGATCGCGCCCGCGGCCCGCAGCCGCGCCACCGCGGGGGCGTCCGTGCCCGGCCGCCGGCCCGGGTCGCCCCGCAGGCTCCCGGTGCTGCCCGATACAGGCCAGCCGGCCACGTCGATCCAGTCCTTGACGGTGAGGGGCACCCCCTCCAGGACCCGGGCGTTCCCGGTGCGCACCCGCAGGTCGGCCCGCGCCGCCTCGGCCAGGCTGCGCTCGTGATCGGTCGCGGCCACCGCGCCGATCCGCTCGGAGACCTCGCCGAGCTCGTCCAGTACGGCGCGCACGGTCTCGGTGACCGTCCTGCGGCCCGCCCGGTAGTCCCGGACGAGGTCGAGCGCGGCCGGCCTCACCGCCTCACCGCCGATCCCGGGGCCCCGCGTGGCGGGCGCGCACGGCGGGCATGCGGGGGGCGCACATGACGGGCATAGTCCGCAGTATCGGCGATGAACCCCGTTCCGGACAGCGGTCCGGGCCTGCTCGGGGCCGTTCGGAGCCGGTCAGAAAATCCGTTCGGAAAAAAGTCCGCGGCCCTGTCGATACCGTCGTATCCCGTTCGTCGTCATCATGTACGGCGACCCCGCCGTGCGAGGGACACCGCGGCAGACGAAGGAGCCGGACCGTGAAGTACATGCTGCTGATCTACAGCCCCGACACGACCGAGGAGATCGAGGAGGCCTCCTTCGAGGACTGGGTGGCCTACGACAAGACCGTCAGGGAGTCGGGAGTCTGGGTCTCCGGGGAGTCGCTGGCCGATCTGACCACCGCCACGAGGGTCCGGGTCGACGAGGCCGGTGAGCGGACCATCACGGACGGGCCGTTCGCCGAGACCCGCGAGCTCCTGGGCGGCTACTACGTCATCGACGTGCCGGACCTCGACGTCGCGCTCGACTGGGCCGCCCGCTGCCCCGGCGCCCGGTACGGCGGGACGGTCGTGGTGCGGCCGGTCGCCGAGTTCGACTTCTGACGGCTTCCGGCGTCCGGCTTCCGACGCCGAGAGCCGGACGGCGCCCGCGGGCCGGGTCCCGACCGTGAGGCCGGGTCACGCCCGCGGGCCGGTTCCGGCGGTGCCGGTACGGGTCGTGGCGACCGCCACCGTGGCGTAGCGCATCGTGAAGGCGCCGCCCATCGCGTCGACCGCGGCGCCGACGCTCTCCAGCACCTCCGCCAGCGCGTCCGGCGGGAGCCGGGTGAGGGCGCCGGAGGTGGGCATCTGGTCCAGCCACTCCTCCCGCGTGTAGGACCGCTCCCAGTCGAACCGCCACTGCTCCGGCTCGCCGAACGCGCCCGCCTCGCGGATCCCGTCGACGACCTTGGCGAGCAGCCCCTGATACGTGTCCGGGGCCGACATCGCCGCCCGGAAGTCGAACGGCGAGTCGGGCACCGCCCGCCGGTAGGCCTCGGCGAAGGCCTCCGCCACGTCGGGCGGGAGCTGGAACACGTGCCAGAACGCCGCCAGCAGGCCGCCGGGCCGCAGCACCCGCGCCGCCTTGGCCGCGCCCGCGACCGGGTCGACCCAGTGCCAGGCCTGTCCGGCGACGACCGCGTCGAAGGTCCGGCCGGCGGGATCCCAGGCCTCGAACGTGGCCACCTCGACCTCGACCCCGGTGCGCCGGGCGAACTCGGCCATCCGCTCGTCGGGCTCGACGCCCAGCACCGTGCAGCCGGCCGCCTGGAGCTGCCGGGCCTCGATCCCGGTCCCGGCGCCGACGTCGAGGATCTCCGGGCCCGGGCTGGCGGAGACGACCGCCTCCACCAGGGCTTCGGGATAGGCGGGCCGGGTCCGGTCGTAGCGTCCGGCGTCCGCACCGAACGACTCGGCGATCTCCCGGGCGCGGTGCGGCTCCCGCCCGGGAGAATGCTCAGGAGGAGGGACGTGCCCCCGCGATATAGTGGGCATGCGCCCACTTTAGTGGGCACATGCCCACTAGGCAATGGGCAAGTGCCCACTCATTGACGGGCGGGCCGGGACGAGGAAGGCGAGGGGTCTGCGGTGCCGACAGGTGTGGCCCTGCGTGACGTACGCGAGCAGCTGTTCGGCGCCGCCGAGCGCGTCCTGCTCAGGGACGGGCCGAGCGCCCTGACCAGCCGGGCGGTCACCGACGAGGCGGGCTGCGCCAAGGGCGTCCTGCACCGGCACTTCGCCGATTTCGACGCCTTCCTCGCCGAGTTCGTACTCGACCGCGTCGACCGGATGGACTCCGAGGCCGCGGCCCTGCGCGAGGCCGCCGGGACCGGCACCGTCGCCGGCAACCTCGCCGCCGCGCTGACGGCGCTGTTCGAGTCGGTGGCCGTGGCGATCGTCGCCCTGGTCACCTTCCGCGACGAGTTGCGCGCCCGGCTGCGCGAGACCTGGCCGGCCGGGGTCCCGGTCCTGACGGAGGCCGTGGACATGATCGCCTCCTACCTGGCCGCCGAGCGCGACCTGGGCCGCATCGCGCGGGACGCCCCGGTCGACATGCTCGCCCCCACCCTGATCGGGACCGCCCACCTGCTGTTCGCCGACCGCAAGGGCGCCCGCCCGGAGCCCGGCGCCGTCGACAGGATGGTGGACACGATCATCGGCGGCGTCGTACGGGAGGCGTGAGAGCGCCCCCTGCGGCACCGGGGCTCCGGGTGCGGGTCATTGCTGCCGAAAAGCCGGGCGCGAACGGGTGGAAGTTCACCATCGGCGGCCCGTCGGGCGCGGGGGTACGGTCGAGGTCGGCCCGAGACGGGTGGAGGCGTCGTGACGATCGTGACCGAGCTGGACCTGCCGGAGTTCGACTACTCGGCGCCCGATCTGACGGGAGAGGTCTACCACCGGCGGCTGGCCGAGGCGGCCGGGCGGGGCTGGCTGGCACAGGGGCCGCTGTCGTACGTGGTCCTCGACCGGGAGTCGGGGGAGTTCTTCCTGCGCTCGCGGGCCGCGGCGTTCCCCGGCCGGCAGATCGCCGAGCTGTTCGGCGCCGTCACCGGCCGGCTGTGGGAGCAGATCGACGCCAACATCCTCAACCAGGGCGGCGAGCGGCACCGGAGGCTGCGCGCCCTGGTGGGTCCGGCGTTCACCCCGCGCGCCGCGGACCGCTGGCGCCCGGCCATGCGGGGGTTCCTCGAGGAGCTGTGGGACGCGAAGGCGACCTCGTGCGAGTTCGTCGCGTCGGTGGCGCGGCCGTACCCGGCCCTGACCGTCGCGGCGGTGCTCGGCGCGCCGCCGCAGGACGCGCCGAGGCTACACGAGTGGTCCAACTGGGTGCAGCGCCAGTTCGACGTCCGGGCGCTGGCCACCGAGCTGCCGCGCATCGAGCGCGCCGTCGCCGAGGTCTACGACTACGTCGAGGCGCTGCTGGCCGAGCGCCGCGCCGCTCCCGGTCACGACCTGGTCAGCGCCCTGCTGGCCACCGAGGAGCAGGGCGACCGGCTCTCCCACGCCGAGTGCGTCAACCTGGTGCTGAACGTGCTGGCCGGCGGGGTGGACACCACGCAGGCGCAGCTGTCGCACGCCCTGCGGCTGTTCGCCGGGCACCCCGGCCAGTGGGCGCTGCTGGCCGACGACCCCGGCCTGGCCGCGCGGGCGGTGCAGGAGGTGCTGCGCTACGAGCCGATCACCCCGTTCACCGCGCGGATCTGCGTCGAGGACGTCGAGCACCGCGGCGTCGTCTTCCCGGCCGGGACGATCGTGGCCATCTGCGCCGAGCGCGGCAACCGGGAGATCGAGGCGGGGGAGGAGTTCGACGTCACCGCCGAGCGGGACCCCCGGATCCTCACCTTCGGCGCCGGCGCCCACTACTGCCTGGGCGCGAACCTGGCGCGGGCGGAGCTGGAGGAGGCGCTGGCGTTCCTGGCGCCGCGCATGCCGGAACTGGCCCTGGACGGCGAGGTCGGGTTCGGCGGGGTCGAGGGAATCTACGGGCTGCAGTCCCTGCCGCTGCGCTGGTCGGAGCCGTACGACCGGCCCTGAAAACAATTCCATGCCGGCCGTTGACTTCCCGGCCGGGATTATGGAAATTCAATTCAAGTGATTTGTCGGCAGAGATGGACGCATTTCCCCGCCCGCCCACCCATAGGCCTGTGGGCTGCCGTTATGGTCGCTCTAAACGAGACTTAAGCCGCTCATAAGCTTTGTGTGCCTTCCTCCGTGCTATAAAAACATCACCTTTGTTCCGCACGGAGGAGTCGCCGATTATTTCTCCGCGAGAAATCCCTGCTCGTTTTCCGATATCCCCTAGCAAGGAAAAGCACATGCGCAAATCAGTCATGGTCGCCGCGATGGCGTCGCTCACCTTCGGTGCCACGGTTCTCACGGCCCCGCCGGCGATGGCCCACGGGTACGTCTCGTCGCCGCCGAGCCGGCAGGCCATGTGCGCCCAGGGAAAGGTCGCCAACTGCGGCGCCATCGTCTACGAGCCGCAGAGCGTCGAGGGCCCCAAGGGACAGCGCAACTGCCACGGCGGCGTGGCCCGCTTCTCCGTGCTGAGTGACGAGAGCAAGGCCTGGCCGGCCACCTCCGTCGGCAACAGCGTCACCTTCAACTGGGTGCTGACCGCCCGGCACGCGACCAGCACCTGGGAGTACTACATCGGCAACACCCGGATCGCGACCTTCAACGACAACGGCAAGCAGCCCGGCGCGACGGTGTCGCACGTGGTGAACCTGTCGGGTTACAGCGGCCGTCAGAAGGTCCTGGCGATCTGGAACATCGCCGACACCGTCAACGCCTTCTACTCGTGCGTCGACCTGCAGATCGGCGGTGGCGGCGGCGGGAACACCCCTGCGCCCACGCCGACCAAGACCCCCGCCCCCACGCCGACCAAGACCCCCGCGCCGACGCCCACGAAGACCCCGGTCCCCACCGCCCCCGCCGGGACGTGGGCCGTGGGAGGCAAGTACGCGGTGGGCAGCACGGTCACCTACGCCGGGGTGAAGTACCGCTGCATCCAGGCGCACACCGCCTACCCGGGCTGGGAGCCGCCGAAGGTTCCGGCGCTCTGGCAGAAGCTGGGCTGACCCGCCGGCGGGCGCCGTGCCGTACGGTACGGCGCCCGCCGGGAGCCGTACGCGCCGCCAGAGAGAAGCGAACCGGGAAAAGCAACACCCAGAGAAGCGCCACCCAGAGAAGCGCCACCCAGAGAAGCGCCACCGAGAAAAGCGACACAGACACAGATGAAACGCTCCGCCATCGCCCTCGCCTGCGCCGCCGTCGCGGGCACGCTGACGGTCTCCGCCTGCGGGGCCGGGTCCGCCGCCCACGGTGAGGCCGCCGGGCACGGCGGGCACGCCGTACCCGCCGCGTCCGCCTCCGCCACCCCCGCGGGCGGCGACGAGGCGCCCGCCGGGACCGATGACGCCTCCGCGCCCGCCGGGACCGGCGCGTCCGGCTCCTTCAACGACGCCGACGTGATGTTCCTGCAGATGATGATCCCGCACCATCGCCAGGGAACGGAGATGGCCGTGGTGGCGAAGACCCGTTCTCCCCGTGAGGAGATCAGGACGATGGCGGCGGCGATCGAGGCCACCCAGGGGTACGAGGCCGAGACCATGACCGGCTGGCTGGAGGGCTGGGGACAGCCCCTGACCACCGCGGACCCGCACGCGCACGACGCGCACGGCGGCCTGCACGCCACGAGCCCGGCGGAGATCGTCAAGCTCAGGAGGCTGAAGGGCGCCGCCTTCGACACCCGGTTCCTCAACGTGCTGGTCGCCCACCAGCACAACGCCGTCGAGATGGCGCGCACCGAGATCCGCACGGGCCACAATGCCCGGGTGGTGGAGCTGGCCCGTCAGATCGAGCAGTCCCGGCTGGCCCAGATCAAGCAGATGCTCGCGGAGATGAACCCCTGAGGCCGCCCCCGGCGTCACGGCGGTACGGCGGCCCCCGCGTCCCGGAAACCTCCCTGGTGAAAGGGAGGTTTCCGGACGATACATGGCAGCACGCACTCTCGTAGCATGATGGGGTGCACGACCTCATCCGTTCCGTATGGAACGAGCCCCGACCTCCCGACCCACCGGCACGGACGTGGCGGGACTGGGCGCTGGTGGCGGTGATCGTGCCGGTCGCGCTGCTCGAAGGGGTGCTACGGCCCGACCTTCCCTGGCGTGTCCTGGCGGTGGTCGTCACCATCGCGCTGGTGCCCACGCTGCTGTGGCGGCGGACCAGGCCGCTGCTGATGGTCGCGATCGTCTTCGGCGCCACGAGCCTGCTCCCGCTGCTGACCGGCGGACAGGCGCCCGAGACGGGCACGCAGGTCTACCTGCTGATCCTGATGTACGCGCTGTTCCGCTGGGGGTCCGGGCGCGAGATCGTGATCGGGGCGGTGATCGTCATCGGCTCGATCCTGCTGTCGATCCTCTCCGGCCGGCTCGTCTCCGCCGACGCGGTCGGCGCCTTCGCCGTCGTGTTCTCGGCCATGACCCTGGGCGGGGTCTTCCGCTACCGGGCCGGGGCGCGGATGCGCGAGCTCGACCAGGTCAAGCTGCTCGAACGCGAGCAGCTGGCCCGTGACCTGCACGACATCGTCGCCCATCACGTCTCGGCGATGGCGATCCGCGCGCAGGCGGGCCTGGCGACCTCGGAGTCACGGCCGGACGCCGCGACCGAGGCGCTGCGCGTGATCGAGGCCGAAGCCTCGCGCGCCCTCACCGAGATGCGCGCCATGGTCCGCGTCCTGCGCAGGAACGAGCCGGCCGAGTGGGCGCCCGGCCGGCAGCTCACCGACCTCCGGCAGCTGGCCGGCGACGCCCGGTCCGGCCCGCCGGTCGAGGTGGAGATCTCCGGCGACCTCGGAGAGCTGCCCCCGTCGGTCGAGGCCGCGGTCTACCGCATCGCCCAGGAGTCGGTCACCAACGCCCGGCGCCACGCCCGGCACGCCACCCGGATCGAGGTGAGCGTCTCCGCCGACGAGACGTCGGTGCACCTGCGCGTGAGCGACGACGGCGACACCGGCGCCGGGCGCCCGCCCGTCTCGCCGGGATACGGCCTCATCGGCATGACCGAACGCGCCGACCTGCTCGGCGGGACCTGCGAGGCCGGTCCGAACCCCGGCCGGGGCTGGACCGTGACCGCCGTGCTGCCCCGGGCGGGGGCGGTCGCGTGAGCATCAGGGTGATCGTCGCCGACGACCAGGAGATCGCCCGCACCGGGCTCAGGATGATCCTCGACGCGCAACCGGGCATCGAGGTCGTCGCCGAGGCCGCCGACGGGCGGCGGGCCGTCGAGCTCGCCCGGCGCCTGCGCCCCGAGGTGTGCCTGTTCGACATCCGCATGCCCCACCTCGACGGCATCGAGGCCACCCGCGCGCTGGCCGGACCGGGCGTCGACGACCCGCTCGCGGTCGTCGTCATCACCACCTTCGACCTCGACGAGTACGTCTACGCCGCCCTCCAGGCCGGCGCCCGGGGCTTCCTGCTCAAGGACGCCGGCCCCGCTCTGCTCTCCCAGGCCGTCCGCGCCGCCGCCGACGGCGAGGCGCTCATCGCCCCCAGCGTCACCGCCCGCCTGCTGGAGACCTTCGCCGGAACGCGGCCCTCCGCCCCGCCGCCGCAGCCCATCGAGCCGCTCACCAGCCGGGAGGAGGAGATCCTGGTGACCGTCGCCCGCGGGCGGACCAACAACGAGATCGCCGACGAGCTCCACATCTCCCTCAGCACGGTCAAGAGCCACATCGCGAGCCTGATGACCAAGCTCGGCGTGCGCAACCGCGTCGAGATCGCGATGTGGGCCTACGAGACCAAGCGCGTGCGGAGCTGACCGCGGCGGATGATCCACTCGGCCACGGCGAGGTTGATCACCCATCCGGCGCCCATGAGGAGCGCCCTGGGGACCTCGCCGGGCGCCCCGGCGATCAGGAACCAGGGCAGATGGGTGAACACCTGCGTGCCCGCGCCGAGGCCGATCGCGTAACCGCGCGTCATCCAGGCGCGGTGCCGGGCGACGTCCCGCCGCCGGATCGCGATGAAGCCGAGGACGATGGACAGGACCATGGCCGAGCCGAACACGAGCCGGAAGCCGACCAGGAGGGGGCCGTCGGCCTCGCCGGGGGGATAGAACAGGGTCATCCACAGTCCCGACAGCGCCGCGGCGATCCCGCACGGGACCACGATCCGCCCGGCGGCGCGGTGCCAGCCGGGCCTGCGGCGGCGCAGCCCCGGCGCGAACTGCAGGGCCCCCAGGACGCTGTACACGCTGACGGCGAGGATGTGCAGCACGATGGGCACGGGCGAGGCGACGAACCGCGCGTTCTGCGCAGTGATCTCCGCCCCGCCGGCCAGTTCGCTGAGGCGGACGGCCCCGGCGATGAAGGGGACGACGCTGAGCGCGATCAACCCGGCGGGCGCGAGCCATCCCGCCCTTCCCGTGCTCCCGGCCGTCCCGGGCGCGGTCCCGGCTGTTCTGCCTGCGGCCGCGGCCGCCCTGCGGGTGTTCCGGCCGCCGCCCGGCCGTCCGCCCCCGTGGGGCTGTCCCGTCGTTCTCGTGTCGGTCATGGCCTGATCGTGACGCCCGGGGCGGTGGCGGCTCATCGCCAGAACGGCCCGATCCCGACCGGCCGATCAGCCACGGAACGGTCGTACTTTCGGCCGTTGAGCCGCCGTGCGGGGCCTGCGCACACTGATCCCGGTGGCCGGCCCCCCACTTCCACAGCGGATCAGGAGAATGTGATGAAGGCGTTCGTTCTGCGCTCGTACGGCTCACCCGACGTCCTCGACCTCACCGACGTCGACGACCCCGCACCCGGCGACGACGAGGTGCTGGTCCGGATCCGGGCCGCCTCCGTCCAGCCCGCGGACTGGCACCTCATGAGAGGCGAGCCGTACGTCTCGCGCCTGATGCCCGGCCCCCTCGGACTGCGCACACCGAAGATCAAGATCTTGGGCGCCGACATGGCGGGGCTGGTCGAGGCGGTCGGCAAGGACGTGACGGAGTTCCGCCCGGGCGACGAGGTGTTCGCGATGCCCAAGGGGGGCGGCTTCGCCGAGTACGTGTGCGTCAAGGAGAGCGAGCTGGCGCCGAAACCGGCGAGCCTCACGTTCGAGCAGGCGGCGGCGGTGCCGCTGGCGGCCCTCACCGCCCTGCTGGCCCTGCGCGACAGCGGGGGGATCCGGCCGGGGCAGCGGGTCCTCGTCAACGGCGCCTCGGGAGGCGTGGGCACGTTCGCCGTACAGCTCGCCAAGGCGTTCGGCGCCGAGGTGACGGGCGTGTGCAGTACGCGCAACACCGACCTGGTCCGCTCGCTCGGCGCGGACGAGGTCGTCGACTACACCAAGGAGGACTTCACCCGGGCCGGGCGCCGTTACGACCTGCTCCTGGACATCGCGGGGAGCCGCCCGGGATCGGCGTGCCGCCGGGTGCTGACCCGCAAGGGGACCTACGTCGCCGTCGGCGGCCCGGGCGGCCGGTGGCTGCAGCCCGCCGGCCACATCTTCGGCGCGCTCGCCTCGGGGCCGTTCGTGTCCCAGAGGATGCTCATGGCGGACGTGATCGGGGCCGCGGACAGCAAGCGGAACCTGGTGACGCTGACCGGGCTCATCGAGGCCGGCAAGGTCACCCCGGTCATCGACCGGTGCTACCCGTTCGCGGAGATCCCGGCGGCCATCAGGTACCAGGAGGAGGGCCGCTCCCGGGGGAAGGTCGTCGTCGCCTTCTGAGACCTGTCCGGGACGTCCTCCCGGCGCCTGTACGGCGGGCGCGGCGCTCCCTGCGCTCCCGGTGCGGCGATGGTGCACGGCGGGGAGGGGGCCTAATGTGGTGCGGAGAGGGGCATCGGGGAAACCCCCGAGAGGGAGGGCGGCCGGCCTCCGGGAGCACCGTTCCACGCCCGGCGGCGGTCGCACGGGCCGCGCCTCCACGGACCTTGTGATCTTTTTGCGGCTCCGTGCCGACACATGACCCGGCCTCCCGTGTCCGCCTCCCGCGGCGGGGAAGCGAACATCGCGTGGCAGGGGCCGTACCGCCCACGGCGCACGCTCCTGCGGGCTCCTGCAGGAACTGGAGGTGAGCCGAGGTGTTCATCGACCGAAGCGACGCCGGACGGCGCCTGGCCGTACGGCTGCGCCATCTGCGCGACGCCGATCCCGTGGTCCTCGGGCTGCCGCGCGGCGGCGTCCCGGTCGCCTTCGAGGTGGCCGGGCGGCTCGGCGCGCCGCTGGACGTCATCGTGGTGCGCAAGCTCGGCGTGCCGGTCCAGCCCGAACTGGGCTTCGGGGCGATCGGCGAGGACGGCGTGCGCATCGTCAACCACGACGTGGTGCGGATGGCGGGGCTGTACCCCGAGCAGATGGAGGCGGTGGAGGAGCACGAACGCGCCGTGCTCGCGGAGCGGGCGCGACGCCTGCGCGCCGGGCGGCCGAGGGTCCCGCTGACCGGCAGGACCGCGATCGTGGTGGACGACGGGATCGCCACCGGCTCGACGGCCAGGGCCGCCTGCCACGTCGCCCGCGCCCACGGCGCCGCGCGGGTCGTCCTGGCCACGCCGGTGTGCTCGCCCGAGGTGGCGGCCCGGCTGGGCGACGCGGCCGACGAGGTCGTCTGCCTGCACACTCCCCGGACCCTGTACGCCATCGGCCAGTGGTACGACGACTTCTCCCAGACCGGGGACGCGGAGGTGACCGAACTGCTGAACCGGGCCGGGGCGGGGGAACACAGCGCGGCGGGTGGACACAGCGGAGCGGGGGAAAACGGCGGGGCGGGGGAGCGCGGCCGGGCCGAGGAGGTCCGGATCCCGGCCGGGAGCGTGGAGCTGCCCGGGACGCTCACCCTTCCCGGGCGGGCCGCCGGGCTGGTGGTGTTCGCGCACGGCAGCGGCAGCGGCCGGCACAGCCCGCGCAACCGGGCGGTCGCCGAGGCGCTGAACCGGGCGGGCCTGGGCACGCTGCTGTTCGACCTGCTCGTCGCCGAGGAGGAGGCCGACCGGTCCAACGTCTTCGACATCCCGCTGCTCGGTGGGCGGCTCGGCGAGGTCACCGGCTGGCTGCACAAGCAGGTGCCGGGAACCGGGATCGGCTGCTTCGGGGCCAGCACCGGCGCCGCGGCCGCGCTGTGGGCGGCGGCCGACGCCGGGGCCGACGTCGCCGCGGTGGTGTCGCGGGGCGGG
This sequence comes from Paraplanobispora siamensis, assembly GCF_016863175.1. Classification (GTDB taxonomy): domain Bacteria; phylum Actinomycetota; class Actinomycetes; order Streptosporangiales; family Streptosporangiaceae; genus Planobispora; species Planobispora siamensis. The sequence goes on from NZ_BOOJ01000032.1 coordinate 220,890, forward strand.
CGGCCGGACCTGGCGGGCCCGCGCCTGACCGCCGTCCGCGCGCCCACCCTGCTGATCGTGGGCGGCCTCGACGGGCAGGTGCTCGAACTGAACCGGCAGGCCCGGAGCCGGCTGCGCTGCGAGAGCCATCTGGAGGTCGTCCCCGGCGCCACCCACCTGTTCGAGGAGCCCGGCACGCTGGAGCAGGTGGCCGTGCTGGCCTGCGACTGGTTCATCCGCCACCTCGCCGGGCCCGCGGGCGGACCGGCCCGGCCCTCCGCGATGGAACCGGACTGACGGTCTCGCGGGCCGCCGGGCCGGTGGGGGAGCGGCCCACCGGCCCGGCGGCCGTCATCCGGCCGAGCCGGTGCGGCGCTTGGTCCAGATGTCGAAGGCGACGGCGATGAGCAGCACCAGGCCCTTGAAGAGCATCACCCGCTCGCTGGGCGCGCCGATGAGGGACATGCCGTTGTTGATCACTGCCATGATGAGGCCGCCGGTGATGGCGCCGACGACCTTGCCGACACCGCCCTGGACAGCAGCGCCGCCGATGAACGCGGCCGCGATGGCGTCCAGCTCGAAGCCGTTGCCCGCCGTGGGGCCGGCCTGGTTGAGCCGCCCGGCGAAGATGACGCCCGCCAGCGCCGAGAGCACCCCCATGTTCACGAAGATCCAGAAGGTGACGGACTTGACCTTGATCCCGGACAGGGTCGCGGCGTGCAGGTTGCCGCCGATGGCGTAGATGTGGCGGCCGAAGACGGCGCGGTTGGTCAGCAGCGTGTAGCCCAGGACGAGCGAGGCCAGCAGCACCAGCACCCAGGGCAGGTTCTTGAACCTGGCCAGCTGGACGATGACCACCATCACCACCGCGGAGGCGGTGACCATCTTCAGGACGAACAGCGGCAGGGGGTCGACCTGCTGGCGGTAGCCGATGCGTCCCTGGCGGGCGCGCCACTGCGTGCCGACGATCCCGGCCACGGTGGCCACTCCCACCAGCAGCGTGAACAGGTCGGCGCCGTCGAGCGGGCCGAGGCCGATGTTGCCCAGGTAGGTCGGGAGGAACCCGTTGGCCAGGGTCCGCACCTCGTCGGGGAAGGGGCCGATGCCCTGGTTGCCCAGCACGGTCATCGTCAGCGCCCGGAACACCAGCATCCCGGCCAGGGTGACGATGAACGCCGGGATGCCGAAGTAGGCGATCCAGTAGCCCTGCCAGGCCCCGATCAGCCCTCCGGCCAGGAGCGTGATCAGGATGGCCAGCGGCCACGGGGTGTCCATCTCGACCATCAGCACCGCCGCGATCGCGCCGCTGAGGGCCACCACCGATCCCACGGACAGGTCGATGTGCCCGGCGATGATGATCAGGATCATGCCGATCGCCAGGATCAGAACGTAGGAGTTCTGAACCATGATGTTCGAGATGTTCTGCGGGCTGAGCAGCTCACCGTCGGTCAGGATGGAGAACAGGACGACGATCAGCGCGAAGGCGATGTAGATGCCGCTCTGCCGCAGGTTCAGCGAGAACCGGGTGCCCGGCGCCTTCGCGGGCGGCGGCAGGCTGCCGCTCGCCGGCGCTTCTTCGCGGGTCGTGACCTTGCCGCTGCTCATCTCGGCCGTCATTCCTTTTCCTTGGTCATGAGCTGCATGAGCCGCTCGGGGGTGGCGTCGGCGCGTGCGACCTCGCCGGTGACGCGCCCGGCCGACATGGCGTAGATGCGGTCGCAGAGACCGAGCAGTTCGGGGAGCTCCGAGGAGATCACCAGAATCGCCTTGCCCTGGTCGGCGAGGCGGTTGACGATGGAGTAGATCTCGTACTTGGCGCCCACGTCGATGCCGCGGGTGGGTTCGTCGAGGATCAGCACGTCGGCGTCAGTGAAGATCCACTTCGACAGCACCACCTTCTGCTGGTTGCCGCCGCTGAGCTTGCCGGTGACCGACAGGACGCCGGGGGCCTTGATGTTCATCTCGGCGCGGAATCCGTCGGCGACGCGGTACTCCTCGTTGTCGTCGATCCAGCCGCGCCTGGCCAGCTTGCCCAGCGCGGCGGAGGAGACGTTGCGCTTGATGTCCTCGATCAGGTTGAGCCCGTAGCGCTTGCGGTCCTCGGTGGCGTAGGCCAGGCCGTGGCCGATGGCCTCGCGGACCGTGCGGATCTTGATCTCCCGCCCGTCCTTGTAGACACGCCCGGAGATGTCCGTGCCGTAGCTGCGGCCGAACACGCTCATCGCCAGCTCGGTACGGCCGGCGCCGATCAGCCCGGCCAGTCCGACGATCTCACCGCGGCGCAGGGTCAGGCCGGCGCCGGAGACCACCACGCGACCGCGCTGGGTGGGGCTGTGCACGGTCCAGTCCTCGATCCGCAGCACCTCCTCGCCGATCTTCGGCTCGTGCGGTGGGAAACGGTGCTCCAGGTCGCGGCCGACCATGCCGGAGATGATCCGGTCCTCACCGACCTCCTCGCCCTTCATGTCCAGCGTCTCGATCGTGCGCCCGTCGCGCAGGATCGTCGTGGAGTCGGCGACGGCTTTGATCTCGTTGAGCTTGTGGGAGATGATCACCGAGGTGATGCCCTCGTCCCGCAGCCCGCGCAGCAGGTCCAGCAGGTGCGCCGAGTCCTCGTCGTTGAGCGCCGCGGTCGGCTCGTCGAGGATGAGCAGCCGTACCCGCTTGGACAGCGCCTTGGCGATCTCGACGAGCTGCTGCTTGCCCACGCCGATGTCCATCGCGCGCGTGGTGGGGTTCTCGCGCAGGCCGACCCGCTCCAGCAGCTCGGCGGCCTCGGCGTTGGTGCGGTTCCAGTCGATCAGGCCGCGCCGGGTCCGCTCGTTGCCCAGGAAGATGTTCTCGGCGATCGACAGGTACGGGCTCAGCGCGAGCTCCTGATGGATGATCACGATGCCGCGCTGCTCGCTGTCCCGGATGTCGGAGAACCGGCACGGCTCCCCGTCGAAGACGATCTCCCCCTCGTAGGAGCCGTGCGGGTAGACGCCGGACAGGACCTTCATCAGCGTCGACTTGCCGGCGCCGTTCTCCCCGCAGATTGCGTGTATCTCGCCTCTCCGCACCGTCAGGTTGACGTCCTGCAGCGCCTTGACGCCCGGGAACGTCTTGGTGATCCCGCGCATTCGAAGTATGTCGTCGGTCATGCCCTGCGCCTTCCGCGTCGCCGTTCCCCCGTGAGCCCCCGTGTCGGCCGCGGACGCGCCGCCGGCACGGGGTCCCACGCCGTCCCGAGGGTGCTCCCTACTTGAGCTGGTCGTCGGTGTAGTAGCCGCTCTCCACCAGGGCCTTGGCGTAGTTGTCCTTGTAGACCACGACCGGCTCCAGCAGGTAGGACGGGACGACCTTGTTGCCGTTGTCGTAGTCCGTGGTGTTGTTCACCTCGGGCTTGGCGCCCTTGAGCACGGCGTCGGCCATCTTGACGGTCACCGCGGCCAGCTCGCGGGTGTCCTTGTAGATCGTGGCGTACTGCTCGCCGGCGATGATCGACTTGACCGAGGCGACCTCGGCGTCCTGGCCGGTCACGACCGGGTAGGGCTGATCGGCGGTGCCGTACCCGCTGCTCTTGAGGGCCGACAGGATGCCGATGGACAGACCGTCGTACGGCGAGAGCACGCCGTCGACCTTGGTGCCGCCGGAGTAGGTTTTGGTGATCAGGTCCTCCATGCGCTTCTGCGCGGTGGCCGGGTCCCAGCGCAGGATGGCGACGGTCTTGAAGTCGGTCTCACCGCTCTTGACGACCAGGGTGCCCTTGTCGATGTAGGGCTTGAGGGTGTCCATCGCGCCGTTGTAGAAGAACGTGGCGTTGTTGTCGTCCGGGGAGCCGGCGAAGATCTCGACGTTGAACGGGCCCTTGGCATCGCCGTCGGAGCCATCCTGCTTCTTCAGGCCCAGGCCCACCAGGAGCGAGGTCGCCTGCTGCACGCCCACCTTGTAGTTGTCGAAGGTGGCGTAGTAGTCGACGTTGGGGGTGTTGCGGATCAGCCGGTCGTAGGCGATCACCGGGATCTTCTTGTCGGCGGCCTGCTGAAGCTGCGTGGTGATCGCGGTGCCGTCGATCGAGGCGATGATCAGCAGCTTGGCGCCCTTGGTGATCTGGTTCTCGATCTGGTTGACCTGCGTGGGGATGTCGTTCTCCGCGTACTGCAGGTCGACCTGGTAGCCGAGCTTCTCCAGGGCGCTCTTGACGTTGTCACCGTCGTGGATCCAGCGCTCGGACGACCTGGTCGGCATGGTGACGCCGACCAGGGCGGTGCCGGACGAGCCCGCCGCGCTCGGGGCGGCCTTGTCGACGGTCTTGGTGGTCGAGCCGCAGGCGGTCATCGCCATGGCGAGGGCCAGGCCCACCGGCAGGGCGGCCAGCTTCGCAAGCCTCATGTCTCTCCTTCGGGTACCGCGGTGTCGATCGTCGGGGGGTGCCGCAAGTGACGTTCACCCTGGTGAGCGCGCCGGGATGAGCTCGCCCCAATTTTGTTAGCGTTCACAATTTCAGTAACGGAAATTTCTTCAGGTACTGAGGTTGTGAGGAGTTATCAAAGGCCGGGGGCAGGAAAAGTGTCAAGACCTGTAACACCACCGTGATAAGGGGGCGCGTGGTGCGCAAGTGGCGGCCCGGCCTCGGCAGGGAGTCCGCCGCACCCGCCCCGGGGCCGCGACGGTAACGATCCGATGAAGGCGGGCGGTGTCCGGGGGTCCCGCGCGGTGACGGGTGATCGGTGGTCGCCGGGGTTCGGCACAATTACTGACGTGCGAGTCGGATTGCTCGGGCCGTTCGAGGTCCGCAACGGTGATGGGGCCGTGGTCGAGGTTCCTGGAGTTCGGCTGCGCGCACTGCTGGCCGCCCTCGCCCTCGAACCCGGCCGGATCGTCACGCGTGCGAGGCTGGTGGACTGGATCTGGGGGCGGCGCCCGCCCGCGGACGAGGTGAACGCCTTGCAGGCGCTGGTGTCCAGGCTGCGCAGGGTGCTGCCGGAGGGCGTGATCGAGGCGGACTCCGGCGGATACCGGCTGGCCGTGGCCCCCGACGCCGTGGACGTGTGCCGGTTCGAGCGTCTGGTCGGCCGGGCCCGGGCCGCCGAGCCCGCGGAGCGGGCCGATCTGCTGCACTCGGCCCTGGCGCTGTGGCGCGGTACGGCCATGGCGGACATCGCGCTGCAGGACAGCGACGCGTTCGACGCCGCGGCCGCGCGTCTGGAGGAGCTCCACGTCGCCGCGCTCGGGGACCGGGTGGATGCGGACATCCGCCTGGGCCGCGGATCGGAGCTGCTGTCCGAGCTGACCGAGCTGGTCGCCGCCTACCCGCTGCGGGAGGGGTTCGTGGCGGCGTTGATGCGGGCGCTGGCCGAGGCGGGACGCGGGAACGAGGCGCTGGCCCTGTACCAGCGCACCCGTGAGCGGCTCGCCGAGGAGCTGGGCGCCGATCCGTCGGCCGAGCTCTCCGCGCTGCACACCGCGCTGCTCCGGGGCGAGCTGGGCGAGCGGGCGGAGAACCGCAGGACGAACCTGCGCGCCGGGCTGACGAGTTTCGTCGGCAAGGACGACGACGTCTCCGCGGTCGCCGGCCTGGCCGCCGGGCACCGGCTGGTCACCTTGACGGGGCCGGGCGGCTCCGGCAAGACCAGGCTGGCCACGGAGACCGCGCGGACGATGCTCGCCGAGCTGCCGGACGGGGCGTGGCTGGTCGAACTGGCCTCGGTACGCACAGGCGGCGACCTGGCGCAGGCCGCTCTCACCGCGATCGGCCTGCGTGACCAGGCACTGCTCGGCGGCGCGCGGGGCGGGGAGACGATGGACCGGCTCATCACCGCGGTCCGGGAGCGCGCGGTCCTGCTGATCCTGGACAACTGCGAGCACGTGATCGAGGAGGCCGCGGCTTTCGCGGACCGGCTTCTGGGCGAGTGCCGGAGGCTGCGGATCCTGGCCACGAGCAGGGAGCCGCTCGGCATCACCGGGGAGGTGCTGTGGCAGGTCGAGCCGCTCGCGCTGCCCGCGCAGGGGGCCGACCCCTCGGCGGCCGGGTCCTCGCCCGCGGTGCGGCTGTTGCGGGACCGCGCGGAGATGGTGCGCAAGGACATTGGCTCCGACGCGCACACCCTGTCGGTCATGACGCGGATCTGCCGGGCGCTCGACGGGATCCCGCTGGCGATCGAACTGGCCGCGGCCCGGCTGCGCACCATGTCCCTGGAGCAGCTGGCGCACCGGCTCGACGACCGGTTCCGCCTGCTGACCGGCGGCAGCCGTACGGCGCTGCCCCATCACAAGACGCTGCGCGCGGTCGTGGACTGGAGCTGGGATCTGCTGAGCGAGGCCGAACGCGGCGTGCTGCGGCGGCTGTCGGTGTTCTCCGGCGGGGCGAGCCTGGAAGCGGCCGAACGGGTGTGCGGGGACGAGGCGTTCGGCGGGGATGAGGCGTTCGCCGGTGAGCAGGTCTTCGACGTGCTCACCGCGCTGATCGAGAAGTCGCTGCTGCTGGCCGACGGCGAGGGCACGCCGCGCTACCGGATGCTCGGCACCATCGGGGAGTACGCGGCGCACCGGCTCGCCGAAGCCGGGGAGACCGAATCGGCGCGCCGGGCGCACCTCGCCTACTTCACTGAGCTGACCGAGACGGCCGAGCCGTACCTGCGCCGGGCCGAGCAACTGGAGTGGCTGGCCAGGCTCGAGGCCGAGCACGACAACATCAGTACGGCACTGCGCTGGGCGGTCGCCGAGGGACTGGCGCATGAGGCGATGCGGCTGGCCGGGGCCGCGGGCTGGTACTGGTACCTCAGCGGGCACCGGGCCGAGGGCACCGAACTGGGCATCGCCGCGGCCTCGCTGCAGGGCGAGGTGACCGACGAGGTGCGGGCGGTGGCCTACCTCATGGTGACCCTGTTCGTGACCGCCGGGGTCAGCGGGGACCAGTACCAGGCGCGCGAGTGGATCCAGGAGGCGCATCGGCTCGCCCGGCGCAGCGGGTCCCGCCACCCGCTGCTCGGGTTCGCCGACCTGCTGGAGGCGACGCTGCGGGGTCCGGCGGACTTCCTGCCCGCGATCGAGCCGCTCATCGTCGCCGACGATCCGTGGGTGCGCGCGCAGGCCAGGCTCACCCGTGGCCGCTTCCGGCTCATACTCGGCGGTGACGAGACCGACGTGGACCTCGACGCCGAGACCGCCCTCGCCGAGTTCCGCACGCTGGGCGACCGGATGGGGATCTCGCTGGCGCTGACCTTCCTGGCCGACCGGCTCGCCTCACGCGGCGAGTTCGCGCGCGCGTGCGAGCACTACGAAGAGGCGATCGTGGCGCTGACCGAGGTGGGCGCGACCGAGGACGTGGTCGGCATGCGGGCGCGGCAGGCCCAGCTGTACTGGCTGCTGGGCGATGAGCGGTCCAGCGCCTCCGCCGTGGCGGAGGCGCAGCGGTACGCGGGCGGGATCACCTGGCCGGACGCGCTGGCCGAGCTGGCGCTTTCGCAGGCGAAGCTGGCGCGCTGGCGCGGCGAGCCGGACCAGGCCCACCGGCATCTGGCCACGGTGCGGGCGGTGCTGGGGGAGGCGCAGATGGTCGACTCCATCCGGGCCGCGACCATGGACCTGTACGCCTACCTCACCGAGGATCTCGAGCAGGCCCGCGCGTATCGGGAAGAGGCGTTGCGGGCGGCCACGACCATGGAGTACACGCATCCGCCGACGATCGCCGACATACTGGTCGGGATCGCGGATCTCGCGCTGCGCCGGGGACAGTACGAGCAGGCCGCGCGGTTGCTCGCGGCGAGCGACGGCGTACGCGGCACTCCGGACCGTTCGCAGCCGGACTTCTCCAGGATCGCCGCCGAGACGCGCGGTCGCCTCGGCGAAACCGTGTTCACCGAGGCGACCCGTGACGGACAGGGGCGGGACTGGCGTGAGCTGGCGGAGATCACGCTCGCTTCGTGAACGACGCCCGCGCCCACAGATAGCCGGCCAGCGACAGTCCTGCGCACCAGGCGATCGCCGTGATGGCCGTGCCCGTCGACGGCGTGCCGTTCAGCAGCCCGCGCAGGGTCTCGATGATCGGGGTGAACGGCTGGTACTCGGCGAACTGCCGCGCACCCGGCCCCATCCTGTCGGCCGGCGCGAACGCGCTGCTCAGGAAGGGCAGAAGCATCAGCGGGACGCCGAGGATGCCCGCGCCTTCCGGTGACTTCGCCGAGAGACCGGCCGCCACGGTCAGCCAGCTGATCGCCAGCGCCGTCAGCACCACGATGCCGATCGCGCCGAGCCACTGGGGGAAACTCGCCGACGGGCGGAATCCCATCAGGAACGCGACCCCGACGACGAAAGCGATGGCCACCAGGGTCCGCAGCACGGTCGAGATCACGTGCGCGTTCAGCACCGCGGCCCGTGACACGTCCATGACGCGGAGCCGGTTGATGAACCCGGTCGTCATGTCGGAGTTCACCGCGGTCGCGGTGGGGCCGATCCCGTAGCAGATGGTCATTATGATCAGCCCCGGCGTCGCGTAGTCGGCGTAGTCGACGCCGACGCTGAACGCGTCGCCGAGCACGTAGACCATGAGGAACATCACGAAGATCGGCATGATGATGGCGTTGAGCAGCGTCAGCGGGTTGCGCATCGTGTGCCGGAAGTTGCGCCGCATCATGGTGGAGGAGTCCGCCAGGGGAGCTGAGATGACGCTCATCGCGCGCCGACCTCCTTGTTCTCGTGGTCGTCGGGGTTCTCTTGATCGTTGAGGTTTCCGTGGCCGGTGAGGGCGAGGAAGACGTCGTCCAGGTCCGGTGTGTGCACCGACAGCTCCTCGACCTCCACGGACTGCGCGTCGAGCCGGTCGAGCAGCGCGCGCAGCGACCTCACCCCGCCGTCGCCGGGAACGCGCAGGGTCAGCTCTTCGTCGTCCCTGGTGGACCCGTGCAGAACCCGTGCCGCGACGTCGAGCTCGTGCCGGTCGGCGAACCGCAGCCGGATGTGGCTGCCGGGAACCCCGCGCTTGAGTTCGTCGGCGGTGCCCTCGGCGACCAACCGCCCCCGGTCGAGTACGGCGATGCGGCCGGCGAGCTCGTCGGCCTCCTCCAGATACTGGGTGGTGAGGAAGATGGTCGTGCCGTCGGCGACCAGTTCCCGGATGATCTGCCACATGGTGCGGCGGCTGCGCGGGTCGAGTCCCGTCGTGGGCTCGTCCAGGAAGATGATCTGCGGGTTGCCGACCAGCGTCATGGCGAGGTCCAGCTTGCGGCGCATGCCGCCGGAGTAGGACGCCGCCAGTTTGCCCGCCGCCTCCACCAGGTCGAACCGGTCGAGCAACCGGCCGGCGATCCGTCTGCCCTCCGCCCTGGGCAGGCGCAGGAGATCGGCCATCATCAGCAGGTTCTCCTCGCCGGTCAGCAGGTTGTCCACCGAGGCGAACTGCCCGGTGACCCCGATCGCCGCGCGCACCGCCCTGGCCTCCGTGCTCACGTCGTGCCCGGCGACGACCACCTTCCCGGCGTCGGGGGCCAGCAGCGTGGTCAGCACGTTCACCGTCGTGGTCTTGCCCGCGCCGTTGGGCCCGAGCAGAGCGAAGATCGTGCCGGTCCGGACGTCCAGGTCGATGCCGTCGAGCACGGTCTTGTCTTTGTAGGCCTTCCGCAGCCCCGAGGCCGCGATCGCTGAACCGTTCATGGCGTCCACGATCGCGGGCCGTCCTGACACCGGGCCGTCGCCGTGCTGACGCGGCCGCTGACACGGCCCCGCGCCGGATCCGGTCCCGGCGTGGCAGGCTGAAGGGGTGCGGTACGCGGACTGGGGCGAACGCTCCCCCCGGTGGGCCGGAATCCGTAGCCGGGTGATCGACGTCTCCGGCACCGGAGTCCACTACCTGAGCGCCGGACAGGACCGGGGCGGGCCTGTCCACCTGCTGATCCACCCCATGGCCGGCAGCGCCTCGATGTGGATGGACACCGTCGCCGAGCTGGGCTCCCGCGTTCCGGTGATCGCGCCCGACCTGCCGGGCTCGGTGGTCGGCCACACCGGTTCGCCGCACCCGCGCGCCGCCAGAGCCGAGCTGAACGCGCGTTTCCTGCGGGTGTTCACCGGCCGCCTGGGACTCAAGGCCACCGTCACCCACGGCTGGTCCATGGGCGGCCTGGTCGCGGTGCGCTTCGCGGCCTCCTCACCGGACCGGGTCGGCCGTCTCGTCCTGGCCTGCCCGACGCTGCCCGGCCCGATCCCGCCGGACGAGGCCGCCTTCTGGCGTTTCGCGGGCCGCCCGCTGCTCGTGGTCGGGCCCGTACTGCTGCGGGGCGTGCTGCGGCTGGCGGGCCGGCGCATGATCGAGATGAAACTGCGCGCCTACGCCGGCCCCGGCACTCGGCCGGGCGGCAGCTCCGCCGACGACCTCGGACGGCTCTCGCCCGAGATGCGGGACCTACTGATGGACGAGCTGCGGGCCACCGACCCGCGCCGCCTCGGTGACGCCGTCCCGGCCCTCGCCTCGGTGATCTCCAGCCTCTACGTCGAGCGGGACGCGGTCCACCGGACGATCGGCCGGCTCGGCATGCCCACGCTGCTGCTGGCCGGGGCGCGGGACGAGCTGGTCACCACGGCCACGGTCGAGGACCTGCTCGCCCGCCGTCCCGACTGGGCGCACCGCGTCTTCCCCTCGGCCGGGCACCTCCTGCCCCTGTCGGAGCCGCGCGACTACGTGGCGGCGGTCACCGGCTGGCTCGACTGACCCTGCGGCCCCGCTCCCGCAGGGGAGCGGGGCCGCAGGTTCGTGGTCTCCGGGCCGCCGGGCCCGGGCCTCTTCGGGTCAGGCCGGGACGGTGTCGATGGTCTCCATCGTCTTGTCGAAGGCGACGAACTCGTCGTCGGCCAGGGCGCGCGGGTCGAAGCCGGGGTGGGCCAGGATGCCGTGGACGCGGCGGCGTTGCATGCCGAAGTTGCCCGCGTCGTACAGCGGCAGCACGGCGGCCTCGCGCAGCAGCTTCTCGAACGGCCGTGTCCGGTCGACGCTGTTGACGCCGACGACCTGCATGCACTTGTAGACCGCGTCGAACAGCAGCTCGGTGCACTGGATCTTGCACATGGCGCCGATGAGCTCGCCGTGGTAGTCGTGCCGGTCGAGGTAGTGGGCGCCCTTCCAGCAGAAGTAGCGGCACATCTCGATGCGCGCGGCGACGTCGCCCAGCACGTAGCCGACGTTCTGGTAGTGGATGATCGGCTTGGGCCCGCCCGCGGTGTAGGTGCGGGCGAAGTCCAGGGCCGCCTCGTAGGCGGATCTGGCCACGCCCACCGCGGCGATCCCGGCGACCGGTCCCGACCAGGCGAAGTTGCGGTTGATGAGCAGGTCGCCGTTGCCGCGGGTGCCCTCGACGAGGTTGGCCGCGGGCACGCGGGCGTCGGTGAAGACGATCTCGGCGTTGGGGGCCAGCCGGTGACCGATCTTGCTGATCAGCCGGTACTCCACGCCCGGGGTGCCGCGCTCCAGCATGAACGCCGACAGGCCCTCGGTGCCGCCCTTTCCGGTGTCGGTACGGGCGATCACGATGCTGACGTCGGCGCCTTGGCCGTCCCAGCCGGCGACGTTGCACGGCCAGAACTTGCGGCCGTTGAGGACGTACTCGTCGCCGTCGCGGCGGGCGGTGACGCCGATGCCGACGGGGTGGGCGAGCGGGGCGTCGAAGTTGGCGGTGCCGCCGGGGGAGCCGGCGGGCTCGCTGACGGCGTAGCCGACGAGATACTCGCAGGCCGGGTCGGAGGTGGCGGCGCGCAGGAAGCGGTCCTTCTGCTCGTCGCTGCCCCAGTACCACACCGGCATGAGCCCGAGCCCGTTGACCAGGACGGTGCAGGCGAAGCCGGGATCGACCGCGCACAGCTCCTCGCCGGCGATCAGCACGTCGACGTTGGACAGCCCGCCGCCGCCGTACTCGCCCGGCAGCATGCAGAAGGCGATGCCCTGTTTGTAGGCCTCGACGTAGGCGGGGCGGGTGAGCTGGAAGGCGCGCAGCGGGTCGGGCTCCTCGTCCGCCTGGCGGACGACCGGGGCGAGCACCTGGGTGGCGAACTCGCGGGCGTCGTCGCGCAGGCGGCGCTGGGCGTCGGTGAGGGTGAAATCGATGGCCATGGGAACCCCTCCTCATCGAGGCGGCCATGATCGGTGGTCGGTTCGCGGCGCCGGAGGCGCCGGCCGTGCCCGCGGCGGCCGGGCGTGCTGTCCTGCCCGGCCGTGCCGCTGTGGATCGGGGCCCTGACCCTCGGAGGAAGTCCTCCGCAATCACCCTCATCCCGTCGTGCGGTTCCGGCAAGGCGAGGCATCCCTGTCCCCGGGGCCAGCACGTCGTGTCACGCCGCCCGTACCCTCGGCATCCTGTGCCCCCGCCCCCTGCCTCGCTACCGCAGGAGCGGGAGCTTCCCGGTGAGCCGCTCGACGGCCGCGCGCGGGCCCAGCAGGCTCACGGCCAGGTAGGACAGGTCCTCGCCGGGGGTGCGGGCGAGCTCGTTCAGATAGTCGGCGTAGACGTTGGTCCGCCGGGCGATCGAGGTCATGTCGGTGACGACCAGGCCGGGCTCGCCGGCCGCCTCCGAACCGATCCGGCGGACGACGGCGGCCGGGGCCGTCAGCACCGCGCAGCCGGTCCACGGCAGCCCGGCGTGCCCGCGGCCCGAGGCGTCGGCACCGCTCGCCCCCAGGATCGCCGGTACGGCGTTGCCGACCGAGGCGGCCAGGCACGCCGCGGCGTTGGCCTGCACCCCGCGCGGCAGGTCGCGGTCGATCACGATCACCCACTTCACCGGCAGTTTCCCGGTGGGCACCTCGGGCCGGTATCCGAGGTCGGCGGTCCAGTCGTCGAGCACGGTCATCAGCGGTCCTTCCTCCGAATTTATGCAAGGAGAATCACAGCCGGACCGCTCAGGCCTCAACAGCGAGAGTGACTTTCCGAAGGAAGTTCGGAAAATCGTGCGACCATGTGCGCGTGGACGAAGTTGATGCGGCCATCCTGGCCGAACTGCAGCGCGACGGCCGCCAGACCAACCGGGAGCTCGCCGAGCGCATCGGACTGGCCGCCTCCACCTGCCTGGAGCGGGTGCGCTCCCTGCGGAGCAGGGGAGTGATCGAGGGCTTCCACGCCGAGGTCAACCTCGGCGCCCTCGGCCGGCCGGTCCAGGCGCTCATCCACGTCCGGCTGCACCCGAAGATCCGCGAGGCGGTCGAGGGCTTCCGCGACTACGTCGCCGCCCTGCCCGAGACCCTCGCCGTCTTCGTGGTCTCCGGCGGCGACGACTTCATCATCCAGGTGGCCGTGCGCGACACCGGTCACCTGCGCGACTTCGTGCTGGACCACGTCGCCCGCCACCGCACCATCGCCGACGTGCGCACCTCGATGGTCTACGACCACATCCGCAAGACCTCGGTGGAGGTCCTGCCCCCGGAGCGGCCGAGCCCGCCCAGGACCCGCCGTAAGTGACCGGCCGTAAGTGACCGGCCGCAAGTGACCGGCCGCGAGCCGCGCGACCGGCGGGGAGAGGAGACCGAGACCGGCGGGCGGCCTTTCTGTTACCGTACTTTCTAACAAATGTTTGGTGGAAAGGTGGCCCATGGGAATCTCCACCAGGAACCACGACGACGGCGTGGCCGAGATCGTGATGGACGTGCCGCCGGTCAACGCGCTGCCCGTGCGGGGCTGGTTCGACCTGGCGCGCGCCGTACGGGAGGCCGGGCACGATCCCCGCACCCGCGTCGTGGTGCTGCGCGCGCAGGGACGCGGCTTCAACGCCGGGGTGGACATCAAGGAGATGCAGGCGAGTCCCGGGCACGCAGCCCTGGTCGGGGCCAACCGGGGGTGCTACGAGGCGTTCGCGGCGGTCTACGGGTGCGAGGTGCCGGTGATCGCCGCGGTGCACGGGTTCTGCCTGGGCGGCGGCGTCGGCCTGGCGGGCAACGCCGACATCGTGGTCGCCTCGGACGACGCCTACTTCGGGCTGCCCGAGGTGGACCGCGGCGCCCTGGGCGCGGCCACCCACCTGGCCCGCCTGGTGCCCCAGCACCTGATGCGCGCCATGGTCTACACGTGCCGCACCGTCACGGCCGCCGAGCTGCACGCCTTCGGCTCGGTGCTGGAGGTCGTGCCCGCAGACGGGCTGCGCGAGGCCGCCCTCGCGGTCGCGGGCCGGATCGCGGCCAAGGACCCCTACGTCATCCGCCGGGCCAAGGAGTCGCTGAACGGCATCGACCCGGTCGACGTCAACCGCAGCTACCGCTTCGAGCAGGGCTTCACCTTCGAGCTCAACCTGACGGGCGCCGGAGACCGGCACCGCGAGATGTTCGTCTCCGACGGGACGCAGTCATGAGCGCCGCGGCGGGCACGGCGACGGCCGGCAAGGTGATGTCCGCCGAGGAGATCGTCGCGTCGCTGGAGAGCGGCATGACGCTCGGGATCGGCGGCTGGGGCTCGCGGCGCAAGCCGATGGCCCTGGTCCGGGCGATCTACCGCTCCTCCCTGACGGACCTGACGATCGTGTCGTACGGCGGAGCCGACGTCGGCCTGCTGTGCGCCGCGGGCAAGGTCCGCCGGGTGGTCGCCCCGTTCGTGACGCTCGACTCGGTGCCCCTCGAACCGCACTTCCGGGCCGCCCGGCAGGCCGGGGCGATCGAGCTCACCGAGTACGACGAGGGCATGTTCATGTTCGGCCTGCTGGCCGCGGCGCACCGGCTGCCGTTCCTGCCGACCCGGGCCGGGCTCGGCTCGGACGTCATGCGGGTCAACCCCGGCCTGCGCACGGTCCGCTCGCCGTACGGCGCCGAGGGGGAGGAGGGCGAGGAACTGGTCGCGGTGCCCCCGCTGAGGCTGGACGCGGCGCTGATCCACATGGACCGCGCCGACACCCGGGGCAACGGCCAGTATCTCGGCCCCGACCCGTACATGGACGACCTGTTTGCCAAGGCCGCCGCCCGCTGCTACATGAGCTGCGAGCGCCTGGTGGAGCCTGGCGCCCTGACCGGCCCGCCGCAGACGCTGCTGGTCAGCCGGATGCACGTCACCGGGGTGGTGGAGACCCCCGGCGGCGGCCACTTCACCGACTGCGGCCCGGACCTCGGCCGCGACGAGGCCTTCCAGCGGCACTACGCGAGCGCGGCGGCCGACCCGCAGGCGTGGGCGGAGTTCGCGGACCGGTTCCTGTCCGGCGACGAGGCGGCCTACCGGGAGGCGGTACGGCGCTGGCACGAGGAGGAGGCCCGATGAGCGCGACACGCGGCCGTACGGCGGGCAGCCCGGTTCGCAGGCGCGGCCGTACCGGGAAGGAGACCCGATGAGCGCGACCCGGGCGGAGATCTGCGTGGTGGCCTGCGCCGAGGCCTGGCGCGGGGACGGGGAGATCCTGGCCGCCGCGATGGGCACCTGCTCCATCCTGGGAGCGCGCCTGGCCCGGCTCACCTTCGAGCCCGGCCTGCTGACCACCGACGGCGGCGCGCTGCTCACCGCCGGACCGGTGCCGATCGGGGCGCCCGCGGGGCCGGCCGAGGGGTGGCTGCCGTTCCGCGACCACCTGTGGCTGGTGCAGAACGGGCGGCGGCACGTGATGATGGGCGCCTCGCAGATCGACCGGTACGGCAACACGAACATCTCGGCGATCGGCGAATGGGCCAGGCCGGCCTCCCAGCTGCTCGGCGTGCGCGGCGCCCCCGGCAACACGATCTGCAACCCGACCAGCTACTGGATCCCCCGGCACTCGCCCCGCGTGTTCGTGCCGAAGGCGGACACGGTCAGCGGCGTCGGCCGCGACCGGGCGGCGGGGCTGGGCGCCCACGCCTCCCGCTTCCACGACCTGCGCCGGGTCGTGACCGACCTGGGGGTGCTCGACTTCGGCACGCCCGACGGGTCGATGCGGCTGGTCTCGGTCCACCCGGGAGTGGAGGTCGAGCAGGTCCTGGCCGCCACCGGCTTCGACCTCGTGATCGACGGCGAGGTCCCGCAGACCCGGACGCCGACCGACGAGGAGCTCCGGTTGATCCGCGAGGTCCTCGACCCGAAGGCGCTGCGCGACCGGGAGGTGCGGGCATGACCCGGCGGCGATCCGGCGCGGGGACCGCGCGGGCGGGGGAGGGACGAGCGTGATCGATCAGATGCTGGACACGCCGCTGACCCGGCTGACGGGGGTCCGCCACCCGGTCGTGCAGACCGGGATGGGCTGGGTGGCCGGCCCGCGGCTGGTCTCCGCGGTGGCCGAGGCCGGCGGCCTGGGCATCCTCGCCTCGGCCACCATGACCCTGGAGCAGCTCGCCGCCGCCGTCGAGGAGGTCCGCTCGCGCACCGGGGCGCCCTTCGGGGTGAACCTGCGCGCCGACGCCGCCGACGCGGGCGAGCGCGTCGACCTGATGATCAAGAACGGGGTGAAGGTCGCCTCGTTCGCCCTGGCCCCCCGCCGGGAGCTGATCGACAGGCTCAAGGAGGCCGGCGTCGTGGTGATCCCGTCGGTCGGGGCCCGGCGGCACGCGGAGAAGGTGGCGGCCTGGGGCGCCGACGCCGTGCTGGTCCAGGGCGGCGAGGGCGGCGGCCACACCGGGCCCGTCGCCACCACCCTGCTGCTCCCGCAGATCGTCGACGCGGTCGACATCCCGGTGATCGCCGCGGGCGGCTTCTTCGACGGGCGCGGCCTGGCCGCGGCGCTGGCGTACGGCGCGGCGGGCGTGGCCATGGGCACCAGGTTCCTGCTGACCTCCGACAGCTCGGTCCCCGAGGAGGTCAAGCGCTTCTACCTGGGCATGTCGGAGACCGTGGTCACCCGCCAGGTGGACGGCATGCCGCACCGGGTGCTGCGCACGCCGCTGGTGGACGGCCTGGAACGCTCGGGCCGGCTGTCCGGCCTGGCCCGCGCGGTGCGCAGCGCCGCCGGGTTCCGCCGGATCTCGGGGATGACCTGGCCCGCCGTGATCCGCGACGGGCTGGCCATGAGACACGGCAGGGAACTGACCTGGTCCCAGGTCCTGATGGCCGCCAACACGCCCATGCTGCTCAGGGCGGCGATGGTGGACGGCCGCCCCGACCTGGGGGTGATGGCCTCCGGCCAGGTGGTGGCCGTCATCGAGGACCTCCCCTCCTGCGAGGAACTGATCGACTCCGTCGTCATCCGCGCCGCCGGCATCCTGCGCGGCCTCGGATCCCACCTGACGGCCTGATCCCGTACGGCCGCGCTCACTCGAAGCGGAGCTCCCCGGGCGCTGCGGCCCGGCGCAGCACCGGCCGCGCGGCCCGGGAGACGAGGACCGCCGCCGCGACGCCGAGCGCCGTCACGACGGCGGCCCGCAAGAACGGATAGACGTAGGCCCAGGCCGTGGTGGGCGTCGCGCTGAAGGAGATCCAGGACAGCGCGGCGACCCCGGCCGCTCCGGCGACCAGGCACACGGGAAGGGCCGCGATCAGCGCCTGCCGGGTGAGCACCCGGCCGAGCGAGGCGATCGGCACGCCCGAGGCGGCCAGCGAGGCGAACGAGCGCCGGTGGTCGAGGAGCTCCTCGGCCTGGTGGACCACCAGAGCCGCGGCCGAGGTCACCATGGCGCCCAGCAGGGCCAGGTCCACCAGAACGTAGATGACCATCCGGAAGGTGCTCACGGACCAGACGTCGAACAGCACGAACGTCTGCGCCCACCCCGCCGCGCTGCCCAGGAACACCGTCAGCCCGACCACCGACAGCGCGCGGGCCCAGGCCCGGGGGTCCGCCTCGACCATGCGGGCCGACAGCAGCGTCTCGGCCGATCCCGCCCGGCGGCCCGCGGACCGCGCCGCGGCGCGGATGACCCAGGTGGTCGCGAGCACCAGGCCGAAGACCAGCACGCACGCGCCGGCGCCGATCACGTAGACCCCCGAACGCCATATCGGGTCCATCTCGACGACGTTGAACCCGGCGAAGACCAGCCCGGCCCCGGCCACGACCAGCAGCAGGTCCAAGGCCCGGGGCCGGGTGAGCCTGGCCCGCCTGACCACCTCCAGCGGGGAGGCCACCACGTGCCTGCCCGCCGCCAGCCCCGACAGCACGCCCCCGGCGGTCACCAGGACGATCGCGGCGGCCACCAGGGGAAGCGGGACGGCCGGTACGGAGGAACCGGCACCGGGGACGTACGGCACCGGCAGCGGGCTCACCCGCTCGTTGAAGATCCACTGCGCGGCCAGGTTGACCGGCAGGTAGACCGCCGCCCCGGCCAGCGCGCCCAGGAGTGCGGAACGCCCCGTCTCGTAGGCGCCCAGCAACCGGGTCTCGCCCGGGGTGGCCCCGGCCAGCCGGAGCGCGGCCAGCCGCCGCTGTCTGGTCGCCGCGGCCAGGCGGCTGACCTGGTAGACGAAGGCCAGCGCCGGGGCGGTCAGCAGGACCAGGGCCGTCATGGTCCCCGGCCGCATCATCCCGTCGGTGAAGACGCTGTAGTAGTCGTGATGTTCGTCGATCTCGAACGCCGTGAGGTTGGCCGCGGCGCAGAGCAGGAAGGTCGCGAGCGCCGCCCCCGCGGCCATGAGACGCCCCCGCACCCGCTCCCGCCGCGACCTTCCCCGCTCCAGCATCCGCGCGATCCCGATCACGCGGTCACCGCCGAGGCCACCGTGCCGTCGCGCAGCACGATCTCCCGGTCGGCGTAGGCCGCCACCCTGTTGTCATGGGTGACGATCACCAGGGTGGTACGGCTCTCGCGCGCCGTACCGGTGAGCTCGTCCATGACCCGCTCCCCGGCCAGGGAGTCCAGCGCCCCGGTCGGCTCGTCGGCGAAGACCACCCGGGGCCCGGTCACCAGCGCCCGGGCCACCGCCACCCGCTGGGCCTGCCCGCCCGACAGCTCGCCCGGCCGCAGGCCGGCGCAGTCCTCCACGCCCAGCCGTTCGAGCCAGGAGCGCGCGGTGAGCATCGACTCCTCGCGCCCGTGCCGGTTGAACATGAGCGGCAGCGCGACATTCTCCAGCGCGCTCAGCTCGGGCACGAGCTGGCCGAACTGGAAGACGACGCCGAAGTTCTCCCGGCGCACGGTGGTGCGGGCGGCGTCGCCGAGGGAGTCGATCCGCCGCCCGTCGAAGCGGATCTCCCCGGTCTCCGGGCGCAGGATCCCGGCCAGGCAGTGCAGCAGGGTGGACTTGCCCGAGCCGCTCGGCCCGGTGACGGCGACGATCTCCCCTTCGCCGATCTCCACGGTCAGCCCGCGCAGCGCCCTGGTCGGGCCGAAAGCCTTGTGCACGCCGCGTGCTTCAAGCATCGATCTCCTCCTTGAGGTCGGTCAGCCGCGCCATCGCCGTCTCGATCCAGCGCAGGTCCGCGTCCAGATGCTGGATCGCGTAGTCGGCCGCGAGCGCCTCGGCGGGCGAGCCGGAGGCCCGGCGCGCGGTCAGCTCGCGCATCCGCGTCAGGTGCGCGGCCCGCTGGCGGAGCAGGTAGTCGCCCGGCGTCACCCCGGCGGCCTCGCCCGCGATCACGGCCAGGACCGTCCGCGAGAGCAGCGCGCCGGACAGGTGCGGGGCGGGCGCCTCGACCTCCCCCAGCCACCGGGCCAGCTCGGCCAGGCCCTCGGGGGTGATGGCGTACAGGACCCGCTCGGGCCCGCCGTCCTGCGCCGTCTCGGCGACCTCCGCGAACCCGTCGCGCTGCAGGCGCTGGAGGGTCGCGTAGACCTGCCCGTAGGCCAGGGGCCTGGCCCCGGGCAGGTGCCGGTCGTGCTCCCGCTTGAGTTCGTAGCCGTGCCTGGGGCCCTCGCTCAGCAGCCCCAGGACGACGTGTCCGACTGACATGCGGGCGACTATACACGGTATGTATACATCGAGTGAATAGCGGTCCGGCCTCCCGCGCCGGGCCTGCCGCCGTCAGGCGTACAGCGGCACCTCGTGTCCCGGGGGAGTGGTCTCGTTGGCCCGTACGACCTTGTTCAGCTCGCTCTGGTAGTACAGGACGCCCAGGCCGAAGACGAAGAACAGCAAAAGCCCGAGGCCGCCGCTGCAGGTGGGGGCGAGACCGGCGGCCCGCTGGGCGTTCGCGATCTTCTTGCCCGCGGTGTAGAAGCTGACCATCGTCCAGACGCCCAGGGTGACCCAGCCGAAGACGTACGCCATGAGGGCGGAGGAGGGGCTGATGACGCGGCGGCGGTCGAAGTCGGCCAGCTCGCTGTGGATGAGGTAGTACCAGACGAAGGCGTAGAACCCGAGGGTGATGAGCGGCAGGCCGAGCCAGGCCGCGAACGGGTTGCGGCGCTTCATCTGCAGGCCGGTGGAGACGGGCCGGGCGGCGGGCCGCTCGATCGCCGGGGCGGTCGCCTCGGCGGGTACGGCCGGCGGCGGCGCGGCGTCCGTGGCGGTGGCCCGGGAACCGGCGCGGTGGCGGGACTGGTCGTTCATTCTTCCTCCCTGGTGTGGTTCGGACGCTGGTGTGGTTCGGACGGTCGGGGATGCGGGGGCCGAGGCGTCGTCAGCGGCTCAGCGTCGCGTCGCCGAAGACGGCTCCCCGGAGGTGGTCGTCGGTCTTCCCGCCGACGCGGGTCACGGCCAGGCGCAGTTTCACCAGACCGGTGACGTCCACGTCGGCCTTCACCTGCTGGGTGTATTTCACGGTCTTTCGGTACAGCACCCGCCCGTTTCCGGAAATGACGAACTCGGCGGACGAGTCGGTGGCCAGTTCGTCGTTGAGGCCGAGAGTGGCGCTGAATGTTCGATACGACCCGTCAAGGGTGTACTCGGCCCATGCGGTGTAGTCGGCGGACCATATCTCCATTCCGATGCCGTGCAAATACGAATGGCCGTTGACTTTGTGCGCCCCGGGACCCGAACTGCCCTGCCGCGCGGTGACGGCGTCCTTCAGTTCGGCCAGATGGACGGGCGCGCCCGCCGTCGTCCCGTCCCCCTCCGCGCCGCCGGACGGCTCCGCGGCGCCGGGCTCCGCGACGGTGGGCTCCGTCGCCTCCTCCGGGGTGGCGGTGACCGTGGCGGTGGCCGTGACCGTGTGGAACACCGACCGTACGGCCGTCGAGGTGACCGCCGCGTTGGGTGCGACCCGGCCGGCGAGGTCGCTGGGGGAGAAGTAGATTCCCGCGAGGGTGCCGGCCAGGGTGAGGGCGGCGGTGACGAGCGCCGTGGCCGAGGTGATCCAGACGTTCCCCCGGCTGTGCGCCCGGTTCTTCTCGTTCTCGGTGCTGTCGATGATGTTCTCTGTCGTCACGGCGTGCCTCGTTCCTCACCGACCCGTGCCGGGACGCGAAGGCGGCCGTCATCTCCGTTTCCCCATGAGCGGTATCCGTCCGGCCCTCACGTTTATTCGGCGCGAGAATGCGCTCTTTCGTGATATGGGACGCGTGCGATGTTGCATGGGAATACCGGTGAGATGTCTCGCTTTTATAACGCCTGTATTGTGCGTGAGGCAGCGCTATATCGGAAATTTTCCTGCAAAATTATTTAAACTACGAAATGCAGGCGATTTGGCGAATAAAGGTATATATGGTGAATTCTGGGGAGGTCAGCCGGTCGTCAGGGAGGCGATCACCCGGGCGCGGTGGTCGGCGGGGGAGCCCCAGGCCGAGTGCAGGGCCCTGGCCTTGCGGATCCACAGGCTCGGGTCGTACTCGTCGGTGTAGCCGATCGCGCCGTGCACCTGCAGGGCGATCCTGGCCGCCGCGTAGGCGGCCTCCGAGGCCGCGGCCTTGCCGGCCGACGCGTCGCGCGGGAAGTCCGGCGAGCCGTACGACAGGGCCGCGCCGTGGACCAGCGGCCGGGCGTACTCCAGGCCCACGAGCACGTCGGCGAGGTGGTGCTTGACCGCCTGGAACTCCCCGACCGGCCGGCCGAACTGCCGCCGCGCGGCGGCGTACTCCACCGTGACCTCCAGTAGCCGCCGCCCCACCCCGACCAGCTGGGCGGCGCAGGCCAGCACGCCCATGCCGTAGGCCGCCGCGGCCGCCCGCCGCACTTCCGGGCCGGTGGCCAGCACGGCGCCCGGGGCGGGCCGGCACAGCCGCCGGGCCGGGTCCAGGGAGGTCATCGGCGTCCCGGGCGCGGCCTCGCGCAGCTCGTCGCCGTCCACGACCAGGACGAGGTCGGCGACACCGGCGTCCAGCGCGTACGGCACGGCAGGGGGCAGCGCGAGCGAGACGACGGCCGCGCCCCCGGCGATGCGAGGCAGCCACCCGGCGGCGAACTCCGTGAACCCGCGATCACGATCCTCGCCGGGTCCGCCGAGCCGGTCGAGGAGGACGGCCGCGGCGACGGTCTCGGCCAGCGGTCCGGGCGCGGCGTGCCGGCCGAGTTCGTGGAAGGCGGTCACCAGTTCCACCGGCAGCGGCCCGGCCCCGCCCGCGCTCTCGGGTACGGCCAGCGCGAAGACCCCGGCCCCGGCGAGCGAGCGCCACAGGGCCAGACCGGGCTCCGGCTCCCCGGCGGACCAGGCCCGGACCGCGCCCGGCGTGCCCGCCCCGGCCAGCAGCTTGTCCAGGGTCTCGCCGAACAGCCGCTGCTCGGCGTCGAGGACGAACTTCACCGCTGCCTCCCGTTCCGCACGCCCCGCCCCGGGATCACGACCGGTCCCTGGGCAGCCCGAGCACCCGCTCGGCCACGACGTTGCGCTGGATCTCGTTGGTCCCGGCGTAGATCGGACCGGCCAGGGAGAACACGTATCCCTCCAGCCAGTCGCCGTCGAGCTCGCCGTCCGGGCCCAGCAGGTCGAGCGCGGTCTCGTGCAGCGCCACGTCCAGCTCGGACCAGAAGATCTTGTTGATGCTGGCCTCGGCGCCGACGTCCTCGGTGCGCGAGATCGTCTCGAAGCCCTTGAGCCGGTAGGCCCGCGCCTTGATCCAGGCGTCGGCCACCCGGTCGCGCAGCGCGGTGTCGGCGGGGTCGGCGCGCTCGCGCCAGAGCGCGAGAAGCCGGTCGGCGGCGGCCAGGAAGCGGCCGGGACTGCGCAGCGTGAGGCCGCGCTCGTTGCCCGCCGTGCTCATCGCCACCTTCCAGCCCTCGCCGGGGGCGCCGATGACGTCGCGGTCGGGGACGAACACGTCGTCGAGGAACAGCTCGGCGAAGGCCGGCTTGCCGTCGATGCGGCCGATCGGCCGCCGGGTGACCCCCTCGGCCTCCAGCGGGAACATCGCGTACGTCAGGCCGCGGTGCCGTCCGGCCTCGGGATCGGAGCGGAACAGGCCGAAGCCGCGGTCGGCGAAGGCCGCGCGCGAGCTCCAGGTCTTCTGCCCGTTGAGCAGCCAGCCGCCGTCCACCCGGGTCGCCGTGGCCCGCAGGGCGGCCAGGTCGCTGCCCGCGCCCGGCTCGGACCACGCCTGGGCCCAGATCTCCTCGCCGGAGGCCATCGGCGGCAGGACCCGGTCGAGCTGCTCGGGGGTGCCGTGCCGGAACAGCGTGGGCGCCAGCAGGTTGATGCCGTTCTGGCTGACCCGGCCCGGTGCCCCGGCCGCGTAGTACTCCTCCTCGAAGACCAGCCACTCCAGCGGGGTCGCGTCGCGCCCGCCGTATCGCGCGGGCCAGGAGACGACCGAGAGCCGGGCCCCGGCCAGCTCGCGCTCCCAGGCGCGGTGGGCGGTGAAGCCCTCCTCGGTCTCCAGCGAGGGCGGCGGCGGGTCGGGCACGTGGGCGCGCAGCCAGTCCCGCACCTCGGCGCGGAACGGCTCCACGGACGACAGGTCGAGGTCCATCGGCGACCGCCTTCCCACTCGTCGGTCCGTCCGGGCGGAGGAGTACGGCGCCCGTCCTGATTCTTTCTAACAACTGTTTGGTAGAGTAAACCATGCGACGCTCAGGGAGGAGAGGGTGTGAAGCCGTCCTACGTCCCGGGCCACGGCCTGCTGCGTGACCGGGTGGCGGTGGTGACCGCCGCCGCGGGCACCGGCATCGGCGGGGCCTGCGCCCGCCGCCTGCTGGAGGAGGGCGCCCGCGTGATGGTCAGCGACGCCCACCACCGGCGGCTGGCGGAGAGCCTGGCCGCCCTGGAGAAGGAGTTCGGCCCGGACGCGGTGGCCGCGCAGCCGTGCGACGTCACCTCCGAGGAGCAGGTCCGCGCCCTGTTCGCCGCCGCCGAGGAGCGCCTGGGACCGGTGGACGTGGTCGTCAACAACGCCGGGCTCGGCGGCACCGCCAAGCTCGTCGAGATGACCGACGAGCAGTGGCACCGGGTCCTCGACGTCACGCTTACCGGCACGATGCGCTGCACCCGGGCCGCGCTGGCGCTCATGCAGCCGCGGGGGCGCGGCGTGGTCGTCAACAACGCCTCGGTGATCGGCTGGCGGGCGCAGGAGGGGCAGGCCCACTACGCGGCGGCCAAGGCCGGGGTCATGGCGCTGACGAGGTGCGCGGCCATCGAGGCGGCGCCGTACGGCGTGCGGGTCAACGCGGTGGCCCCCTCGCTGGCCATGCACCCGAACCTCGCCAAGGTGACCACCGAGGAGCTGCTGGCCGAACTCACCGCGAAGGAGGCGCTCGGGCGGGCCGCGGAGCCGTGGGAGGTGGCCAACGTTATCGTCTTCCTCGCCAGCGACTACTCCTCGTACATGACGGGCGAGGTCGTCTCCGTCTCCAGCCAGCACCCCTGAGAGGTCCACGTCCCATGAGCCCACGACGCCGAGACTCCGAGAGCACCGCGGCCGCGCGCGCCGAGCGGCGGGCCGGGCTGCTGGCCACGGCGGCGGAGGTGTTCGCGTCGCGGGGGTACGCCGCCACCACGGTCCGCGAGGTGGCCGACGCCGCGGGCATCCTCGGCGGCAGCCTCTACTATCACTTCGACTCCAAGGAGTCGATGGTCGACGAGATCCTCTCGACGTTCCTCACCGACATGTGGGCCGCCTACGACCGGGTGCTCGGCTCGGGGCTCGGCGCGCGCGAGACGTTCCAGGAGCTCGTCACCGAGTCCTTCCGGATGATCGACCGCCACCGCCCGGCGGTCGTGATCTACCAGAACGAGTCCAAGCACCTGGCGGCCAACCCGCGCTTCGGCTACCTGCAGGAGTCCCAGCGGCGCTTCAGGGAGACCTGGCTGGCCGTGCTCGACCGGGGCGTCCTGGACGGCGAGTTCCGCGCCGACCTCGACACCGGGCTGATCTACCGGTTCATCCGCGACACGGTCTGGCTGGCGGCGGGCTGGTACCGCGGCGACGGCCCGCTGTCGGCGGAGGAGATCGCAAGGCAGTACATCGCGATGGTCCTGGAAGGGATCCTGTCGACCTGAGGAGTCACCGATGGCCCGTTCCGCATCCGAGGCCTACATCGTCGAGGCGGTGCGCACCCCCGTGGGCAGGCGCGGCGGCGGCCTGTCCGGCGTGCACCCCGCCGACCTGGGCGCGCACGCGCTGACCGCCCTGATGACGCGATCCGGCATCGACCCGGCCGCGGTGGAGGACGTGATCTTCGGGTGCGTGGACACCGTCGGCCCGCAGGCCGGTGACATCGCCCGCACCTGCTGGCTGGCCGCCGGGCTGCCGGAGGAGGTGCCGGGCGTCACCGTCGACCGGCAGTGCGGCTCCTCCCAGCAGGCGGTGCACTTCGCGGCGCAGGCGGTGCTGTCCGGGACCGCCGACGTGGTGGTAGCCGGGGGAGTGCAGAGCATGTCGCAGATCCCCATCGGCTACGCCATGACCGCCGGGCAGGCGCTCGGCTTCGACAGCCCGTTCACCGGGTCCAGGGGCTGGCGGGAGCGGTACGGCGAGCAGGAGGTCTCCCAGTTCCGCGGCGCCGAGATGATCGCCGAGCACTGGGGTCTGTCCCGCCCGGACATGGAGGCCTTCGCCTACGAGTCGCACCGGCGGGCGATCCGGGCGATCGACGAGGGGCGCTTCACGCGTGAGATCGCGCCCCTGGAGGGGGTCGAGCACGACGAGGGGCCGCGCCGGGACACCACCCCGGAGAAGATGGCCGGGCTGAGGACCCTGGTGGAGGGCGGGCGGCTCACCGCGGCGATGGCCTCGCAGATCTCCGACGGCGCGGCGGCCCTGCTGATCGCCTCGGAGCGGGCCGTACGCGACCACGGCCTGCGGCCCCGCGCCCGCGTCCACCACCTGTCGGCGCGCGGCGAGGACCCCATCCGGATGTTGTCGGCGCCGATCCCCGCCACGGCCCACGCGCTGAAGAAGGCCGGCATGGCGATCGGCGACATCGACGCCGTGGAGATCAACGAGGCGTTCGCCCCGGTCGTGCTGGCCTGGCTGAAGGAGACGGGAGCCGACCCGGCGAAGGTCAACCCCAACGGCGGCGCGATCGCCCTCGGCCACCCCCTCGGCGCCACCGGCGCCCGGCTGATGACCTCCCTCCTGCACGAACTGGAGCGCACCGGCGGCCGGTACGGCCTGCAGACCATGTGCGAGGGCGGCGGCCAGGCCAACGTAACCGTCATCGAGCGCCTGTGACCTCCCGGGACGGGTGACCGTCCCCGGCCGGTGGGCGGCGGGTGAGGGCGGCGGTGACGGCATCGGTCAGGTGGTGTCCGGCATCGAGGGCGTCCCTGCCGCAGTCGACCGTGAGCTGCTCCCAGACGGGGACGGAGGTCATCGCCCAGGCGAGGTCGGCGGCGGTCTCGGGGGTCAGGCCGGGGCGGAGCAGGCCGGTGGCGCCGAGCCTGCGGGTGGCGGCCAGGAAGCCCGCGCGGAGCTCGCCCGTGCGGTCGTTCCAGGCCGCGGCGGTGTCGGGGTCGTCATGGCGGGAGGCCAGCAGCGCCGAGGCGATCGGGCGGATCCTGTCCGCGTAGGAGAGCCAGGCCGCGAGGAAGGCGCGCAGCGCCTCGAGGGGGTCCTGCTCGGCGAGGGCCCGCTCGCAGCGCGGGCGGATGCCGTCGGCGTCGTCCATGTGCCGTACGAGGGCCAGGAACAAGCTCGCCCGGGAGGCGAAGTGGAGGTAGACCGCCTGGCGGGAGACGCCGGTCTCGCGAGCCACGTCGGCCATCGTGAACCCGGTGCCGCGATGGGCGATGAGCCGTCGGGTGGCCTCGAGGATGCGCGGTCGCGTGCTTGACACGTGTCAAGCATAGCTCTAGCTTGACACGTGTCAAGCACGTGACCCGGTGAAGGGAAACCGATGAGCGGCGCTCACCCGGCAGCCGTCGCCGCGCTGGCCGCGATGGAGGCGGTCGGCGCCGGTGATCGGGATGCCTGGCTGGCCTGGTACGCCCCGGATGCCGTGCTCCACGATCCGGTCGGCGGCTCACCGCTGGATCCGTCAGGCACCGGCCTGGTGGGGCGGGCGGCCCTCGAGCGGTTCTGGGAGCTCACCGTCGCCCCCAACGACGTCCGGTTCGACGTCGCCGCCGTGCATCCCGCAGGCGACGAGGCCGCGGTCGTGGCCTCGGTGACGATCCGTTCCCCCCACGGCGCACAGGCCTCCTACGACGGCGTCTTCGTCTACCGGGTCGGCGACGACGGGCGGATCGTCGCGGTGCGCGCCTACTGGGATCTGCAGCGGGTGCTGTCCGGGCTCGGTTTCTGAGTCCCGCCGCCGGACGGGTCACCGCTCCGGCCGCGCCAAGCGCGCGGTGCTCAGTTTTCACGGCGCCGACCGTCATATCGGTATGAGGCCCGGCGGTCGGCGCCGGCGAGCGATATCGACGACAGGGAGCGGTCGCATGATGTCAGGCAGATCAGATGGCACGGGGGACGCGGTACCCGAAGCGCACGCGCCGGAGGGCGGCCGGCCGTACGACGTCACCGCCGATCGGTACCGCAGGCTGGCCGCGGCCTTCACCGCGAAGCTGGAAGGCGTGGGCGCGGACAAGTGGGGCGATCCGACGCCGTGTACCGACTGGTCGGTGGGTGAACTCGTGGGGCACGTGGTGGCGATGCACGAGGTCCACCTGTTCCAGGTGAACCGCCGGCCGCTCGCCCGCCCGGACGTCGAGCGGGATCCGCTCGGCGCCTTCGCGGTGATCCGGGATCAGGTACAGGCCGACCTCGACGACAGGGGGCGGGCGGAGGAGACGTACACCGGCCGGTTCGGCCGGTGGACCTTCGCCGAGGGCATCGATCGATCGATATGCACCGAGCTCGTCGTCCACGGATGGGACCTGGCCCGCGCCACCGGTCAGGACGATCGGATCGACCCGGTGGAGATCCGGCGGGTCCGGGCCTCGCTCATGATCGTCGGGGATGACGTCGTGCGGGGCATGATGGCGGGCCCCGAGGCGGAGGTCGGCCCGGATGCCGACGAGCAGGCACGTCTGCTGGCCTACCTCGGGCGGCGGCGGTGACCGGGTCCGACGCGCCGGCCGTCGCGCCGCCGGCACCGGATCGCCCGCGCAGGGCCACCGCGCGGGAGTGGATCGGCCTGGCCGTGCTGTGCCTGCCGACCATGCTCGCGGCGGTCGACGTCAACATAACGTTCCTGGCGTTGCCGCACCTGAGCGCGGACCTCGGCGCGAGCGGCACCCAGCAGCTCTGGATATCGGACGTCTACGGCTTCCTCATCGCCGGCCTGCTGATCACGGCGGGCAACCTCGGCGACCGGATCGGGCGGCGGACGGTGTTGCTCGGCGGTGCGGCGCTGTTCCTCGTCGCGTCGATCGCGGCGGCGTACGCTGTCTCGCCGGGCATGCTGATAGGCGCACGGGCGGTGCTCGGCATCGCGGGTGCCACCCTGGTCCCGTCGGTCCTGGCGCTGCTGCGCGAGATGTTCGAGGACCCGAGGCAGATGGGCGCGGCCATGGGCGTGTGGGGCACCTCGCTGATGGCCGGCATGGTGCTCGGCCCGGTGCTCGGCGGCCTGCTGCTCAGGTGGTTCTGGTGGGGATCGATCTTCCTCATGGCGGTGCCGGTCATGGCCCTGTTGCTGCTGACAGCGCCGTTTCTGGTACCGGATTCCCGCGACCCGGCCGCGCGGAGGCTGGACCTCCTCAGCGTGGCGCTCTCGGTGGCGGCGGTGCTGCCGTTCATATACGGGCTCAAGACCCTGGCGCGCAGCGGCTGGGAGATGACGCCGGTGGCGGCGTCGGTCGCCGGTCTTCTGTTCGGAGTGATGTTCGTCCTGCGGCAGCGTCGCGTCGCCAACCCGCTGCTGGACCTCGGCCTGTTCGGCGACCGGGCGCTGTCGGCCACGCTGGTGCTCGCGCTGCTCATCGCGTTCGTGATGGGCGGGGTCGGCCTGATGGGAACGCTGTACCTGCAACTGGTCGCCGGCCTCTCGCCGTTCGAGACCGGACTGTGGCTGCTGCTGCCGTCGGTGGTCATGATCATCGTTGGGAACGCGGCGCCCGCGCTCGCGCGCAAGGTGCGCCCCGCGTACATCCTCACGGCCGGGTCGATCATCGCCGCGGCCGGCATGGTCGTGCTCACCCGGGTGCCCGACGCTTCCGGTCTCGCGGTACTGCTCACCGGGATCACGGTCGTGTACGTCGGCGGCGCGGCGGTCGGCCCGATGGCGCCGTTCCTGGTGATGTCGTCGGCGCCGCCGCGGAAGGCGGGTGCCGCCGGCTCGCTGGCGTCGACCGCCGGCGAACTGGGTGTCGCGCTCGGCGTGGCGATCCTCGGCGTCATCGGTGCCGCCGCCTACCGGAGCCGGGTCGACGTCCCCGACGGTGTGCCGCCGGAGGCCGCGGCCGCGGCCCAGGACAGCATCGCCGGTGCGGTCGCGGCCGTGCCGGCGCTGCCCGCCGATGCCGGTACCGCGTTGCTGACCTCGGCGCGGGTGGCGTTCACCGACGGACTGCATATCATCGCGGTCGTGTCGGTCGTCATCTTCCTGGCGCTCGCGGCGGTCGCGCGGATCGGCCTCGGGCACCTGCCCTCCCTCGGCGACATGCCGATGCCGGGCATGCCGGCGGAGTCCGACCAGACGGTGGGGGAACGCCGGTGAGCCCGGTGCAGGTGCTCGACGAGCCCACGTTCAGCGCTCTGGTGCAGGCGCACCGGCACGAGCTGCGGGTGCACTGCTACCGGATGGTCGGGTCGTTCTCCGACTCCGAGGACCTGGTGCAGGAGGCCCTGCTGCGGGCCTGGCGCAAGCGGGACACCTTCCAGGGAAGGTCGACCGCGCGGGCCTGGCTCTACCGCATCACGACCAACGTGTGCCTCGACTTCCTCGACGGCGTCCAGCGCCGGCCGCGTGCCGAGGGCGTGGCCGGTGTGCCGGCGACCGGATCGGCGGGGCGGTCACCGGATCTGACCCCCTGGCTCGAGCCGTACCCGGACCTGCTGCTCGACCGGGCCGCGCCGCACACCGCCGAGCCCGACGCCGCGGTCATCGAGAAGGAGACGATCGAGCTGGCGTTCCTGATCGCCATCCAGCATCTGCCGCCGAAGCAACGGGCCGTGCTCATCGTGCGCGACATCCTGGGCTGGCCGGCCGCGGACGCCGCGAACATGCTCGGCCTCAGCGTCGCGTCGGTCAACAGCGCGCTGCCCCGGGCCCGCGCCGCCCTGCGCTCCCACCTCCCGCCACGGCGGCTGGAGTGGGCGCCCGCCGCGGATCCGACGGAGGCCGAACGCACGCTCATGCAGCGCTACCTGGTGCTGCTGGAGCGGGCCGACACCGGCGCCATGGCGGAACTGCTCCACGAGGACATCCGCGTGACCATGCCGATGCCGCAGCCGTGCGAGTCCGGCACGCGGGAGACGCTGTGGGTCGGGCGTGAGGCGTTCGCCGCGGCGCTC
The DNA here is from genome assembly GCF_016863175.1 of Paraplanobispora siamensis. Classification (GTDB taxonomy): domain Bacteria; phylum Actinomycetota; class Actinomycetes; order Streptosporangiales; family Streptosporangiaceae; genus Planobispora; species Planobispora siamensis. The sequence continues at coordinate 251,398 of NZ_BOOJ01000032.1, forward strand.
GCCGAGATCCTGGACCCGGCCGCGCCGGGCTACATGGGACATTGGCGCCGGCTGCCGACCCGGGCCAACCGGCAGCCGGCGGTCGCGCACTATCTCCGCCGGCCGGGTGACACGCTGTACCGGGCACAGGTGCTGGAGGTGCTGTGGGTGGCCGAGGGCCGGATCGTGGAGATCACCTCGTTCGCTCCCGACCTGCTCCCCGCATTCGGCCTCCCCACCACCTGCTGAACCCCGCCCCCACCCGGGGTGGCGGCGAGGTGGGCCCGCGCCGGGCCGCCCGCACGGGACCCGTGCCGGGTCACTCCCCGCCGGGCCGTACCTCGAACGCGCCCCCGCCCGCGGTGCGGACGACGAAGATCGCATCGAAGCCGTCGGTCAGGTGGGGGCGGCGCAGGCGTTTGAGGGTGGCGAAGACGCCGACCTCGGGCACCCGGGCCCGGCCCTGCCTGGCGGCGTTGCGCTCCAGGCAGACGGGCACGTCGGGCGGGAACCAGTAGCCGGTCACCCGCGCCCCGTACTCCCCGGCCAGCTCGACGAGCGGCCGCCACTCCTCGGCAGAGGGGTTGGTGTTGTCCACCGCGACGTCGCGCCCCTCCTCCAGCGCCGCACGGATCAGCCCGAGCTGCCGGAGCTGGGGCCGCCGCGCGTCGGGGAAGTCGTCCTTGCTCACGTGGACGTGGGTTCCGGCGAGCACCCTGCGGTAGAAGGTCGTCTTGCCCGACCCCTGCAACCCCACCAGGATCGCCACCTCCGGCTCGCTCATCCTCCCATTCCAGCAGGTCGCCCGACGGCGGTGTCCGAGCCACCGCCGGTGGCGACCGGAGTGCGGCCCCGACACCTGATCGCGGCGCGCGGTCGGCCGCGGCGGCCGCCGCCGTCCACTCGGCAGGCGATACGCCGCTGTCTGACAGACTTCTGGCCGTGGCGAATGGGATCGAGCCGGGCGGTGACGGCCGGCGGGTGCACGTCGGGATCCTCGGCCCCCTGGCGCTGGACACCGCTACCGGCCCGGCGCGCGTCGGGGGCGCGCGGCTGCGGGCGTTGCTGGCCCGGCTGGCGCTGGACCCCGGGCGTGCCGTACGGCCGGAGACCTTGGCCGAGGCGCTGTGGGAGGAGGCGGCACCGGCCGGTCACCTGCACGCGCTGCAATCGCTGGTGTCCCGGTTGCGGCGCGTCCTGGGCGACCCCGGGCTGCTCACCTCGGGCCCGGCCGGATACCGGCTGGCCGTCGAGCCGGACGCGGTCGACGCCCTCCGGTTCGAGCGGCTGGTCCGCGCGGGCCGGCGCTCGCACGCGCAGTCCCGGCCCGCCGAGGCCGCCGCCACCCTGCGCGAGGCCCTGAGCCTGTGGCGCGGCCCCGCCCTGGCCGACGTGCGCGAGGCGCCGTTCGCCGCCGCCGAGGCCGAACGGCTCGAACGGGTCCGGCTGGCCGCCCTGGAGGACCGGATCGAAGCCGAACTCGTGCTGGGCGGAGACCTCGATCTGGTCGCCGAGCTGGAGTCGCTGACCGCCGCGCATCCGCTGCGCGAACGGCTGCACGCCCAGCTGATCCGGGCCCTGGCGCGCGACGGCCGCGGCGCCGAGGCGCTGGCCGCCTACCAGCGGATCCGCGGCCTGCTGGCCGACAGCTTCGGCAGTGATCCCGGACCGCAGCTGCAGGAGGCCCACCTGGCGGTGTTGCGCGGTGAGCTCCCCGAGCCGCGCCGGTCCCGCCGGTCCCACGGCAATCTGGACATCCCGCTGACCAGCTTCGTGGGCCGCGACGACGACGTCCGCCGGGTGGCCGAGCTGCTCGATCGAACCCGGCTGGTCACCCTGGTCGGTCCCGGAGGGTCGGGCAAAACCCGGCTGGCCGGCACCGTCGGCCGGCGGCTCACGCCGTCCGGCGGGGTGTGGTTCGTCCCCTTGGCCCCGGCCGGCGCGGAGGACGTGCCCCGCGTGGTGCTCGACCTGTTGCGGACGCGAGGGAAGGACGCCCCGTCGCGGCCTGTCACCCCGGACGCGATCCTGGACCACCTGGCCGAGACCCTCGCGGACGACGACCTGGTGCTGGTGCTGGACAACTGCGAGCACGTGATCGAGGCCGCCGCGGCACTCGCCGGGACCCTGCTCGGCCGGTGCCCGGGGCTGCGGGTGCTGGCCACCAGCCGGGAAGCCCTGCGGATCGACGGTGAGACCCTGCATCCGGTGCTCCCGCTGGAGCTGCCCGAACCGGGGTCGACGGCCGAGCGGGCCCGCGCCTGCGCGGCGGTCCGGCTGTTCTGCGACCGGGCCGCCGCGGTGCGGCCGGGCTTCACCGCGCAGGACGGCGCGCTGGCGGCGGCGGTGGAGATCTGCCGCCGCCTGGACGGCCTGCCGCTGGCGATCGAGCTGGCCGCGGCACGGGTGCGCGCCCTGCCGGTCGAGGCGGTCGCGGCGCGGCTGGACGACCGGTTCCGGCTGCTCACCGAGGGCAGCCGCACCGCATTGCCTCGGCACCGGACCTTGCGCGCCGCGGTGGCCTGGAGCTGGGACCTGCTCGACACCGACGAGCGAGTGCTGCTGGAACGGCTGTCGGTCGTGCCCGGCGCCTTCACCGAGGACGCGGCGGAGGCGATCGGTCTGTCGGGCGAGGTCCGGGAGCTGCTGGCGGCGCTGGCCGACAAGTCCCTGCTGCACCCGGTGGAGCCCGCCGACCCGCTCGAGCCGCGCTATCGCATGCTGGAGACCATCCGGGAGTACGGCCTCGGGCAACTGGCCCCAAGCGGGGAGGCCGAAGCCGCACGCGGACGGCACGCTGAGTTCTTCCTGCGGCTGGCCGAGACCGCCGACCCCTACCTGCGCACCTCCGATCAGCTGCGCTGGCTGGCCCGCCTGTCCGCGGAACGCGACAACCTGTCGGCCGCGATCCGCTGGGCGGTCGAGTCCGGCGACGCCGACCTGGCGGTCCGCTTCGGCGTCGCGTTGTGCTGGTTCTGGTTCCTGCGCGACCACCCGCCGGAGTCGCTGGACCTGCTCGGCAGGATCCTCCAGGTCCGCGGCCCGGCCGAGCCGCAGGCACGCGCGCTGGTGGTCGCCGCCCACGCCCTCGCCACCACCGAGGCCATCAGCCGGCCCGAGGAGGCGAGAGCGGCTTTCGACCGGATCGGGAAGGCGCTGGAGTCCCTGCCCCCCGACGCCCACCCCATTGCGCAGATGGCCCGTCTGGCGCTCACCATAGGTTCGGGAGGTGATCGAAGCGCGCCGGAGGCGCTCGGCCCTCCGGATGAGCCGGCGGATCCGTGGAGCCGGTCGCTGGCTCTGCTGGTGCGCGGCGTGCTGGCCATGAACACCGGGCACGCCGTCGAGGCGACGGGCCTGCTGTCGCGCGCGCTGACCGGTTTCGAGGAGCTCGGCGAGCGGTGGGGTCTGGCGATCACCCTGAGCAGCCTGCATTCGGCGGTACAGCGGGCCGGCGAACCGGCCGGTGCGCCCGCGCTGGCCGAGCGGGCCACCGGCTACTTCCGGGAACTCGGCATGCCCGAGCACACGATGGAGAACGAGGTGGCGGCCGCGCTGCACCGGGCGCACGCCGGTGACGTGGACGGCGGGCGGCGGCAGCTCGCGGACCTGCTCGACCAGGCCGGGCGGACCGGGTCGGCGGAGTCGCAGGCCCAAGTGCGTCTGGGCCTGGCGAGACTGGAGTGGCGGGCCGAACGGCCGGGGGCGGCCCGCGAGCACGCCCGCGCCGGATTGGCCCAGGCTCCACCGGACCGGTCGACTCCGCACCTGACCGCGCTGCTGCTGGGCGTGCTCGCCCAGGCGGACCTCGCGGAAGGTCTCCCGGACCGGGCGATGAGGCGGCTCGACCACCCGGCGGTGCACCTGACGCTGAGCTGGCATACCCCGGTCGCGGCCTCGATCGCGGTCGTTGTCGCCGGCATCGAGTCGGGCCGCGACCGGCCGGAGCGGGCCGGACGGCTGCTCGGGGCCGCCACCGTGCTGCGGGGCAGCGACGACCCCGGCGACGCCGAGGTGCGGACGACCGCGCAGCGGGTCACCGTCGCCCTGGGCGCCGCCGGGTTCGCGGCCGCACATGCCGCGGGTACGGCGATGTCACGGGCCGAGGCCGAAGACCTGGTGTCTTCGATCATCGCCGCGCCCGGGGCCGGCCGTACCGCTCAGCCGGCCTGAGCCGCGCCCCGGGCCCGGCCGTGCCGGTCAGCCGGCGTGAGCCGCGGGTTTGCCGAACATGGTGCAGATCACGGCGCTCTGCAGCGCCGCGGCGGCCTTGGCGATCTTCGGGTCGCTTCCGAACTCCGACCACAGCTCCGTCGAGATGAGGACGGTCGCCGTACGGCCGCCGGTGCGGTCGGTGACGTTGGTGGAGAGGTAGCCGGGGATGCCGCCGTCGTGACCCCAGAACGTGCCGCACGGGGTGGTCCCGGTCTGGATGCCCAGCCCGGAGCCGGGCCCGTCCGGCCGCCCCGGGTCCACCGGCACGGTGGTGCGCATCTGCGCCAGCTGAGCGGCGGGCAGCAGCCTGCCGGACATCAGCGCGGTGTGGAAGCGGGACCAGTCCCGCGCGGTGGACACCACCGCCCCGGCCGCCCCGCCCCACCCGGGGTCGTTGCCGGAGACGTCCACGTGACCGTGACGCCGCGTCCCGGCCACGTGCCTGAACCCGGCCGGCACACCCGGTGGCATGTGGGCGGCGTCCGGTTCGTAGCCGCGGGCGTGCGGACCGCGCCAGGTGGGGCCGGTGGCGTAGTAGGTGTGCCTGAGGCCGAGCGGCCGGGCGATCCGGTCCCGGACCAGATCGTCCAGGCCCGCCCCGGTGACCCGCTCCAGGACGGCGCCGATCGCGGCGTAGTTGGTGTTGCTGTAGGACCATTTCGTGCCCGGCGCGAACAGCGGATCGTGCTTCGCCCCCACGGCGAGCAGCTTCGCCGAGGTCCACCGCCGCCGATCCCTGCCGAGGATCGACGGCCGGAGCGCGGCGTCCTCGGTGTAGTCGAACAGGCCGCTGGTGTGGTTCAGCAGCATGCGCAACGTGATCGCCTTGCCGCCCGGCACCTTGCCCGGCAGCCACTTCTCCACCGGGTCGGTCAGGGCGAGCCTGCCCTCGGCGACCAGTTGCAGCACGATCGTGGCCATCATGGTCTTGGTGTTGGACCCCATCCGGAACTCGTCCCCCGCCCTGAGCAGGTGATCCCGTCTGCTCCAGGGGGCCTGTTCGGCGATCTCGACCGGCCGGCCGCGGCCGTCGTCCACCCGCACGATCACGCCGGGCGCCCCGGCGGCCACCAGCTTCCGCGCCAGCTGCCGCAGTTGGGCGCGCTGCGCCTCGGCGCCGCTCCAGGCCGCGGACGGCGTGGCCGCGGCGGCAGCCGGGAACGCCGCGGCCACGGACAGGCTCACGGCCAGGCTCACGGCCGCCGGAGCCGTGACCGCACGCAGCCGGCGCGGCCGCATCGTACGATCCGACGGAAAAAGACGTTGGGACATCGACCCGTTCCTCCAGGTATAGGTGACGCGGACGAACCCACCCTCCGATCCGTCGCTCACAAAGCGCTCCCAGCACGCTGTCAGCCTCTTCACCGCGACGCCGCCACGAGGTGCGTGCCGCTTGGGGGTGCCGCGGCCTCGGCAAGCCCGAGGGGGCCCATCAGTCATTCACATCCGATGGGGCCCACCAGTCATTCGCAAACGTCTTCCAAGCGCTCCGCTCCAGGATGCGATCATGAGTCGCTCGCGCCGCCCCCGCACAGCCCGCCCGAAGCGGCCCGCCGCCGGCCGGGCCCGTCGCGACGGCACCTCCGTCGAGTCACTCCTGAAGACGGTCCTCTACGTGATCTTCGTGCTCACCCCGAGCGTGGGATGGACCACGGCGGCCACCGTTCAGGTGGCGCCCGACATCCGGCTGGCGATCGACGAGAGCGCCGCGACCGGAACCGTGACGGTCCTGGAGTGCGGGTATCGGAAGTACGCCGGCAGCTCCAGGGAGTGGCGCTACTGCGAGGGGGACTTCGTCTACGACGCCACCGGTGAGGAGGTGCGGGTCATGGCCTACGGAAGGGCCGATCCCGACGACGTCTATGCCGCGCGGATCAACGCGGAACGGGACGAGGCCGCGCTGCGGGGGGTGAAGGGTGTGCTGGCCCCGCTGACGCGCGCGTTCGTCGGTGTGATCCTTCTGGGCGTGACGCTGATGGGCCTGGTGTTCTTCTCCTCGCTGGAAAGGTGGTGGCCGTTCATGCCCGTCGCCGGCGCGGTGGCCGTGACAGGAGTGGTGGGCACGATCGCCAGCATGATCGCGTCCAACACCTGACGGCCGGTGTTCGGGAAGCCGCCGAGCTGAGCGGGTGAGCTTGTCATGAATTAAATGACCAAATAGCCTCATACGGTCAAACAAATGAGGTGAGACTCATGGTCAAGGCGGGGCGGCCCTCGCGGGACCCGGCGCGCCAGCTCGAACGCGCGCACCGGATCCTCGACGCGGTGGCCGAGCTGATCCTGCGCTGGGGTTACGACAAGACCACGATCGACGACGTGGCCAGGCGCGCCGGTGTCGCCAAGGGCACCATCTACCTGCACTGGAAGACCCGCGACGACATCTTCGCCGCGCTGCTGCGCCGTGAGCGGGTCCGCATGCTGGCCCAGGTGCGAGAGCGGGCGCCTGCGACGCTGAGCGGGCTGTTCGGCGAGTTCGCCCGCGGGGTGCTGGGGCGGCCGCTGCTCAAGGCGGCGCTGACGGGTGACTCCGAGGTGCTCGGCAAGCTCGTCCGGGAGAAGCGCGACGATCCCGCCCGGCTGCAGATCGGCGGCGCCTATGAGGACTACCTGGCCGAGCTGGTCAAGCACGGCGCGCTGCGCCCGGACGCGGGCGAGCACATGCTGATCGTCAACTCGATCGTGTACGGGTTCCTGTGCCTGCCCGACACGCTGCCCGAGGGGGCCAGGCCGTCCGGCGACCGGATCGCCGACCTGGTCGCCGACACCATCGAGCGCGCCCTGGGCACGGGCCGCGACCTGCCCGCCGCCGACGCCGAGGCCGTCGCGCGGGCCACCGCTGGCTTCCTCGAGGCCGCGGCCGAACTCGCCGGGCGCAAGCTCGCTCTGTCCATGGAGGTATGAGATGACAACCGTCCTCCCTCTCGGCGACGCCGCGGCCGACCTGGCCACCGCCGGCGGAAAGGGCGCCTCCCTGGCCGAGCTGACCGCGGCGGGGCTGCCGGTCCCCGGTGGATTCCTCGTCACGACCGAGGCCTACCGGGTCTTCGTAGCCGGGTTCCAGGAGGAGATCCTGCGCGCGGTCTCCGGCGATCCCGGGCGCATCCCGTCGCTGTTCGCCGCGCACGAGGTGCCCGGTGAGATCGCCGGGGAGATCACGCGGGCCTACGAGGCGCTCGGTGACGACGTGCCCGTGGCGGTGCGCTCGTCGGCCACCGCCGAGGATCTGCCCGGCATGTCGTTCGCCGGCCAGCAGGACACCTATCTCGACATCAGGGGCCCCGCCCTGCTGGATGCGGTCAAGCGCTGCTGGGCCTCGCTGTGGAACCCGCGCGCCATCGCCTACCGCGAGCAGAACGGCGTGCCCCACGCCGGCGTCGCGCTGGCCGTGGTCGTCCAGGAGCTGGTGGACGCCGACGCGGCCGGGATCATGTTCACCGCCGACCCGGTCACCGGCGCCCGAGACGAGATCGTCATCAACGCCTCATGGGGTCTGGGCGAGGCGGTCGTCGGCGGCCAGGTCACCCCTGACACGGTCGTCGTGTCCGGCGGCGAGGTCACCGCCGCCCGGATCGGCGACAAACGGGTCATGACGGTGCGCACCGGGGACGGCACCAGGGAGCGGCCCGTCCCCGGCGACCTGCGCGAGGCGCCCGTGCTGGACCGGGGGCAGGCGCTGGAGCTGGCCGAGCTCGGCGCCCGCATCCAGGACCTGTACGGCGTGCCCGTGGACGTGGAGTGGGCCAGGCGCGACGGCGCGTTCGCCATCGTGCAGGCCCGCCCGATCACCGGCATCAAGCCCCCGTTCGAGGAGTGGAACGACAGTCTCAAGGGCGAGTACCTGTGGACCGCGGGCAACCTCGGCGAGGCCATCCCCGATGTGATGACGCCGATCACGTGGTCGTTCGTCCGGACGTTCATCGAGGAGGCCATGTCCGCCTCGGCGCTGCCCGGCTTCGACCTGGTCGGCAACATCGGCGGGCGCTTCTACATGAACCTGAGCGTCGTCCACTCCGTCGCCGGCGCCCTGGGCATGAAGAACAGGCTGAGCGCGGTCGAGCAGGTCTTCGGCAAGCTCCCTCCCGGCCTGGAGGTGCCCCTGGTACGGGCGTCGCGCTGGGAGATCATCAAGCGTGTGCTGCCCATGGCCGTGCGCCTCCGGCGGCGCGTGCGCGAGAACATGAAGACCATGCGGGCCTTCCTCGCCGACTCCCCGCGGCGCTGCGAGGAACTGCGCGGACGCATCGCCGAGACCGCCACCGGCGCCGAGCTGGCCGGCCTGTGGGAACGGGAGATCCGGGCGCAGCTCGTCATCTCCTCCCGCATGCTGGAGGCCGCCGGTCGCCAGGGCGGCGCCACGCTCGTCTGGACCCGCGACCGGTTGCGCCGGATGGTGGGCGAGGCCGACGCCGAGGCCATGCTGACCGGCGTCAACGCCGACGGCGAGCTGGCCAGCATGGGCCCGGTGCTGGGCCTGGCCCGGCTGGCCCGGGGCGAGATCAGCAGGGACGAGTTCGCCCGCAGGTACGGACATCGCGGCCCCCACGAGTTCGAGGTCTCGATCCCCCGGCCGGGCGAGGACCCGGCCTGGATCGACTCCCAGCTCGCGGGCCTGAGCGACCTGCGCGAGGACACCGAGGCGCTGCTCGAACGCCGGCGTGAGGCCAGGGAGGCGGCGTGGGCCCGTTTCGCGCGACGTTACCCCCGCAAGGTGCGCCGGACGCGGGCCAGGGTCGCCCGGTGGAACGCGGTCGTGCGCGACCGGGAGAGCGCGCGTTCGGAGAACACGCGGGCGTTCTGGGTGCTGCGGGCGTTCGCCGTCCGGGCCGGGGAGCTGACCGGGGCCGGTGACGACGTCTTCCACCTCTACCTTCCCGAACTGCTCGCGCTGCTGCGCGGAGACCGGGACGTGCTGGACAGGGTGCCGTCGCGCCGGGCCACCTACGAGCGGTACGCGGCCCTGCCGCCCTACCCCGCCCTGATCGTGGGCCACTTCGACCCCGTGCGCTGGGCCGCCGACCCGGACCGCCGGGCCGACGTCTACGACGCGCGTGGCGCCGCCGTCCCGGTGAGCGAGACCGTGACCGGTTTCCCCGGCGCGCCCGGCGTCGTCGAGGGCGTCGCCAGGGTGATCTCGGGGCCCGAGGAGGGCGGGCGCCTCAAGTCCGGCGAGATCCTGGTGACGACGCTGACGAACGTGGGCTGGACGCCGATGTTCCCGCGCGCCGCCGCCGTGGTGACCGACATGGGCGCGCCGCTGTCGCACGCCTCGATCGTGGCGCGCGAGCTGGGCATCCCCGCCGTGGTCGGCACCGGGAACGCCACCATGCGGCTGCGCGACGGCGATCGCGTCAGGGTGGACGGAGAGCGGGGCACGGTCGAGTTGCTTGGGTGATCCGCCGGGTGGGCGGATCCCCTCTCAGCCGCCGCAGCCGCCTCCGGCGTGGTCGCTCGATCCGCTGGCGCAGCCGCCGTCATAGGCGCTGACGGCACTGGTGGAGCCGACTCCCCGGGTTGCCGCAGTTCCTCCTCCAGCGCCGGGCCGCCCACCGGGCCGAGGCCGTGCAGCTGCGGCGAGGCCGCCCGGCAAGCCGTACAGCACGGCTGCCACCTCCAGGCCACCGGACAGGCCCGGCGCCCTCGTGGTGATCGAGAAGGCCGGCCTGCTCGCGAGGCCGGGGCTCCTCGGTGTGCCTCAGGCGGTCCAGTGCGGGTCGCGGCCGAGATAGCGCAGCAGGGCCGCCACGTCGTCGTCGCCCTCCGCCTCCGGCAGAGCCGTGGCGTAGGCGCCCCAGGCCCGCACGGGGTCGACGATCACCCGGGCGGTGGGCATCAGCGCCCGGGCCAGTTCCGGTGAGAGCGGCGAGGTCTGACCGGTGGCCACGGCGATGTCCCACGCGTGGACGGCGGCGTCCAGGGCGCAGGCGCCCACGGCGAGATCGGCCGGGAGGGAATGCGGGGGAACCGGGGTCGGTACGGCGTCCGCGTTCCGGGCGACGGTGGCGAACGCGGCGGCGGAGGCGCGCATCGCCCGGTCGGCGATCTCGGCGGGATCCGTGGTCAGCGTTCCGGAGGGGGCGAAGGGGTCCTCGTCGGGGCCGGGGCCGCCGGTGATCGCGGCGGCGAAGCCGATCTGGTCGCCGGCCGCGTGCTGCAGCACCTGGGCGGTCGTCCAGTGCTCGCACGGGGTGGCCCGGTCCCAGTCCGGCCCGGCGACGCCCGCCACGGCTGTGCGCAGTGCCGCGTGGGCGGCGTCGAGGATCTCCCAGCGGGTGGCGGTGCTCTGGCCCATCGTGTGTTCCTTCCAGTCGTGGCGGCCCGAGGCGTCCGGCTCCGTCCGCCGCGGCATGCCTCCACTATATCAGAACGGAATCATCTATTCCAGTAATGGGTCGTGTCGGCACCGGAAGGTAGGCCGGCGGCGTGCGGTGCCACTCCCTCCGGCCCGCTCATCCTCCCGTTCCGGCAGGCGGACGCGGGGATCCGCCCGGGGCCCGTCGCAGACGCCCGCCCAGCCGCCACGGCGCCAGGATGTTCTCGTAGTGCGGCTTCCTCTCGTACGGCTCCTCCGTGTTCTCCGCCAGGTCCCACTCCATCCCCTTGATGAGGAGCCATGACAGGACCATGAGCAGCACGAACAGCCCGGCGGACCACCAGGCCGACGCGGCCGACCCGCGCAGGGCGATGTGCAGCCAGCCGGCCATGCTCGCGGGATAGATCACGGCGGCCGCGAAGGGCTCGCTCAGGAAGCCCGCCATGTCGTGCGGACGCCGCCGGAACTGGCCGTAGACGTCCATCCGTTCCTCGAGCCTCACTCCGGCGTGGATGATGTGGCCGCATTTCTTGATGCCGTGGAGCTCGTAGGCGAACAGTCCGGCCGTGGCGGCCAGGCCGAACCACCCGATGCCGCCCAGATCTCCGGGCATCCGTTCTCCCCGGAGGAAGAGGATCCCGGCGCCGGTCGCGAGAGGGAGCAGCCCGAGCAGTTTCATCCGTACGGTGTCGATTTCGCGGTAGCTCTGGCAGAGCTGCGTGTAGACAAGCCGGACGTTCTCCGTGGACTGGTCGGCGTCCGCCGTCACGTCGTCTTCGGGCGGGAGCATCCCATCCTCCTCGGCCTGGAGATTCCAGCTCATCATCGGTCTGGAGGGCTTCACCGTGAAGCAGCAGCCGCGCCCGTGGGTCAGTCGACGCAGACGAGGAAGACGTCCATGTCCCAGGCGGCCGGGGTGCCGCTCTCGTCCTCGGTGGCGAAGCCGGTGGCGCCGCTCTGGGTCGGGGAGGGAACGATCCCGGTCAGGACGACCTGGTTCTGCTGCCCGCCGTTGCCCAGGCCGACGCCGTACACCCGCTGGTCAGCGTCCGAGCACGTCACGTTGGCCGTCTTGCCGCTGGCGGAGTTGCCCTGCGGCTGTCCTGCGACCTCGACGACGTAACCGGGCGGCTGGTCGGCGCACACCCCGTAGGCGGTCACCTTCCACCGGCCCTGGAAGCCGTTCTCGTCCTCGTAGGCGTTGGCGAAGGTGAAGGTGTCCTGGATGCCGGCCTCGGTCAGGGCGACATGACCCCTGCCGCCGTCGATCCGCCCACCGCCCCCGACGGCCACCTTGCCGTTCGGGCAGGCCACCATCTCGGTCTGCGACGGCGGCGATCCGGCCGGAGCGGCGGAGCTCACGTAGGTCAGGCCGGGCAGCCGGTCGGCGCAGACGGCGTACGCCGACAGCCGCCACGAGCCGTGGAAGCCGTTGCCGTCCTCGTGCGCGGCCGCCTCGAAGAAGGACTCCAGGCGCCCGTGCTGCCGCCGGGCCACCGGCTGCAGGCGGGTCAGGACCACCTGCGCCCTGGCATCGGGCGACTGGCCCGAGGTGCCGCCCTCGATCAGGGCGCCGCCGCCGATCGCGTACTCGCCCCGGGGGCAGCGCGCCCGGACGGTCTTCTCACTGGAGGAGCTCACGCCGGTCCTGGCCGAGACCCGGTCCACGTCCGGCGCCGAGGCCGCCTCGGCCGCCGCCACCGAGAGCTGCGCCGTGAACAGTCCCGTGGCGGCCAGGAGTACGGCGAGCCGCATGTGTCGCATCATGATGGTCCCCTTCTCGTGTGAGAACGTCACGACGCTACGGCGGGACCCGTCCGGGCGACCCGGGGTCCGCGCCGGGGATGTCCCCGGGTTCGCCGCGACCTCTCCCGGGGCTACGCGACCTCTCCCGGGGCTATCCGTGCCCGGGCGCGTCGGCGGCCAGGACGGGCACGTCCGCGGGGGACAGCAGGGCGAGCAGGTCGGCGGCGTCGAGCAGGCGGACCCCGCCCGGGTCGAGGCGGCCCGGGTGCAGGGCGTAGACCTGCGCCCCTTCGGCCACGTCGAGGTCGTCCTCGATGACCGCGGCGAACTCCGTCCCGCCGCCGGCCGCGGGATCCGCCGTGCCCGGAGCCTGCAGGACGTCCTGCGGACCGGCCAGGGCGGTCAGCCGGGCGGCGAAGCCGGCGGGCTCCTCGTCCGCGCCGCGCAGGTAGCGGCCGAGCGTGCCGTCGCCGTGCCGTACGACCACCTCGCGGGCGCGGGCCGCGGCGTGCCAGCAGGCCACCTCCCACAGGGTGACGCGGTCGCCGAGGCCGAAGGCGTCCTCCAGGGCCGAGCCCAGCCGGGCGAGCTGCTCCCGGTACTCCTCCACGTCGTGGAAGGACCCGGAGGCCGACAGGTTGAGGTCGGCCCAGCGCATCGTGCGCGACCACAGGTCGGCCACGAGCGGCACCAGGACCTTGGCGGGCCCGGCCAGCTCGAAGCGCTGCCGTACGGCCAGCGGCTCGAACAGCCCGTCGGAGGGCGTCTCCATGAACCCGGCGAACCCCCGCACCAGCTGGTCGAACGGCACGTCGTTGTAGCTGAAGACGACCGGGATCGCGTAACGCCCGCCGATCGCGCGCAGCGCCTCGACGTCCAGATCCACGAACTCCGAGGCGCCCAGCGGCTCGGGCGCGGAGGTGAGGTCACCGGAGTGCACGGCGGCGTTCCTGCGCAGCACCAGGTTGGTGTAGTCGCACAGCCCGGTGAACTCCCAGCGCTCGTCGAACAGCGCCACCGACAGGTCCAGGTCGACCCGGGCGTCCTTCGGCTCGGCCCAGTGCAGGAACAGCCGGATCCGCTCCCCGGCGGGGATCGGCCGGACGCTGCCCCGCGGCAGCCGTACCAGGGCCGAGGAGGCCGAGCGCTCGGCGGCCGGGGCCAGCAGGTCGGACAGCCCCTCGTCCAGCACCGCCCGCTCCACCTCGGGCAGGAGGGCGGCGCGGCGCAGCATCTCGCCGATGATCGCCGAGGAGACCGCGGCGACGGCCTGGGCGGGGACCGGCGGGCGCTCGTCGGGCCGGGTCCAGATCCGGGCCGCGCCGCCGCGCGGCAGGAAGACCCGGGAGCCGCCGGGCGGCGTGCGGAGCTGGCCGAGCGCGGAGATCAGCACACCGGGGGAGACCTTCGGCGCGGCCTCGGTCACCGCCGCGGCGAGCTGCCCGGCGGGGACGTGCCGGGTCAGGTGCACGATCCGGCGGACCAGCTCGCCGGGCCGCGTGGCGAGCAGGCCGAGCGCCCCGGCGTGGTCGCCGTCGCGCAGCGCCGCCTCGACGCGGCCGGCGAAGGTGAGCGCGCGCAGCCGTACCCCGTCGAACCTGACGACCTCGGGGTGGGCGGCGGCGCGGGCGAGCAGCGCCCGGGCCGGCGGGGCGCCGGTGTCCAGCCGGGTGCCGCGCAGCGCGGCGAAGGCCAGCGCCGCGTGCGGGTGCCGCCGGTGGTGCTCGAACGGGTGCAGCACCTCGGCCATGTGCTTCCAGGCCTCGGGGTGGCGGTGCAGGTCCTCGACCAGGTGCGGTACGGCCATCCGGTCCATCCGGTCCAGCAGCGCCCGCCGCAGGGGCCGGGGCACGGAGGTACGGCGGGGCGGGCGGACGCGCAGGCCGGGATCGCCGCCCATCAGGGCGTACAGCAGGCGCAGCACGTCGGTCGCGCTGTCGGCGTAGCGGTCCAGCAGCTCGCCGACGCCGGGGACGTCACCGGCGTCGGCGGCGTCGGCGGTGCTGTGCGACAGGGCGGCGGCCAGGACCAGCGCCCGGGTCTCGCGGACCGCGATCTTCTCCGGCAGCCAGCCCGCCGAGCGCGGCCAGAAGCCGCCGACCAGGTCCGAGATCGCCGCGCGGTCCTCCGGGCGGGGCGGGGTCTGCCGGTCCAGCAGCTCCCCGAGCAGCTCGCGGGCGGCCTCGGCCGGGTCCTCGCACAGCCACAGCACGACCACGCGCTCCGGCAGGCGCTCGTTCCCGGCCACGGCCTCGGCCACCGGGTCGTCGGCGGGCCGCAGGAACGGGTCGTCCGGGTCGATGCGGCGGTGGCAGATCGGGCAGGCGGCGAAGTCGGCGCCGTCCCAGCAGGACCGGCAGACCAGATGCGCGCAGGGCGAGACGGGGTGGACGGCGTCCACCTCCCCGCACAGCACGCACGGCCGCTCCGGCTCCTGCAGCAGAAGCGCGAAGACACGGCGCACGTAGAACTCGAAGGTGTCGGCGGGCACGCTCGCCGGGAAGCCGCGGAACAGCGGGACGTGCTCCACGTGACCGCCGAGCTCGGCGGTGACGGCCCGCAGCAGGGCGTGACCGGCGTCGGCCAGCTCATGGCGGTCCAGCTCGCCCAGGCGGCGGCGCAGCGGGGCCGACAGCAGATAGCCCAGCCGCAGCAGGTCGGCCTCCAGAGCCAGCAGGCCGTCGGCGACGGCGGGCCCGGCGGCCTGTCGGCGCGAGCCCTTGGCGCCCTTCGCCTTCCACCAGCGCGATCCCCGGTCCGGCTCGTGCGGCCGGGGATCCGTCAGCAGGCCGGGAGCCACGAGACGGCGCCGCCGCAGCAGCGTCTCGGCCAGCCAGTCCATCGTGGTCCCCCCTCCCGCCCGGCAAAAGAAAAAGGGGCGGAGAGCAGACGCGCTACTTTCTTTTCAAGAGAGGAGGAGAAGGAAGCACGTCCAGGAGCCGCCCCTGGATTCAGACTGTACCGGGCATTCGGGTGATGTGCCGTAACGTCGACCAGATCGCCAAGCGCGCCGGCCAGTACGGGGGCGGATATGACGTTTGTCATCAGTTGATCATGTGAAGTGCACGAAAACCCGTGATCGCCCGCACTGATGCGCGGCCGCCGTCGCCGGGACGCTGGGGACATGACGAGATTCGATCAGTACCGCGCCGGATCCCGGCCGCGGTTCCCAGTACTGCTGTCCGGCGCCGCGCTGGTCTCGGCGCTCGGGCTGGTGCTCGCCGCCGGTACCGCGACCGCCGGGACGGGACCCGCCGCGCAGGGCTCTTCCGCAGAGGCGTCTCCCGCTGTGCAGCAGGGAACCGGCCAGGTCAAGCCGGTCCGCCTCACGCTGCCGGAGCCGACCGGCCCGCACCGGATCGGCACGCTCGCCCTCCACCTGGTCGACCACTCCCGCCGCGATCCGTGGAAGCCCGCCAAGGCGGCCCGGGAGCTCATGGTCCAGCTGTGGTACCCGGCCAGGAGCGTCACCGGGCACCCCCGGGCTCCGTGGCTGTCTCCGGGCGTGGCCGCGCTCCAGTTGCGCGGCCTGCCCACCGGGACCGTACGCCTGCCCGACAGCCACGGCCACCTCGGCGCGCCGGTGGACCGCTTGCGCGGCGGGCGGGCGGTGGTGCTCTTCTCGCACGGCTTCGGGGCCGACCGGGCCTCGGGCACCGCCCTGGTGGAGGACCTGGTCAGTCACGGCTATGTCGTGGCCGCCATCGACCACACCTACGACGCGGGAGCGGTGGAGTTCCCCGGCGGGCGGGTGGAGACCCACGCGGCCAGTTCCCCGCCGCCGGACTTCGACGACCCCGAGAACCCCGTCGCCACCAAGGCGGTGGCCGCCCGCCAGGCCGACGTCCGCTTCGTCCTGGACCGGCTCGGCGCGCTCAACCGCGGGCAGCATGTCCCGCCCGGCCGGCGCACCCTGCCCGAGGGGTTCAAGGGCGCGCTCGACCTGTCGCGCGTCGGGGTGTTCGGCCACTCGCTGGGCGGCGCCACGAGCGCGGCCGCGATGCACGCCGACGCGCGGATCAGAGCGGGGGTCAACCTGGACGGCGCGATGTTCGGGCCGGTCCTGCGCACCGGGCTCGACCGGCCGTTCCTGCTGGTCGGCTCTTCGGGACACGGGCGCGACAACGACCGCAGCTGGGCGGCCCTGTGGCCGCGGCTGCGCGGCTGGCGGCTGCAGCTGCAGCTGCAGGGATCGGCGCACTCCTCCTTCACCGACCTTCAGGTGCTGCTCAGGCAGCATTCGCTGGGACTGCCGCCGGAGCAGATCGACGAGATGATCGGCACCATCGACGGTCCGCGTTCGGTTCTCATCCAGCGCATCTACCTGCGCGCCTTCTTCGACCGGCACCTGCTGGGCTCGCCGAGCCGGTTGCTGGCCGGGCCGTCGCCCCGCTGGCCGGAGATGCGGTTCGTGCCGTGACGACCGCCCCCGGCCGGTGACCACAATGTCCGATGGACAGGCCGGGCCGGGGGCCGGGCACGCAGATCGAGGAGAGGGATGCGGCAGATGATCCGACCGGTCCGGTGGCGTGGGCGCGGCCAGGCGGAGCGTTTCGATCTGTGGGCCCGCGCCTCCTCGTGCGGGATGTTCGCCCTCGAGCCGGTGTTCCTGGCCGTCATGGTCGGCTCCGAGGTGGGCACGGCGGCGCTGTGGACGATGACGGCCGGCGCCGCCGTGCACGCCGTCGTGTGCGTGCTGCTGGCATCCGCCGGCCTGAACCGCTATCTGACGCCAGACCGGCGCGGATCGCGACCGGCCGGGCTGATCGCGATCGCCGCCGGGCTCACCGTGGCGCAGGTCGCGATCGGCGCCCTGGCCTATCCCGGCGCGACGCCCGGCCACCCCGACGGCCCGGCCTCGGCGCTGCTGGTGATCACGGTCATCGCGTTCGTCACCGCCCTGTCGTCGGCGGTGCCGTACCCGCTCACACTGGCGGCGATCGTGGCGGGCGGCCTGGCCAGGTGGGCCGTGTCCCGGGCGGAGGGCGCGCCGGTGGAGACCGCCGTCCCCGCCGCGATCGCACTGTCCGCTCTCCTGCTCGTTGTGGTGATCGCCTTTCGCAGCTCGATGTGGACGCTGCGGGTGGTCTGGGAACTGGACCGGGCGCGCAAGGCCCAGGCCCGCCTCGCGGTCGCCGAGGAGCGCCTGCGCTTCGCCAGGGACCTGCACGACGTGATGGGCCGGAACCTGTCCGTCGTGGCGCTCAAGAGCGAACTCGCCGCCCAGCTGGTCAGGCGGGGAAGGCCGGGGGCGGCCGAGGAGATGCTCCAGGTGCGCCGGCTGGCGCAGGACTCCCTGGCCGAGGCGCGCGCGGTCGTAGGCGGGTACCGCACCGCCGACCTGGACGCCGAGCTCGCCGGCGCCCGCTCGGTGCTGGCCTCGGCCGGGATCGGCTGCACGGTGGTCGGTGACGGGTACGGCCTGCCCGCCGAGGTGCAGGACGCCCTCGGCTGGGTGGTGCGGGAGGGTGTGACGAACGTGCTGCGGCACAGCCAGGCGCGGGTGTGCACGGTGTCCCTGCGCCACGTCCCGGACGCCGGCGGCGGACGAGTGAAGTTGACCATGGAGAATGACGGAGTCACCGGTCCGGGCGCAAGGCGGCCGGAGTGGGCCGGCAGCGGCATCCCCGGGCTCACCGAGCGGCTGGCCGCGCGCGGGGGCCGTCTCGCGGCCGCCTACGGGCAGCCCGACCGGTTCCGGCTCACCGCCGAACTGCCACTGCCCGCCCTCGCGCAGGAGGACCTTCGATGACCGCCGAGACGATCCGCATCCTGCTCGCCGAGGATGAGCATCTCATCCGCGGCGCTCTGGCGGCGCTGCTCGGGCTGGAGGAGGATCTGAGCGTCGTGGCCCAGTCGGCCACCGGCGCCGAGACGCTCGCGATGGCCCGCGCCGTCCGCCCGGACGTCGTCGTGCTCGATCTGCAGCTGCCGGACACCGACGGCGTGGTCGTGGCGCGCGCCCTCCATGAGGAGCTGCCCGGATGCCGGACGATGATCGTCACCAGCCACGGCCGGCCGGGGCACCTGAAGCGGGCGCTGTCGGCCGGCGTGCGCGGGTTCCTGCCCAAGACCGTCTCCGCCGAGGTGCTGGCCGACGCCGTACGGACCGTCCACCGGGGCGGCCGCTACGTCGATCCGCAGCTCGCCGCCGAAGCCATCAGCGCGGGCGACAGCCCGTTGACGCCCCGCGAGGCAGACGTGCTCGAACTGGCGGCCGAGGACATGCCGATGGAGGAGGTCGCCCGCCGGGCGTCCCTGTCACCCGGCACCGTGCGCAACTATCTGTCCTCGGCGACCGCCAAGCTCGGGGCGGCCAACCGGCACGAGGCCGCGCGGATCGCCCGCCGTTACGGCTGGATCTGACCTCGAGCCGACCTTCTCACCCCCGTTGGTGATGTGTGAGCAGCTGAGTGAGCAGGCGGGTCAGCGTTTGCCTGTCCTCGGCCGGAAGCGGTCCGAGCAGGTCGTCCTGCACCTTGTCGAGCGCTCGGTCCATGCGTCGCAGCTGCCGCTCACCCGATGTGGTGAGGGTCACTATGTTGCGCCTTCGATCATCCGGGTCCGGCGTCCGTTCGACGAAACCTTGTCCGGCCAGTTCGTTGATCGCCGCCACGACGTCGCTGCGGTCCATGTTGCATCGGCGGCCGAGCTCGGCCTGGCTGGCCATCCCGAACTCGTCCAGCGCGGCCAGGATGCGGTAGTGGTATCCGCGCGAGCCCACCTCGCCGAAGCCGTCGGACGCCAACCGGTGGGCGTGGACCGCCAGCTGGGTGAGCAGCCAACTCGGCCTTGCAGTCAGGCGTGCGGGTGTCTCTGCCACGACGGCCACCATACATCGTTGGCGTGCCCAATGAATCTGCATATAGTGGGCGGCACCAATGTTGGAACGGCCAACGGAAGAGGATGTCATGTCCACGGAGACTCTGATCGCCGACCGCATCGAAATCGCCGATCTGTTCACCCGCCTCGCGTCCCTGCTGGACGAGGCGCGGTGGGAGGACGCAGGCACCGTCTTCGCCGACGACGTGGCGGTGCACTCGCCGCGCGGGGGAGAACTGCACGGCATCGACAAGGTCGTCGCCTTCATGCGGCAGAGCGAGGTCGAGGGGGAGTGCACCCAGCACACGACCACCGACCTGCTGGTGGACGTTGACGGCGACCGGGCGGCCGCCTCGGCGAACTCGCTCGTGTACTACTACCGCGACGGCCAGGCCCCCCACTTCACAGGCGGCCTGCGGCAGTACTGCACCGCGGTACGGACGCCGGCGGGCTGGCGATTCCGCGAGGTGCGGATCACGCCCGTCTGGACACGCGAGAGCTGATCCCTCTCCGGGCGGCTGTGGACACCACGAAAGTGTGGACACTGCCGGCGAAATCCGGTGAGCGCTTCACGGGACGGGACTTCCGGCACCTCCGCAGTACGGGCAGCGGACACCTCCCTGCGGCGAGTGTGCATTCCGTACCCGCGCTTCATGATTCGATGAGCAGCCGGCGCGCGATCTCCCGGGGGACCGGGTGGATGCGTTCCGGCGGCAGTAGCCGTCGGGCCTTCGCTGTCTGGCCGGCCTGGACCAGCGCCGCGATCTTCCGCACCTGCGGAGTGATGTCGGTCAGACCGACGATCCACTCCTCCGCGAACGTGCGGATCAGTCCGCGGCCGATGCCGACCTGGATGCTGTAGTGGTTGAGCGCGGCCCCGCGCAGCGAGCGCTCGGGGTCCCACTGGAGGTGGACCGCCGCCCGGTTGAGCGCTTCGGGGGCCGCTGTCGTCAGCACCGCCCGACCGAGCGCCTCGTGCCAGCCTTCCCGGGTGATCCGTACCGCCAGGACGCGTTCCTGGCCGGGCTTGTGCGCCCAGTTGCTGCGGTGCATGAGCCACAGGAACGACGGCTTGATCCACGTCATGCGGGTGAAGGAGAAGGGCGGCACGAACCGTCCGGCCTGGAGGGCGGGGTCGGCCACCGCGGAGGAGTACGCCTGATAGACCACGATCGTCTCGGCGTCGTAGTCGGCACGTACCTGGCGTTGGGGTGGCATGTCGAGCACCCTGCCACCTGCCAGAACCTGGCTCAAACCGTTTTCTCCCGCGATGGGGCTTCTTTGGGGATCACCACTTTTTGCAAGCCGGCCCGGTCTTGAGCCGGTGGCGTTCCTGGCCGCTGAGCATGGCCGCCAGCCGGACGAGTGACACCGCGCCGCCGGCCAGGGTGGTCAGCGTGAGCGTGAACCAAAACGCCGTCCAGGTGGAGGGGATCGACAGGAGCAGCACCATGGCGGGCGGACCGCCCAGCACCAGCAGCCGGATTCGCCGGTCGTCGCGAAGGTGCCGGCGGGTCTCCGGAGCCGGGCGCGGTCCGTCGGCTGTGATCAGGCGCCAGGCGGACAGCGCGGTGCCGTACAGCACCAGCAGCGTCATCAGGCCCAGCAGCTGCACCCACTCGGGCACGGCGGGGTGAGCGGGACTGGAGGCGGGCAGGGTCAGCGCGCTGATCGGCAGGGCGCCCAGCGCCTCGACGGCGAGGAGCCGGCTGATCGGTCGCTCGCGGAAGAGCACCATCAGTGATACTATCGTCATAGATACGATCGTAATTCATGCGATAGATTTATTTGCGATCGAATGGGATGGGTGATGAGAATCCTCGTTCTCCGCGGCGACGGCGTCCTCATCGCCCGGAGCGCCGCGCCGCCCCGCTGACCCGCGCCCGATCCACCGGACAGGAGAACCCCATGCGAGAACACGCCGCGGGCGCGAACCATCTGCCGACCGTCCGATCCGGCGAGGTCGACGTGGTGGTCGTGGGAGCCGGGCTGGCCGGGCTCCTGGCCGCGCGCCGGCTGCACCAGGCAGGCATGAACGTCGTGGTCTGCGAGGCCAAGGACCGCCTCGGCGGACGGATGCTGACCACGACCTCCACCGCGGGCCTCCCGGTCGACGCCGGGGCCGCCTGGGTGGGGCCTGGCCAGAAAGCGGTCCTCGCTCTATTGGAAGAACTGGGCATCGCACTGGTGCCGCAGTACGACGACGGAGCGAACCTGCTGCACATGGACGGCAGGACCCACCGCTACCAGGGGAGCGTTCCCCCGGTCGGGCTGATGGGCCTGTTCGACCTCGGGCGCGCCCAATACGCCCTGGACCGGATGGCCCACCGCCTGGGCCCTCCGCCCTGGCACGGAGCCTACGCCCGCCGCCTGGACGCTCAGACCTTCGGCGGCTGGATGCGCCGCCACGTCCACACCCATGCGGGCCGGATGGTCTTGGAGGCGGCGGCCGCCGGCGGTTTCGGCTGCCGGCCCGAGGCGCTGTCGCTCCTGGCGTTCGCCGCCCACGTCGGAGGAGCAGGCGGGCTCAGCTCACTGCTCGAGGTCAGCGGAGCGCTGAAATACCGGATCGCCGGCGGTGCGGGCTCGCTGACCGGCAGGCTGGCGGCGGACCTGGACGGCCGGATCCTCACCGGCCACCCGATCACCCACATCAGCCGCACCGATCACACGGCCTGCGTGAGCGGCCCGGGCAGCGCACCCGTCACCGCCCGCCACGTCCTCATCACCACAGACCCCGCAACCGCCCAGGCCATCGCGCACGATCCGCCGCTGCCCACGGCCCGAGCCGACCTGCAACGCCGCTGGCAGATGGGGCACGCCAGCAAGAGCCACCTCATCTACTCGCGGCCGTGGTGGCGAGATCAGGGCCTCACCGGCGCCGCCGTCACCGACCGCGGCCTCGCCCGCATGACCTTCGACGTCAGCCCGCCCGATCCGGACGCCCCGGGCGTCCTGCTGGCGTTCGTGGACCTCGGCGACGTCGACGATCCCGACCTCCTGCGGCCCGGCGCGACCCCTGAGCGTGAACGCCGGGTGCTCGACGACCTGGAGGCACTCTTCGGTGAGCACGTCCGCGCCCCCCTGGACTACCTCGAACACGACTGGGCCGCCGAACCCTGGCAGAGCGGCTGCGTCCCCGCCCCGCCACCCGGCCTGCTCGCCTCCCACCACCCGTGGCTGACCCAGCCCATCGGGCCCCTGCACTGGGCGGGCGCCGAGACCTCCTATCTGTGGGAGGGCCACATGGAGGGCGCCGTCCGCTCCGCCGACAGAGCCGTCACCGAAATCCTCACCGCCCGCCAGTGAGCGACAACTCACCATGCGCGGGGAAGCGTCCAGCGGATGTCGCTGAGCAGGGCCATCGAGGCTCGGCGCCGGTCACCTGCCAGGCGCTGCTGGGCTTTCCACGTCGCCGTAGAGGCGGAACAGGCGGATGTGCTCGCTGTCGGGGCCGACGTTCTCCTCCAGCAGGGACCAGCACTGCGCCAGCAGTGCGCGTGCCTGGCTGCCGGGCCAGGGCTGCGGGAGCAGTTGCGGCGGCAGAAGGGGGTCGGGCTCCATGGCGCGGGTGAATTCGGCGGCCAGTTCCACCGCGATGGTCAGGCGCTGCGCCGCGGACAGGTCGGCGTGGTCGCGCAGGCGCTCCAGGCGCGGGCGGGCGACGGCGGCCAGCCGGTGATAGCGCTCGGCGATCTCATCCAGAGGCCACAGGGCGCGGGCGAGGGCGACGGGATCGCTTTGGTCGCCCCGGCGCAGGTCGTGGGTTGTCGCGACGGTGAGGTGGTCGAGCACGTCCAAGCGGCGGGCGTGATCTTCGACGTAGGGTTCCCACGGGTTGGGGCTGAGGTAGAGGCCACCCTGGAGGGGGGCTCCGCCCAGGCGGGTGAGGGCGGCGCGCAGGGCGTCGCGTGCGGTGCGGGCGCTCTCGGGGACGGCGAAGGCGACCAGGTGCCAGGTGCCGTCCCAGGGAGCGAGCCCGGCGTCCTGGCGGAAGGCGTGGGCGACGAACTCCACGTCGAAACCCAGGATCTGCCCGGTGGCGCCGGTGGCCCGCAACAGTCCTTTGCGTCCCCGGCCTTCGTGGTGGAAGCGCCCCTCGGCGATCAGCCGCTTGATGCACAGGCGCACCTGCTGGTCGGTCATGCCCAGCAGATTGCCGGTGGCGTAGAGCTCACCGGTGTCGACCGTCAGGTCGGCGCGTACGAGCGCCTCGACGAGCATCCGGGTGGGGACCTGCACGTCCGGTCCTGGCAGGGGAGGTGCGGCGTTCATGCTGCGGCCTTCCAGGGCGGTGCGGGCGGACGGTGCGCAAGGAGTTTACCGGTGTTCACGGCCCGATGACCTTCGCCACCGCCGCCAGCAGGACGCGGTGGCGAGGGTCATCCAGCGCGTCGGCGGGCATGGAGCGGGGGAGGAAGGCCAGCGCCAGGCCGCGTCGGGGATCGGCGAGCCCGAGCGCGCCCCCGATCCCCGGATGGCCGAAGGCCGACGGAGAGCCCAGCCGCCAGGCGCGGCTCGGCAGGGCGAAGCCGCAGCCGAAGGCCGAGCTGACACCGAGGACCCGGTCCCTGCCGGTCACGCGCGGCCCTACGGCGGCGCGCAGGGTGCGCCCGCCGACCAGGCAGGGGCCCGCCCCCGGCAGGAGCATGGCGTAAAGCCGGGCCAAGGATCGCGTGGTGGCGACGGCGTTGGCGGCGGGCAGCTGGGCGGTGAGGGTCTGCCGGCGGCGCACCCACACCTCGGGCGCCTCGTCGATGGCGCCGCCCACCGTCATCGCCTGCCACAGCGGTGTCCCGGGGCGTGCGAAGACCGTGGTGGTCAGCCGGACCAGGAGGGGAACCCGGGTGGCGGCCTGTAGCGGGACAGGCGGCGGGCCGTCCGGTGTCCCGATGCTGATCGCCAGGCCGTGGGGGCGGCAGATCAGCTCGGTGAGCACCTCGCCCAGGCGCCCGCCGGTGATGCGGCGCACCAGCTCGTCGGCGAGGGCTCCCCAGGTGAGCGCGTGGTAGGCGGGCCGGCCCGGCGGCCAGCGCAGGTGCTCATCGGCCAGGGCGTCGGCGAGCGGGCGCCCGTCGAGCACCTCGGCGAGGGTGATCGGATGGGTGGGTGCGATGAGCCCGGCCTGATGGCTCAGCAGCTGCGCGACGGTGATGTGCGACTTGCCGTGGCGGCCGAACTGCGGCCAGTACCTGGCCACCGGGGCCTCGAAGTCGATGTCGCCGCGCTCGGCCAGCACCGCCAGGCACGCGGCGGCGACGCCCTTGGAGGCCGAGAAGATCACCTGGCGGGTGTCCGGGCCGTGGCTTCCGCCGTAGAGGTCGACGGCGGTCGCGCCGCGGTGCACGATGTGCAATCCCGCGCCGAGCTCGCCCGGTCTGCGCATGATCGCGGCGAAGGCCTCGCGGACCGGTCGCCATCCGGGGGCCACCTCGCCGTGGATCGTCGCGCCGGCCATCAGGCGCGGTCCATTTTGACCACCTGGCCGCGCCCGCTTCGCGGAGGGTCGCTGTGGGCGGCCAGCTCGTCGAAGTACCGATCGGGGTCGAGCACCGCGTCGGGAGCGTGGACACCGGGCGCGCGGACCGACCCGTCGAGGATCTGCCCGGCCGCCAGCGCCAGGGGGATCCCGGTCGCCTTGGCCATTCCCCGGGGAGAGGCGATCAGCCGGGCCCCGATCGCGGCCGGGCGGCCGTCGCGGATCCCGGCGGCCAGCGCGAAGAAGGCCGGCAGCGCACCGGGGCCGCGCAGCGAGAGCCGGTGGACGGCGGAGCGGGTCAGGCGGCGCACGGCCGGGTCGTCGAGTTCGGCGGCGGCCTGCTCAAGGGTCAGCCTCCCACTGTCGACGTCATCGCGCAGGGTCATCAGATAGGCGGCGGTCAACGGCCGCACCACCATGACGCAGGTCGAGTCGCGGGCGATCGAGAGGGTCTTCGGCAGGGTCACCGGCTCGGGATGGCCGACGGTGTAGGCGGTGCCCCTGCCCCGTCCCGGATAGTGCAGGGTGATCGCTTCCAGGGGCGGCCGTTCGGCGGGCCCCCCGGCGCTCCACGTCCTGATCGTCCCGGACAACTGCTGCATCCAGTGCACGGTGGCCGCCGACAGGCCGACTGCGGAGTCATCGGCCGGATCGTCACCGGCGAAGGGCACATCCACCGGCCAGGCCGTGTGCAGGTCGTCGACGGTGTCCAGTTCGCGGGCTGCCAGCGCGGCCAGCATGTTGCTGGTGCCCGGGCTGGCCCCGGCCCCGATCACGGCGATCACGCCGGCGTCGCGTGCCCGGGCGTCCAGCGCGAACATGTCCAGCGTCGGCTCCCAGTCATCGCAGATGTCGACGTAGTCGGTGCCGGTGTCGATGGCCGCCTGCAAGACGGGCACGCCGAGCCGGAAGAAGGGCCCGGTGGTGTTGACGACGAGGTCCGCCTCCCGGAACAGGGCGCGCAGCCGTACCGGATCCGTCGCATCGGCCGCGCACGGGACCAGCGGCGTGGCGCCGCCCGCCAGCCGGTCGGTCAGCCGGGTGGCGGCCTGCAGATCGCGGTCGGCGATCACCAGCTTTGCGATGTCACCGCGGGCGGCCAGCGCCTCGACTGCGGGCGCGCCCATCGCTCCGGCCCCGCCCAGGGCGATGACGGTGCGCTTGCTCAGTTCACTCATCGAAGACCATGCCTTTGCGAATGTCGAGGAAGGCGAATTTCGCCCGATCCAGCAGGTAGTTCTGGGTGACGGCCCAGGGGTCGCGTTCGCCCTGCCGGGGGAACAGGTGCGCGGCGCGCTGAATGTAGGTGGAGGTCAGGCCGAGCAGGGGCCGGCCCGCTCGGCGGGGCGGCGGGGCGGGCATCGCGGTGCTCAGGCCGCGCCGCCGCATGTGATCGAGCAGCCGCACGACGTAGCGCGAGGACAGGTCGGCCCGCAGCGTCCAGGAGGCGTTGGTGTAGCCGACGCAGAAGGCCAGGTTGGGCACGCCGCTGAGCATCAGCCCGCGGTAGGCGGTGGTCTGCGCCGGGTCGACCGCCCGCCCGTCCACCGACACGGCGATCCCGCCGAGGGGGACCAGCGACAACCCCGTCGCCGAGACGACCACCTCGGCCTCCAGGAACTTCCCCGACTCCAGTTCGATGCCGTGCTCGGTGAAGCGGGTGATCTCGTCGGTGACCACGGATGCCCGCCCGGCGGCCACCTGCCGCAGGAGGTCCCCGTCGGGCACCACGCACAATCGCTGGTCCCACGGTTGATAGCGGGGGGTGAAGTGCTGGTCCAGGTAGGCCGGATCCGGCAGCAGACGCAGCAGGTCCTTGCGCAGGTATCGCTTGGTCTGTTCGGGGAAACGCCGGCTCAGCCAGTAGGTCAGCTGGCTGCTCAGCACGTTCTTGCCGCGGATGAGCGCGTGCGCGAGCCGGGCGGGAAGAAGGCGGCGCAGCGCATCGGCTGTTCGATCGACCGCGGGCTGGGAGGCCAGGTAGGTGGGTGATCGCTGCAGCATCGTGACGTGCGCCGCCGTCTCGGCCAGTGCCGGGACGAGCGTGACCGCGGTGGCCCCGCTGCCGATCACCACCACCCGCTTGCCGGCCAAGTCGAGGTCCTGCGGCCAGAACTGCGGATGCACGAACCGGCCGCCGAAGTGGTCCAGGCCCGCGAAGTCCGGTTGATGGCCTTGCGCGTAGTCGTAGTAACCGGCGCAGACGTACAGGAACGAGCACGTCCATGTCTGGGAGCGGCCGCCCTGCTGGGTCCGGACCACCCACCGGGGTCCCTCCCACGACCACGCGGCGGCGACCACCTTGACTCCGTAGCGGATGTGCCGGTCGATCCCGTGCGCGTGGGCGGTGTCTTCGATGTAGCGGCGGATGCTGTCGCCGTCGGCCAGCGACTTCGCGCCCCGCCACGGGTGGAACGGATAGCTGAGGGTGAACATGTCCGAGTCCGAACGGACGCCCGGGTAGCGGAACAGGTCCCAGGTGCCGCCGAGGCGGTCCCTGGCCTCCAGCACCGCGTAGGTCCAGCCGTGCCGTCGCAGGTGCCAGGCGGCGCCGACGCCGGACAGGCCCGCCCCGACGATGAGCACGTCCACATGCCGCGGATCGTTCATTTCTGAAACGCTCGTCATGGAAACGATAGTAATGGAAATCATGGGTAAGCGGCGAGCGGCCGAAAGCGGTGGGCCGGCGTGGCGGGCGTGGGGTTGACAGGCGCCTCCGCCCTCCTAATGATAGTGAATATTCACTTTTAAAGGGGTACAGCGTTCGTTCTCTACGGAGCCGCCGGCACCACCGGCACTCTGACCGCCGAGGCCGCGGTGCGCCGCCTCGATGCCGACCCCGGACCATCTGCACCACGGACTTGAAAGGAGACGACATGCCACGAGCCAGCCAGAAGGACACCATCCTGCGCGCGGCGCTTTCGTGCTTTGCCGAGTACGGCTACGACGCCACCCGCACCCGGCACATCGCCGAGCGCGCGGGCGTCGCCGAATCGGCGCTGTATCGCCACTACCCGTCGAAGGAGGCCATCGCCCAGGAGCTGTACGCCGGGTACTTCACGCGCTACACCGAGCGCCTGCGGGTCATCGCCGACGGACCGCAGGATCCGGCCGGCAAGCTCACCGCGGTGATCCGCGCGGTGCTGGCCGCCTACCGGGAGGACCCTGACGCGTTCGTGTTCACCCTGGTGCGCACCCCGGCGTTCCTGCCGCGGCTGCCGGAGGGCACGGTGTACCCGGTGGAGGTCGTCGAGGGCATCATCACCGCCGGGCAACGCGCCGGAGTGATCCGCGAGGGCCAGGCCAACCTACTGGCCGGCATCTTCTTCGGCTGCGTGTTGCGCCCGATCATCCTGGCGACGCTGGCCGCGCCCGGCGCCCTGGACCTGCTCGGCGAGACCGGGCACGACACCGTCATCGAACAGGCGGCGCTGGCCGCCCTCAGGAGGCCGTCATCGTGATCACCTTCCTCGACCGCCACGCGACCGGGCGCGCGGTCGCCGCCGCGGCGGCGGCGTTGGCCGCCCTGCTGGGGGCGATGTACGCGGCCACCACCGCGTTCTACGACGCCACCGGCGTCGGCATCCTCAATCTGCTCGGCGCCCGCAACTTCGCCGAGCCGCGCAGCGGCGGCTACAGCGCGGAGGTCGCCTACGCCTGGCTGACCGCCTACGGCCCCGACGGGCGGCGCGACCACCTGCTCATCTTGCTGCTGGACATCCCGCTCGTGCTGGCCTTCACCGCCTTCACCGCCCTCGGCCTGCGCTATGCCGCCGTCCGGCTGCCGGTGCCCGGCCGGCTGCGCGCGCTGATCCCGGTGCTGCCGGTGACG
This sequence comes from Paraplanobispora siamensis, assembly GCF_016863175.1. GTDB lineage: Bacteria > Actinomycetota > Actinomycetes > Streptosporangiales > Streptosporangiaceae > Planobispora > Planobispora siamensis. The sequence continues at coordinate 279,781 of NZ_BOOJ01000032.1, forward strand.
GGGGCGGTGCTGAACTACGCCGAGGACATCGGCATCACCGTGCTGATCGCCGGGTATCCGGATCGCCTCGACGGGCTCGCGGCCGTCCTGAGCGCCGTCAACGCGGCCAAATCGATGACGTACATGACGGCTCTGCTCACCACGCTGATCGCACTGGCCGCGCTGGCCGTGGCCGCGGTGTGGCGCCGGGTGCGGGCCGCACGCTGCCCGGCGGATCAGGCGGGCCTGTAGCGCGGATTGTCACCGTAGGCGGCAGACTGCAGCTCGACGGCCGGGCGGGTACCCGGCTCACCTTGCTCCTTCCGCAGGGAGGCGGGCGATGACGAAGGTCCTGGTGGTGGATGATCACCCGGTGTTCCGGGAGGGGGTGGCGAGCCTGCTGTCCCGGGCGGAGGGCGTCGAGCTGGTGGGGGAGGCCGGTTCGGGAGAGGAGGCCGTACGGCTGTCGCGCGAGTGTGATCCCGACATCGTGCTGATGGATCTGCACATGCCCGGCCTGGGCGGAGTCGAGGCGATCCGCCGGATCACCGGCGACAATCCGGACACCGGGGTGATCGTGCTGACCATGCTGGAGGACGACGAGTCGGTGGTCGCCGCGATCCGCGCGGGCGCCCGCGGTTATGTGGTCAAGGGGGCCGAGCGGGAAGCGCTCCTGCGCGCGATCCACGCGGTCGCGCGGGGCGAGGCCCTGCTCGGCGCCGCGGTGGCCGGCAAGGTGCTCCGCCGGGCGGCGCGCGGCGCGGGGTCGCCCGCAGCTATCGACGCTCTCACCCCTCGGGAGCGGGAGGTGCTGGGGCTGATCGGCCAAGGCCTGCTCAACCACGAGATCGCCCGGCGACTGGTGATCAGCGAGCGTACCGTCGGCAACCACATCACGAGCATCTTCCGCAAGCTCCGGGTCGCCGACCGCGCGCAGGCCGCGCTGCGCGCCCGCGACGCGGGCCTGGACCGCTAGGGCGTGGACACCTTGAGACCTGGACCATGGGAGGGTTCAGTGAAAGGAGTCCTGGTCGGGGACGTTCAAGTATCCGGCCAAGCATCCGGCGGAGTTCCGGCAGGCGGGCGTTGATCAAGCCGGTCCCGTGCCGCGGCCGCGCCACCGGCAAGAGGTCTCTGCCGTGCCGTCTTCGATGGTCGCTGTCTATCAGGGGAATCACCGCAGATTATGACATACATGGATGAAACGCCCAGTGATGTGCCGTTTCTTTTCCCGCCGGTGACACCGCAGGTCCCCGCCGGGGGAACGTGGTGGCGTGACTCCGTCGTCTACCAGATCTATCCCCGGTCGTTCGCCGATCTCGACGGCGACGGGGTCGGGGACCTCGCCGGGATCACCCGCAGGCTCGGCCACGTCGCGGAGCTGGGCGCGCAGGCGATCTGGCTGACGCCGTTCCAGCGCTCGCCGCAGGCCGACCACGGCTACGACGTCAGCGACTACTGCGACGTCGACCCGCTCTTCGGCGACCTGGCCGCCTTCGACGGGCTCGTCGCCCAGGCGCGCCGCCTGGGACTCAGAGTCGTCGTCGACCTGGTGCCGAACCACTGCTCCGCGGCCCACCCGCTGTTCCGGGCGGCGCTGGCGGCGGGCCCCGGCAGCCCCGAGCGCGCCCGCTTCCACTTCGCCCCGGGCCGGGGGCCCGGCGGCGACGAGCCGCCCAACAACTGGCCCAGCGTCTTCGGCGGTTCCGCCTGGACGCGGGTGACCGAGCCCGACGGGTCGCCGGGGGAGTGGTACCTCCACATGTACGCCCCCGAGCAGCCCGACTGGAACTGGCGCGACCCGCGCACCGCCCCCTTCTTCGACGACGTCGTGCGGTTCTGGTTCGACCGGGGCGCGGACGGCCTGCGCATCGACGTCGCGCACGGGCTGTTCAAGGCCGAGGGGCTGCCCGACCTCGAACACCCCGGGGCGCTGGAGCCGATGCGGCTGCGGGCCAACCCGCTGGCCTGCGACCGCGAGGAGGTCCACGACGTCTACCGCCGCTGGCGGGCCATCGCCGACTCCTGCGACCCGCCGCGGGCGCTGATCGGCGAGGTCAACCTCGAACCCGACCGGGCCGGGCGCTACACCCGGCCCGACGAGCTGCACCAGGCCTTCGCCTTCGCGTTCCTGGTGGCGCCCTGGGACGCGCGGGCCTGGCAGGCCGCCGGGACCGCCCTGCTCGCCGGGAGCGCGCCGAAGGCACCGGTGACCTGGGTGGTCGACAACCACGACGTGGAACGCAGCGCGAGCCGTTACGGCCGCGTCCGCGAGCCGGCGGGGGATGTGGACCGCCGTGTCCAGGGGCAGGCGGGCGGCACGGGGCGCCATGTCCGCGAGCCGGTGGGCGGCACGGACCGTCACGGCCGTTCCCGCGGGCCCGCGCGGGCGCGGGCGGCCCTGCTGGCGGTGCTCGGGCTGCCCGGCGCGGCCTACCTGTACCAGGGGCAGGAGCTGGGCCTGCCGCAGGTGGACGTGGCGCCGCAGGACCGCCGGGACCCCGCCTGGCCGCGCCTGGGGGTCTCCCGCGACGGCTGCCGGGTGCCCCTGCCGTGGCGGCGCGACCCGGCCGGCGCCCACGGCTTCTCCCCGCCCGGCGCGCGGCCGCCCTGGCTGCCGGTCCCGCCGGGTTGGGGTGAGCTGTCGGTGCAGGCGCAGGAGGCCGATCCGTCGTCGTCGCTGCGCCTGTGCCGCTCCGCGCTCCGGATCCGGCGCGAGCTGCACGCCGAGGGCGTCCTGACGGCCGGCGACGCGGTGGAGTGGAGCGTGGACGACGAGGGCGGACTGGTGGTCGACCGGGCCGGGCGCTTCACCCTCGTCCTGGCGATGGGCGAGGGCCCGGTACGGCTGCCGCCGGGACGGCTTCTGCTGGCCAGCGGTACCCTGACCGGTGACGGCCTGCTTCCGCCCGACACCTCCGCCTGGTTGCTGCGTTGAGGCCCGACCCTTCACTTCGGTGCGGCAGGCTGGTGTCATGGAGGGTGTGGCGGGGCTCGGGGGGATCGGGGCGGGCACCGCGATCCCGGACGTGGGAGCGTCGATGACCAGCGGACACGACAGGGGTGGAGTCATCCGTCACCTGGGCGGAGCCGTGTTACCGCTTTTCCCTATCGGATGCATGGGATAATCCGCTCATGAGCCGGGATCAGAGCCCCTCACCCGACACTCCCGCCGCGTCGCCGCTGGACGCCGCCGTCATGGCGGCGCGCTGGATCCGGTCGGCGGCCGTCGACGAGGAGCGCGGGCGGCACTGGCGGGCCAACCCCGATCCGGACGGAAGGTCGGCGATGAGCCACGAGCCCGCCTCGCTCTACGCCGGGGCGGCGGGCATCGTGCTGTTCTTCCTGGAACTGGCCGCCACGACCGGCCAGGAGCAGTACCTGCGGGACGCCCGGGCCGGGGCGCGTTACCTGGCGGCCACCTGGCGCGACCAGGCGGACCTGTCGCTGTACCACGGCTTGACCGGCACGGTCTTCGCGCTGGCCGAGGCGGGCTGGGCGACCGGGGACGAGGAGTTCACGGAGCAGGCCAGGGCGGCCGCCGACCGGATCGCCGAGTCCGCGCGCCCGATGGAGGAGGGGCTGGGCTGGTCGCGGGATCCGGCGCAGCGCGGCGACGGCGGGATCGCGCTCGGCCTGCTGTACGCGGCCGGCATCCTCGGCGTCCCGGCCTACACCGAGGTCGCCGCCGAGGCGGGGCGGCGCATCGCGCGCATGGTGGTGCCCGGCCACCTGTTCGGCGACTGCGAGGACCTGCCCGTCGACGCGGTCACGCCCGGATTCCTGTCGGGTACGGCGGGCACCGCCTTCCTGCTGACCCGGCTGTACGGGATGACCGGCGAGGACGGCTTCCTGGAGGCCGCGCGCAGGGGCGCCGACTTCGTGCGCACGGTCAGCGCGGTGGCCGGTCGCTGCGCCGCGGTCCCGCACCACCTGCCGCAGGGCCGCGACCTGCACTATCTGGGGTTCTGCTCGGGCTCGGCGGGCGTGGCGCGGATGTTCTACGAGCTCCACCGGGTCACCGGCGACCCGGGCGACCTGGACTGGACCGAGCGGCTGGCCCACGGCGTGCTGAACAGCGGCGTGCCCGGCCGGCGCACGGCCGGCTACTGGAACACGGCCTGCCAGTGCTGCGGGGCGGCGGGCCTGGTGGAGCTGTTCGTCGGGCTGTGGGCCGCCACCGGGCGGGAGCAGTACATCGAGTTCGCCCACACGCTCGCCGAGGATCTCATCGCCCACGCCACCGCCCACGACGGCCGGGGATACCGCTGGTACCAGGCCTACCGGCGGCTGCGGCCCGCGGAGGTCACGGCCGACACCGGCTACATGATCGGAGCCGCCGGCATCGGGACGGCGCTGCTGCACCTGCACACCGCCGGCCTGGCCGACCGGGCGCACCGCGTGATCCTGCTGCCCGACAACCCGTTCCCCGCCATCCCCGTCCCCGCCGCGACCCTGCGCCCCTGACCCCGCTCCCGGTCGCCGTCCCGCTCTTCCGGTCTCGCCTCGGAGGCCGTCCTCGTGCCGTGTTCCCGCTCCCGTTCCCATAGGTGCCCACTTGCCGATTTGTGGGCTTTTGGCTTGCATTTCCGGAATTTCTGGACATGTGATCTCATGCGGCACACTGGCCCCCATGGCATCCACCCCCCGGGCCCCGACGACGCGGCTCCCGGCCGCCCGGCGGCACCGTCTCGCGGCGGCCATCGTCGACACGCTGCTCTGCCTCGTCGTGACCGGGCCGTCGTCCTTCCTGCTCACCGGGAAGGTCGTGGTGCCGGGTGAGCGCTTCCTCGGCCGGTCGCCCGCGGCCCCCGGGTGGTCCGCCGAGATCGCGGTCTGCGCCCTGAGCGCCGCCTACTTCGGGATCCAGCACGCCCTGTGGGGTCAGACGCCCGGAAAGCGCTTCTGCCAGCTGAAGGTCGTGGCGCGTGTCACCGGGGCGCCGCCCGGCCCGCACCGCGCGGGCCTGCGCGACGTCCTCGTCCCGGCCCTGACGTGGGCGCCGTACGTCGGTGTGGCCGTCGCCGCCGCCGACCTGCTGTGGATCTTCGTCGACCCCCGGCGGCGGTGCCTGCACGACATGGTCGCCGGGACCGTCGTCGTCGACCTGCACGAGACGGACGAGCAGGGGGTCAACCGGCCCAGCTTCCTGTCCGGGGTGGGCATCCTGCTCGCCTTCTTCGGGGCCGTCGCGCTGGTCTCCGTGCTGGCGGCGATGTGACCGGGCGGCGATGTGACCGGGCGGCGATGTGACCGGACGGCACGTCACCCCCGGGCGGCCTCCAGGACCAGACCGGCCACGGCCTCCGGCTGCGACAGGAACGGGTGGTGACCGGCCCGCAGCTCCACCACGCGCCCGGCGCGTTCGGCCTGGGCGCGCTGCGCGGCCGGCGGGGTGCCGTTGTCCAGGGCGCACACCAGATAGGTGGACGGCACATCCTTCCAGGCCGCGGCTGCGACGGGCTGGGCGGTGACCGCGGCGCTCTGCCGTACCAGGCGGGCATGGGCCTGCTCGACGGCCTCGGGGTCGCAGTCCTGCATGAAGGTCTCGGTGGCCAGCCCGGCGCGGACCCCGAACGTGCCGTCGGCCCCGAAGTCGAGGTACGGCGCGGGCGTGCCGTCGCCGAAGGACGCCAGGCTCTCGCCGGGTTCGGGCAGGAAGCTGCTGACGAACACCAGGTGCCGCACCCGCTCCACCCCGGCCGCCGCCTCGGCGGCGACGACGCCGCCGTAGCTGTGGGCCACCACGACGACGGGCCCGTCACCGGCCTGCAGCTCCCGGCGGACGGCGGCGACGTCGTCGGGCAGGGACGGTCCCGCGACCCCCGGCGCGAGGCCGGTCTCCCCGCAGCTCGGCAGGAGAGGGGCGCTGCTGCGCACTCCGTCGCGATCCAGGAGCGCGGCGGCCCGATGCCACCACCACGCGCCGTCGCGGACGCAGGCCCCGTGGACGAACACCACTCGCATAATGGCCTCCTGCCGTCGTCGCCGTCGGCACGATAATAGACGTAACGACTATTACATGAAAGGCCGTTCTCCCGTGGGCAGACATCCGCAGCCGGAGATCCGCCGTACTCTCCTGGCCGCCTGCACCGATCACGTCCTGGCCCACGGCCTGCCCTCCGGCCTGGCCCCCCTCGCCCGGGCCGCCGGCACCACCCCGCGCATGCTCGTCTACCACTTCGGCACGCGCGACCGGCTGCTGCTGGAGGTGCTGCAGGAGGCCCGCGAGCGCCAGCTGCGCTTCTTCCGTCAGGCGCTGGCACCCCGCAGCGAGCCGTACGCGCAGACGCTGGCGCGGGCCTGGGGGGTGCTGACCGGCCCGCAGGGCGCGCCGTTCCTGCGACTGTTCGGCGCGCTGTACCACGCGCCCGAGGGCGAGGTCCCGTGGCCCGACTTCCGCAGGGCCGCCACGACGGACTGGCTGGGAGTGCTGGAGGAGGGGCTGCGCCCCCACTACGGGGAGCGGGCCCCCGCCCTGGCGACCGCCGTTCTCGCCGTGGTGCGGGGGCTGCTCATGGACGCCGACGCCACCGGGGACACCGCCCGCGCCGACGCGGCCTTCGCGGCCTTCGTCGGCCTCCTCGGGGAGTCCTGAGCGGCGTCGCCGGTCACCAGCGGTGGTGGACCTGCGGGCGGATCAGCTCGTCGTAGATCTCCCGTACGGCGCGCAGGGTCTCCTCCGGCAGCGGCGCCGCGCCGGCGGCCGCGGCGTTGGCGCGGGCCTGGTCGGCGTTGCGGGCGCCGGGGATGACCACCGACACGCCGGGCTGGTCGATGATCCAGCGCAGCGCGAACTGGGCCATGGTCAGACCTTCGGGCACCAGCGGGGTCAGGCGGCGCACCGCCTGCAGGCCGGTGTCGTAGTCGACGCCGGAGAAGGTCTCGCCGACGTCGAAGGCCTCGCCGTGCCGGTTGAAGGTGCGGTGGTCGTTCGCGGCGAAGACGGTGCCCTCGTGGTACTTGCCCGACAGCAGGCCGCTGGCCAGCGGGACCCGGGCGATGATGCCGACCCCGGCCTCGTCGGCGGCGGGCAGCACCCGCTCCAGCGGCTTGAGCCGGAAGGCGTTGAGGATGATCTGCACGGTGGCCACACCCGGCCGGGCGATGGCGGTCAGCGCCTCCTCGCAGGTCTCGACGCTCACTCCGTAGGCCGCGATCCGCCGCTCCTGCACGAGGGTGTCCAGGGCGTCGAAGACCGCGTCGGTGGAGTAGACCGGGGTGGGCGGGCAGTGCAGCTGGACCAGGTCCAGGGTGTCCACGCCGAGGTTGGCGCGGGAGCGGTCGGTCCAGGCGCGGAAGTTGTCCAGGGTGTAGGCCGAGGGCTCCTGCGGGACGCGGCGGCCCATCTTGGTGGCCACGGTCAGGCCCGGCCTGTCCTTGATCAGCTGCCCGACGATCCGCTCGCTGCGGCCGTCGCCGTACACGTCGGCGGTGTCGATGAAGGTGACGCCCGAGTCCACGGCGGCGGTGAGGACGGCCAGCGCCTCGTCCTCGCCGACCTCGCCCCAGTCGGCGCCCAGCTGCCAGGCGCCGAGTCCGATGACGCCGACCTTTGTGCCAGTTCTGCCTAGTTTGCGTTGTTCCACGTGCACGATCGTAGTCTCATGGCCCGCGGCGATCTCATGGTGAGGGCGGGTAAGCCCGTCCGGTCCCTATAGGTAGTAACGCTATATCGGGTCTTCCGGGGAGGCGGTTTCCGGCGTAGCGTCGCTATAGATAGCAACGCTACGTATGCCATCACGGGGAGAACGTGACGCGGAGAAGGTGACGTCGTGATCCTCAGCCTGGCGCAGGCGCGCGCCCGTGAACGCGCGGTGACCGGCGGCAAGGCGGCGAGCCTGGCCGCCCTGGCCGCGGAGGGCTTCCCGGTGCCGGACGGCTTCGTGGTCCCGGTGGGCGCGGATCCCTCGCCGGAGGAGATCGGCCGCGCGGTCGGGGAGCTGGGCGGCGGCAGGTTCGCGGTGCGCTCCTCCGCCGTGGCCGAGGACCGGGCCGAGGCCTCCTACGCCGGGCTGTACGAGACCTTCCTCGACGTGGCCCCCGCCGACGTGGCCGAGGCCGTACGGCGCTGCCGCGCCTCCGCGGACGCCGAACGGGTCAGGACCTACCGCACCGCCGGGCCCGCGGACGGGGGTGTGGCCGTGCTGGTCCAGCGCATGGTCCGGGCCGACGCGGCCGGGGTCGCCTTCACCGCCGACCCGGTGACCGGCGCCCGCGAGAAGGTCGTCATCACCGCGGTGCCCGGCCTGGGCGAGGCGCTGGTGTCGGGCGAGTCGACGGGGGAGGAGTGGACCGTACGGCACGGCCGCGCCGAGCGCACCCGCATGATGGACCCGCCGCGCCCGGGACGCGCCGAAGGGCCGGCGGCGCCGGACACCGGGGGATCGGCGGAGACCGAACCGGAGGCCGATGGGCCCGCCGGAGGCGAGGAGACTGTGCCGGGGGTCCGGGGGAACGCCGGGTGGGAGGCCGTGCCGGAGGTGCTGGACGCCGGGCAGGCCGTGGCGCTGGCCGGGCTCGCGCGGCGGGTGGAGGAGCGCTCCGGCTGGCCGCAGGACATCGAGTGGGCGATCCTGGACGGCCGGTTGTTCCTGTTGCAGGCACGGCCGATGACGGCCCTGCCCGCGCCGGTCGCCTGGCACCCGCCCGGCCCCGGCCTGTGGCTGCGGAACTTCCGGCTCGGCGAGTGGCTGCCCGACCCGGTGACACCGCTGTTCGCCGGGTGGCTGCTCGGCCGGATCGACGAGGGCTTCGGCCACGGGATGCGGGAGACGGCCGGGGCGGCCGTCCCCTTCGCCCACGGGACGGTCAACGGCTGGTACTACAGCCGGCCCACCCCCGCACCGCGCGACCTGCCCGGTGCGCTGCTCAGGTCGCGCGGCAGGCTGCTCCCCTTCATGATCGGCGCGCTCGTCCGGCCGGGCCGCGACCCCGCCGCCGCCGACCGCGCGCTGCTGGGCCGCCTGTACCTGCGCTGGCGCGGGGAACTGCTGCCCGCCTACCGGGAACTGGCCGGTCGCGGCGCCGAAGGCCGCTCTCCGGAGGAACTGCTCCGGCTCGTCGACGACATCGGCCGTACGGCGGGCCGCCACCTGTGGTACCTGGCGGTGGTCGGCGGGGCGGCCTGGAAGATGGAGGCCTGCCTGGCGCGCTTCATGCGGGCCCACCGGCTCCGGGAGGCCCAGGCGGGCCTCCTGCTGAGCGGCCTGCCCGGCGGCGGCACGGTCCCCGCCCACGCGGTGCACAGCATCGACTGGTACCACCCCACGGCGGGAGAGACGGGCCTCGCCGCGGACGCCGGAGCGCGAAGGGATCCCGCGGGCGCCGGGGACGACGGGACGAGCCCTGCCCCGGGCTCCGAATCCGCCGGAGCGCGGGGGGATGCCGCGGTCGCCGGGGACGGTGAGGCGGGGCGGGCCCGCAGGCGGGAGCTGGAGGAACGCCGGGCCGGGGCCGAGCGCGCGTGCCGCGAGGCGCTCGCGGACCGGCCGCGGTCGCTGGCCGCCTTCACCTCGATGCTGGAGACCGCCCGGCGGTACGCGATGATCCGCGAGGAGCAGGTCCGCGAGCTGACCCTGGGCTGGCCGCTCCTGCGCGCATGCGCGCACCGGCTCGGGGAGATGCTCGTCGCCGCAGGGGCGACCGACGATCCCGCGGAGGTGTTCTTCCTGACCCGGCAGGAGATCGAGCCGCATCTGGAGGCGGCCGGATCACCCGGGGAGGAGGTTCCGGGCCGGGAGGAGGCGGGGCGGCGCGGGGTGCTGGGGGTGCTCGCCCGGGAGCGCCGGGACGAGTGGGAACGGCTACGCCGACTGGCGGCGCCGCTGGTCGTCGGGACGCCGCCGCCGATCATCGGCGGCCACCTCGAACGGACGCTGGGGCTCGCGCGCGGCGGCGGCCGCAACGGCGACCGGCCGGAAGGCGGCGGCCGTACCGGCGACCGGCCGGGAGACGCCGGCCGGCCGGCCCTCGCGGGCCGGACCCTTCTCACCGGTCAGCCCGCCAGCGCGGGACGGGCCACCGGGCCGGTGCGCGTCGTCCACGGGCCCTGGGAGTTCGGCCGCGTCCGCCCCGGGGACGTGCTCGTCGCCAGGGTGACGACGCCCGCGTGGACGCCGCTGTTCGCGCGGATCGCCGCCGTCGTCACCGACGGCGGCACCCTGGCCGCGCACGCCTCGCTGATCGCCCGTGAGTACGGCGTGCCCGCAGTCGTGGCGACCGGGGAGGCCACCGTCCGCCTCCGCGACGGCCGGGCGGTCACGGTGGACGGCACCCGTGGTGTCGTCACCGCGCACCCGCCCGGCCCTTGAGACCTCAGCCCTTGGAAGCGCAGCCCCTGAGATCGCGGCCCTTGAGGACCCGCAGGCTTCGATGCCCTCTCAGCCCTTGAGGCCGGAGCGGGAGATGCCCTCGATCACCCAGCGCTGGGCGACCAGGTACAGCGCGATCACCGGCAGGCTGGCGATCACCGCCCCGGCCATCAGCAGGTCGTAGCGGATGTTGTTGGCGCCCTGGAAGTTGCCCAGACCGGCGGGCAGGGTCAGCGACTCCGGGCTGAGCAGGACGTAGATCGGCCACAGGAAGTCGTTCCAGTTGGTCAGGAAGGACAGCAGGAACAGCGTCACCAGCGCGGGCTTGGCCAGCGGGAGCGCCACGGAGGTGAAGATCTGCCAGCGGTTGCACCCGTCCAGCTCGGCGGCCTCCTCCAGTTCGCCGGGCAGGGTCAGGAAGAACTGCCGAAGGAAGAACACCCCGAACGCGCCCGCCGCGGCCGGGACGATCACCGCCGGGAGGCTGTCCACCCAGGCGAGCTCGTTGACGATCAGGAAGTTGGGGATCAGCAGCACCACCGGCGGCACGAACAGCGTCGCCACGACCACGGTGAAGATCACGTTGCGGCCCCGGAAGCGGAGCCTGGCCAGCGCGTACGCCGCCGGGGCCGCGGTGACCAGCACCAGCGCCGCGTGGCCGGTGGCCGCGATGAGGCTGTTGAGGAACCAGGTCAGGATCGGGCTGTCCGGGCTGTTGAGGATCTCCCGGTAGGCGTCGGTGGTGAACGGGTCGGGGATCCACTGCGGGTCGGTGGACCCGGCGCCCTCGCGGGTCTTGAACGAGGTGGAGACCATGTAGACCAGCGGGCTGAGGTAGAGCGCCGCGATCACCGCCAGGACCAGGTGCAGCAGCGCGCGGCGCAGGCCGCGGGTGTCACGGGTCATCGCGCGCTCCTGTCCCGGAAGGCCCCGAACACCAGGGCGCTGGCCGCCATCAGGAAGGCGGCGAGGATGAAGCTCATGGCCGAGGCGGTGCCCATGTCGAACTGGCGCAGGCCGGTCTCGGCGATGAGATAGATCGCGGTCTTGGTCCGGTCGGCCGGGGCGCCCGCCGTGATCAGATAGGCCTGGCCGAACATGTTGGCCGAGGCCAGGATCGTGGCGTTGACCACGAACACGGTCACCGGACGCAGGCCGGGCAGGGTCACCGCCCGGAACCTGCGCCAGGCCGAGGCGCCGTCCACCATCGCCGCCTCGTGCAGCTCACGCGGGATGTCCTGGAGTCCGGCCAGGAAGATGACCGCGTTCAGGCCGAGCGTCCACCACACGGTCACCCCGACCAGGGCGATCCAGACGGGCGGCTCGTCGGTGGTCCACTGCACGTCGAGGCCGAGATAGTGGTTGACCAGCCCGATGTTGCCGTCGAGCAGATAGCGCCACAGGAAGCCGACCACCGCCACGCCCAGCACGTAGGGCGCGAAGTAGACGGCCCGGTAGAGGTTGCGGCCCCTGAAGCGGCCGTTCATCAGCAGCGCCGCCAGCAGCGGCAGCAGGATCAGCAACGGCACCGAGAACAGGGTGAAGATCCCGGTGGCCCGCATCGCCGTCCAGAAGCGCCCGCCGTCCACGCTGGAGGGGTCGAACAGCTCGGCGTAGTTCTCCAGCCCGACGAACGGCTTGGCCGGCAGGTTGATGTCCCACTCGTGCAGGCTGGTCCAGAACCCGAAGCCGATCGGCAGGATCATGAAGACGGCGAACAGGGCGAGGTAGGGCGCCAGGAACGCGTACGGCGTCCACGGCCGCATCCTGCGCGCCCGCCCCGCCGGGGCGGCGGGCTCCGCCGCCCCGGACAGGCCCTTGGGCCTCGTCAGCAAACTCATCGGGCCTCCCGGCCGGACGGCCGCGCGGTCGATCGGGTCCGCGCGGCCCGCCTGGCTCGTACGGCCCGCGCGGCCCACGTGGTTCGCGCGGTCCGCCTGGCTCGTACGGTCTTCATGATCACTGACCGTACTTCCGCTTGTTGTCGGCCAGCAGCTTGTCGGCCGTCGCCACGCCTTCCTTCAGCGCCTCGGCCGGGGTGGCCTCCTTCAGCACGGCCTTGGCCACCGCCAGCTCCAGCGCCTTGGACTGCACGTCGCCGACGCCGGGCAGGGCCGGCAGGAAGTGGAAGACGCTCACGTTCTTGGCCATGGCCACCTGGGGCAGGTCGGCGATGGCCGGGTCCTCCCGGACGGAGTTGCGGGCCGGGATCATGCCGGCCTTGGCCCACTCGGTGGACTGGCGGCTCATGGAGTCGATGAAGAACTTCGCGGCCTGCACCTTGTTGGGGTCCTTGCCGGCCTGGGAGGTGAGCACGAAGTTGTGCGAGGCGCTCCACACCGCCGGGGTGCCGCCGATGTTCGGCACCGGTGACAGGCCCCAATCCAGGGACTTGGCGTTGGTCTTCAGGTCGTTGATCTGCCAGATGCCGTCCCAGGTGAAGCTGACCTTGTCGTTCTTGAAGGCGGCGTACTGGGTGTCGATGGCGACCTTGGCGGGGCTGTAGCCCTTGTCGATCTGCTCCACCATCCAGGCCAGCGCCTGCTCGCCCTGCGCGGAGCCCCACAGGGCCTTGGCGCCGTCCTCGCTGTAGAGCTCCCCGCCGTGCTGCCACAGCAGGCTCATGAACATCAGGTGCGCCGGCCACTTGTTCGGCATCCAGAACGGGTTGGCGATCCCGGCCTCCTTGAGCTTGGCCAGGGCCTCCTCGTAGGCGGCCTTGTCGGCCGGGGCCTCGGACAGGCCGATCTTCTCCAGGTGGGCCTTGTTCCAGTAGTCGCCGAGGCTGTGCACGTCGAGCGGGACGCTGTAGCGCTTGCCGTCGTAGACGCCGGCGTTCCACACCGCCGGGATGAAGTCCGCCTCGGTCAGCTGCAGCGAGCCGACCACGTCGTCCAGCGGGACGAGCGTCTGGCGCACGGCGAAGGTGGCGACCCAGTCGTTGTGGATGACCGCGACGTCGGGGCCCTTGTTCGCGGCGATGGCGGTCGGCATGGCCGGGTAGAGGTCCTCCCAGCGCCGGGTGACGTTGCGGACCTCGATGCGGCCGGAGTACTCCTTGTTGAACGCCTCGACCATGGCCCGCATGTGGGGGCCGTCGCCGCCGGTGAAGCCGTTCCAGTAGTCGAGGGTCACCTTGGGGCCGGAGTACTCGCCTCCGGAGAACGTGGGCGCCGCCGAGGCGGGCGTGGAGGAGCCCGATCCGATCTTGGTTCCGCCGCCGCAGGCGGACAGGGCGGCGGTCAGGCCGACCGCCCCGGACAGGCCGAGGAAGGAGCGGCGGGAGAAGGAACTGGTCATGTCTTACTCCTGGGGGGCGAAACGGACAATACTCCACGAAACCGGAGGGAGGGTAAGAGAGGCTCGGCGGTCCTCCAGGCGGAGGCCCGAGCCGGGACGCGGGACGACGCGGTCGGGGTGCTCGGCGGAGTTGCGCGCCGACGGGTCCTCGTCGGCGAGCTCCAGGTGCTCCACCGGGGCCAGTCCCGCCGGGAGCGTGACGTCGAGCGCGCAGGGGGCGTTCCGGTCGCGGTTGACCGCGAACAGCGTGATCTCGCCGGTGGTGTCGTCGTGGGTGGCGGTGGCCCAGATCGCGGGCGTCTCGCCGTACCGGCCGGTGGAGATCGAGGCGCACTCGGGCTCCACCCGCAGCACCTCGCCCCGGGCGTAGCGGGCGGTCAGGGCGAAGGGGTGGAAGATGGTCTGGCGCCACGCCGGGCCGCCCGGCTCGGTCCTGATCGGCGCGATCACGTTGGCGAGCTGGGCCTGGCAGGCCACGCCCACCCGGTCGGCGTTGCGCAGCAGGGTGATGAGGAGGCTGCCGACCACCACGGCGTCGGTGACGTCGTAGTCGTCCTCGATCAGCCGGGGGTGCCCGGCCCACTCCAGCGAGGACTCGCCGTGGAAGCGGCTCTGGTACCAGACGTTCCACTCGTCGAAGGAGAGCTTGATCTTCTTGCGGCTGCGCAGCTTGGCGCCCACGTGGTCGGCGGTGGCGGCGATCGAGCGGATCATATGGTCCATGTCGGCGCCGCTGGCCAGGAAGGAGTCGACGTCGCCGTCGGAGGGATCGTAGTAGGCGTGCAGCGAGATGTAGTCGACCATCTCGTAGGTGGCCTCCAGGACCTCTGCCTCCCACGAGCCGAAGGTCGGCATCCCGCTGTTTGAGCTGCCGCAGGCCACCAGGGACAGGTCCTGGTCGAAGCGCTTGAGCGCCCGCGCGGTCTCGGCGGCGAGCCTGCCGTACTCCCGGGCGGTCTTGTGGCCCATCTGCCAGGGCCCGTCCAGCTCGTTGCCCAGGCACCACAGCCGCACGTCGTGCGGCTTGTCCACGCCGTGCGCGCGGCGCAGGTCCGACAGGCGGGTGCCGCCCGGGTAGTTGGCGTACTCCACCAGCTCCAGCGCCTCGGCCACGCCTCGGGTGCCCAGGTTGAGCGCCATCATCGGCTCGACCCCGGCCTTGGCCGCCCAGGCCATGAACTCGTTGAGGCCGAAGGCGTTGCTCTCCAGGCTCCGCCAGGCCAGGTCCAGCCGGGCCGGCCGCTCCTCGACGGGGCCGACGCCGTCCTCCCAGCGGTAGTTGGAGACGAAGTTGCCGCCGGGGTAGCGGACCAGCGTCACGCCGAGTTCCCTGGTCAGCTCCAGCACGTCGGTGCGGAAACCGTCGGGGTCGGCCAGCGGGTGGCCCGGCTCGAAGACGCCGGTGTAGACGCAGCGGCCCATGTGCTCGACGAACGAGCCGAACAGCCGGGGCTCCACCGGTCCGATCCGGAAAGAGGGATCAAGGGTGAGACGAGCGCTGGTCGTCAAGACGCGGCCTCTCTGTTAACGCGATGTTTCGGGTAGGGCGTTTGTACAACGTTGTTTCAACGTTGTAAACAGGGCTCTCGCAGGTCGATACCGGGGCGTTACGATCGATGCCGTTGCATCGTGTACGGCTGGCGCCAGCCGTACGGCCGGGGAGGTGAGAGCGGGTGGGAACGAGCCTGCGTGACGTTGCGGTCCTCGCGGGGGTGTCGGTGAAGACCGTCTCCAACGTCGTCAACGGGTACGCGCACGTCGCGCCCGCGACCCGGGCCAGGGTGGAGGAGGCGCTCGCGCGCCTGGACTACCGGCCCAACCTCTCGGCCCGCAACCTCCGCCAGGGCCGGACCGGCGTGATCGCCCTGGCCCTGCCCGAGCTCGACGCGCCGTACTTCGCCGAGCTGTCGCGCTTCGTCATCGACGCCGCGGCCGAGCAGCGGTGGCTGGTGGTCATCGAGCAGACCGACGGGAGCCTGGAGCGCGAACGGCAGATCCTCGACGGGGTGCGCGACCACCGGGTGGACGGGCTCATCTTCAGCCCCATCGCGATCGGCGCCGACGAACTCGCCGCCCGCACCGACGACACGGCCCTGGTGCTGCTGGGCGAGCGCATCCACGACGGCCCCGCCGACCACGTGGCCATCGACAACGTCCGGGCGGCCCGCGACATCACCGAGCACCTGATTGGGCTGGGCCGCGCCCGGGTGGCCGCGCTCGGCGCGCAGGACAGCTCCATCAGCGGGACGGCCCCGCTGCGGCTGGCCGGCTACCGGCAGGCGATGGCCGCGCACGGGCTGCCGGAGATCGTGGCCACGGTCGAGCGCTACCACCGGGCCGACGGGTTCGCGGCGATGACCGCGCTGCTGGAGGGCGAGCGGCCCGACGCGGTCTTCTGCTTCAACGACCTGCTGGCCCTGGGCGCGATGCGGGCGGTCCTGTCGTCCGGGCTGCGGGTTCCCGGGGACGTCGCGCTGGCCGGGCTCGACGACATCGAGGACGGCCGCTACAGCACGCCCACTTTGACCACCGTGGCGCCGGACAAGAGCGAGCTGGCCCGGATCGCGGTGGACCTGCTCAAGCGCCGCATCGACGGCCGGGCCGGATACGCGCCGCAGGAGGTGCGGGCCGGTTACCGGCTCATGGTGCGCGAGAGCACGGCGCCGGCCGGCTGAGAGGACGCGGCGGGGGCGTCGGGGACGCCGGGGTCATGACGGGGGAACGGATGCGGCGGGGACATCGGGGTCATGACGGGGGGACCGGGTCCGCCATCGCCGTCATGACGACCTCGGCGGTGACGTCCGGGCCGTTGAGCTCGGCCACCACGACCCCGTCGCGCAATACGACGATGCGATCGGAGCCCTCCACCAGCTCCTCCAGATCGGAGGAGACCAGCAGGACCGCCAATCCCTCCACGGCCAGCTCGTCGATGAAGGCCTGAACCTCGGCCTTGGTGCCCACGTCGATGCCGCGGGTGGGCTCGTCCAGCAGCAGCACCTTGGGGTTCATCGCCAGCCACCGGGCCAGCAGGACCTTCTGCTGGTTGCCGCCCGACAGCTCGCTGACCCGCTGGCCGGGACCGGAGACCTTGATGCCGAGCCGCCGGACGAACGTCTCGACGATGCGGTCGATGCGCTGCTCGGAGACGATGCCCGCCCGCGACAGCCGGGGCAGGGCGGCCAGCGCGATGTTCTCGCGCACCGACAGCGAGGGGATCAGCCCCTCGGTGCGGCGGTTCTCCGGCAGCAGGTTGATCCCGGCGCGGATGGCGTTCCTGACCGTACGGCCGCGCACCGGCAGGCCGGCGACCGTCACCTCCCCGGAGTCCAGCGGGAGGGCGCCGGCGATGGCCTTGGCGGTCTCGCTGCGTCCCGAGCCGACCAGGCCGCCCAGCCCCACCACCTCGCCGGGCCGGATGGCCAGCGAGACCCCCTTCAGGTCGGGGCCCCGCACGAGGTCGGTGGCGCACAGCACGGGGGCGTCGGCCGGTTCGGGATGGGAGCCGGTGAAGCTGGTCGTGCCCCGCTCGGCGATGTCGGCCGGGTTGCGGCCGAGCATCAGCGAGACCAGGCGCAGGCGGTCGAGCCCGGCGACCGGGCCGGTGTGCACGACGCGGCCGTCACGCAGCACGGTGACCCGGTCGCAGACCTGGAAGAGCTCCTCCAGCCGGTGGCTGACGTAGATCACCGACCGGCCCTGCGCGCGCAGCCGCCCGATCACCTCGAAGAGCGTCGCGATCTCCCGGGAGTCCAGCGAGGAGGTGGGCTCGTCCATGACCACCACCCGCGCGTCGGCCTCGATGGCCCGGGCCAGGGCGACCATCTGCTGGGTGCCGGGCCCGAAGGCGCCCAGCGGCCGGTGCACGTCCAGGCGCAGGCCGTACTCCCGCAGGATCTCCTCGGTCAGCCGCCGCATCCGGGCGAAGTCGATGAGGCCGAGGCGGCCCCGGGGCTCACGGCCCAGGAACAGGTTGCGCGCCACGCTCATGCTGGGGATGAGGTTGGTCTCCTGGTAGATGGTGGAGATCCCGGCGCGCTGGGCCTCCAGGGGACTGGAGAAGCGCACCTCCTCGCCGCGCAGCCGCAGCCGGCCGGCGTCCGGCCGGTGCACCCCGGTCAGCACCTTGATGAAGGTGGACTTGCCCGCGCCGTTCTCCCCGACGAGGCCGTGGACCTCGCCCGCCGCGAGCGTGAAGGAGACGTGGTCGAGCGCCCGGACGCCGGGGAAGTCCCTGACGATGCCCGCCGCCTCGACGGCCCGGATGCTGGCTGCCATATGACCCCTCCATGGACGGCCCCCGGGGAGCGTGCCACGATGGTGACTCATGAATGAAACGATTCCGTAAAGAAACGAAAGGCGTTTCGATCACAGTCGGACAAGAGTGATTAGCCCCGGCCGACGTTCAGCCCCGGGCGACGTGCAGGCGCACGCCGCGCGAGGCCAGGTCGTCCAGCACGTCGCGCGGGGCGTCGTCGTCGGTCACCAGGTGGGTGATCTCCTCGGTGGGCACGGTCTGGACCATCGTGTCGACGCCGATCTTGGTGTGGTCGGCGAGCACCACCACGTCCTCGGCGGCCCGCGCCATCGCCCGGTCGACGCTGGCGACCTGGAGGTTGGGGGTGGACAGGCCCCGCTCGGCGGTCAGCCCGTTGCCGGAGATGAAGGCCCGGCGCACGCGCAGCCCGGACAGCGCCTGTTCGGCCGGGCTGCCCACCAGCGCGTGGATGGAGCCGCGCAGCGTGCCGCCGGTCATCACCACCTCCACACGGGGGCAGTCGGCCAGCGCCTGGGCGACCAGGAGCGAGTTGGTGACCACGGCGAGCTCGGTGTGCCTGACCAGGCGGCGGGCGAAGGCCTGGGTGGTGGTGCCGGCGCCGATGGCGATGGCGTCGCCGTCCTCGACCAGTGAGGCGGCCAGGTCGGCGATGGCCGCCTTCTCGGTCCCGGACAGCTGGGTCTTCTGCGAGTAGGTCGGCTCGCGGGTCAGCTCACCGGGCAGCGTGGCGCCGCCGTGGTGGCGGTCGAGCAGGCCCTCGCCCTCCAGCATCCGCACGTCGCGGCGGACGGTGACCTCCGAGGACCCGACGGCCCTGGCCAGGTCGCGCAGGGAGACGGCGCCGTTGGCGCGCACGAGCTCCAGGATGCGCTGGCGCCGCTCGGCGGCGAACACCGGCCGGGCGCTCTCGGCCGTGTCGTGCGTCTTGCCGTCCGTCACTGTCTGCTCACCCCACGACTGGTGCCTGATCAGCTTCGATCATAGGGAGGCCGGGTTACGGATGGATGACGTCGGCGCGGAAAGGCGCTCCGGGGTGGGGATCCGGCTGGCCGTTCCGCCGGGCCCGTCGATCAGAAGTGATCAGAGCCTGTCGCTAATTGATCGGTTTAGATCGAACGTGACCGTTAAGTGGCTCTTTCTTTATCGCTTTGTTGCGGAATCCTATCACTCTGTGATCACCCAACCGATGGTTCTCTTCCCCCCAGGAGGACAGATGTCCTTGTTCTCAGGTCGTCGCGCACGAGCCGCCGCGCTGCTCGCCGCCGCCGTCCTTGTCGCCTCGGGATGCGCGAAGTCCGAGGACACCGCCGCGTCGCCCGCCCCGGGCGGCTCCGAGGCCCAGCAGCAGGTCGTGAAGACCCCCTCGGGACCGGCGGGCGCGGGGTGCACCATCGCCCAGCACGGCGCGACCAAGTTCGACCTGAAGACCGGGGTGGTCGGCTTCTCCCAGTCGGAGAAGGAGGCCAACCCGTTCCGCATCGCCGAGACCCAGTCCATCAAGGACGAGGCGGCCAAGCTCGGCATCGCCAACCTCAAGGTGACCAACGCCCAGTCGCAGTTCTCCAAGCAGATCAGCGACGTGCAGCAGCTCATCGCCCAGGGCGCCCAGCTGCTGGTCATCGCCCCGCTCAACTCCGACGGCTGGGAGCCGGTGCTCCAGCAGGCCGCGGCCAAGAAGGTGCCGATCATCACGATCGACCGGAAGATCAACGCCAAGCACTGCACCGACTATCTGACCTTCATCGGCTCGGACTTCGTCGAGCAGGGCAGGCGGGCCGCCGACCAGATGATCAAGGCGCTGGACGGCAAGGGCAAGGTCGCCATCCTGCTCGGCGCCCCCGGCAACAACGTCACCACCGAGCGGACCCAGGGCTTCAAGGAGCAGATCGCCGCCAAGGCCCCGGACATCGAGATCACCTTCGAGCAGACCGGAGAGTTCGCCCGGGAGAAGGGTCAGCAGGTCACCGAGCAGCTGATCCAGTCCAACCCCGACATCGACGGCATCTACGCCGAGAACGACGAGATGGCGCTGGGCGCGGTCACCGCCCTCAAGGGCGCGGGCAAGAAGGCCGGCGACGTCAAGATCGTCTCCATCGACGGCACCCGGGGCGCGGTCCAGGGCATCGTCGACGGCTGGATCTACGGGGTGATCGAGTCCAACCCGCGCTTCGGCGCCCTGGCCTTCGAGACCGCCCAGAAGTTCCTCGACGGTGAGAGCATCCCGGAGAAGGTCATCATCGCCGACCGCGAGTACGACGAGTCCAACGCCGAGGGCTCCTTGTCCCAGGCCTACTGATCCCGTCACCACCGGCCGGGCACGCGCGCCCCGGGGGCGCGCGTGCCCCGTCACACGAGAGGAGCTCCGTGTCAGTCAGCAGCCCGGTGCTCGAGGCCGTCGGCGCCCTGAAGGTCTTTCCCGGGGTCACGGCACTCGACCGCGCCTCCTTCGCCCTCGGGCAGGGAGAGGTGCACGCCCTCGTCGGGGAGAACGGCGCGGGCAAGTCCACATTGATCAAGGTATTGACCGGGGTCTACCGGCTCGACGAGGGAGAGATCAGATACCGCGGTGAGCGGGTGGAGTTCTCCAACCCCCTGGAGGCCCAGCGCGCCGGGATCTCCACCATCTACCAGGAGGTCAACCTCGTCCCGCAGATGAGCGTGGCGCGCAACCTGTTCCTGGGCCGCGAGCCGCGGGGCCGCTTCGGCCTCATCGACTTCGCGCGGATGCGCGAGCGGGCCTCGGAGATCCTGCGCGGGTACGGCGTGCGGGCGGACGTGCGCCGCCCGCTGGGCTCGCTCGGCCTGGGCGCCCAGCAGATGGTCGCCCTGGCCAGGGCCGTCCAGGCCGACGCGCGGGTCGTCATCATGGACGAGCCCACCTCCTCGCTGGAACCGCGCGAGGTGGACAAGCTGTTCCGCACCATCGCCGAGCTGAAGGCCCAGGGCCGATCGGTGATCTACGTCAGCCACCGGATGGAGGAGCTCTACCGCATCTGCGACCGGGTCACCGTGCTGCGCGACGGGCGCCTGGTGCACACCGGCCCGCTGGCGGAGCTGGAGCGGCTGCGGCTGATCTCGCTGATGCTGGGCCGGGACCTGGCGGAGGTCGCCGCGGAGGGCCTGACCAAGTTCAGCGGGCAGCACCACTCACACGCCGCCCCCATCCTGCAGGCCACCGGCCTGCGCCACAGGCACGTGCTCGACGACGTGTCGCTGGCCGTACGGCCCGGCGAGATCGTGGGCCTGGCGGGGCTGCTCGGCTCCGGGCGCAGCGAGACGGCCAAGGCCATCGCCGGCGCCCTGCCGCTCGACTCCGGTGAGGTCGTCGTGGCCGGTGAGCGGGTGCCGGGCGGCTCGGTCGCCGCCGCCATCCGCGCCGGGATCAACCTGCTGCCCGAGGACCGCAAGGCGGAGGGGATCGTCCCGACGCTGTCGGTGCGCGAGAACATCGTGCTGGCGGCCCTGCCCAGGCTCGCCCGTGCCGGGATCGTCTCCGAGGGGGACGTCGACCGCGTGGTGCAGAAGTTCATGCGCCGCCTGCGCATCAAGGCCGCCGGTCCCGGCCAGCGGGTCAGCGAGCTGTCGGGCGGCAACCAGCAGAAGGTCCTGCTGGCCCGGTGGCTGGCGATGAACCCCAAGGTGCTGCTGCTGGACGAGCCCACCCGCGGCATCGACGTCGGCGCCAAGGCCGAGGTGCAGGCGCTCATCGACGAGCTGGCCGGAGACGGCCTGGCCGTGCTCCTCATCTCCTCCGACCTGGAGGAGCTGGTGGAGGGCTCCGACCGCGTGGTGGTGCTGCGCGACGGGGCGGTCGCGGGCGAGCTGGACGGCGCCGGAGTGACGGAAGACAAGATCATGGCCGCCATCGCGGGAGACAACGATGACTGACACCGCCCTGCGCCAGGGCGCACCCGACCGGACCCGGGTGATCACCTGGCTCCAGGACTACGGCGTGTACGCGGCGGTCGCCGCGCTGCTGCTGTTCAACGCGGCGTTCACCCCGCACTTCCTGGCCGTCGACAACTTCCGCACCCAGCTCGTCCAGGTCACCCCGATCGTGATCGTCGCGCTCGGGATGGCGCTGGTGATCGGCACCGAGGGCATCGACCTGTCGGTCGGCTCGGTGATGGCCCTGGCCGCCTCGGTGGTGGCGCTCTATCTCGGGTACGGCGCGCTGCCCGCGATCGCCATGGCGGTGCTGGCCGGGGCGCTGGTCGGCGCGGCGGGCGGCACCCTGGTGGCCGTCGTGGGAGTGCAGCCGATCGTGGCCACCCTCGCCCTCCTGGTCGGGGTGCGCGGCCTGGCCAACGTCTTCCTCCCGCAGCTGAAGGAGTTCACCAACCCGACCCTGGTGGCCCTGGGCAGCGACTCGGTGGCCGGCGTGCCGATCGTCGTGATCGTCGCCGTCGTGCTCACCGCCGCCGTGGCGTTCCTGGTCAAGCGGACCACCTTCGGGCGGCAGCTGGTCGCCGTCGGCGGCAACCGCGCGGCCAGCCGGCTGTCCGGCCTGCCGGTCCGCCGCGTGCTGATGACCGTCTACATCCTGTCCGGCATGCTCGCCGCGGTGGCCGGGGTGCTGGCCACCTCCCGGCTGCAGGCCAGCGATCCGACCTCGCTGGGGCTGTTCATGGAGCTGTCGGCCATCACGGCGGTCGTGGTCGGCGGCACCCCGCTGACCGGCGGTCGCATCCGGGTGCTCGGCACCGTGATGGGCGCTCTGCTCATGCAGCTGCTCCAGGCGACCCTCATCAAGCACAACCTGCCCCAGTCATGGACCCAGATGGCCCAGGCCGTGATCATCCTCGCGGCCGTCTACGCAGCGCGGGAGCGCCGGTGACCATGCAGACCACCCACCCGGCGCCGCCGATGGCGACCACCCGCAACCCCCGCGAACGCGCGGGCCGCCTGCTGCAGCAGCACGGCGCTCTCATCGTGCTCGCGGTGCTGCTCGTCGTCGGCACCGTGGCGTTCGACTCCTTCACCACGCCGGCCAACCTCGGCAACATCGCCACCGCCTCCTCGTTCCTGGCGATCATCGCGATCGGCATGACGTTCGTGATCATCTCCGGTGGCATCGACCTGTCGGTGGGATCGCTGTTCGTGCTCGGCGGGGTCCTGGCGGCCTACGGCTCCCGCCACGGCGCGGCCGTCGCGCTGGGGCTGCCGCTGGTCGTGTGCGGGGCCTTCGGCCTGGTGCAGGGCCTCATCATCGCCAGGACGCGGATGGCGCCGTTCATCGTGACCCTGGCCGGGCTGCTGGCGGCCCGGGGCCTGATGCTGTCGCTGACCGACGAGGGGGCCACCACCTACCTGGTGGAGGACGACCTGTTCGCGCGCATCGGGCAGGGCGCGATCCTCGACGTCGGCTACCCGTTCTTCATCATGCTCGCCATCCTCGCCGTCGCGGCCGTCTTCCTGCAGCGCACCGGCTTCGGGCAGAACGTCTACGCGATCGGCGGCAACGAGGACGCCGCCGCCCTCATGGGCGTCCCGGTCGCCCGTACCAAGGTCGTGGTCTACCTCGTGTCCGGCCTGCTCGCGGGCCTGGCCGGGGCGCTCAACGCCGCCCGGCTCTCCTCGGGCGTGACGATCCTCGGCATCGGCCTCGAACTCGACGTGATCGCGGCCGTGGTGATCGGCGGGACGCTGCTCACCGGCGGCGCCGGGGCCCTCGGCGGCACCATCGCCGGAGCCCTGCTGCTGGGGGTGATCCAGAACCTGATCAACCAGGTCGGCGGGCTCACCTCCTCCTTCCAGCAGGTGGTCAGCGGCGCCTTCCTGGCCGTCGTCGTGGTCGCCCATCGGATCCTCGGCGGGGTGCGGCGCGAGACCTGACACGGGCCGTCGGCCGCTGACACGCGGCTGACCGGGATCTGTGCCGCGTCTGGCACGGGGCCGGGCGAGGGTGCATGGCGTACCTGCATATGAGGAGGAGAACCATGACCCTCGCCTTCGAGACCGAAGGACTGGTGAAACGTTTCGGGAAGACCACCGCGCTGGCCGGGATCGACCTGGCGGCCCGGCGCGGGGCGGTGCTCGGCGTGCTCGGCCCCAACGGCGCCGGCAAGACGACGGCGGTGCGCGTCCCGGCCACGCTGCTGCGGCCCGACGGGGGCCGGGCCGCGGTGGGCGGGCTCGACGTCGTACGGCACGCCGCGCGGGTGCGCCGCCTGATCGGCCTGACCGGGCAGTACGCCTCGGTCGACGAGGACCTCACCGGAATGGAGAACCTCGTGCTGATCGGGCAGTTGCTCGACCTGCGCCGCGCCGAGGCCGGGGCCCGCGCCCGGCGGCTGCTGGCGGACTTCGGGCTCGCCGAGGCCGCGGGCAGACCGGCCAGGACCTACTCGGGCGGCATGCGCCCGATCTCCACGACCTCACCGGCCGCCGTCACCTCCAGCGGGCCCAGAAGTCCGATCTCCACCCCGTCCCGTCGAGTCCCGGCGCGCATACCGTCACTGTGCCACCTGCGGGCCGGAACCGCGGCTCCGTCCGTGAGGAAGATCTCCATCCCGTCCCCGGTGAATCACCTCGGGCATTCCGGTTGTGTCCGGAGTGATGCACCGGGCGCAACCGGAATGTCTGCTTCTTTGAGGGTGGTCACCCGCTTGCTACGGTCGAATCGGCAGATCATGGACGCGCCCTGACGAGCGGCTCCCTCGAACCTCCGGCCTGCCGGGCGCGCCGCTGACCAGGAGCCCCGGAAAGGGGGACCCATGAACCAAGAGTCTCGCGCCGATGTCGCCGACGTACTGGCCGCCGCCGGACGTCACTGGGGCTGGATGCTGGCCTTCGGGATCGTCACCCTGGTGATCGGGATCATGGTGCTGGCCTGGCCCGACAGCACCCTCGTCGTCATCGCCGCGCTGTTCGGGATCCAGCTGGTGGTGGCCGGCATCTTCCGGTTCGTGCTCGCCCTGGCGGCCGACGACCAGAGCGGCGTCACCCGGGTGATGTTCGCCCTGCTGGGCGTGCTCGCGTTCATCGTCGGGCTGTACGCGCTGCGCAACATCATGGTGACGATCACGGCGCTGGCGCTGCTGCTGGGAATCTACTGGATCGTCAACGGCGCGGTGGAGCTGTTCACGGCCCTGGTGAACCGGGACGCGCACGGCAGGGGCTGGGCGATGGTGATGGGCCTGCTCGGCATCGTCGCCGGCGTGGTGGTGCTGGTCTATCCGGGGATGTCGCTGCAGGCGCTCCTGCTCGTGCTGGGCATCTGGCTGGTGATCCTCGGCGTGATGCAGATCTTCGTGGCGTTCCAGCTCCGCTCTGCCGGCCGTACGACCGCCAGGATCGCCCCGGCCGTGTGACGGGCCCGCGCCCCCGGCAGGGGAGAGCGCTCTCGCTCGAGGCGCAGGTCAGAGGTGATGTCCCTCCGGCTTTACCGGAGGTCGGGTGAGGGGAAGTTGATAACCTGCCCGTTCTACTGAGCACTGGGAGAGCGGAAGAATTGCGATTTGATGAGAGAGCGCTCTCCTGTACCTATTGACGTGCCGCCGTCACAACGTCAGGATCTGCTCAGTGCGGACACGGGGGGCCGCCCTGACCACTGCAGTTCCCCGACGAACGGATCTATTGATGATCAGACGTTTCACCCGCTCGGGTGCTCGCCGGAGCGGATTAGCGGCACTGGCGGGTCTCGCCGTACTGGCCTCGGGCGCCACCGGCATCCCCGGCGCGGCCGCCGAGACCGCGGCCGGCGGCCGGCAGCCGGTGGTCGGAAAGCCCGCTCTGGACGCCCGCGGCTGTGCCCGCATCGAAAAGAAGCTGCCCACCTTCTCCGAGTGGCCCAAGGTCGACAGCCGGATCAACAAGAACCCGTTCGACGAGAAGCGGATCGCCAAGATCCT
This sequence comes from Paraplanobispora siamensis, assembly GCF_016863175.1. Lineage (GTDB taxonomy): Bacteria > Actinomycetota > Actinomycetes > Streptosporangiales > Streptosporangiaceae > Planobispora > Planobispora siamensis. The sequence continues at coordinate 305,502 of NZ_BOOJ01000032.1, forward strand.
CGCGGGCATGACGCTCGCCGAGAAGGTCGGCCAGATGACCCAGCCGGAGATCGCCGCGATCACTCCGGAGGAGGTCAAGCAGTACGGCATCGGCTCGGTGCTCAACGGCGGCGGCTCGTGGCCCAACCGCGACAAGCACGCCTCGCCGCAGGACTGGCTCGCCCTCGCCGACTCCTACTGGGACGCCTCGGTCGCCAGCCGGACGAAGATCCCCGTCATCTGGGGCATCGACGCCGTCCACGGCAACAACAACGTCTACGGGGCGACGATCTTCCCCCACAACATCGGCCTGGGTGCGGCCCAGGACCCGTGCCTCGTGCGCGACATCTCGGCGGCGACGGCCGAGCAGATCCGCGCCACCGGCCAGGACTGGGCCTTCGCCCCGACGCTCGCCGTCGTGCGCGACGACCGCTGGGGCCGTACCTACGAGGGCTTCTCCGAGGACCCGCGGATCACCCGCGCCTACGGATACGAGGCGGTCAAGGGCCTGCAGGGCAGGCACCCGCGCGGCATCGGCCACGACGGCGTCATCGCCACGGCCAAGCACTTCATCGGTGACGGAGGCACCCTCAAGGGCGTCGACCAGGGCGTCAACCCCTCCTCCGAGGCCGAGATGATCAACCTGCACGGCCAGGGCTACTACACCGCCCTCGCCGCCGGCGCCCAGAGCGTGATGGTCTCGTTCAACAGCTGGACGAACGAGGAACTCGGCATCAACGAGGGCAAGCTGCACGGCAGCAAGCGCGCCATCACCGACATCCTCAAGCTGAAGATGGGCTTCGACGGCCTCGTCGTCTCCGACTGGAACGGCATCGGCCAGGTCGCCGGGTGCACCAACGCGAGCTGCCCGCAGGCCGTCAACGCGGGCATCGACGTCATCATGGTCCCCAACGACTGGAAGGCGTTCATCGCCAACACGGTCGCCCAGGTCGAGAGCGGCGAGATCCCGATGGCCCGCATCGACGACGCGGTGACGCGCATCCTGCGCGTGAAGCTGCGCGCCGGCGTGCTCGATGGGCGCAAGCCCTCCAAGCGGCCCTTCGCCGGGTCGGCCGACGCCCTCGACGCCAAGCGGCTCGCCCGCGAGGCCGTGCGCAAGTCGCAGGTCCTGCTCAAGAACAACGACAAGGTGCTGCCGCTGAAGGCGGGCTCCAAGGTCCTGGTGGTCGGCAAGAGCGCCGACAGCCTGCAGAACCAGACGGGCGGCTGGTCCCTCACCTGGCAGGGCACCGGCAACACCAACGCCGACTTCCCGAACGGCACGACGATCCTCGGCGGCCTGCGCGAGGTGCTGGGCGAGGCCAACGTCACCTTCAGCGAGACGGCCGACGGCGTCGACCCCGCGGCCTACGACGCGGTCATCGCGGTGATCGGCGAGACGCCGTACGCCGAGGGCGTCGGCGACCTGTCCCGGCGCACGCTGGAGGCGGCCAAGCTCTACCCCGGTGACCTCGCCGTGCTCGACAAGGTCGCCGGCAAGGGCAAGCCCGTGATCACCGTCTACGTCACCGGCCGTCCCCTCTGGGTCAACAAGGAGCTCAACCGCTCCGACGCCTTCGTCGTGGCGTGGCTGCCGGGCACCGAGGGCGGCGGCGTCGCCGACCTGCTCGTGCGGGGCAAGTACCGCGAGGGCTACACCGGCAAGCTGTCGTACTCCTGGCCGAAGGGCGCCTGCCAGACGCCGCTCAACCCGGGCGAGGAGGGCTACGACCCGCTCTTCCCGCTGGGGTACGGCCTGCGCTACGGCCAGACCGGATCGGTCGGCACGCTCGACGAGACCGCGCCGCCGTTCGGCTGCGGCTCGCAGGGCGGCGGCGGTGAGGCCACCGAGGACCTGGAGCTGTTCAACCGCATCGACATCGCGCCGTACAAGAGCTTCATCGGCTCCGCCGAGAACTGGGGCGGCACCGAGATCGGCGCCGACGGCCAGGCCTCGCACGCCGAGATCGACGTCGTGCAGTCCGACGTCAACGTGCAGCAGGACGGGCTCAAGGCGACCTGGACCGGCATCGGCCCGGCCCAGATCTACATGCAGGACCCGGCGGGCGGCAGCGACCTGCGCGGCTATCTCAACGCCGGCGGTGCGCTGGTCTTCGACACCATCGTGCACCAGCCGCCGGCCGCCCGGACCGTGATCAGCGCCCACTGCGTCTACCCCTGCTTCTCCGAGGTCGTGGCGACCTCGCTGTTCCAGGGGCTGCCCGTGGGCACCAAGGCGACCGTGAAGATCCCCATCGCCTGCTTCGCGGAGAAGGGCCTCGACATGGAGAACGTCAACACGCCCTTCCTCGTCTACACCGAGGGCGCGTTCTCCGCGTCGTTCGCCAACGTCCGCTGGGTGCCGAAGGCGGCGTCGGATCCCGACGCCAGGAAGTGCTCGGACCTGACGTGAGGTCCGGTGCCCCGCCGCTCTCCGTGAGGGCGGCGGGGCGCCGAGCCGGAGACCCCGGTCACCGGCTCGGGAGGTCCCGGCGGAAGGCCCGGCGATCGGAGACCCCGGTCGCCGGGCGGTGGAGCCGGCGGACGAGAAACGCCGGGCCGTGGAGCCGGTGGAGGAAAAGCGCGGGGCCGGAGGGCGGTGAACGCCCTCCGGCCCCGTGTGGTCTACGGCCGGTCGCCGGGTGTGCCGGTCGGCCGGCTGTGCGGTCGGTTGTGCCGGTTGATTGTGCGGTCCGGCTGTGCGGTCGGGTTCAGGTGTGCGGGTCCGGCCGGGAGGTGTCCGGTCAGCCGTCGCCGAGGAGGCGGCCTCCGGCGTAGGCCGCGCCACCGCCGACGGCCAGGACGAAGATGAGGAACTCGGCGGAGACCCCGTCGGAGTCTCCGGTGGCCGCCGCGGCGGCGGCCACGGCTTCGGCCTGGGCCAGCTCGGCCTCGATGTCCGGCGTCGTGCCGGGGGTCCTGCCGAGGGTACGGCCCGGCGCGGCCGGGGTGCTCGCCGCCGCCGGAGCGGGCGGCGCGCTCGGAGCGGGCGTACCGGCTGCCGGGGTCTGTCCCGGCGAGGCGGGCGCGGACGGAGTCCCGGCTCCGGTGCCCGTGGCCGCCGTGTTTGCGGTCCCCGTGCTTCCCGTCGCGGTGTTCCCTGTCACAGGGTTTCCTGTCGCAGTGTTCCCGGTCACCGTGCCGGTGCTCCCGGTCGCGGGCTTTCCGCCCGGGGACGCCGGGGCGGTCTCCCGGGCCTTCGATCCGGTCGCCCGGTCACCGGTGGCGGCGGGGGTGCCGGAGGAGGTCTTCCCGGTGGCGCCCCGCGCGGACGACGACGCCCGTTCGGGTGTGGCCGCGGCGGACTGGGACAGGGCCACGGGCTCGGCCGGGTTATCGTCCTTGACCTTGTAGGCGCCGGTGGAGAAGGGCACCGGGTGGTTCTTCTTGCCCACGCCCGGACCCCACTTGGTGATCACGTAGTCGACCTTGATGTGCCCGGCACCGCCGTTGCCCCGCACGGTCAGCGTGTCCGGGTCGAAGGTGCCGCCGGTCAGCTGGGCGAAGGTCTTGGCGTCCAGGTCCAGCATGATGCCGCGGTTGGAGGGCTCGCCGGGGCCGCGGTCGCCCACGAAGAACGGGGCCTTCCTGCCCTTGTAGAGGACGTAGCCCTCGGTCAGCAGCGGCCAGGAGGGCGAGGCGGCCAGGCCCTTCTGCATGGGCTTGCCCGAGGCCGGCAGGCCGGTGTCACCGGCGCGGCCGGAACCGTCGTCCCAGTAGTAGGAGGCGGTGGTGGCGCCCTTGAGCATGACCTTCTGCCCGGTCTCCGCATGGACCGGACCGGCGGCCGCGGTCGCGCCGGCGGCCAGGAACAGGCCCAGGACGACGGCCAGGGCACGGGCACGGGCGGAACGGATGGCGGCAAGGGTCATCGATGAAAGCGATCCTTCCTGGTGAGGCGGGGACGTCCCGCTCCAGAGGGCTCCCGCTCGGAGGTCCGGGCCGGTGCGGCCGTCTGACCGGCCGTCCTGACCCATTCAGCCCGCCGGGCGTAGCACGGTGAGTGCGCAGGGGGTGCCGGACGGTTGCCGTCGGCGGAGCCCCCGCCTGTCGTGATGTGAGGGTGGGTGACGGTGAAGAAGCCACGACGGCGGGAGACGGCGCGGGCGGGATGCCGGACGGGGGCGCGATCCTTCGGCGCCGGCCGGTGCGCGTCGTCTCCGCTGCTCGCGCGGCGGATCCAGTAGAGCTGAAAAGGATATCACACATACCCTAGATGGGTATGTGTTATGCGTCACACTCCGCGACCGAGCGTGATCGTCCCTGCTCTCGGCCGTTCGTGAAGTACTGCCGTCATGCTAAATAACTGGATTCCATGACAAATAGCGGACATCCATGAGATACCGGAAGGAGTAGAGGAAGCCCTCAGGACATAGTGCTGCTCGCCGGGTCCATCTCCCGGCGCGGTGGCCTCCGGCGGTCTGTGCACGCCGTAGGCGCCGTCCCGCTACCGGGAGATTGGCCATCACGGTTATGAACGATCTTGATATGGACTCCCTTCTCGGCACGGGCGACGAGCGTCGCGAAGGCCGGCGCAAGCCCCGGCGGCGCCGCCGGGGAGGTTTCCTCGCCCCCATGCTCGCGCTGGTCGTGCTGGTCGGAGCCATCGGCGGCGCGGGCTACTACGGCTACCGCTGGCTCTCCGAGGCGATGAAGGTCGAGGACTTCACCGGCCGGGGAAGCGGCGAGGTGGTGGTACGGATCAAGGACGGGCAGAGCGCGGCGGACGTCGCCCGGCTGCTCGAGGAGAAGGGCGTGATCGCCAGCGCCCGCGCCTTCACCGACGCGATCGCCGAGGCGGGCAAGAGCTCCTCACTCCAGCCGGGGGAGTTCACCCTGCGCGAGCGGATGTCCGCCGCGGCCGCCGTCGACCTGCTGACGGACCCGGCCAACCAGAAGAAGCAGCGGGTGCTGGTCCTGGAGGGCTGGCGGCTCTCGAAGATCATCCCCGAGCTGGCCGAGAAGACCGGCAGGCCGCAGAAGGACTTCGAGACGGCGGCCGAGGACGCCGAGGCGCTCGACCTGCCCGGCTACGCCAAGGGCGGGCTGGAGGGCTACGCCTTCCCGGCGACCTACGAGGTCACCCCGAGCATGACGCCCGCCGACATCCTCGCGGCCATGGTCGAGCGCTACAAGCAGACGGCCGAGAGCGCCGGGCTGGAGTCGGCCGCCGAGGCGCTCGGCCGTACCCCGCACGAGATCATGACGATCGCCAGCATCATCCAGGCGGAGGCCGGCAGGCAGGAGGACATGCCGAAGATCGCCAGGGTCATCTACAACCGGCTGGCCCACAAGCCCCCGATGAAGCTGCAGATGGACAGCACGGTCTTCTACGGGTTGAACAGGTACGGCATCGCGGCCGGGGACAAGGACGTGAAGAGCCGCTCCAAGTACAACACCTACCGGTACCACGGTCTTCCCCCGGGCCCGATCGGCAACCCGGGCGACCATGCGATCGAGGCGGCCCTCAACCCGGCCGACGGCCCGTGGCTCTTCTTCGTGACGACGGACCCGAAGAAGAAGATCACGAAGTTCACCGACAAGGAGTCGGAGTTCTGGCGGCTCCGCGATGAGTTCAACCGAGCGAGGGGCGGTTGAACGGCTCGCGTCCCCGCCGATGACGAAGGCCCCGGTCCTGCGGAGAGGACCGGGGTCGTGATGCGCGGAGCGTCCCCGTCACCGGAGTGCGCTCCGGGCGGGGACATCGCCCGCGTCAGGGGCGGAGCGCCGCGAGCTGCTGCTCGAACGGGATGACCTCATAGACCTGGCCGGTGGCCGCGGCGGCCGGGCGGCGGCGCACCAGGTCGGCCAGTTCCTGGGCGGCGCGGGTGATCCGGGCGGAGAGGCCGTCGGTCCGTTCGTCGCCGGCCGTCCCCCAGTCCTCGGAGGCGGCGAAGACCGCGGTGGGCACGACGAGCGCGCGCAGGTAGGAGAACAGCGGGCGCATCGCGTGTTCGAGCGCCAGCGAGTGCCGGGCCGTCCCGCCGGTCGCGGCGACGAGGACGGGCTTGCCGGTCAGCGCGGTGTTGTCGATCACGTCGAAGAACGACTTGAACAGCCCGCTGTAGGAGGCGGTGAAGATGGGCGTGACGGCGATGAGGCCGTCCGCCTCCGTCACCGCCTCGATCGCCTCGCGCAGCGGGGCGGCCGGGAACCCGGTCACCAGGTTGTTGGCGATGTCGGAGGCCAGCTCGCGCAGCTCGATCACGCGCACCTCGACCGGCGCCTCCTCCGCGAGGATCTGCCTGGTGGCCTCCGCCAGCCGGTCGGCCAGCAGGCGGGTCGAGGAGGGGCGGCTGAGACCCGCCGAGACGGCCACGATCTTCAGGGGTTCCATGTGCGTGTTCTCCGGGGGACGATCGACGGATTGGAAGGAGCCGGTACGGCAACCGGCGGGGTGGTTCGGGACGGGAAGCCGACCGGGGCGGGTCAGGACGGGGCCGGGGCGGCGCTGTCG
>NZ_BOOJ01000033.1 GCF_016863175.1 Paraplanobispora siamensis
TCGAACGCAATCATCTTCGGTGTCATTGCTGCTCCTGCTCGTGATGGGCGTTGCGGGGCGGCGCCCGCGACGGACGGCCCGCCGGCGGACGGGTGGGTCGCCGGCGGACCTCGCCGCCCCGGCGCACGCCGTACGGTTGGCACTCTCCAGGTGTGAGTGCCAGGCGTCTCGTCGCACTCTACCCATAACTTGCGTGTCACGCATATAGTGCGTGGTTCGCAATATTCGGTAGAGTCGGCCCATGGACGAGGACGCTATGGATCTGCGATCGCGCAACAGGCAGGCCACCCGGGAGGCGATCGGTCACGCCGCGTTGCGCCTGGCCATCGAGCGGGGCCCGCACGGGCTGGCCCTGGTGCGCGTCAACGACATCGCCGAGGCCGCGGGGGTCTCGTCGCGCACCTACAACAACTACTTCTCCAGCAGGGCGGAGGCGATCTGCGCCTTCCAGGCCGACCAGTCCAGGCGTGCGGGCCGGGCGCTGCGCTCCAGGCCCGCCGGCGAGCCGCTCGGCCAGGCCGTCATCGCGGCCATGATCGAGCTCTACGCCGACCCCGAACCCGACAGGGCCGGCCTGAGCATGATCATGTCGACGCCCGAGCTGGAGGGTGAGGCGCTGAAGGCGTTCACCATGGCCGAGGGTCCGCTCGCGGAGGCGATCGCGGCGCGCACCGGCACCGACCCCGCGCGCGATCTGTTCCCCGCCGTCACGGCCGCCGCGGTCGCCGGCGCCGTCCGCGTGGCGGGACGCCGCTGGCTCGAACCCGGCACCGCCGACTCCTTCGCCGCCGTCCTGCGCCGCGCCCTGTCCTGCGTCTTCCCCGAGGGGTTGTCAGGTGAAGCCTGACGGGTTACGGTGCGATCACTCCGTCAGGATGAGCCTGACAATCGCCGATTCGGGAGGATCGCATGCCCGCACCGTCGCTGGCCGATGAGCGGATCCGCTGCTCGTTCTGTGCGAAGTCGAAGACCGAGGTGAAGAAGGTGGTCGCCGGTCCCGGGGTCTACATCTGCAACGAGTGCGTGCAGTTGTGCAACACCATCATCGAGGGGGAGGCCGAGTCCCCGAAGGAGGCCGAGATCCCCTGGCCCGACATCATGACCGACGAGCAGATCCTCGACCTGCTGCCGCGCGTGGCCGCCGTGAGCGCGCAGGTCGACGCCAGCCTGCAGGTCTGGGTGGACCGGCTGCGCGACCGGGGGGTCACCTGGGCCAGGATCGGCGCCGCCCTGGGCATGGCGCGCCAGTCGGCCTGGGAGAGGTTCTCCGGCGAAGAGTGACGGGATGACAGGACCGCCGGCCGGAACGGGGAGAGATCGTCAGAGGACTGTGCAGATCCGTGAGCGGGCTCCGCGGGCGGGTTATGGTTCGGGCCATGGGTCAGACCGCACTCCTCGCCTTCCTCTCCGGGCTCCTCGGCGCGAACAGCGTCCCGCACTTTGTGAAGGGGAGCACCAGGGAGAGGCACCCCACCGTCTTCGGTGACTCTCCTGTGGTCAACCTCCTCGCCGGATGGGCCGGTCTGGTGCTCACCGTCTTGTGCGTCCGGTGGGCGCACGTCGAACGCGCGTCGGGCTGGGCGCTGGTGGCCGGGGCACTCGGTGTTCTCCTCATGGGTCTCTTCCACGCGCGATGGGGCGCCTTCGGGCGCGGGCGGCCGGTCGGGGAGCCCGCTTAGCGATCCGCCCGCGGAAGGACCCGCCGTCAGCCCGGGCGCCAGATCGACCAGCCGGGCTCGGCGGAGGAGCTCGGGTCCGCCGGTGCGACGGCCCGGCAGGCGAGGAAGCGTCCGGAGGGCGACAGCCTCGCGCTCTGGAAGCCCGTCAGAGGTTCGGTGAGCGGCACGCCGGTGGCGAGGTCCCACACCTGCACGCCGTCCTCGGACTCGGTGGCCGCGTGCCGGCGGCCGGTGCTCGGCGTCAGCTGTCCCACGAAGCCGTCCGCGGGGACGACGCCGACGACCTCCAGCGAGGGAAGCGCGTACCGGACGAGGGCCCGGCGGAACGCGACCACGCACGTCCCGCCGCCGCCCGCCACGGCGAGCCCGACCGGCCAGCCCCATTCCTCGAAGTCGGCGTACGGTGCCCCGAGCGCCCGGGGACGCGTTCCCCGTGCCGGGGACACGACGGAGAGACTCCACCGGTCGCCGTCGAAGTGATACAGCAGAAGCCGCCCCGACGGCGTCCACCCCCAGACCTCGGCCTCATAGTCCGCCCACGGGCCCGTCCGGCGCCCGGTCCAGGGGAGGTCCACGACGCGCACGCCGTCGACGCCGACCGCCAGCCGGGTCCCGTCCGGGGACCAGGAGGGATCGGGATCGGACACGGTCGCGGAGCCGGTCAGCAGCGGCAGCCAGGACCCGGCGCCCGTCCGCCCGGCCAGGCACCAGTGGCCGCCGCAGTCGGCCCGCACCACCGTCGCCGCCGGACCGCGGTGCCATGACACCTGCCGGGGGACGACGTCGAGGTGGGGGCCGGCCCACGGGAACGCCCGCCGTACCGCGATGCCGATCGCGTCGCCTCCGCCGGGAAGCTCCGAGAACCGGCCGGAGGGCTCGCCCGGGGATTTCGGGAAACCGCCGGAGGGCTCCGGGAAATCACCGGAGGGCTCGGAGGAACCGCTCGTCAGCCCCGCCCGCCACAGGCGCGCCTCGGCGTCCAGGACGAGGAGGTGCCCGTCGTCGGTGAAGACCACGTCGCGGACGCCGGGACCGAGATCGGCGATCTTCCGGAGCCCCGTGCGCGCGGCCTTCCGACCGGCCGTGCCGCTCAACGCCTCACCCCTCGGTCCGCCGGGATCCGGAGAGCGGGCGCGCGGTACCGCAGCGGTGCCATCGGGCGCGCGGCGCCACAGAGTCCGGTGCATCCCATCCGGGACCTCCTGGAAGATACACGACCGCCGGTCCGCGGATCTTCCCCGGAGGGTGGAAGGCGGCCTATGGCGCTCAGCGGGGTCAGCGCGCTCACGAGTTGAGCCGGCGGCCCGCCGTACCCGTCGATTCCGGCGGCCCCCACCGGGCGGGCGAGCGGCGGGGTTTCGCCGGGCGGGCAGAGGCGGTGGCCCTGTGCCGGACGGGTAGGAAGCGGCGCATGCATCGAAGCCGCGTTTACGCCCTGCTGATCGACACCCCCGAAGCCGACGCCGCCGACGCGGTGGCCTTCTGGTCCGCCGCACTCGGAGTCCCCGCCGAGCCCGATTCCTCGCATCCGCAGTTCACCTCGCTGCACGGGGCCCTGCCCGGAATCGTCACCGCCGTCCAGTCGGTCGACGACGCGCCCCGGTTCCACCTCGACATCGAGACCGACGACGTCGAGGCCGAGACCGCGCGGCTGATCGCCCTCGGCGCCAAGCAGATAGCGCGGTGGCTGGGATGCCACGTGCTGCGCGTGCCCGGCGGGCATCTGGTCTGCGTCCTTCCCGTGGAGAGCGATCCGGAGCTCTTCGCGGCCGAGGCCAGGGTCTGGCCGTAAGCCTCACCCGCCCGGACAGGGGCTGGCCGTAAGCCTCACCCGCCCGGACAGGGGCTGGCCGTGAGCCTCACCCACCCGGACTCCGCCCTCGGCCCGGGGCGCGCGCCGTACTCAGCGGATGCCGGAGTCCGGGTGGGCGGCGTCCCACGCGCGCCGGGAGGCGGCGATGCCCTCGCGGTGGGCGGCCGACCAGTCGGCCAGGGCCTTGACCAGGTGGGTGAGGCTGTGGCCGGTGGGCGTCAGCTCGTACTCCACCTGCGGGGGAACCGTGGGGTACACCGTCCTGTTCACCAGGCCGTCGCGTTCCAGGCGGCGGACGGTCAGGGTGAGCATGCGCTGGGAGATGCCGGGCACCGACCGCTGGAGCTGCCGGAACCGGCGCACTCCCTGGGCCAGCTCGACGATCACCAGGACCGACCACTTGTCCCCGATCCTGTCCAGCACCTCGCGGATGCCGCAGTCCTCGTGCTCACCGCCGCAGGAGACGACCGGTTCCGCGGACGCGGTTACCTGCGTGTGCCCCACCGACATCGAAGTGCCTCCTTACGGGATCCGTCCCGGTTCTTGATGATGATCTCAGTTACCTGAGAGAACCACATGATCGGGGGAATCCTCATGATCCTCGTCACCGGCGCGTCGGGCGCCCTGGGGCGGCTCGTCATCGACCACCTGGCCGGGAGCCCGGCCGCCCGGCTCGCGGAGGCGCCGGGTGACCGGCTCGTCGTCGCCGGGACCAGGAACCCGGAGAGCGTCCCGGCGGGGGTGCCGGTGCGCCGCGTCGACTTCGACGATCCGGCCTCGCTGGCGGACGCCTTCGCGGGGGTGGACAGGCTCCTGCTCATCTCGGCGGGATACGGCGAGGACGACGAGGTCATCGCCCGGCACGGCGCCGCGATCGACGCGGCGGAGAAGGCCGGGGTGGGGCACATCGTCTACACGAGCCTCAGCGCCGACGGCGACCACCTGACCTACGCGCCGGCCCACCGCTGGACCGAACGCAGGCTCCGGTCCGGTACGGCGCGCTGGACGATCCTGCGCAACGGCCTCTACGCCGAACTGCTCGCCACGCTGACCCCCGTCGAGGACGGCCGGATCACCGCGCCCCTGGGACAGGGGCGGCTGGCCGCGGTCGCCAGGAGGGACCTCGCCGAGGCCGCCGCGCGAGTGGTCGCCGACGCCGCGGCGCACGAGGGCCGGACCTACGAGCTGGTCGGTGAGGAGGCCGTCGGCGGGGCGGACCTCGCGGTGCTGTACTCCCGGATCACCGGGGCCGCCGTCTCCTACGGGCCCGGCACCCTGGCCCGGACCCGCGAGGCCTTCACCGCCCTGGGCCTGGCTCCCTTCCAGGTCCCGATGCTGGTGAGCACGTACTCCGCCATCGCGGGCGGATTCCTCGGGCGGACCGGCGGTGACCTGCGCACCCTCCTCGGCCGGGCCCCGCGCTCCGCCCTGGAGGTCATCGCCGAGACGGTTCAGGCCGGCTCCCCGGCCTGACCCATCCCCGGCTCAGGCCGCAGGAGACTCTCCGGCCTGACCCATCCCCGGTTCAGGCCGGAGGAGTCTCCCGCGGCGCGTGGTGCCCCGGCGCCCCGTGCGGGAGGCGCACGATCAGCACCTCGCAGTCCGCCCGGCGCACCACCTCGGCGGCGACGGTGCCCAGCAGCCGGTCGGCGATGCCGGGGTCGCGCAACGCCCCGACGACGAGGAGGTCGGCGGCCCTGTCCCTGACGGTGGACAGCAGCGTGCTCGCCGGATCGCCGTCGGCCATCAGCGCCGCCGCGATGGTCGCGCCCTGTTCCCGGGCCAGGGCCACGGCCGAGGCGACGGCCGCGCTGGCGGTGTCGCGCCCCGGGACCCGGCCGACGCGCGAGTCGCCCAGGGTGGCGACGTTGCGCGCCTCCTGCCGGCGGGAGAGCTCGGCGTAGGCGCAGACGATGACCAGGTCGGCGTCGGCCCGGGCGGCCAGCCACGCGGCCCGGGTGACGGTCGGGGCGGCCAGCGGAGAGCCGTCGGTGCCCACGACGATCGTGCGGTAGTCGGGTGCCTTGCCCATCGGTCCACCTCCCTCAGTGCGCGCCCGCGGGCATCTGCATGACGTCGTCGACGTCGCGGACGATGGGCGGCTCCTTGATCCATGTCATGGTGAGGGCGGCCACGGCGAGCAGGATCCCGGCGAACATGATCGCGTTGGTCGGGTCGGCGCCGAGGACGTTCTCGTAGATCCAGCCGAAGGTCAGCGTCTGGATGAGCATCGGAATGACGATCATCATGTTGATGATCCCCATGTACACGCCGTAGCGCGTGGACGGGATCATCCGCACGGCCATGATGTACGGCACGCCCATGATCGAGGCCCAGGCGATGCCGAGGCCGATGATCGGGATGAAGAGCAGGTACTGGTTGGTCAGGTTGGCGAAGACCACCAGCCCGACCGCGGCGCACAGCAGGCAGAAGATGTGCACCCACTTGGCCCCGCGCCTGCGGGCCAGGGCCACCAGCGGGAAGGCGACGCAGAAGGTGACGATGTTGTACCAGCCGTTGACGAGCCCGGTCCAGGAGACGGCGTCGGCGTACCGGGGGTCGTCGGGGCCCACGCCGTAGACGGACTCGGCGATGGAGAGCGAGACGTACTGCCAGTAGCAGACCATCGCGTACCACTGGAAGAGGTACACCAGCGCGAGCTTGCGCAGTTCCCCGGGCATCTCGGCGATCGCGTCCCAGATCTCCCGCAGCGCGGCGATGAAACCGCCCTTCCTGGCCCGCAGAGCCGCCAGTTCCTCCTCGCTCGGGGGGATCTCCGGAGTGGTGAGGATCGACACCAGGACGGTGCCGATGGAGCACACGGCGCCCAGCATGAAGGAGCCGACGACCCAGTAGGGGATGCCGGCCGAGGTCGCCCCGGTGATGAGGTTCTGGAAGACGAACAGCGAGATGTTGGCGAGGGTGATGCCGAACCCGGTGAAGAAGCTCTGCGCCAGGAAGCCCTTGGCCAGCTGCGACGGGGGCAGCTTGTCGGCGATGAAGGCGCGGTAGGGCTCCATGGCCGTGTTGTTGCTGGCGTCGAGGATCCACAGCAGCAGCACGGCCGTCCAGATGGCGGCCACGAACGGGAACAGGAACAGGCAGATGCTGCAGCCGATCGCGCCGATGAGGAAGTACGGCTTGCGACGGCCCCAGCGCGGGCTCCAGGTCCGGTCCGACAGCGCGCCGATGATCGGCTGGATGAGCAGTCCTGTGACGGGACCGGCCAGGTTCAGCAGCGGCAGGTCCTCGGGGGAGGCCCCGAGGAAGCTGTAGATGGGGTTCACCGCGGTCTGCTGCATGCCGAAGCTGTACTGGATGCCGAAGAACCCGAAGTTCATCAGCAGGATCTGCCGCATGGTCATCAGCGGCTTCTGCCGCACGATGGTGATGTGCGCGGTGGCGGGCTGCGTCGTCGTCACCGGGGCACCTCCCGTACCCGGCGCCTGGCCAGATAGGTCTCCAGGCGGTCGAGTTCGAGCTCCCAGCCCTTGCTGTGGTAACCGGCGACGGTCGGATCGTAGGGACCCTGGACGATGCGCACCAGAGTGCCGTCACGTCCCATCTTGGTGAACTCGACCCGCAGCTCCAGCGGGGCGTCGGGGTCGATGCCCGGGTCGCCGGTGATGCGCTGCCGCGCGACGAAGACGTCGGGCTCGAAGTACTCGGTGAAGACCGCGTCGGTCGTCACCCGGGTGGTGGGGTCGTTGTCGCGGACCTTGACGTGGTGGTGGCGTCCCCCGAGCTTCAGCTCGGAGGTGACGGTCTCGGTCTCCACGTGCCAGCCGGGGCTGCCACGCCACTGGGCCAGCTCCTCCGGGACCGTCCAGGCCCGGAACACCTCCGGCCGGGGATAGTCGTACTGCCGCTCGACCACAACCATCACGTTGGCGGTCATGGGTCCTCCAGCCCGGCAACGGCCGGCCGCGCGTCCTGTCTGGCCCCGCTGCCCTCCCCACACGATCCACCCGCTTGCTAAATCTGTCTAGCACGCAATTTTGCGGACATATCCACTGCTGGTTATCGGCGAGCAGCGTCAGCGGGGGAGGAACAGCGCGACCTCGCGGCCGAAACCGGCGAGCAGCCCGCCGTCCGGGGCCGGGACGAGCGGACCCACCGGCAGGGGGAACGTCAGCTCGGCCCCGGCCGGGCGGCCGTCCGGCAGCTCCAGGATCCGCACGGTCTCCCCCTGGCCGGTGACGGCGACGGGCCGCCCGTCCACCACCGCGGTGGCCAGGGTTCGCGCCGGGACGCCGGTCAGAGGCTCGCCCAGCGGCCGCGCGTCCGCGAGGTCCCACAGGCGGAGTACGGCGTCGCGGCTCCCGGTGACGGCCACCGGGCGCCCGTCCACGACCGCGGTGGCGATCGCGGTCACCCAGTCGCCGTGACCGGTCAGCGGGTCACCCGTCTGGCGGCCCGCCTCCAGGTCCCAGATCCGCACCGTCTTGTCCCAGCCTCCGGTGACGGCCACCGGGCGCCCGTCCACGATCGCGGCGGCGACCGCCGTCACCCGGCCGGTGTGACCGGTCAGCGGGTCACCCGCCTGACGGCCCGCCTCCAGGTCCCACACCCGCACCGTGCGGTCGGCGCCCGCGGTCACGACGACGGGACGTCCGTTCACAACCGCGGTGGCGATCGCCAGCACCCGGCCGGTGTGCCCGGTCAGCGGATCGCCCGCCCGGCGGCCGTCGAGGAGGTCCCACACGTTCACGGCGGAGTCCGCGTCGACGGTGACGACGACGGACCGCCCGCCCAGCACGGCCGTGGCCAGCACCGCTGTCTCCTCCCCGAAGCCGCCCAGCGGCGGGCCGGCCTCCCGGCCGGTGCCGAGGTCCCAGGTGCGCACGGTGTGGTCGGCGCCCGCGGTGACGGCGACCGGCCGCCCGTCCAGCACCGCGGTGGCGGCCGCCAGGACCGGGCCGGTGTGCCCGGCGCGTCCTGAGCCGGTGGAGCGCGCTCCGGCGTGCCCGGATCGGGTACGGCCGGGCTCGGCGATGCCCTGTCCGGCGGGCTCAGGTCCGGTACGGCCGGGCCCGGCGTGGTGGGCCTCGGACAGGTCCCAGATGCGCACCGTGCGATCCGCGCCGGCGGTGAGGGCGAGGGGCCGCCCGTCCACGACCGCGGCGGCCACCGACCACACGTGATCGGTGTGGCCGGTCAGCGGTTCGCCGAGTTGGGAGCCCGTCTCCAGGTCCCAGATGCGCACCGTGCGATCCGCGCCCGCGGTGACGGCGAGGGGCCGCCCGTCCACGACGACGGAGGCCACCGCCAGGACCGGTCCTTCGTGACCGGACAGCCGGTGCCGCAGCCACAGCGCGGCACGCGCGTCCGGGTTCCGGGCCGGGCCCCGGGCGAACGAACCGCCGGGCTCCAGCAGCCAGACGCCGACAGTCCCGTCGGTGCCCGCGGTGAGGGCGACCGGCTCGCCGCCCACCACCGCCGCGGTCACCGCCCCCACGGAACCGGTCTGCACGGGGTGGGCCGTACCGACCTCTCCCACCTTGCGGTGGGTGCGCAGGTCCCACACGCGCACGATGTCGTCGCGCCCGGCGGTCACGGCGATCGGGCGATCGGCGAGCACGGCCGTGGCCACCGCGGAGACCCCGTCCCTGTGCGCCGACAGCGGCTTGCGGAAGTCCTCGCCCGAGGTCAGGTCCACCAGCGAGAGGCGCCCGTCGTCGCCTCCGGTGACCGCGACGGGCCGCCCGTTCACGGTCGCGGTGGAGATCGTCACCGCCTCGGAGGTCACGGACGATATCGGATCGGTCCGGCCGTACAGCGGTTCACCCAGCTGGAGACCCGTCTCCAGGTCCCAGATCCGCACCGTCTTGTCGGAGCCGCCGGTGACCGCGACGGGCCGCCCGTCCACGGTCCCGGCGGCGACCGTGCGGACCGGGCCGTCGTGGCCGGTCAGCACGCGCAGGAGCCGGTGGTCGAGCAGCGAACCGCTCGCCCAGGCGACCGTCCATCCGGGGGCGGGGCTGCCGGGCAGGTCCACGGCCGCGAACCCGGCGGCCAGCTCCCGGTCCCCGAACCGGGCGGCGTCGACGGCCAGCACCTGCCGCCGCCGGGCCGGGTCCATGTCACGGTGCGTCCCGGCCGAGGCCCGGTACACCGCGGCGACGAGCCGCGCCCGTGGCCCCGGCGCCGCCTCCAGCGCCGCCAGCACCCGGTCCGGGTCCGCGGACACCACGAACGCCAGATCAGGTGATGACATGTCTGGGTTTTCGAGCCGTTCCCCCGCTATTTCTGGCATGCCGGAAGGGTAGCCGTACCCCCGAGGATCGGCTTCCAAGGCCGCGCAGCCGTCCAGAGCGCCGCGCAGCCGTCCAGAGCGCCGGGCCGCTGTTCAGAGCGCCGCCTGGCAGCGGGCGGCCAGGTCCCTGGCCGTGGCGGTCGGGGCCAGCCATCCGGCCGCGGGCGCGGCGGCGAGCACGGGATCCAGCACGCGCAGCGCCTCGCGCGGCGCACCGCGGGCGAGCCAGGCCCGCGCCACGGACACGTAGGCGTCCGTGCCCTGCAGCCAGGCCGCGCCGGGCGGCGCCTGGATCGCGCGGAGCATCGCGTGGGCCTCCTCCAGAAGCGCGCGGGAGCCGGTCGCCTCCGCCATCGGCGCCAGGCAGCGCAACCGGTACGCCTGCGTGTCGGGCGGCGCGCAGTCCTCCAGGCCGCGCTCCAGGATCGCGGCGGCCTCGCGGGTCTCACCGATCTCGATCAGGGTGGTCGCGTGCATGCCCAGGGCCGCGGCGCTCCACCAGGCGTGCGAGTCCAGGTCGAGCGACTGACGGCCGTAACGGACCGCGTCGTCGTGACGGCCCCGCAGCCGGGCGACCCAGCCCAGGTGGGCGACGTACCACTTCTCGTAACCGGTGTAGCCGCTGCGCCGGTTGACGGCCAGCGCCTCCGATATCCGGGCCGTCGCCTCGTCCCACGCTCCGGTCGCGGCCGCGGGCAGCGCGGACTCGAAGACGCACCACTGCAGCAGCCACAGGTCGCCGAGCCGCCGCAGCAACGGCTCCAGCTCGCCGATCAGGCGGCCGAGCGCGGGCATCTCGCCCAGGTGGGCGTGGGCCGTCTTCAGCCCGTCCAGGGCGGCGGCGCGGGCGTGGTCGTCGCCGGACTGCCGCGCCGTGAGCAGCGCCCGTTCGCCGTAGGCGAGCGCGTCGGCGAGCAGCAGCCGGTTGCTGCTGACCACGGCCAGCCAGCCGAGCAGGTGGGCCTCGGCGCCGTGGTCGCCCAGCAGCGTCGCGTGCCGGAGCGCGGCCAGCAGGTGCGCGGCCCCCTCGTCGACGGACCGCCCGACCCCGGCCCAGGCCGCGCCGCCGAGCTGGCGCAGCGCGTTCATCTCCAGCCGGCGGTCACCGGTGACCCGGGCCAGTTCCACCGCGGCCTCGTGGTCGACGAGCGCCTCCTCGTACCGGAAGGCCATCTCGTTGACCCGGCCCCGGTGCAGGTGCGCCTGGCCCCGCAGCTCGGGGTCGGCCGCCCGGGTCGCCGCGTCGAGCGCGAGGTCCAGCAGGTCCTTGGCGTCGTCGACCGCGTACCCGGCCATGGCGCGCTGCCCCGCGGTGAGCCAGCCGCGGGCGGCCCTCGGCCAGTCCTCCGCGGCGGCGCTGTGCCGGGCGACGGCCTCCGGGTTGCCGGCCAGCAGATCGGCCGCGGCACGGTGGTAGGCGGTCCGGGTCGGTGCGGGGACGTCGTCGTACAGGATCTCCTGGACCAGGTCGTTGGCGAACTCGTAGACCCGGCCGGTGACGACGCTCAGCCGGGCGGCGAGGAGCCGCTCGCAGCGGCGGGCCGCCTCCCGGACCCCGATGCCGAGCAGGCCCGCCACCGTCTCCGGGGAGAACGACGGCCCGAGGACCGCCGCGGCGCGCAGCAGCTCCTCGGCCGGTCCGCCCGCGCGCCGTACCCGGGCCAGCACGCTGGTCCGCAGCGACGCGGGGATGCCCGGCTCGCCCGTCGCCAGCGCCCGCAACGTCTCGGCCACGAACAACGGGTGGCCCCGGGTGCGCTCCCCGATCTGACCGGCCAGCTCCGCGTGTCCCGCCGCGGCGGCCAGCCGGGCGACGGCGGCCGGGTCCAGCGGCCCGATCTCGACCTGCTCGGCGACCTCTCCCAGCAGGTCCAGGACGGTCCGGCCCTCCTCGGCCCGTACGGTCGCCAGCGCGAGCAGCCGGCCGGGCCCCGAGCGGGCCGCCAGATAGTGCAGCAGCTCGACCGTGGCCATGCTGGCGTGGTGCAGGTCGTCCAGGACCAGCAGCACCGGCTGGCGGGCGCACATGCGCCGCAGGAACAGGGCGATCGCCTCGTAGGTCCGGCGGCGCTCCGTCTCCGGGCTGGCGTGCTCGGCCGCCGCGCCGGGGAGCGCGGCGGCGACGTCGGGCACCAGCCGGGCCAGCGCGGCGGCCCGGTCGCCCGCCGCCTCCCGCAGCTCGGCGGCCGACAGCCCACCGGCGAGCTGCGTCAGCAACTCGGTGAACGGCTGGAGGAACAGGGAGCGTTCCACCTCGAAACAGCGCGTCGAGACCACCCGGCCGCCGGCGGCGAGTGCGATCCTGGTCGCCTGCCCGGCCAGGCTCGTCTTGCCGATGCCCGCCTCGCCGGTGAGCAGCACCAGCCGCGGACGGCCGCGCACCGCCTCCTCCCAGGCGGCGGCCAACCGCGCCAGCTCGGCCTCGCGGCCGGTGAACCCGGCTTCGGGGCCGGCGGGAGCGGCCTCGCCGTAGACCGGCCCAGGAGCCGGTCGTTCCCGCAGGATGGCCTCGTGCAGGTCGCGCGTGGCGCGGGCGGGATCGGCGCCGAGCTCCTCGGCGAGCGTGCTCCGCAGTCTCTCGTACGCCGCCAGCGCCCGGCCCGCCTCCCCGGCGGCCTCGTGCGCGCGCATCAGCAGCCGGTGGGCGGCCTCGTCGAGCGGATCGGCGCGGATCGCGGCCTCGGCCGCCGCGACGGCCTCGGCCGGGTTCCTGGTCTGCAGCGCGGCCTCGGCCGCCGCGTGCCTGGCCCGGCGCAGCAGCTCCGCCTGGGAGGTGCGGGCGGGCTCGGCCCACAGCGCGTCGGGCTGGTCCGCCAGCACCCCCGCCGCCGCCAGCATGTCCGCCGCGCCACGCGCGGCGGCCAGCGCGAGCGCGGGCTCCCCGCCGGTGAGCCGCGTCTCGGCCTCGCCGGCCAGGGCCGCCGCCCGGTCCAGGTCGACGGCGACGCGGGGGCCGAGCCGGTAACCGCCGCGCCCCCCGACGATCACATCGGGGCCGAACGTCATGCGCAACCGGCTGACCAACGTGGCCAGGTTCTGCGCCGGCCGCGAGGGCGGGGCGCCGTCCCACAGCACCTCGGCGATGCCGTCGGCGGGGACCAGCCGGCCGCGCCGTACCGCGAGCAGGGCCAGCAGCGTGCGCGCCTGGCGGCTGCCCACCGCGGCGGACGGCAGGACCGCGCCGGCGCGGCTGACGGCCAGGGTCCCCACCAGCCGCAGTTCGATCTCGTCGTCCACGCCCACAAGTTTTGCCTTGGCTCTGCAACGTTCCTGCAACGGTTCCGAGGAATCTGGGGTGATCCACAGCGACCCGCGGCGATCCGCTGTGATTCACGGCGATCCGCGGTGAAACCGGACAGAGAGGAGATCGATCATGGCGGTCGATCAGGACAAGCTCATGGAGTTCCTGCTCAAGTTCGTCGGCGACGTGGGCGCCACGATGGCCGCGGGCAACGTGCTCGTCGGCGATCGGCTGGGTCTGTACCGCGCCCTGACGGGCGGGCCGCTCCGGCCGGAGGCGCTCGCCGAGCGGACTGGCACCCACCCCCGGTACGTGGAGGAGTGGCTGCGCGGCCAGGCCGCCGGCGGCTACGTGGAGTACGACGTCGAGAGCGGGACCTACGGGCTCACCGAGGAGCAGGCGTTCGCGCTGACCGACCCGGACGGCGCGGTGTTCGCCCCCGGGGCCTTCCAGCTCGCCGCCGGCGCGCTGCGGGCCCAGGAGCAGATCATCGAGGCGTTCCGCACCGGTGGCGGCGTCGGCTGGCACGAGCACGACCCCGACGTGTTCACCGGCTGCGAGCGGTTCTTCCGCCCGGGGTACGCCGCCAATCTGACCACGACCTGGATCCCCGCCCTGGACGGCGTGGAGGACAGGCTCCGCGCCGGGGCCCGGGTGGCCGACGTCGGCTGCGGGCACGGCGCGTCCACGGTGCTGATGGCGCAGGCCTACCCCGCCTCCGTCTTCGTCGGCTCCGACTACCACGCCGGCTCGGTCAAGCAGGCCGAGATCCGGGCGGCCGACGCGGGACTGAACGGCCGGGTCAGCTTCGAGACCGCCTCCGCGCAGACGTTCGGCGGCGGGCCGTACGACCTGGTCACCTCCTTCGACTGCCTGCACGACATGGGCGACCCGCTCGGCGCGGCCCGGCACATCCGGGAGTCGCTGGCCCCCGACGGCACCTGGATGGTGGTCGAGCCCGCGGCGGGCGACAGCGTCGCCGCCAACCTCAACCCGGTCGGGCGGGTCTACTACTCCTTCTCGACCTTCCTGTGCGTGCCCAACGCGATGTCGCAGACCGGCGGGTACGCCCTGGGCGCGCAGGCGGGCGAGGCCCCGATCCGCAGACTCGCCTCCGACGCGGGATTCACCCGTTTCCGGAAGGTGGCGGAGAATCCGTTCAACATGGTGTACGAGGCGCGTCCCTGAAAGGCCCGGCCATGAAGGCGAGACAGGCGGACTCCGAAGGCTTCGTCGAGCACGGCGGAGTGAAGATCCATTACGAGGTGCACGGCGCCGGCGGGCCCACGATCCTGCTCCTGCCGACCTGGACGATCGTGCACAAGCAGATATGGAAGATGCAGATCGCCTTCCTGGCCCGGCATCACCGGGTGGTGCTCTACGACGGTCCGGGCAACGGACGCTCGGACCGGCCGCTCGCGCCCGAGGCCTACGGGCACCGGGCGCAGGCCGGCTACGCGCTGGCGGTCCTGGACGCCACGGGCACCGATCGGGCGGTGGTCGCGGGGCTGTCCAGGGCCGCGAACTGGGCGCTCGAACTGGCGGCCGAGCATCCCGGGCGGGTGCTCGGGATCATCGCGATCGGCCCCGCCGTGCCGCTCGTGCCGTACGGCCCGCCGAATCTGGACGGGCCGCCGCCCGAGCTGGAGCCCTCGGGGGTACGGCAGGGCCGCCGCGATCCGGTGACGCACTGGGGCAAGTACAACCGGCGCTACTGGATGGACAACCACGAGGACTTCCTCTGGTTCTTCTTCGGCCAGTGCTTCCCCGAGCCCCACTCCACCAAGGCGATCGAGGACGGCGTGGCGTGGGGCCTGGAGACCACCGGCGAGGTGCTGGTCGCCGAGAGCCTGGCGGAGCGCCCGGACCGGGACACGGTCCTGGACTGGTGCGCCCGCCTCACCGGCCCCCTGCTGGTGATCCACGGCGACCGCGACCGGGTCGTCCCGCTGCAGTGCGGCGAGGCGCTCGCGGAACTGGCCGGCGGACGGCTGGAGATCCTCGACGGCGGCGGCCACGTGCCCCAGGCCCGCGATCCGGTCCGGGTGAACCTGCTCATCCGCGACTTCGCCGCGCGGTTCGCCCCGCCGCGGCCGCGGCGGACCTGGAGCCGGTGGAACCGCAGGCCGCGCCGGGTGCTGTACCTGTGCTCCCCGATCGGGCTCGGGCACGCCCGGCGGGACGTGGCGATAGCCCGTGAGCTGCGCGCCCTCCATCCGGACGTGCGGATCGACTGGCTCGCGCAGGACCCGGTCACCCGGGCGCTGGAGGCGGCGGGGGAGCGGGTGCACCCCGCGAGCCGCCTGCTGGCCTGCGAGTCCGCGCACATCGAGAACGAGGCGGGCGAGCACGACCTGCACTGCTTCCAGGCGCTGCGGCGGATGGACGAGATCCTGCTGGCCAACTTCATGGTCTTCCACGACGTCGTGCGGGACGAGCCGTACGACCTGGTGATCGGGGACGAGGCCTGGGAGGTCGACCACTTCCTGTACGAGAACCCCGAGCTGAAGCGGTTCGCCTACGCCTGGCTCACCGACTTCGTGGGCATCCTGCCCATGCCGTCCGGCGGCGAGCGGGAGGAACTGGTCGCCGCGGACTACAACGCCGAGATGATCAGGCGGGTCGAGCGCTTCCCCCGCCTGCGCGACCGCGCCGTGTTCGTCGGCGACCCCGAGGACGTGGTCGGGGGCGGCTTCGGCCCGGGACTGCCGTCGATCCGCGAGTGGACCGAGGCCCACTACGACTTCGCCGGGTACGTCACCGGCTTCGACCCGGCCGCGCACACCGACCGGGAGGCGCTGCGCGCCGAGCTCGGCTACCGGCCGGGTGAACCCGTGTGCCTGGTGAGCGCCGGGGGCTCCGGCGTCGGCGGCGACCTCCTGGGGCGGGTCGCGGCCGCGTTCCCCGAGGCCGCCCGGCGGGTGCCCGGCCTGCGCATGATCGTGGTCGCCGGGCCGCGGACCGACCCGTCCCGGCTGCCGTCGCACCCCGGCCTGGAGGTGCGCTCGTGGGTCCCCGACCTGCACCGCCACCTGGCCGCCTGCGACCTGGCCGTGGTCCAGGGAGGGCTGACGACCTGCATGGAGCTGACCGCGGCCGGGCGGCCGTTCGTCTACGTCCCGCTCCGCGGCCACTTCGAGCAGCAGTTCCACGTCGCCCACCGGCTGCGCCGCCACGGCGCCGGGCTCCGGCTGGACTACGCCGGCCTCGACCCCGGGCTCATCGCCGAGACCGTCGCCACCGAGATCGGCCGGCCGGTCGACTACCGGCCCGTCGCGGGCGACGGGGCCGCGCGCGCCGCCGCGCTCCTGGCCCCGCTGCTGTGACCGGCTGCCCGGCGACCGGCTGCTCGACGCCCGGTCATTCGACGATGCCGGCGCGGAAGGCGGCGATGGCCAGCTGCACGCGGTTGGTGACGGAGAGCTTGTCGAACAGGCGAGTGATGTGGCTCTTCACCGTCGCCTCGCTCATGTGCAGACGGGCGGCGATGTCGGCGTTGGTGTGACCGAGGCCGACCTCGGTCAGCACCTCCCGTTCCCGCTCGGTCAGATCCCGGAGCCGGTCGAGGGCCTCGCGGCGGCGGCGCGTGCGGTCCTCGGCGGTGAGGCGGTCGATGAGCCGGCGGGTGACCCCGGGGGAGAGCATCGAGTCGCCCGCCGCGGCGAGCCGTACGGCCCGCAGCAGGTCGTGCGGAGGGGTGTCCTTGAGCAGGAACCCCGTCGCCCCCGCCTCCAGGGCCCGGAAGACGGTGTCGTCGGCGTCGAAGGTGGTCAGGACGATCACCTCGGGCGGGCGCGGCCGGGCGCGGATCGCCGCGGTGGCGGCCAGCCCGTCGAGACCGGGCATGCGCACGTCCATGAGGACCACGTCCGGCCGGTCGCGGTCCACCGCCTCCAGCGCGGCCCGCCCGTCGGCGGCGTCGCCGACCACGGCCATGTCGCCGGCCGTCTCCAGGATCATGCGCAGGCCGACGCGTACGAGGGCCTCGTCGTCCACGAGCAGAACGGAGATCACGACGCGTACTCCGCCGTCGTCCCGTCGCCCGGGGCCGCCTCGTGGGCGGCGTTCTCGCGGGCGGTGTCCTCGTGGTCCGGGCCCTCGCCGGCGCCGTGGTCGAGCCAGGGCAGTACGGCGCGCAGCCGCCAGCCGCCGCCCTCCCCATGGCCGAGCGGGCCGCTGTCCAGGGTGCCGCCCACCAGCCGGACCCGTTCGGCCAGCCCGACCAGCCCGGAACCGGTCCCGGGCAGGTCCGCCGGAGCGCCGCCGGCCGGCCCGTTGTCCACGGTGACGGTCACGGCGCCGTCGGCGCCCCGTTCCACCGTGACGGTGGCCGGCGCGTCCGGCGCGTGCCGGTGGGCGTTGGTCAGCCCCTCCTGGACCACGCGGTGGACGACCCGGGTCATGGCAGGCGGCAGCGGACCGGCGCGGTCGTGCAGGACGACCCGCTGCCCGGCCTGCTCCGAGGCCCGCACCAGCGAGGCCAGGTCGCCGAACGGCCCGCCCCCGTCCGGGGAGCCCGGCTCCTCGCGGAGCACGCCGAGCACGTAGCGCAGCTCCCGCAGCGCCTCGCGGGCGGTGACGCGGATGAGCGCCGCGCCCTGTTCGACCCGGGGGGAGCTCCCGCCCGCGGTGAGCTCCAGCGCACCGGCGTGCAGGGCGATGAGCGAGACCTTGTGGGCCAGCACGTCGTGCATCTCCCGGGCGATCCGGGCGCGCTCGGCGGAACGGGCCTGCTCGTCGCGCAGCCGCCGCTCGGCCTCGGCGCTCTCGGCCCTGGCGAGCAGGGATGCGGTCAGCTCGCGCCGGGTGGCGGCGTACCGGCCCAGGGCCGTCACCAGCAACGATCCGGCGGCCGCCCAGATCGCGTCGTCCGCCGTCAGACGGCCCGCCTCGATCCACGACAGCCCGGTCTGGCCCGCCCACCCGGCGACCGCGAGCGCCCACACCTGCCGGCGCGGGGCGTAGGAGGCGCCGGAGTACAGGCCGACGAGCAGGGGACCGGGGTTGCCCGACAGCGGGTACGCCGCCGCGCCCGCCACGGCCGCCGCCCACGGCCACCGCCTGCGCCACCACTGCGCCAGGCCGCCCGCCGTACCCGCCGCCACGATCACCGCCACCGGCACCGGCGACCAGTGCGCCTTCGCCGCGAAGCCGGTGAGGACGAGGCACCCCAGCACCGCGGCCGCGTCCACGGCCCGCGGACCGGCGAGCCGGGCCCACGGGCGGCCCGTCACCTCCACGGCGGGCCGGGCACGCGGGCGACTCCTCACTTCCATGCCCGCAGCCTAAAGCGTGCCCCATGGATCTCCTCGCCCGCCGCGGCCGCCCGGACGGCGCCCAGCCGCGCTGTCGCCCCGCCCCGGCGGGAACGCCTCGCAGGCTGCGCCGCGGCCTCCTCCTCCGCCTTTCGTCGCCCGGCTCCGCCGCCGCTCCTGCGACTTTCGTCGGAGGGCGTCGTGGCCCGCGGGGCGATGCGGAGCCGGTGCCCGCGCCACGACGCTGGACGGCGTCACCGACCCGACCGTCACCGCGAGGAGCGGCTCCCATGCGTACCCGACCGTCCCGGCCGACCGGCAGAGTGATCGCGGGCCTGCTCGCGCTCTGCGTCGCCCTGCCCGTCCTCGACCCGGCGGCCCCCGAGGCCCGGGCCGCCGTCGCGGCCTGTCCCGCCGTCACCCCGGCGGCAACGGCCGCCTTCTTCGACCGGGCGGTGCCGGAGCGCCTCACCCGCGACCGGGTGCCCGGCGCCGTGGTGTCGGTGGTCGCCGGCGGCAGGAAGGTGTTCGCCGGGGGGTACGGCCTGGCCGACGCCGGGCGGGGCGTCGCCTTCGACCCCGGACGCTCGCTGGTCAGGATCGGCTCGATCACCAAGCTGTTCACCTGGACGGCCGTGATGCAGCAGGTCCAGGCCGGCCGCCTCGACCTGGACGCCGACGTGAACCGCTATCTGAAGACCTTCGAGATCCCGCAGACCTACCCGGAGCCGGTGACCCTGCAGAACCTGATGGACCACACCGCGGGCTTCGAGGAGCGCGTGATCGGCATCGGGGCGCGCACCGCCGCCGACGTGCCGCCGCTGGCCGAGTATCTGGCCGACCGCATGCCGGGCAGGATCCGGCCGCCCGGGGAGATCTCCGCCTACTCCAACTACGGCGCCGCGCTGGCCGGTCACCTCGTCAGCCAGGTCACCGGCGAGCCGTACGACGCCTACGTCGGGCGTCACCTGCTCACCCCGCTCGGCATGACGCGCAGCACCGCGGCCGAACCGGTGCCCGCGCCCCTGGCGGCCGACCTCGCCCGCAGCTACGACTCCGACTCCGAGCCCCCGCGGGCCATCCCCTTCATCTTCGACCAGATGCCCCCCGACGGATCGATCAGCGCCACCGCCGACGACATGGCCAAGTTCATGATCGCGCAGTTGAACGGCGGGCGGCTGGGCGGCGCGGCCGTCCTCGACCCGGCGGTCACCGAGCGGATGCACCGGCGCTCCTACGCCGCCGATCCCCGACTGGGGGGCTGGGCGCACGGATTCATGGACCGCACCGTCAACGGCCGCCGGGTGCTGATGCACGACGGCAGCTGGGAGGGCTTCCGGAGCGCGCTGGTCATGGTGCCGGAGTGCGATCTGGGCGTGTTCGTGTCGGTCAACGGCACCGGCGGCATCGAGACGGCGAGCGAGCTGATCCCCGCCTTCCTCGACCGGTTCGCCCCGGGCGAGGGGAGCTCCGGCGACGGATCCTCTTCGGGCGACGGATCCTCTTCGGGCGACGGATCCTCTTCGGGGGACGGACCCTCTTCGGAGGGGGGAACCTCCGGCGGGGGGACCTCCGGTTCCGCTACGGCGTCGCGGCCCGCGTCCCAGGCGGCCGCCCCGCGGGAGGGCTTCTACGCGCCGGCGCGGCACAACGAGACGACGATCGAGAAGCTCCTGCTGCTGCTCGGACCGGCCCGGCTGACGGTGAACGGCGACGGCACGGTCCACTTCAAGGGCCACGACTGGAGGACCCGGGGCGACGGCCTGTACGTCCGGGCGGACGGCGCCGACCGCCTGGTGTTCCTCGACCGCGGCGACGGACGGCGGTATGTGGCCACCGACGGCCCCGCCTACCAGCTGATGCCCGCCGGGCAGACCCCGATCGTGAACCTGGCGGTCGTCCTCGTCTTCGTCGTCGCGGCCCTCAGCGCGTCGGCCGTACCCCTGGCGGGGGCGTGGCGCCGGGCGCGCCGCCGGCCCGCGACCACCACGGCCGCCTGGCGCGGGGCCCGCGCCCTGGCCGCCGGGGCCGCGCTGACCGGCCTGGTCTTCCTGGCGCTGCTGACGGGTCAGCTCCTCGGCGACACTGGGGAGACGCTGTACGGCGTGCCGACGGGCCTGCGCCTCCTGCTCACCGTGCCCGTGGTCACGCTCGCGATGGCGGCCGGGGCGGCGGTGTCCACCGTCAGGGGCTGGCGGGGCTCGGGGGCGGGCGCGGTCGCCCGCGTCCACCAGGTGATCGTGCTCGCGGGCCTGGCGGCGCTGACGTGGTTCCTGTGGCAGTGGAACCTCATCGGCTGGTGGTTCTGACCGGCCGGTGATTTCCGGAACGGATGCCGCGCGTTTTCCGGTCCGGCCGGGTTATCATTTATCCGGTCACGCCGGGACTGGCTGACCCGCCGACTCGAGAGGGCGGCCCCCCTCATTTCCGAATGATTTTCAAAATCGTTCGAAAATGGCGGAGCCGCCCTTGTCCGATGCCCGCGCGGGGATGCTCAGGGCAGGCAGCGGGTGGTGCCGTTGACCGTCACGCACGCCCGCTGGACGGGGAGGGGGACGGTGACCCGCTGTGTCGTGGTGGCGTCCGCCGCGACGGTCGTCGTGGTCCTCACCCCCGCGAGCGTGGTGCCGCCGACGCCGAGGACGGTCAGCCCGATGTCCACGGACTGCGAGGTGGAGCACGACACCGTCAGGGCGATCTCGGCCCCGGTGCCGGTGCGGGTGACCGTCGGCCCGGACGTGGTGCACGGCGCCTGGGCGTAGGAGGGCTGCGCGCCCGCTCCCACGGCGAGGACCGCGGTCATAGAAGCGAGACCGGTGAGCAGGGCGACGCCCCGCCTGGTCCTGATTTTCGGCATGAAAAGCCTCCTTGAACGGTCGGCGCTCAGACTGTCACCGCAAGTGATTGCGCCGCTACGGGAGAGTCTGCAGTATTCATCGGCGGGACGTAAAGCCTTTGGAAAGTAAATTCACGGAAATATCGTGAACCCGAATCTAATTCTCGGCGTCAATGGGAATTGAATTTCCCGCCGAATCCTTAAAGCGGAAATTTCCGTTTTTTGCTGTCGGGGCCGGTCCCGGTGAGAGCGATTCGCGACGGCGGTCGTACGCCCGGGTCCGGGGCCGGCTCGCGATGCGGATGCCGTACGGCGCCGCCGCCTGCGCCGAGGATGTGGAAGATCTCGTTTTGATCTCATGCGCCGTTTTTGTGCGTTTGGATCGTTCCTTCCTGCCACGATGATCCACGCCGCACACTCCCGTCCCATCTCGATCCGGAGTCACATCC
Organism: Paraplanobispora siamensis; assembly: GCF_016863175.1. Taxonomy (GTDB): domain Bacteria; phylum Actinomycetota; class Actinomycetes; order Streptosporangiales; family Streptosporangiaceae; genus Planobispora; species Planobispora siamensis. The sequence goes on from NZ_BOOJ01000033.1 coordinate 21,530, forward strand.
ATGAGAATCGGTAAGCCTGTGTACCTGGCTGCGGCGGCAGTGCTGCTCGTCGGCATCGCCGGTACGGCCACCGCGTCCGCCCAGGTCTCCGCCCCCGGTGACGTGATCACCGCGTGCGTCCACAAGAAGACCCGCTACATGCGGCTGGTCAACGCGACCGCCAGCTGCCGCACCACCGAGTTCAAGACCTCCTGGGGAGGTCAGTCCCAGCAGGGCGTCGCGACCGCGGGCCCGCAGGGGGAGCGCGGCCCGGCCGGTCCCGCGGGTCCGAAGGGCGACACCGGCCAGCAGGGCCCGCAGGGCTTCCGCGGCCCGCAGGGCAAGCAGGGTGTCCCCGGCCCGAAGGGCGACACCGGCCCGGCCGGTCCCGCGGGCAAGGACGGCAAGGACGGCAAGGACGGCGCGCCAGGTCCGAAGGGCGAGACCGGTCCCGCGGGTCCGAAGGGCGAGACCGGCCCTGCGGGCCCGGCCGGTCCCGCGGGCAAGGACGGCAAGGACGGCAGCCCGGTCAAGTACTTCGTGTTCGACCTGTCGGCATTCGGCGTCCCCGGCCTCAGGGGCAGCATGACCTGCGAGGACGGCGACCCCAGCCCGCAGGTCTTCAGGATGGCCAACTGCAGGAAGGGCGGGGCCCCGGCGGCCTCCTCGCAGGGCGCCCCCTCGCCCGGCGCCTCTCCGAACGAGTCCGCGGCCAAGCCGTAGGCCCGTCGTCCCGGCCGGAACGGTCCCGCCCTCCGGGGACCGCTCCGGCCGGTCGTGCCATCGCGGTCCCGTGACAGGGACCGGTCGTGCCATCGCGATTCCCTGACGCAGGGTGTCAGGGAACCGTCGCTAACGTCGCGCCCATGACCGACATGACGGACGCCGCCTTCAAGGCGGCCAACAGCTTCGACTTCCTCGTCGGCACCTGGGCCTCCCGCCAGCGGCGGCTGCGCCGGGTGCTCGCCGGCAGCGATGACTGGTACGAGTTCCCCGGCGTCACCAGGTGCTGGAGCGTTCTGGACGGCGCCGGCAACATCGACGAGGTCACTTTCCCGACGCAGGGGTTCGGCGGCGTGACGCTGCGGCTGTACGACGGAGCGACCGACCTGTGGTCGCTGTACTGGGCGAGCAGCAGGACCGGCATATCGCTGCCTCCGGTGGTCGGCCGTTTCGGAGCCGACGGGCGGGGCGTGTTCACCGCCGACGACGTGTACGACGGAGTCCCGATCAAGGTCAACTACATCTGGTCGGACATCACCGCGCACTCGTGCCGGTGGGAGCAGGAGTTCTCCGCCGACGGCGGCGCGACCTGGGAGACGAACTGGGTCGCCGAGTTCACCCGCACGTCCTGACGCCCGTACGTCCTGACCGCCCGAGGGCACGTACGGCCCGCCCGCCCGGGGCTCAGGCCGGGGGCGGCGGGACGGTCGGCAGGCAGACGGTGAAGACGGTGCCCCCGCCCTCGCGGGGGGCGGCGGAGATGGTGCCGCCGTGCGCGTTCACGATCGCCCTGGTGACGGCCAGCCCCAGACCGGTGCCCTTGATCCCGGCCTCGCGGGCGGTGGAGGCGCGGAAGAACCGGGTGAACAGCCGGTCGTACTGCTCGGCCGGGATGCCGATCCCGGTGTCGGCGACCGTCAGGGTGAGCGCCGCGTCTCCGCAGTCGCCGCCGAGGCCGGCGGAGACGGTGACCTTCCCTCCCGCCGGCGTGTACTTGATCGCGTTGGACAGCAGGTTGTCGAGCATCTGGCGCAGCCGTACCGGGTCGGCGTGCAGGCGCAGGGACGGCTCCAGCTCGGTGGTGAGGGCCAGCTGCTTGGCCTCGGCCGCGGGCCGGTGGTCGTCGATGGCCTCGTTCAGCAGGCCGGTCAGCGACAGGGGACGGAGGTCGACGCCGATGCCCCCGGCGTTCATGCGGGCCAGGTCGAGCAGGTCGTCGACCAGGCGTTGCAGGTGGGCGCTCTTGCGGTCGATGACGTCGGTGAACATGCGCTGCTCGGCGCTCAGGCCGGGATCGTCGGTGAGCAGCTCGACGTAGCCGCGGATGGCCCCGATGGGATTGCGCAGCTCGTGGGTGACCAGCGCCATCAGCTCGTCCTTCATGCGGTCGAGCTCCCGCAGCCGGCGCACCTGCTGCTGTTGCTGGGCCAGCAGGTGTTCGCGCTCCTCGGCTATGTGGTGGCGTTCGGTCACGTCGGTGGCGATGCCGTCGACCAGCAGCCGGTCGCCCTCGCGGCGGGGCGTCGTCCGGATCCAGATCCAGCGGGTGACCTCGTCCAGCCCGACGACCCGGCACTCGATCTCGGCGGGCTCGCCCGCGTGCAGCTTGCGGTTGAAGGCGAGATAGGCCTCCATGTCGTCGGGATGGACGCGCTTGAGCATCAGGTCGTCGATGTCGGCGTCGTCGGGCAGCCGCCGGCCGAACACCCCGGCGGCGTTCTGGCTCTGGTACAGCGAGCGGACCCGGCCGTCCTCGAAGATCTCGATGCTCCACACGTTGTCGTTGATCTGAGCGATGATCTGGTTGAAGTGGCGGCGGCTGGCGTCCAGGGCCAGGGCGAGCTCCTCGGCGCGGCGGCGCTCCTTGTAGCGGCCGAGGTGGCCGGAGATGCCCTCCAGCAGCTCGACCAGGTCGTCGTCGGGCTCCTGGACGGTGTCGGCGAAGAGCATCAGCACGCCCAGGATCCGATCGCCGCTGCGGACGGGGAGGCCTACGGCGGTGCGCAGGCCCGCCCGCAGCGCCTCGTGCTCGCGGACGAAACCGTCGGGGTCGTCCAGCAGGTCCCTGATCCAGTGGTGCCGGCCGGTGTCCCACACCCGGCCGGGCAGCCCCTGACCGCGCTCGAAGGTCTCGGAATCCGAACGGTCCCCGTCGGCGAAGGCCGACAGCTCCCGGTCGGGATCGCTCCACGAACCGATGCGGGTGATGCCGCTCTGGTCCTCGGCGACGCGCCAGTACTCCCCGCAGGACCATCCCAGCGCCCGGGCGATCGCTCCGGCGGTGCCGACGGCGGCCTCCTCGGCGGTGGCGGCGTCGGCCAGCACCCGGTTCACGGCGTCCTGCGCGGAGCGCAGGATCTCGGTCCGGTGCTGGTCGGTGATGTCGTGCAGGGCCATCACCGCGCCCAGGCGGCGCCCGTCGAAGGTGTCGATGGGACGGCTGTTGGCCAGGAACCGGCGCACCCCGCCGGGCAGGTGGGCCGCCAGCTGCTGGCCGTCCACGGACTCCCCGGCCAGCGCGCGGGTCAGCGGCACCTCGTGGGGGGCCAGCGGGGTCCGCCCGTCGGCCGCCAGCAGGCCGTAGACCTGCGGGAGGTCGTCGACGCACAGGTTCGGCTTCTGCTCGCGGCCGGCGCGCAGCGGCTGGTTGACCACGGTCAGGCGGCCCTCGGGATCGCAGGCCGCGACCCCGACGTCCAGGCTGTCCAGCAACGCCTGCAGGAACCTGCGCCCGTTGTCGTACTCCCCGCCGCCCCGGCGGTCCCCGCCGGCCTCGTGCAGGAACGCGTGCACGATCACCTGGCCGTGCACGGTGGTGGCCTGCGCGACCCCCTCCACCTCGAACTCCCGCCCGGCACGGTCGATCACCTCCAGCTTCAGCCCGCGGCCGGCCAGCGCCGGGGCGTCGCTTTCGCGCAGCCGCAGCAGCCGCTCCTCGTAGTCGCGGCGCGCCCGTTCGGGGGCGACCAGACCGACGATCGGCCGTCCGACGATCTCGCTCGCCGACCAGCCGAACAGCTGCTGGGCGCCGGTGCTCCAGCCGCGCACCACGCCGGCGGCGTCGAGGGAGATCACCGCGTCGGGTACGCAGTCGAGCAGCCGCTGCGTCCACGCCGCGGTCTCCTGCGTCTCGGTCCTGGCCAGCCGGAGTCCGATCTCCGCCTCCGCCATCGCCGCCAGGTCCTCCAGCATGTCCAGCTGCTCGGCGCTCCACGGGCGGGGCCGGGAGTCGACCGCGTACAGCGTGCCCAGCACGTGGACGCCGGCGCGCAGCGGAACCCCGGCGTAGGCGGCGGGCTCGCCCTCCGCGGACGTCCATATCCGCCGCCACCGCTCGTCGGCGCCGATGTCCGCCACGGCCAGCGGCTCGCCGGTGGCCACGACGTGCCGGCACAGCGCGTACGACGGCGTGAGCCGGTCGCCCGGCGCCGGACTGTCCGGCCCGGCCGTACTGACCACGACCTGCCGGTCGCGCTCGGCCAGCGCCACCGCCGCCGCGGGCACCCCCAGCAGGCGGACCGCCGTCCGGGTCACCCGGTCCAGCAGCGGCACCCAGGCCTCGCCCAGCAGACCTGTGGCATGCAGCGTCTGCGCCCGCCGCGCGTCATGAACATGATCTATCGCCTCCACCGGCCCAAACTCCCCCGAGATCACCGGCCCCCCGTTCCCTCCCACAGTAGACGCCCGTGGCAAAACGGCCCACCTGGCCCCGGTTGTTCGGGGCGGGCCGGTGGGATGGGCCGGTGGGATGGGCCGGTGGGGCGGGCCGGCCGGAAACTGTCGGTCACGGAGACGAGAATCGCCCCGAGTCCGTTACAGAACCCCTGGGCCCGCCGCGGAGCCCGGCGAGAGGAGCCACCGGGATGGCCACGTTCGTTCTGATCCACGGGGGCGGCGGCACCGCCTGGCAGTGGCACCTGCTCGACCCCGAACTGCGCGCCCTGGGCCACGACGTCGTGGCCGTCGACCTGCCGCTCGAGGACGGGACGGCCGGGCTGGACGACTACGCCACCGCCGTGCTCGACGCCGTGGGCGGGCGCACCGACCTGGTCGTGGTGGCCCACTCCTGGGGAGGCTTCGTCGGCCCGCTGGTGTGCGAGCGGGCGCGTGCCGGCCTGCTGGTGATGCTGGCGGCCATGATCCCCGCGCCGGGGGAACCGCCGGCCGACTGGTGGGCCAACACCGGGTTCGAGGACCCGGGGGAGGACGACCCGGTCGCCGGCTTCATGCACGACGTCCCGCCGGACCTGGCCGCGGAGGAGATGCGCCGCGGACGGGACCACGCCGAGCGCGCGCTGGTCGAGCCGTGGCCGCTGCCGGCCTGGCCCGAGGTGCCGACGAAGGTCCTGCTCTGCCGCGACGACCGGTTCTTCCGTCCCGATTTCATGCGCAGGATCGCGCAGGAGCGGCTCGGCCTCACGCCCGACGAGATCGACGGCAGCCACTGCGTGATGCTCTCCCGGCCGAAGGAGCTGGCCGCGCGCCTCGACGACTACGCCCGCCGCGCCGGGTCGTGATCCCACCGGCGTTCCCGCCCGCGTGGCGGGGACCGGCGGACGGACGCGACGCCGCTCACGCGCCGTTGGGGCCCATGGTGGGGTGCACGTCGAACCTGGTGCGCAGGTTGCCGGCGGCCAGGGTCCGCGCCACCGGCCCGTCCAGGCCGGCGACCTCCATGCCCACGCCCCGGGCGCGGGCGTCGGTGACGGCGGTGAGGACCTCGCGCAGACCGGCGGCGTCGCAGTCGGTCAGCGCGCTCAGATCCAGAGTCAGACGGAGCGGGTCGGTGAGCGCCCAGATCTCCTCCAGCCGCCGCCGCAGCAGAGGCGCGGAGCGGTGGTCGAGCGCGCCGCCGACGCACAGGAGCATCCGCTCTCCGGAGAAACGGGTGGTAAGGGTGAAATCCATCGGGGAACGGTGATCATTGAGCATCACGTCGCTTCCCTGCACGATCGATGTCAGGACCCGCCCCCTACCGCCGTCGGGCGAAGGCTAACCCCGGGACGGTCTCTTTCCGGTCCGAGGCCGGGACGGTCTCTTTCCGGTCCGAGGCCGGGACGGTACGGCGGGCCCGCCCCCGGCTTCCCCGCGAGGCGTCCCGCGCTCCGCGCTTGACCTGGAGCGCGCTCCACATCCCAGACTCCTGTCCGTGATCTGCACGACGGACCGGACGGAGACATCATCGTGAAGTACCGCACCATCGGCACCGACCCGAAGACCCGCCGCGAGGTGAGCGTGCTCGCCCTAGGGGCGATGCTGTTCGGTTCGGTGACCGACGAGAAGACCTCCTTCGCCATCCTGGACCGCTATGTGGAGGCCGGTGGCACGTTCATCGACACCTCCGACAACTACGCCTTCTGGGTCGACGGCGGGCAGGGCGGGCAGAGCGAGGAACTGCTGGGGCGGTGGCGGCGCAGCCGCGGCGTCGGCGGGGAGGTCGTCATCGCCACCAAGCTGGGGGCGCGCCCGCTGGCGCCGGGCACCGGCTACGTCGACAACCCCGAAGGGCTGTCGGCGAAGGTGATCCGGGAGTCGGCCGAGCGCAGCCGCGAGCGGCTCGGGGTGGACCGGATCGACCTGCTGTACGCGCACATCGAGGACCGGACGGTCTCCCCGCGCGAGACCGTCGAGGGGTTCGCCGAGCTGGTGGCCGAGGGCACGGTCGGCCTGCTCGGCGTGAGCAACCACGCGATCTGGCGGGTGGAGCGGGCCCGTGCCCTGGCCGCGGCGGCCGGGCTGCCCGGCTACGAGGTCCTGCAGTACCAGCACAGCTATCTCCGACCGCGCAGCGACGTGCCCGAGCCGCTGTTCCCGGAGGGCAGCCTCGGCCACGCCGGCGCCGAGCTGCGCAGCTACCTGCGGGCCGAGCCCGGCCTGACCCTGGTCGCCTACTCGCCCCTGCTGCGCGGCGCCTACACCCGGACCGACAAGCCGCTGCCGCCGGACTACGACCACCCCGGCACGCCCGCCCGCCTGGAGGTGCTGCGCGAGGTCGCCCGGGAGACCGGGGTGAGCGTGAACCAGGTGGTGCTGGCCTGGCAGATCGGCGGCGCCCTGCCGGTGATCCCGCTGGCGGGCGTCTCCTCGGTGGAGCAGCTGGAGGAGAACCTGGCCGCGGTGGATCTGGAGCTGACGCCGGACCAGCTGGCCCGCCTGGACGCCGCCCAGTAGCCCCGGCCCCGCCGCCCGGTGGACCCCCGCCGGGCGGCGGCCTGGACGGGTGGGTCCGGGGTTCGGCCGGTGTCGGTCGCACGCCGGTCCCGGCCACCCGTCGTCGCCTGTGCCCCGGCGTGGCGGGGCAGGCTCATCCGCCGTGCGGCACAGCCCGGGTGGGCGACAGGTGGCCTGCCGCGGACGCGCCTCACGGGTGGGCTCGCCCGCCTGGTACACGTGGCGGTACGGCTCTCCGCTCTCGTCAGGACCCGCCCGGTAGCCCTCGGCCCGCCGCGCCGACGAACCTTCCGCAGGCCCCTCCGGATCCTGGGCCCTCCTCCCGGGATGCCGCTTCAGGACATGCGTTGACAGATAAACCTGGTTTTCCTACTGTTTAACTAGGTAATAGCGCCCGGCATGCCCCGTGCGAAACGAGGAGAGCTCGTGAACCCTTCCACCTGTGTCAACCGCGGCTCCCGGCAGGTCTCGTGAGCGCGCCGCGCAGGCAGGTCCACCTGGCCGCGCACTTCCCCGGCGTCAACAACACCACGGTCTGGGCCGATCCCCGTTCGGGCAGTCAGATCGACTTCACCTCGTTCGTCCACCTGGCGCGCACCGCCGAGCGCGGCAGGTTCGACTTCTTCTTCCTGGCCGAAGGGCTGCGCCTGCGCGAGCTCAAGGGCCGCATCCACGACCTGGACGTGGTCGGGCGGCCGGAGTCGCTGACCGTGCTGTCCGCCCTGGCCGCCGTCACCGATCGGCTGGGCCTGGCCGCCACGGTCAACGCCACCTTCAACGAGCCATACGAGCTCGCCCGGCGCCTGGCCACCCTCGACCACCTCAGCGAGGGCCGGGCCGCGTGGAACGTGGTGACCACCTCCGACGCCTTCACCGGGGAGAACTTCCGGCGCGGCGGCTTCCTCGACCGGGCCGACCGCTACACGCGGGCTGCGGAGTTCGTCCGGCTGTCGCGCGCGCTGTGGGACTCATGGCGGCCCGACGCGATCGTCGCCGACCAGGCCGCGGGTGTGTTCGTCCGCCCGCGGGCGATCGGAACGGTCCAGCACGACGACCGGCACTTCACCGTCGAGGGCCGCTCCACCGTGCCGCGCAGCCCGCAGGGTCACCCGGTGATCATCCAGGCGGGCGACTCGGACGAGGGGCGGGAGTTCGCCGCCTCCACCGCCGACGTCATCTTCAGCAGGCACGGCACGCTGGAGGAGGGCAAGGCCTTCTACGCCGACGTCAAACGCCGCCTGGCGAGGTACGGCCGCGAGCCGCACGAGCTGAAGATCATGCCGGCGGCGACGTTCGCGCTGGGCGACACCGACGCCGAGGCGGCCGAGAAGGCGGCCGAGATCCGCCGTCAGCAGGTCGGGCCGCAGACCGCGATCGCCTTCCTAAAACAGGTCTGGGGCAGGGACATGTCCGCCTACGACCCCGACGGGCCCCTGCCCGGCGTCGATCCCGAACCTGAGGAAGGACTCTCCCAGGGCCGGGTACGGCTCGCCGACCGCACCGCCGTCGCCGCGAAGTGGCGAGCGGTGGCCGAGGAGAAGAACCTCACCATCCGTGAGCTGGTCATCGAGATGACCGGCCGCCAGTCGTTCGTCGGGTCGGCGGCGACCGTGGCCCGGCGGATCGAGGAGTTCGTGCAGGGCGAGGCCGCCGACGGCTTCATCCTGGTGCCCCACCTGACCCCCGGCGGGCTCGACGACTTCGTCGACGAGGTCGTGCCGATCCTGCAGGAGCGGGGCGTGTTCCGCACCGAGTACACCGGCCCGACCCTGCGCGACCATCTGGGCCTCGCCGCACCCGGCCCCACCCCGCGCGACCGTCCGGGCCTCGCCGTACCCCGCCCCGCCCGGGAAGGAGCATCGTGATGACCGTTCCCCTGCACCTGGCCGTCGCCCTGGACGGCGCCGGCTGGCACCCCGCCGCCTGGCGCGACCCGGCGGTCGATCCCCGGGAGCTGTTCACCGCCCGCCACTGGGCCAAGCTCGTCACCGAGGCCGAGCGCGGCCTGCTGGACTTCGTCACCATCGAGGACGCGCTGAGCCTGCAGTCCACGCTCCCCGACGGGCCGGACGAGCGCGCCGACCAGGTCCGCGGCCGCCTCGACGCGGTGCTGCTGGCGGCCAGGCTCGCCCCCCTCACCACGAGGATCGGCCTGGTACCCACCGCGACGACGACGCACACCGAGCCGTTCCACGTGGCGATCGGCATCGCCACCCTCGACCACGTCAGCGCCGGGCGCGCAGGCTGGCGTGTGCAGGTCTCCCCGCGCAGGACGGAGGCCGCGCACTTCGGGCGCCGGAGGCTCCCGCCCCTCGACCCGCGGTGGCCGGACACGGACCTGCTGGCGGACCTGTTCGGCGAGGCCGCCGACGCGGTGGAGGCGGCCCGCCGCCTGTGGGACAGCTGGGAGGACGACACCGAGATCCGGGACGTGCCCACCGGCCGGTTCATCGACCGTGACAAGCTGCACTACATCGACTTCACCGGGGCGCGCTTCTCGGTCAGGGGACCGTCGATCACGCCCCGGCCGCCCCAGGGGCAGCCGATCGTCACGGTGCTCGACCACGGCCACTCCCGCGTGCCGTACGAACTGCCGGTGAGCTCGGCCGACATCGTCTACGTGACCCCGCACAGCCGTACGGAGGCCGAGGCGATCGCCGGGCGGATCCGCGCCCTGCCGCGTGAGGGGGAGCCGCTGAAGATCTTCGCCGATCTCGTCGTCTTCCTGGGCGAGGACGCCGCCGACCGCAAGGCGGAGCTCGACGAGTTCGACGGCGCCGAGTTCACCTCCGACGCGGCGGTGTTCACCGGCACCGCCGACGAGCTGGCCGATCTGCTCCTGGACTGGCAGCGGGCGGGGATCGAGGGATACCGGCTGCGGCCAGGGGCCGTACCGCACGACCTCGAGGCGATCACCCGCCGGCTGGTCCCGGCCCTGCGCAGGCGCGGCGCCTTCAGGAGCGAGTACGAGGCCGCCACCCTGCGCGGGCTGCTCGGCCTCCCCCGGCCGGACAGCCGCTACCGGAGAGCGGCCGCGGTGTGAAGTTCCTCGCCATCACCCTCATCGCGCACGACGGGCGCACGTCCACCACCGAACGCCTCCGCGAGGTCGTCGACAACGCGATCCTGGCCGAGGAACTGGGGTTCGACGGATTCGGCGTGGGGGAGCGGCACGAGCGGCCGTTCATCTCCTCCTCCCCGCCGGTGGTGCTCGGCCACGTCGCCGCCAGGACCTCGCGCATCCGGCTGTTCACCGCGGTCACCACGCTCAGCCTCCTGGACCCGGTGCGGGCCTACGAGGACTACGCCACGCTCGACCACCTGTCCGGCGGGCGCCTGGAACTGATCATCGGCAAGGGCAACGGGACCGCGCAGGCCCGGCTCTTCGGCGTCACGGCCGAGGACCAGTGGGAGCGCAACCGTGAGGGCTACGAGCTGTTCCGCAGGCTCTGGCGCGAGGACAAGGTGACCTGGTCGGGGCGGTTCCGGCCGCCGCTGACCGGCGCCGAGGCCCTGCCCCGGCCGTTGCAGCGGCCGATCCGCGTCTGGCACGGCAGCGCCACCAGCACGGACTCGGTCGACCTGGCCGCCCGCCACGGCGACCCGCTGTTCTCAGCCAACGTCACCCACCCGGTCGAGCCCTACGCCGAGCTGGTCGCCCACTACCGGGAACGCTGGGCGCACCACGGTCACGACCCGGCCGACGCCCTGGTGGGCGCCGGCAGCGCGGGCTACTACGCCGCCCGAACCTCGCAGGAGGCCGTCGAGACCTACCGGCCCGTCTTCGACGCCCGTCAGGAGACGTTCAGGAGGTACGGCGCGCCGCCGGTGTTCCACTCACTGGAGGACGCCATCGAGCGCGGCTCCATCCTGGTCGGCAGTCCCCAGCAGATCATCGACAAGGTCCATCGCTATCACGCGCGGCTCGGCCACGAGGTCATGCACCTGCACGCCGACGCCGACGGGCTGACGAACAGGCAGCACCGCGCCGCGCTCGAGCTGTTCCAGGCCGAGATCGCCCCCGTGCTGCGCAAGGAAATCCCCAGCAGGCCGTTCCCGGAAGGGCTGTCATGACAGTTCCACTGCCCGCCCCCCTGTCCGTTCTCGACCTGGCGCCGATTCCGTCAGGGGGCAGCGCGGGCGACGCGCTGCGCAACACGCTCGACCTCGCCCGGCGCGCGGAGGAATTCGGCTACCGGCGCTACTGGCTGGCCGAGCACCACTTCGCCGCCGGGGTGGCCAGCTCGGCCCCCGCCGTGCTGATCACCCTGGTGGCCGCCGCGACCAGCCGGATCAGAGTCGGTTCCGGAGCGGTGCAGCTCGGTCACCAGACGCCGCTGGCCGTGGTGGAGCAGTTCGGCCTCATCGACGCGCTGCATCCCGGCCGGCTCGACCTGGGACTGGGTCGTTCGGGCCAGCGCAGGGCCGAACTGGCGGGCGGGAGCGATCCGGGCGCTCCGGGTGCTCCGGGCGGTCGGGACGCCTCGGTCCGCCCGGCCGGTGGGAAGGGTTCGCGGGCCACCGCCCGGCCGGCGGAGTCCTCGGTCGTAGGCGGCCTGCTCATCCCGCCCCCGTTCGACTGGTCGGCGCTGGCGAAATCCCCGCAGCTGTCCTTCCAGGCCTCGCTGCTGCAGCAGCCCGGGGCGCAGACCCCCGATTTCGCCGAGCAGGTCGACGACATCATCGCGTTCCTGCGCGGCACCTACGTCACTCCCGAAGGGCTGACCGCGCACGCCGTGCCCGGGGAGGGCGCCGACGTGCAGCTGTGGATCCTGGGCAGCAGCGGCGGGCAGAGCGCCCAAGCGGCGGGGGAGCGTGGGCTGCCGTTCGCGGCGAACTACCACGTCAGCCCGGCCACCGTGCTGGAGGCCGTGGAGGCCTACCGGGAGGCGTTCAAGCCGTCGGAGGTGCTGGCGGAGCCGTACGTCATCGTCTCCGCGGACGTGGTCGTGGCCGAGGACGACGCCACCGCGGCGGAGCTGGCCGCGCCGTACGGGCTCTGGGTGCGCAGCATCCGCAGCGGCCAGGGCGCCATCCCGTATCCCAGCCCGGAGCAGGCCGAGGCCCACGTGTGGAGCGAGGCCGACCGGGCCCTGGTCGCCGACCGGACCGACACCCAGTTCATCGGCTCCCCGGAGACGGTGGCCGAGAGGCTGCGGGTGCTGCAGCGGGTCACGGGGGCCGACGAACTGCTGGTCACCACCATCACCCACGAGCACGCCGACCGCGTGCGCTCCTACGAGCTGCTGGCCGAGGTGTGGCAGGCGCACGCCCCGGTGCGCTGAGAAGGTGTTCGAAGCCCTCCACGCCGAAGAGCTGATCACGGACTCCGGGCGTGGAGGACGGGGCTCGGCGGCGGTGAAGTCCCGGCTCCGCCGCCGGTACGTCACCGCCGGCGGGTACGGCGCAGCGCGGCCGTCTCGTCCTCGAGGATCTCGGCGGTCCGCGTGACGAAATCCAGGACCGTGCGCAGCTGTGCCTCGTCGTAGGCGTCGACGACGGCGGCGACCCGGCCGCCGAACCGGCCGAAGATCTCACCGACGAGCCGTACGGTCTCACCGTCCTGAGCCGGGCGCACGATCGTGCGCCGCCCGTCGGCCGGGTCCGGCTCCCGATGGACCAGCCCCGCCCGTTCCAGCCGGTTCAGCACCTGCGCGGTCGCCGCGGACGACATGCCCGTCGCCTCGGCCAGCCGGCCCGGGTGGGTCGGCCCCAGCCGGAGCAGCACTTCGGCGCACCGGAAGTCGGTCACGTTGAGCCCGATCCGTTCGGCGGCCGCCGCGTGGAACAGCACGACCGCGGTGCTGAACCGGCTGCCGAGCTGCTGACCCAGGTGGTGCTGGAGCGCCCGGCGTCCGGTGGCGTCAGATGTGCTCACTGGGATCTCCAACGACTTGACGTCGGCGGCGCCGACCCGTACAAATATCCCTAAATGATTTAGCTAAATTTTTTAGGGAAAGTGGTGTGGGCATGTCGCCTGACATCCGGGGCTCGCTGACGTCCTCCGTTCTCGACGTGCCCTGGTGGGCGCTGTCGTTCCTGCGCGCGCACCTCGCGGTCATCGCCGCACTGGCCGGGGTTCCGGCGGTCGAGCGCGTGGCCGGAGTGGTGTGGCCGGAACGGCCGGGGCCGGTGGCCGTCACCCTCGACCTGGTGACCCTGGCGCTACGGCTTGTCCTGCTGGTGGTCGTCGCCCGCCTGGCGGCTCGGGAGGAGCCGTACCTGCTGGAGGGCGGCGCCGGCGCCGCGGCGCACCGGCTGCTGCGCGGCGCCGTCCGGCACTGGCCGGCGCTGCTCGTCCAGCTGGCCCTGTTCACCGTCTGCTTCCTCCTGCTCAATCTGCTGCTCGATGCGGTGGCAAGGCTAGCCGGTGGTGCGGTCGCCGCCGGATTCGACGTGGCCGCGGTGACGACGTTCGCCATCCGAAACACCGTCTTCATCCCGTTTGCCGTGGTCTGGCTGTTCGGCATGGCCCGGCACCTCATCCTCCTCGGCCGTTGAGCGGCCGTCCGACCTCGACAGGAACGACCATGCTCCGTGTTCTCATCGCCGGTGGCGGCATCGGTGGTCTCTGCCTGGCCCAAGGGCTGCACCAAGCCGGTGCGGACGTAACCGTCTTCGAGCGCGCCGCCGCTCCCGACGCCTTCAAGGAGGGCTACCGCATCCACATCGACCCCGACGGCAGCCGTGCGCTGCACGCCTGCCTGCCGGCCGAGCGGTTCGCGCTGTTCGAGTCCGCCTGCGGCCGGCCGCCGGAGGCGTTCGCCTTCCTGACCGAGCAGCTCACCGAACTGCTCTCCGTCGACGTGCTGAAGGCCGGAGCCCGGCCGGACCCGATCGCCGCGCACCGCTCGATCAACCGCTTCACACTGCGGCAGATCCTGCTCGACGGCCTCGGTGACCGGGTGCGGTTCGGCAAGGAGCTACGCCGCTACGAGACCGCACCCGACGGTACGGTCACCGCGTACTTCGCCGACGGCGGCCGCGCCACCGGCGACGTGCTCGTCGGGGCGGAGGGCACCCATTCCCGGGTCCGCGCCCAGCTGCTGCCGCACGCCGAGCGCGCCGACACCGGGGTCGACGGGATCGCCGGCCGCCTGCCGCTCACTCCGCAGACCCTCTCCCTCCTGCCGGCGCACCTGCACCGGGGGCCGGCCATGGTGCTGGCCCCCGGCGGGCGCAACGTCTTCCTGGCCACCCATCAGTACCGGTCCGGCACCGACCTGCCCGAGCACCTGCAGCCGGCCGATCGCGGCGACTATCTCGTCTGGGGCTTGAGCGCCAGGCGGGCGACGCTGCCGCGCACCGGCCTCGACCGGATGCCGCGGGCGCGGCTGCACTGTCTCGCGCAGGATCTCGCGGCCACCTGGCATCCGCACCTGCGTCGCATCATCCAGGAGTCGGCTCCCGCCACGGTCTCGGCCTTCACCATCCGCACCGCCGTGCCCGTGGCCGCGTGGCCGCCGAGTACCGTCACCGTGCTCGGCGATGCGATCCACAGCATGCCGCCGTCACGGGGCATCGGCGCCAACACCGCTCTGCGTGACGCCGAGCTGCTGTGCCGCAGCCTCGTCGCGGCCGGCTCGCACCCGGCGGGCGTGACCGCCGCGATCGGCGGGTACGAGCGGCAGATGCGCGAGTACGGCTTCGCCGCCGTGAAAGCCTCCGTCCAGGCCCTGCGGCAGTCCGTCACCGGCAACCCGGTCGCCTTCACCGTCTCCAAGGTCGCCCTGCGGATGTTCAACGCCGTCCCCGCGATCCGCGACCGGGTCTTCGGCTGACGGGTCTCCGAGGGCGCTCCCGGTGACCCGGCCGGTCCCGCGGCCGGTCCCGCTGACCGGTCGCGGGACCGCCGCGGAGATATTTCATGTAAACCCAGTAGGTAATATTGACTTTATCTCGGATGGATCTTAGGTTCGTTGGTATGAGCCAGGGCCTTCACCTGACCCGGCGCCCGCACGTGGACTTCGGCCACGTCACCAGCGCGCAGTGTCGCTGATCACGGTTTCTCCGTTCTCCCGTTCTCCTGTCGTCCTCACACCCCGTGAGGGTGCGGTGCGCATCGCAGCCCTCCTCGCGTGATCCCTCCGGCCGACCGGACCCGCACCCGCGGGGACTCCGGCCTGCCGACGCACCTTCTGAAGGAGCGACCATGACAGAACTCGATCTCACCGCCGACGTCCTCGTCGCGGGAGGCGGCCCCGCCGGCGCCTGGGCCGCGATCAAGGCGGCCGAGGCCGGGGCCGATGTGATCCTGGTGGACAAGGGCTACCTGGGCACCAGCGGCGCGACGGCCGCGGCCGGCACCGGCGTCTGGTACGTCCGGCCCGAGCCCGCGGCCCGCGAGCGGGCGATGGCCTCCCGGGAAGGGCTGGGCGGATACCTGGCCGACCGGGAGTGGATGGCCCGGGTGCTCGACCAGACCTACGCGAACATGAACGAGCTGGCGGAGGTGAGCCGCTATCCCTTCCCGGTAGGGGAGGACGGCGCGCAGATCCGCCGCGGTCTCCAGGGACCGGAGTACATGCGCCGCATGCGCGTGCGGGCCAGGCGTGCGGGAGTGCGCATCCTCGACCACAGCCCGGTCACCGAACTGCTGGTCGACCCCGACGGCGCCGTGGCCGGAGCCGCCGGTCACCGCAGGCGGCACGACCGGGCCTACCGGGTGCGGGCGGGCGCGGTGGTGCTGGCCACCGGCGGCTGCGCCTTCCTGAGCAAGGCGCTCGGCTGCGACGTCAACACCGGCGACGGCGCGCTGTTCGCCGCCGAGGCCGGGGCCGAGATGTCCGGCATGGAGTTCTCCAACGCCTACGCCATCGCCCCGGAGTTCACCTCGGTGACCAAGACGGCCTTCTACTCCTACGCCACCTTCTACCACGAGGACGGCAGCGTCCTGGAGGGCGCGGGCAGCACCCGCGGCCGCTCGGTGATCGCCCGTGCGCTGCTGTCGGAACGCGTGTTCTGCCGCATCGACCGGGCCGACGAGGAGGTACGGCGGGCGATGCGGCTGGCTCAGCCCAACTTCTTCCTGCCCTTCGACCGTCAGGGCATCGACCCGTTCGCCGAACTGTTCCCGGTCACGCTGCTGGCCGAGGGGACCGTCCGGGGGACCGGCGGGATCCGCCTGACCGGCTTCGACTGCTCGACCTCCGTCCCCGGCCTGTACGCCGCGGGCGACGCGGCCACCAGGGAGCCGATCTGCGGCGGGTTCACCGGTGGCGGCAGTCACAACGCGGCCTGGGCCATGTCCTCCGGCACCTGGGCGGGGCAGGCGGCCGCCCGCCACGCCCGCGCCCTGGGCGCCGGATCGGCGCGGCGCCCCGCGCGCGGGGCCGGGGGAGCCGGGCTGCGGCCGTCCGCCGGCGCGCGGCAGCCGTACCGGGAGGTCGTCGAGGCGGTCCAGCGGGAGGTCCTGCCGTACGAGAAGAACTACCTGCGGCACGGCGCCCGGCTGGCGCCCGCTCTGGCCGCGCTCGACCAGATCTGGGCGCAGGCCCGGCGGGCGCTGCACGCGGACGGGGCCGAGGTGGCGCGCGCCCGCTCGGCGGCGGCGATGGCCGCCCACGCCCGCTGGATGTACGCCTCCGCACTGACCAGGACGGAGAGCCGGGGCATGCACAAGCGCGAGGACTTCCCGCGACAGGACCCCGGCCAGCACTACCGGATCGTCTCGGGCGGGCTGGACGAGGTGTGGACGGCGCCCGAGCCCGGCCTGATCTCGGTGGCGGCGGCCTCATGATCGAGATCGTCTCGCGCGGGCGGTGCATCGCCTGCGACAAGTGCGTCGAGGTCTGCCCGACCGGCGTCTTCGACCACGGCCCCGACGGCGTGCCCCTGATCGCCAGGCAGAGCGACTGCCAGACCTGCTTCATGTGCGAGGCGTACTGCCCCGCCGACGCGCTGTTCGTGGCCCCCCGAGCCCACCCGCTGCCGGAACCCCCCGACGAGGCCGACCTGGCCGAGCGGGGACTGCTCGGCAGCTACCGCAGGCAGATCGGCTGGGGGCACGGCCGCACGCCCGGCGCGCTGCTCGCCGTCGGCCCGCCGCTGCCGGACGCCGGCGGAGCCGTCCCCGCCGCGTCGCCGGCCGACGTCATCATCTCCTGACCCTGATCGCGTCCGGTGAGAACCGGAGGACCTCCCGGTGAGAGCCGGAGAACGGAGCACCACAGTGTCGAAGCGCAGCGGCGGTCCCGGGCACGGATCGCGAAGCCTTCCGGGGGCCGGGCCGTGACGCTCTCCGAGGTGAGCGCGCAGCCGCTCCTGCGGGAGGAGCGGCCGCCCGAGGTGGTCACCGCCCGCCACCCCCTGCGCTGGGTGGCCGTCGCGGGCGTGCTCGTCCTGCTGGCGATGGCGGCCAGCGCCCTGATCACCAACCCCGCCTGGGAGTGGGAGATCGTCGGGCAGTACCTGTTCGCGCCGTCGGTGGTGCGCTCGGTCGTCATCACCCTGGAGCTGACGGTCATGGGCATCGTGCTCGGCTTCGCCCTCGGCACGCTGCTGGCGCTGATGCGGCTGTCGCCCAACCGCCTGCTGTCGTCGGTGGCCTGGGGCTACGTCTGGCTGTTCAGGTCGGTGCCGCTCATCCTGCAACTGCTGTTCTGGTACAACCTGGCTCTGCTGTACCCCCGGCTGTCGTTCGGCGTGCCGTTCGGCCCGGCGTTCTTCGACATCGGGACCATGGACCTGATCGGCCCGCTGACCGCGGCGGTGCTGGGGCTGGCACTGCACCAGGCGGCCTACGCCGCCGAGATCGTGCGCGGGGGCCTGCTCTCGGTGGACCACGGCCAGCGCGAGGCCGCGGCGGCCCTGGGCATCCCGCGGACCCGGCGGCTGCTGTGCATCATCCTGCCGCAGGCCATGCGGACCATCGTGCCCAACGCGGGCAACGAGATCATCGGGCTGGTGAAGGGCACATCGGTGGTCTACATCATGGCGCTGCCCGAGCTGTTCTACCAGGTACAGGTGATCTACAACCGCAACGGCAGGGTCATGGCCCTGCTGCTGGTCGCGGCCGTCTGGTACCTGATCCTGACCACCGCGCTGTCGATCGTGCAGTACTACGTCGAGCGCCACTACGGCAGGGGACGCGCATGAGCGGCGGGAGCCGTACCGTGCGAAACCGCGTCGCCGGAGACCCCGTCCCCGGGAACCCCGCCACCGGGGACGGAACCGCCGGGGAGCACGCCATGGTGGAGCTGCGCGGCGTCCACAAGAGCTTCGGCTCGCTGCACGTGCTGCGCGGGGTGGACCTGACGGTGGAGCAGGGACAGGTCACCGTGATCCTCGGCCCCTCCGGCTCGGGCAAGTCCACCCTGCTGCGCACGATCAACCACCTGGAGAAGGTGGACCGCGGCTCGGTCCGGGTCGGCGGCCGGCTGCTGGGCTACCGCCAGGTGGGTGACCGGCTGCACGAGCTCAGCGAGCGCGAGATCCTGCGGCAGCGCACCCAGATCGGGTTCGTCTTCCAGTCCTTCAACCTCTTCCCCCACCTGACGGTCCGGCAGAACCTCACCGAGGCGCCGCTGTCGGCCCAGCGTCGGCCGCGCGCGGAGGTCGAGGCGCTGGCCACCCGGCTGCTGGAGCGGGTCGGGCTGGCCGACAAGGCCGAGGCCTACCCGCGGACGCTGTCCGGCGGCCAGCAGCAGCGGGTGGCCATCGCCCGGGCACTCGCCCTGGAGCCCGCACTGGTGCTGTTCGACGAGCCGACCTCCGCGCTCGACCCCGAACTCGTCGGCGAGGTGCTGGAGGTCATGAAGTACCTGGCCCGCAGCGGCACCACCATGATCGTGGTCACCTACGAGATCGGCTTCGCCCGCGAGGTCGCCGACACCGTCGTCTTCATGGACGCCGGGCTCGTCGTCGAGTCCGGCCCGCCCGCCCAGGTGCTGGACGCCCCCCGCCACGAACGCACCCGTGCCTTCATCGGCAAGGTCCTCTGACTCGAAGGAATCGCACATGCACGCCACCGCCGCGCGGGCGCTCGCCCTGCCCGCGTTCCTCCTGCTGGCCCTGACCGCCTGCGGCGCCGAGCCCGAGATCGTGCCCGCGACCGCGGCCGGCGACGGGACCGCCGCGCCCGCCGTGAGCGGCAGGACGCTCAACCTCGGCCCGGACCAGAAGCGCGTCCGCGCCGAGAAGGTCGACTCGATCGCCTCCCAGGTCCCGGCCGGCGTCGCCGAGGACGGCAAGCTCACCGTGGGCTTCAGCGGGGAGGGCTCGCCCCCGCTGACGTTCCCGGCCACCGACGACACCACGATCATCGGCGTCGAGACCGACATCGCGCAGCTGGTGGCCGACGTGCTCGGCCTGGAGATCGAACCGCAGACCAGCTCCTGGGAGAACCTGTTCCTGGCCGCCAAGTCGGGCAGGTACGAGGTCGTCTTCAACAACGTCACGGTGACCGAGGAGCGCAAGGACCTCTACGACTTCGCGACCTACCGGGTCGACCAGCTCGGCTGGCAGGTGCCGGAGAACAGCCCGATCAAGGAGATCGGCAAGCCGGCCGACATCGCCGGGCTGCGGGTCTCGGTGGGCTCGGGCACCAACCAGGAGAAGATCCTGCTCGACTGGGACAGGCAGAACAAGGAGGCGGGCCTCAAGCCGGCCGAGATCCTGTACTACCAGAAGTACGGCGACGTCCTGCTGGCTCTGAAGTCCGGCCGCGTCCAGGCGTACTTCGGCCCCAACCCGTCCATCGCCTACAACATCGCCGTCAGCGGCGGGTCCCGGATCGTCGGCACGTTCTCCGGCGCCGGGCCCGATCTGCAGGGACTCATCGCGGCCATGACCAAGAAGGACAACGGGCTGGTCAAACCGGTCAGCGAGGCGCTGAACACGGTGATCGGGAACGGCAAGTACAAGGAGGTGCTCGACCGCTGGGGCCTGGGCAACGAGGCGATCCCCGAGTCGCAGGTCAACCCGCCCGGCCTGCCGAGGCAGGGGGCATGAGCGGGCTCGCCGCCGGGACGGGCCGGGCGAACGGGCTCGCCGGCCGGATCGGGGGTGCGGGCGAGCCCGCCGCCGAGGTGCGCCTGGTCGGCATGGAGGATCCCGCAGTCGCCCCGCTGCTGGCCGGGCTGGACCTGGAGTACACCTCCCGGTACGGCCCGAACGACGAGCTGGGCAGGTATCCGGCCGGGGAGTTCGCCCCGCCGCACGGTGCCTTCCTGATCCTCGTGGCGGACGGCGAGACGGTGGCCGGCGGCGCGTTCCGCCGCTACGACGCCGTGACCGCCGAGCTCAAGCGGGTCTGGACGCACCCGCACCGTCGCCGGAGCGGCCTGGGCCGCCTGATGGTGCGGGAGCTGGAACGGCATGCCCTCCGGCTGGGATACCGCCGGGTGTACCTGACGACGGGACCGCGCCAGCCGGAGGCCGCGGCGCTCTATCTCGCCGCGGGGTACACGCCCCGCTTCGACGTCGACGACCGCCCTGCCGAGGGGCCGCTCGCCTTCGTCAAGGACCTGGATCACGCGTCCTGAGCCGCGCCCCGCCCGCCGGCGCGGGACCGGTCGTCAGCGCAGGAACCGGGTCAGGGTCTCCACGAGCCACCCGGGATCGCTGAGCCAGGGATAGTGCGCGCCGCCCGGCTGTACGGCGAGTTCGGCCGAGGGGAACAGCCCGGCGTACTCGGCGGCGCGCTCGGGCGGCAGCGCGAGGTCGTACTCGCCCGTGACGAGCAGGACCGGCGCCCGCAGCTCCGCGAGGGCGGATCTGACGCTCTTCGGGTCGAAGGCGCCCTCGGCGTAGTAACCGGCCGCCGCCTCCGCGTTCCTCAGGTCCGTCTCCCGGTTGAGGCGGGCCCGGGTCTCGTCGTCCCAGCGGCCGTAGAAGAAGGGCGTGATCGCCTTCGAGTCACCGGCCGCGGCCCGGCCGGACCAGATCCGCTCGAACGCGGCGAAGGCCTCGGGGAACCAGGGCTCCTCCCGGCGCAGCTCGGCGAGCTTGCGGCGGTCCTGGTCGGCGATCTCCAGATCGACCGCCCGCGGGCTGGGGTTGAGCAGGACGAGACGGCCGACGCGGCCGGGGTGCCGGGCGGCGTACAGCAGGGCGAGCGTCGCCCCGGCCGAGTGGCCCATCAGGTCCAGCCGCTCCAGTCCGAGGTGCGTGCGCAGCGCCTCGACGTCCTCGATCTGCCGGTCGCACCGGTAGGTGGCCGGATCCGCCGGGACGGCGGACTCCCCGGTGCCGCGCAGGTCCAGCAGCGCCGTCGGCAGGCGCGCGGACAGCCCGCCCAGGTCGCCGAGATAGGCCGAGGCCAGCATGGGGCCGCCGGGCAGGCAGACCAGCGGGGGTCCTTCGCCGGTCCGGTGGCAGGTGAGCCGGGTGCCGTCGGCGCTCTCGAAGGTGGTCATACGAAGATCATATGTACCGGGGACACGGTCCTTCCCGGGAGGCACGGCCTTCTCAGGAGTGCGTTCTCCTCAGCAGCACGGCCCCGGACAGGCCCGCCGCCAGGCCCATGACGGCCACGGTGACGGCCAGCGGGACCACGGTCCCGGTGCCGAACGCGCCCGAGATCGGGCCGGTGATCCCGCCGGTGACCCACTGCACCAGGCCGAACAGGGCCGAGGCGCTGCCCGCCCTGGAGGTGGGCTGGCTGGACATGGCCATGGTCAGCGCCATGGGATAGATCATTCCCTGTCCCGAGGTCATCAGGAACAGCGCGGCCGTCACGACGGGAAGCCCGAGACCGGCCAGGGCCGCCACGAGCAGCAGCACTCCGGCGACCGCGGACAGCGCCAGCCCGGCCGCCAGCATCAGGCGCATCGACACGCGCCCGGCGAGCCGCCCGGCCAGCTGCCCGGTGATGATCATGCCGGCCGAGTTCATCCCGAACAGCACGCTGAAACCCTGCGGGGACAGGCCGTACACCTCCTGCAGGACGAACGAGGCGCCGGAGATGTAGCAGAACATCGCACCGCTGGCGAAGGCCGCGGTGAGGGTGAGGGCCATGAACCTGCGGTGCCGGAGCACCGCGACCATCGACCGCGCGACCGCGCCGGGGGCGGTGCCGGTCCGCAGGTGCGGCGGGTGCGTCTCCGGCAGGGCCAGCAGGGCGGTGAGCCACAGCAACCCGCCTGCCGCGGTGATGACGCCGAACAGCCCGGGCCACGGCACGACCCGCAGCAGCTGCGCTCCCAGCATCGGCGCCAGCAGCGGGACCAGGCCGGTCACCAGCATCAGCATGCTGAAGAACCGGGCCGCCTCGACCCCGCCGTACAGGTCGCGCACCACGGCTTTGGTGAGGGCGACGCCGGTGGCGGCGGTCAGACCCTGCAGCAGGCGCAGCGCGACGAGCACTCCGATCGACGGGGACGCCGCGCACAGCGCGGACACCGCGCAGAAGGCCGCGAAACCGATCAGCAGCGGGCGCCTGCGGCCGAAGGCGTCGCTGAGCGGGCCGACGACGACCTGGCCGGTCCCGAGTCCCACCATGAAGGAGGTGAGCGAGAGCTGGGCCGCGGACGCGCTCGCGCCGAGATCGGCGGCGAGCCGGGGGAGCGCGGGCAGGTAGAGGTCGATGGCCAGCGGGCCTATCGAGGTCAGCGCGCCGAGCAGGATGAACATCCTGGTCCGCCCGTGCGCGTGGGTGATCGGGGACGTGGGGCTGTCGGCGTGGACGGGGGCCGCCGTCACCGCGGGACCGTGCTCATGGTGGTTCTTTCTTTCTCTGATCTTCTGATCTGCGCTCGTGGGCGGCGGTCCGCAGGGGAGGGGCCGGCTGCTTCCACTCTTGACCCTGGGTCACATTCCCCTATAAGTCAATAGGTAATATATGGAATATCGCCGCTTCGCCAAGAAAGGGTGAAGAGCCATGGACGCCTTCCGGCCGGCACCTAACCTCGTGCCCATGTCGATCGAGCAGAGCGCCTCCCGCAGTGCGGCGCTGCCGCCCGCCCCCGTCCACTCGGCCGTCGCGGTCGCGCCCCCCGCCCCCGGAGAGGGGCACTGGGCCGGGGCGCCCAGCGCGGTGGCGCACGACGGCCGGATCTATCTCGCCTACCGGCTGCGCCGGCCCGTCGGGCAGGGGCGGGGCCACACGGTGGTCGTGGCGCGCTCCGCGGACGGCGAGCGCTTCGAGACCCTGCTGACGATCACACGTGAGGAGATGGACACCGAGTCCCTGGAGCGGCCCGCGCTGGTGCGCACCCCCGAGGGACGCTGGCGGCTGTATCTGAGCTGCGCCACGACCGGGACCAAGCACTGGCGCGTGGAGATGATCGAGGCCGACGACCCCGCCCGCTTCGACTCCCGGTCGCGCACGACGGTCCTGCCCGGCGATCCGAAGACCGGGGTGAAGGACCCGGTGATCGTACGGCGGGACGGGGTGTGGCATCTGTGGGCCTCCTGTCATCCGCTGGCCGATCCGGACCACACCGACCGGATGGTGACCGACTACGCCACCAGCGCCGACGGCCTGGAGTGGACCTGGCACGGCACGGCGCTGAGCGGCCGCCCCGGAGCGTGGGACGGCCGGGGGGTGCGGATCAGCGCGGTGCGCTTCACCGATGACGGGGTGCTGGCGTTCTACGACGGGCGGGCGAGCGCGCAGGAGAACTACGAGGAGCGGACCGGGATCGCCGTGGGAGCCGATCCGGCCGACCTGACGCCGCAGGGGGACGCCCCCGCCGCGGTCTCGCCGCACCGGGGCGGGGGGCTGCGCTATCTCGACATCGTCGACCTGCCGAACGGCGACGTGCGGCTGTACTACGAGTACACCCGCGCCGACGGCGCGCACGAGCTGCGCACCGAGCTGCGCCGGTCGGCCTGACGACACCGGGCCGCGCGGGTCAGCCCGGCGAGGGGCGGCCGTTGCGGGCCTGGCGCTGGCCGGGCGGACGGGCGCCGACCAGCCCCCCGGAGCGCTCCCTGGGCCGCAGCCAGTCGCCGAAGTCCTCGCCGGTGACCTGCTGCAGCAGCTCGATGTCGTCGGCGAAGTAGGGGATGAGCCGCTGGCGCTGGTCCCAGGTGAGCGGGCGCCGCGCCTTGCCCCGCCGCTGGAGCAGGGCCTCGACCGGCTCGGCCAGCGCCGCGCCCAGCCGTCCCGGCAGCAGGCGGCCGGCCCGCAGGGCGGCCGACAGCAGCCGGTGCCGCCGGTCCGCCTCCGGGTGCGCGGTCACGTTCTCCCGGGGGACCTCGGTGAGCAGGCCATGCTCCACGCCGAGGAAGGCGCAGATGCGGTCGAGCGTGGGCCCGGGTCTGTCGAGCAGGTCGCGGTACCTGAACACCAGCACCTGTTCCCGGGGGAAGAGCGTGAACAGGTCCGCCAGCTGCTCGCCGTACCGGCCGAGCCGGACGTAGTGCCAGAAATGAGCCCAGCCCGCCTCGATGCGCCGCTCCTCCTCGGCGCACGCGCGCACCACGTCGCCGATCGGCTCCAGGCCGGCCGACCACAGGTGCGTCCAGTTGGAGTGGGCCCGCTCGACCGGGTCGCGCAGGATCGCGATGATCCGCGCCCGGGGGACGGTCTCGTGGATGCGCCTGTGGGCCTGCCGGTCGTAGAGGTAGAACGGGGTGGACTCGCCGCGTGGCGTCCCCGGCGGGGCGCCGTCGAACAGGGCCTCGTAGTCCTCGCGCCGCCAGATGTGCTCCCGGTAGGTCCGGGCGTCGCCCGGACCGCCCCGGTCCGGCGGAGGGCCGTCGGTGAGGAAGAACTTCGGTTCCTTGACGGGGGACATGTATAGCCCCGGATGTCTCTGGAGTGCGGCGTGCAGGGCCGTCGTTCCGGACTTGGGGGCGCCTGCGACCAGGAAGTCCGGCAGGGGCATCGTCGTCCTCCGATCCCGGGTGACAAATACCTTATTTTCCTACCAAATGTGTGGGATAATGTAAACATGGGTTTGGATCTCACCCGCTCCTCGCGAGCGGAGACTCCCCTGACCGCCGCCATCTCGGCCGGACGCTGGATCCGCCGGGCGGCCGTCGACGATGAGCGCGGACGGCACTGGAGGGCCAACCCCGATCCCCGGGGCAGATCGGCCCTCAACCCCGCCGAACCCGCCTCGCTCTACGCCGGGGCGGCCGGCATCGTGCTGTTCTTCCTGGAACTGGCCGAGGCGACCGGCCACGAGGCGTATCTGGAGGACGCCCGCGCCGGCGCCCGCTACCTCGCCTCCACCTGGAAGGACCAGACGGACCTCTCGCTGCACCACGGCCTGGCCGGTACGGTCTTCGCCCTGGCGCAGACGGGCTGGGTGCTCGGCGAGGGGCGGTTCGAGGAGGCGGCCAGGGCCGCCGCCGACCGCGTCGTCCGAGGCGCGCGCGTCGTCGACGGCGGCGTCGGCTGGTCGCGGGACCCCGCCCAGCGAGGCGACGGCGGCATCGTGCTGAGCCTGCTGCACGCCTCCGCGATCCTCGGTGTGCCCGCCTACGGGGAACTGGCCGTCGAGGCGGGCGGGCGCATCGCCGAACAGGCGGTGCCCGGCCACCTGTTCGGCGACTGCCCGGACCTGCCCGCCGACGCGGTCACCCCGGGGTTCCTGTCCGGTACGGCCGGCACCGCCTTCCTGATGGCCCGGCTGTACGGCGTCACCGGAGAGAGGAGGTTCCTGGAGGCCGCCCGCCGGGGCGCGGGCTTCGTCCGCGCGGTCAGCACCGTCGCCGGCGAGTGCGCCGTGGTCCCGCACCACCTGCCCCAGGGCCGGGACCTGCACTATCTGGGCTTCTGCTCGGGCTCGGCCGGGGTGGCGCGGACCTTCTACGAGCTGTACCGGGTGACCGGCGACGCGGGCGACCTCGACTGGGCCGAGCGGCTGGCCCACGGCATCGTGCGCAGCGGGGTCCCGCAGCGGCGTACGGCGGGGCTGTGGAACACCTCCTGCCAGTGCTGCGGCACCGCCGGGCTGCTGGAGCTGTTCGTCGGCATGTGGGCCGTGACGGGCAAGGACAAGTATCTGGAGTTCGCCCGCACGCTGGCCGAGGACCTCATCGGCCGGGGGACCGACCACGACGGCCGGGGGCTGCGCTGGTACCAGGCCTACCGGCGGCTGCGGCCGGGAGAGGTGTCGGCCGACACCGGCTACATGGTCGGCGCGGCCGGCGTCGGCGCCGCGCTCCTGCACCTGGACGCGGCCCTGCAGCCCGACGCCGCCCGCCGGGTGATCCTGCTGCCGGACAACCCGTTCCCGGCCATCCCCGTGCCGTCCGCCGTGCTGCGCCGTCCCATCGGGGGACAGAACGCCGGGTGAGACGCGGTTTTCGAGGAGGGCGGCCCGTCGCGGCCGCCCTTCGCGTTTTCCGCGGCGGTCACGGGAAAGCCCCGGCCGCTCTGGGCGAGCGGCCGGGGCCGGGGCCGGACGGTCCGGTCAGGCGGCGACGGGGGAGTAGGCGGCGGCGTCGCCGGTCAGCACCGTGCTGGGGCGGCCGTCCACGCCGACGGGGACGTCACCGGCGATGGTGATCCGGTGCAGGCGGCGCGGCCGGCCGCCGAAGTCGTGCACGACCCGGTGCTGGGTGGCGCGGTTGTCCCACACGGCCACGTCGCCCGGGGCCCACCGCCAGCGCACGGTGTTCTCCACCGCGGTGACCTGGTCCTGGATCAGCCGGATGATCGAGTCCGAGGTCACGGTCGACAGGCCGGCCACCCGCCTGGCGAAGTCGCCCAGCAGGATCGAGCGCTCCCCGGTCTCCGGGTGCACCCGCACGACGGGATGCTCGGTCTCGAAGACCGTGGAGGCGAAGACCTCGGCGCGCGCACGCTCCTGCTCGGGGTCGTCCGAGGCGGCGACGCGGGCGTAGTCGAACCGGTTGGTGTGCACGGCGCGCAGCCGGTCGACCAGGTGACGCAGGTCGGCGGGCAGGTACTCGTAGGCGGCGACGGTGTTGGCCCACAGCGTGTCGCCGCCGGCCGGGGGAACGGTGACCGCGCGCAGCACGGAGGCCGCCGGCGGCCGGTCGACGAACGTGACGTCGGTGTGCCAGCGGTCGACCTTCTGCCCGCCGCTGTAGTCGAGATCGAGGATGTGGCCGTTGCCGCCGAGAGAGGGCACGGTCGGGTGGGCGGTGGTCAGCTCGCCGAGCAGCCGGGCGAACGCCTCCTGGCCGTGTTCGTCGAGGTGCTCCTGGCCGCGGAAGAAGATGACCTTGTGGGTGAGCAGGGCCAGGCGGATCTCGGCGACGACGTCGGCGGGCAGGTCGCCGCCGAGCCGTACGCCGGTCACCTCGGCGCCGATCCGGCCGGCGACGGGGGAGACGTGAAGCGATGACATGGTCGTGGGGTCCTTCCAGAGGGGGAGAGGGGTCGTCCTAGGGCTGGAAGGGGCGACAGAGCGCGCTGGCCACGCGGCAGAAGTCCACGTGACCGCGGATGGTCAGCAGAACCGGGGTCGTCACGTCCCCCACGGTAGGCCGGCCTCCGAATAAAGTCAACACAATTGGTAGGGAATTAGGGTATATGGGTGGGCGTCCGATCCGTGGGAACTCGGAGTGACGGTGTGGTGACGGGGACTTGACGCGGAGCCCGTCCCGGTCTATAAACACACTAAGTCTACTGAATAAGTGGGAAATAGGGAGAATGATGAACGCTCGCAGGCTTCGCGGAGTTGTGGCCCTCCTGGCCGCCGTGGGACTCACGACCGTGGCGGCGGCCTGCGGGGGTTCGGAGCCCGCGGATTCGGCCAAGGCCGGCGGCGCGGGTCCCGCCGAGGTCCGGCTCGGCTACTTCCCCAACATCACCCACTCCACCGCCCTCGTCGGGGTGGAGAAGGGACTGTTCGCCAAGCACCTCGGTTCCGGCACGACGCTCAAGACCAGCACGTTCAACGCCGGTCCCGCGGCGATCGAGGCGGTTTTCTCCGGCGCGATCGACGCCACCTACGTCGGCCCGAACCCGGCCATCAACGCCTGGTCCAAGTCCAAGGGGAAGGCGATCAAGATCATCGCCGGTGCGGCCTCCGGCGGCGTCTACCTGGTCGTCAAGCCGGAGATCGACGACGTCGAGGACCTGAAGGGCAAGAAGATCGCCACGCCGCAGCTGGGCAACACCCAGGACGTCGCCCTGCGCTACTGGCTGGACTCCAAGGGCATCAAGACCGACACCAAGGGCGGCGGCGAGGTCTCGATCGTGCCGCAGGAGAACTCGCAGACCATCCAGACCTTCGCCACCGGCGACATCGACGGCGCCTGGGTGCCCGAGCCGTTCGCCAGCCGCCTGGTCACCGAGAGCAAGGGCAAGATCCTCCTCGACGAGCGCGACCTGTGGCCGAACAAGCAGTTCGTGATCACCCACCTGATCGTCCGCCAGGAGTTCGCCGCCGAGCACCCCGAGACGGTCAAGAAGCTCCTCGAGGCGCACGTCGAGGCCAACGCCACGATCAACTCCGACCCGGCCGGCGCCGCGCAGACCGTCAACTCCGCGCTGGAGAAGCTGACCGGCAAGCCGCTCAAGCCCGAGGTCCTCGACAGCGCCTTCAAGAACATCACCTTCACCAACGACCCGATCGCCTCCTCGCTGGTCGGCAGCGCCGACCACGCCGTCAAGGTCGGCCTGCTGGAGCCGGTGGACCTCAACGGCATCTACGACCTGAAGACCCTCAACGAGATCCTCGCCGCCAAGGGCGAGTCGCAGATCGCGGACAAGTGAGGCGGCCATGACCACGCCACTGACCACCACGCAGGCCGGGCCGGTCTCCGGGCCGGAGCGGGAGCACGGGCCCGCCGTCCGGCTGGAGGGCGTCTCCAAGGTGTACGGCCAGGGCAGGGACGGCCTGCTGGCCCTGGACGAGGTCTCCCTGACCGTGGCCCCCGGCGAGTTCGTCTGCCTGCTGGGCGCCTCCGGCTGCGGGAAGAGCACGCTGCTGTCGCTGGTGGCCGGGCTGGACGCGCCCACCGCGGGGCGGATCGAGGTCGAGACCGGCCGGGTGGCGATGATGTTCCAGGAGCCGGCGCTGTTCCCCTGGCTGACGGTCTCGGCCAACGTCGAGATGGCGCTGCGCGTCAAGCGCGGCGGGGACGTCAAGGGCGGCGAGGGGGCCGGGCCCAGGAGCCGGGCCGAGCGCAGGGCCCTGGCCGGGGAGTTCCTGGACATCGTGCACCTGGGCGGGTTCGGCGGCAAGCGGCCGCACGAGCTGTCGGGCGGCATGCGCCAGCGGGTCGCGCTGGCCCGCGCGCTCGCCCAGGACGCCGACGTGCTGCTGATGGACGAGCCGTTCGGGGCGCTCGACGCGATGACCCGCGACCTGCTCCACGACGAGTTGGAGCGCATCTGGCGCGAGCGGAACCTGTCGGTGCTGTTCGTGACGCACAACGTGCGCGAGGCGGTACGGCTCGGCGACCGGGTGGTGCTGCTGTCCAGCCGGCCCGGCCGGGTGGTGGAGAGCTTCCCCGTGGAGCTGGAGCGGCCCCGCCGTACCGACTCGGCCGAGGTGGCCCGGCAGGCGGCCGAGATCACCGACCGGCTGCGCGAGGAGGTCCTGCGCCATGGCCGCTGACCTCGTCCCCGCAGGAAGACCGATTCGGAAGGTGGCCCGCGATGGCCGTTGACGCGAGCACCCAGCAGTCCGGCGCCGAGCCGTCCGGCGTGGGCGATCCGCGGTCCGACACGGACACCCGCCCGTCCGGCGGGAGCGGCCCACGGTCCGGTGCGGACACCCGCCGGTCCGGCGTCGCCGTCGAGTCGTCCGACGTCCACGCCCGGCAGATCGCCGGGCTGGACGCCCTGGAGCTGGCCGACCGGCGCAAGAGCGGGCTGGCGTCCCGGATCTGGTCCGGCCTGTGGCCCGTCGTCTCCGCCCTCGTGCTCGTCCTGCTGATCTGGCAGGGCGTGGTGCTGGCCGGCTGGTGGCCCGAGTACGTCTTCGCCGGGCCGGTCACGACCCTGACCGAACTGGCCGACCGTCTCGGCGAGGCGGAATTCTACCAGGCGGTGGCCGTCACCATGCGGCGCGCGCTGGTCGGCTTCGCGCTGGCGATCGCGGTCGGGCTGGTGGTCGGCGCCCTGGTGTCCAGGATCCGCCCGCTGCGCCGGGCGGTCGGCTCGCTGATCACCGGTCTGCAGACCATGCCGTCGATCGCCTGGTTCCCGCTGGCCATCCTGCTGTTCGGGCTGACCGAGAGCGCCATCACCTTCGTCGTGATCCTGGGTGCGGCGCCCTCCATCGCCAACGGGCTCATCGCGGGCGTCGACTACACCCCGCCCATCCTGCTGCGCGCCGGGCACATGCTCGGCCTGCGGCGGCTGAGCCTGTACCGGCACGTCATCCTGCCCGCCTCCCTGCCGTCGTTCCTGGCCGGGCTCAAGCAGGGCTGGGCGTTCGCCTGGCGGTCGCTGATGGCCGGTGAGCTGCTGGTCATCATCGCCAACCAGCCCTCCCTGGGCGAGCAGCTGCACTTCGCCAGGGAACTGGCGGACTCCCCGGGCCTGCTCGCCACGATGATCGTGATCCTGGTCATCGGCATCGGGGTGGACCTGCTGTTCGGGGCGGCCGACAACGCGCTGCGCCGCCGGTGGGGTCTGCACCAGGTCACGAACTGATCGGGGCGGCGATGCGGATCTCCGCCAGAACGCAGTACGCCCTGCGCGCGGCGGCCGAACTGGCCGCCGCGCAGCCCGGTCCCCTGCCCGCCGAGAAGATCGCCGTGGCCCAGGGCATCCCGCGCAGATTCCTCGACAGCATCCTGCTCCAGCTCCGGCGCGCCGGGGTGCTGCACAGCCAGCGAGGTCCCGAGGGGGGTTACTGGCTGGCCCGTCCCGCCGAGGAGATCAGCCTCGCCGAGATCATCGCGGTCGTCGAAGGCGTTCCCGAGGGCGGCGACCACGGCGGGTACCCGGGGGTGGCCAGGCCCCTGGCCGATGTGTGGAGCGCCCTGCGCGACCACGAGGAGACCATGCTCGCCGAGATCACCCTCGCGCATGTCGCGCGCGGCGCCCTGCCGGGGAGCGCGACGGGCTGAGCCGCCGGAGCCCCGGCCGTGACGGTGCCGGCCGCGCCGTCTGCTCGGCTGTGACCGCGGCCGGTCCGCCGGAACGGGTGGCGGAACCCCGGTGATCCGGGACGAAATCGCAGGTCGGGAAGGGTCACGAGGGCTCCGGGGTGGCGCAATCTCCCCGTTATTCTATTTTCCCTACTCGTTTACTAGGGTTCTTGCTGTCACAAGGTTCCGGCGGCTTCCGGGAGGCGGGAATGGACGCGGCGACGGACAGGGCGGCGGCCGTACCCGCCATCGCCGAGGCGCGGCGGCGCAGGGCCGACCGGGCCAGGCAGGTGGCCGACCTGCTGCGCAGGGAGATCCTGCACGGCGGGTTCGGCGCCGGGCGGCTGCCGCTGGAGGCGGCGCTCGCCCGCGAGTTCGGGGCCTCGCGCAACACCGTGCGCGAGGCGCTGGACCTGCTGCGCGAGGAGGGCATCGTCGAGCGCTGCCCGGGGGTGGGCACCACGGTCGCGGGGGAGAAGTATCCGCACGGCCTGCACCGGCTGCTCGGCCTGGCCGAGACGCTCCACGAGCACGGCAGCGTGACCAACGAGGTCCGGACCATGGGCCTCATCGAGCCGCCGGCCGCGGTCGGGCGGCGGCTCGGGGTGGCGGCCGGGGAGCCGGTCGTCTATCTCGAACGGCTGCGCCGCCTGAACGGCCTGCCGCTCTCGCTCGACCTGACCTACCTCGTCCGTGACGTCGGTGAGCCCCTGTTCGAGGCCGACCTCGAACGCAACGACATCTTCGTGCTGCTGGAACAGGTCGCCGGGCAGCCGCTCGGCACGGCGGAGCTGACCATGGAGGCCGTCAACGCCGACGCCCACACCGCCGCCGTGCTCGACGCGCCGCGCGGGGCCGCCCTGCTGATGATCGAGCGGCTCACCCACCTGTCGGACGGCCGCCCGGTGGACCTGGAGTTCGTCCGGTTCCGGGGGGATCGCCTGGCCATGCGCGGCCACCTGCGCCGTGACGTCGAGGATCCCGCGGCCCCCGAGGACCCCTGAGGACCCCTGAGGACCCCGAGGAGAACACATGCCCCTGATCACCCAGCGCGTCGAGGTCCCGGTGACCATCGACGAGGCCCTGTGCATCGACGGCTGCACGCTCTGCGTCGAGGCCTGCCCACTGGACTCCCTGGCCATCAGCGAGGAGACCGGCAAGGCCTACATGCACGTCGACGAGTGCTGGTACTGCGGCCCGTGCGCCGCCCGCTGCCCCGTGGACGCGGTCACCATCAACATCCCCTACCTGCTGCGATGAAGGATCCTGCGAAGATGAACCCCCTGCGTGCGGCGGCCGCGGCCGCTCTGCTGCTGGCCGTGGCCGGCTGCTCGGTCGCCGGAGCCGCGGGCGGTGGCGACGGCGGCGACGACACCGGGAAGACCCGGGTCGTCATCGGCTACCAGTCCAAGACCATCAACACCGTGACCGCCGGGACGCTGCTGCGCTCGCTCGGCTACCTGGAGAAGCGGCTCGGTGACAAGTACACCGTCGAGTGGCAGGACCACGACACCGGCGCGCCGATCACCGCCAAGATGGTGGCCGGGAAGATCGACATCGGCTCGATGGGCGACTACCCGCTGCTGATCAACGCCTCCCGCACCCAGGGCATCGAGGCGGCGCGCACCGAGCTGGTGGCCGTCACCGGCTACAACCTGCGCGGCGCGCTCAACATGGTCGTCGTCGCCAAGGAGTCCGAGGCCAGGACCCTGGCCGACCTCAAGGGGAAGAAGATCTCCGCCAGCGTCGGCTCCGCCGGGCACGGCACCCTGGTCCAGGCGCTGGAGAAGGCCGGGATCGACCCGGTGAACGGCGTCGAGACCGTCAACCAGCAGCCGCCGGTCGGCGCCTCCGCGCTGGAGGCCGGCACCGTCCAGGGGTACGCCCAGTTCGTCGCCTGGCCCGGCCTGCTGGTCTTCCAGGACAAGGCCCGGCTGCTCTACGACGGCGCCGCCCTGGACGTGCCGACCTTCCACGGCACCGTGCTGCGCGCCGCGTACGCCAAGGAGCACCCCGAGGTCGTCGACGCGTTCCTCAAGGCGCAGATCGACGCCACCCGCTATCTGCACGAGCACCCGCTGGAGGCGGCCGAGTCGGTCGCCGAGGAGACCGGCCTCCCGGCCGAGGTCGTCTACCTCTACAACGGCCCCGGCGGCATCTCCACCTTCGACGTCACCCTCAAGCCGCAGCTCAAGGCCGCCCACGAGCACGACGTGCCCTACCTCAAGCGCATCGGCGACGGCTTCTCCGGGGTGGACCTGTCCCGCTTCGTCAACGACTCCTACCTGCGCAAGGCGTACGGCGCCGCCTACGACGCCGACACCGCCTCCACCGCCAACCCCGCCGCGATCACCGGCGACGACCCCGTCTGCGGGATCCCGGTCGAGGACCCCGCCACCGCTTCCGAGCTCTGGCTCGCCGGTGAGAGGACCACCCGCCCCGCGGCGACCCCCGCCTGCCTGCTGCGCGGGGTCGCGAAGGCGGAGGCGGACGGGACCGCGCAGGTGCGTGCCGCCTACGTGCCCGACGCCGCCACCGGCACCCGCTGGTTCGCCGACCGGGCCTTCTGGGTGGAGGACCCGAAGGCGGAGGAGAACGCCCGCCTGCTGCCCTTCACCACCGAGGACGGTGCCGAGGCCTACCTCGAGGCGCACTCCGGCGCCAAGGCCGTCTCCTACGACGACGCCCTGAAGGCCGCCGCGAAGGGCGACGCGTGATGGCCGGCCCCCGGACGGCCCCCCACTCCCCGTCGCCCGGCCCCGGCGTGGACCCGGCCACGCCCTCGGAGAACGCACCCGCCGCGAACCCGGGGACCACGGGCGCGGGCTCGGAGAACGCGGCCGGGAGTACCGGGCCCGCGGCCGACGCGGCCGCGGTCCCCGTTTCCGGCGGCTCCGGCGATCCGGACGCCTCTCGGAGTACGGCCGGCGGCCCGGGCGCCTCCCGCGCGGCGGCCGGCGGCCGGGCCGCGCTGCGGTGGGGGATCCGGGCGGCCTCGCTGCTGGCGGCGGCCGGGCTCTGGCAGGTGCTCACCGCCGCCGACGCCCGGCTCTGGCTGCGCTTCGACCGGCTGCCCACGCTCGGTGAGATCGCCGAGCGGTTCGGCGCGCAGCTGACGACCTCGCTCTACTATCTCGACCTGCTGCAGAGCCTCATCCGCATCCTCACCGGCTTCGGCCTCGCCGCGGTCGCCGGGATCACCACGGGCATCCTGGTCGCCCGCTCCCGGCGCGCCGGCGACGTGCTGCTGCCGCTGCTGGAGGCGGTCCGGCCGATCCCCGCCATCGCCCTGGTGCCGATCGCGATCCTGCTCTTCCCCACCGACGAGCAGGGCATCGTCTTCATCACCTTCACCGCGGCATTCTTCCCCGTCACGGTCAGCACGCGGCACGCCGTACGCGCCCTGCCGACGATCTGGGAGGAGGCGGTCAGGACCCTCGGCGGGACCCGCCGCCACGTGCTGTGGAACGTCGTGCTGCCCGGCATCCTGCCGGGCGTGTTCGGCGGGCTGTCGGTCGGCATGGGCGTGGCGTGGATCTGCGTGATCTCCGCGGAGATGATCTCCGGTGAGTTCGGGGTCGGCTACCGGACCTGGCACGCCTACACGGTCGTCGACTACCCGGGGGTGATCGTCGGCATGATCACGATCGGTGTCCTCGGCTGGCTGACCTCGGCCGCCATCGAACTGATCGGGCGGCGGGCCACCGGCTGGCTGCCCCGCGCGGAAGGGAGCAGGCGATGACGTCGGTCGCGGAGAACGCCACCGGACGGGCCCCGGTGGACGAAGCCCGCCGAGAGGACGGCGCCGCCGGTGCGGGGCTCGCCTTCCGGCTGGAACGGGCGGGCCTGGGCTACGGCCGGGACGCGGTGCTGCGGGACGTCGAGCTGGAGGTGGCGCCGGGCGAGGTCCTAGTCGTCGTGGGCGCCTCCGGCTCCGGCAAGTCCACCCTGCTGCGCGCCCTGGCCGGGCTGCTCCCGCCGCGCGAGGGCCGGATCCTGGCCGGCGGGCGGGAGGTCACCGGCCCCTCGGCGGACCGCGCGATGGTCTTCCAGGACGACGGGCTGCTGCCGTGGCGCTCGGTCCGGCGCAACGTCGAGCTGCCGCTGCGCATCCGCGGCGTGCCGCGGGGCGAGCGCGGGCGGGCCGCGCAGGAGTGGATCGAGAAGGTCGGCCTGGCCGGGTTCGCCCGGCACCTGCCCCGCGAGCTGTCGGGCGGCATGCGCCAGCGCGTGCAGCTGGCCCGCGCCCTGGTCGGCGCCCCGCGCGCGGTGCTGATGGACGAGCCGTTCGGCGCGCTGGACGCCCAGACCCGCGCGGAGATGCAGCGCCTGCTGCTGGAGGTGCTGCGCGAGACCTCCGCGACGGTCGTGTTCGTCACCCACGACGTGGAGGAGGCGCTGCTGCTGGCCGACCGCGTCGCGGTGCTGGGCCGCACCGGCGTGCGGGCCGTCCTGGACGTGCCGCCCGGCGACGACGCCCGTACGAACCTGCGTGAACGCATCCTGGAGGAGTTGTGATGGAGATCCCGCCGATCGAGGACCGCCTCGAGCTGGAGTGCGAGGTGCTCGTCGTCGGCGGCGGGACCGCCGGCACGATGGCCGCGATCACCGCGGCCGAGCGGGGCGCGCGGGTGCTGCTGCTGGAGAAGGCCCACGTACGGCACAGCGGGGCCCTGGCCATGGGCATGGACGGGGTCAACAACGCCGTCATCCCCGGCAAGGCCCCCCCCGAGGACTACGTCGCCGAGATCACCCGGGCCAACGACGGCATCGTCAACCAGAGGACGGTCTACCAGACCGCCACCCGCGGCCACGAGATGGTCCGCAGGCTCGAAGGCTACGGCGTCAAGTTCGAGAAGGACGAGTACGGCGAGTACGCCGTGCGCCGCGTGCACCGCTCCGGCAGCTACGTGCTGCCCATGCCCGAGGGCAAGGACGTCAAGAAGGTCCTGTACCGGGTGCTGCGCCGCCGCGACATCAGGCAGCGGGTCCGCATCGAGAACCGGGTCATGCCGGTCCGGGTCCTGACCGAGGGCGGCCGGGCGGTGGGCGTGGCCGGGTTCGACACGCGCGGCGGCGGGTTCGTCACCGTGCGGGCCGGGGCGGTCATCCTGGCCACCGGCGCCTGCGGGCGGCTCGGCCTGCCGGCCAGCGGCTATCTCTACGGCACCTACGAGAACCCGACCAACGCCGGTGACGGTTACGCCATGGCCTACCACGCCGGAGCCGAGCTCAGCGGCATCGAGTGCTTCCAGATCAACCCGCTGATCAAGGACTACAACGGCCCGGCCTGCGCCTACGTCGCCAACCCGTTCGGCGGCTACCAGGTCAACAACCGGGGGGAGCGCTTCGTCGACTCCGACTACTGGTCGGGCCAGATGATGGCCGAGGTCGCCTCCGAGATCGCCTCCGCCCGCGGCCCCATCTATCTCAAGCTCTCCCACCTGCCCGAGGAGACCGTCAGCGCGGTGGAGACCATCCTGCACTCCACCGAGCGGCCCACCCGCGGCACCTTCCACGCCGGGCGCGGCCACGACTACCGCACCCACGACGTGGAGATGCACATCTCCGAGATCGGCCTGTGCGGCGGCCACTCGGCCTCCGGCGTGTGGGTGGACGAGAACGGCGCCACGACCGTCCCGGGCCTGTACGCCGCCGGGGACCTGGCGTGCGTCCCGCACAACTACATGATCGGCGCCTTCGTCTTCGGCGACCTCGCCGGGGCGCACGCCGCCGCGCACCACACCGTCCCGGACGCGCTCCCCGAGGACCAGGTCGCCGCCGCCCACGAGCTCGTCTACCGCCCGCTGCGCAACCCCGACGGGCCGCCGCAGCCGCAGGTGGAGTACAAGCTGCGCCGCTTCGTCAACGACTACGTGGCCCCGCCCAAGACCGGCGCCAAGCTGGAGATCGCGCTGGAGTCCTTCGAGCGCATGCGCGAGGAGATCGCCACGATGGGCGCGCGCACCCCGCACGAGCTGATGCGCTGCGCGGAGGTGGACTTCATCCGCGACTGCGCGGAGATGGCCGCCCGCTCCTCGCTGGTGCGCACCGAGAGCCGCTGGGGCCTGTACCACGAGCGGGCCGACCTGCCCGCCCGCGACGACGCCTCCTGGCTGTTCCACCTGAACCTGCGCAAGCGGCCCGACGGCGCGATGGAGTTCCTCAAGCGCCCGGTCGAGCCGTACCTGGTGCCCGTCGAGGAGTTCCGGCCGGTCCCGGCGGAGCCGGTGGTCGTCGGCGCCCACACGAGCACCGCGGTGCGCCGGGCCACCGGGACGCGCACCGGACGGGCCGCCGTCGGGCGCTCGCCGCGCATCCTCGAACTGCACCGGCTCGCGGAGGAGCAGCCGTCCCTGGAGCGGCTGGCCCCCTACCTGTCCGACACCGACCCCAAGGTGCGCCGGGCGGCGATCGCGGCGCTGACCGAGACCGCGCCGGAGGGCGTGGGCGAGGCGCTGGCCGCCGCGCTGGCCGACGACCACGGGACGGTACGGCGGGCCGCGGCGAGCGGCCTGCGCGAGCTGGTCGAGGTGCTGCCCGCCACCCCCGGGCTCGGTGCCGCCCTCGCCGCGCGGGCGGAGAGCTCCGACGCCGCGGTCCGCGGCACCGTGCTGGACGTCCTGCGCGCGCTGCGCCTGGGCACGCGGGAGGTCTTCGCCGCCGGGACGCGCGACCCCGACCACCGGGTGCGCATCGAGGCGATCAGGGGCCTGGTCTCCCTCGACGAGTCCGGCCTGGTGGCCGCCGCGGCGGGCGACCCCTCCCGCGAGGTCCGCGTCCGGGTGGCCAAGGGACTGGGCACGATCGGCAAGCCCGCCGAGGTGCTGGCCGAACTCGCCGGCGACACGGACCCGCTGGTCAGGGCGGCGGCCCTGGAGGCCTCCGGCGCCACCGGCTCCCCCCTGCGGGAGCAGGCCGTACGGGCCCTGCGGGATCCGGAGTGGGAGGTGCGGACCGGCGCGGCCCGGTGCCTGGGGGCGTGCGACCCGCAGGACGCGGCCGGCCCGCTGGCCGAGGCGCTGACCGACGGCAACCTCGACGTCCGCAAGGCGGCCGTGCTCTCCCTGGCCCCGTGGGCGGCCCGCCCCGAGGTGGCCACGGCCCTGCGCGGCGCTCTGGCCGACACCGACGCCGACGTCCGCGCCTACGCGCGCAGGGCCCTGGCGGGATGAACCCCGCCCGCCGGGGCCGGTGGATCCCTCCGGAGTACGGCCCGCCCGCGCGGTTCCGCGGGGACGGGCCGTGCCCGGGGGCCGGGGCGGGCGGGAAACCTGTTGTGCCGGGTGGCCGGGGGCGTTTTGGATGGGGGCGTGTCGGCGTCCGGTGATCCTGTGCTCTGCGATGTGACGCGGGCGGACGCCTCCGGCCGGGTTCCGGCGGCGGGCCCGCCCGCCGCGCTGGAGATCGCCTGCGACGAGTCGGGCTCGGAGGGGGAGAAGCTCGTCGGCGGCAACACCGACGTCTTCACCCACGCCAGCGTGTCGCTGGACGTCGGCGACGCCGCCGGGTGCATGCGGGAGATCCGGCGCAGGGCGCCCTCACCGGCGCTGGAGTACAAGGCGAACATCCTGCTGCGGGGCAAGCACCGCTCCGCCCTGGTGTGGCTGCTCGGCCCGTCGGGGCCGCTGCGGGGCAGGACCCACGTCCACCTGGTCGACAAGACGTTCTTCGCCGTCGGCAGGCTCGCCGGGCTGCTGACCGGGAGCGCGGTACGACCGGCGGGGGCGGGTCCGCGCCCGGAGCGGTGGGCCGGGGACGCCGGGGCCGTGGCCCGCGTGCTGTACCGCGAGGGGCCGGAGGTCTTCGGACCCGGACGCTGGGCGGCGCTGCTGGAGGCGTTCAACGATCTGGCGCGCGCCAGGGAGCCGGGGGAGGCGGCGGCGCACGCCGAGGAGTTCTCCCGCATCGTCGAGACCGCGCGCGCCCGCCCCGACGGCGCACGGGGCCGGGCCGATGAGATCGTGGGGCTGCTGTGGGAGGCCCGGTCGCGGGCGGGCTCCTTCCGGGCCCTGCTGTCCGCAGGGCCCGGTACGGTCCCGGCCCTGGACCCCCTGATCCCGGCCATCGTGCGGACCGTCGCGCATTGGACGGCGGGCGGGAGGCCCGTCTCGATCGTCCACGACATGCAGACCACGCTGACCGAAGAGCGCATCGCCCAGCTCAGGGAGATACCGGTGGCGGGCGGGCTGACCGGGCTGCGGCTCGTCGACTCCCGGTCGGACCCGCGCGTCCAGGTCGCCGACGTCCTGGCCGGGGCCGCGCGGAAGATCGCTTCCGAGGAGCTCAACGGCCGGGGCGACGCCGAGCTCACCGCGCTGCTGCGGCCGTACGTGGACGCCTCCTCGACCTGGGGCGACGAGCGCAGCTGGTCCCTGCTCGGCCCCGTCGCGGACCCGCCGGCGCGGCCCCGACCCTGACCGGCCCGCCGGGGCGCGGAAACGCCCGGCCCGGCTGCGACCAAGCAGAGGTGTAAGGGCGAACGACGAAGGGAGCGAGGCCGGTGCGCCTCAACGAAGACCCTGTGGCCTTTGAGGCCTTCTATCGCCGTCACATCGATGCGGTCATGCGGTTCGTCGTACGCCGGGTGAGCGATCCTCACCTGGCGGCCGACCTGACCGCCGACGTCTTCCTGGCGGTCCTGGACTCGGCGCACACCTACCGCCCCGGCCGGGGCAGCGAGGTGGCGTGGCTGTACGGCATAGCGCGCAACGTCGTGTCGGCCCAGCACCGCAGGGCGGCCCGGGACGCGCGGCTGGCCGGGCGCGTCGCGGGGCGGCGGATGATGGACGACGACGATCTAGGCCGGATGGAGGAGCGGATCGACGCCGAGCGGCGGATGCGCGAGGCCTTCCGCGCGATGGCGGACCTGCCCGACGGCGAGCGGGCCGTACTGGAGCTCGTGGCGATCGACCAGCTCACCGTCACCCAGGCCGCCGAGGCCCTGGGCGTCCGGCAGGTGACCGCCCGGGTCCGCCTGCACCGGGCCAGACGAGCCCTCCAGGGCGTCGTTTCGCCGACCGTACGGCAGATGGAGGGATCGGCATGAGCAACTTCGAAGAGCGCCTGCTCAGCGCGCTCAAGCAGGACATGGCCGCCAGGGAGCCGGCCGGGCGGGAGGCGGCCGCGACGGTGACGCGGGCGCGCCGCGGCCCGAACCGCCGCCTGCTGGGGCTGGCCGCCGGAGTGACGGGGGTCGCGGCGGCCGCCACGGTGGCCTTCACACTGATCGGCGGGGCCGGCAACCCGGCCTTCGCGGTGGAGGAGCGGGCGGACGGGTCGGTCGAGGTGCGGATCGACGAGTTCCGCGAGCCGGAGGAACTGGAGGCCGCGCTCGCCGGGAAGGGGGTCACCGCCGTGGTGGACTATCTGCCGCAGGGGCAGACCTGCCGGGAGCCGCGGGGCGAGCGGGGCGAGGCGGGGCGGCCGGACGAGCCGATGCAGGTGCAGGTCACCGGGGGCGGGGGGATCACGTTCCGGATCGGCAAGGGGCAGGTCGGGGCCGGTGAGACGCTGGTGCTGGCGGTCTCCTTCGACCGGGCCCGCCCGGAGCAGGCGCCGGCCGGGATGTCGCTGGCGGTCGTGCGGGGAGCCGTCGCCCCGTGCGAGGCGGTGCCCATGGACATACCCCGGAACGGCAGGCCCGCCGGCCCCGAGCCCACCGGCCCGGTCACCCACGAGCGGTCCGGCGGCGACGACGGTCCCAGCCTGAACACCGACGGCGGCTGAGGACGATCCGGGCCGGGGCCTCGACCGGGCCGTCGATGGCGGCCGGCGGCGCCGGGGTCTCAGGGCTTGCGGGCGAGCCCGGCGACGACCCAGGACTTCTGCGCCAGCCGGTCGGGCACCGGGGCCGGTGGCCGCCACTGGCGGACGTAGACGAAGCCGGGCTCCACCAGCTCCAGCCCGTCGAAGAAGCGCAGCGCCTGGTCGCGGG
The DNA here is from genome assembly GCF_016863175.1 of Paraplanobispora siamensis. Taxonomy (GTDB): domain Bacteria; phylum Actinomycetota; class Actinomycetes; order Streptosporangiales; family Streptosporangiaceae; genus Planobispora; species Planobispora siamensis. The sequence continues at coordinate 62,256 of NZ_BOOJ01000033.1, forward strand.
TACGGGGGCCGCCACCGGGCTTGTCGAGGACCTTGCGGTAGATGTCGGCGATCCGCTCGGCGATGTCCGGGCGGGTGTCGAAGACGGCGTGGGTCAGGCCGAGATAGCTGCCGGACGGCAGCCGCCCGCACAGCCGCGCCACGCTCTCGAACGGCCCGTCCTCGTCGGGGATGTACTGCAGGGTGCCGAAGATCAGGACGGCGACGGGCCGGTCGAGGTCGATCAGCTTGCGCAGGCCGGGGTCGTCTAGCAGTTCGTCGGGGTGGAGGATGTCCCCCTCCACCGCCGTCGTCCGGTCGTCGACGGCCAGGAAGGCCCGGGCGTGGTTGAGCGCGACGGGGTCGTCGGCGACGTACGCCACGCGGCTCTCGGGAGCGAGCGACCGGGCGACCTCGTGGAGGTTGCGCTGGGTGGGCATCCACGAGCCCACGTGGACGAACTGCCCGACGCCCTGCTCGACGAGATACCGCACGACGTTCTCCCGGAAGGCCTGGACGTGCCTGCCCATGGCCTTGGCCTCCGGCGCGAGTGCCAGGACCTTCTCCGCGGCCGCCCGGTCGGCGGCGAAGTTGTCCTTGCCGCCCAGGAAGTAGTCGTTCATCCGGGCGACGTTGGGAGTGCCGGCCGACAGGCCCGCCGGCCGCTGAGACGCCTCGCTCATCCGTCTCCTCCTCGTTCCCGCGGGGGTTACGAGGACGGTAGCAGTGTTCATGTGGATATGCGGTCTCATCCGGGGCGGCCGGGAAGGCAGGGGCCGGAGGCGCCGAGGACCGCCGACCGCATCCAGTTGAACCCGGGCCTGTCCCTGGGAGTGCGCACGGCGACCCACCCCGGCGGATGCGGCCCCGCCAGAAGCTCGACGCGGTCCTGCCGGTACTTGAACTTGATCGCTACGGCGGTCGCGTCGGGTTCGGGGTAGACCGGGGCCGATTCCTCGATCACGTAGGCGCACCGGGCCTCGCCCGCGGCCGGGGTCGCGGGGGCGGCCGGATCCGCTTTCCCGGTGGGGAGGAGGGCGTACAGCGCTGCGGCCAGGAGGACGGCACCGGCGACGGCCGCCTGCGGCATCCGCGACGGGAGCCGGGGACCCCCCTTCGCCTGCTCGCCGTTCGCCCCGTGGTCGTGTTCACCGCGCTCACCGTGGTCGTGTTCACCGCGCTCACCGTGGTCGTGTTCGCCGATCGCCTCGTGATCGTGCTCACCGCCCTCGCCGTGGCCGGGTGTGATGACAGCCGGAGGCGTCACGTTCTGATCGGTCAGGGATGGCTGCGTGTCATGTAATGAATTGTCGTCTTTATAGGGCTTGTCGGATTTAGTGGCTAAAGCCTGATTTCGCACCCGCAGATAAACGACATGCTTGCTTTCCGGCACCCCTGCGGCGCGCAGCATCTTGATGAGGGTCTCCTCCGGAGGAATCGCGCCTTTCAGGTAGGCGTTCAGTCTGGTCGTCGACACCCCGAGCGCTCTGGCCTGTTCCCGCTGCCCCCTCTTTCCCGTCCCCTCCGCCAGGGAGCGGATCAGATCAGCCGGTCGCCCGGTCCGATCCCTGCCGGTTCCCGCGGAGGTCTGTTCCGTGCCGCCCATCGTGTTCCGTTCGTGCTCGTAAAACCGGAGGTGATCACGCTTTTCGGATGCCGCCGCCGTTCCGTGCACCGTTGAGGCTGGCGGAACGGCAGTGCCGTGAGGAATCCTGCCTGGCGTAAGCGGCAAATGACACCTAAGCGGTCAAGAAAGAGCCCCGCAACCCCAGGTTGAGTGCGATTCTTGCTCCTCTTGGTTTGAGTGTCACTGTATGTCCTAAAGAAAGGAGTATTATGCTGCATTACCGGTTTGAAGGCTGGTATCAGGAATCCTACTCAGGTGACGGATTCGAGGTGATCCTCGGCCTTCTCAAGGTCTTCGGGTTCTGGGCCTTCGTCTTCGGATTGATCGCCTTCCTGGCGTGGGCGGTCAGGCGCCTCAGGCAATCTCGGCCGTCGATCCACCCGGAGCCGCCCGACCCGAGCTGGTACAGCCGGCCGTCGCCGGGACAGATCTGGTGGGCGGCCGTGCCGTTCGCCGACGGATCGGGATCCAAGGTCCGTCCCTGCCTCGTGGTCCGCACACACGCGCACGGCGTCGAGGTCCTGAAGATAACGAGCCAGGACAAGTCCCATCGATACGACTGCATGCAGATCCCGACCGCGCGGTGGGACAGACGTGCGCGCAAGGACAGCTGGCTGGACCTGTCGCGCACGCATTTCTTGAGCGACGACGCCTTCAACAGGCTCGCGGCCCGGGACTGCGACGGGGGCACCTGGTCCGAGGTGACCCGCCGTCACGGCACGGGGTGGGTCTACCTGCCCGAGAGGGTGCGGTGAGCGGGGAAGGAGATCCGGTGACCGGTGCCGGGAGGGCGCGCACGCCGATCGGCGAGGGACCGGCGTGACGCTCAGGTGCCGGTACGGGGCCAGGCGGCCAGGGCCAGTTCGGCCGTCTCGGTGAGCTCCGCCGCGGTGGCGCCGTCGCGGGCCCGCTGGGACATGCCCTGGATGACCGCGGCGAAGTAGGCGGCCAGGGCCCGGGGGTCGGCCGTGGCGGGGAGCTCGCCTTCGCGCCGCGCGGTCTCCAGGCGTGCCTCGAAGGCGGCCAGGTTCGTGTTGCGCAGGTCGCGCAGGAACGCCGCGACCTCGGCGTCCTGGACGGTGACGTTGGTGGCGGCGCTGATGGTCAGGCAGCCGGGCGGGTGGCCGGGGCCGGGATAGAAGGCCGCCGCCTCGCGCAGGATGCGGCGGAACGCCCCGCGGGCGGTGGGCTCCTCCCGCAGGGCGGCACCGGCGAACGCGCCGGCCGGGGAGCGGCCGTAGGCGTGGACCACCTCTTCGAACAGGGACTTCTTGTCCCCGAACGCCGCGTACAGGCTGCCGGGCTTGATACCCATGACCCGGGTCAGCTCGCCGACGGAGGTGGCCTCGTAGCCGTGTTCCCAGAACAGCCGGGTGGCGGCCTCCAGGGCCGTCGCGCGGTCGAATGCCGGCGGGCGCCCCCGCCTCGCCCCTGTCCCACTCATGCCCCTAATTCTAGAGCGATCCCTCAAAAAAGTGTGTTACGTTCCTTCTTGAGCAATCACTCAATAAATAGGGATGGGAGGCCGTCATGGCAGCAGGAGCACTGCAGGGCAAGGTCGCGCTGGTGACCGGCGGCAGCCGGGGGATCGGCCGGGCCGTCGCGCAGCGGCTCGCCCGGGACGGCGCCGCCGTCGCCGTCGCCTACGCCCGTGACGAGGCGGCGGCGGACGAGACCGTCGAACGCATCCGCAAGGACGGCGGCCGGGCGTTCGCGTTGCGCGCGGAGCTGGGTCGGCACGGGGACGCGGCCCGGCTGTGGGCCGCCTTCGACGCCGCGGCCGGGGAGCACGCGCCCGACGGGAGGCTCGACATCATCGTCAACAACGCCGGGATAGGCCGCAGCGCGCCGCTGGCCTCGCTGACGGAGGACGGCTTCGACGAGGTGTTCGCGGTGAACGTGCGCGCGCCGTTCTTCATCGTGCAGCAGGGGCTGGCCCGCCTGCGCGACGGGGGCCGGATCGTCAACGTCTCCAGCGGCGCGGCCCGCCTGGCCATGCCGGAGATCATCGCCTACGGCGCGACCAAGGGGGCGCTGGACACCTTCACCCTCAACCTCGCCAAGGAACTGGGCCCCCGGGGCATCACGGTGAACTCGGTGGCCCCCGGGATCATCGACACGGACGTCAACGCCGGCTGGCTGCGCGGCGACCCGCAGGCCTGGGCGCACGCGGCGTCCCTGGCCGCCCTCGGCCGGGTCGGGCAGCCGGAGGACGTGGCCGACGTGGTGGCCTTCCTCGTCTCCGACGACGCGCGCTGGGTGACCGGCCGGGTCGTCGACGCCACGGGCGGCTCCGGGCTGTGAGCCCCTCCCCGGGGTGAGGGCGCCGTACGGCGCCGCGTCCCGGTCAGCGGCGGTGCGGCGGGTGATGGGCGCCGGCCTGGTGGCGCAGCCAGGCGTGCCAGGCCGCGACGCCGTCGCCGCGCGTCGCCGAGACCGGGATCACCGGGACCGCGGGGTTCACCCGGTGCAGATGGTCCCGGAACAGTTCGTCGGGGAAGTCCACGTACGGCAGCAGGTCGACCTTGTTGAGCACCACGGCGTCGGCGGTGCGGAACATGTGCGGGTACTTCAGCGGCTTGTCCGGGCCCTCGGTGACCGACATGATCACGACCCGGCGCGACTCGCCCAGGTCGAACAGCGCGGGGCACACCAGGTTCCCCACGTTCTCGACGAACACCACCGAGCCCGGGGCCGGATCGAGCTCCCGCAGCGCGCCGGCGAGCATGGCGGCGTCGAGGTGGCAGCCGGCCCCGGTGTTCACCTGCACCGCCCGGCAGCCGGTCGCCCGGATCCGCTCGGCGTCGAAGGCGGTCTCCTGGTCGCCCTCCACCACCGAGACCCCGCGCCCGCCGCCCATGTCGCGGATCGTCCGCTCCAGCAGGGTGGTCTTGCCCGACCCCGGGGAGCTCATCAGGTTGACCGCGAGGACGCCCCGCCCGGCCAGCCACGCCCGGTTGAGCTCGGCGAGGTCGTCGTTGCGGGCCAGGATCCGCTGCTCGACGGTGACGGTCCGGCCGCGACCGGGTCCGTGGTCGTGCCCGGCCGCGCGTCCGGATTCGTGCCCGGCCCCGATCCCGTGGCCGCCTCCGGGTCCGGCCCCGATCCCGTGGTCGTGTCCGGCCCCGCGTCCGGGGTCGCCGTACTCCGCGCAGCCGCAGGTGCCGCACATGCGCTCTCCACCTCCACCGAAGCGATCAGCATCTGCCGCCCGGACAGCACGGCCACGTCGGCCCCGTCGCACGCCGGGCACAGGACGAGCGGGTCGCCGGTCTCGAACGCCGTGCCGCACCCGCGGCACCGGCAGCGGCCGGGCGGTTCCCCGACCTCCAGCACGGCCCCCTCCAGCGCGGTCCCCTCGGTGACCAGGTCGAAGCAGAAGGCGATGGACTCCACCACCACCCCCGACAGCCGGCCGATCTCCAGGCGCACGAGGGTCACCCTCGCGCCGCCGGTCCGCTCGGCGACGGCCTCGACGACCGCCTGGGCGAGGGACAGCTCGTGCATCAGCAGATCCTCGGCAGCGGGTCGCCCACCAGCAGGTCGCAGATCCGGGTCCCGCCGAACACGGTGTTCAGCAGCACCAGGCCCGGCGGGTCGTCCTTGACCCGGCCGATCAGCGCGGCCCGCCCGCCGAGGGGGTGGCCGCGCATGGCGGCGAGCGCGGCGTCCGCCTCGGCGCCGTCCACGAAGACCACCATCCGCCCCTCGCACGCCACGTACAGCGGGTCGATGCCCAGCAGCTCCGAGGCCCCGCGCACCTCTGGCTCCACCGGCACCGCCTGCTCGTCGACGACCACCGCGACACCGGCCGCCCTGGCCACCTCGTTGAGCACCGTGGCCACCCCGCCCCGGGTGGCGTCACGCATCGCGCGCACCCCCGGCGCGGCGGCCAGCAGCGCGGCCGTCAGGCCGTGCAGCGGCGCGGTGTCGGAGACCAGGTCGGCCTCGATGTCGAGCTCGCCGCGGGCCAGCATGATCGTGATGCCGTGGGCGCCGACCGGGCCGGAGACCAGGACCGCGTCGCCGGGCCGCACGGTCGCGGCGCCCAGCCGGCCGGGGTGGTCGACCACCCCCACCCCGGCGGTGTTGACGTAACAGCCGTCGCCCTTGCCGCGCTGCACCACCTTGGTGTCCCCGGTGACCACCGCGACCCCGGCCGCCTGCGCCGCAGCGCGCATCGAGTCCACGATCCGGGTCAGGTCGGCGATCGGGAAGCCCTCCTCCAGGATGAAGCCGGCCGTCAGGTACAGCGGCCTGGCCCCGGAGACCGCCAGGTCGTTCACCGTGCCGTTGACCGCCAGGTCGCCGATGTCCCCGCCGGGGAAGAACAGCGGCGAGACCACGAACGAGTCGGTGGTCAGCGCCAGCCGCGCGCCGTCCACCGACAGCGCGGCGGCGTCCTCCAGCGGCTCCAGCAGCGGGTTGCGGAACGCCTCCAGGAAGATCGCCTCGACCAGCGTCTGGGTGGCCTTCCCGCCCGAGCCGTGGGCGAGGGTGACGCGCTCCTCGCGTACCTTCGGACGCCGCCGCCTGGCCCGCTCGATCCGGTCCAGGACCTGCTCCTCCGGGTTCACGTGACGCTCGCCTCCCGGACCCTGGTGCGGGTGAACCTGCCGAAGTTGTAGTAGGCGGCGCAGGCGCCCTCCGGCGAGACCATGCAGGTGCCGATCGGCGTCTCCGGCGTGCAGGCCGTACCGAACACCTTGCACTCCCACGGTTTCAGCACGCCCTTGAGCACCTCGCCGCACTGGCACGCCTTGGGGTCGGCCACCCGCACCCCGGGCGTCTCGAACAGCAGTTCGGCGTCGAAGGCGGCGTACCGCTGCCGCATCCGCAGCGCGGAGTGGGAGATGAACCCCAGCCCCCGCCACTCGAAGTACGGCCGCAGCTCCATCACCTCGCCGATCACGCGCAGCGCGGTCGGGTTGCCGTCCCAGGGGACCACGCGCGAGTACTGGTTCTCCACCTCGGCGCGGCCCTCGCGCAGCTGCAGCAGCAGCATGTAGATCGACTGCAGGATGTCCAGCGGCTCGAACCCGGCCACCACGAGCGGCTTGCCGTAGTCGCGGGCGATGAACTCGTACGGCCGGCAGCCGATGACCGTGGAGACGTGCCCGGGGCCGATGAACCCGTCCAGCCGCAGGTCGGGGGAGTCCAGGATGGCCTTGATCGCCGGAATGATCATGATGTGGTTGCAGAAGACGGAGAAGTTCTCCAGCCCCTCCTTGGCCGCCCGCAGCACGGTCATCGCGGTCGACGGCGCGGTCGTCTCGAACCCGATGGCCATGAACACCACCTGCCGCTCCGGGTTCTGCCGGGCGATCTTCAGGGAGTCCAGCGGCGAGTAGACCATCCGGATGCTGGTGCCCTCGGCGTTGGAGTCGAAGAAGTTCCCGCCGCTGCCCGGCACCCGCATCATGTCGCCGAAGGAGGTCATCAGCACCTCCGGACGCCGGGCGATGTGGATCGCGTCGTCGATGCGCCCCATCGGGATGACGCACACCGGGCATCCCGGGCCGTGGACCAGCGTGACGTTCTCGGGTAGGTAGTCCTCCAGCCCGTGCTTGTAGATCGTGTGGGTGTGCCCGCCGCACACCTCCATGAACTTGTACTCCCGTCCGGGCTCGCACAGAGCGGCGATCTTGGCCGACAGCGCCCTGGCCGTCTCGGCGTTCCGGAACTCGTCAACGAACCGCATACCGGTCTCCTAGATGATCCGGGACTCGCGCAGCGCCGCGATCTCGTCCTCGTAGGCCTTGCCGATGCTCTCCAGGAACTCCGTCGCGGCCCTGGCCTCCGCCTCGTCGATCTTGGAGAGCGCGAAGCCGACATGGATGAGCACCCAGTCGCCCGGCTCCACCCGCTCCCCGGCCAGCAGACCGATGTTGATGGCGCGCTTGACCCCGCTCACGTCGACCCGGGCCAGATCGGGCCGGTCGGACAGGATCTCGATCACCTCTCCCGGGATTCCCAGGCACATGTCCGCTCCCTTTCGATCAGGTCGACGACCGCCTCCATGGCGGTGCCGACGGCCCGCTCGACGGTGGGACTCAGCCCCATCCGCTGCACGAGCGTCGCGGGTTCGCAGCCCACCAGCAGTATCCGCCCGGGCAGCCGGCCGAGCATGCCCATCAGGGACAGGACGGCCTCCGGCTGCATGCCGTGGGCGTCGAGACCGGTCGGGGCCCCGGCCTCCAGTTCGATGACGGAGACCGTGCCGGGCGGGTCGCCCAGGCCGACCGCGTCAACCATGATCATCACGTCGTAGTCGCCGTCCACCGTGTCGTAGGCCAGGTGCATGCCGCGGATGCCGTAGTCCGCGACCCGCACCCCCGCCGGCAGCGCCAGGCCGGACAGCCGGTGGGCGACCTCCACCCCGAAGCCGTCGTCGCCGAGGAACACGTTGCCGACCCCGGCCACCAGGATCCGCGCGGCCGAGTTCCCTCCTGAATCCCGCGGGGGCGGGACGGCGGCGGTCACAGCGGTTCCACCTCGTCCGGGGCGAAGTAGCGGAACCTGCCGTGGGCGGCGTAGGCGTCCTCCTCGCCGTCCCCGTCGAGCGCCACCGCCAGGTGCACGTCGCCGTCCACGTCGTGCAGCACCGCCGCCACGGTCGCCGTGCGCCCGGCCAGGAACATGTCCTGGGCGTCGGCCCGGCGGCCGGGGCGCAGCCGTACCGGCGAGCCCTTCGCCACCCTGACCCCGGCCACGACCACGGCGTCGGTCTCCGGGGACACCGAGGCGTCGGCACCCGGATCCCACCACGGCACCGCCGGCCGGCCGGTGACCTCCGGCCGCGACTCCCGCGACTCCCCGGTCACCTCCGGCCACGGCTCGTCCGGCCGCCCGGCCGGCTCCCGCGACCCGCCCGGCGGCTTCCGCTGCCGCCCGGTGACCGCGCGCAGGTCCCGCACCGCGCCGTGCAGCCGGGCCAGCGCCTCCGCGGGCAGGTGGTCCACCCGGTCGATCAGCTCGGCCGCGCGCGGGTCGGTGGCCCGGGCCTGCCGCTTCTCCTCCTCGGTGAGCGCCATCGTGCGCAGGGTGAGGATCTCGTCGATCTCGGTGCCGTCGAACAGCTCGCCCGGGCTCTCCTCGGCGACCGCCGGATAGTCGTAGAGGATGATCGGCGAGCAGAGCACGGTGTCGCGCCGGCCGGGCTCGCCGACCAGCACCGGCCACATGCCCTCGTTGCGGCACGCGCGCGCCTGCGCCGCGGCCCACTCCGGGGGGTCCAGCGAGGACAGGAACCCGCCGGAGGTGATCGACAGCAGCGCGTGCGCGGCGATCAGCGCGCTCTTCAGCGCCTCAGGCCTGCTCCCTCCGGCCGCCTCCGGGGAGGCGTCCGCGGTGTTTGCCACGCACAGCCGCAACCGCAGCCCGCCGTACGGGCCGGGCAGGGGGTCGGCGCGCAGCAGCAGCTCACCGCGGAGCGGCAGGCGGCGGCGGACCAGCCGCGCCCCGTCGCCGCCCGGGATCGACTCCACGTCCACGCCGCCGGGCACCTCGAACGGCACCCGGTTGTCACCGGCGAGCAGGTCGGCCACCCGCAGCGCCGCGTCGACCTCCCGCTCGACCGCCTCATCCCAGGTGGTGTGCTCGGCGCCGGCCACCCGCAGCGACGGCACCGCCGTACCCACGCCGTCCTGGACGACCCTCTCCTGAAGATGCAGGAACCGCAGCCGCACGTGGAGCACGGCCCCGGCCCGCGCCTCGGCGAGCAGTTCGGTCCGCGAGCGCGAGGACTCCCCGGGGCAGCCGGGCGGCGCCAGCACGCCCCACTGCCAGCGCACCCTGTTCTTGGCGGCCGAGGCGCGGTACGGGTAGAGCAGGTAACCCTCGTAGAGCACCGCGTCGGCGATCGCCCGGGCCTGCTCCGCTGTGGTGTTCATCTCAGGCCGTTCATCACGGTCGCCCATCTCGGGGTCGGTCATCTCGGGCAGGTCATCTCGGGTCGTTCATTTCGCGCGGTCCACGGTGAGCTCCCACAGGGCGTGGTACAGGGTGGTCTGCGCCTCCTGGATGCGGTGCACCGAGGGGGACGGCACCGTGAACAGATAGTCCATGGCGTCGATCTCGGCCATCCTGCCGCCGTCGTAGCCGGCCAGGCCCACCGTGAGCATGCCGCGCCGGTCGGCCTCCTCGAAGGCCCGCAGCAGGTTCGCCGAGTTGCCGCTGGTCGACAGTCCCACCGCGATGTCCCGGGGGCGGCCGAAGGCGGCGATCTGCCGGGAGAACACGACGTCGAAGCCGACGTCGTTGCTCAGCGCGGTGACGGCCGCGATGTCGTTGGTCAGGCACAGCGCGCCCCGGCCCGAGCCGAGGAACAGCGCCGCCAGGTCCTGGGCGTCGGTCGAGCTGCCGCCGTTGCCGAAGGCCAGCAGCCGCCCGCCGGCGGCGAACCGCTCGGCCATCCGGTCCGCGCACTCCGGCAGGCGCCGCCCCTCGCGCTCCAGCACGAGCGCGCGCAGTTCGGCGGTCTCGCGCACCTTGGCCTCGGTGGACCGGCACACCTCCTCCAGCACGTCCGCCGCCGTGGCGGAGTCGCCGGAGGACAGGAACGGGTAGAGGGAGTCCAGGCTCATGGCGCACCGTCCCCCGGTCGGTGGAGTACGGCCAGCGCCTCGCGGGCGTGCACCAGGACGGTGTCGCCGGCCCGGGCCTCGACCAGGGCGACGCTCACCTCCTCCCGGCCGCCGCCGGCGTCGACCAGCGCGAGATCGTCGTCGAGCAACCGCACGACGACGACCGGGACCGCCGTGTCGGAGCAGGTGACGCAGGTCTCACCGGAGCAGTCGCTCATCGCAGGGCTCCCGGGCGCTCGAGGAAGACGTGCACCAGCTCCCACAGCACGTGGTAGACGGTCACGTGGATCTCCTTGACCACGCGGGGGTCGCCGGAGGCGGCCAGCAGCAGGTGGTCGGCCGACCCCGAGGCGGCGATGGCGCCGCCGTCCCCGCCGGCCAGCGCGACGCGTAACAGGCCGATGTCGCCCGCCTGTTTGAGCCCGCGCAGGACGTTCTCGCACCGGCCGTCGGCGGAGATCGCCAGCGCGATGTCGACCGGCTCGGCCAGGTGGCGGATCTGGTGGGCGAAGGCGTCGGTCAGCCCGGTGCCGGTGAGCGTGGCCACGTCGGAGGCCAGCGAGATCGCCGGAAGCGCGCGCTTGCCGACGATCACCGGGTGGACGAACTCGACCGCCACGTGCTGGGCGTCGGTGCTCGCCGTACCGCTGCCGAAGGCGAGCAGCTTGCCGCCGCGCTGGAAACGGGCGGCCATGGCCTGGCAGGCGCGGGCCACGTCGGCCGCCTGTCCGGCGAGGTCCTCCAGCGGTGCGGCCCGGCGCCGTGCCAGCTCCGTGACAGTGACGCGGTGCGATGGTGACATGAGTGTCACCTTCCATTCCTCAGCGTGTCCGCGCCTCGCTCGGGACGGCGAAGCCGGCGGCCGGGGAACCGAGGATCCCCGACCCGTTCACCGGGAGCTGCGGCTGGTCGGCGGGTGTGGCGGGGTCGGGCTGCCATGCCGACGGATCGTGGGTGAGTCCCAGCAGGTAGGTGACGGTGCAGCCGAGGACGTCGGCGAGGTCGGGCAGCAGGCCGAGGTCCAGCCCGTGGCCGTGCTCCATGGCGCTCAGCGTCCGGTTGGTCGTCGGATTGCCGCGCCCCTGCAGACGCGTGGCGACCTCGTGCTGGGTGAGCCCCAGTGCGAGCCGCCTACCGCGCAGGCGCTGCGCGCACATCCAATGGCGTTCTCGGACCGGGTCTGGTCGGTGAGAGTTCATCCCGACACCTCTGTCCGTGGGAGAAGCCACAAGTGTCCACCCGGTTACGGACGGCGTCAATCGGTGTTGAAAGGAAGTTGGCGCCCAGGTCAGGGGATCAAGGACAACCCATCACGGATGGGGCGGCAGCCGCTGCGAGGCCGGGAAACGGGCCTTCCGGCAGCCTCCGTGAGCGGCCTCCGCGGGCGGCTTGCGCGGGCGGCTTGCGCGGGCCGCGGCCGCGGGGGCCTTCAGCCCCCGGGAGCCCCGGGAACCGACAGGTCGATCTCGACCTCCACCTCGACGGCGTCGGCCAGTTTGAGCGCGCCGAAGAACGCCGAATACGGCTTGACGCCGTACTCGGACTGCACGATCCTGCCGGTCGCGCGGTAACGGCCGCCGCCCAGGTGGGCGACCTCCAGGCGGAGCGGGCGCTCGCGGCCCAGCAGCGCGAGCGTCCCGGTGACGGTTCCGCCGCCGTCGGCGCCGGGGGTGACCTCGGCGGAGGTGAACGTGGCCTCCGGCCGCCGGTCGGAGTCCAGCAGCCGGCGGGCCGTGGCGGCGATCTCCTGCTTCTCGCGCTCGCTCAGCGGTTTGACCCCGCCGGTGCCCGCCACGACCCGCAGCGAGCCGGTGTCGGCGGTGACGGTGATCGTGCTCGCCGCCGGGTCCTCGGCCACGACGGCCTCCCCGGACCAGCGGGTCACCTCGATGGTCAGGTCGTGGCCGGCCTGGGCGGCCAGGCCCTGCCGGGAGGTGCGCAGGATCAGCGTGCCGCGGGCGGGACCGACGGATATCGCCATACGGGCACCGTACGGAACAGGGCCCCCCGAGGGAAGGACCGGGCCGGAGGCCGGAGCGGAGGTCGGGGCAGGGGTCGGGGCGGAGGTCGGGGCAGGGGTCAGGGCAGGGGGATGTCGCCGAAGCGTTCGCGGATGCGGCGCAGGTCGCGCAGACGCGGCTCGGTCTCCCCGCCGAGCCACCTGCTCACGGTCCTGACCGAGACGCCGAGCTGGCGGGCCGCGGCCTCCTGGGTGAGACCCTCCCTGCGCAGGGTGTCGGACATCCACTCGGCGAACGTGCGCGGCGCGGAGCCGGCCGGGGAGGGGACCGCCGCCGGGCCGGGCCGCTCGCCGTCGGAGTGCAGAACGTCCACCTCGACGTCCTGCGGGAAAATGCGAATGGATATCTGAATAGTGCCCTCGGGGCCGGCCGCGTGGAGCAGCGCGCGAAATACCCGCTGGGTGAGAGAGCGATTCTCGTTCTCGGGGAGCGAAGAATCGGCGAGTCCGCGACGGACGAATTCCTGGATTTCCGGAATCGAGGATGGGCGGGCCGGGAAAATCCTGGATAGCACGACGACCGGGAGCACCTCGATCGGGTTCTCCAGCGGCATGTCCGGAGGGTCGATCACCCGATCAGAGTACTCCTCACATCGGCGACATATTCATCTGACACTTGTGTCCGGCCATTATTGGAATATGCTTGCCGCCGTCGCCGTACGGATTTAACGTTCTCCCGTGGCCGACGAAATTAATTTCCCGCGAGGAGGTCACCGATGGCGGAGGCGGATACCGATCAGGTGATCCACATTCTCTGGATGAACGGTGGCCTCAGCTGCGACGGGGACTCCGTCGCGTTGACCGCGGCCACCCAGCCGAGCATCGAGGAGATCGCGCTGGGCGCCCTCCCCGGGCTGCCGAAGATCGCGATGCACTGGCCGCTGATCGACTTCGAGTGCGGGCCCGAGCAGGGCGCCGACAACTTCATCGAGTGGTGGCACAAGGCCGATCGCGGGGAGCTGGAGCCGTTCGTCCTGGTGGTCGAGGGGTCCATCCCCAACGAGGCCATCAAGTCCGAGGGCTACTGGTGCGGGTTCGGCAACAACCCGGCCACCGGCCAGCCGATGACCACCAGCGAGTGGCTCGACCGCCTGGCGCCCAAGGCCCTGGCGGTCCTGGCGGTGGGCACCTGCGCCACCTACGGCGGCATCCACGCGATGGCCGGCAACCCCACCGGCGCCATGGGCGTGCCCGACTATCTCGGCTGGGAGTGGCGCTCCAAGGCCGGCATCCCGATCGTGTGCGTGCCGGGCTGCCCGATCCACCCCGACAACCTGTCCGAGACGATCCTGTACCTGCTGTACCAGGCCGCCGGGCAGGCGCCGATGATCCCGCTGGACGAGGCGCTGCGGCCCACCTGGCTGTTCGGCGCCACCGTGCACGAGGGCTGCGACCGGGCCGGCTACTACGAGCAGGGCGAGTTCGCCAAGGAGTACGACTCGCCCAAGTGCCTGGTCAAGCTGGGCTGCTGGGGACCGGTGGTCAAGTGCAACGTGCCCAAGCGCGGCTGGATCAACGGCGTCGGCGGGTGCCCCAACGTCGGCGGCATCTGCATCGCCTGCACCATGCCCGGCTTCCCGGACAAGTTCATGCCGTTCATGGACGAGCCGCCCGGAGCCAACGTCTCGACCGTGGCCAGCACCATGTACGGCACGGTCATCCGAGCACTCCGCGGCGTCACCATGCGCACCGTGGACGAGGAGCCCAAATGGCGCCGCAAGGGCGACGACCTTCTGAGCGGCTACAAGAGCACGTGGTGACACCATGACCAGTTCGAAGGACGACAACCTGGTCGAGATGTCCTGGGACCCGATCACCAGGATCGTCGGCAGCCTCGGCATCTACACGAAGATCGACTTCGCTCAGAAGCAGGTCGTCGAGTGTCACAGCACCTCGTCGATCTTCCGCGGCTACAGCATATTCATGAAGGGCAAGGACCCCCGCGACGCCCACTTCATCACCAGCCGGATCTGCGGGATCTGCGGCGACAACCACGCCACCTGCTCGGTCTACGCGCAGAACATGGCGTACGGCGTGCGCCCCCCGCACCTCGGCGAGTGGATCCTCAACCTGGGCGAGGCCGCCGAGTACATGTTCGACCACAACATCTTCCAGGAGAACCTGGTCGGGGTCGACTACTGCGAGCGGATGGTCGCCGAGACCAACCCCGGCGTGCTGGAGCTGGCCAACCGGACCGAGTCGCCGCACGCCGGCGCGCACGGCTACCGGACCATCGGCGACATCATGCGCTCGCTCAACCCGCTGGAGGGCGAGTTCTACCGGGAGGCGCTGCAGGTCAGCCGCTACACCCGGGAGATGTTCTGCCTGATGGAGGGCAGGCACGTCCACCCCTCGACGCTCTACCCCGGAGGGGTGGGGACCGTCGCCACGGTGCAGCTGTTCACCGACTACCTGACCCGGCTCATGCGCTACGTGGAGTTCATGAAGAAGGTCGTGCCCATGCACGACGACCTGTTCGACTTCTTCTACGAGGCCCTGCCCGGCTACGAGAACGTCGGCCGGCGCCGGGTCCTGCTGGGCTGCTGGGGAAGCCTGAACGACCCCGCCCACTGCGACTTCACCTACGAGAACATGAACGCCTGGGGCCGCAAGATGTTCGTCACGCCCGGCGTCGTGGTGGACGGCAAGCTGCTCACCACCGGCCTGGTCGACATCAACCTGGGCATCCGCATCCTTCTGGGCCACTCGTTCTACGAGGACTGGGAGGACCAGGAGATGTTCGTCACCCGCGACCCGCTGGGCAACCCGGTGGACCGCAGGCACCCGTGGAACCAGCACACCATCCCCCGGCCGGCCAAGCGCGACTTCGACGACAAGTACTCCTGGACCATGTCGCCGCGCTGGTTCGACGGCACCGACCACCTGGCGCTGGACACCGGGGGCGGGCCGCTGGCCCGGCTGTGGACGACCGCGCTGGCCGGGCTGGTGCAGACCGACTACATCAGGGCCACCGGCAACAGCGTGCAGATCACCCTGCCGCGCACCGTGGCCAGGCCGGAGACGACCTTCGAGTGGAAGATCCCCCGGTGGAGCAACGCCCTGGAGCGCAACCGGGCCCGCACCTACTTCCAGGCCTACTCCGCCGCGCTCGCGCTGACCTTCTGCCAGAAGGCGCTGGCCGAGATCCGCAGCGGCAACACCAGGACGTGGGAGCCGTTCACGGTGCCCGACGACGCGGTCAGCTGCGGCTTCACCGAGGCGGTACGCGGCGTGCTGTCCCACCACATGGTCATCAGGGACGGGCGGATCGCCAACTACCACCCCTACCCGCCGACCCCGTGGAACGGCAGCGTCCGCGACAGCTTCGGCACCCCCGGCCCCTACGAGGACGCCGTCCAGAACACTCCGATCTTCGAGGAGAACCCGCCGGACAACTTCAAGGGCATCGACATCATGCGGGCGGTGCGCAGCTTCGACCCCTGCCTGCCCTGCGGCGTGCACATGTCGCTGGGCACCGGCAAGGTGCTGCGCAAACTGCACACCCCCCACGCCTTCAACGCCGAGTACTGATGGCCGGCGACCCCCGGGCGGTGGGCGACCGCATCGAGCAGCTCCTGGCCGGCCTGCGCGCCGGGCGTGACAGGCAGGCCGCCGAGGAGCTGGTCGGCCTGCTGGTCGGGATGTACGGCGAGGGCCTGAAACGGATCGTCACCCTGCTCGGCGGGCACGATCCGGTCCTGGTGTCCCGGCTGGCCGAGGACGACCTGGTGGGCAGCCTGCTGCTCCTGCACGACCTGCACCCGCTGGATGTGGACTCCCGGATCCAGCGGGCGCTGGACCGGGTGCGCCCCTACCTGGGGTCGCACGCCGGCGGGGTGGAATACCTCGGCGTCGACGAGCGGGGCGTCGCCCGGCTCAGCCTGGAGGGCACCTGCAACGGCTGCCCGTCCTCGACGCTCACCGTGAAGGCGGCCATCGAGGGGGCGGTCCTGGACGCCGCACCGGAGGTCACCGGGATCGAGGTCGCCGGCGTGTCGGAGCCGCGGCCGGTCGAGCTGCTGCAGATCGGATCGCGTCCACCGGACGGATGGGGTGACGACACCGGCGAGGGGGACCCCACCCGTACCGGCTGGACCGCGCTTCCGGATCTGGGGCCGCCGACCGGCCGCCCGGTGAGCGTGACGGCCGGCGATGTGACGATCATGGTGTGCTCGGTGCGCGGCACGCTGTACGCCTACCGGGACGCCTGCCCCGCCTGCGGCTCCACGCTGTCGGGCGGGACGCTCAACGGGCACGTGCTGGCCTGCCCCGCCTGCGACGCGCACTACAACGTCCGGGTGGCCGGGCGCGGGATGGAGGACCCCGCCCGCCACCTGGATCCGGTGCCGCTGCTGTCCGACAGTCACGGCGTGCGCGTGGCGGTGCCGTCGTGACGGGCGGCGGCGAGGGGCTGCGCCGGTTCGTCGGCGCGCGTTCCACGCCGTCGGCCGCCACGGACAAATGTGACATGTGCGGGATCCTCGTCGGCTTCGACCACGGACACGTGGTCGACGTGGACAACCGCGCCCTGATGTGCGTGTGCCGGGCCTGCTTCATGCTGTTCACCTGGGAGGAGGGCGGCGGCCGCTACCGGGCGGTGCCCGGGCGCTACCTCTACGATCCGGAGCGGCCGCTGGCCCCGCAGGAGTGGCGGAGGCTGGGGATCCCGGTCGGCTCGGCCTTCTTCCTGCGCGGCGAGTCCGGCGTCACCGCCTTCTACCCGAGCCCGGCCGGGGCGACCGAGTGCCTGCTGGACCTGCAGGCCTGGGCCGGGCTGGCCGAGCGCCACCCGCTGCTGAAGGCGGCGGCGCCCGAGGTGGAGGCCGTGCTCATCCGCGAGACCCCCGACGGGGTGGAGTGCTATCTGGTCCCGATCGACGCCTGCTACAGGCTGGCGGGCACCGTACGGATGTACTGGAAGGGGTTCGACGGCGGTCAGGAGGCGCACGAGCGGATCGAGGAGTTCTTCGCCGAGGTGCGCTCCCGGTCCCGGCCCTTCCACCCCCCGGAGGGATGACGTGGCCGACCTGTTCTTCGACTGCCTCGGCGCCCGCGCCGACCGCTACGCCGTCACCCCGGGCATGACGCTGCAGCTGCGCGTCACCGAGACCGGCGGCGAGCGGGTGGAGGCGATCGCCCTGCGCTGCCAGATCCGCATTGAGCCCCACCGGCGGCACTACTCGGCCGCCGAGGCCGAGCGCCTGCACGACCTGTTCGGCGACCCCGGGCGCTGGTCGGACACCCTCAAGCCGCTGCAGCTGGCCACGCTGTCCACGATGGTGCCCGGGTTCACCGGCGGCACGACCGTCGAGCTCGCGCTGCCGGTCACCTACGACCTGGAGATCGCCTCCACCCGCTACTTCAGCGGGCTGGACGACGGCGTGGTCCCCCTGCTGCTGCTGTTCAGCGGCACGGTGTTCGGCACCCGCGACGGCCGGATCCAGGTGCAGCAGGTGCCGTGGAGCAAGGAGACCTCCTACCCGATGCCGGTCGAGGTGTGGCGCGAGACGGTCGACCTGCACTTCCCCGGCAGCGCGTGGCTGCGCGTACGCCGCGAGACCCTCGACGCGCTGCAACGCTTCAAGTCCCGCAACGCGCTGCCCAGCTGGGACGGCGCGATCTCCGCCCTTCTCGACCGAGAGGAGACCGGGCCATGGTGACGCGCGTGCTGAAGATAATGCTGCTGGTGCTGGTGGTGACCCTGATCATCAGATCGGTGCCGGACATCAAGCGGTACATCAAGATCCGCAACATGTGACGCGGCGGCGCTCCGTCGGGCGGGTGCCCGGCCGCGCAGGCGGGTTCGGTACGGATGCTCGGGCGCTCAGCCGCGCAGGCGGGTACGGTTCCACACGGGTGCTCGGCCGCGCAGGCGGGTTCGGTTCCGCACGGGTGCTCGGCCGCGCAGGCGGGTACGGGTGCTCGGGTGCTCGGGTGCTCAGCCGCGCAGGCGGTCCCGTGCGGCCGCGACCGCCGCCTGACCCAGGCTGATCCCCCCGTCGTTGGCCGGGACCCTGGAGTGGGTCAGGACCCGGAACCCGGCGGCGGACAGCCCGTCCACCGCCCGCTCCAGCAGCAGCAGGTTCTGGAAGACCCCGCCGGACAGGGCGGCCGTGCGCACCCCGGTCGCGTCCCGGAGCGCGACGCAGCAGCGCACGACGAGATCGGCCACCCCGTTGTGGAACCGGGCGGCGATGACCGCGGGATCGGTGCCCGCCAGCAGATCCTCGGCCGCGGCCCGCACCAGGTCGGCCCCCGCCACCACCAGCGGCCCGCCGGGGGAGATCGACGCGCGGTAGCGGCCGCGTTCGGCGGGATCGGCGTGCTGTTCCAGCTCGATCGCGGCCTGGCCCTCGTAGGTGATCGCGTCGCGCAGGCCCAACAGCGCGGACACCGCGTCGAACAGCCGGCCCGCGCTGGAGGTGAGCGGGGAGTTCACCCCCGCGCGGGTCAGTGCCAGGACGTCGGTCCACCGGGCGCGGTTGCGTACGGCCACCGCCAGTTCCTCCGGCGCCTGTCCGCCGTAGGCGGCCTGGAGATAGGCGGCGGCCATCCGCCACGGCTGCCTGATCGCCGCCGTGCCGCCCGGCATCGGCACCGGCGCCAGGTGACCGGCCCGCTCGAAGGAGGTCAGGCCGGCCAGGAGGAACTCGCCGCCCCAGACGGTCCCGTCGGGCCCCAGGCCGAGCCCGTCGAAGGCCACCCCGAGCACCGGTCCCGGCTCGCCGTTGTCGGCCAGGCAGGAGGCGATGTGCGCGTGGTGGTGCTGCACGCCGACCAGCTCGGCGTCCTCCAGCGTGTCCGCCAGCTCCACGGCGTACTTGGTGGACAGGTACTCCGGGTGCAGGTCGTGCGCGACGACCCTCGGCCGGATGCCGAACAGCGCGGAGAAGTGCTCGACGCCCTCGGTGAACGACCGCAGCGTCTCGTAGTTCTCCAGGTCGCCGATGTGGTGGGAGACGAAGGCCCGGTCCCCCTCGGCCAGGCAGAAGGTGCTCTTCAGCTCCGCGCCGCAGGCCAGGATCGGTCGCGGGGCGGTCCGGCGCAGCTCGACGGGGTCGGGCACGTAGCCCCGTGAGCGGCGCAGCACCGACCCGCGCCCGCGGAACGGGCGCACGACCGAGTCGTCGGTGCGGACGTGGATGGGCCGGTCGTGGGTGAGGAAGGCGTCGGCGATGCCGCCGAGCCTGGCCAGCGCGTCGGAGTCGCGGTGGACGATCGGCTCGTCCGAGACGTTGCCGCTGGTCAGCACGATCGGCTCGGCCACGGCGGCGAGCAGCAGGTGGTGCAGCGGGGTGTAGGGCAGCATGACGCCGAGCCTGCGGTTGCCGGGCGCCGCCGAGGCGGCCACCGGCGCGCCGGCCCGCCGCTGCAGCAGGACGATCGGCCGGGCCCGGTCGGCGAGCAGCGCGGCGGCCGGCGCGTCGACCTCGCACAGCAACCCCGCCTGCTCCAGGTCGGCGGCCATCACCGCGAACGGCTTGTCCTCGCGGTGCTTGCGCCGCCGCAGGGCCGCGACCGCGTCCTCGTCGGAGGCCAGGGCCGCCAGGTGGTAACCGCCCAGCCCCTTGACCGCCACCACCCGCCCGGCGCGCAGCAGCCCGGCGCACCCGCCGACCGGGTCACCGGGCAGCTCGGCGCCGCGCGAGTCCAGCAGCCGCAGCCGGGGACCGCAGTCCGGGCAGCACACGGGCTGGGCGTGGAAGCGCCGGTCGGCCGGGTCGTGGTACTCGGCGGCGCAGGCCGCGCACATCGCGAACCCCGCCATGGTCGTCAGGGGGCGGTCGTACGGCACGCCGCGCACGATGGTGAAACGCGGCCCGCAGTTGGTGCAGTTGACGAAGGCGTACCCAAAACGGCGGTCACCGGGGTCGGCCAGCTCCCTCAGGCAGTCGGCGCAGGTCGCCCCGTCCGGCGAGACCAGGGCCCGTGGCCGCCCCGAGGCGTCGCTGTCCACGATCGTGAACGCCCCCGCCGCACCCCCGCCACGCTCTCCGCCCTCGATCCCGGCAGCCTCCCCGCCGATCTCGGCGGGCTTCCCGGGACGCTCGTCCCTGCGGGCTCCGCTCCCGTCCGGCTCCTCGATCCCGGCCTTCGCGGGGGCGCGGGGCACGACGCTGATCCGGTCGACCCTGGCGAGCGGGGGAGCCTCCCGTTCCAGCGCGACCAGGAACTCCTCGACCCGCGCCGATGCCCCCTCGGCCTCGACGAACACCCCGTTCGCGTCGTTTCCCACGCACCCGGCGAGACCGAGCCGGACCGCCAGGCCGTAGACGAAGGGCCGGAACCCGACGCCCTGCACGAGGCCCTCGACCCGCACGTCGACCCGCACCTGCTCGTCGGCCCGTGCCCGTTCGTCGGCTCGCGCCTGCTCGTCCACCCGCCCAGTGTGCACCCGGACGCGGCTCACGGGGCGGTCTCCCCGATCGCGGTCCGCGCGGGTACGGCGACCGCCGTCCTCGGCGGCCCCGGGTGCCCCTCCGGAGGTCACAGATGCTTGAGGATGGCTTCGGCCAGCCGGTCGGGGGACTCGATGAGAGGCCAGTGGCCGACGTCCGGCCACACCTCCACCTCGGTCTGCGGGCGCAGTTCGAGCAGGCGGTGGACCATGTCCACCACGGCGATCGGGTCGAGGCCGCCCCATATCGCGGTCAGCGGGCCGGGGAAGCCGGTCAGGCCCGCGGTCCAGCGTTCCTGGTGGGTGCGGCGTTCCTCGACGTAGCGGATCAGGCGGGGCATCAGCCGGTCGCCGCCCTCGTGGCGGATCAGGGCGACCATCGCGGTCAGCTCGCCGTTCGGCGCCTTCCCGGACGGGAAGGTCTCGGCCAGGCCGCCCGCCAGCAGACCGGCGGGCAGCCCGTCGGTGAGGGGCTCGTCGGGGAGGGAGAGCAGGAACAGCTGACCGTCGGTGAGATGCGCCTGATCGATGAAGATCGACCCGTTGGTGAGGACCACCTGCTCGACCACGAACGGCAGCTCTCCGGCGGCCTGCCGTACCAGCAGCTCCGCCGCGACGGTGTCACCCATGTCATGGGCCACCAGGGCGCAGCGCTCGATCCCGCACGCGGTCGCGACCGCGACGGCCAGGTCCGCCTGCTCGAACAGCGAGTAGGAGCTGTCGGCAGGCTTGTCCGACAGCCCGAACCCCAGGAAGTCGAAGGTCACCACGCGCCGGTGACCGGTCAGCCCGGCCGCGACGGCGCGCCAGTCGAAGGACGAGCCGGGGAAGCCGTGCAACAGCAGGACCGGCGGCCCCTCGCCCGTCTCGGAGACGAAGATCTCCTGACCGGCGTGGATCATCATGCGACCGCGGGCGCGCCAGTCGTCGACGGCGGCGGGAAGGTGCTCGGGCATGTCGGCATTCTTCGCCGCCGCCCACGTCGGCGCCAGACCTCATCACAAGGTTTCGGTCCGCGGTCCGATGTCCGCGGTCCACGTCGGCGCCCGGCCTCTTCACAGGATCCGGCCCGCGGTCCGCTGCCCGTGTTCACACCGGTGTCAGGCCCCTCCACTGGGTTTTCAGGTCCACGGGGCCGGTGTCCCGTTCACGCCGGCCCGGTGTTCCGCGTACGGCTCAGGGCTCGCAGACCACTCCGTCGCCGTCGCGGTCCTGGTACCAGTCGTACTCCGGGTCCACGCCCTTGCGGTACGGGCCGAGACCGGCGCTGTTGGCCTCGGCGCATGTCCGGTAGCGCCGGTCGAGGTCCCGGTCGGGCCCGCCGGGCGTCGTGGGCTCGGGGGTCGGCGTCGGCGTCGGCGCGGGGGTGCCGCCGGTGCCGCACCTGCCCGACCAGATGCGCAGCCTCTCCTTGCGGGCCTTGTCCTGCTCGGCCCGCATGATCGCGATGTACTTGTCGTTCGGCTTGTACAGCACCGCCTTGCCGTACCCGTAGCGCACCAGGTTGCGGTTGACGAACACGCCCGAGGCGTTCCACGCGTAGAACAGCGACCGCCCGTAGCGGTCCTTCGGGTCCTTGTCGGGCAGCAGCCGTACCGCCTTGCCCACCGGCAGCAGCGTCCCGGCGCGGGCCGTCGCCTCCTGGTGCCAGCACCGGCCCCGCTCAGGGGTGTCGACCTCCAGCAGTTGCACGCGGACGACCGGGCCGGTCGCGGTGAAGCGGACGTCGATCGTGTCACCGTCCACGATCTTCACGACGGTCGCCTTCTTCGTGCCCTTCGGCACGGTGGCCGAGGCCGGTGCGATCGGCGCGAACGTGACCGTCAGGCAGGCCGCCGCGAGGACGGCGGCGGTGGAACGCATGTGCATCGAGTTTCTCCCGTGGCTGGGGGGCCGGTGGGGAGAAGACGTGCGGCGCGTGCACCAGGTTCACACGTTCCAGAGAAGAATGATGAGTTTCGCGCTTTCTGTGATCTGTGCGGTCGGCCTATGTCCTGCGGCGGTCCCGCGCCCGCGGGTCGCCGTCGTGGTCTTCCGGGGTGACCGCCGCGAAGATGCTGTGCAGGGTCGCGAGGTGGTGGGGGGACGTCAGGGGGCCCCGGCCGGAGACGGCCCGGGCTGCGGCGCGCCGTTCGGCGGCGCCGTCCTCGGGCCGGGAGCGGGACGGGCGCCCGCGCCGGGCGCGGGCCTCCTCCCGGCGCCGCAGCAGGAGGTCGGCGAGCTCCTCCACCGACCGCTCGGCGCGGGCGGGCGGGCGCGGGACGGTTTCCCCCGCCGGGAGAGGACCACGGCGGGAACGGGTGGGACCGGTTTTCGCCATGCTGCGATCCTTCGCTTTCGACGCCGCTGCCGGGTTGCACCGTTGCTACGCGATTGTGAATTCCTCGCTGCTGTGATCATGGATGGGACAGCGGTCACAGGGCAAGACAGCTGTCACGAACGGGACAGGGGGAATCGGCGGGAAGGCCGTGCCGGAGGTGAACCCGGCGGGGGAGGGGTGCGTATCTCGGGGCGTGATGACATATCCGCGCATCGCCGCGCTCGCCCTCGCGGTCGCGCTCTCCGCAGCCTGCTCCTCCAACGGCGCCCCCGCCGGCGGTGCCCCGGCCGGTGGTTCCGGCGACGGGTACGGCGAGGCCGTGGCCCGGGAGAAGACGCTCACCGTCGAGGACCTGGCCGCCAAGCTCGACTGCAAGCCGGACATCCAGATCGAGGCGACCGAGCTGCGGCAGGGACACTGCAAGACGTCGATGGGGGAGTTCTTCCTCACCACCTTCGCCACCCAGCAGGGCAAGGACGAGTGGATGGACGCCGCCCCCGAGTACAACCCGCACCTGGTCGGACACCTGTGGACCGCGCTGTCCACCCGTAAGGTGCTGGAGCGCGTGCAGGAGAAGATCGGCGGCGAACTGCACCTGACCGACCACCGGACTCAGACGCCCGTGCCGGGCTGACCGGTCACGGCGCGCAGGCGGCGGACCGCCGGCGCGTCCGAGGCGGGCAGCAGATCGGCCGGATCGGCGGGCCAGGCGACCTCGACCTCGGCGCGGTCGTGGAAGCGGTACGGCCGGTGGCACAGCACGCCGCCCAGATGACGGCGCAGGCGGGACATCTCCGCCCGGACCGTGACGGTCCTCGTCGGGTCGCCGAACAGGTCGCCGGCCAGTTCGGTGGCCGTGCGGCCCTCCTGCCGGCAGGCCAGCAGGAGCAGGATCTCCGCGTGCCGGGGACTGAGCCGGTGGTGCCAGGAGCCGCTGGGGCCGCTCAGCGTGACCGTCGGCGAGGCCGCGCTCCGCAGGTCGAGCCGGACGCGCGTGGCGGGCTGCTCGCCCGCCGGGTCGGGCCGGACGATCCAGCCTCCCGGCAGGGGTTCCATCACGCAGGTGCCCAGGGACGGCAGCCACACGCCTCCGGCGTCCACGACGTCGGGGACGGGCAGCCGGGCCACCGGCTCACACCCGGAGGCGGCGGCGACCCAGCCGTGCGGGTCCACGACGAGCACCGGCCCGCCGGGCCGCGCCACCACGGGAGCCGCGACCGCGCGGAGCCGTTCCAGGTCGCGGTGGTGGAGGGTGCGCAGCTCCGCCTCGGCCAGCCGGGCCACGGCGTCTACCAGCGCGAGCGTGTTGGGGTGGATGGTGGCCGCGGGACCGCTCACGTCGGCGATCCCGATCAGCCGTCCGCTGCGGGGATCGTGCACGGGAGCGGCGGCGCACGTCCAGGCGTGGTGGGTGCGCACGTAGTGCTCGGCGGAGTACACCTGGATGGGACGCCGTACGGCCAGCGCGGTGCCGATGGCGTTGGTGCCGACGGTCTCCTCCCGCCAGCTGGCGCCCTCGACGAACCCCAGCCGGTCGGCCCTGCGCCGTACGGCGGAGCTGCCCTCCCGCCAGAGCACGCGCCCTTCGCCGTCGGTCACCACCATGATCTGCGAGGCGTCGTGGGCGACCCCCGCCAGGCCGTGCCGCAGGGTGTCCAGGACCTCGCCGATCAGCGAGTCCCTGCGCCGGTGCTCGACCTCCTCATAGCGCAGCGGTACGGCCCCGCCACCGCGGTCGGGGTCCACCCCGTAGCCGCGCACCCGGCGCCAGGAGGCGTCGATGACCCGCCGGGGGAGGGCGGGCGGCGCCTGCCCGGCCAGCGTGGCGCAGTAGACCTGCGCGAGCACGCGGGCGTGCCGGCGGGGATCAGAACCCGCCGGCACCGCCGCTTCCAGCCGCTGGCGCCGCAACCGCCGCTCCCGACCTCGGCCTCCCGGCCTCGACCTCTGCTCTCCCGGCCTCGACCTCCGTCTCACCGTGAGTCTGAACCTCACTGTCCGAGATCGCCATGGCCCCGCGGCGCGCCTCGGCTTGACCTTGACACAGTGACAAGGCCTTCACTGCTGTCGAGGAGGTGGTCGCGATGACCATGCAGAAACAGGACACGGATGTGATCCGGGCTTTCCGGCAGCTGGAGGACGGCCGCCCGTCGGTGCGGCTGCGGGCGGCGATGGCGCTGGGCACGGCCCCCGACCCGCGCTTCATCGGCGAGCTCGTCGCACGATGCGCGATCGAACCCGAGTTCTATGTGCGCGATATGCTGACGTGGGCGCTCACCCGCCATCCGGCGTCCATGACGGTTCCGGAGCTTCTCAAGGAACTCCGCTCGGAGCGTGCGCAGGCACGGAGCCAGGCGCTGCACACGCTGTCCAAGATCGGGGATCGGCGGGCGTGGCCGGCGATCACGCGGGAGCTTCTGTCCGACGCCGACGACGAGGTGGCGCGGAGCGCCTGGCGGACGGCGGTCGTGCTCGTTCCCGAGGGGGAGGAGCACGGGCTGGCCGCGGTGTTGTCGGGACAGCTCGGGCGCGGCGGACGTGAGACGCAGCTGAGCCTCAGCCGGGCGCTGGTCGCGCTCGGTGAGGTGATCGTGCCCATGCTGCGCGCCGCGGTGACGGATCCCGACCCGCGTGTGCGCGCGCACGCGATCGCCACGGAACGGCTGCTGCGCGACCCTGAGGCCGGATTCGAGTTCGCGATTGAGGAGGCCAAGCGCGTCGTGGCCCTCGGCGGCGCAGGCAAGGAGGAGTGACGGGCGGTGTTGATCGGCGATGTGGCGCGACGGTCCGGGGTCAGCGCCCGCATGCTCAGGCACTACGAGTCGCTCGGCCTGGTGCGGCCGACGGGTCGTAGCGGCGCCGGCTACCGGGAGTACTCCAGCGAGGACGTCCGGCGGATCTTCCATATCGAGAGCCTGCGGTCCCTGGGGCTGTCGCTGCGTGAGGTCGGGCGCGCGCTCGACGATCCCCGTTTCACGCCCTCGGAGCTCGTCGGCGACCTCATCCGCCAGACGCGGGAACGCATCGCGGCCGAGACGGAGCTGCTCACGCGCCTGCGCCGGATCGACGCCGCAGGACCCGCCGACTGGGAGGACGTCCTCCAGGTCGTCGCACTCCTGCAGGCGCTGGGGTCGAAGAGCGCCGGCAGCCGCCAGCGCGCGGCCCTGTCCTCGGTCGAGGAGGTTCCGCTCCCGGTGGAGGCGCTGGTCGAGGCGGCGCTGAGCGAAACGGACCCCAACGTCGCCGGAGCCCTCCGCTGGGCTCTGGCGCAGTCGGGCGACGACGGTCTGGCGCTGCTGGCGGAGGGCCTCGGCTCACCGGCGGCCGAGGTGCGCAAACGCGCCGTCCAGTCCATCGCCGAGATCCCGGGCGACAAGGCGACCGCCCTGCTGCGGGACGCCCTCGCGAACGCCGACCCCGTGGTCGGCAGGTATGCGGCTCTGGCGCTCGGGACCCGCGGAGTGGCCGACGCGATCCCGACGCTCATCGGCATGGTCGTCGAGGGGACGAACGACGTCGACGCGGCCGACGCCCTGAACGCGCTGGCGAGCCGTTCCGCGCAGGCGGACCGGATCGCCGCCGGGCTCGTCGAACGCCTCGCCCCCGGCGGCGCCGAACCGTCCGCACGCCGGCGGCTGACCCAGGCGCTCGCGGACATCCCGGGAGCCACGGCGTCACGGGCCCTCGCGGATCTGTCACATGACGAGGACCGCACCGTCGCGCTCACCGCGGCGTACGTCCTCGGGCTGCGCGACGCACGATGACGGATCTCTCCCGGGGCGCCGGAGCGGCGTGGCCGTACCCGGCGGCCCGATGTCATGTCGGCCGATCGTGGCCACGACCATGACAGTCGTGGCCACGACCATGACATCCGCCGCGGACAGGCCCGCGCCGATCTCGGCACCCGGCCGTGCTAGCTCGCCTCGGCGACCGGGCGGGACTCCGTCGTCTCCAGCACATAGGCGTAAGGGCACTCCCACGGAGCGAGTGCGCTGCACCCTCCGCAGGGGCGGGATTGATCGATCACGCACTTCGGATCGGATTGCATGTCGTTCCCTTCCGTTCACCGCTGCCGCTTCCGCGCTGTTCCCCTGCCGCAGGCCGGCCCGACGTCGATCATGGAGGCCGGGGCCGCCGGACGGGAGCCGGTGCCCCGGCTCCGGGTCGCACGGCCCGGCCCTCCCGAGGCGTCCTGCCCGTGCGGTCTCCATTCCACCGGCCCGGCCCTGCTCTTCCTCATGGGCGTATGGCGGTGCCTACGCCACCAAGGTCATGACGTCCGCAGGACTTTGGTCCGTCCTCCACTGCCGCCTGACGGTTCAGCACCGCGTCCGCGGCTCGTGCGAGCTCGGGGTCAGCGGCTTGTGCGAGTTCGGGCTCACCCGTCTAAACCCGGCGGGCGAAGTAGCTCACCGTGTAGCCGACCCCGCCGCTCCCGATGGTCTGCACGGCTCCTCCCGGCCCCGTCCCGCCGTCCGAGCAGTCTTCGCTGAACGACCCGAGGAAGTCGTTCCCCTGGGGGAAGGGGTCGTCCTCGTAGATCGACACCGTCACCGACGGCTTGGTGGCCTTGGGATTGTTGAGTTCGGAGTTGGTGAGCGTCCGGCCCTCGTCGATGCGGATGGAGCGCAGATAGGTCGGGAACCAGGACCCGGCCACTTTGACCCAGATGTCGTCGAACCCCTCGTCGTCTTCCTGAACGTCGTTCGCGGTCACCGAGATGACGACGACCTCGCAGCCGCTCGCCCGGGCATTGGCGGGCGCGGCCGTACCGGCCAGCAGGACGGCGATGAGAAACGCGACGGACATGAACACTCGAACCATGTGCGGACTCCTTCGTGTGCAGATGACCTCCCTTGTGCCGGTCAGGGGACACCGTCGTGATGGAGCGTTCCATGCATTTATCCACACATGCCGGATGAGTTCTGAGTACTGTTCCCTTTCCTCTGCGCATACCTATGGGCCGTGACGGCGGCACCGTCACGGCCCATGCAGGGGGAGATCACACTCAGGACATGAGAATCGCGCTCAGGGTATGGAGACCGCCCTCAGGACATGAAGATCACGCGGTCGATCGCGCCTTCCCTGACGCGGTAGGAGACCAGCACGTCCAAGTCGCCGCGAGCGGTGCCGACCGCGTGCTCGTGGTCCACCACCCACTCGCCCTCGGCCATCCGGCCCAGCAGGTCGGCGTGGCAGGACTTCGCGGCGAACTGCGGCGAGTAGCGCTCCCGCAGATAGTCATGGCCCTTGCCCTGGACCTGGTCACCATTGAGCACGACGACGTCCTCCGCGTAGCACGCGATGAAGGCGTCGAGGTCATGGGCGTTGTAGGCGTCAAGCTGGCGCTGGGCGAGATCGGAAGGCGTAGTAATCATGCCGCACAGCATCCCAGACCATCAAACAGAGGACGATGTCCCCCAGAGTGGACGGAGACACGGCCCTGCCCGTGAAATCCCGCCAAGGCGCTCGGTGCTCGGCTGTGGGCCGTGGCCGAGGATGGTCCAGGCGCCCAAACGAGTGAGTCCTGAAGCAGCAGGCGGGCACGGTGGTGCGGGTACGGCAGCGCGTACCGGGCGGGTGAACCCACCCGCCGTACTCCATGGCCTCGGCCGGCCCGGCCCGGCCCGGCGCTCGCGACCTGCCGGGCCGGGCCGCCGGGTCAGGTGCTGTCCGCGGCCTCCACGGACTCCTCCACGGCCGCCACCACCGCGGCGGGCGCCTCCATGTGGACCATGTGCCCGGCGCCGTCGACGAGCCGTACGCCGGGGGGCCGGCCCGCCCCGCCGTACGGCAGGATCCGGTCGGACCCGCCCCACATCACCACCGTCGGGACGGCCAGGCCGGCGTGCAGGGCGGTCACGTCGATCGCCTGCCGGTCGCCGTCGAGCATGGACTCCGACACGGTCTTCAGCGCCTCCGCCACGCCGTCCAGGCGCTTGTAGCGCAGCAGGTCGTCCACCAGCCTGCCGGTGACCTGGCCGGGGTCGGCGAAGAGCTTGCCGAGCTGCGGTTTCAGCTCGCGCCGGGACGAGGCGGCGGCGAAGGCCCGGACGTATCCGGCGTCGATCTCCGTGCCGAACCCGGCCGGGGCCACCAGCGTGAGCGAGCGCACCCGGTCGGGGCGCGCGGCCGCGACGGCCGCGACCACGGCTCCGCCGAGCGAGTGGCCGACCAGGTGGGCGGGCGGCGCCCCGATCGCGTCGAGGAATCCCGCCACCGCGCCGGTCAGGCTCTCGAAGTCCTCCACCCGCTTGCCGGACCCGCCGTGCCCGGGCAGGTCGATCGCGTGCACGGTGTGCCTGCGGGCCAGCGGTTCCTGGACGAACAGCCAGGAGTCCTTGTCGCCGCCGTAGCCGTGCACGAGGACGATCACCTCCGGCCCTTCACCCAGCGTGGCGTAGCAGATCTGCCGTCCCTCCACCTCGACGGTGCCGAAGACGGCCCCGGACTCCTCGGGGACGACCCCGGCGGCCAGCCGCTCGCGCGCCTCGGCGGCCACCCGCTCGACCTCCTCCTCGGCCGCGCCGGCCGGGGCGATCACCGCGATGACCGCCCCCACCGGGACCGTCGCGCCGACCGGTGCGACGATCCTGCGCACGACGCCCGGCCAGGGCGACTCCAGCACGCCGTTGATCTTGTCGGTGTCGATCTCGGCGAGCTCCGTGCCCTCCTCGACCTCCGCGCCCTCCGAGACCAGCCAGGCGAGGATCCTGCCGGTCGTCATGGACAGGCCCCACTTGGGGACGGCCAGGCCCCGGACCGTCATCGCTTCCACCCGGCGACGCTCTTGACGGCGTTGGCGATGCGCTGGGGATCGGGGATGTACAGGTCCTCCAGCGCGTCGCTGAACGGCACCGGCGCGTGCGGCGCGGTCACCATCTGGACCGGCGCCCGCAGCGCGCCGAAGGCCTCCTGCGCCACCAGCGCGCAGACGTCGGTGGCCATGTTGCACCGGGGCGTGGCCTCGTCGACCACCACGAGCCTGCCGGTGCTCTCGACGCTCTCCAGGATGGTCTCGGTGTCGAGCGGGCTGGTCGTACGCGGGTCGATGACCTCGCACTCGATCCCGTCGCCGGCCAGCTGCCCGGCGGCCTGCTCGGCCATCCCCACCATCCGGCCGAAGGCCACGACCGTGACGTCCCCGCCCTCGCGCACGATGCCGGCCTCGCCGAAGGGGATGGCGTAGCTCTCCTCTGGCACCTCGCCGACGGTGTCGTAGAGCATCTTGTGCTCGCAGAAGATCACCGGGTCGTCGTCGCGGATCGACTGGATCATCAGCCCCTTGGCCTCGTAGGGGCTGGAGGGCAGCACGACCTTCAGCCCCGGGATGTGCGTGAAGATCGGGTAGAGCGACTGCGAGTGCTGGGCGGCGGCCCGCAGGCCCGCGCCGTACATCGTGCGGACGGTCACCGGGGTGATCGCCCGGCCGCCGAACATGTAGCGGAACTTGGCCGCCTGGTTGAAGATCTGGTCGAAGCAGACCCCCATGAAGTCGATGAACATCAGCTCGGCCACCGGGCGCATGCCCCGGGTGGCCGCGCCGATCGCGGCGCCG
Organism: Paraplanobispora siamensis; assembly: GCF_016863175.1. Classification (GTDB taxonomy): domain Bacteria; phylum Actinomycetota; class Actinomycetes; order Streptosporangiales; family Streptosporangiaceae; genus Planobispora; species Planobispora siamensis. The sequence continues at coordinate 92,742 of NZ_BOOJ01000033.1, forward strand.
ATGAACGCCGACTCCGAGATCGGGGTGTCGAGCACCCGTCCGGGGAAGCGGTGGTAGAGCCCCTTGGTCACGCCGAGCACGCCGCCCCACGCGTCGTCCTCGCCCGGGCTGCCCGCGCCCCCGGCGTTGTCCTCGCCCATGACGATGACGCGGGGGTCGCGTTCCATCTCCTGCGCGAGCGCCTCGTTGATCGCCTCGCGGTAGCTGATCGTCCTGGCCATGGCCGTTCTCCTCAGTACGTGGCGTATCAGTACGTGACGTAGACGTCGGTGGCGAGATCGCCCGGGGCCGGTCGCGGCGCGCGCTTGGCCTCGGCCACGGCGGCGTCGATGAGGGCGTCGACCTCGACGTCGACCGCGTCGAGCTGCTTGTCGGTCAGAAGATCCCGCTCGGTCACGCGGGTACGGAAGCGCAGCAGGCAGTCCAGGTTCTCCCTGGCGTGGGCCACCTCGCCGGCGCGGTAGGTCTGCTGGTCGCCCTCGAAGTGCCCGAAGTAGCGGGTGAGCTTGACCTCGATGAGCGTGGGCCCGCCGCCCCGCCGGGCGCGGGAGATCGCCTCGCCCGCCGCCTCGTGCACGGCGAAGAAGTCGAACCCGTCGACGATCACGCCGGGCATGCCGAAGGCGGCGGCCCGGTCGGCGATGTTGTCGCAGGCGACCGACCAGCTGCTGGAGGTGGCCTCGGCGTAGCCGTTGTTCTCCGCGACGAAGACCGCCGGCAGGTTCCAGACGGAGGCGAGGTTCAGGGACTCCAGCGTGGTGCCCTGGTTGCTGGCGCCGTCGCCGAAGAAGGCCACGCCGACGCCGCCGGCGCCCTCGTGCTTGGCGGCCAGGGCCGTGCCGCAGATGAGCGGTGGGCCGCCGCCCACGATGCCGTTGGCCCCGAGCATCCCCTTGGTCAGGTCGGCGATGTGCATCGAGCCGCCCTTGCCGCGGCACGATCCCGTGCCGCGGCCGTAGATCTCGGCCATCATGGCCTTGACGTCGACGCCCTTGGCGATGCAGTGGCCGTGTCCCCGGTGGGTGCTGGCGATGGTGTCGCGCGCGTCCAGGTGCATGCACACTCCCGTGGCGGAGGCCTCCTCGCCCGCGTACAGGTGCACGAAGCCCGGGATCTCCCCGGTGGCGAACTCCTCGTGGACGCGCTCCTCGAAGGCCCGGATCGTGCGCATCATCCGGTAGGCGTCGAGCAGCGTGATCTCGTCGATCTCTGACATGGCGTCCCTCCCGCCGTTCCCGGCCGTGCGGCCGTGGGTCGTGGGTCGTGGGCAGTGGGTGGTGAGGCAGTGGTACGCGCCGCGGGCCGTGCCGGGGAAGGGTTGCAGGGGGTTGCAACGGCACAGCCCCTTCGCACGGGGAAACCGGCATCGCCCCTTCGCGCGGGGGAACGGGCGCCCCCCTTGCGCGGGAAGACCGGCGCCTCCTCGCACGGGCGGGACCGGAGCCGCCGACGCGCGGACACAGACGCGCGGACACAGACGCGCGGACAGATCGGGACGGTGCCGGGCCCGGATTCGCCTCAGGCCCGGACCCGGGACGCCTTGTCACGAGCGGATCGCCGCGCCCGTCTCCGGGTCGAAGAAGTGCACCCGCTCGGTGTCGACCACCACCTCGATCTCGTCGCCGTTGCGGACCCGCGAGCGCGGGCCGAAGGAGGCGCGGAAGCGGGTGCCGCGGTCGTGGAGGGCGACGTCGGAGCTGTGGGCGTCCTTCTCCAGGGCCTTGGTGTCCTCGGTGACCACCTTGGGCGCGTCGAGGACGAAGTGCACGACGATCTCCGAGCCCAGCGCCTCGGTCATCGTCACCGTGGTGCTCAGTCTCGGCAGGTCGTCACCGCCGCGGGCCAGCCGGGCGTCCTCCATGTCCTCGCTGCGGATGCCCACCGCGACGTCGCGTCCGGCGTAGCCGGCCAGGGCCGGGCGCGCGGCGGCGACGGCGCCGGGCAGGGCGAGGGTCGCGGCGCCCAGGCGCACCGCCAGGTCGCCGTTGCCCGCCTCGACCCGGCCCAGGGCCATGTTCATCGGGGGCGAGCCGATGAAGCCGGCGACGAAGATGTTGTCCGGGTGGTCGTAGAGGTGCTGGGGGTCGCCGATCTGCTGCAGGACGCCGGCCTTCATCACGGCCACCCGGTCGCCCATGGTCATGGCCTCGATCTGGTCGTGCGTGACGTAGATCGTGGTCACGTTGAGGTCCTGCTGCACCTGGGCGATCTCGGCGCGCATCTGCACCCGCAGCTTGGCGTCGAGGTTCGACAGGGGCTCGTCCATCAGGAAGACCTGGGGCTCCCTGACGATCGCCCGGCCCATCGCGACCCGCTGGCGCTGCCCGCCGGACAGCTGCTTGGGCTTGCGGTCCAGCAGGTTGCCCAGCTCCAGCATCTGCGCGGCGCGCTCGACCCGGCGGGAGATCTCGGCGGCGTCCATCCTGCGGATCTTCAGCCCGTAGGCGATGTTGTCGGCCACGCTCATGTGCGGGTAGAGCGCGTACGACTGGAAGACCATCGCGATGTCGCGGTCCTTGGGCGGCAGGGTGTTCACCACCTTGCCGCCGATCGTCATGGTGCCGCTGGTGATGTCCTCGAGACCGGCCACCATCCGCAACGCGGTCGTCTTGCCGCAGCCCGACGGGCCCACCAGGACGAGGAACTCACCGTCGGCGATGGCGATGTCGAGGTCCTTGACCGCATGGAACCCGTTCTCGTACCGCTTGTTGATCTTGTCGAGGACGACCTCTGCCATGGCTTCCCTCCGGGAGCTGGATGTTCAGGTGAGCCGCCAGACCTGGAACGCCGGCCCGTCGCCGGGCAGCGTCACGGGTTCACCGGGGACGGCCCTGAGCGGGTCGGCTCCGCCGTACAGGTTGGGTGCCTCGCCGGTGAGGCCGAGGGGCGTGGCGGGCAGCCGCAGCGGCCGGTGCGGGGCGCGGGCGGCCAGGATCAGCAGCCGCTCGCGCGCGCTCTCCCGCAGGAAGCACAGCGCGTCCCCGGCGGCGTGGACCCAGCGCAGGCCGCCCCGGCGCAGGGCCTCGTGCTCGCGGCGCAGCCGGGCCAGCCGGCGGTAGCACACCATCGTGCGGCGGTCCCACCGGTCGCGCCGGTGCCAGGGGAACGGGCGGCGGGCGTCCTCCCCGAGCCGGCCCTCCATGCCGATCTCGTCGCCGGCGAACACCATGGGCGTGCCCACCATCGTGAACAGCAGGCCCGCGGCGACCTCCGCGACCTCGGCGCTGCCCACGACGGTGCGGATCCGCGCCGAGTCGTGCGAGCCCAGCAGCGACCACGAGGCGGCCGCCGAGCGCCACGGCACGGCGGCGGAGAAGGCCCGTACGGCGCGCACGAAGGACTCCGCGCCCAGCCGGGGCGTCCGCACCGGCAGCCCGAGGTGGTGGTGGTCCTGCGGTTCCGGCGAGCGCACCCACGCCCACAGCGGCCGGGTGAAGCCGGAGTAGTTCATGGTCCCGTGCCAGCCGTCGCCCGCCAGGTCGGCGGAGGCGTCGTGGCAGTGCTCGGCCAGCAGCAGCGCCTGCGGGTTGACCTGCCGCAGGGTCGCCCGCAGGCCGCGCGCGACCTCGGCGTTGACGTCCTCGGCGCCGTGCCGGCCGGCCATGTTGGCCACGTCTGCCCGCCAGCCGTCGAGCCCGTAGGGCGGGTCGAGCCACCGCCCGGCCACCGACTTCGGGCCGTCGAGCAGCCGGCGCCGCAGCTCGGCGGAGGTGTGCCGGAACTTCGGCAGGGACGGGTGGCCCAGCCAGTCGGCGTACCGGTCGCTGCGCGGGCCGGCGAAGTAGAAGAAGCGGCGCTCGGCGGCCTCCGGGTCGGCCAGCGCCCGCCGGAACCACGGGTGCGTGTCGCCGCAGTGGTTGACCGTCAGGTCGCCGAGCAGGTGCCAGCCGCGCGCGTGGACCTGCCGCGCCAGCCGTACCAGGGCCTCGTCCCCGCCCAGCAGCGGGTCCACGGCGTGGAAGCTGGAGGCGTTGTAGCGGTGGTTGGACTCGGCCGGGAAGAACGGCGTGAGATAGAGCGTGTCGACGCCGAGCGCGCCGAGGTGGTCCAGGTGCTCGGTGACGCCGTCCAGATCGCCGCCGTAGAACTGGCGGCCGGCCGCCACGCCCGTGGAGGCGACGGGGTCGTCCCACTCCGCGGGCTCGGCCCACGGCGGCGGCGGGCGCTCCGCCGCGGCGGCGGAGCGGGCGAAGCGGTCCAGGAAGATCTGGTAGACGTACCCGTCCCTGGCCCAGTCCGGCGGCGGGTCCGCGACGGACAGCCGGAAGTCGGCGGTGTCCGGGACGTCGTGGGCGTGCACGCCCGCGCCGTTGAGCCAGCGGTAGCCGCGCGGGCCGCCGTCCAGCAGGAACCGGTAGCCGGTGACCGGGTTGCGCACGCGCAGGCCGCAGCGCCACCAGGTCTCCGCGGAGGTGACCCGGTCGACGGTGCCCGCGCAGAAGACGGGCTCGCCGTCGTGCGGGGACCTGATCCAGACCCGCTCGGCCCCGTCGCCGCGGGGCACGCGCACCAGCACCGTGACCGTGTCGCCCAGCGCCGGCGCCTCGTCGGCGACGTACAGCGCCGCGCCGTCGTGGTGCGGCGCGTTCAGTGCCGCGCCGTCGTGGGGCGGCGCCGGCCGGGGCCGGGCGGGGGAGGTCATCCCTTCACCGCCCCCGAGGTCAGCCCGCCGACGATGTAGCGCTGCAGGAACTGGAAGAGCACGACCGTGGGGATCGCCAGGATCACGGCGCCGGCGGAGAAGACCCCGAAGTTCGCGTTGCGCTCGCCGGAGATGAGCCCGTACAGGCCCACCGCGGCCGTCTTCGAGCTGTCGTCGGTCAGGAACACGCTGGCGATGAGGAACTCGTTCACCGTGTTGATGAAGCCGAGCAGGCCGGTGACCGCGAGGATGGGCACCACCAGCGGCAGGATGATGCCGAAGAAGATCTGCGAGTGCGTGGCGCCGTCCACCTTCGCCGACTCGTCGAGGTCCTTGGGGATGGTGTCGAAGAAGCCCTTCATCAGCCAGGTGTTGACCCCCAGCGCCCCGCCCAGGTACAGCAGGATCAGCCCCCAGGCGGTGTTCAGGCCGATGGCCGGGTACAGGTCGGTGATCTCGGCGAAGATCAGGTACAGCGCCACGATCGCCAGGAACTGCGGGAACATCTGCACCAGCAGCAGGCTGACCAGCCCGATCCGCCGTCCTTTGAACCTGTGGCGGGAGAAGGCGAAGGCGGCCGCCGCGGAGATGAACATGGACAGCACCGCCGACAGGACCCCGATGAGCAGGGTGTTGAGGAACCACCGCGAGAACGAGGTCGTGCCGAACAGCTTGGTGAAGTTCTCCAGGCCCGTGTCGGGCGGGATGAGGGTCGAGGAGCTGAGCGTGCCCAGCGGGTTGAGCGAGGCGGAGATCACGAACAGGATCGGGAACAGGGAGAAGGCCAGCGCGAGCAGCCCGACGAGATGGCGCCAGCCGAACTGGCGGAACCAGCCGCCCTTGGCGCTGCCGAGCCGTACGACCTCGTTGGTTGCGGTCATCAGTTGATCTCCTCCAGGCTCCGTGTGCGCCGGAAGCCGATGATCGACACGGTCGCCACGATGACGAAGATGAACACCGAGACGGCCGCGGCGAAGCCGTACTGCGCCCCGGCGCCGCCGAAGGCCAGCCGGTAGGTGTAGGTGATCAGGATGTCCGTCGCCCCGGCGTTCGGGTTGTCCGGCGGGAAGGGCCCGCCGCCGCTGACCAGATAGATCCCCGCGAAGTTGTTGAAGTTGAAGGCGAAGGAGGAGATCAGCAGGGGGGCCAGGGCGATGAGCAGCAGCGGGAAGGTCACGGTGCGGAAGGCGTACAGCGGTCTGGCGCCGTCGATGGAGGCCGCCTCGGTCAGGTCGGCGGGGATCGACTGCAGGGCGCCGGTGCACACCAGGAACATGTAGTTGTAGCCCAGCCACAGCTGCACCAGCAGGACGGCGATCTGCGCGGTCGGCGGCGTGCCGAACCAGTTGACCTCCAGGCCGGTCATCCGGTTGATCAGGCCGAACTCGGTGTTGAACATGTCCCGCCACACCAGGAGCATGACCACCGCCGGCATGGCGTACGGCAGGATGATCAGTGACCGGTAGACGCGCTGGCCGCGCATGCCCGGCCGGTTGAGGGTGATTGCGACCACCAGCCCGAGCGCGAAGGTGATCAGGACGGTGCCGCCGGCGAACACGAAGTTCCACAGCAGCATCTTCAGGAAGGAACTGCGGATCTCCTGGTCGGTCACGACGTCGGTGAAGTTGCGCAGCCCGACGTTGACCTTCCAGCCCTGGGCCAGCCGCTGCCCCTGCTGGTCGACGAAGGATCCGTCGGACTCGTCGGCCGTCCAGGTACGCCCGGACACGGCGTCCCTGATGCAGTCGCACCCGGCCTCGTAGGTCTGCTGCGGGGCTCCCTCGAACGCCCGGGACAGGCCTTGACTGTACAGGGCCCCCGCCTGGGTGGGGACCTTGAAGGCGGCGATCTCGGGACTGCGGGCCGCGGCCTGGCCGATGGTCAGGATCGTGTACCCCTGAGCCTGCTGGATCTTGCCTGCGGGATCGGCCTGCACCGCGCCGGCGGGGAGCTCCCGCAGCCCGCCGGCCGTCCCGGCGAAGAAGGCGTCGGTGCCGGGGTCGGTCAGCAGGAAGACGAGGTCCCCGCTCGCCGGGTCCCCGGTGGTGGCGATGGACAGGACGTAGACGGTGGAGCCCGGCACCTGCCGCACCGAGGCGTCCTGGATCGCGGTGATCGCCTCCTGTTTGGTGCCGCGGTGGCCGTCGCCGAAGTTCGTGAACGCCGTGGTGACCGTGTAGATCACCGGGACGACCTGGAAGGCGATCAGGAAGAGGGTGCCAGGGATCAGGTACTTCGCCGGGATCGCCCTGGGGGAGAGGTAGATGTAGAACAGCAGGGCCGTCACCGCCACCAGGATCCCCAGGCCGATCCAGTTGCCCTGGTCGACCAGCGGGAAGGCGGCCCACAGCGCGAGCGCCGCCGCCACGCCGAGCACGGTGATCCTGATGACGAGCCTGCCGGTGGTGACGGTGCCGTCGCCGCCGCTCAGGCCGAACCGGGGCCGGCGGTGGCCGGGCTCGTGGGAGGCGCGTTCCTCGGAGATCTCAGTTGTGTCGGACATGACGCTCTCCTGGGCCGGGGTGTCCCGGCTACTCGATCGCCGACTGGATCGTCTCGGCCGCCGACTGCGTGGTGCCGGCGGGGTCGGCGCCGCCGACCACCGCGGCGATGGCCTTGCCCCACGGGTCCCAGACCGCGTTCATGGCGGGGATCGCCGGCATGATGTCGCCGCCCTCGCCGGCGGACAGCAGCTTCGGCAGGTCCTCGTCGGTGGTCTTGGCCTGGTCGAAGGCGGCGATCAGCGCCGGCGGGCGCGGGTCGGCCCGGTAGAAGGCGAGGGCGACGTCGGGCTGGGCGAAGTAGTTGGTCGCGAACTCCTGGGCGAGGACCTTGCTGGGGCCCTTGGAGGCGACGAACAGGGCCTGCACGCCGACGAACGGCTTGGCCCGGGTGTCGCCGAAGCCGGGGACGGGGGAGATGTCGTAGTCGATCCCGGCCTTCTGGATCTCGGAGATGAACCAGGGGCCGCCCACGAGGAAGGCGCTCTTGCCGCCGGTGAACACGCTCGCCACGTTGTCGGTCCCGATGGAGCGCTTGAGCACCCCCTCGCCCTTCTCTCCGTACCTGGCGAAGTTCTCCATCGCCTCGGCCGCTTCGGGCCTGGCCAGGCCGAGGTCGCCGGGGTCGTAGTCGCCGTCGTCCGCCTGGCCGAACAGGTAGCCGCCGCCGGCGGTGTACAGCGGGTAGCCGTAGTAGGCGTCGCCGTTCTGGCCCACCGGGAAGGCCAGGACCTCCGACACCTTGCCCTCGCTCTTGAGCCTCTTGCCCGCGGCCACCAGATCCTCGAAGGACTCGGGCGCGTCCGGGGCGAGGTCGGTGTTGCGGAAGAGCACCACGTTCTCCAGCGCGAAGGGGATGCCGTAGATCTGGCCGTCGAACGTCACGCCCTTGAGCGCCAGGGCGTTGAAGGCGGCCTTCTGGTCCTCGGTCATCGTGATCGGGTCGATCGCGCCGTTGCGGACCAGGTTGCCGATCCAGTCGTGCGCGCCCATCACCAGGTCCGGGGCCTTGCCGCCCTGCGAGGCGGTGACGAAGTCGACCTGCCTGGTCTCTCCCGGCACGGTCTGGATCCTCACCGTGACCCCGGTCTCCTTGGAGAACCTGTCGGCGGCGGCCTTCAGGGCCGGGGCCCGCTTGTCGTCGGTCCAGATGGTCAGGGTGCCGCCGCCCTCGCTCTGCGACGCCGCGCGGCCGGTGCCGGCGCCGCCCTGGCCGCAGGCCGCGACCGCCAGCAGGATCCCGGCCAGCAGTACCGCCGGCAGCCTGCCCCCCGGCGTGCCCCCCGGCGTGTCCCGTCGTGTGCGCAGCCGCATGTCATCGCTCCTCGGCGCACGGGAGAGTGGGTTTCACATCTGCTAAACCCTGTTAGCCCGACCGTCCTCCGCCATTTCCGGAGTGTCAATAGACCGTTGCGCAATCGTTTCCGGTATGCCGATCATGGTCGGATGACGCAACACCGCGCGACGCTGACGGAGGTGGCCCGGCGGGCGGGTGTCTCCCCCACGACGGCCTCCTTCGTCATGACCGGGCGCACCGACATGCGGATCTCCGTGGAGACCCGCGACCGGGTCCTGCGGGTCGCACACGAACTGAACTACCGGCCCAACCTGATGGCGCGCAGCCTGCGCAGCAAGGTGACCCAGACGATCGCGCTGATCTCCGACACGATCGCCACCGAGCAGTACGCCGGGCAGATCGTGTACGGCAGCCTGGCCGCCGCCGCCGAACGCCGGCACCTGCTGTTCATATGCGAGACGGAGGGCGATCCCGTCCTGGAGGAACGCCTGATCAACGACCTGCTGGACCGTCAGGTCGACGGGTTCATCTACGCCACCATGTACACCCGGCGGGCGCGCGTCCCGCGCAGCCTGCGCGGCCAGCGGCTGGTCCTGCTCAACTGCGCGGCGGGGCGGGAGATCCCGGCCGTGGTCCCCGACGAGGTGGGAGCGGGCCGTACGGCGGCGCAGGCGCTGATCGACGCCGGGCACCGGGATGGCATCCACCTGGTCGGCGAGCGGGCCCCGCACCTGATCGCCGGCAGCGAGCGCATCCAGGGCATCGAGGCCGCCCTGGGCGCGGCGGGGGTCTCCCTGGCCGGATCGGTGGACTGCGCCTGGTGGCCCGAGTCGGCCTACGAGGCCATGGCGGCCTTCCTGGCGGCCGGACACCTCCCCAAGGCGCTGATCTGCATGAACGACCGGGTCGCCCTCGGCGCCTACCAGGCGCTGCAGGAGGCGGGGCTGGGCATCCCGGAGGACGTCTCGGTCGTCTCCTTCGACGACTCCGACCTCGCCACCTGGCTACGGCCGCAGCTCACCAGCGTCGCCCTGCCGCACCAGTGGCTCGGCCGGCGGGCCGTGGAGATCCTGCTCGGCGAAGCGGAGCACGAGGGGGTCGAGCGTCTGCCCATGCCGTTGCGTCACCGCTCATCCGTGGCTTCTCCGAGGGGGCGGTCCGGGAGGGATGGTTAACGTTAACAATGCTGACCGCGACAACGGTAGGAACCCGGAGGCTCCTCGTCAAGAGGGGTTAACGGGGTGTTTCCATGTGACCAGACCGTAACCGGCGAACTCCTTGACGACACCCGTTGTTAACGTTCACAGTCACTCCAAGCCAGGAAAGGAAGTGACCGTGAGTTCGAGGCAGGAGCGCCGCTCCCCGGTGATGGCCGATGTGGCCAGGGTGGCCGGTGTGTCCCACCAGACCGTCTCCCGCGTGCTCAACGATCACCCCAACGTGCGCACCGAGACCCGCACCCGGGTCCTGGCCGCGATCGACCAGCTCGGCTACCGCCGCAACCTCGTCGCCCGCGCACTCGTCACCCGCCACTCGCGCACGCTCGGCGTGGTCAGCTTCGACACCACCCTGTACGGCCCGGCCAGCACGGTCTACGGGATCGAGCAGGCGGCCAGGGCGGCCGGCTACTTCGTCAGCATCGTCAGCCTGCGCACCATCGACAGGGCCGGTGTGCGCGAGGCCCTGGACTATCTCGCCGAGCAGGGCGTCGACGGCATCGTCGTGGTCGCGCCGCAGCGCTCGGCGGCCAGCGCGCTGGCCGACCTGCCGCCCGGCGTCCCGGCCGTCGCCGTCGAAGGCGACCACGGCGGGGACGTCAGCGTGGTCAGCGTCGACCAGTTCGAGGGTGCCCGCCTGGCGACCGAGCACCTGATCGGCCTGGGCCACGAGACGGTCTGGCACGTGCGGGGGCCGCTGGACTGGCTGGAGGCCGAAGGACGGATCGCCGGCTGGCGGGCCGCCCTGAACATGGCCGGTCGGCCGGTCCCCGAGCCGCTGCCCGGCGATTGGAGCCCGCGCTCGGGCTACGAGGCCGGACGGCTGCTGGCCCGGATACCGGAGGTCACCGCCGTGTTCGTGGCCAACGACCAGATGGCGCTCGGCGTGCTGCGGGCGTTCGCCGAGGCGGGCGTCGACGTGCCCGGACGCATCAGCGTCGCCGGGTTCGACGACGTCCCGGAGTCGGAGTTCTTCTCTCCGCCGCTCACCACGGTCCGCCAGGACTTCGGGGCGGTGGGCAGGCACAGCATCGCGATGTTGCTCAAGCAGATCGAGGAGGGTCAGGCGCGGTCCCGCGAACGATTCGTCGTCCCGCCGGAGTTCAAAGTCAGGGCCAGCACCTCGTCGGCCCGGCGATAGCCGTACAGGAAGAAACAGGGCGCCACAACTCCGCTGTAGGTGTTAGCGCTCACATAAAGGAAGGAACCCCCCACAGTGTTGAAGAAGATGTCCGTGCTTCTGCTGACCGGAGCCGTCGCCATGACGATGGCCGGCTGCGGCGGCGGTGGCAACGACAGCGCCACCACCGGGTCGGGCGGCGGCAGCGGTGACAACACCATCACCATGGGCTTCTCCCAGGTCGGCGCGGAGAGCGGCTGGCGTACCGCCAACACCAAGTCCGTGCAGGACTCGGCCAAGACGGCCGGCATCGAGCTGAAGTTCTCCGACGCGCAGCAGAAGCAGGAGAACCAGATCAAGGCGATCCGCTCGTACATCCAGCAGAAGGTCGACGTCATCGCCTTCTCGCCGGTCGTCGAGTCCGGCTGGGACACCGTGCTGAAGGAGGCCCAGAACGCCAAGATCCCGGTGATCCTCACCGACCGCGCGGTGGACTCCAAGGACACCAGCCTCTACAAGACCTTCCTCGGCTCGGACTTCGTGGAGGAGGGCAAGAAGGCCGGTCAGTGGCTGGTGGAGGAGTACAAGGACTCCACCGACACGGTGAACATCGTCGAGCTGCAGGGCACCACCGGCTCGGCCCCGGCCAACGACCGCAAGGCGGGCTTCGCCGAGGTCATCGGATCGGACCCCAAGTTCAAGATCATCGCCTCGCAGACCGGTGACTTCACCCGCGCCAAGGGCAAGGAGGTCATGGAGGCCTTCCTGAAGTCCAACCCGGACATCGACGTGCTGTACGCGCACAACGACGACATGGGTCTGGGTGCGATCGAGGCGATCGAGGGCGCGGGCAAGGTCCCGGGCAAGGACATCAAGATCATCACGGTCGACGCCGTCAAGGACGGCATGCAGGCGCTGGCCGACGGGAAGATCAACTTCATCGTCGAGTGCAGCCCGCTGCTCGGCCCGCAACTGATGGACCTCGCCAAGAAGGTCGTCGCGGGGGAGCAGGTGCCCGCCCGCGTGGTGACCGAGGAGACCACCTTCACCCAGGAGCAGGCCAAGGAAGCCCTGCCCACCCGCCAGTACTGATGACCCGACGGGTCGCTCCGAACTCGCACTTCGGAGCGGCCCGTTCCCCCCGAGGAAGGGACGCCGCATGGCCCCACCCGTCCCGATCCTGCGGATGAGCGGGATCTGCAAAGAGTTCCCCGGCGTCAGGGCGCTGAGCGACGTCGACTTCCGGCTCATGCCGGGAGAGGTGCACGCCCTGATGGGGGAGAACGGCGCCGGCAAGTCGACCCTGATCAAGGTCCTCACCGGGGTCTACGACATCGACGCCGGAGAGATCACTCTGGACGGCGCGAAGGTCGCCTTCGCCAACCCCCTGCAGGCGCAGCAGGCCGGCATCAGCACGGTCTACCAGGAGGTCAACCTCTGCGCGAACCTCTCGGTGGCGGAGAACATCTTCATCGGCCGCGAGCCGCGCCGCCTGGGCCGGATCCGCTGGCGGGAGATGCGGCGGCGGGCCTCCCAGCTGCTGGGCAGGCTCGACCTCGACATCGACGTGACGGCGCCCCTGTCGGCCTACTCCCTGGCCGTCCAGCAGATGGTCGCCATCGCCCGCGCCGTCGACATCTCCGCCCGGGTCCTCGTCCTGGACGAGCCGACCTCCAGCCTCGACGCCGGCGAGGTCGAGCAGCTGTTCCGGGTGATGCGCCGGCTCAAGGACGAGGGCATCGCGATCCTGTTCGTCTCGCACTTCCTCGACCAGATCTACGAGATCGCCGACCGCATGACGATCCTGCGCAACGGCAGGCTGGTGGGGGAGTACCTCACCAGCGAGCTCGGCCAGGTCGAACTGGTCGGCAAGATGATCGGCAAGGAGCTCGAGGACCTGACCGAGCTCGACGAGAAGCCCAAGGAGCTGGAGGCCGTCGAGCGCTCGCAGCCCTTCGTGGAGGCGCGCTCGCTGGGCCGCTCCGGATCCGTCGAGCCGTTCACGCTCACCATCCACGAGGGCGAGGTGGTCGGCCTGGCCGGGCTGCTCGGCTCGGGCCGCACCGAGGTGGCGCGCCTGCTGTTCGGGGCCGACCACGCCACCACGGGGGAGGTGTCCGTCGGCGGCACGCCGGTGGCGCTGCGCACCCCCCGGGCCGCCACGGCCCGCGGGATCGCCTTCTGCTCGGAGAACCGCCGGGCCGAGGGACTGATCCCCGACCTCACCGTCCGGGAGAACATCGTCCTGGCCCTGCAGGCCGCCCGCGGGTGGTCCCGGCCGATCCCGCGCCGCCGGCAGGACGAGCTGGTCGACAAGTACATCCAGGCGCTGAGGATCAGCCCCGCCAACCCCGACCAGCTCGTGAAGAACCTCAGCGGCGGCAACCAGCAGAAGGTGCTGCTGGCCCGCTGGCTCATCGTCGAGCCGCGGCTGCTCATCCTCGACGAGCCCACCCGGGGCATCGACGTCGGGGCCAAGGCCGAGATCCAGCGCCTGGTCGCCTCCCTGGCCGACGGAGGCATGGCGGTGCTGTTCATCTCCGCCGAGCTGGAGGAGGTGCTGCGCCTCAGCCACAAGGTCGGCGTCCTGCGCGACCGCCGGCTGGTGGCCGAGCTGCCCAACGACGACGACCTGACCACCGGAGTCCTGATGGAGACCATCGCGAGCGGAGGCCGTACATGACCGCTCCCACCGGACGTCCGCCCATGACCGGCGCGGACCCCGCCGAGCCCGGGACGGGGGCCGACCCGTCCGTGACCGTGGCCCGGTCCGGCTCATCCGAGGCGGCTCCCGAGACCGCTGCGACCGACCCGGCTGCCGCGACCGGCACGACCGACACGGCTGCCGCGCCCACCGCGACCGCCGCGGCCCGCCCGGGCCGTAAGGCGGGCCTGACCGCCGTGATCGGGCACCGGCTGTTCTGGCCCGGCGTCGTGCTGGCTCTGCTGCTGCTGGCCAACGTGCTGTTCACGCCCGGCTTCCTGTCGATCCAGATGAAGGACGGCCACCTCTACGGCAGCCTCGTCGACATCGCCAGGTTCGGCGCGCCGCTGATCCTGGTCGCGGTCGGCATGACCCTCGTCATCGCCACCGGCGGCATCGACCTGTCGGTCGGCTCGGTGGTGGCGATCTCCGGAGCGCTGTCCTGCCTGTGGATCAGCGGCCTGGGCGACCAGCAGGACGTGGGCGGCGTGCTCGTCGCCGTCGGCCTGGCGCTGGGCCTGTCGCTGGTGCTGGGCCTGTGGAACGGCTTCCTGGTGGCGGGCTTCGGGATCCAGCCGATCATCGCCACGCTGATCCTCATGGTGGCCGGCCGCGGCCTCGCCCAGCTGATCACCGACGGTCAGATCATCACGATCAACAGCAGCCCCTACAAGCTCATCGGCGGCGGCTACTGGCTCACCCTGCCGTTCGGCATCATCGTCGTGGCGGCCGTCCTGGCGATCACCGCGTTCCTCACCCGCCGGCTGGCCCTGGGCCTGCTCATCGAGTCCGTCGGCGGCAACGCGACCGCCAGCCGGCTGGCGGGCATCAGGTCCCGCGGACTGATCATCACGGTCTACGCGTTCTGCGCGCTGTGCGCCGGCATCGCCGGTCTGATGATCAGCTCGAACGTCTCCAGCGCCGACGGCAACAACGCGGGCCTGTGGATCGAGCTCGACGCCATCCTCGCCGTGGTGATCGGCGGCACCTCCCTCGTCGGCGGCCGCTTCTCCCTCGGCGGCACCGTGCTCGGCGCGCTCGTCATCCAGACGCTGACCACCACGATCTACTCCGTCGGCATCCCGCCGGAGACCACGCTGCTGTTCAAGGCGCTCGTGGTGACCGTCGTGTGCCTCCTGCAGTCCCCCGCCTTCCGCGAGAAGGTCTTCCACCGCCGCGGCCGGCGCCCGGGCGCGTCGCCGACGAGCGCCGATCCGAAGGTGAAGGTGCCGGCATGAGTTCGGACGTCGCGACCTCCGGCCCCTCCGGTTCCTCCGGCTCCTCGGGCTCCTCCGGCCCCAAGGGGAGCGCCACGGGCCGTCCGTCCCGCGCCGCGGTGCTGCGCGGCAGGGAGAGGTACATCCCCGTCATGGCGACGGGCGCCCTGCTGCTGGCCATGTTCGTGGTCGGCGGGATGCGCTACGAGGCCTTCGCCTCGGGGCAGATCGTGCTCAACGTCTTCATCGACAACGCCTTCCTGCTCGTCGTCGCGATCGGCATGACCTTCGTGATCCTCACCGGCGGCATCGACCTGTCGGTCGGCTCGGTGGTCGCGCTGTCCACGATGATCTCGGCGAGCCTGGTGACGGGTCAGGGCTGGCCGCCGCTGGTGGTGATCCCGCTGGTCCTGCTCATCGGCGCGGCGCTCGGCTTCGCGATGGGCAGCATCATCCACTACTTCGACATCCAGCCGTTCATCGTCACGCTGGCCGGGATGTTCCTGGCGCGGGGCCTGTGCTACACGATCGGCACCGACTCGATCCCGATCACCGACGAGACCTACACCGCCATCGCCCAGACGCGGATCGACCTGTCGGCCGAGATGTTCATCTCGCCCAGCGTCCTCATCGCCCTGGCGGTGGTCGTGGTCGCCACCTACGTGCTGCACTACACCCGTCTGGGCCGCAACGTCTACGCGGTCGGCGGGAACGAGCAGTCCGCGATGCTGATGGGCCTGCCCGTGGCCCGTACGAAGATCGCGGTCTACACGATCAGCGGCTTCTGCTCCGCGCTCGGCGGTGTGCTGCTGTCGTTCTACATGCTCTCCGGGTACGGCCTGCACGCGGTCGGCATGGAGCTGGACGCGATCGCGGCGGTGGTCATCGGCGGCACGCTGCTGACCGGCGGATCGGGTTACGTGCTGGGAACCGTGCTGGGCGTCCTCGTCCTCGGCCTGATCCAGACGATCATCAGCTTCGAGGGCACCCTGAGCTCCTGGTGGACGAAGATCTTCATCGGCATGCTGCTGTTCGTCTTCATCCTGCTCCAGCGCCTCATCACGGCCCGGCGCTCGTAACGCCGGGCCGCGCCCCCATGGACCCCTCTGACCCTGGAGAAATTGTGAGCGCTAACAACGACAGCTACGTCGTCGGCGTCGACTTCGGCACGCTGTCCGGCCGCGCCGTCGTGGTGCGGGTCTCCGACGGCGCGGAGGTGGGCAGCGCCGTGCACGAGTACGCCCACCGCGTGATCGAGGACCGGCTGCCCGGCACGGACGTGAGGCTGGGCCCGGACTGGGCGCTGCAGTCGCCCGAGGACTGGCGCGAGGTGCTGCGCACCGCGGTCCCCGAGGCGGTGGCGGTCTCCGGCGTCTCCCCGTCGCAGGTCATCGGCATCGGCACCGACTTCACGGCCTGCACGGTGCTGCCGGCCACCGCCGGCGGAACCCCGCTGTGCGAGGTCGAGGGGCTGGCCGCCCGGCCGCACGCCTGGCCCAAGCTCTGGAAGCACCACTCCGCCCAGCCGCACGCCGACCGGATCAACGCCCTGGCGGCCGCGCGCGGCGAGTCCTGGCTGGCGCGCTACGGCGGCAAGATCTCCTCCGAGTGGGAGTTCGCCAAGGCGCTGCAGGTGCTGGAGGAGGACCCGGAGGTCTACGACCTGGCCGAGCGCTGGATCGAGGCCGCCGACTGGATCATCTGGCAGCTGGCCGGGGTGGAGACCCGCAACATCTGCACCGCCGGATACAAGGGGATCTACCAGGACGGGGACTATCCCTCCGAGGACTTCCTGGCCGAGCTCAATCCCGCCTTCGCCGGTTTCACCGGCAAGCTCGGCCGGGAACTGGCTCCACTCGGCGGCCTGGCGGGCCGCCTGACGGCCGAGGCCGCCGAGTGGACCAAGCTGCCCGAGGGCATCGCCGTCGCGGTGGGCAACGTCGACGCCCACGTCACGGCCGCCGCCGCCGACGCCGTGCGGCCCGGCCAGATGGTCGCCATCATGGGCACCTCCACCTGCCACGTCATGTCGTCCGACTCCCTGGCCGAGGTGCCGGGCATGTGCGGCGTGGTGCGCGACGGGATCGTGCCGGGCCTGTGGGGCTACGAGGCCGGCCAGTCCGGCGTCGGCGACATCTTCGGCTGGTTCGTCGAGACCTGCGTGCCCGGCTCCTACGAACGCGAGGCCGAGCGGCTGGGCCGTACCGTGCACGAGCACCTCACCGAGCTGGCCGCCGCGCAGAAGGTCGGCGAGCACGGCCTGGTGGCGCTGGACTGGCACAACGGCAACCGGTCGGTCCTGGTCGACCACGACCTGTCCGCGGTGATCGTCGGCCAGACGCTCGCGACCCGCCCCGAGCACACCTACCGGGCGCTCATCGAGGCCACCGCCTTCGGCGCCCGCATGATCGTCGAGACGTTCGAGGACTCCGGCGTGCCGGTGGAGGAGTTCGTCGCCGCCGGCGGCCTGCTGAAGAACCGCTTCCTCATGCAGGTCTACGCCGACGTGCTGGGCCGGCCCATCTCGGTGATCGGCTCGGACCAGGGCCCGGCGCTCGGCTCGGCGATCCACGCGGCCGTCGCCGCCGGGGCCTACCCGGGCATCGAGGAGGCCGCCGCGGCCATGGGCAAGCGCACCGAGGCCGCCTACGTGCCCGACGCCGGGCGCGCCGACGCCTACGACCGGCTGTACGCCGAGTACTGCCACCTGCACGACCATTTCGGACGAGGAGAGCACCCCCATGGCAACGACGTTCTGCACCGCCTGCGCGCCCTGCGGAACGAGGTGAGCGCGTGAACTCCCTGGTGCGAGAGCTCAAGGAGACCGTCTGCGCCCTCCACGACGAGCTGGTCCGCTACAACCTCGTCGCCTGGACCGCGGGCAACGTCTCGGGCCGGGTGCCGGGGGAGGACCTGTTCGTCATCAAGCCGAGCGGCGTCTCCTACGACGACCTGACCCCGGAGTCGATCGTCGTGTGCGACCTCGACGGCAACCTCGTCGAGGGAGAGCTGTCCCCATCCAGCGACACCGCCGCCCACGCCTACGTCTACCGGGCCATGCCGCACGTCGGCGGCGTCGTGCACACGCACTCGACCTACGCCTCGGCCTGGGCGGCGCGCGGCGAGGCGATCCCGTGCGTGCTCACCGCGATGGCCGACGAGTTCGGCGGCGAGATCCCGGTCGGGCCGTTCGCGCTGATCGGCGGCGACGACATCGGCAAGGGCATCGTGGCCACCCTGGAGGGGCGCCGCTCCCCGGCGGTCCTGATGCGCAACCACGGGGTCTTCACCATCGGGGCCTCGGCCAAGGCGGCGGTCAAGGCCGCCGTGATGTGCGAGGACGTCGCCCGGACGGTGCACGTCGCCCGGCAGCTGGGCGAGCCGCTGCCCATCCCGCAGGGGGACATCGACAGCCTGTACGACCGTTACCAGAATGTCTATGGACAGAGGAGTCCGCGTTGACCCGACACGAGCGTGAGATCTGGTTCCTCACCGGCAGCCAGGGACTGTACGGCGAGGCCACGCTGCGGCAGGTGGCCGAGCAGTCCCGGCAGATCGCGGAGGCTCTGGACGAGGCCCTGCCGTTCACCGTGGTGTGGAAGCCGGTGCTCACCGACGCCGAGGCGATCCGGCGGATGTGCCTGGAGGCCAACGCCTCGGACGCGTGCGTCGGGGTGGTCGCCTGGATGCACACCTTCTCCCCGGCCAAGATGTGGATCGCCGGCCTGGACGCGTTGCGCACCCCGCTGCTGCACCTGCACACCCAGGCCAACATGGAGTTGCCGTGGGACTCCATCGACATGGACTTCATGAACCTGAACCAGGCCGCCCACGGCGACCGCGAGTTCGGCTACATCCAGGCCCGGCTCGGCGTGCCCCGCAAGACCGTCGCCGGGCACGTGAGCGACCCGTCGGTCGCCGAGCGGATCGGGGCCTGGGCCCGGGCCGCGGCCGGGCGCGCCGAGGTGGGCTCGCTCAAGCTGGCCAGGTTCGGCGACAACATGCGCGACGTGGCCGTCACCGAGGGCGACAAGGTGGAGGCCCAGCGGCGCTTCGGGGTCTCGGTCAACACCTACGGGGTCAACGACCTGGTGGCCGCGGTCGATGCCGCCTCCGACGCCGAGGTGGACACGCTCACCGCGGAGTACGAGGACCTCTACAAGATGGCCCCCGAGCTGCGCTCCGGCGGCGACCGGCACGACTCCCTGCGCTACGCCGCCCGGATCGAGCTCGGCCTGCGCGGCTTCCTGGAGAGCGGCGGCTTCAAGGCGTTCACCACGAACTTCGAGGACCTCGGCGGCCTGCGCCAGCTGCCCGGCCTGGCCGTGCAGCGGCTGATGGCCGACGGGTACGGCTTCGGCGGCGAGGGCGACTGGAAGACCTCGGTGCTGCTGCGCACGCTGAAGGTGATGTCCGCCGGACTGGACGGCGGCACGTCGTTCATGGAGGACTACACCTACCACCTCGTGCCGGGCCAGGAGCTCATCCTCGGCGCGCACATGCTGGAGGTCTGCCCGACCATCGCCGCGAACACGCCGTCGTGCGAGATCCACCCGCTGAGCATCGGCGGCCGTGAGGACCCGGTCCGGCTGGTCTTCGACGCCCAGCCCGGTCCCGCGGTGGTGGTGGGCCTGGCGGACATGGGCGAGCGCTTCCGGCTGGTCGCCAACGAGATCGACGTGGTCGCCCCCGCCGAGCCGCTGCCCCGCCTGCCGGTGGCCCGCGCCGTGTGGCGCCCCCGGCCGGACCTGCGCACCTCGGCCGAGGCCTGGCTGACGGCCGGCGCCCCGCACCACACCGTGCTTTCGTCCGCGGTCGGCACCGAGGAGCTCGCCGACTTCGCCGACATGCTCGGCGTCGAGCTGCTGGTCATCGACGCCGGGACCACCACCCGCCAGTTCACCAAGGAGATCCGCTGGAACCAGGCCTACTACCGCCTGGCCCAGGGGTTCTGAGGGCCTGTCCGGTTCTGAGGGCCTGTCCTGATCGGAGGAGCGGGTCCTGAAGGGGGGGCGGGTACGGCGGTGCGCGCCGGGCGGGCCGTAGTGGGCCGGGCTGCCACCCGCGGGGCGCTGGGCCAGTGATGGGGCGTCCCCGGTGGGTCGGGTGCCGCCCGCCCGTGGGGCGCGTCCGTGGTGGGCCGGGTGTCGCCCGCCCGGGCTGCGCCGTACGGCGGCCGGGCGAATGAGCCTGACGTCCCGTCGGGGGGTCAGTGATCACTTGTGGGCTGTGATCGAGGATGGTCCCCGGGACTCGGCGTTCGTCGAGTCCCGGGGTAGTCGGTGCCCTGGGAGTGTGGGCAGGTGCGGTTGTTGTGAGGCGCAGCCGGGTGGGCGACACGCGGCCGGCCACGGACGTGGCTCACGGGTGGGCGACACCGGGCTCACCGCGGACGGGCCCGCCGCCTGAATCCGACCCCTCGCCAGCAGATTCGCCAGCCGTTACCCGCCGCCGTACCCGCCTGCCTCTCCATGACGCCCTCACCCGGCTGCCCTGCGGCGCAGCCGGGGTGGGCGACACGCGGCCGGCCACGGACGTGCCCCACGGGTGGGCGATACCCGTCCCGCCATGGACGCGCCCACCACCTGGACGGATGTGCCCTACGGGCAGGATCACCACCCGATACTCGTCGCCGTACCCGTCCTTCAGCCGCAGCCCCTGACGGCCGCCTCGATCCCGTCCAGCAGGACGGTGAGGCCGACCGTGAACGTACGGTCCATCTGCCGCTCCAGGTACGGCACCGCGTCGTCCCCGGGCGGGTCCTGTACGGCGCCGTCCCCGTGTCCCGCCGCCGTCTCCCCGGCGAGCCGGGCCGACATGGGGAAGCGTTCGGCGAAGTCGGGCGCCAGCTCACTCAGCAGGGCCGAGCGGCCGGCCCACCACTCCTGGTCGGACACGCCGGTCGCCGCCGCGGCGAGCCGTGCCTCGGCCACGGTCTGCGCCGTCCCGCGGACGAAGTGGAACAGCGCGGTCACCGTCCCGCGCAGCGTCCCGGCGTCGAGGCCGGCGCCGTACAGGATGCCCACCAGCTGCTCCATGACGGCCTGCTCGTTGGGGCCGAGGACAGGGCGCGCGTAGGACACCTGCACCACCCACGGGTGCCGCAGATAGAGCGACCACAGTTCCCGGGCCCACGCCGTCACCGCCTCCCGCCATCCTCCGTCCGGGCCCCCGTCCGGGCCCCCGCCCAAGTCTCCACCTGAGCCGCCCAGGTTCCGGGCGGGCGGCATCTCGGCGTGCACCCGGTCGTACATCAGGTCCAGCAGTTCCGCCTTGCCGGGCACGTAGGTGTACAGGGCCATGGAGGAGCGCCCGAGCCGCTGGGCCACGGTGCGCATCGACAGCCCCGCCAGGGTGTCGGCGTCGGCCACCGCGATGCCCGCCTCCACGATCGCCTCGACGCTCAGCGTGGGCTTGGGCCCCGGCGACGAGCCCGTGGCCTGGGCCCGGGGCGCCCACAGCAGGGCCATCGACCGGCCCGCGTCTCCCTGGCCGGCGAAGATGCTCACCGTCGAACTCCTTATGGCGTAAGGTATTATCGTATCGATCTACAGCATACGGGATTACCGTCGTCATCCGATGGACCGGAGGTGGAGGCATCCGATGGGCGAAGCGAAGCTGACCGAAGCGAAACTGCACGACGGAAGCGGCATCGAGGTGGAGTCGTACGGCACCGGCCCCGTCGTGCTGCTGCCGGTGAACCCGCGCCCCGCCGAGGGGGCCAAGGCCGACGAGCTGCGCCGGTGGGGGATGGACCCCGCCCTGGGCCGTTCCCTCATCGACGGGCTCGCCGACGCGTTCCGGGTGGTCGCCTTCGACTACGAGGGCCACGTCCTGGCCAATCCCAAGCCGGACAGCCTGACCCCGCAGGCCATCGCCGACGACATCCTCGCCGTGGCCGACGCGGTCGGCGCCGACCGGTTCGCCTACTACGGATACTCGTGGCTGGCCTTGAGCGGGCTGCAGCTGGCGATCCGCACCGACCGCCTGTCGGCGCTGGTCATGGGCGGATTCCCGCCGATCGACGGGCCGTACGCGCAGATGCTGCGGGTCACCGAGGCGACCCACGAACTGGCGGTCTCCCCGTCCGGGACTGAAGCCCCCGGCGCCGACGCGTCCGGGACTGAAGCGGCCGGCACCGACGCGTCCGGCACCGGCACGGCCGGGACCGAGGCGCCCGACGCTGACGCCTCCGCCGCCGCAGCCGGCACCTCCGGATGGACGGCACAGGACACGCAGGCTCCGCAGAGCACGGACGACTACGACTGGTCGGCCTCGGAGATGACGATGACCGAGCCGCAGACCCGGCAGTTCGTCACGCTGTACCGGGCGCTCCGGGGGTTCGACGACCGGGCCGTCCAGGAGCGGCTCACCTGCCCGCGCCTGTGCTTCGCCGGGTCGGCCGACACGATCACCTACGACGAGCGCTGGGGCGGCGTGGTGGTGGACATCGCCGGTCCGTTCGCCGGGCAGCGCGCGGAGCTGGAGTCCCTCGGCTGGGAGGTGCGGGTGCTGGACGGCCTCGACCACACGCAGGCCATGCAGCCCGGGCACGTCCTGCCCGTCCTGCGTCCCTGGCTCGATTCCGCGCTGGCCGGCCGCTGATCGACGGGTCAGATGTTCGACCCGTCGGGGGGCACGCCGTCGGGCAGCGGAGCCGCGGGCCCGGTGCCGTCGGCGGCCCCGGGGCAGGTCAGCCCGAGGGTGTAGGCGGTCATGGACAACGAGCCGTAGGCGTACCCGTCCACGAGGACCTCGGTGGTGCCGCCCTCGGTGCCGGCCAGTCCGGCGAGATAGAGCAGCGGGATGAAGTGGTCGGGCGTGGGTACGGCGCGCCCGAAGTCGCGGTGGCCGTCGAGGGAGGCGGCGGCGACGGGATCGCCGAGCATCGTCTCCTTGGCCTGCTCGTCGAAGCGCTGCGCCCAGTCGTAACCGCTGTCGGGCAGTGCGCCGTTCATGCCGCGCAGGTTGTGCACGACGTTGCCGCTCCCGGCGATCAGCACCCCGCGCTCGCGCAGCGGCGCGAGCCGGGCGCCGAGGTCGAGGTGATAGCCGAAGTCCTTGTCGGCGTTGATGCTCAGCTGCACGACCGGGACGTCCGCCAGCGGGAAGGCGTGCACCAGGACCGACCAGGTGCCGTGGTCGATGCCCCAGCTGTCGATGTCGGCGCCCACCCAGGTGGGGCGGACGGTGTCGGCGATCTCCTCGGTCAGCTCCGGCAGGCCGGGGGCGGGATAGTCGACGTCGAACAGGCGCTGGGGGAAGCCGTAGAAGTCGTGGATGGTGCGGGGACGGGGCATCGCAGTGACGGCGGTGGCGTTGATGTACCAGTGTGCCGAGATCACCAGCACGGCGCGCGGCCGCGGGACCGCCTCACCGAAGGCCCGCCACGCCTGGGTGTAGCGGTTGCTCTCCAGCGCGTTCATCGGGCTGCCGTGCCCGAAGAACGCCGCGGGCATCATGTGCGGCGCCGTGTCACCGGCGGCCTCCGCGGCACCGATGGTCTCTGTCGTCTCCGTCACCGCTCGCCCCCGCCTCCCGTACGGCCCCTGTGCCCCCTGTGCGACCCTCTGTGCGGCCCCGCACGGCCCGGCCGTACGGCCTGCCGTACGGCCAGGCTAGCCCGGCCGCGTCCGCCCGCCGCGGAGGCGCGCTCCCCGGTGGGCGGGGACCGCTTGACCTCAAGAGCGGTTGAGGTCGCAGGCTTGATCACGGAAATCGAGCCGGAGGAGCGGACTGATGCGTGCGGTGTGGTTGAAGGAGTTCGGCGGGCCCGAGGTGCTGGTCGTGGCGGAGACGCCCGATCCGGTGGCCGGGCCCGGGCAGGCGCTGGTCGAGGTGGCGTTCGTCAACATCACCTTCGTGGAGACCCAGCTCCGCGCCGGCGGGGCCGGGCCGTTCCGGCCGGAGCTGCCGATGATCCCGGGCAACGGCGTCGGCGGGGTGGTCACGGCGGTCGGCGTGGGAGTGGATGAGGCCCTGGTCGGCAGGCGGGTGGTCACCGGCACCGGCGGCTCCGGCGGGTACGCCGAGCGCGTCGCGGTCGACGCCGGCGGTCTGATCGAGGTCCCGGACGGCCTGGAGCTGGACGCCGCCGTGGCGCTGCTGGCCGACGGTCGTACGGCGACCATGATGCTGCGGGCCGCCGGGGTGCGCGCGGGGGAGCGCGTGCTGGTCGAGGCCGCCGCGGGCGGGGTGGGCACCCTGCTGGTCCAGCTGGCCGCGGCGGCCGGCGCCGAGGTCGTCGCCGTGGCCGGCGGCGCGCGCAAGGTGGCGCTGGCCCGCGATCTCGGCGCGGACGCGGCGATCGACTATCTGGAGCCGGACTGGGTGGACCGGGTGCGCGAGGCGACGGGCGGGGTCGACGTCGTCTTCGACGGGGTCGGCGGCGCGGTCGCGCTCTCGGCGTTCGAGCTGCTCGGCCGGGGCGGGCGGATGCTCAGCTTCGGGCTCGCGAGCGGGCAGTGGGCGAGCATCCCGGAGGAGACCGCCGCGGAGCGCGGGGTGAGCCTGGTACGGGCGCAGGCCTCCCCTGAGGAGATGCGCGGGTTCACCGAGAGCGCGCTCGCCGAGGCCGCGGCCGGCCGGCTGCGCCCGGTGATCGGGCAGCGCTTCCCGCTGGAGCGGGCGGCCGACGCCCACGCCGCCATCCAGTCGAGGGCCACCGTCGGCAAGACCCTGCTGGAGGTCCGAGAGGTCTGAGAGTGCGTTACGCGAGCTGATGCCCCCTTTCGTCGTCGCGGTTGGATGAGGTCTGCGGGTCGGTGGGTCGCTCTGTTCGGTCTACGGGTGCGGCTGGGTGAACAAGCCGGGCCCGGTTTCGACGAGGATGGCGCGGCTGGCCAGGCGTTCGAGCTTGGCGCGGACGTTTCGGATGCCGTTGGGCGTCAGGGGCAGGCCCATCGCCAGCGCCAGGTCGCGGGCGCGTAGAGAGCCCTCGGCCTGGCCGAAGACGGTGAGGATCTGCTGGTAGTAGGGATGATCGAAGCCGACCAGCCGCGGCGCGTCCGGTTCGGCCGGAGCGGGGTCCGCTTCAGCGAGGGACAGGAGCGTCTTGCGGCTGATCCGCACATGCTCGGCCTCCCGGCTGAGCTCACCGAGCCGCGCGGTCAAGGAGTCGATGTCGGTCTGGGTCTGCTCGATCCGGCGGGTCAGGGCCTGTTCTCGGGCATCCAGCCGGTCCGCGAGCCAGGTTCCGGGATCGGGCGGGTATCGGGCCTGGTCACGTCCACCGCCACGACGGCGTCGAAGGGGTCGGACGCCGGGACATCACATCCGTCATCGCCCAGTAAACCCGTGATTCGGAACTCGATGGGAGATGCTCGTAGTCGCGGACCGGGCGCCGGTGGAACATCAAGATCCCGTAGGTCTGCTCGACGACCCATCGTTTCGGCTGGGGCACGAATCCCTTGTCGGACCGGTTGCGTTCGACGATGTCCACGTCGATTCCCAGGCCGGCGCCATGGGCGGCGACCGCGTTCTTGAATCCCTGGTCGACCAGCGCCTTGGTCACGCTTCCCTCGGTGACGGCGGCGACCCGGTCCGGCAGGGCGATCCCGGCGGCGTTCTCGTGGGCTGAGGCCGCGAGCGCGACGACCGTGATGACCAGGCCCAGCACGTCTACGGCCAGGCCTCGCTTGCGTCCCGGCACCTTCTTGGCGACGTCCCGGCCGGTCGTTCCGGCGGGGACCCCGGCCGCGACGTGGACGCTTTGGGTGTCCAGCACGACCAGGCCCGGGTCGGCTAATCGCTTCTTCTTCTCGCGCAGGTGCCGGCGCAGCAGGTCGTGGATCGTCTTGTCGGTGCCGTCGTCGCGCCATTTGGCGAAGTAGTAGTACGTCGCGCCCTTGGGCGGCAGGTCATGGGGAAGATGGACCCGCAGACTGGCGGTAACACCACAAATCCACGCGATCACATAACGACATCACGGATGGAGGCTCACTTGGGCACTCTCAGGGGTTCGAGGGCGGCTAGGACGAGGTCGAGGCCGAAGGTGAACTCCTCCGCCGGGTCGTAGCCGGCAGCGGCGAGCACCGCGGCGGACTCGTTGAGGTAGGGGAACTCGTCAGGAGGAAGCTGGGGCAGGAAGACGTCCTCGGCCATGTCCGCGAACCCATCGGCGGTGTCGAACGGCAGGCTGGCTTCCTGCAGGGCGAAACCGTAGACGTAGCTGTCGAGCAACCAGTTGGCGTGCGTCGCCATCAAGACCGGGAAGCCGGCCCTCCGCAGGCAGGCGGTGACCGCTTCGCGGTGGCGGAGGTTCGCGGGCCCCGGCGATGTCCGCGACTCCATCAGGCCGATCGCCCACGGGTGGCGTCCGAGAACCTGTCGGGCGGATATCGCCCGACGTCGCATCGCTGACTGCCAGTCGGTCTCTTCGGGCGGGAGCTCGATCTCCTCGAACACGACGTCGATCATGGCGTCCAGCAACTCCTCCTTGCTCGCCACGTAGTAGTAGAGCGACATCGCGCCCGCGCCGAGCGCGCCAGCCAGCCGGCGCATGCTCAGCCCCCCGACCCCCTCGAGGTCGGCGAGCCGGACCGCCTCGGCCACCACCCGTTTCCTGCTCAGCGCCGCGTCTGACGCCACCTGGCGTCGTTCCCTCGCAGACACGGGTCTCCTCTCGCTCGCTCGAGCGGCTTGACAATCGTCCGGCGCACGGTCTTGGTACAGCGTACTATTCATAGTACATCGTACGACGTACGATGTACGAACCGGCGGGAGTCGTAGCTCGGACGTGAGGAGGCTTCTGTGGGAATCGAACAGCGATCGAGTGCCGGAGTACGCCTGGCGCCGGGGGCGGGTCCGCCGGGGGCGACGACGATGCGGGCCGCCGACCGGCACCGCTACGGCCTGCCCTCAGCGCTCGAGTCGTCCGAGGTCCGGGCTACCGCTGCCCGGTCGGGGCGATGTGCTCGTCCAGGTGGGCGCGGCCTCGGTACATCCCTGCCGCCACTCCGGCGGAGGGACCGCTCCTCTCGAAAGAAGAACCGATGACCATCCGAACGAAAACCCCGAACCTGCTCGACAATCGGCCGGTCCCCGTGCGGGCCAAGCTCGCCGCCGCGTGGACCAGCCTCATGTTCCTCTACATCTACGTCGACTACTTCCACCTCCACAAGCCCGGCGTCATCGACAACCTCCGCGCCGGCGTCGTCTTTGAGTTCGACATCAGCCCGACGTTGTTGACCATGATGCTCGCGTCCATGGCGATCCCGGCCCTGATGGTGATGCTCTCCATGACGCTGCCCGCCCGGGTGAACCGCGCCACGAACCTCGTCGTTGCATCGCTCTACATCCCCTACTCGGTGTTCAACGCGGCAGGGGAGTCCTGGGACTGGGCCCCCTTCTACGGCCTCTCCATCGGAATCGAGGTGCTGCTCCTGGCCTTCATCCTGCGCTCCGCCTGGACCTGGCCTCGAAGCCCCGCCTTCCCAGCCGGTCCCGCGACGACCGACCTTCGACAGGACCTTCGACGGTAGGCGTCCGCGCCAGCCGCGCCCGTAGGCCAAACGGTGGCTGACCGACCAGCAGACCTCGTCCAACCAACCGCAACGACGAAAGGGGCATTGGCTCGCTTAAGCCCTCCGAGAGGTCCGAGAGGTCCGAGAGGTCCGAGAGCCGGCCCGCCGGCTCACCGGCCTGTCAGTCTCGGGGGCTCCGGGTCTAGAGGCCCCGGGACTCCAAGGACTCCCGGGGACTCACAGCAGCAGCTGCTCCTGCTGCTCGGTGCGCCACTCCACCAGCAGCACGGTGGCGTCGTCCTGGAGCCGGCCCTGCTGGTGCTCGAGGAGGCTCTGGATCAGGCGGCGCAGCGTCTCAGGCGGCGATACGCCGTCGGCCTCGCGGCGGATGACGAAGTCGGCGAAGCGCTCCAGGCCGAACTCCTGCCCGTCGGGGCTCTGGGCCTCTATGACGCCGTCGGTGTAGAACAGCAGCCGGTCCCCGGGCTCCAGCTGGTAGCGCGACGGCTCGGTGAACGTCTCCATGCCCAGGCCCATCGGCGGGTCGGGCTCGGCCTCCAGCGTGGCCACCCAGCGCCCGCCGCGCAGCACCAGCGGCGGATGGTGCCCCCGGTTGATCCAGGTCAGCGCTCCGGTGCGGGTGTCGAGGTCGGCCAGGATGCCGGTGGCGAAGCGGGCGCCGCCGAACTGCTCGACGATCGCGGCGTCGATCGCCTCACCGACGGCCCGCAGACCGGTGTCCTGGCGGCGGTTGTTGCGGCAGGCGCCCATGGCGATGGTGGCGGTCAGCCCGGCGGCGGTGTCGTGCCCCATGGCGTCGAAGATCGACAGGTGCAGGGTGTCATCGGCCAGCGCGTAGTCGAAGGCGTCCCCGCCCACGGAGTAGGCGGGCTCCAGGGCGGCGCTGATCACCACGCGCTCGGTGGCGAAGGTACTGATCGGCAGCAGCGTCCACAGCACCTCGGCCGACAGCTCCATCGGCTGGGTGCGCACCAGGCGGGCGTAGGTGTCGCTGGTGGCACGCTTGCTGGACAGGATCAGCGCCACCAGGGAGGCCAGCTGGGCGGCCTGCCACCGGACGGTCTCACCGCCGGTGGCGGCGGTTATGCCCAGCACGCCGATGCGTTCGGTGCCGTCCAGCAGCGGCGCCCACAGCTGCCGGGACTCCTCGTCGGTGATCGGGTGCGAGGGTGCGGGCTCGGTGTCGTCGGTGCGGCGGACCTGCACGATCTCCAGGGTGCGGAAGGCCCGCCCGGCCACGGTGGCGTCGATGCGCAGGCGCTCCAGCTCCTTGCCGTCGGGGTCGTGCTGACCGGGCAATGGCACCAGGAACTGGTTCTGCAGGTCGGCCAGGTACAGCATGACCTCGGAGAAACCGGCCGGTCCGGCGTGCTTGACGATCATGCCGGGAAGCTCCTCCACCGAGGTCAGGTGGTGGGCGGCGATCAGTTCGCCGAGCATCTGCTCACCGTCGCCGGGCAACTGTCCGCTGTAGCCGGATGTCTGCTCACCGTCGCCGGACATCGGCTCCCTCCCTCCCATCGGTCGCCTCCTGTTCGTCGGGCGGCCGGCGACCGGGCTCGGCCGGCCCTCTACCGTCCGGCACTTCCCTGAAGGGACGAGGCTCACACGATTCGGCGGTGTCCGGTGTCTACCAGGATGCGACCGGTCGCATCCAGCCGACACGCGGAGGCCCCGGTACGGCGGGCCGTACCGGGGCCGTGGGCGGGGCGGCCGCGGGAGGCGACGGCCGCGGCGCCGGTGGGATCACCGCAGGACGCGCAGGAAGACGTCGTTGACCAGGTTGCCGTCGCCCGGCACCAGGTTGCCGGCCTCGGAGGCGAAGGCGACCGTCCGGCCGTCGGCGCTGAGGGCGGCCTCGTCGCTGAGGTCGTCCGCGGCGGCCCCGGTGGAGGTGACACTGGCCAGGGTGTTCTGGAAGCCCTCGGCCTGGCTGAGGTCGGCGACGAAGACGTCCTGGGTCCCGCCGTTGGCGTCACCGCCGAACACCAGGTTGGTGGCGTTGCTGCGGAAGGCGACGAAGCGGCCGTCGGCGCTGATGGACGGGCCGCGGCTGCTGCCGTTGCCGGGGACGTTGGACAGGCCGCTGACCACGTTGACCGTGGTGCGCCTGGTCAGGTCGTGGCGGAAGACGTCGTCCCTGCCGTTGGTGTCCCCGCCCTCGAGGTTGGCGGCGCGGGACTCGAAGGCGACGAAGCGGCCGTCGGCGCTGATCACCGGGTTGATGCTGAAGTTGTCGCCCTGGGCGCCGGAGGAGGAGACGCTCGCGCGGACGGTGCCGCCGGACAACGTGCGGACGAAGACGTCCGTGGCTCCCGCGGTGTCCCCGGGGACCAGGTTGGACGCGGCCGACTGGAAGGCGATCCTGACCGCGGTCCCGGCCCGGGTGACCGAGGGGTTGGTGCTGGCGCCGTCGGCCTGGGCGCCGTTGTCGGCGAGGCTGACCCGCGTGGTCAGCCCGAGGTCGCGGTCGTGCAGGAACACGTCCCGCACGCCGTTGGTGTCCCCGTTGACCAGGGACGAGGCCTCCGACTCGAAGACGACGAAGCGGCCGTCGGGGCTGATCGCCGGGTTGACGCTGATCCCGTTGCCCTGGGTGCCGTTGGTGGCCACGCTCACCCGCTTGGTGGTGCGGGTCGCGGTGTCGTGGACGAAGACGTCCGGGGCGTTGTTGGTGTCGCCGCTCACCAGGTCGGAGGCGAAGGACTGGAAGGCGACGAAGCGCCCGTCGCCGGAGACCGCCGGGTTGGAGCTGTTCGGGCCGGCCTGCGTCCCGCCGGTGCGGACGCTGACGAGGGTGGTCGTGCCGGCCGTGCGGTCGCGCAGGTACACCTGCCGTCCGGCGGTGGAGCCGAGGTTGTCACTGATGGAGTCGAAGGCGACGAAGCGGCCGTCGGTGCTGACCGAGGGCAGGTCGCTGACGGAGTCGCCCGGCTGCCCGGCGCTGTTGACGCTGATCCGCTCCGTCGTGGGCGCGGCGGCCGAGGCCGAGCCGGCCCAGGCGGCGCCGATCACCAGCTGGGCGGTCACGAGCCCGGCCGCGGCGGCGCCGAGGAGGCGCCGGCCCGACCGGCCGTTCCTGAAACGCGCGTTCATGTCGTTCCCCTTGGATGTGAAGATCCCGGCCTGGCTCTCAGACCGGGATTCCTCACGATGCGGGGGCCCGCTGTCACGGCGCTGTCGACGGACTGTCGCGGCGCTGCCGCAGGTCCGGCGCGGGGCCGCCGGCCGGGTGTCCGGCAGGCGTGCGGGAACGCCGCCGTCAGCCCGCGGCCGTGCCCTGCTCGCCGACGCGGAGCACCAGCTTGCCCCGGGTGCGGCCGGTCGCCAGGCGCTCGTGCGCCTCGGCCGCCCGCTCCAGCGGGAGCACCTCCTCGACCTCGACCTTGACGTGGCCGTCGTCGATCAGGCCGGCGATGCGGGCCAGCGCCGGGCCGTCCGGCTCGACCAGGAACGCGCCCGCCCGCAGGCCGCGCTGCTCGGCCTGCCGCAGCAGGTCGGGGGAGACGCCGGAGGGGATGGCCAGCAGCAGGCCGCCGGGGACGAGGACGTCCAGGGAACGGGTGCTGGTGGAGTCGTGCCCGTCGCCGACCAGGTCGATGACCACGTCCACGTCGCCCACCTCCTTCTCGAAGGGGCCGGCGGTGTAGTCGATCAGCTCGTCGGCGCCCAGGCCGCGCAGCCACTCGTGCTTGCCCTCCCGGGCGGTGCCGATCACGTGCGCGCCGAGGTGCTTGGCGATCTGGACCGCGAAGTGCCCGACCCCTCCGGCCGCGGCGTGCACGAGCACCCGCTGCCCGGGCCGCACGTCCGCGGCGTCCACCAGCGCCTGCCAGGCGGTCAGCGCGGCCAGCGGTACGGCGGCCGCCTCGTCGTGGCCGACGGAACGCGGCTTGAGGGCGAACTGCCGGGATGGGGCGGTCACATACTCGGCGAAGCCCCCGGCCTGACGGGGGAACCACGGCATGCCGTACACCTCGTCCCCCGGACGCAGGGTGTGCACGCCGAAACCGATCTCCTCCACCACTCCCGAGACGTCCCAGCCCAGGACGAACGGGGGCTCACCCAGCACCCCGGCCATCCCGCCGCCCTCGCGGGTCTTGACGTCGACCGGGTTGATCCCGGCCGACACGACGCGGACCAGGACCTCCGTGGGAAGCGGTTCGGGCCGCGGCAGCCGTACGGAACGCAGAACCTCCGGACCGCCGAAGGCGTCCTGGCTGATCGCGCGCATGAGTGTCATCAGTCGTCTCCTTGCCGATTGGTGATGGCGACGGCAGGGACGCTATCGTCAGGGGCCTAGTAACCATCAAGGGCGCCTACTTTCTTTTGGAAAGCATTGAGCTCCGGAGGGGGAGTCGTCATGTCCACCACCTGTCTCACCGGCCGGCACGACAAGCACGACGTCTACGCCGAGCAGTGCCCCTGCCGAGGCGTGCTCGACATGCTGGCCAACAAGTGGACCGCGCTGGCGATCGGCGCCCTGGAGGACGGGCCGCAGCGCTTCGGGGCGCTGCAACGCCGCCTGGAGGGCGTCAGCCCCAAGGTGCTCACCCAGACGCTGCGCCGGCTGGAGGAGGCCGGGTTCGTGGACCGCACGGTCTATCCCGCCGTCCCCCTGCACGTGGAGTACGCCCTGACGGAGCTGGGCGTCGGGGTCGCCGAGCCGCTGCGCGCGCTGCGGTCGTGGGTGGAGCGGCACCTGGACGAGCTTCTGGGGTGACCCGGGCTGAGCGGTGCCGCGGTACATGTGTGTCTGAACGGGCGGTTGCGGACAGACAGGGTGGCGGACAGTAGTAACTTCGACACATGCGACTGGGCGTTCTCGATATCGGTTCCAACACGGTGCACCTGCTGGTCATGGACGCTCATCGGGGAGGCAGGCCGCTGCCCGCCTACTCCCACAAGGTGGAGCTGCGGCTGGCCGAGCACATGGAGGACGGCGACCGGCTGTCGGCGCACGGGGCCGGACGGTTGCGGGAATGCGTCGAGGAGGCCCTGCGGATCGCCGAGGACAAGGGGATCGAGGACCTCATGGCCTTCGCCACCTCGGCGGTGCGGGAGGCCGTCAACGGCGAGGAGGTGCTCGCCCGCATCAAGGCCGACACCCGGGTGGACATCCAGGTGCTGTCCGGGCAGGACGAGGCGACGCTGACGTTCCTGGCCGTGCGGCGGTGGTTCGGCTGGTCGTCCGGGCGGCTGCTGGTGCTCGACATCGGCGGCGGCTCCCTGGAGATCGCCTCGGGCATCGACGAGCAGCCCGATGTGGCGGTCTCGCTCCCGCTGGGCGCCGGCCGGCTGACCCGCGGCTGGTTCACCGCCGACCCGCCGCCCGCCGAGGAGGTGCGGGCGCTGCGCAAGCACGTGCGGGCGGAGATCGCGCGCTCGGTGGGCAACGTCTCCCGGTACGGCCAGGCCGACCACGCCGTGGCGACCTCGAAGACGTTCAAGCAGCTGGCCAGGATCGCCGGGGCCGCGCCGTCGAGCGAGGGGAGCGGCGTCCGCCGGACGCTCAGGCACACCGACCTCACCGAGTGGGCCGGACGGCTGGCCGAGATGGACGCCAGGCAGCGGGTGGAGCTGCCCGGCGTCTCCGAGGGACGGGTCCGGCAGCTGCCCGCCGGGGCGATCGTCGCCGACGCCACGATGGACCTGTTCGGCATCGAGGAGCTGGAGGTGTGCCCCTGGGCGCTGCGCGAGGGGATCATCCTGCGCCACCTCGACTCGCTCCCCGGCTGACGGCGCCCCTCCCGCCCGTCGCGCCGCGGCCGTACGCGCACCCCCTCCCACCTGGGCCGCGTTTACCGTTCTTTGAACTGGTAAGAGCGCGTTACCATGAACATGGCTCAGATGGAAGGGGCCGCCCACCGGGCGGCGAACAGCCGGACGCTGGACAGACTGGCCCGTCTGGGCATGATCTGCCGCGGCGTCCTGTACGGACTGATCGGATTCCTGGCCCTGCAGATCGCCTTCTTCGGCGGCAGCGGCGGCAAGGAGGCCGACAAGACCGGCGCGATCGAAATGGTCCGGGAGCAGCCCTTCGGCACGGTGCTGCTCTGGCTGATGGTCGTGGGCTTCACGGCCCTGACCCTCTGGCAGCTCTCCGAGGCGGTCATCGGACGCGGCCAGACCAAGGACAGAGTGGAGTCGGCGGGGCGCACGGCGGTCTACGCGCTGATCGTGGCCACGCTGCTGAGCCTGCTGCTCCGCGGTGACACCGGAGGCTCGACCGATGAGCACTCCAAGGACCTGACGGCCAAGCTGATGGACCTGCCCGCCGGGCAGCTCCTCGTTGGCCTGGTCGGACTGGGCCTGGTCGCGCTGGGCGCGTACTGGGTGCACAAGGGCTGGAAGCGCAAGTTCCTGAAGGACCTGCGCACCGGTGAGATGCCCGCCAAGGCGCGTCAGCTCGCCGAGAAGCTCGGGCTCGCCGGTTACCTGGCCCGCGGGGTGATCGCCCTGGTGGCGGGGGTCTTCGTCATCCAGGCGGCGATCTCCTACGACCCGGACCAGGCCAAGGGCATCGACTCGACGCTCCGCTCGCTGGCCGAGACCCCCGCGGGTCCGTGGCTGCTGGGGATCGTCGCGATCGGCCTGCTGCTCTTCGCGGTCTACTGCTTCTTCGAGGCCCGCTGGCACCGGATCTGACAGACTGTCGGCGCCCGGTGTGGCGGACCGGGTGTGACAGAGG
The DNA here is from genome assembly GCF_016863175.1 of Paraplanobispora siamensis. Taxonomy (GTDB): domain Bacteria; phylum Actinomycetota; class Actinomycetes; order Streptosporangiales; family Streptosporangiaceae; genus Planobispora; species Planobispora siamensis. The sequence continues at coordinate 126,616 of NZ_BOOJ01000033.1, forward strand.
AAACCGCACGTGACGGCAGGTGTGGACACGCAGGCGCGGGCGCGCCGGGCAAGTCCCACCTGCCTGTCCGGTGAGTGATCCAATTCGTACTTTTCCGAGACATCGCACCTCCCGAGAGCCGCGTCTTTCCAAAGGCGCCGACAGCATCGGGAGGGCCGTATGAACGACTCACCGGAGTACGACAGTACCGAATGGGCTCTTCGCCTGGAGGGCTCCCCCGACCAGGTGGTGCAGGCACGCCGCCTGGTCTCGGCGACTCTGGGGCGCGACCACCCCTTTCACGACGACTGCGTCCTTCTCACCAGCGAGGTCGCCACGAACGCGGTGCTCCACTCGCGGTCGGGCGACGGCGGGGTGTTCGTCCTCGCGGTGTCCTGCTCGCCCTGGGGCGTACGGGTGAGCGTGCGGGACGAGGGCTCCGCGCAGCCGCCCCTCCTGGCCCGCGCCGCGGCCGAGTCCACCGGGGGCCGCGGCCTTCCCCTGCTGGACGCGCTGGCCCACCGGTGGGGCGTCGTCAGGGAGGCGGGGACCAGCGAGGTCTGGTTCGAGCTGCTGCCGCAGCCGGTGGCGGTGCCGATGGGCCGGCTCGCCGGCGCCGGCGTCAGGTGAGCCCGGGGGAGGCGTCAGGTGACCCCGGTGAGGAGAGCAGCCGGTCCAGCACCCGCACGCCGAACTCCAGGCCCGTCACCGGCACCCGCTCGTCGACGCCGTGGAACATCCCGAGATAGTCCAGGCCGGGGTCGAGCAGCAGCGGCGCGAAGCCGTACCCCGCGATGCCGATGCGGGCGAAGGCCTTGGCGTCGGTGCCGCCCGACATCACGTACGGAACCGGCCGCGCGGCCGGGTCCTCGGCCCGCAGCGCCGAGCACATCCGCTCGAAGAACGGCGCCTCCATCGGCGCGGAGGGGCCGTCCTCCAGGTTGACGAACTCGCGTGTCACACCCGGGCCGAGGAGCCGGTCGATCGTCTCCAGGAACTCCTCGCGCAGCCCCGGCAGGAACCGGCCGTCCACGTGGGCGACGGCGGAGCCGGGGATCACGTTGACCTTGTACCCGGCCTGGAGCATCGTCGGGTTGGCCGAGTTGCGGATCTGCGCCCTGAACAGGGCGCCGACCCGGCCGAGCCGCTCGGCCTCCTCCTCCAGGCGGTCCCGGTCGATCCGCTCGCCCAGGATCTCCTCCAGCGAGTCGATCAGCGCGGAGACGGCGGGCGTCAGCCGTACCGGCCAGCGGTGGGAGGCGATCCGGGACACGGCGTGGCACAGCTCGGCGACCGCGTTGCGCACCGGCGGGCGGGAGCCGTGACCGGCGACCCCGCGGGCGGTCAGGCGCATCCAGGCGGTGCCCCGCTCGCCCACCGCGACGGGATAGACCCGGGCGTCCGGCGCCTGGACGCTGTAGCCGCCCGACTCGCTGATCGCCTCGGTGCAGCCGTCGAACAGCTCGCGGTGCCGGGTGGCCGCGTAGCGCGAGCCGTACTCCCCGGTGGCCTCCTCGTCGGCGAGGAAGGCCAGCACCAGGTCGCGTCCCGGCCGCACGCCGCGCCGGGCCCAGTCGCGCACCAGGGCCAGCGTCATGGACAGAGTGCCCTTCATGTCCACCGCGCCCCGGCCCCACACGCAGCCGTCGACGACCTCGCCCGAGAACGGGTGGATGCGCCAGTCGGCGGGCTCGGCGGGGACCACGTCGAGATGGCCGTGGATCAGCAGGGCCTCGGGCGAGTCGCCCGGGATCCTGACGACCACGTTCGTGCGGTGCGGGGCCGACTCGAAGACGACCGGCTCGACGCCCGCCTCGGACAGCAGCCCGGCGACGTACTCGGCCGCGGGCCGCTCACCGGCTCCGGGGTTGGTGGTGTCGAACCTGATCAGGTCCGAGCAGATCTGCGCGACCTCACTCATGGGGGGAAACTCCTGGAAACGATCGGTGCCCTGTGCCTGTTGCTCCGTGCCTGCTGCCCTGTGCCTGCTGCCCTGTGCCTGTTGTGCCGTACCCGCGGCGGGCGGCGGCGTCCCACCCCTCCTCAGAAGTCGGGGACCTCGATCAGCCGCAGCGTGATCTGCTGCCCGCTCCCGGCGGTCATACCCGGACCGGGCGACTGATCCACCACCCGCCACCGGGCCGGGTCGGTCACCTCGCCGCCGAGGATCGACGTCATGACGATGCTGGAGAACCCCAGTGACTGGAGCCGGCTCCTGGCGGCCTGCCCGTCGGAGCCCCGCAGGTCGGGGATCTGGACCTGCCCGTTGACGCCGGAGGGCGGGGCCGTGGTGCCGGGTACCCACTCGGGCTTGTCCGGGGCGGTGGCGCCGGGCGTGGCGGTGGCGGAGGTCCCGGGAGAGGGATCGGCGTCGCCGGACGGCAGGGTGAAGATCGACGGCGGGCCGGGGGAGGTCGGATCGGACTCGGAGGATCCGCCGGACAGCAGGAGGATCAGCGCCGCCACGGCGCTGCCCGCGGCGGCCAGCCAGGCGATCACGGCCACCGGGCCCGCCTTCGGGAGGTGCCCGGTGGAGGCGTCGGCGTCGGTGGGGCCGGGCGGCAGGGAGTGCGGCACCGGGGGCAACGGCGCGTACGCCGGGGGGAGCGGAGGCGCCGGACGTGAGGGGTGCGGCGGGTGTGAGGGGTGGGGCGAGTGTGAGGGGTGGGGCGGAGGGGGCGGAGGATGAGGGAAGGACCGATTGCGCAGGTGACCGGGCTGAGGACGGGTCAATGCCGGATGCCCCACTCTCTGTTGGGATGCCGCCATTCGTGACCTTACGCGCGTCCCGCGCGGACGTCGGGCCCCGGAGCCGTATCGGTTCCGTCACGGCTGTTCCGGCGGCGGGCTCGGATTCGGTTTTGTCGGTGAACGGCTCTACTGTCCGCGGCATGACGAACGCGGTACAGGCGTACTCCTACGCCGGACCCTCCACCCTCGCGGAGGGCCACCTGGGACTGTCGACCTCCGGCGGCAGGACGGCCACGGGTTTCCTCGACCATCCCCGCTTCTTCAGCGGGCTGCTCACCCAGGCCGCGCCCGCCGCGGCGGGGCTGCTCGCGGTGGCCGACGTGGCGCTGGCCCGCTACCACAAGCCGCAGCCCGGCTTCACCCGCGACCCCGTGGTGACCTGCGGCGGCGACCGGCTCCGCTTCGAGTCCTTCTCCGCCTGCGGCGGCGTGTACGCCCGCCTCGACGTGCTCGGCCCCGCCCTCGACGGCGAGGTGTTCGACCGGGGCACCACCAACGTGGACGTCAACAACCCGCTGCGCGAGGCGCTGGCCAGGGTAGGCGGCCGGGACCCGCTGCACGTGGGCGTCGGCCCCGACGAGCTGACCGTGACCACCGCCGACGGCGCGGTCGTGGAGAAGAAGGTGCCGCTGCCCGGCCGGTGGCTGCGCGGTTTCGCCGAGGTGCAGGTGATCGCCTCCGGCTTCGACCTGCGCGCCGAGCTGCCCGGTCCGCAGGCCGTACGGTTCCTGCGCGGCCTGCCCAAGCGGGCCTCGGCCGAGGTGTGGGCGGTGCTGGCCTGGCGGGAGCTGCGGGTGACGGACCGGGCCGGGGCGGGCGGCGTCCACCTGGCCGGGGTCGGGCGGCTGGCGACGATGACGCGGCTGCTGCGCTTCGCCAAGGCCCTGCGGGTGTACGGCCCCGCCGACGGCTCGGGCTCCAGCGCCTGGGAGCTGGAGCTGCCCGGGATGCGCTACACGCTGGCCCTGTCCCCGCAGGCCTGGCGCGGTTTCTCCGGCGAGGGCGCGGTCCTGGACGACCTGTCCCGCGAGGAGACCGCCGACGACGCCGACCTGATCGGCGTCCTGCTCAACTTCGAGCCCACCCTGGAGCTCGGCGTGCTCGCCGAGCGCTCCGGCCTGTCCGTCGAGCGTGTCCGCGCCGCCCTCACCCAGCTCGGCACCGCGGGCCGGGTCGGCTACGACCTCGCCGAGGCCGCCCACTTCCACCGCGAACTCCCCTACGACCGCGCCCACGTCGCGGCGCTCAACCCCCGCCTCACCTCCGCCCGCAAGCTCGTCGGGGCCGGAGCCGTCCGGCTGACCGGCGCGGACTCCGCCGAGGTCACCACGGACGGCGGCGTGCGCCGGGTCCGGATGGAGGAGGGCTCGTGCACCTGCGAGTGGTGGTACGACCACCGGGGCTCACGCGGCCCCTGCAAGCACGTGCTCGCCGCCCGCATCGCAGTCCGTGAGGTCCCGGCGTGAGCGTGTGGGAGGAGGTCCGCGCGCTCATCGACGCGGGCGACGCGGACAAGGTCGCGACCCGGGTCGCGGAGCTGGGCAAGGCGGAGCGGCGCGAGGTCGCCCGGGCGCTGCCCGGCCACATCGACGCGGCGCGGGAGGCGGCGCACCACGCCGCCGAGGAGAAGCAGCTCCGGCTGCGCGTCGAGCGTGTCGAGGCGATGAACATGGGGCAGGCGGAGTTCGACCGGTATGCCGCCGAGCGCGGGCTTCCCCGGGAGGGCCGCTACCGCTGGGCGGGCAACCTGCACCACGACTGGCTGGACGGCTCGGGCCCCGACACGTACTTCGCCGAACGCGACTCCTGGATCGACCCGATGCGCGCCGCCGGCGCGGGCACGATCGAGGGCGTGGCGGCGGTGGTCTCCTGGCTCAACCGGCGCGACTTCGGCCGCTGGCGGTCGCCCGCCGACGCCCCCGGGCCGGTGGCGCGGGCCGTCGCGTCGCGCCCGGCCGAGTGGCGGGCCGACCTGGCGGTACGGCTGGCGCTGAAGGTCAGGGTCGTCCGCGGGCAGGTGGAGTGGCACGGCGACCCGGTCGACCGGCACCTGCCGCTGGCGCTGGAGCTGTTCCGGCAGCTCGGCGCGGCGCCGCCCGAGCACGACCCGCTGGTGGTGGGCTGGGTGACGATGACCCCGGACGCCGACCGGCTGCGGGAGGACCCGCTGCTCGACGTGCTGGTGCCGAGGATCTTCCAGGCGGAGGGGGTCGGCCGGGCGCTGCGGGAGGAGCGTGCCGACCCGCCCGCGCCGGACTCCTGGCTGGGGGTGCTGACGGCTCTGGCCGCGCAGGGCCGGATCTCCCGGGAGACGCTGCTGGACGGTTGCACAGGCCGGTTCCTGCGCGGCGGGGACGCCGTCGACCTGCGCTTCTTCGCCCGCCTGCACGAGCTGCTGGAGCCGTCGGAGGTCGAGGTGGCCGCGCGGGCACGGGACTACCTGCGGCTGCTGCCGGTGGCGCCGGGCCCGGTGGCGGAGCCGGCGCTCAGGCACCTGCGCCGCCTGGGCACGGGCCCTGTGGAGCCGGGCGCCGAGGCGGCCGGGGTCGTGGGTGCGCCGGACCGGGATCGGGGCGCGGAAGCGCTGGATCCGGCCGATGTGGCGGAGGCGCTGGAGGGGCTGCTGTTCCGGGCCGAGAGCGGCCTGGTGCGGGACGGGCTGGCCTGGCTGGAGGAGTGGCTGAAGGCGGATCCGGAGCGGGCCGACGACCTGACCCCGGCGCTGGCCTCGGCCCTGGGACACCAGGCGCGCGCCGTACAGGACCGGGCGGTGCGCCTGGCGGTCAAGCACGCCGCCGCCTTCACCCCGCTCGGCGCCCAGACGCTGCGGGAGGCGACCGGGCAGCTCCCGCCCGACCTGCACAACCGGATGGCGGCGGTCTTCGGCGGGGAGCTCCAGGAGGAGCCCGCACCCGAGCCGGAGCCCGAGGAGATCCTCGAACCTCGAGAGATCCCCAGGCTGCCCTCAGCCGCGGCGTTCCCGCCGGTGCCGGAGACGCCGCAGGCGGTGGCCGCGCTGTACGGGAAGAACGACTGGGCCGCCGCCGAACTGTTCCTCGCCGGATTCGTCCGCCACGCCGCGCGGGACCGGACCGGGCTCCGCGACGCCCTGGCCGCGCACCGGACCCCGATCGTGGACAGGCGGCTGTGGTGGTATCCGGAAGAGTGGGCCGCCGCGCTCGCGGCAGAGCTCGTCCAGCCCGGGGTGGGGTACGTCCCGGAGGGGTCCGCCTTCCCGGACGAGCCCCGGGAGGCCGGCTCCCCGGACGATTCCTGGGGGTCCGCCTTGCTGTACGGGGCCGTGCGATTCCTGAACGGGATCAGCCAGGCGGCCGGATTCCCGTCCCTGTCCGCGCCGGCCCGGCCGGCCCCGGAGCACATCCCCGAAGCGCGGGAGGCTTCCGCGCCGCACCGGTTCATCCTGCACCGGTACGCGGAGATCCTCACCGCGCTGCGGGAGGGCACGCTCCCGCCGCTGCTGCTGGCCACGCCCACGCTCGACACCGGCCACCTGGACCCGGCCGAGCTGGTCGCCCGGCTGGCGGAGCTGGAGGAGGCCGGGGCGGAGCCGCTCCCATCGGATCTGCTGCAGGCGCTCCTGCGGCTGCCCCGGACGATCGACCCGGCTGTGACGGCCCGGGCCGCCGCGCTGACCTCCGCCGCCGGACGCGAAGCGGCCCGGTGGCTGGCCGGGGAGGGACTGCCCGACCCGGAGGTGACCGTCCGGTGGTTCTGCGCCCCCGGGCAGGAGAGCAGCTGGTGGCAGGGGAACGCGGCGCCGGAGTGGTGGACGGGAGGCGAGCGCCCGGCCGGGCACTGGCTCGACGAGCGGGAGCCGGATGGAGAGCTCAAGCGCTGGCAGGCGATGGCGGTGGTCTCCATCACCCCGGCCGGTCCCGCGGCCGACGGCTCCGGGACGCTCGGGCGCGCCCTCGACACGCTCCTCGCCGAGCTGCTGGCCTCGCCGATCCCGATCGCCGAGGAGGCGTACGGGTACTACGGCAAGTGTGAGGACTGGTGGCCGGGCGTCCTGCCGTCCCACCGGGAGGTGCTCGCCGCGCACCTGGTCCCGATCCGGTTCTGGTACTACCGCGGAACCGGATCCCTCCACTGGCGGCTCACCGATCTCGCCACGCTGCAGGGCCCGGCCGGGCAGGCGATGGCCCTGCTCCTGGCCGAGCGGCTCGCCGGGGGCGTGTCGGTGCACCCGCTCCGCGCTCTGCAGCACCTCGCTGCCACCGGGGCGCTGCCCGCCGCACACCTCGGAGCGGAGCTCGGGCAGTGGGTGCGCAGATCCTGGGCCACGATCGAGAACGTGCAGGCGGTTCTGGAGGACACCGTACGGCAGGGCGCCGTCCGCGACGCCTGGACGATGACCGCCGCGATCCTGCCCGCGGTCCTCCCCGCCCGCGGCGAGCGGCCCCGCAAGGTCCTGCTGGAGTTCCTCACCTTCGCCCGCAGACTCGCCGGCTGGGCCGGGGCCCGGGGAGAGATCCCCGAGGTCACGGCGGTCGCCGCCCGCCGGGGCGACAACCGGCTCCTGCAGGAGTGCCGCCGCCTGCGCGACCTGCTCGCGTCCACGGGAGAGGCGGGGGAGAAGCCATGAGCGAGGCGGGGCCGTACGGCGTGCAGGGAGCCTGGGCGGAGATCAGGGAGCTAATCGGCTCGGGGAGAACCGGGGCGGTGGCCGAGCGGGTCGCCACGCTCAGCGCTGCGGAGCGCCGGGAGATCGCCGCGGAGCTGCCTGGTCATCTGCGCGCGATGTGGGCGACCCGGGAGGTGGTCTGGGCCGACCTCGGCGCGCGGGGAGAGGCGATGCTCGTGGCCGGGGCGGGTACGATCGGCGGCGCGGCGGCCGCGGCCTCGTGGCTGGGGCGGGCCGAGTTCACCTCGGTGCGTGGGGCGGGCCCGCTGGCCGGGGTGCTGGCCCGGCGGCCCCGGGAGTGGCAGGCCGACGTGGTCGTACGGCTGGCGTCACGGGTGCGCCCGGACCGCGACGCGTCCCTCGTCCTGGACCTCCTGCGCGCCTTGGGGGTCGAGCCGCCCCCGCACGATCCACTGGTCGTCGCCTGGGCGAACGAACGGGGCGCTCCGCGGGAGGGCGGCCTCGCCGGAGACCCGCTGCTGGCGGTGATGGCGCCCAGGCTCTTCGAGGCCGAGGGCGTCGGCAGGTCGCTGAGCTGGGACGACGGCAACCGCTATGGCTCGCTGCTGGCCCGCCTCGTCAGGGCGGCAGCCGACGGCACGGTCTCGCGCGAGATGCTGCTGGACGGGTGCGTCCGCCGTTTCCTGCGCGGGGGAGAGGCCGCGGACCTGCGGTTCTTCGTCCGGCTCCACCGGGCGCTGGGCCCGCTCCCCGCCGAGACCGCCGTCCACACCCGCGACTACCTGCGGCTGATCCCCGCCGCACCCGGCCCGGTCGCCGAACTCGCCCTGCGTCACGCCCGGGAGGCCCCCGGCCTCGCGGAGCTCGATCCGGCGGATCTGGTCGAGGGCGTGGAGTCGGCGGTGTTCCGGCCGGAGCGCAAACTGGCGCGGGCCGGGCTGACCTGGCTCGACCGGGCCGTCCGTCGCGAGCCCGGTCTGGCCGGCGACCTGGCCCCGGCGCTGGCCACCGCCCTGGGACACGAGGAATCCGACGTCCGTGAGTACGCGGCCCGGATCGCGGTCAAGCACGCTGGGCGCTTCACCCCGCCGGCGGCGGAGCTTCTCACCGAGGCGGTCGCCGCCCTCCCGCCGGACCCCGCCACCCGGCTGACGGCGGCCCGGCTGGCGGTCGCCTTCGGAAGCGCGTCCCTCGCGTCCGTCGAGGCGTCGTCTTCCTCCGGGTCCTCCGAGGCGTGGCCGGTGGCGCCCGGCCGGAGCGCTCCGCAGGAGGAGCCCGTCCCTCCGGAGCTTCCCGCCCCGCCGCCGATCCTGCCGCTCCCGCCGCCGCCCGGCACCGCCGAGGAACTGGACCTCCTGCGGGACTCCGGAGGCTGGGCCGCCGCCGAACGCTGTCTCGCCGGGTTCGTCCGCCTCCTCGCCCGCGATCCCGGGGGCCTGCGCGCGTACCTTGAGGCGAACCCGCCCCGGCCCGGTCTGCGAATCTTCCGTAAGAGCAGCTGGCGCTGGGTGGACGACTGGATCTGTGCCCTCTGCTGGGAGGTCGCCGAGCCCGGGGCGGAGCAGTTCTGGAGCCGGCCCCCGCAGGTCGCCCCGAGGACGGTCGTCATCGCCGCGCGCCGGGACGAGGAGGCCAGAGGACCGGGTCGTGCCGCGCGCCGGATTCCCGGCGGGGGGACGATCTCGGCCCCGCACCGGGTCCTCCTGCTGCGATGCGCGGAGATCTTCGACGCGCTCGTGGCGGACCGGCTGCCTCCGCTGTTGCTGGCCACCCCCACCCTCTCCAGCGGGCATCTGGAGGCGGAGGAACTGCTGGCCCGGCTGGAGGAGCTGGAGGCGGCGGGGACCGAGCCGCTGGAGGCCGACTTCCAGCAGGCGCTGCTGCGGCTGCCGCGACAGGTGGACGCGGAGGTCGTGACGCGTGCGGAGCGGCTGACCTCACGGGCGGGACGGCGGGCCGCGCGACGGCTCGCCGAGGGACCGCTGCCCGACCCCGTGGTGACGGTGCGCTGGAACGGCGCCGCAGACGGGCGGACGGAGTTCCTGTCCGCCCTGGCATCGGCGAAGCTGTACGGGCACCGTACGGACAGGGTGTCGGTCGAGGCCGTCCCGACGGGCCTGCACCTGGTCGACGCCCTGATGGGCGGTGCCGGGCGCGAGCCCGGGGACGGTGGGCACATGGGCTGGTGGGCGGCCGTCATGCCCTCGCACCGCGAGGTGGTCGCCGCGCACCTGCTGGCGTATCTGCTGCCGAGCCGGGACAGGGCCGGAGCGGAGCTCCGGTCCATGGCGGAGCTGGCCTGGTCGGACGGCCCCGACGGGCCCGCGCTCGCCCTGCTGATCGCGCACCGGCTCACCGGCCACGACCGTGACGCCGCCCTGAGTGAACTGCTCACCCTCGCGGCCCGCGGCCGGTTGCCCGCCGCCGACTTGGGCGAGCAGCTCGCGTACAGGGTCCGGTGGGACGGGCTCGCTCTCGGTGAGATCATCCCGGTGCTGGCGCAGGCCGCCCATCAAGGTGCCTACCGGGATGTCTGGAGGGTGGTCGCCGCGATGCTTCCCCGGCTGCTCCCCGTCACCGGGCAGGAACCGCCCCGCGGGCTGCCGGGCTTGGCCGAGCTGGGCGTCGCCACCGCGGGATGGGCCGGGGCGCGCGGGGAGATCCCCGAGGTCGCGGCGGCCGCCGTCGGGGCTGCTACCAACCGCCTCACCCGGCAGTGCCGCCGCCTGCACGCCTTCCTCACCCGCTCCTGACGACTGACCCGCCGCTCCCGCGGATGCCGTGAACGTCCTGAGCCGGCTAGTTGAGCTCGCAGGCGGTTTCGGCGTCGCCCGCGGCGGACAGGACCTGTCGGTGCCCGCGCTGCCGTTCAGCGTGTCGTTGCCCGGCACGCCGTCCACGGCGCTCAGCGTGTCACTACGTATAACTCCACAAATTGGACGAGCCGACAATCCTTGCGTCCGCGCCTCACCACGAATCGGCGACGATGGGCGCAGGCTGGTTCCATCGACGATCGATCATCTCCGGTGTCGGGTCCGGGGAGAAGCGGAAAGGCCGTCGAACACTGAGGGAGGCCATGGCCGTGGACGCCGATGAGCTGGAACTGCGCCCGGGATCGCGGGCCGATCGCGAGTGGATCTACCGGCTCCGTCATGAGGTGTACGCCCGGGAGCTCGGCCAGCACGCCGTCAACGACGCCGGACGGCTGAGCGACGAGCTCGACGAGGGCAACGTCTACATCGTGGCGGCCCGGCGGGGGCGGCCCGTCGGGTTCATCAGCGTGACGCCCCCGTGGCGGGGACGCTACTCGATCGACAAGTACCTCCGGCGTGAGGAGCACCCCGTCCTGAACCGGGACGGGGTGTTCGAGATCCGCATCCTGACCGTGGAGCCGGACCGGCGCGGCGCGCTGACCGGGAAACTGCTGATGTACGCGGCGCTGCGCTGGGTGATGGCGCACGGAGGCCGTACCGTCGTGGCCCTGGGCCGCAGCGAGCTCCTGCCGATGTACCTGGAGCTGGGGCTGAGCTCCACCGGCGCGCCGGTGCGTTCGGGGAAGCTGACCTTCGAGTTGCTGACCGGTGAGGTGGCCGACCTCGCCGAGCGGACGCTGCGGACGTACGGCCCGCTGCTGCGCGCCCTGGAACCGGAGGTGCGCTGGAGCCTGGATACGCCCTTCCTGCCCGCCACGGACGCCTGCGAGCACGGCGGCAGCTCGATCGAAGCGCTGGGCCGTCGCTTCGACACCCTCCAGGCGCACGGCGACGTCGTGCCCGCCGACGTACTCGACGCCTGGTTCCCGCCCGCCCCCGGCGTCGCCGCGGCTCTGGCCGCCCACCAGGACTGGATCACGCGCACCTCCCCGCCCGCGCGGGCCGAGGGGCTCATCGAGGAGATCGGCGTCCGCCGAGGCCTCCCCACCGAGACCGTCGCCGTCGGGGCCGGCTCATCCGACCTGATCTTCCGCGCGTTCCGCGGCTGGCTGGACGCCTCCTCCCGGGTGCTGCTGGTCGACCCCTCCTACGGCGAGTACGCCCACGTGGTCGAGCAGGTGATCGGCGCCCGCGCCGACCGGTTCGCACTCCGGCGCGAGGAGGGCTGGCGGATCGACCCGGACCGCCTCGCCGACACCCTGCGCGAACGCTACGACCTGGTGGTCGTCGTCAATCCCAACAACCCCACCGGGGTGCACCTCGACCCGGCCGACTTACGCGAGGTGCTGGCGGCGGCGCCGGGCGGGACCCGGTTCTGGATCGACGAGGCCTACGTCGGCTACGCCGGACCGGGCCAGTCCCTGGAACCGTACGCCGCGAGTGCCGACAACACCGTCGTGTGCACCTCCATGTCCAAGATGTACGCGCTGTCGGGCCTGCGGGCGGCCTATCTCACCGCACCCGAGCGGCTCGCGACCGAGCTGCGCCGCTGGAGTCCGCCCTGGGCGGTGAGCCTGCCCGCGCAGATCGCCGCGGTTCACGCCCTGCGCGACCCCGGATACTACGCCGGCCGCTGGGCGCGGACCGGGACTCTGCGCACCGGGCTGGCCGCCGCGCTCGCCGCGGCCGGCGAGGACGTGCACGTGCAGGAAGCGGTGGCCAACTTCGTCCTGCTCACGCTGCCGTACGGTGGTCCCGGCGCCGCCCGCCTGGTCCGCCGGTGCCGCGATCAGGGCGTGTTCCTGCGCGACCTGTCGCCGATGTCGCCGGTCTTCGAAGGCAGGACGGTACGGATCGCGGTGCGCGAGGCCACGGCCAACGCCCGGATCGCCGCGACCGTCGCCGCGGCGCTGCATGACCTGCGGCGCGATCTGCGGAACACGGCGTGACGGGCGGCGGGGTGACCGATGTCGGGGATCTGGTCCCCTACATCGCCGCCGCGCTCGTGATCGGCGGCGTCGCCGTCGCGCTGTCCCGGCGGCGGGAGTACATCCTGCGGTGGTGTGTCTGGGCGGTGGCCGTACCCGCGGTGGTCGCCATCCTGTACGCGGGTCCCGGCGGGGCCGCCGCCCTCGCCGCGGCGGTGGGCGTGGTGTGCGCCGCCGAGTACGGCCTGCTGACCCGGTTGCCCGTACCGGACCGGGTGGTGCTCGGCGTCGCCGTGGCCGCGCTGCCGGTGACCGCCTGGCTGGCCCCGGCGCAGCTGCCCCGGCTGTTCGCCGCCGCCGTCCTGGCCGTCGCCCTGGTCCCGCTGCTGTCCGGTGACGCGGCCGGCGGGTTGAACCGGTTGTGCCTGGGCGTGCTCGGCGTCGTCTGGTTCGCCCCGTTGATCGGAGTGGTCCTGCTCGGCCCGGCCGCCCTGGCGCTGTTCGCCGCGGTGTCGGTCGCCGACGTCATCGCCTCGTTCGGCGGCCGGTCGCTGGGCGGGCCGCGTCTTTCGCCGCTGTCACCGGCCAAGCACTGGAGCGGTGTCCTGGCCGGGACCGCCGCGGGCCTGGGGGTGCTGGCCCTGCTGGGCGCGTTCACCCCCGCCCTGGCGGTCGCCGTGGCGTTCGGCGCCCCGCTGGGTGACCTGCTGGAGTCGATGGTCAAGCGGGGCGCCGAGGTCAAGGACTCGGCCTCCTGGCTGGCGGGCGCCGGCGGGCTGCTGGACCGGCTCGACTCCCTCCTGCTCGCTCTCGCCCTGGCCCTGCTGCTCAGCTGGTGAACCTGCTCGGCCGGTGAATCGCCACCGGGATCCAGAGGTGATCTAGAGGTACAGGCCGGTGGTGTCGGGGGCCGTGGACTGGGCGGCCACGCCCTCGCGGAGGGCGAACAGCTCGGCGAGCGTGGCACCCGAGGCGGGGACGCCCTCGCCGGTGCCGAGCCAGGCGGACGCCTCGTCGTACGGCAGCGCGCCCACCTCGATCTGGGCCAGGCAGCGGCCGGGGCGGACCACGGCCGGGTGCAGGCGGGCCAGATCCTCGTTGGTGGTGATGGCCACCAGCACGTCGCGGCCCTGGCCGAGGAGGCCGTCGGTGAGGTTGAGCAGGCGGGACAGGCCCTGCCCCGTCGCCTCCTTGGCCCCGCCCCTGATCAGCTCGTCGCAGTCCTCCAGGACCAGCAGGCGCCACTTGCCGCCGTCACCGTCGCCGCAGTCGGAGCCGACCGCCACCTCCATCAGGTAGCCGGGGGAGCCGAACAGCAGCTCGGGGTCCAGGACGCAGTCGACCTGGCACCACGACCGCCACTCGTGGGCGAGGGTGCGCAGCAGGGTGGTCTTGCCGGTGCCGGGCGGGCCGTGCAGCAGCACCAGGCGGCCGCGCACCTCGTCCGGGGTGACGGACATCAGCCGGGAGAGCGGGTCGTGCAGCGACCGGGCGTAGTTGCCCCTGATCCTCTCCCACGGCGTGGTGGTGATCGGCTTGCCCGAGCGGCGGCTGCCGTGGCCGCCCCGCCACCAGAAGCCCATCTCGACGTGGTCGCTCTCCGGAGCGGGCTCCGTCGCGTCCTCGGTGATCTCCTCCAGGACCGCCCTGGCGAGCTCGTCGCTGATCGCGCTCACGCTGAGCGTGGCGGAGCGGTTCTTGTAGCGGACCACGCGCAGCGTCCAGCCCTCGCCGACGATCAGGCGCGAGTCACGGCCGTCGTCCTCCCTCGCGGAGCGCACGAGCGTCCCGGCGGCGGGCATGAGAGAGGCGTCGGAACGCACCCGCTCCAGGCCGACCGTACGGGACCAGGGCTGGTCGCCCGAGGCGAACGGGGACAGCGCGAGGGCGTCGATGACGTCGACCGCGGTGTCGCCGTCGTCGAGCCAGATGTTCATCGGCAGCTCCGCCGGGCGCTGCTCCGGTGCGAAACGTACCTCCTTCAGCACGGACATGACGACCATGATCCCGGTCACCGCCGTACAGGTCGAAGGGTTTTCCGCCGCGTCCCGGCGTCACGAGGTCCTGGACAGCTCGCCGGTCTCGGTGACGAGGCCGAGCCCCGGCTCGTCCTTCCAGGTGTAGGTGAGCCGGTCGTCCTTCCTGGCCAGCCAGACCGTCCCCGGAACGCAGCCGGTTTCGGCTCCCAGCGCGAAGACCAGGGTGTCCTGCTCGACGCGCTGCAAGGTGATCCGCCCGGTGCACCTGCTGCCCGGCTCGGCCCAGCCCGCGTCGCTCCTGCCCGCCTGAAGCTCGACCTCGATCCGCTTCGCCCCGGACGCGAGGGGATTGGTGGAGGTGATGCCGTCACCGGCCCACTCCCCGGCGAAGGAGTCCGGGATCTTCGGGGCGTTCGCCGGGGGCGCGGTGCTCTCTCCCGTCTTCTCGGGTTGCGCGGAGGCGGTTTCCCCCGCGGCGTTCCCCGTGGCGTCTCCCGTCGGCCCGGCGGACGCGGACCCGGTGGCCGACATGGTCCCGCCGCCGAGGGCGTCACCGGTGCGGTCGCCGAGGACCGTCCAGGCGACGATCCCGGCGACGACCAGGGCGGACACCGCCACCAGGACCGAGCCGACCACGAGACCCCGGCGACGTCTCCGTCCCGGCCGGGTGGTGAGCGCGGAGGATCCGGGGCCCGTCCGTCCCGGGTCGGAGAGGCGGGCGCCGGCCCCCGGGGCACCGGAGGCGGCGTGGCGGGGCGGGGCGGCGGGATGGGGGCCGGGTACGGCGTGGCCGCGGGGGTCGTGCGGGGCGCCGGTGGGGGAGGCCATCTCGCTGCCGATCCTGGCCAGGTCCTCGGTCGAGGGCGCGGTCCCCGCCCCGGGGTCTATCAGGCTGACCATCAGGGCGCGGGCCCCCGGGCGGTGGGCCGGGTCCTTGTCCAGGCAGGAGGCGATCAGTCCCCGGTAGCGGGCGGGCAGGGCCGACAGTTCGGGGTGGTGGGTCATGACGCGGTGCAGTACGGCGGGCACGGTGTCGGCGCCGAAGGGCGACCTGCCGCTCGCCGCGTAGACCATGGTGGCCGCCCAGGCGAACACGTCGGAGGCGGGCGAGGCCTGGGAGCCGGA
The DNA here is from genome assembly GCF_016863175.1 of Paraplanobispora siamensis. GTDB lineage: Bacteria > Actinomycetota > Actinomycetes > Streptosporangiales > Streptosporangiaceae > Planobispora > Planobispora siamensis. The sequence continues at coordinate 141,857 of NZ_BOOJ01000033.1, forward strand.
GATCTGCTCGGGGGACAGGTAGGCGGGGGTGCCGATCAGGCCGGAGGTCTGGGTCGCCGGGCCGTCGGCCCTGGCGATGCCGAAGTCCACCACGCGGGGGCCGTCCGGGCCGAGCAGCACGTTGGACGGCTTGAAGTCGCGGTGCACGACCCCGGCCGCGTGGATCGCCGCCAGGGCGGTGGCCGTGCCGACGACCAGGCGTTCCAGTTCGCCGCCGCGCAGCGGCCCGTGCCGGCCGACCCGCTGCTCAAGGGAGGGGCCGTCGACGAACTCGCTCACCACGTAGGGCCGGGGCCCGTCCACCGAGGCGTCCAGCACGCGCGCGGTGCAGAACGGGGCGACGCTCCCCAGGGCCGACAGCTCCCTGGTCAGCCGCCTGCGCGTCTCGGCGTCGGAGCGGAACAGCAGCTTGACCGCCACCGGCCGCCCGTCGGAGCCGTAGGCGAGGTAGACGACGCCCTGGCCGCCCTCGCCGAGCCTTCCGGCCAGCCGGAACTCACCGAGCCTGTCGGGGTCGTCGGGGGTCAGCGGAGCCGTGGGCACGCGGTCAAGGCTAGCGACACGGGCGGGAACGGGGATAGGGCTGCGGGTTTAGCTGGCCACTTCACGGAAAGTCAGCGATCGTCCGTTTCCGGAGTCGCGACGTAGGAGCCTGGGTAAATCAATCGGTAAACCTCCCGTCACGCGCCGCGTCACCTATTACGCTCCGGTTAGCCACCATTGCTCGACCCCCTGGAGATTTTTGTGGCCATCGACCTCGTGTCCCGTCGTGAATGGGGTGCCCGCTCGCCGAGCGGTTCCTACTCCTCGCTCAGCTCGACGAGAGGGGTGAAGGTTCACTACACGGGGGGACGGGTCGACCCGGCGATCGTCGGCGACCACGCGAAGTGCGTGTCGCTGGTGAAGTCCATCCAGAACCAGCACATGGACGGCAACGGATGGATGGACATCGGCTACTCCATGATCGCTTGTCCGCATCGCAAGGTGTTCATGGGGCGCGGTCCCAAGCGCCTTCCCGCCGCCAACGGCTCCGGGCTCAACAGCGACCACTACGCGGTGCTCGGCCTGGTCGGCTCCTCCGGCCTGGTCCAGCCGAACGACGAGATGCTGCACGGCATCCTCGACGCCGTCGAATACCTCCGCGACCGCGGCGGCGCCGGCCGGGAGATCAAGGGCCACCGTGACGGCTACGCGACCTCCTGCCCGGGCGAGGCGCTCTACGCGTGGGTGAGGCGGGGCGCGCCCCGGCCCGGCGGCGGCGGAGACCCCGATCCGCCCGAGCCCCACCCCTCCTTCCCCGGCCGGACGCTCAAGTACCCGCCGGTCATGGTCGGCGAGGACGTGCGCACCTGGCAGCAGCAGATGCGCACGCGCGGCTGGAACATCGACGTCGACGGCCTGTACGGCGCGCAGTCCCGCGAGGTCGCCCGGAAGTTCCAGCGGGAGAAGGGCCTGCCCGTGACCGGGGAGGTCGACCGCGCCACCTGGAACGCCTCCTGGGAGGAGCCCGTCACCTGAACGCCCGGGAACGCGCCAAGCGGCCCCCGAAGTAATGTTCTGGACGGGGGCCGCTTACTATCCGGTGCATGACCGTGCCGCCCGAGGAGCCCCGACCGGCCGCAGCGTCCCCGTCGCCCGCCTCCTCTCCGCCGTTCCCGTCGGCCACGCGCGAGCAGTGGCGGGAGCTGGCGCTGGGAGTGCTGCGCAAGTCCGGGGTGGAGGCCCCCACTCCGGAGGAGGCGCTGGCCTCGGTCACCTATGACGGGGTGACCGTCGCGCCGCTCTACGATCTGTCCGACCTGCCGGGCGACCCCGGCCTGCCGGGCCTGGCGCCCCACACGCGCGGCTCCCGCCCGGTGGCCGGCGGCTGGGACGTACGGCAGCGCCACGAGGTGCCCGACCCCGAGGCCGTCCTCGCCGACCTGGAGAGCGGGGTCACCTCGCTCTGGCTCGCCCTGGAGCCGCAGGACCTGCCGAAGGTGCTGGAGCGGGTCCACCTGGAGCTCATCTCGGTGACGCTGGAGGCGGGCGGGCGCACCCGCGAGGCCGCCGAGGCCCTGTTCGCGCTCGCGGCCCGCAGGGCGGGGCCGGCCGAGAAGGCCTCCACCGCCCTCACCGCCGCCCTCGGCGCCGATCCCCTGGGCCTGCGTGCCCGCACCGGCGCGCCCGCGGGGCCCGTGGAGCTCGCGGAGGCGGTGGAGCTGGCCCGCAGGTGCGTGGCGGAGTTCCCGGGGGTGCGGGCGATGGTCGTGGACGCGACGCCGTACCACGACGCGGGCGGGAGCGACGCCGAGGAGCTGGGCTGCTCGATCGCCGCCGGTGTCGCCTACCTGCGGGCGCTGACGGACGGCGGGCTCACCCCGGAGCAGGCGTTCGGGCAGCTGGAGTTCCGCTACGCCGCCACCGCCGACCAGTTCCTCACCGTCGCCAAGCTCCGCGCGGCGCGCCGGCTCTGGGCGCGGGTGGCCGAGGTCTGCGGAGTGGACGGGGCGGGGCAGGCGCAGCACGCGGTGACCAGTTCGGCCATGATGACGGCCAGGGACCCGTGGGTGAACATGCTCCGCACCACCCTGGCCTGCTTCGCCGCCGGGGTCGGCGGCGCCGACGCGGTGACCGTCCAGCCGTTCGACACCCGGCTCGGCCTGCCCGACGCCTTCTCCCGCCGGATCGCGCGCAACACCCACTCGCTGCTGGTGGAGGAGGCGCACGTCGCCCGGGTGACCGACCCGGCGGGCGGCTCCTTCTACGTCGAGCGGCTCACCGAGGACCTCGCGGGCCGGGCCTGGGAGTGGTTCCGGGAGATCGAGCGCGCGGGCGGCATGGCCGCGGCCCTGGACTCGGGCCTGGTCGCCGGCCGCCTGGCCGGCACCCGCGAGCGGCGGATGGCCAACATCGCCCACCGCCGCGACCCCATCACCGGCGTCAGCGAGTTCCCCGACCTCAACGAGCGGATCCCGGTACGGGCGCCCCGGCCGGACACGGCGGCGGGGGAGAGCGGGCGGACCGGCGACGGGCTGCCGCGGATCGCCTACGCGCAGGACTTCGAGGCGCTGCGAGACCTGGCCGACGCGCAGGAGACCCGGCCGAGCGTCTTCCTGGCGACCATCGGCCCGGTGGCCGCGCACACGGCCCGGGCCTCGTTCGCGGCCAACCTGTTCCAGGCCGGGGGCATCGCCACCGTCCTGTCCGGACCGGAGACCGATCCGGAGCGGATCGCCGCCGCGTTCACCGCGAGCGGCACGCCGGTCGCGTGCCTGTGCTCCAGCGACCGGCTGTACGGCGAGCACGCCGAGGCCGTGGCCGCGGCGCTGCGCGCGGCCGGGGCGCGGAAGGTGTGGCTGGCGGGGAAGGGATCCTACGGGGGAGTGGACGCCACGATCTTCGCCGGGTGCGACGCCCTCGCCGTGCTCCGCGAGACCTTCGACGACCTGGAGGTGACCCGGTGATTCCGGATTTTTCGGGAATTGAGCTGGGCGGCCGGACGGACGCCGTACCGGGCGATCCGGACCGGTGGGCGCGGGCCGTACGGGAGGAGACCGGTCACGGCCCCGGCGATCTGGTGTGGGACACCCCGGAGGGGATCGCGGTCAAGCCGCTCTACACGGCCGCCGACATCGCCGATCTGGACTTCCCGCACACCTATCCGGGCGCGGTGCCGTACCTGCGCGGGCCGTACCCGACGATGTACGTCAACCAGCCGTGGACCATCCGGCAGTACGCCGGGTTCTCCACCGCCGAGGAGTCCAACGCCTTCTACCGGCGCAACCTGGCCGCCGGGCAGAAGGGCCTGTCGGTCGCCTTCGACCTGGCCACCCACCGGGGCTACGACTCCGACCACCCGCGCGTGGCCGGCGACGTCGGCATGGCGGGCGTGGCGATCGACTCGATCTACGACATGCGGCAGCTGTTCGACGGGATCCCCCTGGACAGGATGAGCGTGTCGATGACCATGAACGGCGCGGTGCTGCCGATCCTGGCGCTGTACATCGTGGCCGCCGAGGAGCAGGGGGTGGCGCCCGAGCAGCTGGCCGGGACCATCCAGAACGACATCCTCAAGGAGTTCATGGTCCGCAACACCTACATCTACCCGCCGGGGCCGTCGATGCGGATCATCTCCGACATCTTCGCCTTCACCAGCGAGCGGATGCCGAAGTTCAACTCGATCTCGATCTCCGGGTACCACATCCAGGAGGCCGGGGCCACGTGCGACCTGGAGCTGGCCTACACCCTCGCCGACGGCGTGGAGTACCTGCGGGCGGGCGTCGAGGCCGGGCTGGACGTCGACCGGTTCGCGCCGCGCCTGTCGTTCTTCTGGTGCATCGGCATGAACTTCTTCATGGAGGTCGCCAAACTGCGGGCCGCCCGCCTGCTGTGGTCGGAGCTGGTGGCGGGGTTCGGCGCGAAGAACCCCAAGTCGCTGTCGCTGCGCACCCACTCCCAGACCTCCGGCTGGTCGCTCACCGCGCAGGACGTGTTCAACAACGTGGTGCGCACCTGCGTCGAGGCGATGGCCGCCACCCAGGGCCACACCCAGTCGCTGCACACCAACGCCCTGGACGAGGCGCTGGCGCTGCCCACCGACTTCTCCGCGCGCATCGCCCGCAACACCCAGCTGCTGCTGCAGCAGGAGTCGGGCACCTGCCGGGTGATCGATCCGTGGGGCGGCTCCTACTACGTCGAGCGGCTCACCCACGAGCTGGCCGCCAAGGCGCGGGCGCACATCGAGGAGGTCGAGGCGGCCGGCGGCATGGCCAGGGCCATCGACGCCGGGCTGCCCAAGCTCCGCATCGAGGAGGCCGCCGCCCGCACCCAGGCGCGCATCGACTCGGGACGGCAGCCGGTCATCGGCGTCAACAAGTACCGCCCCGACGCCGACGAGCCGATCGAGGTGCTCAAGGTCGACAACACCGCCGTGCGGGCCAGCCAGCTGGACAAGCTGCGCCGGCTGCGCGCCGAGCGCGACCCGCGCGCGGTGGAGGAGGCGCTCGCAGCCCTGACGAAGGCCGCCGACGCCGCGGTGAACGGCACCCGCGCGCCCGGCCTGGAGCAGAACCTGCTCGCGCTGGCCGTGGACGCGGCCCGGGCCAAGGCCACGGTCGGGGAGATCTCCGACGCGCTGGAGAAGGTCTTCGGGCGGCACGCCGGCCAGATCCGTACGATCTCCGGGGTGTACCGCGAGGAGGTGGGGTCCGGCGTGGACGAGGTCCGTACGGCGTGCGCCGCGTTCGAGCGGGCCGAAGGGCGCCGCCCGCGCATCCTGGTGGCCAAGATGGGCCAGGACGGCCACGACCGGGGCCAGAAGGTGATCGCCACGGCCTTCGCCGACCTCGGCTTCGACGTCGACGTCGGCCCGCTGTTCCAGACGCCCGAGGAGGTCGCCCGCCAGGCGGTCGAGGCCGACGTGCACGTGGTCGGCGTCTCCTCGCTGGCGGCCGGGCACCTGACCCTGGTGCCCGCGCTGAGGCGGGCCCTGGCCGACCTGGACGCCGAGGACATCATGATCGTCGTCGGCGGCGTCATCCCGCCGGGCGACGTCGAGGAGCTGCGCGCGGCCGGGGCCTCGGCGGTCTTCCCGCCGGGCACCGTGATCGCCGAGGCAGCCCTGGGCCTGCTGGCGGAGCTGTCGGCCCGGCTGGGTCATGAGTCCTGAGGCCGCGTGCGGTGAGGCCGTACGCCGTGACGGGGTCCTGAGCCGTGAGCACTCTTGAGGACTACGTCCGGGGGGTGCGCTCGGGCTCCCGGCGCTGGATCGGCCGGGCCGTCACCCTCGTGGAGTCCACCAGGGCCGACCACCGGGAGCTGGCGCAGCGGCTGCTCGTCGAGCTGACCCCGCTGGCCGGCCGGGCCCGCCGGGTGGGCGTCTCCGGCGTGCCCGGCGTGGGCAAGTCCACGTTCATCGACGCGCTCGGCACCCTGCTGACGGGGGAGGGCCACCGGGTGGCGGTGCTCGCGGTGGACCCCTCCTCCACCCGGACCGGCGGCAGCGTGCTGGGCGACAAGACCCGGATGGCCCGGCTGGCGGTCGACGACAACGCCTTCATCCGGCCCTCGCCCACCTCCGGCACCCTCGGCGGGGTCGCCAAGGCGACCCGGGAGGCCATGGTCGTCGTCGAGGCGGCCGGCTACGACGTCGTCCTGGTGGAGACCGTGGGCGTCGGGCAGTCGGAGACCGCCGTGGCGGACATGGTGGACACCTTCCTGCTGCTGGCGCTGGCCAGGACCGGCGACCAGCTCCAGGGCATCAAGAAGGGCGTGCTGGAGCTGGCCGACGTGATCGCGGTCAACAAGGCCGACGGCCCGCACGAGATGGACGCCCGCCGGGCCGCCAGGGAACTGGCCGGGGCGCTGCGGCTGCTGCGCTCGGAGCGGGCGGTGCCGGTGCTGACGTGCAGCGGGCGGGAGGGCGCCGGGCTGGAGGAGCTGTGGCGGCAGATCGTCGCGCACCGCGACGCCCTGGAGGCCTCCGGCGAGCTGGCCGACAAGAGGCGGCGCCAGCAGGTCGGCTGGACCTGGTCCATGGTCACCGACCGGCTCCTGCGGCGGCTGCACGACCATCCGGCGGTGGCGGCGGCCGCCGCCGAGGCCGAGCGCGGGGTCCTCGACGGCACGCTCACGCCCGCCCTGGCCGCCGACCGCATCCTCGCGGCTTTCCTGCGGGAGGGCGGATCCCCGCAACAGCTCGGCCGTCACGCCGGGTGACCGTACCGGAGAATCCGGAAAGTCCCTTCGCGGAACTCTCGTTAACTTAGCGTTAACAGTGCTGTTTGTCCGGATGTAGAGATAATTCGGATTGGATGCGAGCTTGATCACGACTAGTGGATCATGTGATACTTCATCCGGAGAAAATGCGAATGCTGTGATGCGATGCGTTTTTAGCGTGTAACGCCCCTAAGGGGTGTACGGCGAAGCCCGGGAACGTCCGGGGGACCGGCGGCCGATCGGTCCTGACCCGTTCCCGGGTGGAGAAGGGGCACGGAGCGGTGTCCCGGTTCCCGGTGTGCCGTCCCGCCCGCGTGGCCACGCGGACGGTGTTCCGCGCTGCGCGGATTCGCTCACGCGAGGTGGGAGACGCTTGGCATGGCGATCGACGTGGGGGCCGGATCCGTCCGGCGGGTGAGGTCCATCCCTATGCGCAGGACCGTGCGCAGGCTCATGCACGACCCGGCGGGCGCGCTGCTGGAGTTCGCGCGGGAGGCCGAGGGCCAGGTCGTCCGGCTGAATCTCGGCCCGTTCCGGCCCTACCTGGTGACCCACCCCGACCACGTCCAGCAGGTGATGCGCCTGGAGTGGACGAACTACCAGCGGGTGGGGATGTTCTGGCGGCCGCTGGAGCGGCTGTTCGGCCACGGCATCATGAGTGACGGCGAACACTGGCGCACCAGCCGGGCGATCCTGCAGCCCCTGTTCACCACGAGGTACATCGCCACGCTCGCCGAGGAGATGGCCGCCCGCGTGGCCGGGCGCATCGAGGAGTGGGACGAGCACGCCCGGACCGGGCGGGACATCGACGCCACCACCGAGATGTCGGGCATCATCACCTACATCGTCAACCGGGTGCTGTTCGGGGACAAGCTGAGCCGGCAGGACGCCGAGCGCATCATCCCCGCCATCGACCTGGTGTCCCACTCGCTCGTCTACCGCTTCCTCATGCCGTTCATGCCCTACTTCATCAGGATCCCGCGTGACCGGGCCTGCCTGAGGGGCATCAAGCAGATCGACGACGTGGTGTACCCGGTCGTTCGCGAGGCGATGGCCCACCCCGACGACAACCTCGACATCGTCTCCGTGCTCTGCCGCTTCACCGACGAGAACGGCGAGCGGCTCACCGCCAAGCAGATCCGCGACGCCCTGGTGAGCGTGTACACCGCCGCGTCGGAGACCACCGCGATGATCCTCACCTGGCTGTGGCTGCTGCTGGACGGGCACCCGGACATCGCGGCCCGGCTCCAGGCGGAGATCGACGAGGTGGTGGGGGACGGGCCCGCCCGCGCCGAGCATGTCCCGCAGCTCGCCTACACGCGGATGGTCCTGCTGGAATCCTTGCGGCTGTACCCGTCGGGCTGGCTGGTGCCCCGGCACGTCATGGAGGACGCGGAGATCGGCGGTGTGCGGATCAAACGCGGTTCGACGGTGCTGATCACTCCCTACGCCACGCAGCGGCTGGAGGAGTTCTGGGAGCGCCCCGACGAGTTCGACCCCGAGCGGTTCGCATCGGAGAAGACCGCAGGCGGGGAGCGCCGGCACCGCTATTCCTACTTCCCCTTCGGCGGCGGCCCGCACAAGTGCCTGGGCGAGCACCTGTTCTACGTCGAGGCGCCGCTCATCGTGGCCTCCATCCTCAGCCGCTTCCGCCTGTCGGTGCGTACTCCGGGGCCGTACACCGTGGCCTGGGCCGCCTCGCTGCGCCCCAAGGGAAGGATCGAGCTGGGCGTGTCCTTCGCCCGGCGCGGCCGGAGCGCCGTGGCCGGACACGATCGGAGCGCGGTCGCCCGATGACGATCCAGCCCGATCCCGCCGCCCGGCCGACGGCGGCGGAGTGCGGAACGATCTGCGCCGGCGCCGGCCGCTCCCAGCGGGACATGCGCGAGTGGGCCAAGACCTATCCGGACCTGTTCTCCGCCAAGCCGTTCGACGCCGCCCTGTACAGCACGCTCTCACTGGCCATGGCCTTCAGCGGCCCGTGGTTCACCCCCGACCAGCTGCGGATGGCGAACAAGACCTCCCTGTGGGCGTTCGGCCTGGACTGGCTGGTCGACTACGCCGCCACCTCGCGGGCCGAGGTGGAGGACATCGCCCGGCGGTGCCTGGACGTGGCGGCCGGCGCCCCGCCCTTCCCCGGCGACGACCTCACGCGCATGCTCGCCGACGTCCGCGACGAGCTCGCCGCCTCACCGGCCTTCGCGGCGCTCGGGCCGGTCTGGCGCGACGAGCTCAGGTGCATGCTGGAGGGGATGCTCGCGGAGTGGCGCTGGAAGGCCGACGGGGTCACGCCGACCCTGGACGAATATCTCGACAACGCCGACAACCTGGGCTTCTCCTTCGCCTTCACCGCCCACTGGATCCACGTCACCGGTCAGGACCCGGTCGCCGGCATCGGACCGCTGCGCGAGGCGGGCCGGGCCGTGCAGCGGGTCATCCGCCTCCTCAACGACCTGGGCACCTACGAGCGGGACGTCGCCTGGGGCGACCTCAACGCCCTGCTGCTGGGCGCCGGCCGCGAGGAGGTGGAGCGGCGGGTCGCCGAGCTCGCCGCCGGGGCCCGCGAGCTGCTCGCCCCGCTGCGCGGCGCCCACCCGGGACTGGCCGCCTACATGGAGCGGCAGATGGACTTCTGCGCGGGGTTCTACCAGGTGGGCGACTACTGGGGGACGCTGTGAGCCGTACGGGCCTGCCCGTCGGATCCACCGATGCCCCGGTCCGGCCGTCCGCGCCTGCCGGGGCGCCCGGATCGGAGGCTCCGCCGGGGGCGGGCGGTCCGAGGACTGACGTGGTCGCGGAGGCGGGCGGACCGGGAGCCGGCGTGGTCGCGGAGGCCCGGGAGCTGGTGGCCGGGCTGCTGGCCGAGCCCTGGGGCCGGGTGTCGGCCTCGCCGTACGAGACGGGCCGGGTGGTGAGCCTGGCCCCGTGGCTGGCGGGCCACGCCGGCCGGGTCGACTACCTGCTCGACGCCCAGCGCGCGGACGGCGCCTGGGGCCCGCCCGGCGGGTACGCCCTGGTGCCCACCCTGAGCGCGGTCGAGGCGCTGCTGGCCGAGCTGCGGCGCGAGGCCTCCCACGCCGATCCCGGACTCCTGGCCAAGGCCGCCGCCCGCGGGCTGGAAGCCCTCCAGGAGGGACCGTACGGCGGCACGCCCCTGCCGGACCTGCCGGCGATCGAGCTGATCGTGCCGTCCCTGCTGGACTTGATCGAAGGCCACCTCGAGGCCGGGCTGCCCGGCGAGGGCCGTCCCGGGGGCCGTGGACCGGAGCTGCCGCCGGGCATGGGCAAGGCCAGGCTGACGTCGGTCCGGGCCCTGCTGGCCTCCGGCGCGGCGGTCCCGCAGAAGCTGGTGCACGCACTGGAGATCGCGGGCCACGAGGCGGCGGCCGCCTGCGGGGTCGCCCCCACCCCGATGCCCGGCGCGATGGCGGCCGTCGGCGCCTCACCCGCCGCGAGCGCCGCCTGGCTGGCCGCGCGGTACGGCGCGCGGGAGCAGGCGTCCGTGCACGAGGCCACGCCGTACGGCTCGCAGGATCGGCGGGCGGCGGACGGTGCCGTACCGGACGGTCCGGAGCGGTCGGAGCGGGAGGCCGCGGTCCGGCGGTATCTGGAGGCGGTGGTGGCGCGCTCCGGCGGGCCGGTGCCCTGCGCCTTCCCGATCACCCTGTTCGAGCGCGGGTGGACGCTGAGCTGGCTGCGGCGTGCCGGGGTCCCGGTGGACGTGCCGCCCGAGCTGGCGGCGAGCCTGCGGGAGGCGCTGGCCCCCGAGGGGGCGGCCACCGGGCCGGGGCTGCCGGCCGACGCCGACACCACCTCCGTCGCGCTGCACGCTCTGGCGCTGCTCGGTGAGCCGCACGAGCCCCGGGGGCTGTGGTCGTTCGAGACGGAGACCCACTTCTGCACCTGGCGCGGGGAGGAGGGGATGTCCCCGACGACCAACGCGCACGTCCTGGACGCCTTCGGGGAGTACGTGCGGCGCCGCGGCGGGGAGCCCCGCCACACGGCCGTCGTGGCCAAGCTGTCGGCCTGGCTGCGCGGTCTCCAGCGGGGTGACGGGAGCTGGCCGGACCGCTGGCACGCCTCGCCGTACTACGCCACGGCCTGCTGCGCGATCGCGCTGCACGAGTTCGGCGGCCCCGAGTCGGCGGGCGCGGTGGGACGCGCGGTGGACTGGGTGCTCGGCGGTCAGCGTCCGGACGGGTCGTGGGGCCGGTGGGAGGGCACCGCCGAGGAGACCGCCTACGCGCTGCAGACCCTGCTGCTCACCGGCTCGCCCGCCGGGTCGCCGGCCACGTCGCTCGCGGGAGCGCTCACCGGCGCACCGGCGGGGGACCGGCCGGGGCCGCGGGATGCCGTGGAGCGCGGGTACCGCCGGCTGCTGGAGCTGCGTGACCGGCAGGCGCCGCCTCTGTGGGTCGACAAGGACCTGTACCTGCCGGTGACGATCGTCCGTGCGGCGGTGCTGGGGGCGCTCCATCTGACGGAGCGGACGCTGGCCTTACCAGATTCTGACCCGCTCTGAAAATCCACCGTAAACCTACAAAAGGGACAGAAGGCATCATTCATTCCCCTCTGCCTTGAGTGTGTTTATGGACATTGCTAGGGTTCGGCGGGTGTGAGGTGGGATATCCCGCTGAGCCGTGACTTGTGTTGGCTATTCGGCACATTTGCCGATTGCTGAAATTGCTCGCTCTTTTCCTGTTCTCGGGGTGGATGCCATGCGCTTGCGCAACGCGCGCTTGCGGACCAAGGTCACGGCGCTTCTGGTGTCACTCACCGCACTCTGGGCATTCACCGCCTGGGTAACCGTCCGTGACGGTGTGAACATGCTGGGCGTGGCCACGCTCAACTCCGATGTGGCCGAGCCCGGCGAGCGGCTCATCGTCGAACTGCAGGCCGAGCGCAGACTCACCGCGATCATGCTCGGCGAGCCGGGAACGGAGGCCCGGTCGGAGGCGCTGACCGCTCAGCGCAAACGCACCAACGAGGCCGGCGCCGACTTCCGCAGGCGCACCTCCTCCAACGGCGTGGAGTTGCTGGGGAGCGCGGCCCTCGATCGCCGCATCGCCGAGACCATCCGGTTGCTGGACGGCCTGGAGGCCATGCGAAAGGCGATCGACGACGGCCGCGCGGACCGCACCCGGACGATCGCGGCGTTCACCGGCGTCGTCGACGCCGTCTTCCGCGTCTACGACTCGCTGGCCACGCTGGACGACGACGAACTCGCCAAGGACACCCGGACGCTCATCACGATGAACCGGGCCCGTGACATGCTGGCCCAGGAGGACGCCCTGGTGATGGGCGCCCTGACCGCCGGACGGTTCAGCGACGACGACCGCGTCCGCTTCACGCAGATCGTCGGCACCCGGCGCTTCATGCTCGGCCAGGCGGTGGCGGAGCTGCCGGCCGCCGACCAGGACGCCTACCGCAAGATGGCCGACAGCCAGCAGTTCGTCCGGCTGGCCGCCATGGAGGACCTGCTCATCGAGAACCGGAACGCGGTGGCGCTCGGGCTGGTCGACGCGGTCAAGTGGAGCGGCGACGCCCAGCCCGCGCTGTCGAGGTTCGCGCAGACCGTGCTCACCGCCGGCAGCGGCGTGGTGGAGCGCGCCGTGCCGGTGGCCACCGGCGTCATCGTCCGGCTCGTGCTCGCCGGCGGCCTGGGCCTGGTCGCCGTCATCGCCTCGGTCGTCCTGGCCATCACCACCGCCCGCGCACTGGTCCAGCAGCTGGAGAAGCTGCGGACCGCGGCCTGGGAGCTGGCCGACAAGCGGCTGCCCGGCGTGGTGGACCGCATCGGCCACGGCGAGCACGTGGACGTGGCCGCCGAGGCGCCGCCGCTGGAGTTCGGCGACGACCAGATCGGCCAGGTCGGCAGGGCCTTCAACGCCGTCCAGCAGACCGCGATCAAGGTGGCCGCCGAGCAGGCCCAGCTCCGGCGCGACATCGCCGACATCCTGCGCAACCTCGCCCGCCGCACCCAGGGCCTCGTGCACCGCCAGCTGAACGTGCTGGACGCCATGGAGCGGCGCGAGCAGGACCCGCAGGAGCTGCGGGACCTGTTCCGGCTGGACCACCTGGCCACCCGCATGCGCCGCTACGCGGAGAACCTCCTCGTCCTGTCGGGGGCGGCCCCGGGCCGCGCCTGGCGGGAGGCGGTCCCGATGCTCGACGTGGTGCGCGGCGCACTGGCCGAGATCGAGGACTACACCCGGGTGGACGTGCTGCCCATGGGCGAGGTGTCGCTGGACGGCCGGGCCGTCGGCGACGTCATCCACCTGGTGGCCGAACTGGTCGAGAACGCCGCCTCCTTCTCGCCGCCCTACACGACGGTCAAGGTCAGCGGGAGCGTCGTGGCCCACGGGTACGCGGTGGAGATCGAGGACCGGGGCCTGGGCATGGGCCCGCAGGACATCGCCGCGGCCAACGAGCGCATCGCCAACCCGCCGGAGCTCAAGCTGTCGGGCAACGCCCGCCTGGGACTGTACGTGGTCAGCCGCCTGGCCGAACGGCACGGCATCAGGGTGACGTTCAAGGCCTCGCCGTACGGCGGCACGACCGTCATCGTCCTGATCCCGCAGGGGCTGATCAGCGACGGCGGCGTCCCCGCCGGAGAGGGCGTCCCCGGCACGCGGCCCGCGGAGCCGGCCGTGGCCGCCGCCCGCGCGGAGACCCTCCGGACCCACGCGGACGCCGCCCACGCCCGTCCGGCGGTCGCGGAAGGAGTCCGTCCGGCGGTCGGGGAGGGCGCCCGTACGGCGCTCGCCCAGCCGCCCCCGCAGCCCGCCGAGGTGCCCGGCCGGGCCCCGCACCCGCACCCGGGCACGGGCACGGCGCCGGCGTACGTGAGGCCGGAGGCGCCGATGACCACGGCGTCGGTGAATTCGGAGGTGCCGGCGATGACGGCGCACGTGAACCCGCAGACGCCGATGGCCACGGCGCACGTGGGCCCGGAGGGGCCGGCGGCGTCCGGGCCCGCTCCCGGGCCGGTCCAGGGAGGGAACGTGAGCGCGGAGTCCGTACCGGCGCCACCGGCGTCGGCGCCGTCGATCATGCCGGTGCCCGACACCAGCCACACCCCCGGCGGCCTGCCGAGGCGCGTGCCCCAGACCCACCTCGCCGAGCCCCTGCGCGAGCAGGAGGCCGTGCCCCCGCCGGCGCAGGAGGAGGGCGGGGACGACGACGAGCGCTCGCCGGAGGAGATCCGCGCGGCCTTCTCCTCCTTCCAGGCCGGCACCCGCCGGGGCCGCTCCGAGGCGGCGCAGCTGCTGATCGAGGGGGGTGACCGCGCGCAGGACGATCGGCCACCCATGTGACCCCGGACGATGATCGCGATTCGCGCACGAGACCCCGCGCCGACGAGCCGCCGGAACCCGGTGGCGGCCGGCAGAAAGAGGACAACGAGTGGTGCAGGGAACAGGACCCGCCACCGATCTGGCCTGGTTGCTGGACGACCTGGTCACACGCGTGACGGAAGCCGAGCACGGAATCGTCTTCTCCACCGACGGCCTGCTGATGGCGGCCTCGGCGGGACTCGACCCCGCCGACGCCGAGCACCTGGCCGCGGTCGGCTCGGCCATCCAGAGCCTGGGCAGGGGGGTCAGCGACCGGGTCAGGGGCGGCGCGGTGCGCCAGACCATCATCGAGATGCGCTCGGCGTACCTGATCGTGTCCACCGCGGGCAAGGGCGCCTGCCTGGCGGTGCTCTGCGCGGACGACGCCGACGTCGGCCTCGTCGCCTACGAGATGGCCATGCTCGTCACCCGGGTCGGCCAGTACCTCACCTCGCCCGCACGGACGGCGGGCTCCGCCGACGGGGGCGACGCTCTGCGATGAACCCTCGCGACGAGCATCCCGACGCCCAGTGGATCGGCGAGGAGGCGGGACCGATCGTCCGGCCGTACGTCCTCACCCGCGGCCGGACCGAGCCCACCCGCGGCCGGTTCGACCTCATCACCCTGGCGGTCACCGTCCGCGCCCCGTCCCCCGGGGAGCTGGGCGTGACTCCGGAGTGCCACGCCATCCTGCGCCTGTGCCGGCAGCCGCAGTCGGTGGCGGAGATCGCGGCGCACGTCGACCTCCCGGCGGGCACCGTCCGCGTCCTGCTCAGCGACCTGCTCGACCACGGGCTCGTCACCCTGCAAGAACCACAGTCGGAGACGGACATGCAAGACGAGAGGATGTACAGGGCGGTGCTCGATGGACTCCGTGCGCTCTAGCCGCGCCGCCGGGCAGGCGGTCCTGCCCAAGGCGATCAAGATCCTGGTCGCCGGGGGCTTCGGGGCGGGCAAGACCACCCTGGTCGGCGCGGTCTCCGAGATCGAGCCGCTGCGCACCGAGGAGACGCTGACGGACCGCAGCGTCGGCGTCGACGACCTGTCGGGCGTGGAGGGCAAGGCCACCACGACCGTCGCGATGGACTTCGGCCGCATCACCATCGGCGACGCCTACCGCCTCTACCTGTTCGGCACCCCGGGCCAGGAGCGCTTCTGGTTCCTCTGGGACGAGCTGGCGCTGGGCGCGCTGGGCGCGGTCGTGCTGGCCGACACCCGCAGGCTGGCCGACTGCTTCCCCTCCCTGGACTACTTCGAGCGCCGGCAGACGCCCTTCATCGTGGCGGTGAACTGCTTCGACGGCGCCCGCCGCTACGACCTGGACGAGGTACGGCTCGGGCTGACCCTCCCTCCCGACGTCCCGGTCATGCTCTGCGACGCGCGCAGGCGGGCCTCCGGCAAGGACGTCCTCATCACCCTGGTGGAGCACGCGATGAAGGTGCGGCTCGGCAAATCCCCCTCCGGCCCGGGGCAGCTGGAGACCATCAAGTAGGGATATTTCTCTACCTTGGTGGAGAAAAACACACCCGTCTGACAGGCGGGGTTCTAGCGCTGTGTGTTCGTCATGTCACCATAACGGCGATCATGGAAGGACTGATGCGCGGAGACGCCCATGTGTGACGATCCGAGTACGTCCCCGGCCATGGCCCGGGCACTGGACGACTATCGCAAGCTGCTGGCGGAGCACGGTGTCACCTGGGGCGAGGACCCCATCTTCTATGTGAAGTCCATGGCCACCGACGCCTACCTGATGGGCCCGCGCGACTTCTGGGGCGTGTGCTACGGCATGGCCGCCGCGCGCAACCCGGGCGCCGACCTCAGGGAGCTGGAGGACGACCTCGCCGCGCTCGACATGGACGAGGTGATCCGCAACGTCCTGGCCGGGGAGGTGCTCGACAACCTCGCGGCGCTGCGGCTGACCGGGGACGGCGTCAAGCTGGAGGCCAAGGCGCAGGCCGTACTGCCCGGGCGGACCCTGCGCACGGCGCTGCTGATCGACTCGGCCCGCGAGGAACCGGCGACCGTGCTGGTGGACGGCCGGGCCCACGAGATCGGCCCGCGCGGCGCCCGCCTGGTCGAGGTCACCTCGGCCGCCCGGGTCGTCGCCGACGGCGAGCCGGTCGACCTCGCGGCCCTGACCCGCCCGGCCGTCCCCGCCCGGCTGCGGCTGCGCGCGGGACTGCCGTGCCGGTGGAGCGTGTACGGCGAGCACGGCCAGGGCTGGTACCCCGAGGACGCCCCGCACCGGCGCGACGCCCACGTGCTGCCCTACTTCCACGGCGACGACGTGGTGCTGGAGGTCCCGGCCGAGCCGCTGACGGTCCGCGTCTCGCGCGGCATGGAGTACGAATCCGCGCAGGCCGAGGTGACGCCCGTCGCGGGGCGGGAGACGCTGGTCGAGCTCGCCCCCCGGCGGCTCTACGACGCGGCGGCCAAGGGCTGGTACGGCGGGGACATGCACGTCCACCTCAACTGGGCCGGGGACATGGTCGGCACCCCCGCGCTCGCGGCGGCCATGCAGCACGGCGAGGACCTGCACGTGCTCAACCTGGTGGCCGGGAACGTCTCCTCCGAACGGGTCTACGACGCCGAGGCGCTGGAGCACTGGGCGGGCCGGGACCTGCCCTGGTCCGACGCCACCCACCTGGCCAGGATCGGCGTCGAGTACCGCAACGACCTGCTCGGCCACTTCTACGCCTTCGGGCCCGGCGCGCCGCCCTCCCGCTTCCACACCGGCTTCCTGGGCACGGCCGACTGGCCGCCCAACAGCGAGGCCTGCCGGGAGCTGCGCGACCTGGGGGCGATCACCGGCTACAGCCACCCCTTCCACGTCCCGTTCGCCGAGACCGACGGCCCGGACAAGGTGCTGCTGTGGCGGCGCAACTGCTCCTCCCGGGAGATCGTCGCCGACGCGGCGCTGGGCCTCGTCGACAGCCTCGACGTGCTCAACCACTCCTCGGTGGAGGCCACCGCGCTGGTCTACCGGCGCCTGATCGGGGCCGGCAACCGGCTGGCGGTCACCGCGGGGACCGACAGCATGGTCTCCTTCGCCCGCCGGGGCAGCCAGTCCAGCCCGCCCGGCTGGGAGCGGGTCTACGCCCGGGTGCAGGGCACGCTCACCGCGGCCTCGTTCGCCGAGGCGGTACGGCGGGGCCGTACCTTCGCCACCACCGGGCCGTGGGTGGAGCTGACCGTGGACGGGCACGGCCCCGGCGACACGCTGGACGTGCGGCCGGGGGCCCGGGTGACGATCACCGTCAGGACGGTCGGGCCCGAGGTGGAGCGGCTGGAGATCCGCACCGCCGACGGGGTGTTCGCCGAGGGCTCGGGCGGCTGGCTGACCGTCGAGCTGGCCGTGGACGAGCCGACCTACGTGGTCGCGGTCGTCTGCGGCGGGCCGCACGAGCGCAGCTTCCACCCCACGGGCGTGCACGCCCACACCAGCCCGGTCTACCTGGATGTGGACGGCCGCCACGTGGCCCGCCCCGAGGACGTCCGCTGGTGCCTGGAGTGGCTGGACGGGCTGGAGGCGCTGGTCCGCGAGGAGGGCAGGTTCGAGAGCGAGGAGCAGCTCGCCGACCACCTGGCCCTGTACGACCGGGCCCGCGAGGTCTACCGCGGCCGCCTCTGACATGATCGCCCGATGGAGGCGAACGACCTGGCGGCGGGCGAGCGCGAGCTGAGCACCATGGACCTGCGGGTGCGCCCGGAGAGCCCGCCGGGGGAGCTGAGCGCCACCGTCGAGGTCTTCGCCACGGTGCTGGCCCGGGTGGCGCGGGGCGCACCCGAGGGGACGCGCGGCTGGCACCCGTACGGCATGGCCGACGTCTCGGGGTTCGCGGGCGTGGCGTGCGACGAGATGCTCGTGCACACCTACGACGCCTGCCTCGGTCTCGGCCTGCCCTTCACCCCGCCGCCCGAGCTGAGCGAGGCCACCCTGCGCCGCCTGTTCCCCTGGGCGCCGCTGGAGGAGCGGGACGGCACCGAGGGGACGCCTCGATAGCCTGGTCCCCGTGAGATACCGGAAGGCGGCCGCCCTGCTGACGGCGGCGCTGGTCGTGGCGGGCGGGACGGGGTGCGGCGCGGGCTCGGCCGTCTCCCACTACGGGAAGATCGTCGAGGGCGGGGTCGGCAGGACGGCCGAGGTGGAGCTCACGCCCGGCGCGCGCTTCGCCCTGGCCGTCGAGGACAACGCCTCCATCGGCGACAGCTGGCGGATGGGGCCGCTGCCGGACGTGAAGGTGGCCTCCTTCATCAGCGACGAGTACGAGGGCCCGTCCGAGGCGGCCGGGTCGGGCGGCACCCGCTACTTCGTCTTCAACGCCAAGCGGCGCGGCACGACCATGGTCACGCTCACCAACTGCTGGCGCTGCGCGGCCGACCGCGTCCCCGCCGACGAGCAGAGCAGGCGTTACTCGGGAGACGCGGTCTTCCGGATCACCGTGAAGTGAAACATGCGACGCTTGGAGCATGAAACGACTGGCTGAAGTTGATCTGTCCGCCAAGCTCCCGAAGAAGGCCGCCGGTGAGCGGCTCGACGCCGCGCTGCACCGCCTGCTGCGGCTGCGGCTGATGCTCGGCGGGCAGATCGGCGACAAGCGCATCGGCCCCCCGCTGTGCGTGGTGTTCGAGGGATGGGACGCCTCCGGCAAGGGCGGGGCGATCAAGCGGCTGGTCCGCCCGCTCGACCCCCGGCACGTGCGGGTCGCCCAGTTCGCGGCCCCGACCTACGACGAGAAGCGTCACCACTTCCTGTGGCGCTTCTGGCCCGTGCTGCCCGGCTGGGGCGGCATGGCCGTACTCGACCGCTCCTGGTACGGGCGGGTGCTGGTGGAGCGCGTGGAGGGCTTCGCCACCGAGGAGCAGTGGTCGCGCGCCTACGGGGAGATCGTGGAGTTCGAGCGCACCCTCGCCGCCGAGGGCATGATCATGGTCAAGTTCTGGATGCACGTCTCCGAGGAGGAGCAGCTGCGCCGTTTCCAGGACCGGGCCGGCGACCCGCTGCGGGTCTGGAAGCTCACCGACGAGGACTGGCGCAACCGCGACAAGCGCGCCGAGTACGAGGTCGCGGTGGAGGAGATGCTGGAGCGGACCGACCACCCGGACGCCCCCTGGCACGTGATCCCCGGCGACGACAAGCGCTACGCCCGGGTCGCCGTGGTGGAGACCGTGTGCGCCGCGATCGAGGCCGAGCTGACCGAGCGCGGGCACGACCTGAGCGACCCCGCGCCGGGCTCCGCCGACGACGACTGACCCGGCGGGCCTGCCGGGGACGATGATTTTTCTCGGTCTTGACCAGCCGGGAGCGCCCGCCCTCGCGGCGGGGCGGGCGCCGGGCGGTACGGCTCTCCCGAACGGGGTACGGCAGGCAGTCCGTGCCGGTCAATCAACGAGGAGAGCACGCATGACCTTCAACCCGCTGCGCGAACGGGGTATCCCGCTGGACCGCCAGCTGCGCAACTGGCGCGAGCTGAACGTCACGCCGATCGACCCCGACCACGCCGACCCCTACACCCGGTGCCGGATCATCGCCATGAACGGCATCGAGGTCGAAGCGATCCTGTTCAGTCACCAGTTCGCCCGGCACTGCCCGGATCCGCTGGTCAAGCAGCAGCTGGCCCAGGTCCGCTACATCGAGGCCCAGCAGCAGAAGGTGGTCAACTGGCTGCTGCCCGGTCTGGCCTCGGTGCTGGAGACCACGATCGCCTACGAGCAGGTCGCGGTCGACCTGACCGCGTGGGTGGCCCGGATGGAGCCCGACCCCTACCTGAAGCAGGCCTACCAGTTCGGCGTGCTGGAGGACTTCGACCACCTGTACCGCTACGCCAACCTGTACGAGATGATCGAGCACCGCAAGGCGGAGAAGATCGTCGACAACCTCACCGAGGTCACCCCGGGCCGGCCCACCTACCTGCACCACCGCAACCCGATCGACAACCTGCGCGAGCCGTACGACAAGACCGCGGCCGCCCCGATCTCCAAGCTGCACGCGCTGACCATCATGGCCGCCGAGCAGCAGACCATGAACTTCTACATGAACGTCGGCCCCACCTACATGGAGCCGATCGCCCGCCAGCTCTACCAGGAGATCGGGCTGATCGAGGAGGAGCACGTCACCCACTACGAGTCACTGGTGGACCCGGGCGAGACCTGGTGGGAGATGCTGCTCAACCACGAGTACAACGAGTGCTACATGTACCACTCCTTCATGGAGACCGAGTCCGACCCGAAGGTCAAGGCGATCTGGGAGCTGCACCTCAACATGGAGCTGGAGCACCTGCGCATCGCCGCCGAGCTGTTCAAGCGGCACGACGGCCGCGACCCCCAGGAGGTCGTCGCCCCGCAGCTGCCGGCCCCGGTGACCTTCGAGCCGAACAAGGCCTACCTGCGAGAGCTGCTGGCCACGCAGATCGACTTCACCACGATCGGCACCGGCTACGTGCAGGACATGCACGAGCGCTTCGAGCAGATGCAGGAGGCGATCCACGGCGGCGACGCGTCCCAGGCGCCCAGCGAGCAGGTGATCGTCGAGAACCGCAACAAGGCCGGACGGGAGTACCGGCACGAGACCGACGGGCCGCACCCCGTCCACAGTCTGCGCGCCGACCGCTGACACTCGCTCCCCCCGGGCGCCGACACGGCAGGGCCCGCGACCTCGTCCGGAGGTCGCGGGCCCTGCCGTGTCCGGCGCGTTGCCGGGGCCGCCTGCCGGGGTGCCGCGCTGGATGCGGCGCCCGGCGGATACCGCCTCAGCCCTGCTTGCCCATCGCCTGGCGGATCACGTCGCGGACCCGGTCCATCATCGCGACCGGCGTGCCGATCAGCAGGTTCTTGGTCGCCGACTCGGTCCCCGGGTGGGGGTGGGTCGGGGCCATCGCCTCGGCCGCCTTGACCCCGGCCGCCATGGCGCGGCGCTCGGCGTCGGAGGCGTAGGCGCGCAGCTTCTGGAACTCGTAGCGCTCCTCGCTGCGGGCGTGCGCCTCCACGGCCGCGCGCAGCAGCAGCAGGTTCTCCATGAACTGCGGGTCCTCGGGACCGGCCTGGTCCATCTTCATCAGCAGCTGCTTGGCCTCGTGCTCCTCGGCCAGGCGGTCGTCGACCACGGCGTCCCCGCCGTCCAGCTTCCTGCGGGCGTAGGGGTGGACGATCTCCTCCTCGGCCGTCTCGTGCACCGCCAGCAGCCGGACCAGCCGCTGGAAGGCCTCCGGCCGCTCGGCGGCCGAGGCCTTCTCCACCTCGTCGAACATGTCCCTGATCAGGGAGTGCTGGGCCAGCAGCAGGTCGACGACGTCGTTCTCCTCCATCGCCTCGGGGCGCGGGTGGGCCTTGACCATGTCGATCTCCTTTTTTCAGACTTCTTCCGGCAGGCGTGGCCTACCCGCCCCGCCGGGGAGAAACCAGGAGGGTGGCGGGGTCCGCCTCACGGCGGCCGCCGCCCCCCTGCTCGGCGGGGGGTTTGCCGGGATGACAATCGGGCATCGGCGGGCCATGGGAGACGACGCTGCGAAGGACCCGGGCGGTGCCGCGCTCGCCCGGGCGCACGGAGTGTTCAACGTGTTGTCGGGAGTCTGGCCGCTGGTGCACCTGCCCAGCTTCGAGAAGGTCTTCGGCCCCAAGGAGGACGACTGGCTGGTCCGTACGGTGGCCGGGCTGCTGGTCGGGGTGGGCTGGTCGCAGCTGCGCGCCGCGGGCGAGCCCGGCGGCGTCCGGCACGCCCGGCGGATCGGGATCGCCACCTCGGCGACCCTGCTGGCCATCGACCTGATCTACGTGCCGAGCGGGCGGATCCGCCCCACCTACCTGCTCGACGCCGCCGCCGAGGCGGCCTGGATCGCCGTCTGGCGGGCCTCAGGTCACAGGTCGAGGGCGGAGGGGCCGAAGCGGTCGCGCAGGAAGCGGCTCTGATCGCGCAGGGCCTGCTCGTCGCCCCGGTGCACCGCCTCGGCCACCGTGCGCAGGGCCGAGTCCAGCAGGTCGAGCTGGACCAGCAGCTCCTCGTGGGCGCTGCGCTCCCGGTCGCCGCGGCGGGTGAGCGCGTAGGCGGGGGGCAGGTTGGCGTAGGCCTCCAGGCCCGAGGGCAGATAGTCGCGGATCGTCTGGGAGACGACGTGCAGGTGGTCGGGGGAGGTGGTCAGCGCCTCCGCCCGGTCCAGCACCCCGGCGATCACCTCGGCCAGGGCCTCGACCCGTGCCACCACGTCGACCGGGAAGCGCCCCGAGCCGCGCACCCGGCCCAGCAGCGCCTCCAGCTCCGCCCGGAGCGGGCCGGTCTCGGCCTCGGCGTAGGAGACGGCCGCCCGGGTCCGGTCCGCCGGGGCCAGCAGCGCGCCCACGCCGTACAACCCGGCCACCACCACGGGCCAGAACGCGCCGGCCAGGCCGAGGAAGTGCGCCAGCAGGCCGGCCAGGGCGAGCGCACAGCCGATGATGTTCCTGGTCGAGCCGAGGTACCCGACCACCCGGTCAAGCATGTGCGCGGCCTCCCCGCTCACTGGTAGCCACGGATCTCCTTGAACGCCGCGGCCAGCGAGCCGTCGCGGGCGTCGAAGACGGCGCCCCCGGTCAGCTCGGCGACCGCGTTCATCTCCTCCACGTCGCTCTCCCCGAACAGCACGACGAAGGTCCGGGGCCGGCGCCCCTCGGGCAGCGTCCGGTACAGGGACTCGAAGTCCTCCAGCGAGGCGCCGTCGGTGTTCTCGCCGTCGGTCATGAGCACGATCGAGGTGTAGTGGTCCGGGTCGGCCCGGGTGCTCTCGGTGTAGGCGGCCCGCAGCCCGTCGTAGATCGCGGTCCCGCCGTCGGCGCCGAGGCCCTGGGCGTACCCCTCGATCTCCTCCAGCACCGGTCCGGGGTCGCCCGCGGGCAGCGTGAAGGTGCGCGACGCCTCGACGCCGTCGTTGAACGGGATCATGGTCACGGTCTCGCGGCTGCGGAACCGGGAGAACGTCCCGGAGGCCGAGCGGTCGGCGCCGGTCAGCATGACCAGGGCCTCGCGCAGCGCCTCGATGCGCTCGCCCTGCATCGAGCCGGAGGTGTCCAGCACGAACAGGGCGTGCGCGGGCACCCGCGCCTCGTCGAGGTAGGCGGTGATCAGCTGGTCGGCGGCGGCCCTGCGGTTGGGGAAGGGCAGCTCCAGCAGCGGCGCCGTGCCGAACTCCGGTCCGGGCTCGACCTCGGGCACGACCGGCCGCCGGTGGGTGGTGGTCATGATCTCCCGCTGCGTGTCCGGCGTGCGCAGCCAGGCGGCGAGCCTGCCGTACAGCTCCCGCTTCTCCGGCGGCGCGGAGGCCAGCAGGGTCAGCGGGTAGTCGGCGGTGACCACGCCGTCCTCCGGGTAGACGAGCGTGAGGTCCTTCAAGCCCAGCAGCACCGACTCGTAGTTCACGATGCCGTCCACCCCGCCCTGCCGGGCGTAGGCGTCGGCCAGCCAGCCCGACGACCCCGCGGTCAGCCGCTGGGCGGAGAAGAACTCCTTCAGCTCCGGCGTGACCGCCGAGACCTGCGCGGCGTCGAGGGCCTCCCCGGCGTCCGACAGCGCGGCGGCCACGCCGACCAGCGCGGAGAAGCCGGAGTTGGACGAGGCCGGGTTCGCCATGCCGAAGGTGAACTTCCCCTCCCGGGCGGCGGTGGCGATCTGCTTCCAGCTCGCCTTGCCGTCCTGCCAGCC
Organism: Paraplanobispora siamensis; assembly: GCF_016863175.1. Lineage (GTDB taxonomy): Bacteria > Actinomycetota > Actinomycetes > Streptosporangiales > Streptosporangiaceae > Planobispora > Planobispora siamensis. The sequence goes on from NZ_BOOJ01000033.1 coordinate 165,557, forward strand.
GAGCTCCCGGGCCTTGGCGGTCCGCAGGCCGAGCAGCACGGGGGAGACCATGATCCTGGTCTCGGTGGACAGCCGGGCGGGCGCCCCGTCGATCAGCGACAGGTAGCGGTTGGAGGAGAACCAGACTGCGTCGTACCTGCCGTCGGCGCCGCCGCCGGCCACCTGCTCGGCGCCGTCCAGGGTGCCGGTGTAGGAGATCTTCACCTTGAGCCCGGATCGGGACAGCAGGGGTTCGAGGTCCTTGACCTCGCTGCCGGCCAGGATCCGCAGGGTGTCCGGATCATCGCCGATGTCGTCGGGCCCGCACGCGGCCAGGCCGAGCACGAGAGCCAGCGCCAGCGCCGCTCCCAGGAACGGCCGGGCGGTCATCGGCCCTCCTCCGCGGCCCGCTCCAGGTAGGTCCTGGCGTGTTCCAGTTCGCCGCCGAGGCTCTGGACGGTGACCGCCATGCTCTCCACGGCCTGGGCGCGGAAGGAGTCGATCATGTCCATGGTGGCGTAGACGTTGTCGAAGGCCCGGCGCAGGGAGTCCATGTCCACCGTGGTGGAGGCCGCCTGGTTCTGGATGGCGCCCGCCTGGGTGCGCAGCATCTCGCTGGTGGCCAGGATCAGGTCGCTCGTCGTGGCGTTGAGCGCGCCGATCTGGTCGAGCACCAGCTTCTGGTTGGCCAGCGCCTGGGCCACCGTGACCGCGGTGCGCAGCGCGGCGACCGTCGTGGTGGTCGCCCGGCCCACGCCCTTGATGAGCTCCAGGTTGTTCTTGCGGACCAGGTCCAGGGCGAGATAGCCCTGGGCGGAGACGGCCAGCTGGGTGAGGACGTCCTGGTGCTTCTGCCGTACGGTGAACAGCGCGTCGGAGCGCAGCGCGGTCGCCCTGTCCGGGTCGGCGGCCTCCAGATGGAGCAGGCGCTCCTCCAGGGCGGCGTCCAGTGCGGCGGCCATCACCGCGTACTCCTGCAGGCGGGTCATCGCCTCCCACAGGTTCGCCTTCTCGCCCTCGATCGCGGCGTTGTCCTTCAGCAGCTCGTCCCGGCCGGACTTCAGCGCCCGGATGATGTCGTCGATGTGCTTCTGCGCGTTCTGGTACCTGGCGAAGTAGTCGCGCAGCCGGTCGCCGAAGGGGATCAGCCCGAGCAGCCTGCGCGTCCCGCTCGCCGCCTGCTTCGGGTCGAGGTCCACCACCGTACGGCGCAGCGCCGCCAGCTGCCCGGCCACCCGGCTCTGGGCGTCGGCCGCCTCACCCTTGGCCGAGGCCAGGGCGGCGACGGGACGCTTGAGCATGCGGTTGGCCACCTGGGAGGCGGCGCGGATCTCCGAGCCGCCCATCGAGGAGATGTCGTGCACCTTGCGGGTGAACTCCGGCACCCGGGGGTCCGTCCCGGCCAGCTCCGCGGCGAAGTCCCGGGCCTTGGCGGCCAGCTCGTCGGCGCGGCCGTCGGGCAGCGGCAGCATGGTCGCGGCGCGCTCGGCGGGGACGGCGGTCACCGGCGTGGGCGGGGTGAGCGTCAGGTCGGGCGGGGTGGGCGTGAGGCCGACGCCGGTGGTGTCCGCGCCCCCGCGGCCCGTCGTGTCCCCGGGCGTGTTCGCGGCCGTGTCGTGAGCCACGGTCAGGATCCTCCTTCGGCCTGCGGTACGGCGCCGCCGGCGTAGAGCCGGTCGATGGCGGTGATCAGCTGTTCCAGGCGCTCGTAGACGGGGGGCTCGACCACGTCCACGAGGTCGCGGGGGACGGCGGCCCTGCGCTCGGCGACCAGGTCCGCGAAGGTCTTGGGATCGGCGGTGCGGAAGCCGTGCTCGGCGGCCAGGCGGCGCAGCCCGGGGTCCTCGGTCAGCAGCCGGCCGACCTCGCCGCCCTGCTCGGTGAGCGGCACCAGCGTGTGCTTGCTGAGCACGGTGGGCGCGGGGTAGAGCAGCCGCATCTCGGGGGTGATCGAGCCGTCGCCGGAGAACAGGCGCGACAGGTACTGGGCCTCGTAGGTGACGACCATCGGCGTCTTGCCCGAGCCCATCACCAGATAGTCCTCGAACGGCGCCTCGGTCGAGGACTGCGAGTAGCCCTGGTCGAGGAAGACCGGCGCGACCTTCTCGGCCACCCCGGGCACCTGCTCGGCGGTGGTGACCACGTCCTCGCCGTTGGCCACGTAGCTGGTCATCGCCAGGTACATGGCCGCGGAGTTGGAGGTCCTGACGTCGGTGGTGGTCAGCAGCACCCGCTTGCGCGCCGGGTAGGCGGTGTTGCCGGGGAACCTGTCCCACCGGGCCCCCTCGGCCACCAGCTCCAGATACCGGGCCATGTCGAGCACCTGGTAGCCCCGCCCGGAGTCGCGCACCAGCCCCGCCTCGGTCAGCACCTCGACGATCGGCTGGAAGGTCGCCACGGTCATCGGCGAGTAGAAGGGGGAGAAGACCCGGGAGACCCCCCGATCCTTCTTGATCTTCTCCGCCGCGGGCAGGCTGGAGGGGAACGCGAAGGCGTAGTCGTCGAGCCCGACCTCGGTCGCGATCTGCCGGGAGCCGGCGGTGTCCACCTCCACCCGCAGCCCGTGCCTGTCGAACGCCGCGCGGACCCTGGGGTCGTCGAAGAACGGCTTCTTCTCCGATCCGATCACACCCCGCACCACGGCCGGGCCGCCGTCCCCGTTACCGAGGACGACCGCCGTCACGACCGCGGCGCCGAGCAACAGCGCCAGGACGACGCCGATCGATCGTTTCATTTCACCCCTTTTCCTGAAAATCCCCTGTAATGGGGATTATTGGAGGCCAGGAAAAGGGGTGCGGCGCCTGCAGGGCGATATCCGGGAGAATTCAGCCCGTGTTCATTTTCCGGTCATACCTCAGGCTGGTTTGACCGCTTTGTCGTACAGAGAGTCCAGGACGTCCTTGTAGCGGTCCTCCACCTCGCGGCGGCGGACCTTCATGCTGGGCGTCAGCTCGCCGCTCTCCACGGTGAAGTCGGCGGGCAGGATCGCGAAGTCCTTGATGGTCTCGTAGCTGGCCAGGCCGGCGTTGACCGTGTCGATCGCCACCCGCACCTTCTCGCGCAGCGCGGGCAGCGAGGCCAGCTCGGCCGGGTCCTCGGGCAGGCCCTCGGACTTGGCCCAGGCGGTGACCACGTCCGGGTCCAGCGTCACCAGGGCCGTGCAGTAGTTGCGCCGGTCGCCGTGGACCACGACGTGGGACAGGAACGGGCAGGCGGCCTTGATGCGGCCCTCCAGGTGCTGGGGCGCGACGTACTTGCCGCCGGAGGTCTTGATCAGCTCCTTCTTGCGGTCGGTGATGCGCAGCCGCCCGGCCTCGTCGAGCTCGCCGATGTCGCCGGTGTGCAGCCAGCCGTCCTGGAGCGCCTCGGCGGTCTCCTCGGGCAGCCCGTGGTAACCGCGCATGATCCCGTGCCCGCCGATCAGGATCTCGCCGTCGTCGGCGATCCGCACGGTGACGCCGGGCAGCGGCGGGCCGACCGTGCCGAACTTCACCTTCCCCGGCAGGTTGACGAAGCTGCCGGCCGAGGACTCGGTCAGGCCGTACCCCTCCAGGATCGGCAGCCCGGCCGCGTCGAAGAACTCCGCCATCTCCAGCGACAGGGGCGCCGAGCCGGAGATGAAGTAGCGCACCCGCCCGCCGAACCTGGCGCGGAGCTTGGCGAAGACGAGCCGGTCGGCGATCGCGTACCGGGCGCGCAGGGCGGCGGACGGGGCACGGCCCTCCTGCCGGGCGCGGCTGACCTCCAGGCCGGTGGCGCGCGCCCAGCGGAACAGCCTGAGCTTGATCCCGCCCTCGTTCTGCACGGTCGCGGTCACGGTGTTGTGGATCTTCTCGAAGATCCGGGGCGCGGCGGCCATCACGGTGGGCCGCAGCTCGCCCAGGTTGGCCGCGATGCGGTCCAGGCGGCCGTCGATCGCGGTCGGCGTGCCCGCCGCGATCACCACGGCCTCCAGCAGCTTGCCGAACGAGTGGGACATCGGCAGCCAAAGGAAGTGCAGGTCGTCGGGGGTGAGGAGGTCGATCTCGACGGCCGCCCTGGCCGTCTGCAGCCAGTTGCGGTGGGTCAGCTCCACCCCCTTGGGGCGGCCGGTGGTGCCGGAGGTGTAGATCAGTGTGGCCAGGTCGTCCTCGGTGACGGCGTCCACCATCCGGTCGTACTCGGCCGCGTCGGTCTTCGCACCGGAGGCGGCGACCTGGTCGAGGGTGAGAACCCAGCCCTCCTCGTCCGCCTCGCCGTCGATGACGATCACGTGCTTGACCGCGGGGATCTCGCTCCTGACCGAGCGGAGCTTGGCCACCTGGTCGTCGTTCTCGGCGATGACCAGCACGCTGCCGGAGTCGGCGGCGATGAACGCGCACTCGGAGGGGGTGTTGGAGGGGTAGATCGTGGTGGTCGCGGCCCCGGTGGACAGCACCGCCAGATCCGCGAGGATCCATTCGATCCGGGTCCCGCAGAGCACCGCCACCCGGACGCCGGGCTCGGCGCCGAGCTCGCGCAGGCCCAGCGCCAGCGCGCGGATCCGCGCACCGGCCTCCGACCAGGTGAGCGAGGCCCACCCGCCTGCGGAGGGGTGGCGGAAGGCCTCCGTGTACGGTGTCGCCCGGATCCTGCTCCGCAGCATCGCGGGAAGGGAGCCGGTGAATTCGACGCTCATGACGCACCTCGATTGGAGTGGCACTCTAGAGCGTTACTCTAGCAAGCGGGGGTGGAGCGATGGCAAGGGCTGCCACGCGTGAGGCGATCCTGGAGGCGGCGCTGGCAATCGTGGCCGACAAGGGCCTCGAGGCGATGACGATCAGCAGGCTGGCCGAGGTCTCCGGCGCCTCGAACGGGAGCATCTACCACCACTTCGGCAGTCGCGGGGGCGTCGTCGCCGAGCTGTACCGCGCCAGCTTCGCCGAGCTGGTCGGGGAGATGGTCCCCGCGCTCGACGAGCGCCCGGCCGAGGCCGTCGTGCCCGAGCTGGCCGGCCGCTTCCTCGACTGGATCGCGGCCAACCCGACCAGGGCGGAGTTCGTCTACCGGGCCTCGACCGCCGGGGTGCTGCCGGAGGAGGAGACGGCCGCCTTCAAGGCGCGCGTCATGGCGCCGCTGGCCACGTGGTTCGGGGCGCGCACGGCCCGGGGGGAGATGCGCGCGGTCCCGGCCTGGGCGCTGGACGCGGTGGTGATGAGCCCGGTCCACGAGTGCGCCCGGCGCTATCTGGCCGCCCCGGCCACGTTCGACCTGCGCCGGGCCCGTCCCGAGGTGGAGCACGCGGTCTGGGCGATCGTGCGGCCCTGACCCGGCCGGGCGGTCCATGGGGAGGGCGCCGGAAAAAATCCGTTGGCGTCACTCCGGTCCCGTCAGTATCCTTCCCGTGTCGTACTGCCGTCCCCGGGAGCGTCCGTTGGAGATCTGAGGTTGCGGACACCGCGCCATGTGAGCCGTTGCGACGGCCCGGCGTGCCCGACCTCAGCGGACCCGTCCCGCCCTTTCCCGGCGACGGCCTTTCTCGCGGCCCTTTCTTCTCCCGCGGTCTCCCCTGAAGGCGTGCGCGTCTGCGGTGTTCCTGTGTCCCGATAAATCACGTCCTGATAAATCACGACACATTCTGGGAGCCGCCCCATGTCTTTCCCGTCATTCTCGATCGTCTGCGACGACCTCTCCTACGCCTGGCCCGACGGCACGATCGTCCTGGAGAACCTCGACGCCGCGTTCCCGCCCGGCCGTACCGGCCTGATCGGGGTCAACGGCTCGGGCAAGTCCACCCTCCTGCGGCTGATCGCCGGCGAGCTCACCCCGTCGGAGGGGTCCGTCTCCGTCACCGGCGAGGTCGGCTACCTGCCGCAGAACCTCCCGCTGGGCACCGCCCGTACCGTCGCCGAACTGCTGGGCATCGCCGAGCGGCGGGCCGCGCTGCTGGCGATCGAGCGCGGGGACGCCTCCGCGGAGAACTTCGCCGTCGTCGGCGACGACTGGGACATCGAGGAGCGCGCCCGGGGCGAGCTGGACCGGCTCGGCCTGGACCACGTCGGCCTCGACCGGACGGTGGCGACGCTGTCCGGCGGGGAGACCGTCATGGTGGGGCTGGCCGCGCTGTTCCTGCGCCGGCCGGACGTGCTGCTGCTGGACGAGCCGACCAACAACCTCGACCTCGACGCCCGCCGCCGGCTGTACGCCGCGGTGGAGTCGTGGACCGGGGTGCTGGTGACGGTCAGCCACGACCGCGCCCTGCTGGAGCGGGTGGACGCCATCGCCGACCTGACCGGCGGCGCGGTGCGGATGTACGGCGGCAATCTCCCGGCCTACGAGGAGATGCTCGCCGCCGAGCAGGAGGCGGCCGAGCGCGTGGTCCGCACCGCCGAGGCCGACGTGCGCCGCCAGAAGCGCGAGTGGGAGCAGGCGCAGGTGAAGCTGGCCCGCCGGGCCCGCTACGGCAACAAGATGTACGAGCAGAAGCGCGAGCCTAAGATCATCATGCAGGAGCGCAGACGGCAGGCGCAGGTCGCGGCGGGCAAGCACCGCACCATGCACGCCTCCAGGCTCGCCGAGGCCCGCGAGCGGCTCGGCGAGGCCGAGGCGGCCGTGCGCGACGACGCCGCGATCCGCATCGGGCTGCCCGAGACGGCCGTGCCCGCGGGCAAGACCGTGCTGACCCTCACCGGCGTGCGGACCGTGAGCGGGACGACGGTGGAGGAGCTGATCGTGCGGGGGCCCGAGCGGATCGCGCTGCTCGGTCCCAACGGGTCCGGCAAGACCACGTTGCTGCGCACGATCGCCGGGGAGCTGGCTCCGGAGGCGGGCTCGGTCGAGGTGGGCGTGCCCGGCGTGGGGTACCTGCCGCAGCGGCTGGATCTGCTGGACGACGAGCTCAGCGTGGTGGACAACGTCCGCAGGTTCGCGCCGTCGGCCTCGGTCAACGCGGTCCGGGCCCGGCTGGCCCGCTTCCTGTTCCGCGGCGGGCGGGCCGACCTGCCCGCCGGGGCGCTCTCGGGCGGTGAGCGCTTCCGCGCGGTGCTGGCGGCGCTGTTGTCGGCGGAGCCGCCGCCGGGGCTGCTGCTGCTGGACGAGCCGACCAACAACCTCGACCTGGCCAGCGTCCGCCAGCTCGCCCAGGCGCTGGAGGCCTACCGGGGCGCGCTCGTCGTGGCGAGCCACGACCTGCCGTTCCTTGAGGCCGCGGGGATCACCCGGAGGCTGGTCCTCGACCGTCAAGGCACCGTCTCGGAGGAGTCGATCGAGTTTGACGTGTAAGGATCTATCCCACGATAGTGGGACAGATGAGCCTCCCCCCGACGACCCGCCGGCTGATTCCGTGTGTCACGGTCGCGGCACTCACTCTGAGCGCCTGCTCGACGCTCACTCCCGCGCGTGAGCCCGTGCGGGGTCAGGCCACCGCGGGCGGGGTGGTCAGAGGGTCGGGCGGCGCGGGGACGGACCCCTCCGGCAACCCGTCGGTCGCGGTGAGCACCGCCCCGCCGTCCCCGTCGGCGCTGACGGCCGACGCCTACCGGGCCGAGCTGGAGCAGGCGCGCGAACCGGTCAGGCAGGCGCTGCAGAAGGTGGCCTCCACCGGCGGGCTGAACGGCCTCGACGGGCGGGTGCGCAAGGCCGCCGACGCGGTGGACCAGGCGGTGACCCGGCTGCAGGTCCTCACGCCGCCCCCCGAGGTGGCGGCCCAGCACGGGAACTACCTGGGCACGCTGCGCACGTTCGGCGGGGCCCTGCGCGACGCCGTGCAGGGCGTGCGGGCGCAGGAGACCTGCACCGGCCCCTCGGTGCTGACCAAGCTGGAGAAGGACGGGGAGCTGTCGGTCATGAAGGACGCCGCGGCGGCCCTGACCGGCTACCCGGCCGACGTCGTGTCGGTGAAGGCGGCCAAGCAGCAGAACCGCCGCCTGCCCAACGGCAGGATCCTGAAGTCGTACGAGAGCCGCACCGGCCGGGGCTCGCTCAAGGTCGACAACGGCGGCGACTACGACGCCTTCGTCGTGGTGCTGCGCGGCAAGAAGCGGGTCGTCTCCTTCTACGTGCGCAAGAAGGGCAAGGCCACGATCAGCGGCATCCGCGACGGCAAGTACAAGGTCTACTACAGCACCGGCACCGACTGGGACGCCAAGCGCAAGGCCTTCACCCGCTCGTGCGACTTCACGCAGTTCGGCAAGACGGTGCCCTACAAGACGACCTACTCCGGCGCGTACATCCGCTGGAACAACTGGACGATCACCCTGCACTCGGTCAAGGGCGGCACGGTCGCCTCCAAGCCGGTCAAGCCGGGCGACTTCCCCAAGTAAACGCGAAGACCGCGATCTCATGGAGATCGCGGTCTCGGGTCGTCCCCCCTGGATGGATCAGGTGGAGAAGAGCATGCCCACCCAGCTGCGCTGACGGTGGTGGCCGTAGTGGCCACCGTAGTGCGGAGCGGGGGCGCCCCAGCCGGGAGCGCCGTGGGCCGGCGGCGGAGGCGGCGGCGGAGCGGCGTGCTGCTGCTGCGACCACTGGCTCTCCATCCGGGTCAGGGTCTCGAGCTCGCCGTAGTCGAGGAAGATTCCGCGACAGCCGTCGCACTGATCAATATGGACACCATTGCGCTCATAAGTGCGCATGTTGCCGCGACACTTCGGGCACTGCATCGGTCGTCTCCTTGCCTTGGCATCGTGGTCGTCGTACCCACAACCTACTGCGTGGGCACACTATGGCAGGCACTTCGGAACTGGACAATCCTTTGGCAGGTGTCGATGAGCACGCTCTCCACCTCGTCCAACGCCCGCCCCTCCCGCCGGGCCGCCGCCACCGCCGCGGCGGCCAGCTGTACCGTCAGCGCCTGCGCCGGGAGGTTCAGCCGCTCCCAGGGGTCGCCCTGCGCGGGGACGGCGTTGCCGCCGGCGGCGCGGTAGGCCGCCAGGAAGCGGTGCCACACCTCCGGCTCCAGCAGTCCGGCGGCGAACCAGGCCGCGGGCCTGGCCAGGTCCCAGGCCGGATCGCCCAGGCCCAGGTCGTCGGCGTCGATGAGGACCCACCGGCCGCCGGTGCGGACCATCTGCCCCAGGTGCCAGTCGCCGTGGGCAGGCAGGCCCGCGCCCGCCCGCCCGGCGGCCTCCTCGAAGTCCGGCAGGGAGGCGAAGGCGCGCAGCACGACCTGCTCGGCGGCCGAGCCGCCGGTCAGCCGGGTGACGGTCCTGCCCACCCGGGCCGGGCCGCCCGCCGGCGGCAGCGCGGGCAGGGCGCCGGCCGGTACGGCGTGCAGCCGGGCCAGCAGCCGGGCGCCGTCCTCCCAGGGGGCGGCGCCCGGGTCGTCGGGGTCGACCGGGGTCCCGGCCGGCCAGACGGTCACCAGCCGGTCGTGGACGGTCATGATCTCCTCGGTGACCGGCCGGAGTAGGATGCCGTCCAGGGCGGGGTGCGCCGCGGCCCGCATCCGCCGCTCCAGGGGCTCGCGGGCGGCGCCGGGGGCGTGCGCCTTGACCACGACGGACCCGGCCCGCACGATGGCCACGTCCGGCCGGGTCGGCACCGTCGTCGCGGGGCCGCCGCCGTACCGCGCACCGATCCGGCCCATCTCCTCGATCAGGTCCTCGTCGCTCACCAGGAAAGTGAATCACAGCTCCGGCCTGCGCGAACGGACGAATCTACGATGTAAAGGCGCTGGGTTTCGAGAGAACCGGCCCCGGCGGGAGGGGAGTGCCGGATCCCGGGGCGATCACCCCTCGCATTCGTAGCAAGCGTTTGGTTGTATGCGGGCATGAGGCAACAGGAGATCGCGGACCGGCTGGAGATCGGCGACGTGCTCGCCCGCTACGCCTACTCCATCGACACCGGCGACTGGCAACGGCTCGACCTCGTCTTCACCCCGGACGCGGTGATCGACTACACGGCGGCCGGCGGGATCAGGGGCACCCGGGAGGAGGCGCGGGCCTGGCTGGCGGAGGTCCTGTCGCACTGGCCGGGCCGCCAGCACCTGATCGGGGCGACGAGCGTCCGCTTCGAGGGGAACGAGGCGGCGGTGACGGCGTCCTTCACCGACACGCTCGCCCCGTCCAGGGAGATGGTCGCCGCCGACGCCGCCGGGCTCATCCGCGGCGGCGGCTGGTACCACCACCGCATGATCCGCACGGTGTACGGCTGGCGCAGCCGGGAGCTGGTCGAGGAGCAGGCCTGGCGCACCGCGCAGTGAGCACCCCGGCGGGCGCCCCCGTCGGCAGGCATCCCCGCGGCCGACCTGCCGGTGGGGTGCCCGCTTCGCACCTGTCATCCTGGTCACCTCCATTGACGCGGAATTGAGAAGCGGGGAAGTGCGGACCGATGACGGACAAGCGCAAGCCGATCGAGTGCTGGCTGTCGGACATGGACGGCGTCCTGGTCCATGAGGGGCACCCGGTGCCGGGCGCCGAGGAGTTCATCCGCCGGTTGATGGCGACGGGCAAGCGGTTCATGGTGCTGACCAACAACTCCATCTACACCCCGCGCGATCTCGCGGTACGGCTGCGCGCGGCGGGCCTGGACATCCCGGCGGAGTCGATCTGGACCTCGGCGCTGGCCACCGCTCAGTTCCTGGACGACCAGCGTCCCGGGGGCTCGGCCTACGTGATCGGCGAGTCCGGGCTGACCACCGCGCTGCACGAGATCGGTTACGTGCTGACCGACCTCAGCCCCGACTACGTGGTCCTGGGCGAGACCCGCACCTACAGCTTCACGCAGATAACGCGGGCGATCCGGCTGATCGAGGCCGGGGCCCGCTTCATCGCCACCAACCCCGACCCGATCGGCCCCTCCCACGAGGGCTCCCTGCCGGCCTGCGGCGCGGTCGCGGCGATGATCACGAAGGCGACGGGCGTGGAGCCGTACTTCGTGGGCAAGCCCAACCCGATGATGATGCGCAGCGCGCTGCGGGCCATCGACGGGCACAGCGAGAGCACCGCGATGATCGGCGACCGGATGGACACCGACATCGTCTCCGGCATGGAGGCCGGGCTGCACACGATCCTGGTGCTCACCGGGGTGATGGCCAAGGAGCAGATCGACCGCTATCCGTTCCGCCCCTCCCAGGTGGCCGACTCGGTCGCCGACCTCATCGACATGGTCGGCTGAGTCCCGGCCCGCCGGACGAAGATCGGCGGATGTCCGGATTCTCCGGTTTCCGGGGTGAGCAGGTGCCATAATCCCCGCCCATGGGGGACTACTGGAACCACAACACCCACTATCACCCGCTCGTCCTGCGGGCCGTCCCGCCCGGTTGCGGGACGGCGCTGGACGTCGGCTGCGGTGACGGGCTGCTGGCCAGGAAGCTGGCCGGGCGGGCGGAACGGGTCATCGGGATCGACCGGTACGCCCCGGCGGTCGAGAAGGCCAGGTCGCTGGGCGGTCCCGGCGACCTGACCTTCGTCGAGGCCGACTTCCTGACCTGGTCGCCGCCGGAGGACGGGGTCGACTTCGTCTCGTTCGTGGCCACGATCCACCACATGGACTTCACCGCGGCGCTGAAGAAGGCCGAGGCGGTCCTGCGGCCGGGCGGCGCCCTGGCCGTGGTCGGCCTGGCCCTCAACGCCACCCTCGCCGACTGGGCCTTCTCCGCCCTCGGTCTGCCCGCCACCCGGATCATGCGCCTGCGCAACCGCGCCGTCGCGGGCGGGCCCGACGTGCCGATCCTCGATGCGGACATGTCCTGGGGCCAGGTACGGCGGGCGGCCGGTGAGCTGCTGCCCGGCTCGGTGTTCCGCAAGCACGTGCTGTGGCGCTACTCCCTCACCTGGCGCAAGCCGTACTGAGCCCGCGGGGCGGCCCCGGTGATCGCCCGTCCGGCGCGCCGCGCGTAGGGTGCCTGCATGAGGATCGGATTCGCGGTGCCGACGTCGGGATCCTGGGCCACGCCCGCCAACATGGCGCGGATCGCCCGCCGGGCCGAGGAACTCGGCTACCACGGGCTGTGGACCTTCCAGCGGCTGCTGTACCCGCGCGGGCACACGATGGGCCCCACCTACCGCAGCGTGCACGATCCCGTGGTCACGCTGTCCTACCTGGCGGGGCTGACCAGCCGGATCCGGCTGGGGGTCGCGGTGCTGAACATGCCGTTCTTCTCGCCCGTCCTGCTGGCCAAGCAGCTGGCCAGCCTCCAGGCGGTCTCCGGCGGCAGGCTGGACGCCGGGCTGGGGCTGGGCTGGCTGGAGGAGGAGTTCGTCGCCTCGGGGGTGTCGATGGAGCGGCGCGGCCGGCGCGCGGAGGAGTTCCTCCGGGTGCTGCGCAGGCTCTGGTCGGAGGAGACCGTGGAGCACGAGGGGGAGTTCTACCGGTTGCCCCCGGTCCACCAGGACCCCCGTCCCGCCAGGCTCCCGCCGATCCTGCTCGGCGGGGGCGCGCCGGTGGCGCTGCGGCGCGCGGGACGCCTGGCCGACGGCTGGATCAGCGCCAGCCGCGAGGATCCGGCCGGTCTCGGCGAGAAGATCGCCGTCGTCAAGGAGGCGGCCCGCGCCGCCGGGCGGGATCCGCAGGCGCTGCGCTTCGTGACCCGGGGCGTCACGCGGGTGCGGCCCCCGGGGGCCGCCGACCGCAGACCGCTGACCGGTTCGTTCGAGGAGATCCGGGGTGACCTGGCGGGACTGGCGGCCCAGGGCGTGACCGACCTCTTCCACGACCTCAACTTCGATCCCGAGATCGGTTCGCCCGACGCCGACCCGGCGGAGTCGATGCGCCGGGCCGAGGCGGCGCTGGAGGCACTGGCTCCCTGATCACCTCTTGACGCGATCTCCGGCGGGATCTAGAAAACAGAGCAAGATTCGGCCGAGAGGGGCGCCCCATGATGACCGCGACCGCCCACGGCCGCCTGGACGCGGTCACCGGCGGGGCCCCGGTCTTCCCGCTCGCGCTGCTGTTCGGGCTGAACGCCGTCGACGAGATCGACCGCCTGGCTTTCGCCACGCTCTCGCCGGAGATCCGGGACGCCTTCGGGCTCAGCGACACCGAGATCGGCGCGATCGGCTCGATCGTCAGCGTGTTCGTCCTGCTGGCGGCCCTGCCCCTGGGGTACCTGTCCGACCGGGTGAACCGGGTGCGGCTGGTGGCCGGGGCGGCGCTGCTGTGGGGCACGATGAGCGCGCTGACCGGGCTGGTCACCACGGTGGCGCTGTTGTTCGCGGTGCGGATGCTGGCCGGACTCGGCCGGGTGAGCAACGAGGTGGTGCACTCCAGCCTGCTGACCGACTACTACCCGCCCCGGGTCCACCCGCGGGTCTTCCAGCTGCACCGGCTGGCCAACCCGCTGAGCCAGGTCTCCGGGATCGCCGCGGGCGCGCTCGCCACCGTCTACGGCTGGCAGTGGGCGTTCGTGCTGCTGTCGATCCCGACGTTCCTGCTGCTGACCCTGACCGTACGGCTGCGCGAGCCCGGCCGCTCCCGCTCCACCGCGGCGCGGGCCGGGGCCGGGGACGGCGTGCCGTTCGCCGTGGCCACCCGGCGGCTGTTCCGGGTCAGGACCCTGCGGCGGCTGTGGCTGGCGGCGCTGCTGTCGGGCATGGGGCTCGTGGCGCTGCCGCAGATGTTGTCGCTGTTCCTCGGTCACGTCTTCGAGTTCGGCGCGACGCAGCGCGGGGCGGCGCTGACCGTGGCCGGCGCCGGTCAGGTGGTGGGCCTGTTCCTGGGCGGGAGCTGGGCGACGCGGGCCTCCTCGCGGGACGACTGGCACGGCGTGGCCACGATCGCCGGCCGTTCGGCGCTGGTCTTCGCCGGTGCGCTGCTGGTCCTGGGCTGGACCCCGGTCCCGGCGGCGGCGTTCGCGGTGATGTTCGTGATGGGGGCGGGCGGGGGGAGCTTCCTGCCGGCGTACCTGTCGCTGGTGGGCCGGGTCGCGCCCGGGGAGATCCGCTCGCAGGCCTACGCGTGGTCGGTGTTCTGCATCGGCCTGAGCACGGTGGTCTCGATCGGCCTGTACGCGCTGGGCGAGGCGGCGGGCTTCAGGATCGCGATGACGGTCTTCGGGCTGATCATCCTGGCCGGGGCCACGGCGGTCTTCACCGCCCGCCGGTTCGCCCAGGCCGACGCCGGGACCGGGAACGAGGGGCCGGAGGCCGGGACCGGGGTCACAGGCTCCGGCGCAGGCGTTTGAGGTCGGAGCGGTGCTTCTTGGCGGTGATGCGGCGCTCGACGGCGCCCTTGCTCGGCTTGGTGGGGCGGCGCTTCTTGGGCGGCGGGGCGACGGCCTCGCGCAGCAGCTGGGCCAGGCGCATCTCGGCGGCCTCGCGGTTGCGGAGCTGGGAGCGGAACTCCGAGGCGGCGATGGTGACCACACCGTCCACGAGGCGGGAGGCGAGCCGTTCGAGGGCGCGCGTCTTGAGCAGGGGCGGCAGGGCCTCGGTGGCGGCCAGGTCGAAGCTGAGCTCGACGCGGCTGTCGGTGGTGTTGACCCCCTGGCCGCCGGGGCCCGAGGAACGGGAGAACCGCCAGCGGAGCTCGGTCTCGGGGATGGAGATCGAGCCGCTGACCTGAAGCGGACCGGGCATGGCTTCGACTCCTTCGGCGACGGGGGCAGGCGTTCAGGGTAACGAGGGGACACACCCATCGATCAACCGGTTTATGCCCTGTCTGAGCCGTTCTACCGAGTTTTGCGGGCTTGTAGGGTTCGCGGGCTTCCGTCACAGTGGCTTCTCAGGGGAGGGCCGTACCGGCCGGTGAGGGAAAGGCGGGGGTTTCATGAACGCGATCGTGGGCGTGCACGGCATAGGCAAGTACCGCTACTACCGTGAGGCGGGCAACTCGGTCAGCGGGGCGGCCATCGCGATGCGCGCCAAGTGGGACCGCTACCTGCACAAGGGTCTCACCGGCGGCGCGCCGCACGGCGGGGAGCGCTACATCACCGAGATCGCCTACTACGCCCACCTGCTGGGCGAGAACAAGGACGAGGAGCCGCGCGAGGTCCGGGCCATGGACGCCGGAGCCCAGGAGGTCCTGGTCGCCTGGGCCCGGCAGCGCGACTCGCTCGGGGAGGGCCTGACCGGCGCGCTGAACCGGATGGCCGGCTGGCTGCTGACACGCATGAGCGACAACGCCGCCGCCTTCGCCAAGCTCTTCTGTCCCGAGGTCGCCGCCTACCTCGCCGCCGGGAGCCGGGCGCGGGAGGGCGTGCGGGCGATCGTGGCCGAGGTGATCCGCCGCAACCGGCCCAGGGTGGTCATCGCGCACTCGCTCGGCAGCGTGGTGGCCTACGAGACGCTCTGGGCCAACCCGGACCTGAAGGTGGACCTGCTGATCACGCTGGGCAGCCCGCTGGGCATGCGCAACGTGGTCTTCGAACGGCTGATGCCGGCCCCGGTCAACGGCTGGGGCGAGCGACCCCGCCAGGTGCGCCGGTGGGTCAACATCGCCGACAAGGACGACATCGCGGCCATCCCGCCGGAGCTGCGGACCCGCTTCACCGGCGTGGACGAGGAGGTCCTGGTCAACCTCGACTGGATCGACTTCCACACGGTGGAGAAGTACCTGGGCTGCGGCGCGCTCAAGGACCCGCTGAAGCCGTACCTCTCCTGAGGCGGTCCCCGCCCCTGACCTCTGATCTTTGCTCACCGGCAGGGGAGAAGTCATCTGCCGCTCGGCCGGTATTCAGCCACGGTGGGTAATCGACGTGGCTATGCAGCGGCTGTTCATCTCCCCTTGGAACGCAGGCCACAGCCGGGACAGCTGAACGGCGTGCACTGGACGGGTGGAGCAGAACCTGTCACGCAGAGTGTTCCTGTCCGCCGCCGCGAGCGCCGGCGGCCTGTTGCTCACCGGGGCGTCGCACGCCCCGGCCGTCCGGTCCAGGAGCCTGGCCCAAGATCCGTTCGCCCTGGGGGTCGCCTCGGGCGACCCCTCACATGACGGCGTCGTGCTGTGGACCCGGCTCGCGCCCGAGCCGCTCGGCCTGAACGGCCGCGGGGGCATGCCGTCGCGGGACGTGGAGGTACGCTGGCAGCTCGCCTCCGACGAGGGGTTCACCAAGGTGGTGCGCTCGGGCGTCGAGACCGCGCGGTGGCGACAGGCGCACAGCGTCCACGTCGAGCTGGAGGGCCTGGAGCCGGGCCGCGAGTACTTCTACCGCTTCCGCGCAGAGGGACACCTGTCGCCGGCCGGCCGTACCCGCACCGCGCCCGCCCGGGACTCCGCGACCTCCCCGCTGAGCTTCGCCGTCGCCGCCTGCGCCCACTACGAGCACGGCTACTACACGGCCTACCGCAGGCTGGCCGAGCAGGAGCCGGACCTGGTGGTGCACCTGGGCGACTACATGTACGAGTACGCCCCGCAGGGATACGTCGCGATCGGCGGCGGCGTGCGGCAGCACACGCCCGGCAAGTGCGAGACCCTGGCCGACTACCGGATGCGGCACGCGCAGTACAGGAGCGATCCCGACCTGCAGGCCGCGCACGCCGCCGCGCCCTGGCTGGTCGCCTTCGACGACCACGAGATCGAGAACAACTGGGCGGCCGGCGTCTCCAGCACCGGCGCCCCGGCGTTCGCCCGGCGCCGGGCCAACGCCTTCCGGGCCTACTACGAGAACATGCCGCTGCGCCGCTCCAGCGTGCCCGGCGGCACGTCGATCCGGGTGCACCGGCGGGTGGACTGGGGGCCGCTGGCCCGCTTCCACCTGCTCGACACCCGTCAGTTCCGCGACGACCAGGCCTGCGAGGACGGCCTGCGGGCGGGCTGCGACGACCGGCTCGCCGCGGAGCGCACCCTGCTGGGCGAGGACCAGCGGCGCTGGCTGCTCGACGGGCTGGCCGCCTCCGGGGCCCGGTGGAACCTCATCGGCCAGCAGATCATGATGGCCCAGCGAGACCACAGGACCGGACCCGGGACCGAGGTCAACATGGACTCCTGGGACGGCTACGCCGCCGAGCGCACCCGCCTGCTGACCGGCCTGCGCGACTCCGGCGCCGCCAACCCGGTGGTGCTGACCGGCGACGCGCACATGCACCACGCGGCCGACCTCATGCTCGACTTCGACGACCCCGACTCGCCCCGGGTCGCGGTGGAGCTGGTCACCTCCTCGGTCGCCAGCGACGGGGACGGCTACCGCGACGAGAGCCGGGTCGCCGAGCTGACGGCCGAGAACCGGCACATCTCCTACCTCGACCAGCGGCGGGGCTACATCATGTGCCGGCTGACCACCGAGGAACTGCGGGCCGACTTCCGCGTGCTGGACTACATCAGCCGCCGCGGGGCTCCGGCGAAGACCGGCGCCCGGTTCACCGTGCCGGCGGGGGAGAACACGCTCGATCCCCGCTGATCGCGGAGGCCGAGAATCTTGTTGGCGAAATGTCGGCCATGTAGGAAATGATCTGCCGCATGAGTCACTTAGCCACGCGGTTGACCGCCACGGCCGCCGCCGCCGTGCTGGGCGGCACGCTCCTCGTGCAGAGCCCGGCCACGGCGGCGGCCGTCACCGCCCCCGCGGTCGCCGCCCCCGCGGCCGCCACGGCCGAATCCAAGTTCAAGGCCACGGTCTACTACTACAAGCACATCCGCCGGGGCGGTTACACGACCTACAAGATCAAGGTCACCAACAGGGGCTACGAAGGCCAGGCCTACGCCCTGCTCGCCGGGGCCTTCCCGGCCGGGACGCGCAAGATCAAGGTGATCAGCAAGCCGCGCAGCGTCACCTGCGACGTCGAGGGCCGCAGCCTCGGCTGCTGGGTCGCCTCCCTGGACAAGGGCGACACCACGACGCTGACGGTCGGCGTCTGGCTGTCGCCGTCCAAGCGCGGCGCCTACACCGCGCAGTTCGGCGTGTGCTACGCCGACAACCCGGACGTGGACATCGACGAGGTGATCGACTACAGGCGCCTCACGAAATTCAAGAGCAAGGTCGTGTGACGGCCGGTCCGGATCGCGCCGGACCGGGTGAGGAACGCTCCACCCGGGTCACGACCCCGTGCGGGTGATGGCGTAGCCGAACAGCGTGTCCCCGGCGGCGGTGGCGAAGGTCGTCGCCGTCGCCGGGCGCAGGCCCGGATACGCCCCCTTGCGCGTGCTGCCGCGCAGCAGGGTGAGCCTGCCCGTCCGCGGAGCCGCGACGATCAGCCGGTCACCCCGGCCGGGACCGGGGACCGCCGCCAGGGCTGCGCCGAAGTCCCCGCCACGACCGGGGATCAGCAGGTCGTTCTTCTTGGTCAGGCCGCCGGAGCGGGTCCCGGCGAGCACCTGCACGGCGTTCTCGCCCGGCACCCCGATCGCCAGCTCGTCGTCGCCGTCGCCGTTGAAGTCCCCGGCGGCCAGCGCCGCGCCGAACCGGTCGGAGTAGCGCGGCCTGCCCTTCAGCCCCCGCTGCGACCAGGCCTCGGAGGTCGCGGTCCGCAGGCCCGCCCGCGCGCCGTAGACGACCACCACGGTGCCGTCGCCGTAGTCCATCGCCCGCTGGCCGGCGGTCAGCCCCTCGCCCGGCACCC
Source organism: Paraplanobispora siamensis (assembly GCF_016863175.1). Taxonomy (GTDB): domain Bacteria; phylum Actinomycetota; class Actinomycetes; order Streptosporangiales; family Streptosporangiaceae; genus Planobispora; species Planobispora siamensis. The sequence goes on from NZ_BOOJ01000033.1 coordinate 183,928, forward strand.
CCACGGCCAGGTCGTCGCGGCCGTCGGCGTTGAAGTCGCCGGTGGCCAGCGCGGCGCCGAAGCCGTCCCAGACCTCGGCGCGGCCGGTGATCCACGGGCTGTCCTGGGTGAGCTGGACCGCCCGTCCGCGGCGCAGGTCGAGCACGGTGACCGAGCCCTGCCCGTTCTTCAGGATCGTGTCTCCCGGCGCGCCCACGGCCACCTCGGCCCGGCCGTCGCCGTCGAAGTCGCCGGTCGCCAGCACCGCCCCGAACTGGTCGGTCGCGCGCTCGCCCTGGTCCACCCAGGCGCTGTCCTGGGTGACGACGTACGGCTTGCGGCCCTTGAGGCCGTACACGCCGACGCCGCCCCCGCCCAGCCCCGGGATCCCGACCGTCAGCTCCTCGTCGCCGTCCCCGTCCAGGTCCCCGGCCGCCAGGGCGGCGCCGAACCGGTCGGGGCCGCGCCGCCGCCCGAAGTCACCGGCGTCGATCACCGGGCCGGGCCGCAGGCCGTCCGGTGAGCCGCGGAACAGCTGCACGCTTCCGGCGCCGTCGGAGCCCGGCCTGCGCCGGTCCTCCTCGGAGACGCCGACGGCCAGGTCCGCGCAGCGGTCGCCGTCGAAGTCGCCGACGGCCAGCGCCGAGCCGAACGCGTCCCCGGTCTCGGCCTCACCGGGCACGCCGGGATCGTCCTGGGTGAGCCGCCGCTCGGCGCGCATGCCGTACAGGATCGTCACGGAACCGGCGCGCGCGTGACCGCCTGCCGTCGCGTACGGCGCGGCGACCGCGAGGTCGGCGCGGCCGTCGCCGTCGAAGTCGGAGGGGACGCCCGGGCAGGCGCGCGCGGAGACCTGGGCGGCCGCGGCGGGGGAGGGGGAGACGAGGGTGGTGGCCAGGACGGCCGAGGCGAGGAGCATGGCTCTCATGTCTGGAATGGTTTCCGCCGATTCGAACCCGCATCCTGCCGAAACATGAAATCCGCGTGACCGGTGCACATAAAGAACGTGCCAGGATTGGAGCATGGACATCGACCTGGCCGATCTGGGCTTCTGGCGCCGCCCGCTCGCCGAGCGGCACGAGGCCTTCGCCCGGCTGCGCGAGCTGGAGCACCCCGTCTTCTTCCCGGAGAAGCGGGTGCCGCTGCTGCGCTCGGGCAAGGGGTTCTACGCGCTGGTGCGCCACGCCGACGTGGTGGAGGCCAGTCGTAACGCCAAGGTGTTCTCCAGCGAGCCCGCCGTCACCAACCCCGAGCCGCCGGGCTGGGTCAAGCACGTGTTCGGCGAGTCGATGGTGAACATGGACGACCCCCGGCACGCCCGGCTGCGCCGCATCGTCTCGCGGGCGTTCAGCCCGAAGATGCTGGCCAACCTGCAGGGCGACATCGAGAAGGCCTGCGCCAGGATCGTCGACGAGGCCATGGCCGCCGGGCCCGGCGGCGACTTCGTCAGCCGGGTGGCCGCCCGGCTGCCCATCCACGTCATCTGCGACATGATGGGCATCCCCGACGACATCCGGGAGAAGGTCCACCGGCACGTCGACGTCTCCACCGCCTACACCGGCGTGCGGCCCAGCCTGCCGCAGACGGTCCGGATGGCAGGGCAGAACATGTTCGCCCTGTTCGCGCTGCAGCGCATGGTGATCGAGCTGGGCCGGGAGCGGGCCCGCGAACCCCGGGGCGACCTGGTCTCGGCGCTGGTCACCGCGAACGTGGACGGGGAGAAGCTGACCGACCGGGAGCTCGGGTCGTTCTTCGCGCTGCTGCTGGTGGCGGGCAACGAGACCGCCCGCAACACCATGGCGCACGGCATCAAGCTGCTGACCGACAACCCCGACCAGCGGGCGCTGCTGCTGGAGGACTTCGACGCCCGCATCGGCGGCGCGATCGAGGAGATGGTCCGCTACGTCTCGCCCATCATGCAGTTCCGCCGCACCGTCACCCAGGACTACGACCTGCGCGGCCTGCACCTGAAGCCGGGCGACAAGGTCGTGCTCTTCTACGGCTCGGCCAACCGCGACGCGGAGGTCTTCCCCGACCCCGACCGCTTCGACATCACCCGCGACGCCAAGGCCCACGTCGGCTTCGGCGGCCCCGGCCCGCACTTCTGCCTGGGCGCCAACCTGGCCCGCCAGGAGATCCGCACGATGTTCAGGGAGCTGTTCACCCGCATGCCCGAGGCCCGCTCGGTGGGCGAGCCGGAGCTGCTGCTGTCCAACTTCGACAACAGCGTGCGCAGCCAGCGCTTCACCTTCTGACCCGCGCGGGATCCGGTACGGCGGAGCCCTTAGTCTCGTGGTCGTGACGATCAAGAACGCGCACTGCTCCTACTGCGGCACGGCCTTCGCCGCCGACCTGGCCTGGCCGCGCACCTGCTCCGGCTGCGGGAACACCAGCTACCTCAACCCGCTGCCGGTCGCGGTCATGGTGCTGCCCGTGGACGGGGGCCTGCTGGTGCTCCGCCGCGCCGTCGAACCGCACCCGGGCAAGCTCGCCCTGCCAGGCGGTTTCATCGAGATGGGCGAGTCCTGGCAGCAGGCGGCCGTACGGGAGCTCCGCGAGGAGACGGGCATCGCCGTCGACGTGGACGGCGTGCGGCTGCTGGACGTGCTCAGCGCCCCCGACGGCACCGTGCTGATCTTCGCCGAGGGGCCGCGGACCGCCGCGGCCGACCTCCCGCCGGTCGCGGCCACGACCGAGGCGACGGAGTGGCTGGTGATCGACAAGCCGGAGGAGCTGGCGTTCCCGCTGCACACCCGGGTCGTGACGGAGTACTTCGCCACGCGCTGAGCACGGCCCCGGGGCGAGTCCGGCCCCGGGACGGCGGGTCGGGTTCCTCCGGCTGCGGGTCCGGTCCTCAGGACGGAGGCTTCGACGCCGGGGTCGGCGGGTTCGGCCCCCGCTCGCCGCTCCCGGGCGTGGCCATGGCCGGAGCGCTCACCTGGCAGCTCATGCACGGCTCCGTGGCGGCCAGCACGTTCTCGCGGATGGTCAGGAAGGTGATCAGCGCGGACAGGGCCATCATCGCCGCACCGACCAGCATCGTCGTACGGAAGCCCGCGGTGAACGCGGCCGGGGAGGCGAAGGCGTCACCGGTCAGGCCGACCAGCGGCGGAATCGCGGCCACCGCCAGCAGGCTGCCGGTGCGGGCCACCGCGTTGTTGACGCCGCTGGCCACCCCGGCGTAGCGCTCCTCGGCGGTGGCCAGCACGGTCGCGGTGAGCGGCGCGACCGCCGCCGACAGACCCAGGCCGAACAGCGCCGTCGGCGCCAGCACCTCGGTGACGTAGTCGGAGCCCTCCCCGATCCCCGCCATCCACAGCAGCGCCGCGGCGCACAGCAGGATGCCCGCCGTCATCGGGATCCGCGGCCCGATCCGCTTGGCCACCTCACCGGCGCGCGCCGACAGCAGCAGCATCAGCACCGTCACCGGGATCATCGCCGACCCGGCCAGCAGCGGCGAGAATCCGGCGGAGACCTGGAGCTGGACGACCAGCAGGAAGAACACCACGCCCATCGCGGCGTACATGACGAACGTGACCGCGTTCACCGCGGTGAACACCCGGGAGGCGAACATCCCGACGGGCACCAGGGCGTCCGGCGAGCGCCGGATCTCCAGCCAGACGAACGCCGCCCCCAGCGCCGCGCCGATCGCCAGCGGGACCGGCAGCAGGTCGATGAGGCCGTAGGTGATCCCGGCCAGGGCCAGGGCGGCCAGCACCGCGCCGAGCACGTCGAAGCGCCCGGAGGCGCCGGCGTCCCTGCTCTCCGGCACGTGCCGTACGGTCACCGCCACCACGAGCACCGCCACCGGAAGGTTGATCAGGAACACCCACCGCCAGCCGGCCGTGTCCACCAGCCACCCGCCCAGCAGCGGGCCGACCGCCGCGGCCACCCCGCCCAGCCCGGACCAGGCGCCGATCGCCCGGGGCCGGTCGTCGCGGGTGAAGGACGCCTGGATGATCGCCAGGGAGCCCGGGGTCAGCAGCGCCCCGCCGACGCCCTGCAGCGCCCGGGCCGCGATCAGCATCTCCGCGGTGAGCGCCATGCCGCACAGGACCGAGGCCAGCGCGAACCAGACGACGCCGACGAGGAAGATCTTGCGCCTGCCGTACCGGTCGCCGAGTGAGCCGCCGAGCAGGATCAGGCCCGCCAGCGTGAGCGTGTAGGCGTTGACCGTCCACTGCAGGCCCGCCATGTCGGCCCCCAGGTCCGCGCCGAGGGCGGGCAGCGCCACGTTGACCACCGTGCCGTCCAGCATCGTGATCCCCGAGCCGAGCACGGTGGCCAGCAGGATCCATCGCCCGGCGGGCGAGGAGAACCGGATGTGACCGTTGTCCATGACGCCCGTCCTTCCCGATGCCCCGCGCACGACCGCCCGCGGCGTCCGGTGATCCATCGTGACAGGAGGAAGGCAACAACGGGACCCGCCGTCTGATTCCCGCCGAGAGGCCCTCGGCGGGAGGCCGTTGCGGGCCGCGCCCGTGAGGGGGTCTCCGACGGAGACGCGGTGAACGGAGACGCGGTGAACGGAGACGCGGTGAACGGAGACGCGGTGAACGGAGACGCAGTGATCCGCAAGCGTTGCACAAGCGGGTTCCGCCACGCTCCTGCCGTGAGGACCGGAGTGCGGAAGGGGAACACATGCGGGTTCCGGGACGGCGCGCCGCCGGTTGCCTGCTGGCGGCGTCGGTGTGCGAACTGGCGGTCGCGGGAATCAGCCTCGTCCTCATGTCCGGTGTCCGGGCGGAGCAGGAGGCACAGCTGAGGATCGGCGACGGCACGAGTCCCTATGACGATCTCGCGCTGAGCAAGCTCGAGTACTTTCTGTGGAGCTTCGGGGCGGCCGGGGTGATCACGCTGACGCTGGCGGTTCTGGTGTGGCGGCGGGGCGGGAGCCCGGGGGTGCGGGTCGTCGTGGGGACAGGTCTCGTGCCGTATGCGATGTTCTGCTGCGTCTCCGGGATCGTGTCGTTTTTCCGGGTGAACGAGTTCCTGAGCGGGTATTCGCACGCGACCTTGTGGACGATGATCGCGGCCGGGCTTCTCTACCTCGTGGGGACGGTCCTGCTCCTCTTCGCCGGATCGGGTGCCCGGCCCGACGGTCATCCGGAGTCGCCGGTCAGGTCCTGAAGTGTCGCCGATCTCTGGTAGGACATTGGCGTCCGCCTCAGCCCGTGAAGGAACGCGCATGACCGACGAGAACGCGACAGACGGCGTCACCTGGAACCTGGCCGGAGACCCATTCGGGAGGGGGAACGACGATCCCGAGATCCAGCGGGAGTTCGACACGTTCATGGCCACCCGCGACCCCGGCCGCGTACGCGAGATCGTCGTGGGCTGGTGGGGAGCCGGATACGCGGGGCACAGCTCCGAGCTGCCGGTCGGGCTGCTGAGCGGGGCGGCCGACCGGCTGAAGAACGTGCGCTCCATCTATCTCGGTGACATCGGGCAGGAGGAGGCGGAGATCTCCTGGATCGAGCACGGCGACGTCACCCCGCTGCTGGAGGCGTTCCCGAAGCTGGAGCACCTGCGCATCCGGGGGAGCAGCGGCCTGCTGCTGCGGCCGGTCCGGCACGGGGCGCTGCGGACGCTGGAGTTCGAGAGCGGCGGCCTGCCCGCCGAGATCGTCCGGGCGGTCGGCGCATCGGAGTTCCCCGCTCTGGAGGACCTGGACATGTGGCTGGGTGTCGAGGAGTACGGCGGCGACGCCGCCGTGGCCGATCTGGAGCCGATCCTGTCCGGTGAACGGCTGCCCGCGCTGCGGCATCTGGGCCTGCAGGACAGCGAGATCCAGGACGAGATCGCGGCGGCGGTGGCCTCGGCGCCGGTGGTGGCCCGGCTGGAGGCGCTCAGCCTCGCCATGGGCACGCTGACCGACGCGGGCGCCGAGGCGCTGCTGTCCGGCCAGCCGCTGACCCACCTCAAGCGCCTGGACCTGAGCCACCACTTCCTGAGCGAGGCGATGATGGAGCGGATCCGCGCGGCGCTCCCGGGGGTCGCGGTCGACCTGTCCGACCGCCAGGAGGCCGAGGAGGACGACTGGCGCTACGTCGCGGTCTCCGAATGAGCGGTGCCCGTCAGATCTGAATTGTCGTTGATCTCTGATAGGACATGGTCCGCCGCATTCCTCCTGACAGGAGCCTGGATGGACTATTCGGAGTTCGACGACAGTGTCGGGAACCTCGACGAGGGAACCTACGCCGGTCTGCCGATCGTGTCCGTGTCCGAGAGGAAGGGCCAGAAGATCCCCGCCGCGGGCGAGGCGGCGTGGCGGATCTCGGTGACGTCCTACGAGAAGGTGGAGGCCTTCGAGGAGCAGTTCACCCTGTTCCTGGAGGAGGTGGACACCACCGAGGTGAAGGCGATCATCATCGGTCAGTCGCCGGACGCCGGCGACGGCAGCGAGGTGGTCGTCCGTTCGCTCGTGGACAACGCGCCCCGGCTCCCGGGGCTGCGCTCTCTCTTCCTCGGCGCGATCGATGAGTACCCGATCTCCTGGATTCGGCAGGGTGACATCGCCCCGCTGCTGGAGGCGTTCCCGCTTCTGGAGCGGCTGGAGATCAGGGGCGGCAGCGATCTGGGGCTGCGGCCGGTGCGCCACGAGAGCCTGAGGATCCTGCGGTTCGAGTCGGGCGGGCTCCCCGTCGAGGTGGTGCGCGGGGTGGGCGCGTGCGATCTGCCCGCGCTGGAGTATCTGGAGCTGTGGCTCGGCATGCTGGAGTACGGCGGCGACGCCACGGTGGCGGATTTGGAGCCGATCCTATCGGGGGAGCGGCTGCCGGCGTTGCGGCATCTGGGGCTGCAGGACAGCGAGATCCAGGATGAGATCGCGGCGGCGGTGGCCTCGGCGCCGGTGGTGGCGCGGCTGGAGTCGCTGGCGCTGTCGATGGGGATGCTGACCGACGCGGGTGCCGAGGCGCTGCTGTCCGGTCAGCCGCTGTCCCACCTCAAGCGGCTGGACCTGCACCATCATTTCCTGAGTGACACCATGATGGACCGGGTCCGCGACTCCCTGCCCGGAGTCGAGGTCGACCTGTCCGACCAGGAGGAGAGCAGAGGCGACCGGGGCTACGTGGCGGTGGCGGAGTGATCTCGCCGGTACCCGGAGCTGGACATTCGGAATGTCGGCAATCTCTGGTAGGACATGGTCCGTCGTATTTCGCCTGACAGGAGCCGGGATGGACCACACCGAGTTCAACGACCGCGTGAGCAGCCTTTCCGAGGGGAGCTACGCCGGTCTGCCGATCGCATCGGCGCCCGAGGAGGACGACGACGAGGAGCTCCCCGCCGCGGGTGAGGTGGCGTGGCGGATGGGGGTCGAGACCTACGACGCGGAAGAGAGCTTCGAGGAGCAGTTCGCCCGGTTCGTGGAGAAGGTGGACACCGCCGCGGTCAAGGCGATCATCATCGGCGGCTGGGAGGAGGCCTACGAGAACGACAGCTCCACGATCGTCCGGCTCCTGGCGGACAACGCCGGCCGCTTCCCGGCGCTGCGCTCGCTCTTCCTCGGCGCGATGCAGGGGGAGGAGTGCGAGATCTCCTGGATCCGGCAGAGTGACATCACACCGCTGCTGGAGGCGTTCCCGCTGCTGGAGCGGCTGGAGATCAGGGGCGGCAGCGATCTGGGGCTGCGGCCGGTGCGGCACGGGAACCTGAAGGTCCTGCGGTTCGAGACGGGAGGGCTCCCCGCCGGGGTGGTGCGCGCGGTGGGCGCGTGCGATCTGCCCGCGCTGGAGTATCTGGAGCTGTGGCTCGGGATCTCCGACTACGGCGGTGACGCCACCGTGGCCGACCTCGCCGGGATCCTCTCCGGGGAGAGGCTGCCCGCGCTGCGGCATCTGGGGCTGCAGGACAGCGAGATCCAGGACGAGATCGCCGCAGCGGTGGCCGCCGCCCCCATCGTCACCCGGCTGGAGTCCCTGTCCCTGTCGATGGGCTCACTGACCGACGAGGGCGCCGAGGCGCTGCTGTCCGGCCAGCCGCTGACCCACCTGAAGCGACTGGACCTGCACCACCACTATCTGAGCGACGCCCTGGTCGAGCGCGTCCGCAAGGCGCTGCCGGAGGCGGAGATCGACCTGTCGGACCAGGAGGACATCAGGAACGACTGGCGCTACGTCGCGGTGTCCGAATGATCCGCGCGGACGGCCGCGGTCACGTCGGCGGGAGAGCACGGACATGACCGAGAACGAGCCCGGCCGGCGTTTCTTCCCCGAGACCCTCTTCTACGACTACCGGACCGAGTACGCCGGGCTGAAGTTGATCGAGGTGGAGGAGGACGACGGGACGGAGACCGGGCCCGTCGCCTGGTCGATGTTCTACGACGGGGACATCGGTCCCACGGGCTGCGAGCACTTCCTGCGTCTTCCTCAGGTCGAGCGGGTCGGGGCGATGGTGGTCAGCGGATGGGGCGACCTCATCGAGGACACCGCCGAGGAGGTCGTCCGCTTCCTCGCGGACAACGCGCGGCGGCTGCCGAGCGTGCGATCGATCTTCCTGGGGGACATCCCTCAGGAGGTCGCGGAGATCTCCTGGATCCGGCAGACCGACATCACTCCGCTGCTGGAGGCGTATCCGCTGCTGGAACGCCTGGATGTCCGGGGTGGTGACGGTCTCGTCCTGCGGCCCGTCCGGCACGGGAACCTGAAGATGCTGCGGTTCGAGAGCGGCGGGCTGCCCGCCGAGGTGGTGCGGGCGGTCGGTGTCTCGGAGTTCCCCGCGCTGGAGTATCTGGAGCTGTGGCTCGGAGTCCCCTACTACGGCGGCGACGCCACCGTGGCCGACCTGGAGCCGATCCTGTCCGGCGAGCGGCTGCCCGCGCTGCGCCGCCTCGGCCTGCGCGACAGCGAGATCCAGGACGAGATCGCCGCGGCGGTGGCCGGGGCACCGGTTGTGGCCCGTCTGGAGGCGCTCAGCCTCGCGATGGGCACGCTGACCGACGAGGGCGCCGAGGCGTTGCTGTCCGGCCAGCCGCTGACCCACCTGCGGGTGCTCGACCTCCACCACAGTTTCCTGAGCGAGGCGATGATCGAGCGCATCCACGCGGCCCTGCCCATGGTCGAGGTCGACCTGGCAGCGTCCACGGACGACGGCGAGCGCTACGTCGCGGTGTCCGAATGAGAGCGGGTGAGGGGCACGTGCGGTGCCTTACGGCGGTGGCCGGATGAGTCCGCTGCTCGCGGTGGTCGGGACGATCGGGGATCGGCGGGTGACGATGTTCGCCGACGCCTGCGTCCGGTACGGCCTGCGCCCGCCGGAGGTGATCCCGTGGACGTCCGTGCTGCGGGGCGAGGAGATCGCGCCGGAGCCCGGGACGCTCGTGCGGATCGACTCGCCCGGGGAGGACGCCGAGGCCGACGCGCTGCTGCGCGGGCCCGGCGAGCCGTCCCGCGTCGGCGGGGGCGCGCGCTGGCACGCCGCGTTCACCGCCGGGATGGCGCGGGTCCGGGAGGTCGTGGAGCGCACGCCCGGGGCGGAGCTGCTCGGCGACGTCGATGAGATCGCGGTCATGTTCGACAAGCGGCTGTGCCACGCGCGGCTGACGGCGGCCGGGGTGCCGGTGCCGCCCGCGCTGCCCGGACCGGTCGAGGGGTACGACTCGTTGCGCGAGCAGATGGACCGGGCCGGATGGGGCCGGGTGTTCGTCAAACCCGCGCACGGTTCGTCGGCGTCCGGGGTGATCGCCCTGCACGCGGCCGGGCACCGGGTCCTGGCGGTGACGTCGGCGGAGCTGTCGGCGAGCGGCCTGCACAACTCGCTGCGGGTGCGCCGCTACGAGAACGAGGCCGACCTGCGAGTGATCGTCGACCGGCTGGCGGGGGACGGGTTGCACGTCGAGTGCTGGTTCCCCAAGGCGGGGTACGGCGGGCGCACGATCGACCTGCGGGTGGTCGTCGTGGACGGCGCGCCCACGCACGCGGTCGTCCGCGCCAGCCGTACCCCCATGACGAACCTGCACCTGGGCGGCGCGCGGGGCGACCTCGGCGAGGTCCGGGCCCGGCTGGGGGAGGAGGGCTGGGAGCGGGTGCTGGACGCCTGCGCCCGGGCCGCCGCGTGCTTCCCCGCGAGCCCGGCCGCCGGGGTCGACCTGATGATCGGCGTCGACTGGCGGTCGGTCGCGGTGGCCGAGGTCAACGCCTTCGGCGACCTCCTGCCCGGGCTGACGGGTTTCCCCGGGAGCGGCGCCGAGGACCTGGACACCTACGACACCCAGGTCCGGGCGATCCTGTCCCGCCGTACGACGGCGCCGGGCACCGCCGCACCCCCGCCCGCCGCACCGGCGCCGGGATCGGGGGACGTCTCGACGCGGGCGGGGGACGTGGACGCGGTTGCTTCGGGCGTGCCCCGGGGAACCGGAGCGCCGGGGGCGAGGGATGTGCCGATGCGGGGGCGGGTGTGATGCGGGCGGGGGATGTGGACGCTTTTTCCGGTGGTGGGGTGAGCGGGATGCGGGACATGAACGCGATCGTGGGGAGTCACGATCTGCTGTTGGTGACGCTGGACACGCTCCGTTACGACGTGGCCGACGACCTGGTGCGGGCGGGGCGGTTGCCGAGCCTGGCGCGGGCGTTGCCCGGGGGGAGGTGGGAGCGGCGGCACAGTCCGGGGAGCTTCACCTACGCCGCGCACGCCGCGATCCTGGCCGGGTTCCTGCCGACGCCGGTCGCGCCCGGGCCGCATCCCCGGCTCTTCGCCGCCACGTTCCCCGGTAGCGAGACCACGACCGGCGGGACGTGGGTGTTCGACGCGCCGGACCTGCCCGCCGGGCTGGCGAAGGCGGGCTACCACACGATCTGCGTCGGGGGCGTGGGCTTCTTCAACAAGCTGACCCCGCTCGGGTCGGCGCTGCCCGGGATGTTCGCCGAGAGCCACTGGGAGCGGGGGTTCGGCGTCACCTCGCCGACCTCGTTCGAGCAGCAGATCGCGTGCGCGGAACGGGCGGTCGCGCGGGCGAGGGCGGAGACGGGCGGGCCGGTGTTCCTGTTCGTCAACGTCGCGGCGCTGCACCAGCCGAACTGGTTCCACCTGCCCGGGGCGACCCGCGAGCACGGGGACAGCCGGGAGAGCCACGCCGCCGCGCTGGAGTATGTCGACCGGCACATCGGCAGGCTGTTCGCGCTGGTGAGTGCGGAGAGGGCGGGGTTCGCGATCGTCTGTTCTGATCACGGGACGGCCTATGGCGAAGATGGATATGTCGGGCATCGGATCGGCCACGAGGTGGTCTGGACGGTGCCCTACGGAGAGTTCGAACTGGAGCGGGGAGCGTGGCGGTGACTCCGAGGGCGGGGCGGACGCTGGAGATCGTGGAGACGGGCGCACGGGCCGGCGGGGCTCCGACCGCCGAGGCCGACAGGCGGGCTTCGGCCGTGACGGTCGCCGGGGCCGGTGGAAGGGAGCCGGACGGGCCCTCCGCGTCGAGCCCGTACCAGGGATACGTCTACGCCTACCCGCACAAGACGGCCTACCGGCCGCTGGACCCGCGTCCGTCGCTGCGGGAGGTGTGGGAGGGCGAGCCGCTCGGGAACCTCTTCCTCTACCTGCACATCCCGTTCTGCGAGATGCGCTGCGGCTTCTGCAACCTGTTCACCCGGACCGGCGCCCCCGAGGAGCTCGTCGCCGCCTACCTGGGCGCGCTGGAGCGGCAGGCGCACGCCGTACGGGACGCCCTGGACGGCCCGCGGTTCGTCACCGCCGCGATCGGCGGCGGCACGCCGACCTACCTGAGCGCGGCCGAGCTCACCCGGATGTTCGACCTCACCGAGCGGATCATGGGCGTGGACCTGCGCGCCGTACCCCTGTCGGTGGAGACCTCGCCCGCCACCGCGACCGCCGACCGGCTGGCGGTCCTGACCGAGCGGGGCACGACCCGGATCTCCATCGGCGTGCAGAGCTTCATCGACGCCGAGGCGCGGGCCGCGGTCCGGCCGCAGAAGCGGGCCGAGGTCGAGACGGCGCTCGGCCGGATCAGGGCGGCCGGGTTCGAGACGCTCAACATCGACCTGATCTACGGCATCGACGGGCAGACCGACGACTCGTGGCGCCACTCGCTGGACGCCGCGATGGAGTGGAAGCCCGAGGAGATCTACCTCTATCCGCTGTACGTGCGCCCGCTCACCGGTCTCGGCCGCCGGGCGCGCGACTGGGACGACCACCGGCTCGGCCTCTACCGGTACGGCCGCGACCATCTGCTGGCCGCCGGCTACGAGCAGGTGTCGATGCGGATGTTCCGGCTGCCGGGTACGGCGAGCGCCACCGAGTACTGCTGCCAGAGCGACGGCATGGTCGGCCTCGGCTGCGGGGCCCGCTCCTACACCTCCCGCCTGCACTACTCCTACGAGTACGCGGTCGGCGCCGGCCAGGTCCGCGCGATCATCGACGACTACGTACGGCTCACGCCGCGCGACTTCGAGGTGGCCAACGTCGGCTTCCGCCTGGACCCCGGGGAACGGCGCCGCCGTCACCTGATCCAGTCGTTGCTGCAGGCCGAGGGCCTCGACGTGGCCGCCTACCGGGAGCGTTTCGGCACCGAGGCCGCCGAGGACTTCGGCGCGGAGCTGGAGCGCCTGGCGGAGCGGGGCTGGCTGGAGCCGCCGGACCGCGCCGGGCACGCAAGCGCCCGGCTCCGGCTGACCGCCGAGGGGCTGGCCCATTCCGACGCGATCGGCCCGGCGATGTTCTCCGCCCCGGTCCGCGAGCTGATGGCCGCCTATGAAACCCGCTGAGCCCCGCGCCGCCGCGGCGTCCCCCGAGCTGCTCCAGATCGGCAGGAGGCCCGAGCATCCTGCGCATCCCGCGGGCGGGCATCCGGCGGACGACCCGGGGCACCTGACGATCCTCTACCGGGGGCCGCTGTCGAGCTGCGACTACGACTGCGCCTACTGCCCGTTCGCCAAACGGCGCGACAGCCCGGAGCGGCTGCGGGCCGACCGGGCGGCGCTGGAGCGCTTCACCGGCTGGGTGGCCGGGCGGGGACATCCGGTCTCGGTGCTGTTCACGCCGTGGGGTGAGGGGCTCGTCCGGTCGTGGTACCGCCGGGCGATGGTCGAGCTCAGCCATCTGCCGCACGTGCGCAGGGTGGCCATCCAGACCAACTTCAGCTGCCGCCCGGACTGGCTGGCCGAGGCGGACCTGGGCACGCTCGCCCTCTGGGTCACCTACCACCCCAGCCAGGTCACCTATGAGCGGTTCATGGACAGGTGCCGCGACCTGGTGGGCAGGGGAGTGCGGTTCAGCGTCGGGATCGTCGGCCTGCCCGAGCACCTGGACCACGCCCGCAGGCTCCGGGCCGGCCTGCCGGACGGGGTGTACCTGTGGGTGAACGCCGCCGAGGGGCACCTCTACACCGACGCCGAGGCCGCCGTCTGGACCGCGATCGACCCGCTGTTCCCCTACAGCCGCACCCCGCACCGCAGCGCGGGGCGGCCCTGTCGTACCGGCGACAGCGTCATCTCGGTGGACGGCGACGGCACCGTACGGCGCTGCCACTTCGTCCCCGCCGTGCTCGGCAACCTCTACGACGGAACGTTCCGTCGCCGGGCCCGGCCCTGCCCGCTGGCGGTGTGCGACTGCCACATCGGTTACGTCCATCTGGAGCCGACCGGTCTGTACGACGTCTTCGCCGGCGGCGTTTTGGAGCGCATTCCGAGCATTCTATGAAATTTCAGACATATTCTGACGAGGCATGAAATAAGAGCGGCTCCACGGCTGGAAGCAAGGCCGTGGAGCCGCTCTTGTATATGTGCTGCTCTCCAGAAGAGTCTTTCGGGTGGAGCCGCAGGCTCCGCGGGAAAGCGGGTTTCCGTCCTTGGGAACCCGCTTCCCCGAGTGGGGCGTCCGTTACGAGCGGGCGTACGCCCCGATGCCTCCCGGAGGAGGTCAGTTCTCGATGAACCCGAGGAGGGCGACGTCCAGCAGGTCGTTCAGGACGTTGTTCTCGTGGTTCTCGATGTAGGTGGAGCCCCCACCTCCACCGCCGTTGCCCCAGTCGCAGGAGGCCGCGGCAGGGCCGGCGAAGATCAGGCCGGCGAAGCCGGCGATTGCTGCACCGGCGAGAAAGCGGCGAATCATGGTTCTTCCTCCATGAAAGAGTGAATCATCGTTTGTTTCCAAGGCAGGCCATGTATGGCCGATTGCCCGTCGCTATGAACGATCTCACCTGTCTCGGAGATGACTCCAGCCGGTTTCTGTGATATCGGACCAAAAGGTGACGATGTTTTTTTGGAGGTTCCCGATGTTTTATCTGCCTCGCTGCGGGTTTCCGGGGGCTGCGGGCACGGACGGGAACGGAAGACCTCAGGTCTCGCGCTCGGGGCGGTAGTCGGCCTCGGACATGCCGAAGGTCCAGGCCACACCCTCGCGGGCGGTGCGGGTGGCGGGCGGGACGCGCAGCCAGTACTTCCGGAAGGTGCCGTCGGGCTCCGCGGTGGAGTTGACCACCTCGACCATCACCACCGGCTCGTCGCCGGGCAGGTCGATCCGCCACAGGATCCCCGTCTCGTCGCGGTGCAGCGGGGTCGCGCCGGACTCGGCGAGATAGCGGTCGTAGCCGAAGTGCTCGAGCATGACCCGGCGCAGCTCGGCGTTGTCCTCGGTGCGGATGCGCTCGGGCGTCAGCGTCGCCATGGAGAGGGCGAAGTCGGCCGGGACCGGCATGCCGCCCCAGGCGTGCAGCGCGAAGCCGTCGGGGAAGACCATGGCCGGGCCGCCGGCGCGGTGCAGGCGCGACAGCTCGTCGAGGTGCAGCTCGGCGGGACGCTCGCAGACGATCGCCACCCGCTCGAACGGCCACCACCAGCCCGCCGCCCGGGCCACCTGGACCAGTGCCTCCACCTCGGGCCTGTCCAGCGCGTCGAACAGCGACAGCCACGGGGCGTCCTGCTGGCCGAGCACGGCGTCCAGCGTCGAGGCGCGCAGCGCGACCCCGGCCGCCTCGGACTCCTCGGTCGCGGCGACGCCCCGGCGGATCTGCGTCACCAGGGCGTTGACCGGGTCCCAGAGCCGGCCCCCGGTCAGCGACCAGGCCACCGGCCACTCCACGGGGCCGAGCGAGGCGTGCACCTCGGCCCTGGCCCGCTCCCACGGCCGGGTGCGGACCTCCTCGCGCACCGATCGCCCGGCGCCCAGCGTGGTGATGGCCCGCGCTCCCGCGGCGGGCGAGTCGACCCAGATGATCTTCTCTGGCTCGGGCAGTCCGGCGCCGCGGTAGGCCAGCCGGATGCCCGCCTCGGCGCCGGGGCGGTCGGCGGGACCGGTCTGGAAGGCCACGTCCTCCCAGCGCCGCGCCGTCGCGGCGAGCACGTCGGCGAGTTCCATGGTGACGGTCATGTCGGCAGGCTCCTGTCGTGAGACGGGTGGTCGGCCCGTGAATCGGGCGGTCGGCTCGGGAGAGGGGCGGTCAGTCGGCGACGACGCGGAAGGCGCCGGGGACGTATTCGCGCTGGCGCTGCACGCGGTACCAGCCCTTGGGCAGGGAGATCGCGGCGTGTTCCTCGTGGACCACGCGTCCTCCGGAGGGGACGTGCAGGAAGTCGGGGTCCATCGGGCGCGGGGAGCGGACCAGGGTGCCGGGGCCGACCACGGCGTGGGCGTGGCCGGTGGCCTCACCCAGCGCCAGCACCAGCCGGCCGCGGGCGTCGCGCGGCGCGGAGGCGGCGGCCTGGACGGAGGCGGGGACGGCCTCTTCGGGAACGGGCACGATCAGGATGTCACCCTGTCGGTACATGGGTCGCTGGCTCCTCGGATCGGGGACTGACCGAGAAACTAGCCCCCGCCCCCGACATTTCCGCCCCGGCGCCGGCGCCGGTCCCGCGGAGCCGCCCGGCGGAAATCTCCACCCCGGCAGAACCGGGGACGGCGGAGTCTGCGATAGATCGAATGTGTACCGATTCCTCGCCAGACGCCGGGAGCCGCCCCCGATCGGCCCGGACAGCGACGACGCCGCGCTCCTGCTGGCCGTCGCCGCGGAGCGCACCGAGGCGCTGAAGATCCTGCACCGGCGGCACGCCCCCTGGCTCCGGGTACGGCTGGCCCGCCGCTGCGCCGACCCCGACCTCGTGGACGACGCGATCCAGGACGCCTTCGTCGCGATCTGGCGGGACGCGCACCGCTATCGCGCCTCCGAGGGCGACGCGGCGGCCTGGATCTGGACCATCGCCGTCCGCAGGCTGATCTCCCTGCTGCGCCGCTCCGGGGCCGCGCCGCGCACCACCCCGTTCGACGACGCCCACGCGCCGGAGGACCACCGCACCGCGTCCCCGCCGCACCCGGTCACCGAGTCCGCCGAGGACGCGGTCCTGGTCGGCGTGGAGCACGGCGACCTGGGGACCGCGCTGGCCCGGCTCTCCCCGGACCTGCGCGCCGCCGTCCAGGTCACCGTCCTCGACGGCCTCACCGTGCGCGAGGCCGCCCATCTCCTCGGGGTGCCGGAAGGCACCGTCAAGACCCGCGTCATGCGGGCGAAGGCCCAGCTCAGGGGGTTTCTCGCATGAGTACGACCTGGCATCTGCCCGACGAGCTGACCGAACGCTACGCGACCGGCCGCCTGGACCCCGCCCAGGTCATGTCGGTGGAGGCCCATCTCGCCCGGTGCGGGCGCTGCCGGGCGGCGGTGCCGTACGAGCCGGAGTGGCTCGCGGCGAGCTGGGAGCGGGTGGCGGACGTGGTGGACCGGCCCGCGCCCCGGCTCGCCGAACGGGTCCTGCACCGGTTCGGCGTCCCCGGGCACGTGGCGCGGCTGCTGTCGGCCACGCCCTCCCTCAGCCGGGCCTGGCTGGCGGCGCTGACCGCGGTGCTGGCCTTCGCGGTGGCCTGCGCCCGGCTCGTCCCCGGCGACGAGGATGTCCTGCTGGCCTTCCTGCTGGTGGCGCCGGTGCTGCCGGTGGCGGGCGTCGCGGTGGCCTACGGTCGCCACGTCGATCCGGTGCACGAGATCCAGGCCGCCACCCCGATGTCCGGACCGCGCCTGTTCCTGCTGCGCGCGGTCGCGGTGCTCGCCGTCGGGCTGGGGCTGACCGGCGGGGCGACGCTGCTGTTCCCCGGCCCGCTCGGGCCGAGCGCGGCCTGGCTGCTGCCCGCGCTGGTGCTCAGCCTCGGCCTGCTGGCGCTGTCCGGCCGCATCTCCCCGCTCCTGGCCGGGGCCGTCCTGGCCACCGGCTGGTTCGGCGCGGCGCTCATCTGCCACGCCGTCCTGAACGACCGCTTCCTGCCGTTCCACCCCGCGGCGCAGGCCCTGTACGGGGCCGCCGCGCTCGCTCTGCTTCCCCTCGTCTATCTGCGGCGCCGCCGCCTGGCCCCTGGAGAACCCCGTTGGACCCGACCCCAGTGGACACGACCGTAGCCGTCCGGGCGCTGACCAAGCGCTACGGCCGGAGCACCGTGCTCGACCGCGTCGATCTCGATCTCGGCCGCGGAGTGACCGGCCTGCTCGGCCCGAACGGCGCGGGCAAGACGACCCTGCTGCGCTGCCTGGCCACCACCCTGGCCCCCGACGGCGGCGAGATCAGGGCGTTCGGCCTGGATCCCGCCCACCGCGGGCAGCGCACCGGGCTCCGCCGCCGGCTGGGCTACCTGCCGCAGGATCCCGGCTTCTACCCGCACTTCACGGTCTTCGAGCTGGCCGACTACGTGGCGATCCTCAAAGAGCTGACCGACCGCGCCGAGCGCCACCGGGAGGTGCGCCGGGTGCTCGCCGAGGTGGACCTGGCCGACCGCGCCAGGACCCGGGTCCGGAAACTGTCCGGCGGCATGAAGCAGCGGCTCGCGCTGGCCCAGGCCCTGCTCGCCGATCCGGACCTGCTCATCCTCGACGAGCCCACGGTCGGCCTGGACCCCGAGCAGCGCATGCGGTTCCGGGCCCTGGTCTCACGGCTCGGCGAGAGCCGTACCGTGCTGCTGTCCACCCACCAGACCGAGGACGTGGCGGCCCTGTGCGAGCGGGTGGTCGTGATGAACGGCGGCCGGGTCGTGTTCGAGGGCACGCCCCGCGAGCTGGCCGGCGTCGCCGCCGGGCAGGTGTGGATCTCCGACGAGCCGCCGTCCGGGTCCGCGCTGTTCTGGCGGACGGCCGACGGGCGCTACCGGGCCCTGGGGGAGAACCCGCCGGGCGGGACGCCCGCCGTACCGGCGATCGAGGACGGCTACCTGCTGCTGCTCGGCGCGCCGGTGGAGGCGGTGGCATGAGTCTCATGACCGCTGCCCGTCCGGGGACGGCGCCGCCGGCGGGTTTCCGGTCGTTGTTCCGCTTCGAGGCCCGCAGGCTGCTGCGCGGCCCGCTGCTGTGGGGCGCCGCCGCGCTCTGCCTGGGCCTGCGGCTCTACGAGGCCTGGGAGTGGCTGCCCGACCTGAACGTCGAGCCGGTGAGCATGTCGGGGAGCATGCTGCTGCTCGCCGCGGCGGCGATGCTCGCGGCCAACCTCGCCGTCTCGCGGGACAGGCGCGGCGGCATGCCCGAGGCGCTGGGCGCGCTGCCCGGCCGGGCGGCGCGCCGGACCGGGGCCGCGACCGGCGCGGCCGTGGCCGTCGGGACCGGGATCGCCGCGCTGGTGATGGCCGTCTACCTGGCGGTCCGGCTGGCCACCGGACCGGCGGCGGGCGTCCTCGACCCCTACGAGGCACTGGCCGGAGTGCTGGCCGTGCCGTTCGCCGCGGCGCTCGGCGCGCTGCTGGGCCGGTGGGTGCCGTCGCTGGTCGCGGTGCCCGTGACGGCGTTCCTGCTGGCCTTCCTCACCTTCCTGAACAGCAACCAGAGCGGGTACGGGGACTGGTTCCTGCCGGTGGTGCCGTTCCACGGGCCGGACTGGCCGGCCCGGCCCTCGGGGCTGCACGCGGTCTACCTCGTGGCGGCGGTTGCGCTGTTCGCGACGGTGGCGCTGCTGCGGCACGGGGCCCGGCCGGTCCGGGTGGTCACGGCCCTGACCGCCGCGGCGGTCGCGGTTCCCGCGGGGGCCGTCGCGTCCGCCCGGGCCCCCGGCGCCGAGATCCGGGACTGGAGGACCATCGTGACCGGGAGGGCGATCTCCTCCGCGGACGCGCCCGCCTGGGTCCGCGAGCACTACGTGGGGCCGGATACCCGCAAGTGCGAGAAGCACGGGAGTGTGACCTACTGCGCCTTCCCGGGCTACGAGCCCTGGATCCCGCTCTGGGCGGCCGCGGTCGGCCCGGTGGCCGAGGCGCTGCCCCCGGCGGAACGGTCCGGCCTGCCGATCGTCCGGCAGTACACCGACTCCTGGTGGATGCACGAGGAGCACGACGAGCGGTTCATCGGGACCTTCATGGCGTGGGGCCGGGCCCAGGACGTCAACCACGGCGTCCTCGCCTCCCACCTCGTCGACCGGGTGACGGGTCTGCGCCCGCCGGGGCCGGAAGCGTGCGACGCCCGCGGTCAGGCCAGGACGGTCGTGGCGCTCTGGCTGCTCGGTCAGGCCGTCGCGCCGGAACCGGCGCGGGAGCGGGAGATCCTGCTCGGCACCTCCCATTTCGTGACCCAGCAGTCTCCGTTGGGCATGATCCGGTACGGCGCCGCAGAGCCGGGCTACGCCCGCAGGCTGCTGGCCTCGCCGCAGGCCCGGGAAAGGATCTGGGCCCACTGGGACACGCTGCTCAAGCCCGGTACGACGGTCGAGCAGGCCCTGCCGCTGCTCGGCCTGCGCCCCGAGTTCGCCGCCGAACCGGTGAAGGGGCAGCCGTGCTCGTGATCCTGCTCCTGCGGCCGGTGGCGCGGGCGGTCGACTGGGTCCCGCTCGTGGTCGCCGGGGCCCTCGCCCTGCTGCCGGTCTCCGTGATCAACGCGGGATCCGCGCTGGACCCGGGGATCTCCCTCATCCTGCTCAGGATGGCGGGGGTGCTGCTGGGCGTCGCCGCAGGGTTCGCCGTGGCCGACGCGATGGGCGCGAGCACGGCCGCGGATCCGGTGCCACGCGGGCTCCGCCACCGGATCCGCTGCGCGTTCGGCGGGCTGACCGCCGCGGCGTTCTGGGCGGCGGCCTGCGCGGTCGTGACGGCGCGGCTTCCCGAAGGCGGCACGCTCCCGGTGCCGGGGATGGCGGTGGAGGCGGCGGCCTGCGTGGCGGCCGGGCTGCTGGCCGCCTCGGTCGCCGGGCGCGCGTACCAGGGCAGGACGGTGGCCCTGGCCGGGATGAGCGGGCTGCTCGCGGTGGTCGCGGTCACCACGGTCCTGCGCGGGCCGTACCGGCCGTGGCTCCTGCCGGAGGAGGACACCTGGGACGCCGTGCACCACGGCTGGCTGGCCGCGCTGGTGCTCCTGCTCGTCGCGGCGGACCTGACAGGCCGGGGGCCGCGCCGTACCCGGTGAAGGACACAGCGGCGGGCCGGCCCGTCCACCTCAAGGAGGACAGGCCGG